>CAWBHA010000004.1:0-453454 GCA_963788585.1 uncultured Acidimicrobiaceae bacterium
ACCATGGTCGCCGCGGCGACGAACGCGGTCAGGCCGGCGAGGAACGGATCATCGGAGTTCAACGCCAACCCGCCGAAGACCAGCAGGACGATCCCACCGATGAACGTCACGTACCCGTTGACCGAGATGAGCGTCGAGATGGCGGGATCCGTGCCGTTGACAGAGACATGGAGCGCAGCAACACCGCCGACTGAACCCGTCACGTGCACCCACGACCCGACCGAGCCGAGCATGAGCGCGACACCAGAGATCATGAGCAGCACGACGCCCACACTGAGCGTCCCCGGCCCCGCTCTCGCTCGCGAACCTGCCACCTGAGCGTACGGATTCGCCGGCACGCTCGGCGCCACCCCGGTTCGGCCGTACCTCTCCCTGCTCGGAGCCTCGGCTTCCGAATCGACCACAACGCCACCTCCCCTCGTGCCGGATGCACGACGCCGACCCCAAAACGGTAGCGTCGAGAGGGTCATGATTGGCGGTTCTTCTGCTCCGGACGCACTGAGCGACGACGAGCTCGCGGCGCTGGCGCTGGCCGCCGACCCCGATGCAGGCATTCCGGACGATGCCCTGCCGATCCACGTCCACTTGGCGGCCTTCGGTAGCCCCCTCCCTCCGTGGTACATGCCGCCAGCGATGTCGCGAGGCGGGCGGCGTTGGAAGCTGCCTTTCGTGATCGCCGTGGTGGCCGCCTTCTTGGTCATCGATGGCCTGGGCCTCTGCAATACCTACGGGCTCCTCGGATTTGCCTGAGCCGTGAACCGCACTGGGAAACGTACCGGTCTCTGACCGCCCGAGCCTGTCTGCGGCCTGACGCACGGGTCCGACTCCAAACTTCCCCCTCCGTCGGATCCATGGCGCGTCGGCACAGCGGCAACAACGGGAGCTCGAACGCTTCAACGGGTTCGGGCTGTGCTGGACCACGCGGCACAATGAGTAGGTGACGCGAAGAGCAAACCGTCCGCAGGGCGTTCGACGCACTCCTCGACCCGCAGGGGTCCCGAGCCTCGGCGCGCACTGGCGCGGCGACGGGACACCAAAGAAGGCGTACCGGTCGCAGGGCGAGGCCCTCGCGGTCGCCGACGAACGCAGGAACGAGTCGCGTCTCGATCTCATCGTGTACCGCTGCGACTTCTGCGATGCCTGGCACTTGGCCAACCGCGCGGGACGTGACGACCTTTAAGCCGGCCTTTAAGCCGGCGACTCCGTTGCAAAGAACGACCCATTCGAGCTGTTGTCGAAACCTTGACAATCGATCGCTCCACGCGCTGCGTGCGCGTCACAGACGATCAATTTACGCACTATTCCTTCTGCGGTAGGCCAAGCCGCGGACCCGACGTTTCATGGTGCGGAGTCAGCGAAATCCGCTCGTCACGTGCCTGGAACCTGTCACCCGGCGGATCGTCCGATTTCAGCCAGGCATGGGGAACCCGAACTTCTAAAGATGCGACGAGGGTTTCCCGACCTGCATAGAGGAGTTACCCTCAATAGTCCTCGGGCGGAGGCGGTCCGTCCATCGGGAGCACATTCTTGGCGAAGTGGCGAATTGTGGCGAAAGCCACCAATCGGAACACGGTCACGCGTCGTCTCTTCGCGCGCGCGCGGAAACTGGCCTGGCCGCGACCAGGGATTTATCCGGTCGCTCCAGCGGCATTGCTGGCGCGGGTCCCGAGCCCCTCGCAGTTGGCGACGCGCCGACGCGCGAGCGTCCTTCGCAAGGATCTCGCATGATTCGCCGAAACTCATCGAGGAACCTAGCCACGCTGGCGCGTCGCGCCACTCGGGATCAGCTTTCGCCGAAAAACGCACCGCCCGGAAACGAGAACGGCTTCACGCTCATCGAGCTCCTCATCGTCGTCGCTGTACTGCCGCTCCTCGTCGGCGCCATGACCGCAGGGCTTCTCTCGGTCATCTCGTTCAGCCCGGTGGTCGCCAACAAGCTCTCGGACTCGGGAGATGTAGAAGCCCTCTCGACCAGCTTCACCAAGGACGTGCAAGGCGCGTCGATGGTGACCACTGCCGCGGCCTCGACGAACCCGTCTGCATGCGGAACCGGGACACAAATCCTCGGGCTGCAGTACCCGAGTGGCCAGTGGATCTCCTATTCTTTGGTCGCCGGCTCGGCGTCGACTCAGAATCTCTTCCGCAACGTCTGCCAGACCGTCAACGGCAGTCCCACTGTCCTCTCGTCCATCATCGCGTCCCACCACGTCGTGAGCACATCCGGCTTGGGCAGTCCGTCCGCCACGGTGACGTGCACATCGAGCACGACGCCGAGCTGCGCAGGCACACCCCCGGCCTGGTCGGCCAACTGGGTGTCGACGGCAACCGTGGTCAACGTGAACCTGGGGTTGACGTACGCCGCCAGCGACTACACGGCGAACCTGGTCGCAGTGCCGTCAACGGGCGTCAACACCCCCGGGGGCTCAACCCTGAACACGCCGCCGTACAGCTGTGGCTTCGCCACCCCCGGCACGGGGACCTACGCCTCGACGCTCTGCTTCATCGACTTCAGCGCCTGGAACCCTCCCCAGCAAGGTACGAAGTGCACGAACGGCGCGAACACTGGGTTGCAAATCACAGACGGCATCACCAACACGCCCTTCACCATCAGCTTCTGCCTGACCACCACCACCACCAACGGTGGTTCCATCGTGGCGGCGTCGATCCCGACGTACACCGATCCCCCACAAAGTGAAGCGTTCCTGGGCAACAACGGCTTCTATACCGGGATCCCGGGCAATCCCGCCCTCTACCAGAGCCAGGAGGGCACGACCTCCACCGTCTCGATCACCAACATCCAGGTCGTGGGCTCGGGCGGAGTTCCGGCGACCAACTGGAACCTCATCACCGGGGACGCCGAGTCCACCGACAACGGCGAGTCGATCTCGTGGACGGCAGGGTGGAGCCCCACAACGACCATCGCGTCGGCGAACCAGGTGTTCAGCCTCGTCCCGAACAGCCCGACCTCGGCCATCGGCAACGCGTGCGCCAACCCGACGGCGGGCAGTGGCCTCAATGTGGGCAACGGCCTGACCGGCATCGGGACCAACAGCGTCGAGTGCCAGGCCTCGGTCCCCTCGGACAAGACCGGCACCGTGATGATCAGCACGCCCGCGCCCAACTCCCTCACGGTCAACCTGGTGGGGACGGGCCTCCAAGCGATGTTCATGGGGATCCTGTTGCCGGCATGACGACCAGATCTCTTCTCCGCAACCTTTCGGCACACCTGGGGCGCGCCCTTCCAGGGGCCCGCCTTCGGCGCCACGTCGAGACGCACGGGCACGAGCGCGACGGCGAGGCCGGCGACACGCTGGTCGAGGTCCTGATCGCCATCGTCGTGCTCGGCGTCGCCGCCGTCGCGATGCTCGTCGCCTTCGGCACGGCATTCACCGCCACCCAAGAGCATCGCAACCTGACGAGTATCGCCACCGCGCAGAAGAGCGTCACCCAGCAGATCGTGGCCCAACTCCAGAACCGGGGCCTTTACTCCTCGTGCGCACCGGTGGCCACCTACCAGACCGGCGCCAACGCCGTCTCCTTCGCCAACCTTCCCAAGGGCTACTCGGCCCAAGTCACTGGCGTCAGCTACTGGACCGCCGGATTCGCCTTCTCTCCCACCCAGGCCCAATGCGTGGCGAACTCCCCGCAGCTCATCAGCGCCACGGTCACCTACCCCACCGGGAGTAGCTCGATCGTCCAGACCGTGGTCAACAATCCAACCGCGCCCGCACCGCCCGCAGCGGGCGACGCATCACAACTCGCGTTCTACACCCAACCGGGCGGGGCCACCGGCGGCCAGAACCTGAGTCCCCAGCCGGTCGTCGAGGTCCTCGACAGCGCCGGAAACGTGGTGACCACCGACCTCTCCCAGGTGGTGCTGACACTCAACGCGGTCTCCCCGACCCTCCCCGGCGCTTCGCTGTCGACCAGCTGCACCGGAAGCGAGAACTACGGCGTCGTCTCGTTCTCCGGCTGCAACGTGCAGCTCAAAGGCACGTACAGCATCACTGCGACCGACGGCACTTTGACCCCAGCGACGAGCAGTAACTTCACCGTTTCGGTCGGCCCTCCGTCCCAGCTTTCGTTCACCACTCAACCGGGCAAAGCGACGGGCGGCACGGCCTTCGGCACGCAGCCCCAGGTCACCGTCGAGGACGCCGGCGGCAACGTGGTGACCTCCGACGCATCGACCGTGAACCTGGCCATCACGAGCGGGACGGGTACGTCCGGAGCCACGCTCGCGGGCTGCTCGCAGAGCGAGGCCGCGGGGGTCATCACCTTCACCGGTTGCAACGTCAACAAGGTCGGGACGAACTACACACTCACGGCCACCGATGTCGAGACCACCGGCACGCTCACCGCCACCAGTGCGGCGTTCAGCGTCACGATCGGCCAGCCAGCACAATTGGCCTTCACCCAAAACCCTGGTGCTTCGACGGGCGGCACCACCTTCGGAACGCAGCCTTGGGTCGCCGTCGAGGACCCGGGCGGCAACGTCATCACCACCGGGACCGGCGCGACCGACCAGGTCAAACTTTCCATCGGCACCGGGAGCGGAACCCTGGGGTGCACGAACACCACGGTCCAAGCGACTGCAGGGGTGGCGAAGTTCACGAACTGCAAGATCACGCTCGGAACCGCCGGTTCTTTCACCCTGAGCGCGACGGACTCTTCCCGCGGCACGGTGACCGCGGGAACGAGTTCATCTTTCACGGTGGCCGGGGGCGCGACAAAGCTGGCGTTCTCGGTGCAGCCGGCGAACGCCACAGGTGGTGCCACCTTCTCGACGGCGCCGGTCGTCTGGGTCGAGGACGCCGGCGGCGATCTCGTCACCACAGCGACCAATCAGGTCACCCTGACAATCAAGACGGGGAGCGGCACCCTCGGCGGCTGCACGGGAGCGGTGACGGCCTCCGGCGGGATCGCGACCTTCAACAACTGCAAGATCACTCTCGGCACGCAGGGATCCTTCACGCTCCAGGCCGCGGCCACCGGCCTGACATCGGTCACGAGTAGTTCCTTCACCGTGGCCGGCACGGCGTCGAAGCTCGTCTTCACGACGCAGCCAACCAGCTCGACCGGAGGCGTGGCCTTCCCGACGCAACCCGTGGTCACCATCGAGGACTCGAGCGGCAACGTGGTGACCAACAACACCTCCACCGTGACCCTGAGCATCAACAGCGGCACGGGAACGTCAGGCGCCACGCTCGCCTGCTCCACCCAGGCGGCGTCGGCGGGCGTGGCCACGTTCAGCGGGTGCGCCATCAACGCGGTAGGGACGGGGTACACGCTGCACGCGGCCGACGGCGGCTTGACCGTGGCCAACAGCACTGCCATCAACATCACCCTCGGTCCCGCCTCCAAGCTGTCCTTCACCAGCCAGCCCGGTGGCGGGGCCAACGGCGCGACCTGGGCCAACCAGCCAGCAGTGACAGTTGAGGACGCCGGCGGCAATCCGGTCACCACAGCGACCAACTCCGTGTCGCTGACCATCGCCTCCCAGCCCGGGACCGGTGCCGCTCTGGCCTGCACCACCAACCCCGTGAACGCGACCACCGGCGTGGCCACCTTCTCCGGCTGTCAGGTCGTCGGCAAGATCGGCTCCTACACGTTGACTGCCAGCGCCTCCGGCCTGGTCAACGGAACCAGCGCGCCCTTTACCCTCACGGTGGGCACGGCCGCACAGCTCGCCTTCTCGACCCAGCCCGGCGGCGGAGCGAACACCGCGACCTGGGCCACCCAGCCGGTGGTGACGGTCGAGGACTCGGGTGGGAACAAGGTTTCCACCGCTACGACGAGCGTGACTCTGGGGCTGGCCCAGAACGCGGGCGGCACCCTGGCCTGCACCAACCTCTCGGTGACAGCCAATGCCGGCGTCGCGACCTTCGCCGGCTGCAAGATCACCGGCACCGCCGGCACCTACTCGTTGAGCGCGACAGGGACCGGCCTCAGCTCCGGCACAAGCAATAGCTTCACGATCACCGCAGGTACCGCCACCCAGCTCGTCTTCACGACGCAGCCAGGGGGTGGCCCCAACGGCGCGGCCTGGAGCGCCCAGCCAAGCGTGAGCGCGGAGGATGTTTCCGGAAACGTCGTCACGTCGTTCGCCTCCAACGTCACGCTCAGCATCAACAGCCAGCCGGGGAGCGGCGCGACGTTCTCCTGCGGCGCCAACCCAGTCACCACGGGGAGCGGCGTCGCCACCTTCACGGGCTGCCAGATCTCCGGAGCGGTCGGGAGCTACACGCTGAAAGCGACCTCCACCACTCCCGCCTTGATCGGGACCAGCGCCACCTTCACCATCAGCATCGGCGCGCCCGCAAAGCTCGCCTTCACCGCCCAGCCGGGTGGCGGTACCGACGGCGTCGCGTGGACCGGCCAGCCCGCGGTGAGTGTCGAAGACGCCGGTGGCAACCTCATCACTTCTGCAACCGATCCCATCACGTTGGCAATCGGTACCAACCCCGGCGGAACGCTGGCCTGCACCACAAACCCGTCGAACGCCAGCGGCGGCGTGGCTTCCTTCGCCGGCTGCCAGATCACTGGCAAGACCGGGACGACCTATACCTTGACCGCGTCCGAGCCCGGACTGGCGTCTGCGACCAGTAACACCTTCGCGATCACTATCGGTCCCGCGACCAAGCTCACCTTCACCGGCCAGCCGGGCGGCGGAGCAAATGGGGCGACGTGGACCTCGCAGCCGCAGGTGGCGGTCCAGGACGTGGGCGGCAACACCGTGAACTCGACGACCTCTGTCACCCTCGCGCTCGGGACCAACCCCGGCGGCGCGTTGGCCTGCACCACCAACCCGCTTGCCGCCACTGGTGGCACGTCCTCCTTCGCCGGCTGCAAGATCACCGGCAAGGCGGGGAGCTACACGCTGACCGCCGCGGCCACCGGGCTCACGGGGACCACGAGCTCGGCGTTCACCATCACCTCCGGCCCGGCCACCCAGCTCGTCTTCACCACCCAGCCCGGTGGCGGAGCCGACGGCGCCAACTGGACCACCCAGCCGGCCGTGAGCGTGGAAGACCAGTCGGGCAACGTGGTGACCACCGCCACCAACTCGGTCACCCTCGCCATCGGGACCAACCCCGGCGGCACGCTCGCCTGCACCACCAATCCGCTCGGCGCCACCGGTGGCGTCGCCTCCTTCGGCGGCTGCAAGATCACCGGCAAGCTCGGCAGTTACACCCTGACCGCCTCGGCCACCGGCTTGACCGGGGTCACGAGCAACGCGTTCTCGATCACCATCGGTGCCGCGACCCAACTTGCCTTCACCACCCAGCCGGGCGGTGGGGCCAATGCGGCGACCTGGACGACCCAGCCTGCGGTGGCCATCGAGGACGCTGGTGGCAACGTCGTCCCGACGGCCACGAACTCCGTCACGCTCGCCGTCGGGACCAACCCCGGAGGCACACTGGCCTGCACCACCAACCCGCTTGCCGCCACGGCCGGCACGTCCACCTTCGCCGGGTGCAAGATCACCGGCAAGACGGGGAGCTACACGCTGAATGCGACGGCCACCGGGCTCGCCGGCACGACCAGCAACTCGTTCACCATCACCGTGGGCTCCGCCACGCAGCTCGTCTTCACCACCCAGCCGGGCGGCGGGGCCAACGGCGCGACCTGGACGACCCAGCCGGCCGTGAGCGTGGAAGACCAGTCGGGCAACGTGGTGACCACCGCCACCAACTCGGTCACCCTCGCGCTCGGGACCAACCCCGGCGGCGCGTTGGCCTGCACCACCAACCCGCTTGCCGCCACTGGTGGCACGTCCTCCTTCGCCGGCTGCAAGATCACCGGCAAGGCGGGGAGCTACACGCTGACCGCCGCGGCCACCGGGCTCACGGGGACCACGAGCTCGGCGTTCACCATCACCTCCGGCCCGGCCACCCAGCTCGTCTTCACCACCCAGCCCGGTGGCGGAGCCGACGGCGCCAACTGGACCACCCAGCCGGCCGTGAGCGTGGAAGACCAGTCGGGCAACGTGGTGACCACCGCCACCAACTCGGTCACCCTCGCCGCTCGGGACCAACCCCGGCGGCACGCTCGCCTGCACCACCAACCCGCTCGGCGCCACCGGTGGCGTCGCCTCCTTCGGCGGCTGCAAGATCACCGGCAAGCTCGGCAGCTACACCCTGACCGCCTCGGCCACCGGCTTGACCGGGGTCACGAGCAACGCGTTCTCGATCACCATCGGTGCCGCGACCCAGCTTGCCTTCACCACCCAGCCGGGCGGCGGGGCCAACGCGGCGACCTGGACGACCCAGCCTGCGGTGGCCATCGAGGACGCCGGTGGCAACGTCGTCCCGACGGCCACGAACTCCGTCACGCTCGCCGTCGGGACCAACCCCGGCGGCACACTGGCCTGCACCACCAACCCGCTTGCCGCCACGGCCGGCACGTCCACCTTCGCCGGCTGCAAGATCACCGGCAAGACGGGGAGCTACACGCTGAATGCGACGGCCACCGGGCTCGCCGGCACGACCAGCAACTCGTTCACCATCACCGTGGGCTCCGCCACGCAGCTCGTCTTCACCACCCAGCCGGGCGGCGGGGCCAACGGCGCGACCTGGACGACCCAGCCGGCGGTGAGCCGTCGAGGACCAGTCGGGCAACGTGGTGACCACCGCCACCAACTCGTCACCCTCGCGCTCGGGACCAACCCCGGCGGCGCGTTGGCCTGCACCACCAACCCGCTCGGCGCCACTGGTGGCACGTCCTCCTTCGCCGGCTGCAAGATCACCGGCAAGGCGGGGAGCTACACGCTGACCGCCGCGGCCACCGGGCTCACGGGGACCACCAGCTCGGCGTTCACCATCACCTCCGGCCCGGCCACCCAGCTCGTCTTCACCACCCAGCCCGGTGGCGGAGCCGACGGCGCCAACTGGACCACCCAGCCGGCCGTGAGCGTGGAAGACCAGTCGGGCAACGTGGTGACCACCGCCACCAACTCGGTCACCCTCGCCATCGGGACCAACCCCGGCGGCACGCTCGCCTGCACCACCAACCCGCTCGGCGCCACCGGTGGCGTCGCCTCCTTCGGCGGCTGCAAGATCACCGGCAAGCTCGGCAGCTACACCCTGACCGCCTCGGCCACCGGCTTGACCGGGGTCACGAGCAACGCGTTCTCGATCACCATCGGTGCCGCCACCCAGCTTGCCTTCACCACCCAGCCGGGCGGCGGGGCCAACGCGGCGACCTGGACGACCCAGCCTGCGGTGGCCATCGAGGACGCCGGTGGCAACGTCGTCCCGACGGCCACGAACTCCGTCACGCTCGCCATCGGGACCAACCCCGGCGGCACGCTGGCCTGCACCACCAACCCGCTTGCCGCCACGGCCGGCACGTCCACCTTCGCCGGCTGCAAGATCACCGGCAAGACGGGGAGCTACACGCTGAATGCGACGGCCACCGGGCTCGCCGGCACGACCAGCAACTCGTTCACCATCACCGTGGGCTCCGCCACGCAGCTCGTCTTCACCACCCAGCCGGGCGGCGGGGCCAACGGCGCGACCTGGACGACCCAGCCTGCGGTGAGCCGTCGAGGACCAGTCGGGCAACGTGGTGACCACCGCCACCAACACTGTCACCCTCGCGCTCGGGACCAACCCCGGCGGCGCGTTGGCCTGCACCACCAACCCGCTCGGCGCCACTGGTGGCACGTCCTCCTTCGCCGGCTGCAAGATCACCGGCAAGGCGGGGAGCTACACGCTGACCGCCGCGGCCACCGGGCTCACGGGGACCACCAGCTCGGCGTTCACCATCACCTCCGGCCCGGCCACCCAGCTCGTCTTCACCACCCAGCCCGGTGGCGGAGCCGACGGCGCCAACTGGACCGCCCAGCCGGCCGTGAGCGTGGAAGACCAGTCGGGCAACGTGGTGACCACCGCCACCAACTCGGTCACCCTCGCCACTCGGGACCAACCCCGGCGGCGCGCTCTCCTGCACCACCAACCCGCTGGGTGCCACCGGTGGCGTCGCCTCCTTCGGCGGCTGCAAGATCACCGGCAAGCTCGGCAGCTACACCCTGACCGCCTCGGCCACCGGCTTGACCGGGGTCACGAGCAACGCGTTCTCGATCACCATCGGTGCCGCCACCCAGCTTGCCTTCACCACCCAGCCGGGCGGCGGAGTAGACGGTACCGCTTGGACCACCCAGCCCGCCGTGACGGTCCAGGACGCCGGAGGCAACACCGTCACCGCCTCGACCGCCTCGATGTCCCTGGCCATCATCACCCAGCCCGGCAGCGGGGCGACCTTGGCCTGCACCACCAACCCGCTGGGCGCCACCGGTGGCGTCGCCTCCTTCGCCGGCTGCAAGATCACCGGCAAGTCGGGGAGCTACACGATCGCCGCCTCGTCGACCGGGCTGACGACCGCGACGGGTACGCCGTTCACCATCACCGTCGGTGACGCCAACCAGTTGGGCTTCACGACACAACCCGGCGGCGGAGCGAACGGGTCGGCGTGGAGCACGCAACCGGCCGTGAGCGTCGAGGACGTCGGCGGGAACGTGGTCACCGGGGCCACGAACTCCGTGACCCTCGCAATCGGGACCAACCCCGGCGGCACGCTGGCCTGCACCACCAACCCCCTTGGCGCCACCGGCGGCACCTCGACCTTCGCCGGGTGCAAGATCACCGGCAAGACGGGGACCACCTACACCCTGACCGCCGCGGCCACCGGACTGACCGGGGCGACGAGCAGCGCGTTCACCATTACGGCGGGACCGGCAACGCAGCTGCTCTTCACGACCCAGCCGGGGGGCTCGGTGACCGAGGGTACGGCGTTCACCCAACCCGTGGTCACGGTAGAGGATGCCAACGGAAATCCCGTTACGAGCTACAGCACGGGGATCACCTTGGGCGTCGAGACCTACACCCCCGGGAACGGTGGATCGACCAGCGGTGCTGTGAACGGCTGCACCAACCCGCTCACCCCGAGCAGCGGCGTGGCGACGTTCTCGGGTTGCGCCATCACTGGGACGTCCGGAGCGGGCACCTATACGCTCTCGGCCACGAGCGGCTCCTTCTCCGCCACGTCATCGAGCATCACCATCGTTGCCGGGACGGCGAGCCAGCTGATCTTCACGACGCAGCCGGGTGGTTCGGTGACAGAGGGTGCCGCGTTCACCCAGCCCTCCGTGACCGCCGAGGACGCCAGCGGCAACACCGTGACGACGTACGGCACCGGCATCACGCTCTCGATAAACGGCTACACGGCGAACAACGGCGGCTCCACCCAGGGTGCTATGGGTTGCAACACCAACCCCGCCACTCCCGCCACGGGCGTGGCAACGTTTGCGGGCTGCGCCATCACCGGCACCGCAGCAGCCGGGACCTACACCTTCCACGCCGCGGGCGGGGGCCTGACGTCCGCGACATCGGCCAGCGTGAGCGTCGTCGCCGGTGCGGCCAACAAGCTTGCGTTCACGACCCAGCCCGGCAGCGGATCCGGCAGCGGCGCCAACTTGAGCCCTCAGCCCGTCGTGAGCATCGAAGACACCAACGGCAACGTCGTCGTCACAGCGACGAACAAGGTCACCCTGGCCATCGGCTCCACCCCGAATGGCAGGACGGGCACGCTGGGGTGGAACACCAACCCCGTGACGGCGGCGGCGGGAGTGGCCGCGTTCGCCGGCATCAACATCACCCACACGCGTGGGGCCGTCAACGGATGGACCCTCACCGCCAGCGCCACGGGCCTGACCGGCGCCACGAGCACCGCCTTCACCACCTGAACCGATGACTCCATTCACCTCCAGCCAGCGCGCCGTCACCCGACGCCTTCGCACCCGGCACCGGGTCGTCACCTGGCGCGCCCGGTCCCAGGACGAGTCCCTCGGCAGTCAGGACGAGTCAGGGGCTGTCCTGATCCTCGCTCTGGTGTTCCTGGTGGTCATCAGCGTCATTGTTGGCGCACTCACCGAGTGGACCACCAACGACCTGGCGAACAGCGCCAACTTCACCACCACCCAGAATGTCAGCAACTCGGCGTCCAACGCGGTCAACCTGGCCATAGAGAACATCCGCTACCACCCGCTGCTGTACACCTCGGTCAACAACACCACGACCGACCAGACACTGAACGCGAGCCCGCCCAACTACTGCTGGGGAACGGGCGCCTCCCAGTACATCGATCCGAACCCAGTGCCAGGACACCCACCAAACAACATGAACGTGTACTGCACGACGGTCTGGAACCCCACGGAGGCGAACACCCGCCAGGTGACGGTCTCCGCATGTCCCGTTTCGCGAACCGCGCCCGTGACCGGCACCGCCTCTTGGAACGCCGCGCAGACGACCTGCCCGCAGGCACCTTTCCTTCAGGCCATCGTCACTTTCGACGACTACCCCCAGGGAGTGAGCGCACCCAGCAACGTCCAGTGCGTCGTCTATTGCGGCAGTGCCATGACCATCAACGACTGGAATTGGAACCCCGTGGTCCCCGCGGTCACCGGTGTCACCGGGATCAACCCGGGTAACCCGCTCGACACGTTCGACGGCGGCCAGCCCATCACCATCACCGGCAGCGGATTCGCCAACGGGGCGACGGTCAACTTCGTCAATATGAATCCTCTAGCCCAGCTGCAGAGCACCCCCACCCAACAGGTGCAGCAGATCGTCCCGGCCACCAATGTCGTCGTGAACACCACAAACCAGACGATCACGGCGGTATCGCCCGCGGTGACCACCCTGGCGAGCTACTACATCACCGTCACCACGCCGGGCGGTGGCACCAGCCTCGTGCTCCCGAGTGCGCTGTTCGTCTACGGCCCGAAGGCCCCTGTCGTGACCAGCGTCACACCGACCTCGGGCTATACCACCCATGGCACCTCGATCACCATCGACGGCAGCGGGTTCATCAATGGCGCCACGGTCACCATGACCCAAGAGACTGGCGGTTCACCCGTGAGCCCGCTCAACCAACAGGCGGCCACCGCGGTCCAAGTCGTCTCGAACGGGGAGATCACCGCCATCACCTACCCGTTTGCCGGCAACGCGTACGTCGGCGCATCGTTCTTCATCACGGTGACCACCCCGTCGGGTGGCGCCAGTCCGTACACGACGAATGCGGTCTTCACGTTCACGCAGGCACCACCGTAAAGCTGAGGGGGAAAGATGAAACTGGGACGCAAAGAGAGAACTGCGACCATGACAAAGGGGGACGAGCACGATGACTCCCCCGACCTGAGCGGTAACGGTGCCGCGACAGAGCTCGATCTCGACGCGTCCGAGGTCGAGACGGCACCTCGCGCCGCGGGCGGCGAGCCGTTTGGTGCGCTGCTCGTTCGGCGCGGGTTCGTCACCGAGGATGACGTTGCTCAGGCACTGGTCGTGCAGAAGGACTCGGGTAAGAGACTCGGTGAAACCCTCGTCGACATGGGCGCGCTCAACGAGCGCGAGCTGATCCTCGTGCTGGCCGAGCTGCTGCACATGCCGGTCGTCGACCTACGGCGCCACAATCCCGATCCGGAGTTACTCAGCCTCATCCCCGAACAGGTGGTCCGGGAGAGCATGGCGATGCCGATCCGCTTGGACGACGACGGCCTCCAAGTGGCGTTGTCCGAGCAGCCGTCGGTCGCAGTCCGCGCGCTGTTGACGGAGTCGACGCAGCACCCGATCCGCTTCGTGCTCGCGCCCGCGTCCGACATCCAGTGGGCCATCGACAGCAGCTACCGTGCCATCGGTGGCGTCGACACCCTCGTCGAGGCCTTCGAGGCGGTCGAGGGCTATCGTCGGCGCGGCAGTGAGAGCGTCGAGACTGAGGTCGTCGCTGACGACGCGCCAATCGTGCAGGTCGTCTCTCGCATCCTGACCCAGGCCAAGCGCGACCGCGCGTCAGACGTGCACATTGAGCCGTCCCAGGACGTCGTGAGGGTGCGCTTCCGCATTGACGGCGCTCTGAAGGAAGTGCTGATGCTCCCCTCCAACATGGGTGTCAGTCTGGTCAGTCGAATCAAGATCATGGCCGGCATGAACATCGTCGAGCGCCGGCGCCCGCAAGACGGTCAGCTCACGACCCCCATTGACGGAAAGGACACCGACGTCCGGGTGTCGACGGCCTCGACCATCTGGGGTGAGAAGTGCGTGATGCGGATCCTTGACAAGAACCGTTCTGTCCTTCGGCTGCACGACCTCGGCATGCCCAAAGATACCCACGAGATTTTTTCATCACTGGTCAAGGCCCCATTCGGCATGGTCCTGTGCGCCGGACCAACGGGCAGTGGCAAGACGACAACGCTGTACGCAACGCTGGGCCAAGTCGCGGATCCGACCAAGAACGTCATGACGATCGAGGATCCCGTCGAATACGTCTTCCCGTCGATCAACCAGATTCAGACCAACGAACAGGCGGGGCTCACGTTTGCGACCGGTCTGAAGTCCATTCTGCGCCAGGACCCGGACACCATTCTCGTGGGCGAGATCCGCGACGTCGAGACCGCACGCATCGCTGTCCAATCGGCGCTGACCGGTCACATGGTCCTGTCGTCTCTGCATGCGACCGACTCGGTTTCCGCCCTCCACCGTTTCCTCGACATGGGAATCGAGTCGTTCCTCGTCGCGTCGTCCGTCATCGCCATTGTCGGACAGCGACTGGTTCGTCGCATCTGCCCGTCGTGCAAGACGTCGTACACGCCGACCGAGGAGGAAATGACCTTCTACGAGGAGAGTGGCGGGGTGCCCAAGACCGAGTTCTGCCAGGGCACCGGATGCAATTTCTGCGGGCAAACCGGGTACCAGGACCGCATTGGTGTCTATGAACTCCTGCAGATGACACCCGAGATCAAGCGCCTCATCGTCGGCTGGGCGACGCAAGACGAACTGCGTCGCCTGGCGCAGAGACAGGGCATGCGGACACTGCGTGAAGAGGCCATCAACTTGGTGACGCAGGACACCACGACCATCGCCGAGGTCATCCGAAGCATCTATTCGCTCTAGGTAAGGGGACGGGACCAAGCCATGGAAAAGTTCAAGTACAGCGCGTTCGACGACGCCGGGAAGAGAGTTTCGGGCGTCGAGACCGCACCGACAGCCGGGGCCGCGCATCTCGCGTTGCTCGACCGGGGCTACGAGACGATCGAGGTATCCCCGAAGAGGAACGTCCTGCAGTTCGAGATCACCAAGAAGTTGGTGCCTCGCAAGGACATCATGCACTTCTCACGACAGCTGTCCGTCTTCGTGCGGGCCGGGGTTCCGATCATGGAGTCCCTCGAGGTGATTGCCGTCGAGACAACCGACAAGCTGCTGCAGCGGTGCCTCTATGACATGATCGAACGGCTCCAGTCCGGCGACACCTTTGCCTCGGCGGCCGCGGCGCATCCGGAGGCATTTCCCAACTACTACATCGGCATCCTGTCGTCAGCGGAATTGACCGGAAACCTGGACACCGTCCTCGACCAACTCGCCGATTACCTGGATCGCGACATCGAGGCGCGGTCCAAGATCACCTCCGCCATGGTCTATCCCGCAGTGGTTGCGGTCATGGCAGTCGTCGTCGTCGTCATACTGGCCACCTTCGTGATGCCGAAGTTCGTTGTGTTCTTCAAGTCGTTCAACGCAAAGTTGCCTCTTCCCACCCGGATGTTGCTGAGCGTCTCGAACTTCGTCACGCACTGGTGGTGGGCCATCTTGGCTGTGATCGTTCTCGCGATCGCCGGCATCATCGCGATGCGTCGATCTCGGTCTGGAAAGGCGCGACTCGACTCCTTCATACTCAAGCTCCCGATACTCGGCGACCTGGTTCGTACGGCGATCATCGAGCGGATCTGTCGGATCCTGTCCTCCATGCTCAGGGCCGGCGTTGCCCTGCCCGAGGCCATGCGGGTCACCGCCGAATCGGCGAACAACTCGGTGTACAGCAGCGGTATCGCCACGGTGCGCGAGGAGATGATCGAGGGTCAAGGCCTCGCCGAGCCTCTCGCCCGCACCGGGCTCTTCCCCGGCGCGGCTCGTCAGATGTTCCGGGTGGGCGAGGAGACGGGCACTCTGGACGCGCAGCTCGCCACCGCAGCGGCGTTCTACGACAGGGAGCTCGACGTCAAGCTCAAGCGGTTCACGGGCCTCTTCGAGCCTCTCGTCATCATCATCATGGGTGTCATCGTGGGCTTCGTCGCCATCGCGCTCGTCTCGGCGATGTACGGCATCTACAAGCAGGTGAAGATCCAGTAGCAATTTGCCGGTGCTGACAATTTGTGGCTGCCATCTGACCGAATTTCTCCTAAGGATTTCTTCCAATCGTCCGAAAATAAGGTGGTAGTTATTGCGGAAGTTGCTGCAGTCTCCACAGGCGGACAACAAATGGAAAACCGCACGTCAGAGCCCATGAATGTGACTTTGTACCTGTTGTGAACAACGAAAGCAATGATACATTTAACCGGTCTCCCCATTTGGCGAGGGAGGAAGGCAGTCACTGGAGGGCTTCCAGGGGCCCAAACCACATAGAAAGGCGGTATCACCGCACATGATTAGGCATCTACGCGACATTCAGGCGCGTCGTCGGGGCGAGGAGCTCGCCGAGAAGGGGTTCACCCTTATCGAACTGCTCATCGTCATCGTCGTCCTCGGCATCCTTGCCGCAACCGTCGTCTTCGCCCTCACCGGTGTCACCGGCGAGAGCGCGGTGGCGGCCTGCAACTCGGACGCCAAGACGGTCGAGACGGCGGTCCAGGCGTACATCGATGCGCCGAGCAACGCGACCAACACACCTCCTCCTGCGACCGTGGGCGCTATCACGAACAGCAACCCATTGGTCACCGGTGGATACATCCACGCCGCACCGTCCAACACGGCGTACGCCATCTCGCTGGGTAGTGGCGGCTCGGTCATCGTCACTCCAGCCGGTGCTGGGGCGGCCGGCACGTACGACTCGACGACCACCACGTACAACCCCTGCTCGAGCGTCACCTAGGAGTTACGAGCAGCACACCAGTCAGTAATACCAACGGTGAACCAAAGCGCCCGGCCCGGTGGGCCGGGCACTTTGGCCTTCACCACAAAGAGGGGAATGAATCGGTGAACAACGCAGCCAACATCGAAGCGGTGGATCCCTGGCTCGATGTCCTGTGGGACCGCAAGGGATCCGACCTGCTGCTGGCGACAGGGTCACAGCCTCGGGTCAGGGTCGACGGGCAGCTCAGTGCGATCGAGGGTACGCCCGTCCTCACCGGTGACCGGATCGACGAGATCGTGCGGCTCATGCTCAGCGAGCAGCAGGAGTCGACGTTCAACGAGCTGCAGGACGTCGACTTCTCCCTGACCTGGCGCGACCGGGCCCGCCTTCGTGGGAGTGCGTTCACCCAGAAGGGCGAGACGGCGTTGGCGCTCCGAATGATCCCCTCCGACATCCCGACGTTCGAGGAGCTCGGCCTCCCGCCCGTTGCGGAATGGATGGCCCGGCTCCCCCGTGGGCTGGTGCTCCTAACCGGTCCAACCGGTTCGGGTAAGTCGACCACGCTGGCCTCCATCATCGACCGGATCAACCAGACCCGGTCGGTGCACATCCTCACCATCGAGGACCCCGTCGAGTACGTGCACACGCACGGGCTCTCCGCGGTCAGCCAGCGTGAGGTGGGGACGGACAGCCCTTCGTTCGAACGGGCACTCCGCTCCGCCCTGCGGGAGGACCCCGACGTCCTGCTGGTCGGCGAGATGCGTGACCTGGAATCGATTCAGCTCGCCTTGACGCTCGCGGAGACCGGCCACCTGGTCTTCTCCACCTTGCACACCAACGACTCGTCCCAGGCCATCGATCGCATCATCGACGTGTTCCCCTCCTGGCGCCAGGACCAGATCCGAGTCCAGCTCGGCTCGTCGCTCGGCGCGGTGGTCGCCCAGCGCCTCGTCCCGAGGATCGGCGGCGGGATGGTGGCGGCATTCGAGATCCTGATTGCCAACCATCCCGTGCGCAACATCATCCGGGAGGGCAAGACGCACCAGCTCCCCAACCTCATCACCACGAACCAGGCGGAAGGTATGTGCTCGCTCGAATCGAGCCTCGCCGACCTGGTCTCCGGTGAGATCATCACCTACGAGGACGCACTGGCGATCTCCTCGCACCCCAAGGAGCTCAACCGGTTGGTCGGCCAGCGCGGGCCCGTCTACGCGACTGCGTGACGATCGGCACCACCGCACGGCGCGGACCAGACCTCCCCTACGAGCTGGTCGCCGGAGCCACACCCTGCGGGCGCTCCTGGCTCGTCGCGCCGGCCAAGCTGCAGGGAACGATCTTCGCCCCCGAAGAGCCGCGGCTCATCGCGCCCTTCACCGAGGTGCTGGACCAACGTCCCACCTACTCGGTGATCGCCCTCAACGCGCCCGTTGGCTACCTCAACGAGGCTGCCACCGGCGGGCGGACCTGTGACCGCGACGCCCGGACGCTCCTCGGGCCCAAGCGCGGTTCGTCCATCCAGAGCGCACCGGTACGCTCCCCCACCAACGAGCTCGAATTCCTCCCCGACCACCTCGACGCGATCAGCATGGCGCTCCTCCCCCGCTACCGCGAGGTGGCGGAGGAGATGGCCCCCTTCCGCCAGAGGACCGTCTACGAGGTCCACTCGGACGTCAGCTTCTATGAGCTGAACGACGGACACCCCTTGCAGTGGCCGAAGCACACCGAGGAGGGCCACAAGGAGCGCAGAACGCTCCTCGAGGCGAAGTTCCCCGCCGTGGATCGGATCCTCTCCGCTGAGTTGCCCGGCGTGACGATGGCGCACCTCCTTGACGTGGCCGTCTTCCTCTGGACGGCCCGGCGCATCTTCGTCCGTGCCGCCCTCCGCCTGCCGCAGGATCCCGAGTGGGACGAGCAGGGCCTCCGCATGGAGATCGTGCGCTAAGGATTCTCGGGGCGGGTTCACGACGGGGTGAAGGGACGCAAAAGCTCGGGACCGGCGAAGACAGCGACGGCACAACCCGCAGCGAGGAAGACGCCGTAGGGAATCTGCTGGCGCCGGGACATGCGGTGGCTGGCAATAAGGGCGATGCCGATCACCGCGCCGATGAGGTTGGCCGCAAAAAACCCCAGAACGACATACCGCCACCCGAGCCATCCGAGTGCGAGCCCGAGCACGGGAGCAAGCCTCACGTCACCGAATCCGAGCAGTCGCGGGCTCACGGCAAACATCGCATAGAACACGACGAACCAGGCCGCGGCGCACACTGCACCCTCGAGAAGGTCGTGCCACTCCCCTGTCGCAGCCGCCGCCATCACCAGGAGCGCCGCCACAGCAACCGACAGCGGCCACACGATGGCCTTGGGGAGGATGAGACGCTCTATGTCGATGACCGACAGCGCGAGCAGGCCGGCGAAGAGGACCAGGAAGGCCGGCAGGGCCCAGTCGAAGCCGAAGCGAGCTGCGGTCCCAGCGAAGAGCCCTGCACACGCGAGTTCGACCAGCGGATAGTGGGCAGAAATCGGCTCGTGGCAGTTCCGGCAGCGGCCTCTCAAAAGCAGCCAGGACAACACCGGCACGTTGTCCCGCTCGCGGAGCTGCGTCCCGCACGAGGGACAGGCGGAGCGTGGCGAGACAATCGACTCACCACGAGGGACGCGGTAGATGACCACGTTCAAGAATGATCCAACCGCTAGCCCAAGAACGGCACAACTGACGGTCAGGATCCCGAGCACAAGCGCCACCTAGCCCATCTTCGAACGTCGGGCCACATACATTCACGCTACTTCCTGCGACATGAAGTCCGGTGTTCCCTTCGCGTCGTCACCGGGGAGGCACGCGGAGAATCCATCAGAGGAGGAAGCGGCTCAAGTAGCATCTGGCGGCGGCTCGGTTCAACGTGAGTCCCTTGCGGGCTCGGTCTGACATCTGTCCTACAAGATGACGACGACACTTCCTCACTCCGGTGACAGCCGAAGCACCTCATGGGCGGAATGGCTCGATCACCCACTCTCCGAAGTGTGGTGCGTCGCGGGATGGATTGTCGCCACACTGCTCTTCGTCGGCCTCATCACGGCGCTCGGGGGCGCCTCCGACGACGACGGCTATCAGTCGGCGTACTCAATCTGGGCGATCTCGCACGGGGACGTTGCGTGCGCCTTTCTCGTCGGTCCTGCGGCGCACCCAGTGGAGGCAGGCGTGCCAAAGACGGGTGCATACCCACCCCCCGTCTATCCCCTGCTGGCCGGGGGGTTGGCAGTGCTCGCACCCACCGGGAGCTCCTATCCTTTCCCTTCCCACGCGGAACTTGGCAACGGCTGCGCAAACGCGCTCCCAGCCATGTACCACTGGTCCATCCGTTCGGCGGCGCTGGTTCCGACCCTCCGGCTCGGCTACGTCTCCTGGATCGCGCTCATGGGCGGAGCGATCGCTCTGCTCCGCGCGTGTAAACGAGGCCGTCGTAGGTGGGAGCCCTTCACCGTCATCGTCCTGGCATGCCTTCCTCCCGTTTGGTCATGTGTCGGCAACGTGTTCCACCCCCAGGACCTGATTGCCATGGGGCTGATCCTCGGTAGCATCGCCTGCGTTCGTCGCGATGCCTGGATCTGGTCCGGTGTCCTGGTCGCACTCGCAGTTCTTTCCCAGCAGTACGCGCTCCTGGTAGCGGTGCCCGTCCTGGTTGTCGCGCCGCGTGCGCGCCGACTGAGATTTGCTCTCGCAGCGATTGGAGCGGCTGCAGTGATGGTGGCTCCGATCGTCGCGACCACATCCGGAGCTGTCACGCGGGCCATCACGCTAGGGACAGGCGACTCCCCTGGTTTTGGGGGGACAGTCCTGTGGGAGCTCCATCTTCACGGAGCCACCCTCGTCTTGGTGACACGGATCCTGCCAATTGTGGCATCGGGATGCATAGGCTTCTGGTTCGTACGCCATCTGGGGCCGGCGGCGCTGGACCCAGTCCCCCTGATGTCTCTCGTCGCCCTCGCTCTCAGCATGCGCCTCGTCTTCGAGCAGAATCTTCAGCACGGCTACTACATGATGGCGCTCAGCGTCGCGCTCTTCTTGCTCGACGTCGTATCGGGTCGCGTACGAACGAATGTCGTCGCTTGGCTGATCCTGGTCACCCTCGTCTTCGACAACGGTTCGACGGACCTGTTCTATAACGTGAGTTGGCGGGCGAATGGACAAAAGATCCTCTCCATTGTCGTCATCGCGCTGAGCCTCCTTTGGATCTTGATCACGTTGCGCGGCCGTCATCGGCTTGAGCGTCGTCTCCTGATCCCGGCCGCTGTCCTCGTGGGCGCCATAGCGACCGATCCTGTGCTTCCCCAGGCTCCGCGCTGGTTCTGGCAGATCGTTCTCGTCTCCACCGGCATCGCACTCGCGATCGGCGCGCTCACGTCATGGCAGGCCGCGAGGTCGTTCGTTGGCAACAGGTACGAAGTGGCAGAAAACTCCGAATAATGCCCGCGCAGACAGCCTGAGGTTGCCCGAGAGCCGGCCGCGCCGCATCGACGATCCTCGGCGCTCGCACCGTGTGCGCCGTCCGGGAAAATTGGTGGCCTGGGCGGAGATCGAGAGATCGACCGTGGCCAAGGCCCGTGCCCCGTGCGTCACCGTTCAAAAGCGAAGGCGCTAGGCGGAGTCGGCTGCTATATCCCCGTCGCGAGCCCGCCCTGCCGACCCGGCGACAAGACCGTGTCGGTCTTGTTGTCGCAGGCCGACGTCGTGTCCTCGAGGAAGTAACCCGTGTTCATGCCCCCCAGAAAGATCACCCAGGACCCACCATCCGGTGACGCTCTGCGTCACGGAATTGCACGCACGCCGGGCGATCTCGAATGTGCCCGCCACGCTTGCTCCCGCCAGCTGCGTCAGTGGCTTTCTCGACGAGCAGCAGGAGATCGCCCGTCAGTGTCGCGGCGGCGAGAAGGAGGTGTCGCGTGGCCGACTCCTCCGTAGCAACCGCGCACCCTGCGCCACTGGCCGCACCGTGGGCACAGGTGTCCTTCGCTTCGCCGGCGGGTCGTTGCTACATCGAACGGATCGACGATACCGCGCACGGTTGCCGGGGAGTGAGCGCGCCAGTGTTGGATGGTCCCGCCGCGACCGCGATCCGGAGAGCCCGACGCAGCGCGATTCGCTCCGCGATCCTGTCAGAATGGCTCCATCGCACGCGATGACAGCCCGGAGCGGGATCTGGACCAGGAGCAGGAGCAGGACGACATCAGGGAAGTCCGGTGCCCTGACGAGCCCGGCAGATTCCACCGTTGGCGACGCGAGTCGGCGCTCGGTGCGGTCGGCACCGGCGTTGCCCGTGGGTTGCAGGCCGTCTTCGCGCCGCCGGTCGACGAGGTGGTGATCGTGGCGTCCGTGCCCGGAGAGCCACCCGACGCCGACAAGCGGGTGCGGGTCATCCTCGACCCCGAGGATCCTGCCAAGTCGATCGCCATCGTCCCCGAGTCCCCGCCGACCCCTGATCCGGACTGACCGAACCGGCGCCGTCCCCGGAGGATGCGTCACGACCGGCCCAACTGCCGGGTCCGTCGTCGACAACCGCACATCGTTGACAGCGAGGCCGACTGGACTTACGATCCGGTCTATCAGACAATCTGTCCGATTCCTCGGAGGAGTTGTAGGCACATGAGCACCCTGGCGGGCATCACCCCGGTCGATCTCTCGGACTCCCGTTCCTACGTCGACGGCGTCCCCCACGCCTGGCTGGCCCATCTCCGCCGGCACGACCCGGTGCACTGGCAGGACGAGCCGGGAGGGCCGGGCTTCTGGGTCGTGACCAAGTACGAGGACTGCGTCACGGTCAACCGGGAGTACGAGCGCTTCAGCTCGGCCGCCCGCGGCACCATGCCCTTCGAGATGCCCGACGAGGACATCGCGCAGCAGGGCCTGATGATGCTGAACATGGACCCGCCCCTGCACACCCGCTACCGGCGGCTGGTCAACAAGGGCTTCACACCGCGCATGGTGCGCGACCTCGAGGCGAGCATCCACCGCCAGACCGACGCCATTCTCGACGCGGTCATCGAGACCGGCGAGGCCGACTTCGTCACCCAGATCTCGGCCGAGCTCCCGCTCCAGGTGATCGCCGAGCTGCTCGGCGTGCCGATGGAGGACCGCCACCGCATGTTCGACTGGTCCAACCGCATGGTGGGGAACGAGGACCCCGAGTACCAGGCCCAGGCCGAGATGGCGACGGTGGCCGCCATGGAGCTCTACGCCTATGCGTCCGAGCTCTTCGGGACGAAGCGGATCGACCCGCACCAGGACCTCATGAGCGTGCTCACCACGGTCGAGGTGGAAGGCGAGCACCTGAGCGACCTGGAGCTCGAGCTCTTCTTCCTCCTGCTCACCGTGGCGGGCAACGAGACGACGCGCAACCTCATGTCCGGGGCCATGCACGCCTACTTCCAACACCCCGACCAGTGGCAACGGCTCCTCGACGACCGCAGCCTCCTCCCCCGCGCCGTCGAGGAGATGCTCCGCTTCGTGACTCCGGTCATGAATTTCCGCCGCACCGCAATGCGCGACGACACACTGCGCGGCACGGACATCAAGGCCGGCGACAAGGTCGTCTTCTTCCACGTCTCGGCCAACCGCGACGAGGACGTCTTCGACGACCCCGACACGCTCGACATCGGGCGGGACCCCAACCCCCACATCGCCTTCGGGGGCGGTGGCCCGCATTTCTGCCTCGGGGCCAACCTCGCCCGGATGGAGATCCGGGTCATGTTCGAGCACCTGCTCGACCGGATGCCCGACATCCGGCAGGCGGGCGACGCGCAGCGCCTCCAGTCCCAGTTCATCAACGGCGTCAAGCACCTCCCGGTGTCGTTCACCCCGTCCGCCCGCGTCGGTTCCTGAGCCGGCCGGCCGCGCGGGACACGGCGACCATGGCCCGGCACGCCCCCGACGCGCTCAAGGACGTCATCCGGGACTTCCGGCGGGACCAGATCATCGACACGGCGCGCCGGCTCTTCGGCGAGCGCGGCACGACGGACGTCCCGGTCGACGAGATCGCCACCGCGGCCGGCGTCGCCCGCTCGACCGTCTACGTCTACTTCGCGAACCGAGAGGACCTACTCGGTGCTTGCGTCCAGTCGATGTACGACCGCATGAAGGAGACCATCGCCCTCGTGGTCACCGACGACGCCACGCCATCGGCGCGGCTGCGCCAGCTCGTGCTCGGCGTGCTCGAACGCGTCGACGAGAGCCCTGCTTTCTTCCGGCTCGCCATGGCCACGCAGGCCACGGCGGGCGCGGAGGGCGCGGCCGCCGTCGGCGGGGCGCTCATGATGATCGGCCTCGACATGATCCGCGTGCTCGAGGAGCTGGTGGCGGCCGGCGTGGCCGCCGGCGACTTCCGGCCCGGCCTCGACCCGGACCGGGCGGTGCTGCTCATCGGGCACCAGATCTACGGCGCGCTCTCGGTGCGGGCGGGTGAGCCGGACCCGATTCCGGCCGAGCGCGCGGCGGACGAGATCTGCGACTTCGTGCGGCGAGGACTGGGGGCCTGACATGCAATTCGACCTGTGGATGCCGACGGCGAGCCCGATGACGACACCCCAGCTCCTCGACGCGGTGGCCGAGGGCGCTGAGGCGCGCGGCATCGGCACCATCTGGGTGGGCGAGCACGTCGTGCTCTTCGAGGACTACGCGAGCGACTATCCCTATGCCGACGACGGGCGCATCCCGGCTCCGCCGGGGAGCGGGCTGCTCGAGCCGCTGGTCACCCTGACCTATCTGGCCGCGCGCACCTCGACGGTCCGCCTCGGGACCGCCATGCTGCTCCTCCCCCAGCGCAACCCGGTGTACGTGGCCAAGGAGGTCTCCACGCTCGACTGGCTTTCGGGTGGCCGCGTCGACCTGGGCATCGGCGTGGGATGGCTGAAGGAGGAATTCGACGCGCTCAACGTGCCGTGGGAGCGGCGAGGGCGCAGGACCGACGAGTACGTCGAGGTGCTGCGCACGCTCTGGGTCGACGACACGTCGGCCTACCACGGCGAGCTCTACGACCTCCCGCCCTGCGAGATGTTCCCCAAGCCCGTCCAACAACCCCACCCACCGGTGCACATCGGGGGCGAAACGCCGGCCGCGCTCCGCCGGGCCGCCCGACTCGGCCAGGGCTGGCACACCTTCAACCGGTCGCCCGAGCAGCTCGCGGCGGGACTGGCCGAGCTCGACGTCGCGCTGGAGGCGACGGGACGGACCCGCGACGAACTGCGCATCACCGTGTGCCCCTACTTCAACCAGCTGACGCCCGAATGGGTGGAGGGCTACGCCGAGGCGGGCGCCGACGCGGTGGCCGCGTTGTTCTTCGCCTTCACGGCCGACGACGTCGCCCGCGCCTTCGACGACCTCGAGGCGTGCCGGGAGGCGGCCGCGCGCGGCGGCGCGTAGGTCGAGAGGGGTTTCCCGGGGGAGCAACGCGTCGGCGGCACCACCCAGGGGCGGCGCGAGGCGCGCTGCATGCTCGGGGCGGAACACACCCGCTTCCTCGCGCCGCCCATAGGCTTGGCAGGCTGAACGTACGTCCGTCGTCCTCTCGGTGGAATCGTCCCCAGGAATGATCCGTGCACGCCGGTTTCATCCCTAGGGAGGAACACCGGTCCGTCACCCGCCAGGGAGGCTGAAGCGGTGAGACCGGGGTGGCCCCGCCAAAGAGACCCACGTCAGGCAGCACTACCATGGTCGTCCGGCCGGGGAACGAAGGATCCAATGGCACCCAGCGCACGGCATCTGTATCCCGAGTGGCTCCGGCCCGGGAGCGCCCGCCACGCCGGCCCCGCCGGGACCGTCGTCGCCCGCCCTGTCGACGGCGCGACCGACGGGGCGTCACGGATGTTCGAGCGGCTGCGCGCCTTCGACCGTCGCTTCGCCACCTGGGTCGACCTCGGGCTGGCCGTTGCCCTCTTCCTGTTGTGCTCGGGCTGGGTGGTCGAGCGGGGGCCACGACCCAGCTCCTGGCTGGTGGGCGCCCTGATCGCCCCGTTGATCTTCCGGCGGCGCGCCCCGATGACGGTCTTCCTGGCCGTTTCCGCCGTCGCCTTCGTGCAGTGGTTCGTGGCCGGCCCGGCGCTGGCCGACGTGTCGCTCCTCGTGGCGCTCTACACCGTCGCCTTGGAGTCCGCCTGGCTGGCGGTGGCGGCGGCCTCGGTCATCCTCGAGGTGGGCGTCGTGATGGCCACCGTGCGCTGGAAGCCCGCCGGCAACGCTTTCGACTCGTTCGTCTTCCTCACCGGGCTGGCCTTCGCCGCGCTGCTGGCCGGCATCGTCGTGCGCGCGCTGCGGACGCAGCTGGACTGGTTGGCCGAGCGGACGCAGCGCCTCGAGGTGGAACGCGACCAGCAGGCGTCGCTCGCCGCGGCCGCCGAACGGGCGCGCATCGCGCGGGAGATGCACGACGTCGTCTCGCACAACATCCAGGTGATGGTGACCCTCGCCGATGCCGCCGCCGCGGCACAGGCCTCGGACACCGGGCGGGCCACCGAGGCGATGCACGACGTCTCGCGCACGGGACGCCAGGCCTTGACCGACATGCGTCGGATGCTCGGCGTGCTGCGGGACGAGGCGCCGGTCGCGGGCGGGACGGACAACACGCTCGCCGGCGGCCACGGGACGAACCCTCCCCCGCTGGCGCCGCAGCCGGGGCTGGGCGAGCTCGACGCGCTGGCCGAGCGGGTGCGCGGCACCGGCCTCCAGATCGGCATCGAGCGCACGGGCCGGCCCTTCGAGCTCTCGAACGCCGCGGGGCTCACCGTCTACCGCATCGTCCAGGAGGCGCTGACGAACGTGTTGAAACACGCCGACGAACCCGGCTCGGTCGAGGTCTGCCTCGTCTTCGACGATCCCGACCTGTCGGTCCGGGTGATCGACGACGGGGGGCGCGTCGTGCCGGTGCCGGTGGCGGTGGCTGTGCCAGCGGCGGTGGCTGGTGCGGGAGCGGTGGCGGGGGCGAGCAACGGGAACGGGCAGGCCGGCCACGGGGGCCACGGCGTCGCCGGGATGGCCGAGCGGGCCGCGGCCTTCGGGGGCACGCTCGCGGCGGGCCCCCGCTCGGGCGGCGGCTGGGAGGTCAGGGCCGTCCTCCGCGACTGCAAGGCACCGGCGCCCGGATGAGCGTCCGCGTCGTGCTCGCGGACGACCAGGCGCTGCTGCGCAAGGGCTTTCGCATGATCCTCGAGGCCGAGGAGGACATCGACATCGTGGGCGAGGCGGCGGACGGCGCCGACGCAGTGCGGCTGGCCGAGCTCTACGGGCCCGACGTCGTCCTGATGGACGTGCGCATGCCCGTGCTCGACGGGATCGAGGCGACGCGGGCCATCACGGAGACGGCCGGTGATCGCACGCGGGTGCTCATCCTCACGACCTTCGACCTCGACGAGTACGCGTTCAGCGCGCTGCGCGCCGGTGCCAGCGGATTCCTCCTCAAGGACGTGCCGCCGACCGAGCTCGTCTCTGCCATCCGCATCGTGGCCCACGGTGACGCCGTCGTCTCGCCGCGCATCACGCGCCGGCTCCTCGAGGAGTACGCCGACACGCTGCCCGACCTGACCGGGAAGCCCGCTGCTGCCGCCGGGTCCGGGGAGAACCCCGCGCTGGCCAGCCTGACCGAGCGCGAGCGGGAGGTGCTGCTCGCCGTCGCCGACGGCCTCTCGAACGCCGAGATCGCCCAACGTCTCTACGTCTCCGAAGCGACCGTCAAGTCGCACGTGGGCCGGCTCCTGGCCAAGCTGGGGCTGCGCGACCGGGTCCAGGCCGTCGTGTTCGCGTTCCAGACGGGACTGGTGCGGCCGTCCTGACCGGCCCCCGGACTGGGCGACCGTAGGCTCAGTCCGGTGGCGACAGACCCGACCGAACTGCCCGACCGCGCCGACCGCGCCGACCGAGACGACCGCCCGGCACGAACCGCCGGCAGGCCGCCCCCGACACCTCACTGGGCGTCTTCAGCGACGACGGCCCCTGGGTCCTGGACCCGGAGACGCTGGCCTGGCGACCGGGTGTCGCCGGGATACGGGCCCGTCTGGCTGCCTCGCTCCCCCGGCTCACCCGCCGACGCACACTGCCGCCGGCCCGCCGGCTCGGGACCACCGTGTGGCACCTCGGGAGCGCGCTCGTGCCGTGGTACCTGACGGAGCGGCGTCGGGGCGGCAGCATCTCGGTGGCCGGCCTCTCGCGCCGGCTGCGGGTGGCCGCCGAGCGGCTCGGCCCGACGTACATCAAGCTCGGACAGATCGTCTCGTCGGGAGAAGGGATCTTCCCGCCCGAGCTGGTCGCCGAGTTCAAATGGTGCCGCGACCAGGTGCCGGCGGAGCCCTGGCCCGTGGTCCACCGCGTGCTCACCGAGGAGCTGCGCGGCCCGATCGCCAGCGCGTTCGCCTCGGTCGAGCGCACGCCGCTGGCGGCAGCCTCCATCGCCCAGGTCCACGCGGCCACCCTGCCGCGACGGCACGCCAGTGGTCGTCAAGGTGCAGCGGCCCACGGTGGCCGCGCGCGTGCATCAGGACCTTGCCGTGATGGCCTGGCTGGCGCCGCACCTCGTCGGCCGCATCCCAGTGGCGGCGCTGGCCAACCCACCTGCGCTCGTCGAACTGTTCGCGGAGACCATCGCCGAGGAGCTCGACTTCCGGCTCGAGGCCGAGAACATGCTCGACATCGCCATGACCTTCGCCGCACTCGACCAGCGCGCCTTCGTGGTGCCGCGTCCGCACCCAACCCTCGTCACGCGGCGCATGCTCGTCATGGAGCGTCTCGACGGGTTCAACTTCGGCGACGTCGAGGGCATGCGGGACGCCGGTATCGACACCGAGGCGGTCGTCCGGGCCGGCATGATCGGCTTCTTGGAGGGAGCCCTCTTCTACGGGATCTTCCACGGCGACCTGCACGGGGGCAACCTCTTCGTCCTCCCGTCGGGGAAGACCGCACTCTTGGACTTCGGGATCACGGGTCGGCTGACCGAAGCCAAGCGCCTGGCGCTGCTCGGGCTCGTGGTCGGGGCGTCGAACGGCGACGTTGCCTCCCAGGTGGCCGCCCTGCGCGACCTCGGCGCTTTCGCCGACGACATCGACGTGCACCGCGTGATCGACGAACTGGACTTGGAACGGCCCCCGGTGGACCCGACGGAACTGACGGCCGACGAGCTCGTCGCGGAGATGCAACGGTCGGTCAAGGCGCTGCTCGGGATCGGCGCCCGCCTCCCGAAGGAACTGATGCTCTTCGTGAAGAACCTGATGTTCCTCGACGGCGCCATCGCGACACTGGCACCCGATCTCGATCTCTTCGCCGAGATCGAGGCCATCGCGCTGCTGTTCGCCGCCAAGCACGGCGAGCGCATCGTGGCCCAGCTGGGCCTCGAGCAGACCGACGACTGGGCGCCAGACATGGCGGGGATCAAAGCTGGCTTCGGGCTCGACGACGACACGGAACGCCTGACCCACCGCGAGTTGCAGGCCCGGAGGGCCGAGGTGCGCGCCAAGTTCGAGGGGCGTGGGCGCGGACGCGGCCCGGGCGGGCGGGGGCGGGTCCCGTGACCGCTCCACCACCCAGTAGCCCCGGCGTCGCCATCCAGGACCGGATGACGGACAACCACTGCTGGGGCTGCGGGGCCGACAACCCCGACGGGCTGCACCTCAGGAGCTTCTGGGACGGCGAGACCGCTACCGCGACGTTCGCTCCAGCCCCGATCTTCGCGGCAGGCCCCGTCCATGTGCTCAACGGCGGCATCATCGCCACGCTGCTCGACTGCCACGGGGTCTGCACCGCAATCGCACGGGCCTACGACGACGAGGGGCGCATCATCGGGAGCGAACCCGAACTCTGGCACGCCACCACCTCCATGACCGTCGACTACCTGCGGCCGACGCCGATCGGCGAGACGGTGGAGCTCCAGGGCCGGGTAACCGCGGTCGACGAGCGTGGCACGACCGTCGAATGCGCCCTCTCGTGCGCGGGCAAGGTGCGGGCACGCGCCACCGTGCGCTCGGTGCGCGTGCCCGACAGCTGGCGGCACGGGGCCTCGGCTGCTCGGTAGCGACGAGGGTGGCCCACTGCGTCGGGCGCGCCTGGACCTGGTCCCCGCAGCCCACCGGCAGAGGTGGCTTGTCACAGCCTCTCCGTAGCGTGCCCCGCATGCCCTCGGCCAGCACTCGCATGCCCGTCCCGACGGCGGCCGGCCGGTAGGGTTCGGACCGATCCCCATGCCGCCACGCCGTCGTACCGCGACCTCCAATTTTGGCGTCGGGCGCCGCGAGTCTCACGTGGCCGATGCGTTCTACGCCCGCTTCGAGGCACCGGAGCTCAGCGCCGACGAGCACGTGGCCCCGCACGTGCCCGGCATCTCGTGCCTCTGTGCCGATGCCCGCCGGATGGACGCCTTGGCGGACAATTCGGTGGCCCTCGTCGTCACCTCCCCGCCGTACTTCGCCGGCAAGCAGTACGAGGAGGAGCTCGATCGGGAGGGTGTGCCGGGCTCCTACCTCGAATACCTGGCACTCTTGCGCGCGGTGTTCGCCGAGTGCAAGCGGGTCCTCGAGCCCGGCGGCCGCATTGCCGTCAACGTGGCCAACCTCGGACGAAAGCCGTACCGAAGCCTCGCCGCCGACGTGATGAGCATCCTGCAGGACGACCTGCGCCTGCTGCCCCGGGGCGAGATCGTCTGGCAGAAGGGCGAGGGCGCCAGCGGGTCGTGTGCATGGGGCTCGTTCCGCTCCGCCGCCAACCCCGTGCTGCGCGACGTCACCGAACGGGTCGTCGTCGCCAGCAAGGGCCGCTTCGGCCGGGCTCACTCTCCCAAGGAGCGGCGGCGCGACGGGCTGCCCCACGAGAGCAGCATCGGCGCGGACGACTTCATGGCGCTCACCCTCGACGTCTGGGACCTCCCGCCCGAGAGCGCGGTGCGCGTCCGGCACCCGGCGCCCTTCCCCGTCGAGCTCCCGCTGCGCTTGATGGAGCTGTACACCTATCGAGGCGACCTGGTCGTCGACCCCTTCGTCGGATCGGGTTCGACCTTGGTCGCCGCCGTCCGCTGCGGGCGCGATGCAGCCGGGTACGACACCGACCCCGCCTACGTCGCGTTGGCGCTCGAACGCCTGGCCGCCGAGTCGCCCGCCGACGCCCTTCCCGACGTGTCGTGCCCCGGCGACGGCGCCTCCGCCGCGACGCTCGCCCGCACCGCGCTCGAAGCGGCGGGCTTCCGCGACGTGCGGCCCAACCGGCGTCTGCGCGGTCTCGGGTTGGCCGTCGACTTCTCGGGCATCGACGCGACGGGCCGGTCGTGGTACTTCGACGTGGCCGGAGCGAATTCGGCCTTTCGGGGCGGCATGGCGCGCTCCGACGTGGTCTGGCGGACCTTGGGCCGGGCGTACGTCGTGGCCACGGGGGACGTCAGCCCCTACCTGGTGCTCACGACGCAGCTGCCCCGTGACGGCAGCGAGCCCGACCGGGCACTGCGGGCCCCGGGGCCGGGCGGGATCTTCGACGCCGTCGACCTCCTCTCGCGGAGCGGAGCGGAGCGGCTCGCCGCCTATGCCGCTGGCCGGGCGAGCCCGCTGCCGGGCTTCTGGACCGAGGCGGACGTGTCGCCGGGCTCGGTCTGAGTCGTGGGCACCGTGGTCGCCTGCGCGGTCGTGCGCGAGGACCCGCCGCGGGTCTTCGTGGCCGAGGACCTCGAGACCCTCAACTGGGTGCTCGCCTGCCAGCTGGTGGCCAAGACGCCAGGCCGGGACCTCCCGCCCGGCGAGCGCGACGCGCTGCGCCGCGCGCTACGGGAGGAACGGTGGGGAGACGCCGTCTTCGCCTTCATCGCCCGCACCGGCACCGCGGTCGACGTGTACGAGAGCACGGAGCTGCATCTCGCGGCCGAAGGCGCGGTGGGCCCACTCGAGCTGCAGCTCACGCCACTGTTCACCGCGTAGCGCGACCCTTGCGGTCCACCGGCGTTCCGCCCTCGTCGGCGCCCATCCGGGCGCCGGGCGGACCCTTCGGCACCTTCGGCCCTGCGTCGGTGCCGTGGAAGGATGCGTGCATGCCGAGCGAGCGCACGATGGTCACCGAACTCGGCACCGGCCTGGGCATGCTCGGCCTGTCCGACCTCGACACGGCGGTGCGCTCGCGCACGCCGGTCATGCGCAGCCTTTCGCCGGAGGTCTGGGAACGCCTGGAGGAGCTGCGCTCCGGGGGCGCCTATGACGCCGAGTTCCACGGGGCCTGGGCCAACGGGCAGGCCTTCTTGGCTGCGAGCGAAGGGCTGCGCGGCCGCCTCCCGACCATCGTGGAATGGAAGGGGACGGGACGGGCTCCCGGTGACGAGGTGGCCCCCATCGATCTGCGGGTGGACCACGTCTATCTGATCAGCTGCAAATACCTCTCGAACATCCTCTTCAACGTCTCACCCGCGCACGTCTTCGACTCGCTGCTGGTCGGGGGACCGTGGCGCCACGGTCGGCCGGCGCAGGACGACGATGCCCACCGTGGCGGCGGAAGCGCCCCGGATTGGTACGCCGCCGTGGCATCGGGCCCTTATCAGGCGCTCTACGAGGCCGTGCGCACTGCCGCGGCCGGATGGGCGGAAACGGAAAACGGCAGCCGTGTCGTCTCGCCCCCAGGTGCCGATGGAGCCCCGCGCCCGGCCACCCCGGCCCGCCGGGGGCGCACCGACGGGTCCGTCGTCCTGCCGGGGTTCGGGACCGGCGACGGAGCTGAGGAGGCCCGGTCGGATCGCGTACCAGACAGCCAGGCGGGTGGAGCACCCGAGGTGCTGCGCGCAACTGCCGGCGCGGGCGGTCGATCTCACCGTGGTGCAGCGGGACGCATTGGGACGTTGGCTGCGAACCGGATGGCCCGATGGCGCCAAGGAGCTCTACGCGGCGCTCTCCGACGACGTGGCGCGGGCGTCGGCGCGACGCTGGGCGGCAACGCTGGGCGGGGCCGGAAGCCAGGGCGAGGCGATGATCTGGCGCCTCCTGCGCATCGGCAGCGCGCCGTACTTCGTCCTGGGCTCTTCGGCCGAGCGCTCGCTGCGCCTTCGCATCGCCACGTCGTGGGATTGGCGGCAGCGCTACCAACTCCGCTCGATCGCCGTCGAGCCCCAGCCCGGGGGGCAACCACGGGTCGGCTGGCGGGCCTTGGTGCGCGACCGTGCCTCGCACGAAGTCCACGAGGTGGCCGGGCACATCGAGGTGCGCTGGAGCCACGGGCGTTTTGGAGGCCTCCCCGAGGCCAAGGGGTATCTCGACACGCCCCATCATCTCGTTCCCGGGTATTTCACGCTCCGATGAACCAGTTCGACAGTCGTGCCTTCGCTCCACCGCTGCGTGTCCCCACGCTTTCGCGCTCGCCGGTCGTGCTCCGGTCCTATGCCATGTCCGATCTGGCCATGGTGCGCCGGGCGGCGGACGATCCGTTCATCCCCTCCATCTCGACCGTGCCGCGGACCTACTCGGACGACGCCGGACGCGCCTTCATCGAACGCCAGCACGCCCGCGCCGCCGAGGGTGACGGGTTTTCCTTCGTGATCGCGGAGGAGTCCGACCCCACGGCGGGCATCGGATCGATCGGCCTGTGGCTCCAGGAGATCGACAGCGGCCGGGCCTCCATCGGCTACTGGCTGCTGGGCCCGGCACGTGGTCGCGCCCGCGCCGCCGCTGCGCTGCGGGGAGTGGTGGCCTTCGCGTTCGACGAGCTCGCCATCCCGCGCCTCCACCTCTTCGTCGAACCGTGGAACGTCGCTTCGTCACGAACCGCGTTGGCGGCCGGCTTTACCCGCGAAGCCACCCTGCGGGGCTGGGAGCGCATCGACGGCGAACAGCGGGACGCCGATTGTTACGCGCTGCTCCACACCGAGCACCCCCGCCGCTGACGCGTGGTCGCTCTTCGCCGTGACGACCGCCTCCATGCCCGTGAGTCTGAGGACCGTCTCCGAAGACCAGCGAGCGCGGCGCGAGGCCATCGCCTGCGACCAGCTCCCCTCGACGTGGCGGGGGCGACCCACGGATCGCTGCCTTGGCGATTGGTGCCGCGGCGACCCGAGCGCCGATCATGAGGGGCTCCAACGGGAGGGAGGACGCTGATGCTCGTGCTCGTGGAGGTAGAGGATCGGGTGGCGACGGTCACCTTGAACCGTCCGGAGGCGCGCAACGCGATCTCGGGTGAGCTGCACGGCCAGCTCGACGCGGCCGTCAAGGACCTCGACCGCCGAGAGGACGTGGGCTGCGTCGTGCTGACCGGCGCCGATCCGACCTTTTGCGCGGGGATGGACCTCAAGGCGCTGGCCACCGAGCAGCGGTCCGTCCAGCAGGAACGGCAGCGCAAACCGATTCGAGAGGACCAGATGCTGCCGGTGCACCAGGTCCCGATCATCGGCGCCATCAACGGGCCGACCGTCACGGGCGGCCTCGAGCTCGCCATGTGTTGCGACTTCCTCATCGCCTCGGAACGAGCCAGCTTCGCCGACACGCACGCACGGGTCGGGGTGATGCCCGGGGGCGGCATGACCATTCGGCTGCCGCAACTCGTGGGGATCGACCGGGCGCGCCGCATGAGCTTCACCGGCGACTTCATCGACGCCGCCACGGCATGCGCCTGGGGCCTCGTGGCCGAAGTCGTTCCGCACCAGGCGCTGCTGGAGCGAGCCCGCGAACTCGCCGCGACCGTCGCGTCGATCCCCTCGGAGTACGTGCGGGAGCTGCGCCGCGGCTACGCCGAGATGCAGGCCCTCTCGGGCGACGAGGCCCTTGCGGCTGAGAACGCATGGTCGCGTGGGTGGATGGCGCAACGCTTCGACCAGACGCGCCTGGCCACCGAACGCGAGCGAATCGTGGCGCGGGGACGAGAACAGAGCACCGGACGCGGCGGCACGCCGGCATGAAGGTCTATGCGGGCATGGACCCGCGGCTGGACCTGCGCGCCTGCGTGACGCATGCGCAACGGGTCGAGGAGCTGGGCTACGACGGCCTCCACGTGGCCGAGACGGTGCACGACGCACTGTCGGTCGCGCTGTTGTGCGCCGAGCACACGAGCCGGATCAGGGTCCGCACCAGCGTGGCCCTCGCCTTCACCCGGAGCCCGACGCTGCTGGCGTACGCCGCCTGGGACATCGCCAAGCTGAGCGGCGGCCGTTTCGAGCTCGGCCTGGGAACGCAGATTCGTCAGAACATCGAGGACCGCTACGCCGTGCCCTTCGGCGAGGAGCCCATTGCGCGGTTGGGTGACTACGTCGGCGCGGTCCGCGCCGCGTTCGCCGCGTTCGTGTGCGGGGAGGCGCCCGCCTACCGGAGCGACCACTACCGGATCACACGCCTCCAGCCCTACTTCAACCCTGGGCCCGACCGGGACACAGTGGTGCCGCCCGTCTATCTCGGGGGCGTGCAACGGCGGGCCTGCGAGTTGGCCGGCGCCGTGGCCGACGGCTTCGTCAGCCACCCCACCAATTCCAACCCGCGCTACTTGCGCGACGTCTGCCTGCCCGCGCTGGCCGAGGGCGCGCGTCGTGTCGGCCGTGACCTGACCCAGGACGGGTTCGAGACCGTCATCGGGACCCCGGTCATCACGGGCCTGACCTTCCAAGATCTCCGGGCCGAGCGGGAGCGCCAACGTCGACTCCTCGCGTTCTTGTATTCGACGCCCGCCTACACTCCAACTTTGGAGCTCTTCGGCTGGAGCGAACTCGGACCGCGGCTACGCGACCTCATCCACCGCGATCGCTGGGACGATCTGGCCAGCGTGCTCTCCGACGAGGTGCTCGACGCGCTCGTCCCGAACGGCACCTTCGACGAACTGCCGGGGATCCTCGTGGACCGCTTCGCCGGCCTCGGTGAGGGCATCGTGGTGTCGCCGCCCGCCGACGCGTCGACCGATAAGGCGTTTCGTGCCGTGGTCGAGGCGCTCCAAGCTGCGTGAGTCGTGCTCGGCGTGTCCTCGTCCAACCTCTCCCTTGTGGGGACGGTCTTCAGGACACTCGTCGCGCCACGGGCTGCGGACCTCGTGCCCGCGCGTCAGCGCGCGTACACGCCCCCACGAACGCGGGCATTGCCGGGAGGCCCATCGTCGCGAGGTCGGGATGCCGTCGTTCCGGTGCGCTGCCCGCTTCCTGCGTGGCGATGATCCCGCGTGGCGGGCCGACCGGCGGCCCGCGGCAGAGGTCGATCCACTTGCTCGGCTCCCGCGTCCCCACGGCCGCGAATCCTCGTGGTTCCGGCCCAGAGGGCCAGCCCGCACAACAGGACCACAATCCCCGCCCAGACGTCGGCCAGCGCCAAATCGAGACCGACCAACACGACGGCGGCCCCCACGCAGAGGTCGATGAGCCCGCAGGCCGCTTGGCGGGCCTCACGTTTCCTCGGCCGAAGCGAGTAGGGGACGGAGCTCATTCCCTATGGATCGGCATCTCTCGGGAATTGGTTTAGCCCCACCTCACAGGCACGAGCTGCGTGCTGTCTTGCCCGTGGATCCTCGCGGCCGTCATGCCCGGCTCGAACAGAGAGCAAAGTCCGGGCCTCGTGGACCCGTGAGCACCGGCGGCCGGGTTGGCGAACGAAGTGCGACGTCACCGCCGAGGCTTCTACGGCGACTCCGGGGATGGCTCGGCGGCCATATCGCTCCCGTCGCCCGCCGTGCCCGGGACCGGCGGGCTCTCGGAGAACGGCTCACCGATCGGCACGGCGTGCACGTGGAAGCCCCTCGGACGCATGTCGCCCGAGTCCGGCGCGCGATCGGGCTCTTGTCCGTCTGCACCACGAGCCTTGAGCGTGGCCTGATCCCCGAGCAGGCTGACGTGTGTCCGAGCCGAAATCTCACTCGGCTCACGTCGCGCCACCTCCTCGGCGAGCTGCTCGAGCTGACGCTTCTCCCGTCGACGGCGCAGCGGGCCACCGGGTGAGATGGGTACGTCACCTTGGGCCACGAACGAAGTCTAGGGGTGAGAGTCCATTCGGAGTGGTTCATTTCCTCACTTCGTCGCAGCACCTGGGCACACGGGTGCGCCCGGCATCCAATAACTGGCCAGGGACGCCCATCGTGTTGCAGACAGCGGGAGCGCCGGTGGACGTGGCCGCCTCCCCGGGGGGTGCTCGTCGACGCCGTCGTCGGCGACGACTGCCGCGATGGCGTGAACGGGTGCTCCCTGCTGCCAGACGACGCGCGCCCCTGCGTGTTTGCCCAGATCACTCGTCGAGACGACCCCAGTGACGCCACTGGGGTGGTGCGTCAACGGGGCATCGGGAAGATGAGCTCCTCCTCGGCCATCGCTGCGACGGCGTCCGCGCGGCCGGCGTCTCCCATCGGCGCGGAGCGCTCGGCCGAGGCCAGCACCCTCGGCAGCATGCCAATGTCACCGGGCGTGCAGAAGGCGTGGACGCCGGGCGTTGACAGCGCAAAGTGGACGCCACGGTCGATCTCCTCGTCGGTCGCTTGCGGCTCGTACCACGAGTCGGCCCACCGGTCCGCCGTGGCCGGGCTTCCGGCCACGGCTTCTGCGAGAGGCCGGCGGTCGGCCCAGGGGCGCCGTGCGACCGCCTTGATAGCCATGACGCCGATATCACGCTCGGCGCACACGGCGAGTAACTCCTCCGCCGGTTCGCGGTACTCGGCTCTCGCCCACAGCGCTGGATAGACGGGGAACATCACCGTGTCGAGGTCGAAGCGGCGCAGGGCCTCGAGGTGCGCGCGTGGAACCTCCATGTCGTGGCCCGTGATCCCGACGAAGCGAGTCTGTCCCGCGTCGCGCAGCCGGATCATCTGGTCAAGCGCGGGCGAACGCCGATCGAGCTCCTCGAGCGAGGTTACGGCGTGGGCCTGGTACAGGTCCAGCACCTCGGCGTGTAACAAGCGTCGTGTCGCGTCGAACTGGACCCGCACCCCGTCGGGGTTGGCGCGCAATGTCTTCCCTGCAATGAAGAGCTCTTGGCGGCGGCCGGCCAGGTTGGGCCCGACCACGGACTCGGCTGCGCCGTACTGCGGCGCGATGTCGAGGTGGTTGACCCCGCGATCCACGGCGAGACGCAGCCACGCACCCGCTTCCTCGACACTGGCCGCCCAGCAAGCGGCGCCGCCGAGCACCGCCACACTGCTCCCGTGGCCCGTCCTCCCCAGGCGCCGGTACTCCATCGTTCCGTCTACGACTTCAGCTGGAGGACGTTGAAGACCGCACCGACGTCGTCGGCCAGGACGGCGAAACGGCCCGGCTCGATGTCCATCGGCCCCATGAAGAGCGAACCGCCGAGCTCCTGCGCCTTCGCCACCGAGGCGTCCGTGTCGGCCACGGCGAAGTAGACGCCCCAGTTCGGCGGCATGTCGGCCGGCATCTCCGGGGTCTTCGCCATCATGCCTCCGACAGACCGTCCCCCGAGCTTCCACTCGGTGTAGCCGGGGGCCCCGCCCGGGCCACCGCCCTGGTCTTCGGCGTCCCAGCCCAAGACCGCCTTGTAGAAGGTCTTCGAGACGTCGAGATCGGTCGTGATGAGCTCGCTCCAGCAGTACGTGCCCGGTTCGTTGGCCAGCTGCGCCCCGGTGTGCTGCTTGGGCTGCCAGAGGCCGAGGACTGCGCCGAGGGGATCACCGAGGATGGCCATGCGGCCGGCGTCCATGACGTCCATTGGGGGCATGAGAACGGTGCCGCCATTTGCCGTCACCCTGGACGCCGTGATGTCGGCGTCGTCGACGTTGACGTACGTCATCCAGGCCGGCGGAAAGTCGGGGTTCATCTGAGGACCCAGTCCGGCCACCGTCTTGCCGCCCAGGTCGCACACCGAATAGCCGCCGGCCTCGGGCGGGCCCTCAGGGCAACTCCAGCCGAACAGCCCCCCGTAGAACGTCCTCGACTTGACCAAGTCTGTGCTGCCCATGTCCACCCACGAGGGGACTCCGTCCTCATAGCGCTCGAACTCCACGGTGCGGCCTCCTTCTCCTGGTGCCCCGACCCGCTCGACGGTACTCGATCGATGTCCCACTCGCGCCGGTCCGGGAGTGAGATGATCACGGGAATGTCACATTGCCGGAGGGACATGTGAGTAACCCGATCGGCTCTCGAGTGGAGCAGCTGGCCCAGTCCCTCGCCGAACACATCGTTCCGATGATCGTCGACGCCATCGATATCGACGCCATCTTGGACAAGGTGGACATCGACAAGATCGTCAGCCGGGTCGACGTAGACAAGATCGTCGAACGGGTTGACGTCGAGAAGATCGTCGAACGAGTCGACATTCAAAAGATCATCGAACGGGTCGACATCAACGCAATCGTCGAAGAGATCGACATCGACGCGCTCGTCGAACAGACGGAGCTGGGCTCCATCATCGCCCGATCCACCACAGGCGTCCTCACCGAGATCCTCGACGTGATTCGCTCGCAAGGGGTCGGACTCGACGACTTCATCCAGCGCTGGGGCAACCGCGTTGTCGGGCGCGGCCGGCGTCCGGCCACGTGGCCGGACGGGCCGCCGTTGTTGGTCAAGCCCAAGGTGGCCGCGTCGTGACGACCGTACCAATGCCCGCCCCCGAGATGACGGTCGGCCGCCAAGGCCACTACGCCGGCGCAGCGAGCCGGATCGTCGCGTTCGCCGCTGACGTCGGCGCCTCCTGGGGCCTCTATACGCTTGGCGTCGCGTTGCTCAACGCCGCCATCAAACTCATCACGGGACGCTCCTACACGTTGACCAATCACCAGGGTGTCGCGTTCGTTGCCTTGACGCTGTGGGAGTTCTTCTATTACACGTACCAGTGGGCGGTGAGCGGCAAGACCTTGGGCATGGCGGTGTTCGGGCTCCAAGTGGTGACCAAGGAAGGCGGACCCATCAAGCCGGGTCAGGCAGCCCTCCGGACGATCGGTCTCGCGGTCACACTGTTCCTCACCGTAGGAATCGGCTTCCTCGGCATCGTGTTCCAGCGGGAGCGGCGCGGGCTGGACGATTTCATCGCCGGCACCGCGGTCGTCTACGACTGGGACGCCCGGGCGGCCCGGCTTCGTTGGATCGCCCGCAAGGAGGGACCACTCTCGCAAGGGCGGCAGCAAGCGGATGGAGCCGCATAGACGGGCCGGTCGTTCGCAGGCCTCCGACACCCCCCTACGATGCCGCCCATGTCCTTCACCGAAATCACCCGGCCACACCCCTTCGTTGCCGTCGTGACGCTCAACCGTCCGGAGCGGATGAACGCCATGGCCTTTGACGTGATGATCCCCTTCCGCGATGCATTGCGGGACATCGGCAGCGACAACGACGTACGCATCGTGGTCATCACCGGCGCCGGGCGCGGATTCTGCTCAGGAGCAGATCACGAGAATCCCGGAACGATGCCCAACATCGATAGCCTGACGCTGCCCACCATCGCCATGCGCTCGATGGAGATGCTGGACGACGTGATTGCCACGATTCGCCGGCTGCATCAGCCGGTGATTGCGGCCGTGAACGGGGCAGCGATTGGCGGAGGCTTCTGCCTCGCGCTGGCGGCCGACATCCGGATCGCCTCCGAGGAGGCCTACTTCCGGGCGGCTGGCATCAACAACGGGCTCACGGCCGCCGAGCTCGGGATCAGCTTTCTTCTCCCGCGGACGGTGGGCCAGTCCCGGGCCGCCGAGATCATGTTGACGGGTCGTGACGTCGACGCGGCGGAGGCCGAGCGAACCGGGTTGGTCTCGAGGGTCGTCCCCAGCCCCGAGCTGCTGCCCGCCTGCTTCGAACTGGCCGACCGGATCAACGGGTGGAGCCGGGCCGGTGTGGAACTCACAAAGCGACAGCTGTGGAACAGCCTCGACGCCAGCAGCCTTCAGTCCCACATGGACGCGGAGGGCACATCCCAGCTCTTCGTTCGCATCACCACGCGGAACTTCGAGGAGGCGGTGGCGGCCCGAAAGGAGAGACGGACACCCGATTTCAAGGACTGAACACCGGACACCGGTCAGGGGGAGTTGACGAGCGAGTTGGCGGCCATGTCGAGGTACTCGCGCAATTCGACCGCGTCGTCCTCCGAAATGCGCGACGCTGCCCGCAGTTCGAACAACGCTTCCAACATGTGGCGCAGCCAGGCATCTCGCTCTGGTGGTCCGATCACGAACGGTGCGTGGCGCATGCGGAGCCGAGGGTGGCCACGTTCCTCGCCGTAGGTGCCGGGACCACCCCAATACTGGACGAGGAACAGCGCAAGGTGCCGCGAGGACTCCGCCAGGTCGTCGGGGTAGAGCGGACGCAACAATGGGTCACTCTTGACGCCGAGGTAGAACCGGTCGACCAGGTCGAAAAAGAATGGCTCGCCACCCACGCGATCGAACAGTGCGTCCACGGAGTCGAGAGTAGAGGCTTTAGACTGCACCCGATTCGCGGCCGTAGTTCAATGGTAGAACCTCAGCCTTCCAAGCTGATGATGCCGGTTCGATCCCGGTCGGCCGCTCTTCCCTTCGATGCTGTTCACAGCGTTTTGCTCCTTCGTCGTTTGTTCGGCGCCGAGTCATTCATCCCGCGATATCCCGCGGACCGGTGCCACAACCCACGTCGAGAACGTCCAGCCCCGCCGGCGCCGGACCGAGCAGCTCGTCGATCACCGCATCGGGATAGGTCGGCCGGAACCGGTCATATGTCTCGGCATGCTGGTCGAACAACCTGGAACGCTGCAGGGCCAGAGGGCGCGCTGCCCAACGGTCGCGTTCGCCGGCACCCACAGACGCCAGCCTGCCGGGTCGCCGGGATCGGAGGCGAAGAACCCGGGGTGGCGAGGACCTCACTGTGAAGGCCACCGTCGTCACGAGGAGTGAGCCACCGTCGTCACGAGGAGTGAGCCACCGTCAAAGCGGGCTTGTCCGCGAATGTCGCGAGCAACGCATCCGGCTTCCTCAACCAGGATCACAAAGGGTGCGTAATCCCAGGGCCCGCCGCCGGAGTCGAGAGTGACGTCAGCTTCGCCGCTTGCAACCACGAGCGGCGAGAGTCGCCGCCTTGGTAAGGATGCACCGCGGAGCAGCGGCGAGCCAATCGAACAAGCGGGTGCGAGGTCCGCTCGCTCGAGCCCGAGCGACAGATCGCTCTTGGCCACAGCACCATCATGCCCTCACGTCGCAACGAGGTGCCCAGAAGATCGGGCCGGATCTGGGTAAGCACTCCTGCCGCCCAACGCCGGACTGTGTTTACCGCCTCCTCTCCCATTATGGGAGCACTTCAAGTGCTTCTTTGTCGAGCACCAGATCCGCAGCGGCAAGGTTCTCGTCTAAATGTGCTGGCGACGAAGTTCCGGGGATAAGCAGAACGGTTGGGGCCTGATGGAGCAACCACGCGAGCGCGACTTGAGCCGGTGTTGCACCGAGCCGATCAGCCGTAGCCAAGACGGAGGCTGCACCCAGAACTGGATTCTCGGAATTGAAGGCGGAACCCAACGGAAAAAACGGGACAAAGGGGACTCCATCCGATCTGCAAGCGTCGAAGACATCCTCTCCCGAAGTATCAGCCAAGTTGTATGAGTTCTGGACGCACGCGATGTCGATCAGAGACTGGGCGGTGCGGTACTGATCCAGGTCGACGTTACTCAATCCAATATTCCCGATCAGCCCCTCTTGACGCAGGGCTTCCATCGCGTCTAACTGCTCCGTGAACACGACGTCGGATTCGGGATGTCGACGTAGATTGACGACGGGGATTTGCTCCAGACCGAGAGATTCGAGGTTGGCTTCGACTCCGGCTCGGAGTTGATCAGGCCGTTGCGCGCCGTGCCACTGGCCCTGATCGTCTCTTGCCGCCCCGACCTTCGACACAATCACCAAGTCGTCCGGATATGGAGAGAGCGCCTCTCGCAGTAACTCGTTGGCCACGTCGGGTCCGTAGAACTGCGCTGTGTCGATGTGGTTCACCCCGGCGTCGATCGCTCGACGAAGCACTCTCAGCGCAGTATCGCGGTCCTTTGGCGGACCGAACACGCCCGGCCCGGGGAGCTGCATTGCACCAAAACCCATGCGGCGGACAAATCCGCTACCTAGCGGGACGGATTCTTCGGACATGCATCTGGTATACCTGGAACGATCCTCTGTCGAGGCAACGCCGACGGCGAAAAAGCTGGCAAACGCCGACTACCGGGTACTTCGAGATGTCGAATCGGAGCACATTCGCAGCGTTCGCTCACCAGAATCGGTCTTTCCGATGAGGTCGGCTGCTCTAGCTTCTCGCCCATGAGATGAGAGCGCCGGTTGATTGGTTGAAGAAAGAGGGAAGGTTGAGTTTCGGCAATTCCAGGCTGGTCACCTCGCCCGAAGCGAGGACGTAAGTCGCAATCTTGACCGCTTGGCTATGGCGAGCGATCTGACCGAAGTACAAGCCCGACCCGTCTGGTGCCCAGGCCAACGGACCAATAACGCCTTCGCTACCGTCGACCAACCGGCTCGTGCCCGACGCGATATTCATGAGTCCAAGCCTGCTGTCGCGATCAATGACGTTCCTGCTCGTCGCACGGGGCGATCCTGGTCGAGGCGCCCAGACCACCGCGAGTTTCGTAGAGTTTGGATCGGATGCAAGCGCCGTCGCCCAGTCACCGGTAGGCCCAGATGCACTCGACAACCTTGAACCCTCGGGGCTATCGACATAGAGCGCGTTACCTTCAGTCCAGGCCACGAAGGTCGGGGTCGACACTTGTTGCTGGAACTGGCCCAGCGTCGCCACGACGCGTTGCTCGATTGGGTTCCACAGCACAAGGGGCTGACCAAAAGACGTCCCTTCCACGACAAGCACCAGATTCGAACCGGTCTGTCCGAGGACTACGGAGTCCAACGGGATGCCAACTGGCGAGCCCACTGTCCGGCCATATTCGTCGAACTCTTGCGCTCGGCCACTGTGGCCTACAGGATCGGAGAGCCAGACATCCGCCCGGTTGCTCGCTGGCACGGGGTTGGAGCCTTGCGAACCGGACCACGTGAAGAAAATCGTCTGGAGGTCATAGGAGACGGATTCGTATCCGCCGACGCCCACCGCCATGACGTAGCCCTGTCGGGAAAAGGCAATAGGCGCTCTGACCCCTGGTCCTGCCAGCTTGGCTGAGCCTCGGTGTCCTCCATTCGCCAAATGGGCGCTGACCTGCAGTCCACCGGTCAGAATGTCCAGGTTGCCTGGTCGTTGGCCCGTTTGAGCCACCGCCTTGCGCGCCTGAAGTGGTGTCGACGTCTGATGCGACGATCCTCGTCGCCCGGTGGTTGTGATGGCGAGCAAGCCTCCGGCGACGACAACGCCGATCAGCAGGATGCTGCAGCGGACAATCCAACGACGCCGACGCCGACGCTTGGCCTCTTTGAACAGTGCTTCGGCGTCACCAGTTGTGGTGCCGATGTGACCATCGTGCTGATGCGCTTGTTCAGTCGGAATGAGAAGCGAAGCCTTCACGGCAAGGTCGAGATCATATCGATCAGATCCTCACGCCTGTATCCCTGATGACGGGCGAAGTCGACCAGCTCACGAACTCTTCCAAGCACGGCCCCCTTCTGTGGGGTGCCCGACACAGTGATGCCGCGACCACGAGTGAACTCCAAGAGGCCCTCGTCTCGCAGGATATGCATCGCCCGCAAGACCGTGTTCTTGTTGACGCCGAGCACGGCAGCAATGTCCTTCACCAGAGGGAGGCGATCGCCCGGTCCAGCCTCACCGTCCGCGATGGCACGGCGTATTTCGGCCGCCACTTGATCGTGGAGGGCCAAGGGGTCTGATCGGTCCACGTTGACAGAAATCATGGTACTAGTCATAGTAGATCTATGCCCGTTGGATTGCTAGAGGCAAAGTCTCCGATTCTCGATGAACTGGCTCCCGAACCTCCTGAATCGGATATCTCTTCGCTCTTTCCGGAGGCTCGCCGACGTCAACGCAGGCGGCGGCTCTGGTTCGGAATGGTCGTGGGCGCGGTCATCGCGCTCGGACTGACGGTCCTCGTGGTCGGAGGAACCGGAACTACCTTCAGCGGGCCTCCCTCCATTTCCAGCAGCAGAGGTCCCTCGGGGGTGCCAGCGGCTCACCAACCTGCACGTAGGAGGCACGGATCGAGCGCAACGCATCCTGCGGTATGCAGCAAAGCGATCGTGCCTCTCGCGTCTCGCAACACGGGGGCGTCTGCCTCTTTGCTGCCATGCTACGAGTTTCCGAGTCTGCGAGGGCTGGCTACCCGACCTCACGCTCCGTAGATCAAAGCGTTCTGGGCGCCGCCGGTACGCTCGACCGGGGGCGTTCACCTGTCCCCGACCATCGAACGACATGGTGTCTCAGGGTCGCCCCGTTCGCCGGGACGTGGGCGGCTCTTGCCATACAGACCGAAGTCGGGTGACCCCGGACACCGGCTGTCGCCCGACGTCGGGCCACCGGGCACGATTGTCGAGTGATTGAGGACGAACCCCGTTTGTTCGAGATGAAGTACAAGTAGGTTTTGAGACATGAGGTCCTGGCGCTGGAGACCACGCCGAGCTCGGGTGGTTTTGCCAGCTATCGGCGTGCTCGTCCTCATCGTCGGCTACGGCCTGGCGACGACATGGGATGTGCCGGCCCTCTCTTCATCTGCCGCAGCAGGACACCTCGAGTCCGGCACTCCCGGCCCAGATGCGGTGACGGCGTTCGGTGCTGCCGCCGTTGTGGGTGGAACGACCCTCAGCAATCTGACCGCTCCCGTCGTGGGGGCCGCAGCCACCCCGAACGGGCTCGGATACTGGGTGGTGGCCGCTGACGGTGGCGTCTTCGCCTTCGGCGACGCGGCCTTCGAGGGATCAGCGGGCGGGACTCAGCTGAACGCACCGGTGGTGGGTATGGCGGCGACGCCTGACGGTGGTGGCTACTGGCTGGTCGCCTCAGACGGTGGCGTCTTCGCCTTCGGGGACGCGGCCTTCGACGGATCAGCGGGCGGGACTCAGCTGAACGCACCGGTGGTGGGTATGGCGGCGACGCCTGACGGTGGTGGCTACTGGCTGGTCGCCTCAGACGGTGGCGTGTTCGCCTACGGCGATGCCGTCTTCGCTGGCTCCATGGGTGGCCGCCCGCTCAACCAACCGATCACCGGGATGGCCGCCTCCCCCACCGGCAACGGGTACTGGATGACGGCGGCTGACGGCGGGATCTTTGCCTTCGGCGATGCACCGTACGAGGGCTCGATGGGAGCCAAGCCCCTCAACGAGCCGATCGTTGGTATCGCCGCGTCGCCCGACGGGGGTGGCTACTGGCTCGCCGCCGCCGATGGGGGGGTCTTCAACTTTGGGGATGCTCCATTCGAAGGGTCCGACGCGGGCACGCCGCGGCAGGCTCCCGCCGTCGGTATCGCCGGTCGCTCGGGCGGATACTGGATCGCCTACGGCATCGATCCGGGGGCACGGATGATCTCGGCGATTGCCGCCTATGTCGCCGGTCGGGACGACAACGTCACCGTGGCCGTGGAGGACCTCACGAGCGGTCAGATCTACCAGTTCCGACCCGGAGTGGTCGAGAACACGGCGAGCACACTGAAGGTGGACATTTTGGCGACGCTGCTGGTGGAGGCCCAGGCCGCCGGGCGTACGCTCACCTCCGAGGAGCAGAGCCTGGCGGTCCCAATGATCGAGGACAGCCTCGACAGCGCAGCTGACACCTTATGGACCCAGCTCGGTCCTGCTGCCGTCGGAGCGTTCGAAGGGGAGGCGGGAATGACCTCGACGGTCCCAGCCAGCGATGGTGTGTGGGGAACCACGACCACCACGGCACTCGATCGCCTCGCCATGATCCGAACCCTTGTCGAGCCCAATGCGCTCCTCACGGATGCGTCTCGCGCCTACGTCCTCAACCTCATGGAGAACATCACCCCGTCCCAGGACTGGGGCGCGTCCGGTGGTGTGCCCCCAGGAGCAACAGTGGCACTGAAGAACGGGTTCGCTGTCATAGACGGGTGGCAGATCAACACCACCGGCTGGGTCAACGGCGACGGCCGCGACTACCTCATCGCCGTGCTCACAAACGGGAACGCCTCGGAGCAGTACGGCATCGACACGGTCAACGCTGTGTCCGCGCTCGTCTGGAACGCGCTCGAGCCGTGACCCGCAGGGGTCGCGCCGTTAGGCGGCAAGGGCGTCGATCGTCGTCTCGCCCAGTAGCCCAGCCGGGGTCCACGCATCCCCGGCCATGACACGTTGAGATCGGTGCCTCCAGCTAGGCGACTGGTGCACACATGTGCCTCAGGCTGCTCTTTCTGAGATGCGCGCCCTCAACTACCGAGGCTGAGTCCTGGCATTGTTGGCAATATATGACCCGCTGCGATGGACTTCACGCTCAACGTCTCCGACGTTTCTTCACCGTTGTGCCGATCGGCCATTGCCGAGCGCTACCGCCCTATCGTCGCCCCAAGAGCTCGGGCCGATGCTCTGTGACGATGCGCACCAGCTCATTGGCCGGGGCTTTGGGGAGAGACACCGCAATGGTCGAAACCAGCTCGGTCGCCGTTATGCGCGTTGCCGGCGTCAGGATCAGCCATCGCCCGAGATTGTTGCCGATGGCCCATCGCATGTGACCGTCGACGTCCGCGTACTCCAGGATCCATCCGTCGCGGCAGAACCGCAGGGGTCGCGGTGGTGAGATCTGTGCCGACATCGAGAGACCTCCTTGTGGTGACAACCGTGGCTACAGAATCGACGGTCCCGTGACCCACTTGGCCCGAACAGCGTTACCCATCCGCCCTCGTCGCGCAACCCGGTTCTATCCCGTTCCCGACCCCTGGCAGTACGGCGCGACTCGATCCAGCAATGATCCGTTGACCGGAGCGCTCTTGGTGGGAGACGCTCGTGCGAACAGAAGAACCGCGGGATGTAGACAAGAGCAGATCAGAGAGGAGCCGTGGCCGTGAACCACTATCCAGGCTGGTACCAGGATCCCACCGGGCGCCACCAGGAGCGGTACTTCAACAGTGACGGAATTCCGACCCAGTTCGTACGAAATGAGGGCACCGAGTCTTGGGACGACGGACCCGCCGGCCCCGTCGATGCCCCCGGCACGTCGCAAAGGCCCTTGGCGTCCTACAGAGTCCCTGCTGGGGAGGAGGCGTACTGGGCGCCACAACCTCCTCCGAGGTCAGCCGTCACTCCGCTTCCCATTGTGGTCCGACGCCAGCGGAACTGGTGGCTCATCGGAGCGAGCTGCTCTGTGGTTGCATTGCTCCTGAGCGCGTCGATCGTCGCCGTCATCACACAGCACAACGACGCTGACCGTTGGAAGAATGACTATCAGGCAGAGGCGAGCAGATACCGGGCGGAAGAGGCCAAGGACGTCTCCATCTTTGCCGCACTCGTCGTGAGCCAGGAGAAGCTCGCGGCAGCGACGACGCAGAACAACACACCGGTCAACGACAACCAGACCCTTACCACGGCGCGACGAGAAGTCGGTTCGATTGCCTATGAGCTCAATCTCTGCGCGAAGGACACAGCCACCGTCATTTCGGAGATCCAAGACTCCCTACGAGCGGGGTTTCTCGACCCCTCGCTTGAATCCAATGCGACAGACGCCGGGGCCGCGTGCCGAGAGGCTCAGACTGAGAGCTCGACTCTTCAGGGGGCTCTGGCCGCGGGCTGAAGAACGCTATCCCCATCCCGGCAGCGGACTGGGACGTTTCATGGTTCACGTCGAAACGTCCACCCAGACTTCAAGAGGCGACTCATGTTAGAAATCGCGGATGGCGAAGTCATCGACGCGGCTCGTGCTGATCTGCGGGCTCCCAGCCTCGGGCAAGTCGACACTCGCTCGGCAGCTCGCACCGAAAATCTCCGCCATAAGGTTGGATAAGGACGAATGGGCGACTCAACTCGGCGCCGATTTGTGGGATGAAGAATTTCGAGTGCGCCTCGAACATCAGCTGTGGGCTCTTTCCCGGGATCTCCTGGGTCGCGGCCAAAGCGTGATTTTGGAGTGGGGCCACTGGGCCCGGGTTGAACGGGATGCGAAACGACTCGGGGCGCGAGCGTTGGGGGTCGAAGTTGAACTGCATTACCTCGATGTGCCCTTGGCGGAGTTAATCGAGAGAGCTGAACGACGCAATGCGTCGGGCGAGTGGACAGCCTCGCCTATGACACGGGCTCACTTTGAACGATGGGCAACGATTTTCGAACCTCCCGACGACGAGGAGATCCTGTTGTTCGACAAGCCCGTTGCCGAAGGTTGATCTCGTCGAACCTGACTCGCACGTAATCAGCAGCATCACCAAACTGCCATACTGCCCGTCTACGGGCATCCCTAACCGGCCCCACCCCCCCGATAGAGTTGAGACTATGAGTGACATAACCAGTGAGCTTGAGCGACTCGTCCAGTTGCGCGATAGCGGAGCGCTCACCGTCGAAGAGTTTGAGAGCCAAAAGGCCAGGGTTCTCGCTACGCCGGAGTCAGTCACTGCGGATCCAGCTCCCTTCGGCGTTGATCCGGTTGCCGACGAGATAGTGCGGGCTACCCAACCCAAAAAAATGCTGGCCATGAAGCGGCTGCGCGAACAAACGGGTATAGACGTTCATGAAGCGAAGAGCCGCATCGATGCGTCGTATTTGCGTTTGGGATTCGTTGACCGGATCCGTCGCTGACGTCGCAGGTTGTGACCCTCGGCAGTTGGGGCGAGATGCACAGGTAGCTGTAGAGCGGGACGCCCCCGTCACGCCGTTCTGGAAGACCAGATCTATAACGGCGAACTCGTATGACAGTCTCAGGCACATCCCAGTTTCTCGACGCCACTGCATCGCCGGGTGTGACGCGGGTCCAGTACGAGATCACGGGCGGGACCCTGACCGATTCGGGGATCGCCACGGCCACCCCGACGAATCTATGGCTGGATTGCCCCGTGGAACACGACCACGGTGCCCAACGACAGCTATACCCTCCGGAGCGTTCCGCTTTCCTTCCCCGGCACGATCCAGAGCGTCGCTTCATACCCCGATCGACCTCGCCGTGGAGCACCTCACAGGGGAGCGGCGCTGGGGTGGCACGCAGTCCCCGCGTAGGAGGGCGGGGGCGAAGCTAAAAGCTCCAGCGTGTTTGGCTGAACCTTTCTCCTTTACCAAACCCAAAGCCGATCTCGGGTGCGACGCGATAGACCAGAACCTCTGCTCGCCGAATCGCGTCGCCCAGCCCGGACCACGATCCATCCGGTGCGACGAAATGCGGTCCGTACTTCGACTCGTAGGTGTTAGCGACACGCCCAAGCTCGGCCTGGTCGCTCACACCTTCCGCCGTTCCTTCTATCACGAGATCAAGACGGTCGAGGGTGCTCTGTCCCGTCGTCAGGACGCAATGAGAGTTTGCAGAGAGGTTCTTTGCTTTTCGTTCGTTTGATCCAGTACAGAAGTACAGAGCACCTTCGAGCCAGATTCCCAACAGCGGCGTGACATGTGGGCGGCCGTCAGGTCGAACAGTCGAAAGCCAGTACGCCTCAGCATCCGCGAGCTCATCCCGAGCCTGAGACCACTCCGTCGGTGTCGCATTCTGGCTGCTGAACGCGCTCAGCTCGGTTACCGGAACTGGTTCAGCCATGCCACTCTCCGATCGTTTGCGTCTGTGCGAGCAGGCACGGCGATGCTCGGCAGGTTGCTGGGCCCATCGTCGCACACACATGCCCACATGGTGCCTACGGGGACAGGCCGCGATCACGAGCTCCGTTGTCCCTTTGGCCGCAATTGTTCCTGAGGACGGTGACCCATTTTCCAGCCCGATCCACGGTGCGAGGGCGCCGGAAGGATCACTGGGGCCCGAGTTCGCGTGCCACGCGGAGCCACAGCGACGCGGCCCGTTGTACGCAAGCGGGTCGCCGGTAACATCGGTCCCCTCGCGTCGAGCACCGGGCGGGATGGAATGGCCGACCCGGAGCTCCACAGACCCCATCCTCGAGAGAACGGGTGCAGCCGATGTCATCAAGCGACCAGATGCCGGAGGGGTCCCTCCGCCAACCGCCCCAGATCACCACGGCCGACGGGCGGCTCGCGGTGCTTTGCGTGGGGCTCGGCGCGGTCGGGACCACGTTGATCGCGGGGGTCGAGTCCATCAGGGTCGGCGCCGGCCAGCCGGTTGGCTCGCTCGCCCAGCTCGGCACGGTCCGCCTCGGCAGACGTGACGAGCAGCGGGTCACCCGCATCGGGGACCTCGTGCCCCTGGCCTCCCTGGACCAGCTCGACTTCTGCGCCTGGGACCCCTTCCCCGACGACGCCTTCGTCGCCGCAACCAGAGCCGGCGTCCTCGACCAACCCTCTGTCGAGCGGGTGGGCGCCTACTTGCGCACGATCAGGCCGCTCCCGGCTGTCTTCGATCCCGCCTACGTCACCCAGGTGCACGGGCCCAACATCCGTCCCGAGGAGAGCCATCGCCAGCGCGTCGAGGCGATCCGCGCGGACATCATGTCTTTCATGGAGGCCAAGGGTTCGGCGCGCGGCGTCATGGTGTGGTGCGGGTCGACGGAGGCGTTGCTCCCCGATCACGAGGCCTACCACAGCCTCGACGCCTTCGAGACAGGCCTCGATCGAAGCGATCGAGCCATCGCCCCGAGCATGCTCTACGCCTACGCGGCACTCGGGCTGGGCATCCCGTTCGTCAACTGCTCGCCGAACCTCTCCATCGATACGCCGGCTCTCACCCGCTACGCCGCTCAGCACTCGGTCGCCATCGCGGGCAAGGATCTCAAGACCGGCCAGACCATGGTGAAGACAGTGCTGGCCCCGATGATCAAGGCCCGCCTGCTCGGGCTCTCGGGGTGGTACTCGACGAACATCCTCGGGAACCGGGACGGCGAGGTCCTCCAGGATCCCGACAGTTTCCGGGCCAAGGAGCAGTCCAAGCTCGGAGTGCTCGAGGGCATCATGCAGCCGGACCTCTACCCCGAGCTCTACGGCGAAATCGAGCACCAGGTCTCCATCAACTACTACCCGCCGCGGGGAGACAACAAGGAGGGGTGGGACAACATCGACGTCTTCGGATGGCTGGGTTACCCGATGCAGCTCAAGGTCAACTTTCTCTGTCGCGACTCGATCCTGGCCGCCCCGCTCGTGCTCGATCTGTTGCTCTTCACCGACCTCGCTCAGCGAGCCGGCATGCGCGGGATCCAGGAGTGGCTCTCCTTCTATTTCAAATCCCCACAGTGCGCGCCCGGCGTCTATCCCGAGCACGACCTCTTCATCCAGCTGACCAAGCTCAAGAACACGCTGCGCTTCCTGGCCGGTGAGGAGCCCATCACCCACCTCGGACTCGAGTACTACGACTACTTCTCCTGAGGGCCTGCTGCTCGGTCCTGCTGCAGTTCGATCGTGTTCCCGGCCGGATCGTTGATCCAAATCTGAACCGTGCCGGCGCCCTGCACGGCCCGCTCGTATGGGATCTTCTTGTCCTCGAGCTCGGCGATGGCCTTGTCGAGGTCCTCCACTGCGACGCAGAAGTGGTTCCCGGTCGAGTCGATCGCAGTCCCCTGGGGTGGCGCACCGACGACGTGGAGCTCTTGATCAGACACGTGGAACCAGTGGCCCGGGACGCCAGGGATCTCGGGGCGTTCCTTCGAGTCCAGCTCGAACAGGCCATCGTAGAAGGCCACCATCTCGGCCAGCGGGCTGTCGTTGCAATTCACCGACACGTGGTGGAACCTCGTCGCCTTCACTCGTCGCCTCCAGTCGTCGATGCCTTCACGATCGACCCGCTGATCACGAACCGTACCCCGGATGACCATCAGTCCCGGTGGTCTCTCGGGCCCGGACCGCACGGAATGTGCGGACGCTTCGCCTCGGGCAAGCTGGTAACGCTCACCGACGCCCCGCCCGAGGAACCCGGTCACGTCCGGCTTCCGTGGGCATCCCGATTGCCGGGAGAGTGCGGCAGCTCGACCATCGGGGTACTCCTTGGGCGAGTGCAGTGCGTGACCGAGGTATCGGAGAAGGAGTGGCATGTCGAAGACCTGGTTCGTCACCGGAAGCTCGAGGGGCTTTGGTCGGGCGATCACCGAGGCCGCGCTGCGGCGCGGGGATCGAGTCGTCGCCACGGCTCGGAAGCCCGATCAGCTCGATGCAGTCTCGAAGGCGTACGGTGCATCTGTGCTGACGCTCGGCCTCGACGTGACCGACTCGGCCGCAGCAAAGAGAGCGGTCGACGTTGCGATCAACTCTTTTGGCTGCCTCGACATTGTTGTCAACAACGCAGGCTACGCGGAGAGTGCGGCCATCGAGGAGACGACAGAGGAGAGTTTTCGCGCCCAGATCGAGACGAACTTCTTCGGCGTCGTGAACGTCACAAAGGCAGCGCTTCCCCTATTCCACCAACAGCGTTCAGGTCACTTCCTCCAGTTCTCGTCGATAGGCGGACGCGTCGGTGGCTCGCCCGGACTGGGCGCGTACCAGGCAGCAAAATTTGCGGTTGAAGGCTTCTCCGAAGTGCTGAACGCTGAAGTAAAACCGCTTGGCATAAAAGTGACGATCGTCGAGCCGGGCGGATTCAGGACCGACTGGGGAGGCTCGTCGATGCATACCCCGACCGTGGGCGCCGACTACGAGGACACAGTTGGCGCCATGAATCGCTTTCGAGAATCAACCGTTTCGACGTGGCGTGGAGATCCAGAACGAGCAGCCAACATCCTTGTCGATCTCGTTGATCTCGATGAACCTCCGTTGCGTCTGTTGCTCGGAGACGGTGCGATGAGGTCAGCGGACGAGTCCTCGCGGCAACGGGCCGCCGAGGCGGAACGGTGGGCCGACGTCAGCCGGTCGGCGGACTTTCCGGAAGGCGAATAGGGACCTGATCCGAGAGCAGTCGTCGAAACGACAACCCTGTTCAGGACGGCGTCAGTGTCACCTGACCGAGGCCCATGATCTCGATGACATCGCCGCTTTGGACCCGGAACGTGATGCTCGGCACTCCCCCCACGCTGGGACCGCCACCAAGGACCACATCGATGCCTTCACTCGTGATGATGAAGTTGCCGCTCTGGCCAGCACCGGGCGTCGCGACATATTTGCCCGGCCCGAGGTCTTGTCCGACGGTCCAGGTTCCCGCCCAAAGGATGACGGCACTGTGGCTCGTGACGAAGGGTGTCGAGACCGGTGTGAAGATGACCTGCGAAAGGCCCGAAATCTGAATCTCGTCGCCATTCGATATCTGGACTCGGACCTCGGGGACTCCCTGGGTCCCTGAAGAATCGAGGGTCTCGCTGTACGAGTCCGTGCCACTCACGACGAAGGTCCCACTCTGATCCGGCCCTGTCGTCACGTCGTAGAGACCCGGGGCCACGTCGCTACCGCCCCAGAAGGTCCCAGAACCCAGAGTCACGAAGGTGCCTTTGACCTGCCTGGTCGGCACTGTCGTCGTGGTGGTGGTTGTGCTCACCGGACTGACCGGTGGTTGTGTTGTTGTCGTTGTGGGCGCCAACGTGCTCGATGCCGCTGGATCACTCGTTGTGTCCCGCAATGCGGTGACACCCTGCGACGGCGGATTGGCGAGAGTGGTGGGTGTTGTGGTGCCTGTGGCACTGGGCAGATTTCTCGTACCGCTGTTCGTCTGTGTCGGTGGGGCAGCTGAACTAGTCGACGATGTCGTCGACGTGACCAATGGTGCGCTTGTCGTCCCTGGCGCTGTCGAAACGCCAGGCGACGGCGAACCGTCACCCAGCGACAAGAGGGGCGTCGTGGATCCGCTGGCCATTGTTGGTCTCGGAGCAGTGGGTGACGAACCGGGATCGAGTGCCAAAGACGCGAGAAGCGCCACGATGCCCAAGACGGACGCGATCCCGATGCCGCCTTGGAGAGATCTGATGTTCATTTCAAGACTCAACCTTAGGGTCGATCGTCCGCTTCACACGGTCGGACTCGAACAACTCTTGCTGTCCTGTACCCGTGTACGCCCAAGGCTGCACGTTGGTCCGAGAATCTCTCGGACCCCGGCCTCCACCAGCCCTGACGCTTGTCAACCCCCATTCCACAGCCTACGACCTCCAACCTTCCTCGCGCAACGGCGCTCACGAGTGCCAGCAGGGCGGTAGCGGCCACAATCCGCCCGCGGTCGCTCGAGATGCTCTACCGCACAAACCGAACGAATCTCGGCGCCGGGTGCTCGGGTCTGGCCGGAGCGGCCGTGCGTGAACGCAGATCTGGCGGCCCGTCTTCCCTTACTCGACCGCTATCCAGAGGCAGATTGCCGTTGCGAGCAGCTGCCCACAAGGGGCCGTCGCATGCGATGGGGTCGACGCCACGACATCGGTCCCGCGTCAGGCAGCGATGGGCACCGGCGATGACCGTCGCGTTTCGAGAGGGAGAAAGGGACGGGCCTGGGTACCGCGGTACCCTCTTTCAACACCGTCTTGGCCGATCGATGCTCGCCGATGCGTTGCTGCGTGGGTCCGAGTGCGGTCGTGACTTCTCCAATGTCGATCTGCTCGCAATGGCCACGAGGGACATCGAAGACGTGCGCGTTGATTTCTGTGTTCCGCCGCGCCAGGTCCCGTAGCAACCCTCCTTGGTCAGGAGGAATCCGGCTTGGACCTCGGGTCGCCCAGCGGGCTCCGCTTCGCGTCTTTGTCACATTCGGGACGCCAAAGCGTCGCGGCACACAGAAAGTTGAAACGGATTCGCAACGCTGAGCGCAGCTGGGTCACAGAAGGCACCCCTAAGGTTTGTTTCGCGTGAACCGGCCGGCGCCACCGTCCTCCCCATCCCCCCGGAGGCGGCGCCGGCCGGAATCGCGTCCGGCACGATATCCAAGAGCCGTTCGCCGCGCAGAGGACACCACCGCTTTCGCTCGCGACGCGGCGCGACGGCGCCGATCGATCAACCGTTGGAAGGAGCCAGGGGCGCAACCATGGCCTGCGCGAAGCGGTACGCACCCGAGGAGTAGACCGGACAGCCGCCGATCACCCCGTGCACGTCCCCCTGCTTGGAGGGGCAGAAGTGGGTGCCATCCGACGAGCGGACGACGTTGGACGGTGTCCCGTTGACGATTGGCCCGGTGCAGGGCTGGTCCGTCAAACACGGGAGCGTCTCAGCGAAGGTCCCGCCGGGACTTCGACGGCGAGCCCCGCGTTCACATAGGTGACGCGGGCAGGATCGGCCTGCGCGAGCGCCGCGTAGACCATGTTGAGCATCTGCCAGTTCGGCACAGACTCCTGTTTCTTCGTGATCGGGGCTCCGATCAAGTACACATGGGCCCTTCCGACAGCGAAGATGCCGATGGCGGCGAGGGTGTCCGTCCGGTATTTGTCGTAGTACGCCTTGGTGTAGAGCTCGTAACCCTTCATGCACGCCGTCAGGTTGTTGCCGCTGAATTCCAGCTCGACCGCTTTGGGGTGGTACTCCGATTCGACTTCTCGCATCCGTCGGAACCAATCGCACGTGGCGGTCCCTCCGAACGTGTCGAAGGTGAGAGCGGCCTCTTTGTCCTCGTGGATGAGGGCGGTCCAGTAGGGCTGAGACTCCCAGGCCAGCGAGTCCCCGAACAGCGCGACCTGCGATGGGTAGTGCTTCGCCACCGGCACCGGGGCCCTGCTGGAAGTCGAGGTGTTGGCGGAAGGGCTCTGCCCGCTCGAGCAGGCGGCGAGCATGGCCGATCCCGCGACCAGTACCAGCGTGATGGCGGCCCAGGTGCGCGGACCTCCTTCCCGGGAGAACCCCGCGTGTCCCTCGGCACGGGCACCGGGACCGGGACGGGAGTGCGGGGCAGGTCCGGCGGGCGTGGAACGGCGCTGGGTGCCGGGAGGAAGGTGCGAGTTTGGCATCGCGAGTGCCGAGACCCTACTCAGCTCGCGCTCAGTATCGCAATGGCGGTTGCCCCTCTCATGCCCCCCGGCATGTGCCCGCACCGGGTTCCCGCCCTGCTGCGGCACGGCCGGGCCACTCGGACCGTTGGTCCTACTCTCTTCCACCGTGACCGCTCATCGCAGGTCCAGGATCCCGACGCCCGAGCGACTGGCCCCGAGAGGCCGTCACCACCTCGGTTCGAAGAAGGTCTCGCCGCGCGGAACGGAGAGCCCGGGGTCGGATGAGCGGTAGGCGGCAGTCGAGCGGACGGCGAAGGATCCGCCGCCCGTGGACCGCGATGGTGGCGATCCTCACGGCCGCGCATCACGGTTTCGAGCTGGCGAGCGGCGTTGGACTCGTGTGGCAGCCTGAATTGGGTCTCGGGACGTCCGGGGTGCTGTGGGGTGCGCAAATTCCCTTGTGGGTCACCCTCGCCGCGAAGGGCAGTCGACGGTGGGACCGGCTGCTGGCAGCGTTGTCCGGGGCCGCTCTCGCGGGTGTGTTCGTGCACTTCCTCATCTGGCCGTGGCGACGCAACAGACTGGGCCTCCCGGCCCTCACCGAGGCGGAAGGCCTCGAACCAACGGTGCTCCCCGCGTACAACGCGCTCCTGCACCTGTGGGGCCTGGCTTGCGCGCTCTCGATCGTGCGCGAAGTGCAACCGGGCGCCCGTCGGTATTCGCTCCTGGGACTGGCGGCACTGCCACTCCTCCGTCGTTCGGCCCAACACCATTTCTCGTGGTTGATGGAGGAAGCCGTGAGGAATCCCGCCTGGTGGAACAGAGGCGTTCTCCATGGATACCCGGGTGGGCCGGGTGCACCCGAGCATGGGGAACTGGGGACGGTCTGACTCGCCCGAGGTCCCGAACGCCCTTCATGAAGGAGGACGAGCGCTTCGGCACCTCGGCGATACCCTTCGTCGATGGCGCGGGCTTCGTCGGCGGGATACCGGCTTGGTGGGGTCACCACGGCGCTTCTCGTGCTCGCCGTGGGGATGAGCATGCCGGTTGGAGCCGCGCTGAACGCTCGTCCATCGTGGTGGAGCTACACCCGGCCGGCCTCATACCGTCAGGTGACGACGCAACTGCACGTACCGGTCGGCGGCGTGCTTCTTCAATGCGAGCTCTCCCGACCAGGGCTCACGGCGGACGATCCCGCTCCCGGCCGCTTTCCTGCCCTACTGGCCGATTACACGCCGTATGCGACTGAAATCGCGTTCGATACCTCCACCGACGGCGCGTACTTCTCCAAGCATGGCTACGCAGTGCTCGTGTGCGTCACGCCCGGTTCTGGGTCGTCCACTGGTACCTACCAGTGCTGCGTCAGCCCACAAGAGGTGCGCGACGGAGGCGGACTCATCGAATGGATTGCTCGTCAGCCTTGGTCGGATGGCCGGGTGGGGATGGAGGGGTCCAGCTACGGCGGGATGACCACCGTGGCGGTCGCCGCACTGCATCCTGCTCACCTCATGGCCATCGCCCCCCAGCAGTTCCCGGACGATATGTATCTCGACATCGTGTATCCCGGAGGAATGAAGACCACGCCGTACCAGAGGGACAGCTGGCCTGACCTCATTGGCGAGGAGTCTGCGGGGCGGATCAGCGCGACGACGATCGAAAACGACTTTTTGGCGCATCCGACGATGGACAGCTTTTGGCGCTCGTTCGATGTCGATACCAAGTTCAAGTCCATCCGGGTACCGGTTCTCGACATCAACGCGGGTCGTCCGGACGTGTATTTCCGCGGATCGCTCGCCGCCAACTACGACGCGTTGCGGTCTCACGGCTGGGTCATCGTCGGACCGTGGATCCATGGGTTCTGGTCGGGCGATTCGTACCAGCAGCTCCCCCTCGGCGTCGAGCTTGCCTGGTTCGATCACTGGGTGGCCGAGCGCCCGGGTGCACCGTTGCCGCCAAGCTCGCAACGTCTCGTGTCGTACGAGGAGCCGGTTGGGGTGGGCCATGGCTGGGAGAGCCTCGACGCGTGGCCACCCTCGGACGTGACGTACGCGCGGTTGTACCTCGGGCCCGGAAGGCTGGTCCGTCAACCCGGCCCGTCAACCACCCAGTCTTACACCGGCGCGCCCGGCCACCCTCCGGCGAATCCCCCATGCTCGTCGGTCTTCCTACTCTGTGCTCGGCCCGCGGGGCATGATGGCGGATACCTCGTCTACAACTCGACTCCCTTCACCCACGACACCGTTGTCACCGGGCAGATCGGGGTCCATCTCGTCGCAGCGGCAAGCGCACCAGACGCCAACCTCTACGCTGAGATTTTCGACGTGGCTCCCGATGGCCGGGCGACGTTCGTCGACGACGGTGCTCTCCTGGCGACCCACCGCTCGTCCGACGTCCGCCCAAAACCGCTCACGCCCGGGGTCGACGCGACATTCTCCTTTTCGATCTGGCCCATCAATTGGAGGTTCGCCGCGGGACATGAATTGCGGCTGCGCCTGTCAGCCGGAGCGGCCGACGAGTTCCTGCCCGCCGAGCCGTATCCGGTCACCGTGAAGGTGGCTCTGGGCCGAGGCGGGTCCTCCATCAGTCTTCCTCTCCGCGCCAACCGCTGACACCCGGCCGGTGGCCCGAGGTGCGTCGAACTACCGGCGGGCCACCGGCACGTGTCAGGAGGACCCGAGAGCCTGCTCGACCAATTGGGCCATCTCCTGATGACCGGCGACAGTCGGGTGATATTCGAAGCCATTGGATGCGACCAAGCCGGCCACCCATTGGCTCGCGTCCGTGGCACAGGGCCCGTGTGTCGCTCCCAGGACGTAGGGATCTGCGAGTCGAACGTGGTCGGTCTTGGCCACGTTCACGAAGACCTGTTCGAGTCGGCTGCCCATCGAGCCGACGAGACGTGTCGCCGCCTGGCTGTAGTGCAAAGCCGGGCACGCGGTGGGAGGAACGAGCCGGGGGTAGGTCACGAGCACGATGGTGGCGGCCGGGGCCTTCGTCCGCACGGCCTGGATCAGCCTGGTCAGCGCGTTCGGGAGGGCCTGAAAGGCAGCGTCGATCTGCGCCGGGCTGGCCGCCGCCGTGCACGTCGAGTGGGGCTGGCCACACGCGATGGCCGTGGCGATGTAACCGACGTCGTTGCCGCCGATGGTCATCGTCACGAGGCGCGTGTGGGAATTGACGGCCTCGATCTGCGGGGGGTTTGCACCCTGGGTCTCACGGAGCGCGTCGGCGATGACCGCTCCCCCGCAGCTCACGTCATCGAGCTGGAGATGCATCTTGGCCGCAACGAGGTGGGGGTAGTCGAGCAGCGAGCGCCCGCAGGCTCCAGCACCGGGTTCTTGCGGCTGAATGCCGAAACCCGCCGCGTAGGAACTGCCGATCGACACGTACTGCGAGCCGGGAGGCAACGACTGGGGTGGTGACGCGACCGAGGAATCCGAAAGGATCCACTGCGACAACACACAGAAGGGTATCGAAAGGGCGAGGAGCACCCAGAGACGACCCGCCTTGGACTTCACATCATTCACGGTTCCCCCGGCTGGCTCGCCTCGGGCTCATTTTGGCAGATTCCCCCCGCGTGCAGACGGCGCCCACGTCGCCGCAGAGGCGGAGCGAGTCCGTTACCGGGTAAGGGCGATCTCGGCGGCGATCACCACGCCCACGTCTCTCCGTCCGAAGTGTCCGTCGTGCACCAAGTCGGAATACCCCGCGACGTGGGACGACCTTCGTGGCGCAACCTACGGGAGGCGATCCCGCCTCAGCTGCAGGGGTCCAACCACGGCTGCTGGCCATCGGCCTCGTAGAGCGCGATGGCAAGGTCGTCCTGGTCGGCCGGCGACGCGGCGTTCGGCGGGACGTTGATGAGCTGCGGCATGCCGGCCAGCCCGGCCGCCTCGTTCCATGTCGCCTGGCTGAATTGGAAGCCGCCCATGTACGTGCCCTGGGGCGAGGTCGCGCCGTAGTTCCCGCTTGATTCGGCCTGCAGGACGCACTGGAGGAAGGGGGGCAGCGACGGGTTACCGCCGGACGACGCGCTGGTGGCGCTCCCCTGTGCCGCCACCGGGGTGGCGGACGGCGCACGTTGCGTCGTGCTCGTGGCAGTCCGGCTCGCTGCCGCCTGCGCCGCCCGGACCGCTGCCGCGGCGGCCGCGGCCTGCGCCGCCTGCTGCTGGGCCACCGCCACGGCGAGCTCGCCCGTGATCTCGGATTGCTTGTCCTCGAGTTGGGCCTGGGTCTGGTCCGCGGCATTCGTCAGCGAGGCTTCCTGGTTGGTGGTCGCCTGGTCCTGCGCCTCTTGCACCTCGAGGACGGCTTGTTCGGCACGCAACCCGCTCTCGTCGGTGTGCAGGACGTCGATGGTGAGGGTGATATCACCCGTCGCCACTTCTTCGTACTCCGCTCGCGCAAGCACGGTGTTCGGGCTCCCGTCGAACAGTGACTGGCTCGTGTTCAACCCCGAGCCCATGTTGATGTAGGCCGAGACCGCTTCGTCGTGCAGCCGCGTGCGATCACGGCTGACGCGACCGGTGTCGGCTCGGATGTGGTCCTCACTGGATCCAATCTCCGCCTCGTCTCGCTGGACCTTGGCGATGTCGACGTCGTCCTGTTGTTGGTACGCGCCGATCTGGAGCTGCTCGAGCACGAGATCGCGGGCGATCCCGGTGGCCTGCGCTTTGAGGTCGGACACCTGGTCGGCCGCGACGCGTCCCGGAGGCACGACGACCGTTGCGGTAGTCGTGATGACGAGAGTCAGGCCCACTATGGTCACCCCAACTGCGGCGAGCCTGCGTACTCGGCATCGCAGACCTGGCTTCGTTGTCGGGTCCTTCTCGACACCGATCACGATTGGGGGAAGTTTTTAGTCCTTTTTAGGCCGACAATGCAACCCGAGGGCGTTGCCGAGCACGGCGCACATCGGGCCCTTGCTGCGATTTGTGCCTGGCGTCAGCTCGGCGGAGCACGCGTACGAACGGGCAGACTGGGGCTGTGGGTGATGCAGCCACATACCGACTCGATGGCCATGTGGCCACCATCACGTACAACCGCCCCGACGCCCTCAACGCGATCAACGCCCAGATGCGGCGCGACCTCAACGACGCCTTCTCGCGGTTTCGTGACGACGAGGAAGCATGGGTGGCCATCGTCACGGGTTCGGGACGCGGCCTTCTGCGTCGGTGCCGACTTACGCCAGGGCGCCGGGTCCGCGGGGGTGTTCCCCGGCACGTTCTGGGAGAAGCCGACACTGAATTCCTTCGAGAGCGGATGGGAGATCTTCAAGCCGGTCATTGCCGCCGTGAACGGTTACTGCCTGGGTTACGGGCTCACGCTTGCCACCTGGTGCGATTTCGTCCTGGCGAGCGACCGAGCCGAGTTCGGTCTCCCGGAGGTGAACCTCGGCGTCCCGGCGATCGTGGCATCGATACGCCTTCCGCAACGCATCAACTGGGCCGACGCGATGGAGCTGTTGCTCACGGGAGAGCGCATCGATGCCGCGCGGGCCCACGCGATGGGTCTGGTCTGGAGGGTCGTCCCGCACGACACGCTCCTCGATGAAGCCGATGCACTGGCGCGACGCCTTCTTAACGGAGCGCCTCTGGCGCAGCGAGCGATGAAGGAGATGGCGATGCGTACGCGCCACATGGCGACACTGGAAGCCATCCGCCTCGGCGAGACCATGCGGCACGTCGCCGCGGCGACACAGGACGCGCGGGAGGGCCTCCAGGCGGCAGCCGAGAACCGTCCGCCGCGCTGGACCGGACGATGACGAGGACGGTCCATCCGCCCCGGTCCGATCTCAGGCCAATGATCCGAGCGTGGCGATGGCGCGTCGTTCGACGCCCCCATAGCCACCGGCCCACGCGGCAACCCGTGCCTTCTCGAGCAGGACCCGGGCCCTCGCCTCGTCGCCGGGGCGACGGCGTTGGACATAGGTCTCTCCACGGAGGAGGTCCGTCCGCGCCGCGAAGAAAGCTGCGCCCACCCGCGCATTGAAGTCGGCCGCCCGGGCGAGGTAATCGTCCGCCTCGTCGTAGCGCCCGAGCAAGGCAGCGAGACCACCGGCGAAATGGCTGACCGGACCGAGGACCGACAGACCCCCGGGGGTCGCGAGCAGGTGCGCCCAGGGCGCCAGCTGCTCGAGGACGGGCTCGGCGTACTCGGCTACCCGGCACTGCGTGATCGCTTCTGCGTACGCGCTCATCGCCATGAGCCAGATGGGGTCCATCGACATCGCGAAGTCACTCGAGGCAAACGCCGCGAGGTGCCGGAGCGCCTCCTGGGTCCGGCCCCCCTCCGCGCAGGCGAGGGCGAAAATCGGTCCGAGGTCCATGTTGGGAAGCGTGGCTTCGATCTGCTCTACCAAGGGGAGGAGGTCGCCCAGAGTGCCGCGGTCGAAAGTGCACCGTGACGAGCTGGGCGAAGAAGAAGGCGGGCGCGTCCTCCTGCCCCGCCTCGTGACCCAGCCGAAGTGCCTCGTTCGCCAATCGTTCCACCTCGTCGGTGGTCTTGTTGATCTGCGCCTGCCCGCCCCGCATCCATTCGAGCACCCAGTGGAGCATCGGCTGATTGAGCCGCTCGGCCAGAGCGCCTTGCACCGTCATGCAACGAGCCGCTTCTTCCATGTCGCCGAAGTAGGTCGCCGTGCAGGCGAGAAATCCGGCGGCGAAGAACTGCAGGAGCGGGTCGCCGATCCGCTCGGATCGTGCGAGCGCCTCATCCATCCGGCCCCTCGATTCCAGCAGCAGCTGCGGCACGCACAGAGGCACGTAGGTGTGATTGTGCACCCACGCGACGATCGCATCGTCGTTGGTGGCCTCGGCGAGGGCGATGGCCTCGCCGGCCAGCGCCTGGCGCCGCTCGAGCACGCTGCCGTATGTCAACTCGGAGCACAGGCTGGCCAGCACCCGGGCCCGTTCAGGATGATCGGCGGGCAGTCGGGCGAGGGCCATCTCGAGTATCTCGATCCTGTCCGGATCGATTGCGCCCGCGAAGCTGAAGAAGCCCCGGTCGTTGGCCAGTGCGGCGCGGACCAAGCGCCCGGTGTCGTCGAGGTCGGCGGCGCGGTGGGCGGCGTCGAGGAGGGTGGCGCGATAGCCGGGATCGCCGGACTGCCGCTGTGCGGTGCCCAGACCGATGGCCGCGTCGAGACCCTCCAAGGGGTCGGGGTCCGCTACCTGCGAGGAGAGCTCTGCCGCCTGGGCGTAGTAGCGGGCGGCATCCGCTGGCGCCAAAGCACCGAGGGCGGAGTCGCCTGCCTGCAGGGAGTACTCGATGGCCTTGGTGAGTTCGATCGGCTGGGTGGCGCTCGTCCAGTGGCGTGCCAGTTCGCCGACCCGGGACCCGGGACGGCCTCCGCAAAGGTCCTCCAAGGCCTCGGCGACTTGGCGATGTGCCCGAGCCCGGCGGTTGGGTCCCATGTCCTCGTACAGCGTGTGCTGGATGAGCGCATGCGCGAACCGGTATCGACCGGACGCGTCCGCCGGCTCCTGCACCAGAGCGGCCGCCGCGGCCGCCTCGAGGATGTCGAGCAACTCGTCGTCCGTCCGAGACGTGGCCGCTGACAAGAGGTCGAGGTCGAAGTCCCTCCCGATGACGGAGGCCACGCTCAGGACCCGACCCGCGTCCTTGCCCAGGCGGAGGAGCCTGGCCCCGATGACGTCGCGCACCGAGTCCGGCAGGGCCGCCTCGTCCAGCGTGGCCGACGCCTGCCACCGCCCCTCGGCGTTCTGGAGGATGGCCCCGGTCTCGACGAGGTTGCGGAGCACCTCGCTGACGAAGAAGGGGTTGCCGTCGGTCTCCCGGTGGATTGCATGGGCCAGTCCGATGCCGTCGTCGTCCAGCCGGTGACCTGCGGCAGCTTCCATCAGGTCGAGGACTCCCACGTCGTCGAGACCTCGCAGCTCCAACCGCGAGACGCCGTCCTGACGGCGCAGCGCTCCCAGCGTCTCGACGAGCGCGTCCGCATGCGCGAGCTCGTTCTCTCGATAGACCCCGATCACCAAGAGGCGCAGCGGGAGGCTGGAGGCGACGAGATGCCGCAACAACAGCAGGCTGCCGCTGTCGGCCCACTGCAGATCGTCCAAGACGAGGAGGACCGGATGGTCCTCACTGATCACGGAGAGAAGGCCGACGACAGCCGCGAAGAGGAGGAAGCGCTCGCTGTCGGCGTCGCGGGTCGCCGACGGTTGGAGGCCTGGAATGCGACGGGCCAGAGCCGGGACGAGTCGCGCCAACTCGGATCCGTGCGCATCGAGGTGCGCCAGGATGAGGTCGTCGGGTCCATACGTCACGTAGTGGCCGAGTGGCTCAGCAAAGAGCTGGTATGGAGTAGCCAGTCCTTCCTCGGAATGGCCGAGCAGGACACAGGCGCCCGACTCGAACGCGGCTCGGGACGCCTCCGCGACCAGGGTGGTCTTGCCCAGGCCTGCCTCGCCTGAGATCAGGACCACCTCACGGGCCCCGCCGGCCGTCACCCGTTTCATGGCCTCGGCGATGCGCTCGATCTCCGCGTTCCGGCCCACGACACCGACGTCGGGACGGCTCGCCAATCTGGCCGGGAGTGGTACCCCGGCACCGCCGGCGGCACCCGGAGAAGGTGGCCACTCGATCTCGACGGTCGTCACCGGAGAGTGCAACCCCTTGAGCTCGAGCTCGCCGATCGGCCGGCACTCGTGCTGCATCCGCCGACCTGCCATCGCACGTACCAGATCCGTGGCCAGGATCTGACTGCTCGCGGCGCGCGCACAGAGCCGGGCGGCCTCCACCACCGCGTCCCCGAAGTAGTCGTGGTCCTCGCGAACTACCTCCCCGACGCTGATGCCGAGACGCAGGCCCACCGGTTGGCCGCCTCGACGATTCTGCCGATCGACTCCCTGCTGCATCGCCACCCCGCACGCCGCCGCGGCCGAGGCCGATCCGAAGACCACCATCAGGCCGTCCCCGAGGTTCTTGACCTCGGTGCCGCCGCATTCGGCTACCGCCCGGCGAAGGATCGCGAAATGGCTCCGTCTGACCTCGTCTGCTCCGGCAGGCGAGACCGCCTGGGAGAGCTCCGTCGAACCGACGATGTCGGAAAAGAGGATCGCGACGTTCTCGGTCGCCGCACCCGTGGCTGCTTCGCCACCTGACACCCCCATAGCGTAGGCCGCCACCGGCCCACCGCGCTTCTGCCAAGCGCATGACCCGTGATCGATGCGAGCACCGCACTGCGCTAGAACCTTGCCGGCACCGCCCGTGGCGGCATCCGCGCGACGAGAGAAGGCAAGCGACCATGACGTTCGTTCCCTACGATCGGCCCATCCGGGCCGCCTTCGTCGGTCTCGGTCGCATCTACGACCTGAACATGCGGGCCTACCGAGGCAATCCGGACGTCGAGGTGGTGGCCCTCGTTGATCCGGACCCGCAGCGTCGTGCCCAACGCCAGGCCGATTGGCCCGAGGCGCGCACGTTCGCCACCGCGGCCGATCTCGCGGCGAGTGGGCTGGCGGTCGACGCCGCCGAGGTCCTGCTTCCGATCCCCCTCCACGTCGACGGGGTCGGCGAGATGCTCGGCTACGGCTGGCACCTGAACCTCCAGAAGCCCATGTGCAGTGAGCTGCGCGAGGCCCAGCAGATGCTCGATGCGGCCCGAGCGAACGACCGCGTCCTGCGGGTCATGGAGAACTACCTCTTCTATGAGCCGTTGCAGAGGCTGAAAGAGACGGTCGTGTCGGGGGACCTCGGCGCCGTGAGCGGCTACCACTTGAAGATGGTGGGCAGCGGCCGGGGTGGCTGGGACGTGCCCCAGTCCAGCTACAAATGGCAATTCGCCCAGATGCGCCGCGGCAGGGGCATCCTGGTGTTCGACGACGGCTGGCACAAGCTCTCGACGGCGTTGTGGCTCTTCGGGCCGCTGCGCGAGGTGCGGGCGTGGGTTGGTGGCACCGAGGTCCTGCCCGACATCGAGATCGACGCGCCGACCACCATCGTCTGGGAGCACCAGAACGGCATCCGCGGCGTGTGGGACATCACCCTGGCCCCCGACATGTACCTGCGGTCCGACTACTACACCAATGACGAACGCTGGGAGATCACCGGGAGTCGCGGGTACTCGCGGGTGAACCGGTGCACCGGCCGCGGCATCCAGCAGCCGAGCCTCGAGACCTACGTCGACGGGGAGATGCGGACATTCCACGCCCTCGACGACGACTGGGCCAGCAGCTTCAGGGACTCCGGACGCCACTGGCTGCGCTGGCTCCGCACCGGCGAGGGCCCTTTGCTGTGGGGTGCCGAGGAGGCCGTCGACGTGTTGCGGTTCGCCCTCGCCGTGTACGCCAGCAGCGCGGCCGGCGGCGTGGGCATCGACCCCGCGTCGATTCCGGTCGAGTGACCCGTGTGGGGCCACACCGATGTCGGTGTCCCGCTCGCGCCGTGCCCGCTCAGCGCGTCAGGCGCCACCACACCCCGGGGCCCGAGAGCGGCGTCGCGGTCCGCAGCGCCACGTGTCCCGAGCTGCCTCCCACCCCGGCTTGCAACGTCCCGACCGTGGCCCCGGCCGGGAGGGGACCGTCGAGAGAGGGGTGTCGAACGGCCAGGGTGACGACCAAACCGGGCCAACCGATCGCGCTGACCGGCTGTGCCACGGTCACCGGCGCCGTCGAGCCCCAGGCTGCATCGAGGTCGGCGACCTTCTGGCCGGGAGCGAAGAGGGTGAAGCGGTGCAGAGAGAAGAAGACGCTTCTCACGAGCGTGTCCCCCGCGTCGACGGCGGACGTGTTCGGGCCGAGCGCACCGCCCGGCTGGCCCAGGACGGCACCGACCACCGTGACCTCCGACCCGCCGATGTCCTGCTGCGCCGCGAAGAGATAACAGCCCTGTGCGCTCGAGTCGGACCCCGTCTTGATCCCGATGATCCCGTCGACCCCCAGATCGAAATTGGGGTTGTAGACCACGCTCGTCATCGGCACGCTCGCCTGCCCCAGGGAGACGATCTGGCGGAGGACCGGGATGGACAGCGCCGCCTCGCCCAGGCGGACGAGGTCCTCCGCCGTGCTCGTCGTGGCCGGGTCCACGCCAGTCGGATCGCTGATGTGGGTCGAGGTGAGTCCGAGCCTGCTCGCGGCGGCATTCATCTTGGCCACGAACGCGCCGACGCTCCCCGCGTCCCAATCGGCGAGGACCGTCGCCATGTCGGCGCCTGAGTCGACCAAGAGCCCTTCGAGGGCCTCGAGCTCGGTGAGCGACTCCCCGGCTGCGACCGGGACCTCGGACTCCTGGCTCGCCTGCCCGGCCTGATACGCCGCGAGCGCGTCGGCGGTGACGGGAATCTCCGGGCCGTCGTCGCCCGGCGCCAACCGGTGATCCGACAGGACCACGTAGGCCGCGAGGAGCTCGGCCAGACCGGCGACCGGGACCGGCTGGGACCCGCGTACCTGGCCCAACGTTCCGACACCTACGACCGTCGCCGCTGCCTCTCCGCTGCTCGGCCACGCGAAGGTGGGTGTCACCCCGGGCAGATGGACTTCTCGGGCCTCGAGCGTGGCGCCCGGGAGCGGTCGGACCCACTGGGCGATGGCACCCGCGCAGAGCGCCGCGACGACGAGCGCAGCGCCCCACGCGAGGAGACGCCGACGCCGTCTCGAGGCGCGCAGCCCGGCGATGATCTCGAGCTCGGCCTGGCTCGGGGGAGGGAGCTGTCGGCCGAGCTCGGCGAGGCGCTCCTCGTTCTGCCGAGGGAGCGCCCGCCTTCGGGCGTGGGCAGGACCCTTGTCTCCCCCGCGGTGGCGCCCGTCCATGACCGCAACGCTAAGGCCGCGACGCGCGGCGCCGCGGGCACCTCCGAGATCCGCGCACCGGGCTCCCGAAGAGACCCGAATAGGCCGTTGGTCCCATGCCAACCGGGTTCCCCCACGTCAGACTGACCTCATCACCGAGGTTGGAGGACCGATGGGGGACGGTGGTGTGGCGCGACACGGCTCGGCGATTCCGCCGGGCGCCCGGTGGGCCCTCGGCGGCCTCTCGGCGGCCGTCGTCGGTCTCTTCGCGCTCGTCCTGGCCCATCAATGGCAGGTCGACTTCGAGGTCTACCGGACCGGCGGCCTGCACGTCCTCGGGACCGGCCTCTACGCGGCACAGGTCGACGCCGCGCATCGCGACCTCCTGTTCACCTACACCCCGCTGGCCGCCATGGCGTTCTGGCCCTTCTCGTTTCTCTCTCCCTGGGCGGGCCAGGTCGTCTGGGACGCCGTGAACATCGCCGCCCTGGCGGCGCTCGTGGCCGTCAGCGTCGCGGCGGCCCGCGGCCGCCCCCTGCAGCGTGCGGACTGGCAGCTGGCCCTCATCGTGCTCGCCCCGGTGAGCCTCCTCATCTGGCCTGTTCGCTACGGCTTCGAACTCGGTCAGATCAACGTCGTCCTGGTGCTCATGATCGTGGCCGACCTCTCCCTGGACATCTCCTGGCGGGGGAGGCGGCTGCGCCGGGGAGTGCTCCTCGGCGTCGCCGCGGCCATCAAGCTCACCCCGCTCGTCTTCATCCCGTACCTCCTGCTCACCCGGCAGTGGGTGACCGCCAGAAACGCCGTCCTCACGTTCTGTGCGGCCACCGGGGTGATGTTCGCCGTCGCCCCCGGTGCGTCGTGGAGCTACTTCACCAGGTACGCCTTCGACGTCCGCCGCATCGGCGACAGCTCGATCACCGACAACCAGACACTCCGGGCGGCTCTGGCACGCACGGGCCTGCCGATCCCCCACCTGGTCGTCGACGTCGTCCTGGTGGCCGTTCTCTGTGCCGGGTTGGCGCTCGCCGCGTTGGCGTACCGGCGATCGTCAGCGCTGCTCGGGATCCTGCTGTGCGCGGCCACCGGACTGTTGGTCTCGCCGATCTCGTGGCAGCACCACTACGTGTGGTGCGTGCCGCTGCTCGTCTGGCTGGCCCTGGGGGTCGACGGGCCACGCCGCGGTGAGACGTGGGCCGCCGTGACCACCCTCGTCTTCGTCGTGACGCCTCCCGGTCGGTCTGTGCATACCAACGTGGCCGACTACGTCAGGGAGAACGCGTACGTCCTCGCGACGCTTGGCTTCATGGGATTGGCGGGTGCCCTTCTCTGGGCCCGGAGTCGGCTGCCGACCTCTCCGAAGCCGGTCGCGACCCCCCCACCTCCCGAGCGGGACGAGACGACGCCGCGCCCCAAGGCAGGTGCTGATCGGTGCTGAGCTCGTACGTCAGCGAGCCATCGCGGCGCAGACGGCCTGGCCGAAGACCTGGCGCAACTGATCGAACAGTGCGGCGTTGACCTTCGGCGTCACCTGCGAGCTCACGACCACGCTCACCGACCGGGTCCCGTCCCGAGAGTCCGCCGCGAATGCCGTGTAGCCCAACGTGTTCCCGGTGTGCCCGTAGACGACGCCGCACGAAGTGGTGTAGCGGAAGAGCGCGAGCCCCACGGCATTGGTGCCGGGTCCGGGCGGTTCCGAGTTCCCGGAGCGGAAACGGAATTGGCGGGCGCGCGTGGCTCCGTTGGTGAGCGTGCCCGAGACGTAGCCGCGGATGAATCGGTTCAGGTCGAGGGGCGTCGACACGACGCCGCCCGAGGCGTACGACCACCCGGCGGCGACCGCCTGGCTGACGTCCTCGGGGGCCTTCGGCGGCTCGACGTCATAGCCGTGCATGAACGCCGCCGGCATCGACGGTCCCGTGGGAAGCGTCGTCTGGCCGAGCCCGAGTGGTTGGGTGACCTCCTGCTGGAGCGCCGTCGCGTACGGCGCGCCCGAGATGGCCTGCACCATGAGCGCCACGATCACGTTGTCGGAGTTGGAGTACTGGTAGCGGCTTCCCGGCTTGAACTCGAGCGGTTGCTTGGCGACGTAGCTCAGGAGCTCCTCGGGCGGCGGAGGCACCGTCAAGGAGTCACCGAGTGCCTTTTGGAACGCCTTGCTCGCACTGAAGTCGGGGATGCCGCTCGTGTGCTGCAGCAGCTGGGCCAGTGTCACGTGCGCCCAGGCGGCGGGCAGGGTTGGGAGTACCTCACCGACGGTCGTATTGAGGGTCAACTTCTCGTCGGCCACGAGAGCGAGTGCCGTCGCGCCCGAGAACGCCATCGAGACGCTGGCGATCCGGACATGGTCGGACGCCTGCGGTGCCGCGGAATCCCCCACGGCCGCCACGCCCGCCACGAAGACCTTTTGGATGCCGCCCCGCTGCACCACGACGATCCCCCCCCGGGGGCCGCCCTTGGCCGCCACCAGCCGATACAGCGCCTGCTGCAGCTGCCCGTCGGCGCTCGTCGTCTGGGGCGTCGCGGCACCAGAGGTCGTGCCGCCTGCGACCGTGAGCAGCCCGACGAGTGCGAAGAGGGTGGTGAGCGCGGCGACGATCGGCCGGGTCCTGCCCTCATGCATGCGGATCGATGACAAGGCGCTCCTCTCCCGCATCCCCCACTCCCGCGTTCGCCCGCAGGCACGGCGACGATTCCTGACAGCCAGCCCCGCGCGGCGCCGGTAGGGCCGCGAACGTCGAGGCGTGGCGAGAAGAGAATAGGACACCTCGGCTCCCTATGATCGACGCGACGCAGAGCACGCCTGGAGGCAGATGACGACCGAGACGGAGACCGCGTTCACCGAACTGCTCGGTGCGGTCGGTGCGGTGCACGGCCGCATGGTGGACCAGCTCGCCGACGACGAGACCACGCTGCTCGAGGCGCACAAGTGGATCTTCTCGATCCTTCAGGTCGCCGCCGAGGTGCAGCTGTGGGCCGACACGGCGCGTCCCCGCTTCGTGGAGATCGTCGGTCCCTACAAGAAATGGGGTGGGGACAATGCCGATGCGTTCTACTCCTACGCGCCCATTGACCCCGCTCGGACGTACCGGGTCGTCATCCACCCCGGCGACGCCGTCTACATGTCGCTCACCGTCTACGGCGGCCCAGACGACGGCCGGTACTCCGAGCGCATCGTCGGCACGGTGAACAGCGTCGAGACCCCCCGACGTCCCGACGGGACCATTCACATCGTGCTGTCGCCCGACGAGCCCGACGAACCCGACGTCGCGTTCGTCCGGTTGGAGCCCGACGCCGTGGCCGCCGTGACGCGCGACTACCTGCAGAACCCGCGAGCGGGAAGACGGGCCCATTGGGAGATCACGGCCGACGACCCCCCGGCGCTCTACCGCCAGGACGACGCGGACCTGGCGCGTCGGCTGCGGGCGATGACGACCTGGGTGACCGAGCAGGCGGGCATCGTGCCGATCCCTCTGGGCGTACCGAACGCCATCGATCCGCCCTATCCGGTGCCGACGACCACCTTCGGATGGGCCGCCGGCGACGCCGCGTACGCCATGGGCGCCTTCGAGCTCGACGAGGACGAGGCCCTCGTCATCCGCGGCCGCTCACCGGACTGTGTGTTCTGGAACATGTGCCTCTGGAACCGGCTGCTGCACACCTACAACTACGACTACGAGCGGGTGACGATCAACGGAGCGGAGGTCGAGTACGAGAGCGACGGGTCCTGGGTCATCGTCGTCTCGGCGCGCCCGCCGGCGCACCCCAACTGGGTGTCGACGGCCGGCCATCGCTCCGGTCGCATCTGGTTCCGTTGGTTCCTGCCCTCGGAGACCCCGGCGCAGCCCCAGGTCGAGGTGCTGCCCGTGGGGACGGTATGACCGCACGACCCTCCCCGGTCCGCATCGACGACCTGGCGGAGCCGCGTTTCACCGACGATGTGCGGGCCATCCTCGACCTCATGGGGGAAGCCGGCTCGCAGCTCAGCCTCGACCCCGGCGCGCTCACCGAGGCGGCCCGCGTGCAAACGGGTCTCGACGACTTCGGCTCGCCCGACTACGAAGCGCGGTTGGGCACCCTGTGCCGGGCCATGCGCGAGCAGGGGGGCTTCAACGACGCCGGCATCATGCAGCAGTACACGCTCGCGGTCGGCCTCCTGAAGAACAGGCTCCTCGTCGAGGACCTCCTCGGGCGCCACCCGGAGATCCTCGACGAGGAGATCGCGGCCCCGATCGTCATCTGCGGCCTGCCGCGCACCGGCACGACGCACCTGCACAACCTGATGTCGGCCGATCCGGCGCTCCGGTCACTCCCGTATTGGGAGAGCCTCGAGCCGGTGCTGGCCGATCGTGATCGTCCCGCCCCGGCCGAGCCCGACCCTCGGTTGGCGCGCACCCAGATGGCCTTGGACTTCCTCGACGCGGCCATGCCCTACTTCAACCGCATGCACGAGATGACGGTCGCGCACACCCACGAGGAGATCCAGCTGCTGGCCATCGACTTCTCGACGATGCTCTTCGAGACCACTGCGCCCATGCCGCTGTGGCGCGACGACTACCTGGCCCGCGACCAGCGGCCCAGCTACGCCTACCTGCGCAGGATCCTCCAGGTGCTGCAGTGGCTGCGGGGCGGCACGCGTTGGGTCCTCAAGTCACCCCAACACCTCGAGCAGTTCCCCGCGCTGGTCGAGACGTTCCCCGACGCCACCTTCGTGGTCACGCACCGCGACCCGGTGTCGGTCACCGCGTCCATGGTGACGATGCTCGCCTACAGTGCCCGACTCACCCGCGACCACGTGGACGTCGTGGGGATCGGCCGGTACTGGGCCGACCGCCTCGAATCGATGCTGGGCCGCTGCGCCGAGGAGCACCACGTCCTTCCGGCCGATCAGACCATCGACGTGCACTTCGACGAGTTCATGGCCGACGACCTGGCCATGGTGGCACGGGTCTACGCGCTGGCCGGCCAGCCGCTCGACGCGCGCGCCCTCGCCGCCATGAGGGCGTTCACGGCCGAGCATCCGCGGGGCAGGTTCGGCGCCGTCGAATACGACCTCGCGGCGTTCGACCTGGACCCCCTCGAGCGCCGAAGGGCACTCTCGTTCTACAGCGGGCGCTTCGGAGTGACATCGGAATCCTGAGCGCCGAGACCGACGCCAAGATGTCGGCCCCCGCAGCCGCCTACTCCATCGGGCTACTCCATCGGCCTACTCCATCGGCCTACTCCATCGGCCGGGTACCGATCCCCTTCGGATCACGTCCCGCCAGCAGCCAGCCGATGAGGATGGCCGCGACCGGCATGGCGATCAAGATGAAGAAGAGGTTGTTCCATGGGATGTGATCGATGATGTCGGACAGCCCACCCTCCAACGGGTTGGACCGGAACCAGCCGACCAGGCCGACGTAGGCCGCCACCGTCCCGAGCAGCGCGCCAAGGAAGGCGAGACCGCCAGCGGTGACGGCCGTCAGGGCCCGCCGGGTGCGCGAGCTCGCACCGGCGGCGGTGAGCGTGCGCAGCTCGCTGGCCGTCTCGCTGCGGATGAGGCCGACGCTCATGGCGAGGACGCCCAGGGCGAGCGCGATGCCGAAGAGGGTCGCCCAGTTCACGATCTCCGAGGACGCGGGCTCGTCGTTCTTCGACTCGGTGGACAGGCCACCCGACGCCGCGATCGAGTTGGCGCTCGTGAGCTGCGCCTGGGTGATCGCGCTGTTCGACAGGATCATCCAGCCGTCCAGGCTGTTCTGGCTCGCAAGGTGCAGCCGCCGCAGCGCGCTCTCGGTGATCACCGTGTTCGGAGCCGAAGTGCCCGTCGGCAGCTGACCTTCCTCCTGCACCACCGGGTGAGCCAGACACTGGTTCGGCGTGCACTGGTTCGTGTTGGCGCCGCCGCCAGGTCCTTGGAAGCCCCCCTTGGGGCCATCGCCGCCGCCGTAGGTGAGCTGCACGCCCGAGCCGGCCAGCCCGGACCTCGCGCTGAGGATGTCGACGCCCGAGGGAACGGACGACGGGTTGATGCCGTAGGCCCGCAGCAGTGCCGGCGTCCCCACGTAGATCGGCCCGTTCCATTGCCTGCCGCTTGCACTCGGGTTCTGCAGCCCGATGGACGGCTGGACGAGGTCGACCACGTCCTTCGCGCCGACGACCGAGGCGATGGCCTGCACCGTGGATTCCTGCGCCGACAGGCTCGGCGCCGGCGCCGGCGGTTGCGTCTGCCCGTTGGGCCCGAACGTGGGGCCGGTCGGTGGCGAGTAGACGTTGAGCGTGTTCGCCGCCATGTTCGGTCCGACGTAATCGAAGACGTTGGCGTAGCGAGCGACGGCAACGGCACAGACGATGACCGCGATCATGATGCCGAGGCTGATGGCCGAGAGGGCCGAGCCGGAACGGGCCCGGTAACGAGCCATGTCGCGCAGCGGAAGGCGGATGGCGATGGGCGATTTGGCTCCGATCCGCGCGAGCAGGGCCAGGAAGAACGGGGACACGAGGATGATTCCCGTGACCAGCGCGATCAGCCCCGGCACCAGCCAGATCACGCCACCGCCGTTCCTCGCCGCGCCGGAGATGGAGAAAAGGACGAACCCGATCGCGAGGGCAATCACGCCGGGAACCAGCGAGCGATGGATCTGGCGGGGTGGCGCCGGGCGCCCGGCCAGGGCACTGACGACCGGCACGCGGGTGATGGCGCGAGCCGGGTAGCTGGCGGCGAAGAACGTGGCGATGACCGCCAGGACCATGGCCGGCACGATCACGTTCCACGGCAGGGCGAACATCCCAATGAGGTGGTGTGCGTCCTGCTCGTTGGTCGGGCGGTAGGCGAACCACACCACCAAGCCCAGCACGAAGCCCACGATGGCCCCGACGGACCCGACGATGACGCCGTTGGACTCCAGGACGAGCCGCACGTTGCGGTCGGTCGCCCCCATGGACTCCAGCATGCCGAGGGAGCGCATGCGGCGCTGGGCCAACACGGTGAAGCCACCGATCGACACGAGGGCGATGAGGAGCATGCCGACGGTCGCCAGCGCCAGGACGATCGTGGACGGGTTGATGATGTTGTCGTTGTTCGAACCCGGCGTCGTGACGTAGGAGGGGAGGTTCTTGGTCGCCGAAGGAGAGGCGTCGAACAGCACGCTCACCTCCGTCGGGTGGGTCACCTGCCCGGGCGGCACAAGCGCGAACTCGTCGAGCAAACTCTGGGGGTTCTGCACGATGCCGACGACGGTCTTGCCCCCTTGGGGCCACGGGTCGCCGATCCCGAGGTTGAGTTCGGAGGCCAAGCCTGGCGTGAGGGCGATCTGATCGGACCCGGTCGGATAGTGCCCCGACGACAGCTGGATCATCGGTTTCGCGTACGGGCCGTTGGGGTCCATGGCGCGCAGCTGGTAGGTCTGGTTGCTGCCCGGGACGTTGAAGGTCTCGTTCGCGACGACTTGTACCGTGCCGAAGTCGTGCGCCAGCATGGCGGTCTGCGCCGCCACATACGCCTGGTTGTCCGTGGGCGACTTGCTCGTTGGAGTCAAGTTGAAGGTCGCCAGGTCGTGGGCCGTGCCGAACCCGGCGTTGGCCGGCGGCGGCGTGTCGACCGCCACCGCCGAGCCGACCACGACGGCCGCCACCGCGACGACGATGAGGAGCAGGATCAAGAACTGCTGACGCCATTCGCGCCTGAAGAGACGCCAGGCCCAGCGCAGCATGGCCTGGCGGGCCGCGACGCCGCCGGTGGTGGGTTCGGGGGCCGACGCGGTGGTCGGCCGTTCGAGGACGCCGACGCTCATTGGTTCGGGAGTTCGGCGAGGAACGCTTCGGGGCTCTCGACCGGGAGCGTCTGATCGACGACCCTGCCGTCGCGCAGGAAGACCACACGGTCGGCCCACGAGGCGAGCTGGGCGTCGTGGGTCACCACGACGGCCGCCATGCCGCGGCGGCAGGCCGCGAGGATCAGGCGCATGACGGCTTCGGCGTTGGTCGAGTCGAGCGCGCCGGACGGCTCGTCGGCCAAGAGCAGTCGTCGCCCCCCCACCACGGCCCGGGCGATGGCGACGCGCTGGCGTTCGCCACCCGACAGCTGGTCGGGGTAGTGCGTGGCCCGCTCCGGCAACCCGAAGTCCTCGAGCGACTCCATCGCGGCCGCCTGGGCCTTCCGGGCCGAGACGCCGTCCAGCTCCAACGGCAGGGACACGTTCTCCACCGCGCTGAGCCCCGCCAGCAGGTTGTAGTCCTGGAAGACGTAGCCGATGGACTGCCGGCGCAGGCGCGCCTTGCCGTTGCGTGAGAGCGACGACAGGGCCCGACCCCCCACGTAGACCTCACCGCCGGTCTGATCTTCGAGGCTGCCGGCGATGGTCAACAGCGTGCTCTTGCCCGAGCCGCTGGCACCCATGACCGCGACCAGGGACCCGGCCTCGACCGAGAGATCGATGTGCTGGAGCGCGTGCACTTCCGCCGCGCCTTCCCCGTAGACCTTTGAGATGTCGCGTAGTTCGAGGTAGCTCATTTGGGGCCTCCTACCTTGCGCCGGGCCTTGGGGAGGGGGTACGGCTGCGGAGCCGGCGCGTCAACACCCGCAGCGGCGCGCTTCAGACGGCCGTCGGCCATGTCCAGCCACCTGATCAGCGAGTCGAGTCGGAAGAGCTCGGCGTCGACGACCAAGGCGAAATTGAGATCGAGGCGGGACTCGTCCTCCTTCAGGCGGGTCCACTGCTGCATGAGCTCGACCAGGTAGCGCCGGTGGACCTGTACGACCTCGTGCACGTCGACCCCTGGGAGCTCCAGCGCGACGAGGACCTTGATCACGAGCTCGTCCCGGGGAGGCGAGGAGTAGTCGGGCGGGGTGCGCAGCCACTCGGACAGCTCCGCCGCGCCCTCCTCGGTGATGTGGAATCCCTTCTGCGGGCCCTCCTCGGACGAGTCGTCGGACTCAACGAGGCCGTCACGCTCGAGGCGCTGCAGAGTGGTGTACACCTGCCCGACGTTGAGCGGCCACACCTCGCCGGTACGGGTCTCGAACTCCTGGCGCAGCTGCAGCCCGTACTTGGGCCCCTCGCTGAGCAGGGCGAGCAGTGCGTGCCGGACGCTCACGGCCGGCTCTTGATTCGAAGTAGCATACTCAGTATCCTACGACGAACCCCAATGCGGATGCAAGGGGGAAGACCTGCTTTCTTCAGCCGGGGTCAGCCGCCGGTCTCGGCGGAGGTCTCCTCTCCGGGCTCGTCGCACGCGGGGACGGCGGGAGCGGCTCGCCCGTTTCGAGGAGGGTCTTCAGCCCGGAGAGCACGGCCGGCCAGCCCTGGGAGATGCCCGGCAGGACCGCACTCCCCGGAGCGAAGCCGTCATGGACCACGGTCAGCTTGGTCACCCCATGCCCGGTGTCCTCGATGTCGAAGGCCACCTTCGAGCGCGGCTCGGCGCGCCACGCCGCGGCCGTCTCCTCGGCGAGGCCAACGGCTGCGGCCCATTCGGGCGTGAACGTGTGCCAGGTGTAGGACAGTCGATGGTAGGGGTCGGACTCCAGGATCACTTGCTCGGGGTCGTGGACGACGATCCCGACATCAGGGTGGACCAGGTCCCAGGTCGATCCCCTCCTCCAGTCGGACGGGAGCGACTTGCCACCCGCGACGGCGTGCCGCCAGTAGCGCATCGTCAGGGCGGGGTCGGTGAGCCCTCGCCAGACGCGCTCCGGGCTGGCGAGGATGTAGGTGCTGTAGGTGAACGTGGTGCCGGTACCCATGTGGGATCACCTCCTGTGCAATGCGACGACGCGCCGGACTATGGCAGCGGTGACCCGGTCTCGAGCAGGGTCTTGAGACTGGCCAGCACCGCGGGCCATCCCGACGAGACCCCTTTGAGCACCTCGCTCCCCTGCCCGAAGCCGTCGTGCACGACGGTGAGCTTGACCACGCCCGGGCTGGTCTCCTCGATGTCGAAGGCGACCTTCGAACGCGGCTCGGCGCGCCACGACGCGGCGGTCTCCTCGTCGAAGCCGTGCAGGGCGGCCCACTCCGGGGAGAAGGTGTGCCAGGTGTAGGCCAGTCGGCGATAGGGATCGGACTCGAGCACCACCTGTTCGGCGTTCTCGATGACGAGGCTCGCCTCGTCGTAGATCAGGTCGTAGGCCGAGCCCTTCTGCCAGTCGGAGACCATCGACACGCCACCTGCCGTCGGGTGCCGCCAGTAGCGGCGGGTGAACCCGGGATCGGTGAGACCCAGCCAGACCCGCTCGGGGGTTGCCTGGATGTAGGTGCTGTAGACGAAGGTCGTCGGGTCGTGTGCTGGTCCCATCGGTGTCGTGGCCTCCAATGCCGTCTTGAGATCGGACAAGGCCTTGGCCCGTGCCCGGTCGTAGCTGCTGATCCAGCGGTCGGCGATGTCGTTGATGGGCGCGGCGTTGAGGAAGTGGAGCTTTTCCCTCCCCCGGCGCATGGTGGTCACCAGTTCGGCCGTTTCCAGAATGTCGAGGTGCTTCGAGACCGACTGGCGAGTCATGCCCATGCCCTCGCTGAGCTCGGTGACGGTCAGCCCATTTCGCTGGTTCATCCGATCAAGGAGCCGGCGCCGGGCGGGGTCGCTCAGCGCGCGGAAGACCGCGTCCATGTCTTGCATCGCGTGTTCGCTTGCTTCCTACGTCATGCAACCGTTTGGCTGCATGACTCAGTTAAGCAGTCATCTGGTTGCATGTCAAGAGAGGGCTGTCGAAGGAGCTCGTCAAAGAGGGACATCGAAGAGGGACATCGGGAAGGCCGGGTTGCCGATGAGCACAGAAGGGCGCCACGCGCGGCACCGCTGTCGCTGTGGAATCCTCCGCCCTCGGATACGGACGTCGCGTCGCGACGCCCGACTATTGGAGTCAGAGTGCCGCGAGCACCTCTTCGACCGAGCTCACGTTGAGGCCGGGACCGGGCTCGACGGCCAGCCAGCTGACCACGCCGTCGTCGAGGATCGCCGCGTACCGCTGCGAGCGCTCCCCCAGGCCGAACCCGCTGCCGTCCATGGTCAGGCCCAGGGCCCGTGACAACTCGCCGTTGCCGTCGGCGAGCATCACCACAGAGCCGTCGACGTGCTGATCCTCGCCCCAGGCGCCCATGACGAAGGGGTCGTTGACCGAGACGCAGACCACTTTGTCCGCGCCCTTCGCGCGGAGCTCGTCGGCGCGGAGCACGAACCCGGGCAGGTGGTGGTCAGAACACGTCGGCGTGAAGGCCCCCGGAACTCCGAAGAGCACGATCTTGCCGTGCCCGAGCAGCTCGGCCGTCGTCGTGGCCTCCGGTCCCTTGGCCCCGAAGGTGAAGACCTTGACGTCGGGCATCTCGTCACCGACTGCGATCGTCATTGGCGGCCTCCTCGTGTGCTGGTGATCTCTGCGGTCCTGCGGCAATGGTCCTGCTCGTGGGCGACAGGTTGCCATACCCCCAGCAGGGACCCCCAATCGGCCGACCCACCTCTTCGGTCACGAAGTTGTAACCTGCCGCCAGTCGCGATCGCGACACAACCGCAAGAGGTGCGGTACCACATCGGGGAAGAAAGCTCGGGGGGTTGCGATGACGCACTCGTTTGATCGCCGGTCGTTCCTGGCCGGCGGGCTCGCACTGGGAGCAGGCGCGGCCATGGTCGGCGCGCTCGGAGAGGGCGAGGCGGGCGCCGCGCGTACGAACGGGCCGGGCCGCAACGGGTTGAGCTCGGCCAAGCCGGTCAAGGGTGGTTCCGTGACCTTCGGCATCGACACCGAGGAAAGCGGGTTCAACCCGTCGACGGCCCGGTGGGACGAGGGTGGCTTCCTCTACGGGCGTACGGTCTTCGACCCCCTGGCCATCGTGAACGCCGCCGGCGGCGTGGAGCCGTACTTGGCCGAGTCGATCACGTCGAACGACGACTACACGGCTTTCACCATCACGCTGCGCCCCGGCATCGTCTTCCACGACGGCACGCCGCTGGACGCCGCCGCGCTGCATCAGAACATCGAGGCCACGGCGAGCGGCGTTCTGACCGGGCCCGCCTTCGCCGATTTCAGCAGCGCGACGGTGACTGGGCCGCTGTCGGTCACCATCAACATGAAGCAGCCGTGGGCACCGTTCCCCTATTACTTGGCGCAGGCCCAGACCGGCTACATCGCTGCCCCCTCCATGCTCAACGCCCCCAACGGCGGAACGTCGAACCCGATCGGCACGGGACCCTTCGTCTTCCAGGATTGGGTCCCCAACAGCCACATGACGGCCACCAGGAATCCTCACTACTGGCGAAAGGGCTACCCCTACCTGAACTCCATCACCTATAAGCCGATCATCAACGACGATTCGCGGGCCGACGCGCTCGAGACCGGCGAAATCGACATGATGCACAGCAATTCTCCCGACAACCTCTTGCAGTTCAGAGGCAACTCGAAGTATTCCTACTACGACAACAGCGGGCAGATCCTCGGACAGCCCACGGTGCAGTGCATCATGTTGAACACGAACGCCCAGCCCTTCAACAACCACACGCTGCGGACGGCCATGGCCATGTGCATCAACCAGGCCCAGTTCACCAAGGTCATCGACAAGGGGATCGACGCCCCGATGAACGGCCTCTTCCTCCCGGGGAGCGAGTACTACACCACAACCGCCTACCCGAGGTACAACCCAACGCAAGCCGCCAAGCTGGTCAAAGAGGTGCAGAAGCAGACCGGCAAGTCGGTCAGCTTCTCCCTCGCCTCGACGAGCGATCCGGAGACGCTGCAGGCGGCCCAGTTCCTGCAGCAGGCCTTCCAGACGGCAGGGATGCAGGTGAACATCAACATCATCGCCCAGTCGACGATCATCAACAACGCGCTGGCCGGCACCTACGAGGCAACCCTGTGGCGCCAATTCGGCGCCGTCGACCCCGACCTCAACTACGTCTGGTGGAGCACGACGACGGTCGGCCCGCCGCTGCCGCTCAACATGGCTCGCAACAACGACCCCCGCATTCAGACGTCGCTGGTGGCGGGGCGGACCACCAGCGAGCACGCGGACCGCGTCAAGGCGTACCAGCAGATCAACCAGTATCTGGCCGAGGACATCCCCTACCTGTGGCTGGCCCGCGACACGTGGGCCGTGGTGGCGAACCCCAAGGTGCAGAACTTCGCCAACCCCACGACGCTGCAGGGTTCGAAGGCCGTCGCCTTCGACGAGGGCGTGCTCTGGCCGACGCAGATCTGGGTGTCCTAGCCGGGGCGGGACAGAGCGAGCAGCACGGCTAGCGCATCTCGACGTCGTCGAGGTACTCGTCCCGCCAATGCGTGTAGCGCTCCTCCGGGAGCCGCAGACAGTAGGTGGGACGAAGGGCCTCGACGAAGCCACGCTCGTGGCTGACGGCGAGGATGGTGCCGGGCCAGTCACCAAGCATGGCGCCGACCGCCGCGATGGAGGGTGGGTCGAGGTTGTTCGTCGGCTCGTCGAGCAGGAGCAGGTTCGCCTCCCCGGCCGAGAGCATGGCCAGTCCGAGCTTGGCCCGCTCGCCCCCCGAGAGGGTCGCCGGCAACTGGTCGGCCGCCTTCGACGGCAGGCCGAATGACCCGAGGAGCGCCCGGCGGTCCTTCTCGGCCTTCAACACGGCGTCGCTCACGTTGGCGAGCGCCGTGCGGGTCGGGTCGATCTGCTCGTGCTCCTGGGCGAAGTACCCGACCTCGACGGTGTGCCCGAGCTCGATCACGCCGTTGCTGGGATCCTGCACACCGGCCAGACAACGCAACAGCGACGACTTCCCGGCCCCGTTGCGCCCGATGATCACGATGTGGTCGCCCCGTCCCGCGTGGAAGGTGATCTCCGAGAGCACCTCGTTGGTGCCGTAGCGGATGCCCAGCTTGACCACGTCGAGCGGGATGGCACCGGCGCGCGGCGGGGCCGGGAGCCTGAGGGCGCTCGACCGCTCGCGCCGGTCGACGCGGGTGCGCCCGGCCTCGAGCCGATCGACTCGCTTGTCGAGCGCCTTGGCCTTGCGGGCCCGCTTCTCGGTACTGGCACGCATGGAGTCGGCGAGCGTCGACAGTCGCTTGATCTCACGCTGTTCGAGATCCGCGGCCCGTTCGCGCTGCACCTGGTCCGCCTCGTGCTGCGCTTGGAACTTGGAGTAGTTGCCCTTCCACTCGGTCAGCCGCTGGTGCGAGATGTGCAGCACCTTGGTGATCGCGTGATCGAGCAGCCGCAGGTCGTGGCTCACGACGAGCAACGCGCCCCGGAACCGCGCCAGTTCGTCCAGCAGCCAGCGCTTGGCGGCCCGGTCGAGGTGATTGGTCGGCTCGTCGAGGATCATGAGCTCGGGGTCCTGAAAGAGGACACGCATGAGGTCGACCCGCCGGCGCTGTCCCCCCGAGAGTTCGTCGATGTCCTCGAGGAGGAGCTCCTGTCGGAGCCCGAGCCCGTCGGCCAGCCGGGCCATCACGGACTCGGCCTCGTAGCCACCGCTCGACTGGAATTGCTCCTGCAGATCGGTGAACAGCTCGATGTGCTCCTCGGAGGGGTCGTCCGCCATGGCCCGGCGCGCCGATCCGAGCGCGTCGTCGAGGACGTCGAGCCCGCGCGCCGAGAGGACGTGCGAGAAGCCGGTCCGCTCGAGGCCGAGCCCGCCGGGCACCGGGGCCTGCGGAAGATAGCCGTACGACCCGAGGACGCGGACGTTGCCGCGGTGCCGCAGATGCGGTGCCGCCTCCCCGACCAGCACCGCGATGAACGAGGACTTCCCGGTGCCGTTCCGGCCCACGAGCCCCACCTTCTCGCCGGCACCCACGACGAACGACGCATCGTCGAGCAGCGTGCGATCGCCGATCTCGATGGTGAGGGCAGACCCGACGATCACGCCACATTGTACGGGTCCGAACACCCGGTAGATACACTCCGCGGATGCCCGCTCTCGACCGCAAGTGGTGGACCCTGATCGCCGTCTGCACGGCGGTCTTCATGCTCCTCCTGGACATCACCGTCGTCAATGTGGCGCTGCCCGACATCCAGCGTTCGCTGAACTCGAGCTTCTCGGACCTGCAGTGGGTGGTGGACGCCTATTCCTTGACGCTGGCCGCCTTCCTCTTGACCGCCGGCGTCGTCGGCGACATCTACGGTCGTCGCGAGGTCTTTGCGGTCGGCCTCGCCATCTTCTCTCTCGCCTCACTGGTCTGTGGGCTGTCGACGACGCCGCTCATGCTCAACCTGGCCCGCGCCGTGCAGGGCGTCGGCGGCGCCATCATGTTCGCGACCTCGCTGGCGCTCATCGCCACGGCGTTCGTCGGTCGCGACCGGGGCACCGCCTTCGGAATCTACGGCGCCGTAATCGGCGGCGCGGTGGCGGTGGGCCCGCTCATCGGCGGCGCCATCACCAGCGGCATCGGGTGGCGCTGGATCTTCTTCGTCAACGTGCCGATCGGCGTCGTGGCGATCGTCATCACGTTTGCCAAGATCTCGGAGTCGAAGGATCCCCGCGCCCGTCGCGTGGACTGGGTCGGGTTCGTCACCTTCTCCCTCAGCCTCTTCTGCCTCGTGTTCGCCCTGGTGCGTGGAAACGATCTCGGCTGGGGCAGCACCACCGTCGTGGGGCTCCTCGTCGTCTCGGGAGTGTGCATGCTGCTCTTCTTCGTCAACGAGTCGAGAACGGGCGACCCCATGCTCGACCTGAGCCTGTTCCGGATCCCCGCCTTCGTCGGGCTCTCCATTGCCGCGTTCACGTTGGCAGCCTCCATCTTCGCCATGTTCCTGTACCTGACCCTCTACATCCAGGACAACCTGGGCTACGGACCACTGGCCGCCGGTCTGCGCTTCCTCCCGATGACGTTGATGACGTTCTTCGTCGCCTTCTTCGCGGGGCGCCTGACCGTCCGGGTGCCCTCGCGCCTGCTGCTCGGTGTCGGAATGCTCATCGTGACCGGCTCGCTCGTTCTCATGGGGACCACCGACCCGAACTCGAACTGGACCGTCCTGTTTCCCGGGTTCATCCTCGGCGGCATCGGTATCGGCGTGGTGAACCCGGTCCTTGCCTCTGGGGCGGTCTCGGTGGTCCAGCCGCAACGCTCGGGCATGGCATCGGGCGCCAACAACACCTTCCGCCAGGTCGGGATCGCCACCGGCATCGCGGTGCTCGGTGCCGTGTTCCAGAGCCAGATCGTCTCCCATACCGCCGCCACACTGAACAAGACGGCCGCCGGGGTTGCCGTGCTCCACCGCGGCGGGTCGCAGCTGCGCGGCGCCCTGTCGGCTGGCGAGGTACGCCAGGTGGCCTCGTCCATTCCCCTCGCCTCGGCGAGAGCGGCGTTGTTGCACGCGTACCACGTGGCGTTCTCGTCCACGCTGAACCACCTCATGGACATCGGAGCCGTCGTCGCCTTCGTCGGCGCCCTCAGCGCGTTCGTGCTCGTCCGTCAGCGGGACTTCATCGTCCCCACTGCCGCGGGCGCGCCCCCGGGCGGTGGGGCGCCCGCCGGCGCAGAAGCGGGCGCGGGCGCGACCCAGACCCCGACGGAGCAGGGAATCCCCGCCGGTCATGCCTGACGCGGCGGTACTCGAGCCGTTCGTGCTCGAGGGTCGCCAGGTCCGCCTCGAGCCGTTGCGGGAGGCACACATCCCGGCCCTGGTCGAGGCGTCGGGCCAGGATCGCACCAACTACCAGTGGACCTACACGCCCGACGGCCCCGAGCAGATGACCGACTACGTCCGCGATGCGCTGGCCAAGGTGGCATCGGGCGCGCACGTGGCGTTCGCCACCGTCCGCAAGGGCGCGGCTTCCGGTGGAGGCGACTCGGTGGTGGGAGCCACCCGGTTCTGCGAGATCGCCTTCTGGCAGTGGCCGCCGGGCGCCGTGCACCAGCGCCAGGGCGTGCCCGACGTGGTCGACATCGGCTTCACCTGGCTGGCCGCTTCGGCGCAGCGCACGCCCGTGAACACCGAGGCGAAACTGCTGATGATGACGCACGCCTTCGAGGTGTGGCAGGTGCACCGTGTCGCGCTGCAGACCGATGTGCGGAACAAGCGCTCGTGGGCGGCCATCGAGCGGATCGGCGGCAAGCTCGACGGGATCCTCCGGGCCGACCGACCGGGCGCCGACGACACCGTCCGCACCTCGGCGCGGTTCTCCATCGTCGCATCCGAGTGGCCGGAGGCGAAGGCCCGGCTGACGGCACGGCTGGCCCCAACCGGATAACACGTCGGGCCTGCCGACGCGGCCGAGACGGAGGCGGCGCGTGGCGAGGACGTCAGGCGCGGGCGAGCGAGGCGGAGATCTTGCGCAGGTGCAGGGCGTGCACCGCCGCCTCCGCCTCGTCCTTGGGCCGGACCGCCGCCACGGCTTTCCCCGTGCGGTGGATCTTCCAGGCGAGTTGGTCGGCGCGCTCGACGGTGTGCCCGAGGATCTCGACGAAGGCCTGGATCACCGTCTGGAAGGTCGTGACGTCGTCGTTCCAGACGATCACCGCCCACAGGTCCTCGTATTCGAAGAAGGCGTCGACATCCTCGTCGGCGAGGACCGGCAACTCGATAGTCGTTGAAGGATCGCGGTGCGCAGCCATGAGGAGAGGAGGGCCACTTTCGGCCCGAAACAGTCTACTCCCGCGGGTAGCGTGCGAGAATGCGAGCCACCGTGTTGGAAGGACCGCACTCGGTCCGCGTCACCGATGTCCCCGATCCGGCGCTGCCCGGTCCCGAAGGCGTCGTCATCACCGTCGAGCGGACGGCGATCTGCGGTTCCGACCTGCACCTGTACCACGGCGCGCCGACCGGCAGCGGCATCCGGCTCGGCCACGAGGCCATCGGCACGGTGGTCGAGGCCGGTCCCCAGGTGCGCAGCATGCGACGCGGCGATCGCGTGCTGGTCTCCGGTGTGATCGGGTGTGGGGTGTGCGGCCCGTGTCTGGCCGGTCAGCCCAACCTGTGCCTGGCCGGCAAGGCGGCCGCGTTCGGCACGGTGCCCGAGCTCCCGGGCGGCCAGGCCGAGGCCATGGCGGTGCCCTTTGCGGACGTCTTCGCCCTCGCGATCCCCGAGCGGGTCTCCGACGAGGAGGCCGTCCTGCTCACCGACATCTTGCCCACCGGGTACCTCGGCGCGTCGCGCGCCGCCATCCGTCCCGGCGCGACCGTCGTGGTGATGGGCCTCGGGCCCGTGGGCATGATGGCCGTGCGGTGTGCTGAGCTGTTCGGGGCGGCTCGTATTCTGGCCGTCGACCGGGTGCCTGAGCGGCTCGCCCGAGCCGAGCGACTCGGAGCAGAGCCCGTCGACGCCCGCGAGACGCCCGCTTCGGTGCAGGTGATGGAGGCCACCGAAGGACGCGGCGCCGAGTCGGTGATCGAGGCCGTGGGGGCCGACGCCACGGTCATCGACGCGCTGGCCTGTGCGGCCAACGGCGGCACGGTTTCCATCGTCGGGGTCAACCTGTCCATGGAGCTCGCGTTCCCGATGGCGCTCGTCTTCTTGAAGAGCCTCACTGTGCGCACCGTCTTTGCGCCCGTGCCCGGGACCTGGCCGGCCCTGGTGCCCCTCGTCCAGTCGGGCCGCTTCCGTGGGCTAGCCGAGACGTTCACGCACCGGATGGCCCTGGAACGCGTCCCCGAGGCCTACGAGCTCTTCGACTCGCGGGCCGACGGGGTCTTGAAGGTCTTGCTCCTGCCGAAGCCCTGAGCACCCTCCGGCTCGTCGGGGGTCCGGTTGATCACGAGGGGGTACTCCGCTTGGCCGAGCTCGGGCCGGGCCACGAACCACGGTGCGGGGGGCGGCGTGATCAGCGCCGTCAGGGCGTCCACGATCGGCTCGTAGTTGACCCGCCACCCCTGGAAGTTGCGCCACGACTCCTCCAGGTCGCGCTCGGCCGGCCAATGGACCTCCTCCAGACGGCGGAAGCCCTTCTCGAACTCCGCCTGGGTGAGGCGGGTGCCCACGTCGGGGAGCGGATCGGCGTCGTAGTCGATCTGCAGGGCGCGGGCCATGGAGCGCAGGCAGCGGATGCCCATGGCGATGCAGAGACGAGCCTGGTGCGGCGTCTGCGACGGGCTGACGGCGTGGTACAGCGCCGCCGAGTCCATCATGGCGACCAGCGCCACCAGCCAGCTGCGGGTCGAGATCGGCGAGCGGAACCAGATGAGCGCCGGATAGTTGGCGTGGCTCTCCGACACGGCGGAGGCCCAGCGCTCCCAGTCGCTGTAGAGCGGCGGGAGCTCGTCCATGGTGTCGAGCCAGAAATGCCGGGCCAGGATCTCCGGACCCCAAGCGGGACTGCCACCGCGCGCCTGGAGCAACGTGACCTCCGTCTCGCGCGTGGCGAACTGGTTGTACAGCGCGGGGAGGTACGCGATCTCGAGCGCGATGACGAGCAGGCCGAGGCCGGCGGCCAGGATCTCGAGCGTGTGCGGCCCCGCCCCGCGCGCCGACGCGATGCCGAGGGTGAACACGGAGGACCCGGCGATGCCCAGAGCCGAGGCAAAGTCGAGGCCGCTGTCCCACCAGATGATGCACGCGAAGCCGAGCAGCAGCGTGAAGAGCCAGAGCCCGAAGATGAGGACCATGGTGGCCGGGCCGACGAGCGACAGCACGCGGTCGCGCACCTCGTAGGTGGGGAGCCGCGGCGCGAGCAGCCGGGCGGTGCCGCCCAGCATGCGGGCGAGGCCCCGGGTGATGCGCGACGAGGTGACCCGGGGCACGACCAGCACGGCGAAGACGCTCCAGACCGTCAGGCCGACGATGGCGATGCCCGCGATGAGCGCGACCAGGCGGGCGGACTCCACCGCGCCATCCTGCCAGATGCCCTGATGCTCGCTCTGGAGGCCGGAACGTCCGGTCAGGTGGAGGCGAGGCGCGCCGCGGGCCGCCCCCGCGTCACGAGGGCCGCCGGGACTTCGACGTGGCGCGAGCGCAGCAACTCGCCTAGACCCTTCGCCTGCGCGTCGAGACGCAGGTTCGAGGCCACGCCCCAGCCGAGAATGCCGTGGACGACGAAGTTGACCGCCCACAGGTTCGGCAGGGGGTGGCGCTCGACGGCGAACGGCAGGGCCTCGGGTAGGAGCGCGCGGAAGAGGTCGGAGGTGAAGTCGTCGGCCAGCCAACGGGAGACCGCCTCCTCGTCGGCCCAGAGACCGACGTTGGCGTCGCCGCCCTTGTCGCCCGAGCGCGCGCCGACGAGCGCCCAGAGGGGGACCTGGACCAGGTCGGCCCGGGTGACGGAGACGTCGCCCGGGCCGGTCGGGCGCGCCGCCGCGCCCGCCGCGTCCGCCGCGGCCGTCACCACGGGCCCGGGCGCCACCGTCGGCCCGCGCACCGGGCGCGCCTCGCCGTCGATCTCGAGGACCGGCGCGACCGCCGAAGCGGCCACGGTTGTCGGCCAGTACCGCGCCACACCTTGGGCCCCTGGCGGCGCCGAGGTGAAGAAGGTGCCCGGATAGCTCGACAGGCTCGTCTCGACCACCGCACCGGAAAAGGCGCGGCCGACCGCCCGTTCGTCGTCGCCGCGCACGGCGAGGCGGAGATACGCCATGCCGCCACCGGTGAGATCGCCCGAGAGGTCCTCCGCCGACTCGGCGAACGCGGCCCGCCCACCGGGGATCCCGGCCCACACGGCGTCGGCGGCGAAGCGGGCCTTCTCCGCCACCCCGGCCCCCGTGAGCGCGAGCGTCATCGCGTTGCGCCAGCCGGCGTCGAGGTTCGCCGTCACCTTCAGCGTCGGCGGGGGCGCCTCGCCCCGCACGCCCGCGATGCGCACCCGGTCCGGTCCCACTTGGGACAGCTCGATCGTGTCGAAGCGCGCCACGGCATCAGGGCTCAGGTAGCGGGGACCGGCGATCTCGTAGAGCAGCTGTGCCGTCACCGTGCCGACCGTCACCGCCCCGCCGGTGCCCGGGTGCTTGGTGATGACCGACGAACCGTCCGCGTGCAGCTCGGCCAGCGGGAAACCGATCCGGTCGCGCCCCGGAACCTCCTCGAAGAAGGCGTAGTTCCCGCCGCAGCACTGTGCCCCGCACTCGATCACGTGGCCGGCCACGACGGCGCCCGCGATGGCGTCGAAATCGCCGTCATCCCAGCCGAAGGCGTGCAGCGCCGGCCCCACCGCGAGCGCGGCATCGGTGACGCGTCCCGTGACCACCACCTGCGCGCCCGCCGCCAGGGCGTCGGCGATCGGCCGCGCCCGCAGGTAGGCGTTGGCCGTGACCACGGCGGCCTCCTCCGGCAGTGGCTCGCCGGTGTCGAGGTTCACGAACCGCTCTCCCATCTCCCGCAGCACGGGAAGACGTGCCGTGATGTCGTCGCCCGAGACGGCGGCCACGCTGACCTCGAGCCCCTGGCGTCGCGCCAGTTCTCCCACCGCGGCGGCCAGGCCACCCGGGTTCAGCCCGCCCGCGTTGGACACCACCGTGATGCCCCGCTCGATGCAGGCCGGGAGCACCTCCTCGAGGACGCGCAGGAACGTGCGCGCGTAGCCGTCGCTCGACGCACGGGTCTTGTGCAGGATGTACATCGTCAGCTCGGCCAGCCAGTCGCCGGTGAGGACGTCGATGGGCCCGCCCTCGACCATCTCGCGCGCCGCCGCGAGGCGGTCGCCGAAGAACCCGCTGCAGTTGGCGATGCGCAACGGCTCGCTCCGCGTCGGCGCGCTCACGCCGGCTCCACCGAGACGAGGAGGTCGTTGACGTCGACCTGCTGTCCGGGCGTACAGTGCACCTGGGCCACCGTGCCGGTGCCGTCGGCCCGCAGCGTGTGTTCCATCTTCATCGCCTCGAGGACGACGAGGCCGTCGCCGTCGGCCACCGTGTCGCCCACCGCCACCAGGACCTTGGTGATCGTGCCGGGCAGCGGGGCGCGGCACTGGCCGGCGACGCCGTCGCGCTCGTCGGGGTCGTCCTCGCTCCGCAGGGCGAAACTCGACTGGCCCTCGGGCCCGTTCACCTCGACCTGGTGCGCGTCCGGGCGCACGCGGTAGCGGCGTCGGATCCCGTCCGGCGTGGTGAGGTCCACGATGTCGCCCGCCGCTGCGGCGGTGCCGACCGGCCGCCACTCTTCGTCCACGCGCATCGACACGGGCAGCCCGGGCCCCGCGGCGCGCACGAGCACGGACCCGGTCGAGTCGGAGAGCTCGTCGGCGTGCAGCGCGGGGCCGACGTTGCGCCACCCGGCGGCGGGCACCGGGACCAGGCTCCGAGCGGCTCGCACCCCGAACAGGCAGGCGGCGGCCGCGGCGGCGTGGCGATGGCGGACCGCGTCGGCCAGGCGCGCGTCGCGCAGGTCGCTCCGTCGCTCGAGGAAGTGGACGTCGACGGCACCGCCGCGGTACGCGTCGTCGTCGAGCACCGCCTGCAAGAGGTCGCGGTTGGTCTCCAGGCCGTCGAGCTCGAGCGCCCGCAGGGCCAGCGAGAGGTGCCCTACCGCGGCGGCCCGGTCTCCCCCGTGGGCCATGAGCTTGGCCACGAGGGAGTCGTAGGCGGGGCTCACGACGCTGCCGGACTCGATCGCCCGGTCGACACGCACGCCGGACCCCCCGGGCCAGCGCACGTGGGTCGCCGTCCCGGGGGTGGGCCGGTACCCCTCCCGGGGCCGCTCGGCACACAGGCGGACCTCGACCGCGTGCCCGTCGGTGACCACCTCTCCCTGCGCGAGAGGGAGGGGCCGGCCCGAGGCGACCGTGAGCTGCAGCCCGACGAGGTCGAGCCCGGTCACCAGCTCGGTCACCCCGTGCTCGACCTGCAGGCGGGTGTTCATCTCGAGGAAGAAGAAGCCCTCGCCGTCGACCAGGTATTCGACGGTCCCCGCGCCGACGTAGTCCACGGCGCGCGCGGCGGACACGGCGGCGTCCCACATCTGGTGCCGGAGGACCTCGGGCACCAGATCGGCAGGCGCCTCCTCCACGACCTTCTGGTGCCGGCGCTGCACCGAGCACTCGCGGTCGAAGAGGTGCAGGACCGTGCCGTGGGAGTCCCCCACCACCTGCACCTCGACGTGCCGGGGGGCGGCCAGGTAGCGCTCGAGGAAGACCTCGCCGGAGCCGAAGGCCGCCGCGGCCTCGCGCTGGGCCGCCGCCACCGCCTCGGCCAGCTCCCCCGCGCCGCCGGCCAGGCGCATGCCGCGCCCGCCCCCGCCGGCCGACGCCTTGACGAGGATCGGAAACCCGATGGCCGCCGCCGCGGCCTCCAGCTCCTCCTCCGTCATGCCCGGCGGCCACGCCGGCACCGGGAAGCACGGGCACGCCCGCCGCGGCCACGACCTGCTTGGCCCGCGCCTTGTGGCCCATGGTCCGCATCGCCTGGGCGGGCGGCCCCACCCAGACGATGCCGGCCGCCGCGCACGCCTCGGCCAGTGCCGGATCCTCCGAGAGGAATCCGTAGCCGGGATGGAGCGCGTCCGCGTCCGCCACCCCCGCCGCCCGCACCAGCGCCGCGGGGTCGAGGTAGGTCTCGCCGAGCGTCGCGCCGGGGAGCAGCACGGCTGCGTCCGCCTCGCCGACGTAGGGGCTCGCGGCGTCGTCGGCCGCGTACACCGCGATCGCCTCGCACCCGGCGTCGTGCGCCCCCCGGATGACCCGGCGGGCGATCTCGCCCCGGTTGGCCACGAGCACGCGGCGGATGGGTGGCGGTGCGCCCATCAGTGCCGCACCACAGCCGAAGACCGCGGTTCCCCGCACGGGGGCCGAGTGCACGGCCGTGAGGGCGATGGCGAGCACGGTCCGGGTATCGCGGGGATCGATGATCCCGTCGTCCCACAACCGCCCGGTCGCGTACTGCGCCGTCGACTCCTCCTCGATCTGGGCCTCGGTCGCCCGGCGCAGTTCCTCGTCGGCGACCTCGTCGAACGGGCGTCCCGCTGCCTCCGCCGCGTTGCGCCGCACGATCGAGAGAACGCCGGCGAGCTGCTTGGGGCCCATCACCGCGATGCGGTGATTGGGCCACGTGAAGACGAAGCGCGGGTCGTAGGCGCGGCCCGCCATGGCGTAGTTCCCCGCGCCGTAGCTCGCGCCCACCATCAGCGTGACGTGGGGCACGGTGGAATTGGAGACCGCGTTGATCAACTTGGCCCCGTCCTTGATGATCCCGCCCTGCTCGTAGCGGGTCCCCACCATGAACCCGGTGATGTTCTGCAGGAACACGATGGGCGTGTCGGTGCGATTGCACAGCGCGATGAACTGTGCGCCCTTCTGGGCCTCGGGCGAGAACAAGATGCCGTTGTTCGCCATCACGCCCACCGGGTAGCCGCCGATCGACGCCCATCCACACACCAGCTGCGGGCCGTAGGACTCCTTGAACTCCTCGAAACGGGACCCGTCGACCACGCGGGCCAGGATCTCGCGGGTGTCGAAGGGCACCCGTACGTCCGCCGAGGCGATCCCGAGGAGCTCCTCCGCGGGATAGAGCGGCGCGTCGGCGGGCCCGTCGGGGCCGGGTCCGAGCCGGCGCCAGTGCAGATGGGCCACGATCCCCCGCGCGATGCGCAGCGCATCTGCCTCGTCCCGGGCCAGGTAGTCACACAGGCCCGAGGTCCGGGCGTGCATGAGCGCGCCGCCCAGCTCCTCCTCGTCGGCCTCCTCGCCGATCGCCATCTTGACGAGCGGCGGCCCGCCCAGGAAGACGCGGGCGCGGTCCTCCACCATCACCGAGTAGTCGCTCATGCCGGGGAGGTAGGCCCCGCCGGCCGTCGACGAGCCGAACACGAGGCAGACGGACGGGATCCCCTGCGCGCTGAGCTGGCTGAGCCGGCGGAACTGCTCGCCGCCCCGCACGAAGATGTCGGCCTGGTGGGGCAGGTCCGCGCCGCCGGACTCGATGAGCAAGAGGACAGGGAGGCGGTTCGCCTCGGCGACTTCCATGCCCCGCAGCAGCTTGCGGATCGTCGTCGGGCTCGTGGTCCCCCCGCGCACCGTGGGGTCGTTGGCCATGATGAGGCACTGCGTGTGCGACACCTCGGCCAGCGCCACGACGACGCCACCGCCGACCGGGTCCCCCGTGTGCAGTCCGGCCAGGGAACACAGCTCGAGCAGCGGCGTGCCGGGGTCCACCAGTGCCTCCACCCGTTCGCGCACGAGCATCTTGCCGCGGGCGCGGTGGCGCTCGACGTACTGGGGACCCCCGCCCGCCAGCACCTCGTCGTGCAGCGCGCGCACCTCATCGGTGCGCGCGCGCATGGCGGCGGCGTTCTCGCGGAACTCGTCACCCGCGATGGCGAGGTGTGAGCGGAGTGGCGAGCTCACGGCGCGGTCGAGTCCCAGGCGGGGCGGCGCTTCTCCAGGAACGCCGCCATCCCCTCCGCCGCCTCCGGCCCGGCGAAGAGCTCGGCCGACGCGCGCGCCGCCTCGCCCAGGCTCTCGGCCCAGCCGCGCTCGGGTAGGGCGCGGCAGCAGGCCCTTCGTGGCCCGGACCGCTCCGGGCGCCGCCTGGCGCAGCGCGTCCACCTGTGCGGCCACCCAGGCGTCGAGGGCCGTGTCGTCCTCCACCGCGGCCGTGAGCAACCCGGCGGCGGCGGCCTCGGCGGCACTGAAGCGGTCGCCCGTCAGCGTCAAGCGCGCCAGCACGCGGGGGCCCATGACCCGCAGCGCGGGGACGAGGATCATCGCCGGCGCCACGCCGACACGCACCTCGGTGAAGGCGAACGTGCTCGCCGCGGCCGCCACGGCGATGTCCGCGGCCGCAATGAGGCCGAGGCCACCGGCGCGCGCATGCCCGTTGACGCGGGCGATCACCGGCACCGGACTCTCCACGATGGCGGTGAGGACGTCGGGCATGCGGTTCGGCGCAGCCGCGCCGCGCTCGGACAGGTCGGCGCCCGAGCAGAAGACGGTGCCGGTACCGGAGAGCACGATGGCGCGCACGTCGATGTCGCCGGTCGCCTCACGCAACGCCTCGTCGAGCTCGCCGAGCAGGCGGGAGGAGAGCGCGTTGCGGTTGTGCGGCGAGTCGAGCGTCAGGGTGCGGATGCCGTCGCGGTGCAGCACGGCGACCAGACGATCCGTCACGGAGGCAGTGTAGGGGCAGCCGCGGACGGTCGAAAAAGACACCGGTGGTATCGTTCGCCGGTGATCGAGACGGACGAGCATCAGTTGTTTCGCAAGACGCTCCGGGATCTCTTCGAGCGGGAGATCGAGCCCCACGTGGACGATTGGGAGGCGGCCCGGACCTTCCCCGCCCACGAGCTCTTCCCGAAACTGGCCGCGGTCGGGCTGCTCGGGCTCGAGTACGACGAGGCCGACGGCGGCATGGGAGCCGACCACACCTACACGCTCATCGCGGGTGAGGAGATGGGGCGCATCAGCTGCGGCGGTGTGCCGATGGCCATCGCCGTGCAGATGGCGATGGCGACGCCCGCGCTGGCGCGCTACGGCTCGCCCGAGCTGAAGGCGCGCTACCTGGCCCCGGCCATCCGCGGCGAGGCCGTGACTTCTATCGCGGTGACCGAGCCCGACGCCGGCAGCGACGTGGCGGGCATCAGGACCCGCGCCGTCCGCGACGGCGACGAGTGGGTCGTCAACGGGGCCAAGCTCTACATCACCAACGGGACCCAGGCCGACTGGCTGTGTCTGCTGGCGCGCACGTCGGACGATCCGGGCTACCAGGGCATGTCGCTGATCGTCGTGCCGACGGAGCTCGAGGGCGTGGCCGTCTCGCGCAAGCTGGAGAAGCTCGGCATGTGGTCGAGCGACACCGCCGAGCTCTCCTTCGTCGACGTGCGCGTCCCCGTCGCCAACACCATCGGCGAGATCGGCCGCGGCTTCCAGCAGCAGATGGTGCAGTTCCAGGCGGAACGGCTGCTGACGTTCTACAAGCAGGTGGGCTCGATCGAGCCCGCGCTCGAGCGCACGAAGGCGTACCTGCGCGACCGCCGCGCCTTTGGCGCCCCGCTCATGGCCAACCAGCACCTGCAGTACGTTCTCGCCGAGCTTTCGGCGCGCCACGACGTGCTGAAGCACTACGCGCGCACGACGGCCGATGCGGTCCGGCGGGGGGAGGATGCCACCCGCTACGCCACCATCGGCAAGCTGCTCGGGTCGCGCCTCCAGCGCGAGGTGGCCGACTGCGCGGTGCAGTTCCACGGCGGCCTCGGGTACATGGACGAGAGCTGGACCTCGCGTTACTTCCGCGACACCCGCCTCGACTCCATCGGGGCGGGAGCCGACGAGGTGATGCTGCGCATCCTGGCCCGCATGGACGGCTACACGGCGGAATAGGCCCCGCGACGGCGGGGGCGGCCGAGCCTCCCGTCAGGTGTGCCGGAACACCGCCTGACCGCCGCCGCTGGCGATGAGCTTGCGCTCCTCGGACCAGACGCGTCCGGTCCACGAGAGCAGGCCGCCGTGCGCGACGGGCGAATGCGCATCGAGCAGGATCCACTCCGAGGAGCTGCCTGGATACTGGAACGACGCGTACAAGTCCAGGCTCGGCGCGATGAACGGCGGCTCGAGATACATGTGTGGCCGCGACCCAGCGGGCCAGCTCCCCACGTCGAGCACGATGAGCGATCGTGCGGCGTCCACCCAGGGGTCGGCGAAGGTCGCCGTCGGCCGGCAGCGCACCCACGTCCGCCACGTCGGCGGCAACGCCTCCTTCGGCGGCCACGTCTCGGACCACTCGATCATCCGCTGGTCGAAGTTGTCCCAGAACGCGTACGGCGGCCGGTTCTCGTCCCTCTCCCCGTCGCCGTCCCCGTCCGCGTCCCCGTCCGTGCCGCCGTCCCCATCCCCGTCGCCGCCCCAGAGGTCGGCCCACGTCGGCAGTGCGTCGGGCCCGGCCACGTCGGGCGGCGTCACGTCCTCGTGCTCGAGCCCGGCCACGTCGCCGACCGACCACACCATGGCGTCGAGCACGGGTCGGCCCTGCTGGGTCATTTCGACGCGCTGCGCCAGCACGGTGCGTCCCGGCCGCAACGGCGTCACGACGAGATCCACGGGAGCGAACTTCGCCACCGACAGGTAGTGGCAGAAGAAGCTCGCCGGCCGCACGAGCGGGCTCTCGGCGCCGGCCGCCCGCAGCGCGATGGCGGCGACGTACCCCCCGCACGGCCCCCAGATCTCCCAGTCGTCGTGCACCCTGGCGGTGTGCCGGCCCTCGCCGACCCGCTCGGTCGCGGTCTGCAGCTCGACGTCACCCACGGCGCTGCTCTTCCTCCTGCCGCCCCTGCAGCCATCGCTCCTTGCGCAGCTCCATGACCGCAACCTCCTCGCCCCGCGGCCCCTGCGTGGTCACGCAGTGCGTGAACCCGAGCCGCGCCATGACGCGGCCCGACGCGACGTTCTCCGGTTCGTAGATGCTCACGATGCGGGTGAGGCCGCCCTGGGTGAACCCGAAGTCCACCGCGGCGGCCCCCGCCTCCGTCGCCAGACCTTTTCCCCACTGGTCTCTCGAGAGGCGCCACCCGACCTCGACCGCCGGCAGGACCTCGGGCAGGAAGTGCGGCACGGCCAACCCGGCCCAGCCGATCATCCTCCCCGACGCGCGCTCGATCAGCGCCTCGATGCCGAAGCCGTCGCTCTCGTAACGCGCCAGCATGCGGTCGAGGAAGAGACTCGTTTGGTCGCGGGTCATCCCGGCCCGTAGCGGATACCACCAGAAGGACTCCTCGGCGTGGAGGACGGCCAGCGCGTCGATGTCCTCGGGCACGAACGGTCGCAGCACGACCCGGTCTGTCGTCAGCGTCGGGATCACCGTCGCACCCGCCCGCGTCGTCCGCGCCATCCGGTCCATCCGGTCCGACGGCTCCTCCCGGCCGGAGTCACGCGAGCGGGAACCCAGGGGCTTCGGCCAGCGACGGGTCGCGGCCAGGCCGGGCGGCGGGGGCGTAGAGCTGGTCCGGCCGGAAGGATCGCACGGCCCGGTCCCCGGAGCGACCGCCCACGACCTCGACCCAGGCCTCGCCGGTCTCGCTGTTGGTGACATGGGCCACGAAACGCCAGGTGGCGCCACGCAGCCGCGTGCCCTCGACCTGGACGGCATCGCCCGGGCGGAGTCCGGCCCAGCGGGTGGCCCGGCGGAGATCAGCCACGGCTCCCCTGCCGCCCTCGTACCCGGATCGAGCCACGCGTCCCCATCGGGACCTTGTTCTACCGGTTTCTACCGGTTGACCGGGATGAGCCATGGCGCGACGACCCCGTCGTATCCTGAGGCCCATGCCGCTCGATCCACCGCGCACCCTCACACCGTCGAAGGTCACCGCCTTCACGAACTGTGCGCTCGCCTTCCGTTTCTCCCAGATCGAGCACCTGCCCGAGCCTCCGTCGCCGCACTCGGTCAAGGGGACGCTGGTGCACGCGGCCCTCGAGCGCCTCTTCTGGTTGCACGGACCGGGTGAGCGCTCTCCGGCCGCGGCCACCGCCGAGCTGGGGCAGGCCTGGAAGGACATCCAGGCGGACGACGAGTTCGTCCAGCTCGCCCTCGCCCCTGAGGAAGCCGGCGCCTTCGTCGCCGATGCCCAATCGCTGATCGACAACTACTTCCGCCTGGAGGACCCCAACGAGGCACACGCGGTCGGCGTCGAGCTTGGGGTCGAGACCATGGTCGACGGTATGCGCCTACGCGGCATCATCGACCGACTCGACCTCACCCCTGACGGCCGGTTCGTCGTCGTCGACTACAAGACGGGACGGGCGCCGTCGGAGCGCTTCGAACGGGGCAGCCTGGGGGGCGTGCAGACCTACGCGCTGCTTTGCGAGAGCGTGCTCGGCCAGGCTCCCGCCGAGGTCCGGCTCCTCTATCTGCGCCAACCGCTGGCCATCTCCTCGGCGCCTTCCGAGCAGACCATCCGGGGGCAGCGCAAGCGGGCGGTCGCCGTCTGGACCGCCATCGAGCGCGCCTGCGACGCTGAGGACTTCCGGCCCAACGTGGGACCCCTGTGTGACTACTGCCATTTCAAGACGTCCTGCCCCGCTTTCGCCGCGTGAACCGGCAGCAGTGAGCTCGCTGGACGAAGCGGTCGACGCCGTCTTCGAGCCGCTGCGCGGTCGTCCCGGAGCGGACCGCGCCGCCGCCGCGGTGTCGAACCTGGCCGACTATGGGCTCATCTGGGTCGCCCTCGCGGGGGTCAAGGCCCTACGGCGCGGCCCCGACCGGCGCCGCGCCGTCGTCGCGCTCGCCGCTGCGGGGTTCTCTTCGCTCGTGGTGAGCCGGGTCGTGAAGGCGGCCGTGGAGCGCCAGCGTCCCGACGACCACCTCGATGCGGCCGTGCGGACACCCTCGAGCAGCAGCTTCCCGAGCGGGCACACACTGGCCGCCTTTTGTACGGCCTTCGTCCTGGCCGACTCGGACGCCCAGACGGTCGCCAACGTCGGTTTCGCCACCGCCGTCGCCGCCAGCCGCGTGCACCTGCGCGCCCACCATGCCACCGACGTGGCGGGCGGCGTGGTCATCGGATCGGTGCTCGGCCTCGGGCTCCGGCCGGTTGTGAACCTGATTACACCAGGGTCGAAGGGCACCCGTCTGCCACGCCGGCGACCGTCCCGCTCCCGCCGCACGCGCGGCGCCGGAATGACCGAGCACCCGGTCGTGTTGCACTGAACATGAAGTCTTTCGCCGTGAACTGGGACTATCGCTGCCCTTTCGCTCGCAACGCCCACGAGCACCTGGTGGTCGGCCTGGCCGACGGGGCGGACTGGGACGTCACGTTCCAACCGTTCTCGCTGAGCCAGGTCCATGTCCCCGAGGGTGGCACGGCGGTGTGGGACGACCCCGAGAAGGCCCCCGACCTGATCGCGCTGGCCTCGGGCGTCGTGGTGCGCGACCAGTACCCGGATCGATTCCTCGATGCGCACGTGGCCCTGTTCGCCGCGCGGCACGACCAAGGCCTCGACCTCCGCGTGCCCAAGGTCGTCGCCGGGGTGCTCGACGGGGTGGGGCTCCCGGGCGCCAAGGTCGTCGCGGAAGCCGCATCGGGACCGCCGGTCCAAGAGATCCGTCAGGCGCACGAGCTCGCCGTCTCCCAATGGGACGCGTTCGGCGTCCCCACCTTCGTCATCGGTGACAAGGCCGTCTTCGTGCGCATCATGAGCCGACCCAAGGGCGACGTGGCGTTGGCCCGGCGCACGATCGACGGCGTGCTCACGCTCTTCGACACAATGCCCGACCTCAACGAGTTCAAGCACACGACGCTGAGCAACTGAGCGCGGCGTCAAGGCGCGCGCAGTCGTGCCGCGAGAAACGGTCCTCAGGCCCGAGCGAGCGCGCCGATCAAGGCAAAGCCGCGTCGTCGCTCTTCGTCGTCACCGACGATGGACGCCACGAAGTCGGTCGCGCCGGCGTCCGCCAACTTCCCGATCGCGGCCGCGACCGCCTCCTCGTCCCCGACGAAGCCGATGTCGGCCGCCGCCTCGGCCCCCTCCTTGTCCAACATGGCCCTGTACGACGGGAGGTTCGGGTAGATGGCGTAGGCGGCGTTGATCCGTTCCTTGGCCGCCGCCACGTCCTTGGTGACGGCGATCGGGAGCGCCACCACCACGCGCGGCGTGGGCCGCCCGGCGGCCTCAGCGGCAGCGGTGATGGCGGGAGCGACGTGCCCCGCGATGGTTTTCGTCCCCGTCATCCAGGTCACCGTGCCGTCGGCGACGGTGCCGGCCAGGCGCAACATGGCCGACCCCAGGGCGGCGACCAGGACCGGCGGCGCCGCGGCGCGGACGTCGAGCGGCGCGTACGCGTTCGTGGTCACCCGCTCCCCGGGGCTCGTGACCGCCTCCCCGCGCAGAAGCGGCAGCAGCGAGGCGAGGTATTCCCTCATGTACTGCGCGGGCCGCTCGAAGTTCAGGCCCCACATGCTCTCCACCACCACCTGGTGCGAGAGCCCGATGCCGAGCAGGAGGCGGTCCCCTGTGGCCCACTGCACCGTGAGCGCCTGCTGCGCCAGCATCATTGGGTGGCGGGGGTAGACCGGGACGACGCCGGTGCCCAACGCGATGCCGGGCACCTGAGCGCCCGCCGTCGCCAGGAGGGTCAGCGCATCGGGCCCGAAGATCTGGGCGACGAAGGCGTGGTCGAGCCCGGCGTCGGCGTAGCGCCGCAGCTGGGCCACGGTGTCGGCCAGCGCTCGCCCTGTGTCGAGCATGCTCCCGATGCGCAGCGGTTTTGGCATGTCCGTCGTGCTCCCTCGCGTAGTCTGCCCACTGTGTCCGGTCCATTGTCTAGGCGAATCACCCCATGGAGGCGAGCGCTCTGAGCACCCATCACGTCGGGTTCGTCGGGGCGGGCCAGCTCGCGCGCATGGCGGGTGAAGCCGCCAGCGCGCTCGGCCTCTCCATGGCGGTGCTGGCCGAACGGCCGGACGATGCCGCCTGTGATGTCGCGGCCGAGGTCATGGTGGGGTCGCCCTTCGTCGCCGACGACCTGCGGGCCTTCGCCGAGCGGTGCGGCGTCGTCACCTTCGACCACGAGCAGGTGGACCTCGAGCTGGTGGCGGCAATGAGCTCTGCGGGAATGGTCTTCCGGCCGGGTGCGGGGACGCTCGAGCTGGCGGTCGACAAGGCCCAGATGCGGACTGTCTTCGACGCCGCCGGCGTGCCCGTCCCCGCCTACCGGATCGTCGACGACGGGCCAGGGGCACGGGCGGCCGTGGCGTCGTTCGCGGCGACGCACGGGTGGCCGGTGATCCTCAAGTCGGCCCGCGGCGGCTACGACGGCAGGGGCGTATGGCCGGTGGCGGGCCCGGAGGAGGCGGACGCGGTGCTGCAACAGGCCAGCGGCCACGTGGGCGGCCGACTGGTGGTCGAAGAGCTCGTCCCGCTGGACGCCGAGCTCGCGGTCATGGTGGCGCGCCGGCCGTCGGGCTCCTCGGTGGCCTGGCCGGCGGTCGAGACGGCGCAGCTGGGCGGCGTCTGCCGCGAGGTTCTCGTGCCCGGCCGGCTGTCGCCCGACGTCATCGAGGCCGCTTCGGCCCTCGGGCAGAAGGTGGCCGAGATCGCGGGTGCCGTCGGCGTCATGGCCGTCGAGCTCTTCTGGAGCCAGGGGCGCCTCCTCGTGAACGAGGTGGCAACCCGGCCGCACAATTCGGGGCACTGGACGATCGAGGGCGCGGTGACCTCGCAGTTCGAGAACCACGTGCGGGCCGTGCTCGATCTCCCGCTCGGCTCGACCACTCCTCGGCACGCGCTGGTGGCGAGCGTCAACGTGTTCGGTGGTCCGTCGGGAGCGGACCCCGTCGACCTGCTGGCACGCGGGCTCACCGTCGAGGGCGCGCACGTCCACCTCTACGGCAAGGCTGCGCGGCCCGGCCGCAAACTGGGGCACGTGACCGTGTGCGGGGACGTCGACGACGACGTGCGTGGCCGCGCCTGGACCGCCGCGCTGGCACTCGGAACGCCGGTGCCGGAGGGTCTCGCGCTGCCCGAGGGAGTCATGGCGTGAGCGCACCGTCGCCGCTCGTCGCGGTCGTCATGGGCAGCTCGTCTGACCTTCCCGTCATGAAGGGCGCCGTCGAGATGCTCGAGCGCTTCGGCGTGGCGCACGAGCAGCGCGTCGTGTCGGCCCATCGGACGCCCCGCGAGATGCTGGCCTTCGGACACGAGGCGGCGGGGCGGGGACTCCGCGTCCTGATCGCGGGCGCCGGTGGCGCCGCCCACCTTCCGGGCATGCTCGCCTCGGTCACCAGCCTGCCCGTGATCGGTGTGCCCGTGGCGCTCTCCCAGCTCGATGGCCTCGACAGCCTGCTCTCCATCGTGCAGATGCCCCGGGGGGTGCCGGTGGCGACGATGGCGGTGAACGGTTCCCGTAACGCAGGGCTTCTGGCTGTGCGGATCCTTGCCGTGGGCGACCCCGGGCTGACTGCCAAGATGGAGGAGTTCCAAAAGGAGATCGCGTCCGACGCCCGGGCCCAGGACGCGGCGGTCTCGGGAGGAGCATCCGAAGATGGCTGAGCCGACCCTGGCCCAGCGGCTCGGCTACCCCGCCGATGCCAAGCTGGTCGTCATCAACGCCGACGACCTCGGCTCGTGCCATTCGGCCAACGTGGGCGTCTTCGAATGTCTGGCGACCGGGACCGTCACCAGCGCCACCCTGATGGTGCCCTGCCCGTGGGCCCGGGAAGCCAGCAGCCGTTACCGGGGTGAGGACATCGGCGTGCACCTCACGGTCAACGCCGAGTACGAGCTGTACCGCTGGGGCCCGATCACCTACGCGCCCTCGCTCCTCGGCGGTGACGGCGGCTTCCCGCGCACCGTCGAGGACGTGTGGGACCACGCCGACCTCGACGAGGTCCGGCGCGAGTGCCGGGCCCAGATCGAGCGAGCGATCCTGTGGGGCTTCGACGTCAGCCATCTCGACGCACATATGGGGACGCTGCAGCTGCGGCCCGAGTTCTTCGACGTCTACCTGGAGTTGGCGCTCGAGTTCGGGCTCCCCCTGCGGATGGTGAGCGCCTCCATGGAGCGCTACGTGGGTTTCCCTGCCCGGGAGGTGGCCGCCGAGGCCGGCGCCGTGTTCACTGACCACTTCCGGCTGGTGCCGGGCGTCGGGTCCCGTCCCGTCTTCGAGAAAGACCTGGCGACCCTGAGGCCCGGGGTGACCGAGCTCCACCTGCACCCGGCCGTCGACAGCGCCGAGCTGCGATCGCTCGCCACCGACGACTGGGAGGTCCGGGTCGACGATCGCCGCATCATCTGCGACGAGGACTGGGTCCGCCGCACCCTCGACGAGGCGGGCGCCACCCTGATCGGCTTCCGGCCCCTGCGCGATCTGGCCCGGGGCGGCGGCTGAGGCGGGGCGGGTGACGGCCACGACGACGACAACGATCACGGGCGTCTCGATCCTCACCCGCCAACGCCGGCGCAAGGCCGACCTCTTCGACATCGCGCTGTCCCAGGACGGAATCGAGATCCGGCGGCCCGGTCATGCCGCGCAGCAGATGGCGTGGAACCGGGTCTCACGATGGGAGATCCAGGAACGACTCGGCGACGTCGTGCTCACGCTGCGCGGCGACGGCGCGGTCACGCCCTTGCTGATCAAGGGCTGGACCGCCGCCGAGCTCGGGACGGTGCTGCGCGAGGTGACCGCAGGCACCAGCATCCCGAGGGACCCAGGCGGCGCTGCGCCGCCGCCGGCGCCGGCGGCCACGACAGCAGTGGCGGAGTCCGAAGCGGAGACAGAGGCGGGGGCGGGGGCGGGGGCGGGGGCGCCTGGCGTGCCCCGCGCCGAGCGGCGCAAGGCACGCCAGCGATCGCTCGGTCCGGCGCGCTCGGGCTGGAAGGTCGCGGCGACGACAACCCTGCTCCTGGTGCTGGCGGCGGCCGTGGCGGTCGTGCTGTTGCAGAGCGCCGGCCTCATCAATTGGGGTTTCCTCGGGCCGACGGCCTGAAGCGGCGCCCGCCGCGAGGGCGCGCCGGGCTAGCGCAGGCCGGCGAAGAGGTCGTCCTCGACCACATCGGTCGGCCCCACGCGGCTCTGCGCCAGGCGGAACTCGTCGACCGGGTGGATGTCGCGCATCACCTCGGGCGGCAGGCCGAACCAGAACGCTGAGTTGGGATCGACCTGCGTGGCGTGCGCCTTCAAGGCCTCGCCGCGCACCTGCGTGAAGCCGGTGACGTCGATCGTCGTGGTGAACGGCTCGGTCATGGTCATGCGCTTCATCCACCGGTCGTCGAAGGGCGACTCAAGGCCGAGCTCGAGGAACTTCTCGTGGATCTGGCGGAAGCGTTCCCCGGACCACACCGAGTAGTACAGCTTGGACGGGGTGAAGGGAGGGCCCGCCTCCGGGTACCTGTCCGGATCTCCGGCGGAGTCGAATGCCGGAACGGAGATCTCGTGGACGCGCAGGTGGTCCGGGTGGGGGTACTCCGTCTGGTTGTCCCCGTAGGTGATGATCACCTGCGGGCGCTCCCGGCGAATCACCTCGACCAGGCGGCCGACCGCCTCCTCGAGTGGGGCCTGGGCGAACGAGGCCGGGTTCTTGTTGGCCTCGGAGTCGGGCATACCCGAGTCCCGGTAGCCGAGGAGCACGGTGTCGTCGTAGCCGATGATCTCGGTGGAGGCCTTCAACTCGGCCATGCGGATCCTGCCGATGTCGGCCCGCACCTCGGGGGTGTCCATGGCCGGGTTCAGGATGTCGCCCTCCTCGCCCCCGGTGCAGCACACCAGGACCGTGTGGACGCCCTCGGCGTGGTAGCGGGCCACGGTCGGCGCACCCTTCGAGGCCTCGTCGTCGGGGTGTGCGTGGACGCTGAGCAGGGAGAGGCGTTCGGGCACAGGCCGAGATTAGCGGGGGTCCTGCGCAGGGCGGCCCGGTGCCACCCCTCCCCCGCTGGGCTTTATGCTCGTAATCCATGGCAGGTACGTTCCAGCGGATCCTCGACATCTTCCGGTCCAAGGCGAACAAGGCCCTGGACAAGGTGGAGGACCCCCGCGACACGCTGGACCTGTCCTACGAGAAGCAGATCGAGCAGCTGACGAAGGTACGCCGGGGCGTGGCGGACGTGGCGACGGCCCGGAAGCGGATCGAGCTGCAGGCCCAGCAACTCCAGAAGCAAGCCGACAAACTCCAGGGCCAGGCCAAGGCCGCGCTCGCGCAGGGCAACGAGGACCTCGCCCGCGAGGCGCTCTCCCGGCGGGCCGCCCTCGGCGAGCAGCTGGCCGAGCTCAAGACCCAGCACGACCAGATCAGCGAGCAGGAGTCCAAGCTCGTCGCGACCTCCCAGGAGCTCCAGACGCGCGTCGAGCGCTTCCGTACGCAGAAGGAGACGATGAAGGCGAGCTACACGGCGGCCGAGGCGCAGACCAAAGTCGGCGAGGCGGTGTCGGGGATCTCCGATTCGACGCGCAGCGCCGGCGCCACCATGCAGCGGGCCCAGGACAAGATTGCTTCGATGCAAGCGCGCGCCGGCGCCATCGACGAGCTCTTGGAGTCGGGGGCGCTGGACGATCTGACACACCCGGTCGACGACATCCAGAAGGAGCTGGACAAGGTGTCATCGACCAACCAAGTCGACAACGAATTGAGCGCGCTGAAGGCGGAGCTGGGATCCGGTGCCGACGGCGCCGGCGAGTCCGGCGCCACCTCGGCGCTGCCCGCTGCCGAACCGGCCGAACAAGGGGGCACTGGAGGCGAAAGCGCCTGATGGCTATTTCACACAACATCAAGCCCGATCGGGGCCTGACCTATCGCATGCTCATGACGGGGTTCTTCCTCGTTGTGTTGTACGGGGTGTTCATCGGCATCCTGTTTGCCGTTCTCCACAGCCTCGTCCTGATCCTGGTCATCGCCTTCGCGCTCCTGTTCTGCCAGTACTGGTTCAGCGCCAAGATCGCCATGTACGCCATGCACGCCAAGGAAGTCACGCCCGAGCAGGCTCCCGCGCTGCACGGCGTGGTCGACCGGCTGTGCGCCCTGGCCGACATGCCGAAGCCCAAGGTGGCGATCGCCCAGACCGATATCCCCAACGCCTTTGCGACCGGCCGCAGCCCCAAGGCGGCGGTGGTGTGCGTCACCTCGGGATTGCTGCGGCGGCTCGACGAGCCCGAAGTCGAGGCAGTGCTGTCGCACGAGATCTCACACGTCGCCCACCGAGATGTGGCGGTGATGACGATCGCGAGCGGCCTCGGCATGATCGCCGGGCTGCTGACCCGGGTGATGTTCTATTCGGAGATCTTCGGAGGCGGCCGGGGCGGCGGGAACAACTCGCAGAGCCAGGCGGCGCTCATCGAGATGGTCGTGTTGTTGGTGTCGGTCGTCGTGTACTTCGTCAGCTTCCTGCTGACCATGGCCCTGTCCCGCTACCGCGAGCTGGCGGCCGACCGCTCGGGTGCCCTGCTCATCGGCCGGCCCTCCTTGCTTGCTTCGGCCCTCGTCAAGATCACCGGCGAGATGGGACGCATTCCGACCAAGGACCTGCGCGCCGCCGAGCCCTTCAACGCCTTCTTCTTCACGCCGGCGGTGGCCAACGGCGCCACCCAGGGCGGGGGCGGCGGCTTCAGCTTCGGGCAGCTCTTCCGGACCCACCCCACGCTCGAGAAGCGGCTGGCCCAGCTCGACGCGCTGGAGCGCCAGCTCGGACAGGCGGGCTCGACAGGGACGGTGTGAGCAGAGGGGGGAATGCGCCCACGACCGGTGAGACAGGGCGGGGCTCTGCGGGGCTTCTGAGGGCGGCGAGAGGTCGGTCTGAGGCCGGACGAGAGGTGGGTCTGAGGCCAGTCTGAGGCCGGACGAGCCGGGCTGAGAGAGGCCCGGGCTGCGCTACCCTCGGCGGCGGTGGGCCTCTTCGACACGATCCTCGGCCGCTCCAAGCCGGTCCGCGCCAACCTCGACTCCCTCTTCGCCCTGCCGACGGCGGCCTTGACCCTGCAGAGCGCGGGTGGGCTGGTCACCTCGGGGCACGCAGGCGTCTGCTGGAAGCCTCCCCCGGGACAGGTTTCGGCGGACGCCCAGAAGGAGATCGCCGAGCTCGTCGGCGACGGCTTCGGCTACGCCCACGACTCCTTCGACTACGGCTGGCTGCTGCTCGACGACCCGGACCTCGACGAGCTGGTGACCAAGATCCACATGGCGAACTCGACGCTGCAGGAAAACGGGTGGGGACCCCAGCTGCTCTGCTCGGTCTTCGGTTTCGTCCCCGGGCCCGACGCTCCCACCGATGCCCGGGCCTTCAGGCTCGTCTACCTGTTCAAACGGGGCACGTTCTACCCCTTCGCCCCGGTCGACTCCGGAAAGGAGCGGCGCGACACCGAGCTCGAGCTCCGCGTCCGCACCATGCTCGGGTCGGACCTGCCCGTGGAGCCCGACCTGTCGCGTTGGTTCCCGATGTGGGACATGCCGGTCTCGTGAGCGGACCGTCTCCGGCGAGGCCGATCACGGGGCAGCGTCGGTGACAGACGCGCTGGACCGCCTGATCGCCCTCGAGGGTGCCGTCAACTTTCGCGACCTGGGCGGGTATGCCGCCGACGGCGGAATGCAGACGCGCTGGCGAACCCTCTTCCGCGCCGACGGGCTGGGGGACCTCACGGAGTCCGACTTCGACGTGCTGCGGGCCATCGGGATCCGCACCGTGATCGATCTGCGATCCGGTGAAGAGCTCGAACGCGGCCGCTTCGACGTCGACGCGCACCCGGTCACCTTCCTGCACTTTCCCATCATCGAGAAGCTCCCCGACGTCGACGAATTCGACCGTCGGCCAGGTCTGCTCGATGCGCAGTACCAAGAGATGCTGAGCGACGCCGGGAGCCAATTCGTCGCCGTCCTCAGCGCACTCACCGCCCCCGACGCGCTGCCCGCGGTGTTCCATTGCACGGCCGGAAAGGACCGCACCGGGGTCCTCTCCGCCATCGTGTTGTCGCTGCTCGGTGTCGACGATTCGACGGTTGTGGCCGACTACGCCCTCAGCGGAGAGGCCATGCTCCGGCTCCGGGCCAAGTTGATCCTGAAATACCCGGAGGGGCGAGAGACGATCGAGAACATCGACGAGGTGTTCTCGGCCACGCCGACCCGTATGGAAGGACTGCTCGACCATCTGCGGGAGCAGTACGGTTCGATCGAGGAGTACCTGGCCGAGCTGGGGGCTCCGGCGGGACTAGTCGCTGACCTGCGGGAAGCCCTGCTGGAGGGAGCAGATTAACCGCTCTCCCCCCGCACGTCGGGCCGCAGGCGGTCGATGGCGCCGGCCAGGGCCAGATCGAGCAGTGTGATGCCATGCGAGTCGTGCGTGGTGAGAGCCAGCCGCACCGTGTTCCAGCGGATGTCGATGTCGGGATGGTGATTCGCGGCCTCGGCGGCGGCTCCGACGGCGTTGACGAACTGGAGCGCCGCCGCGAAGTCGTGCAGCTTGACGGTGGCCACGAGCAGATCGTCCTGGCGCGCCCAGTGCAACTGCTGCTCCTCGAGGGCGGCGTCGACGTCCTCGTGCGTGAGCACGGGCTCGCTCATGGATGCGTCATGTCCTCGGGGCGCACGGCGGCATCGAACTGCGCCTCGGTGAGGTGGCCGAGGGCGAGGGCCGCATCCTTCAGTGTCGTGCCCTCTTTGTGCGCCTTCTTGGCGACCTCGGCCGCCTTGTCGTACCCGATCTCCGGTGACAGCGCCGTGACCAGCATCAGGGAGTTCCTCAGATGGCGCTCGATCTGTACGCGGTCGGCTTGAAGCCCCTCGACGGCGAACTCCCTGAAGCAGCGGGAGGTGTCCGCCAAGAGCGCGATCGACTGCATCACGTTGTAGGCGATCACGGGCTTGCACACGTTCAACTCGAGGTTCCCCCGGCTGCCGGCAGTGGTCACCGCCACGTCGTTCCCGATGACCTGGATCCCGACCATGATCATGGCCTCACTCTGGGTCGGATTGACCTTGCCCGGCATGATCGACGAACCCGGCTCGTTCTCGGGGAGGATCAGTTCCGCGAGCCCGGTGCGAGGCCCGGACCCAAGCCATCGAATGTCGTCGGCGATCTTCATGAGCGAAGTTGCGGTCGTGCGCAGCGCGCCGTGGGTGAACACCAAGGCATCGTGGGCGGCGAGTGCGGCGAACTTATTGGGCGCCGTGACGAAGGGCAGCCCGGTCATGTCCGCGATCTTCTCGGCCACCCGCGAGCCGAACTCGGGGTGCGTGTTCAAGCCTGTCCCGACCGCCGATCCGCCGAGCGCCAGCTCGTAGATACCCGGGAGCGTCGACTCGATGCGCTCGATGTCCGCCGTCAGCTGTGCGACGTACCCGGAGAACTCCTGGCCCAGGGTCAGGGGCACGGCATCCATGAGATGCGTCCGTCCGATCTTTGTGATGTCGGCGAATTCCAGTTCCTTCTGGTGCAACGCATCACGCAGCGCAGCGAGCGACGGCAGCAGGCGGTGGACGATCTCCTCCGCAGCGGCGATGTGCATGGCGGTCGGGAAGGTGTCATTGGACGACTGGGACATGTTCACGTGGTCGTTGGGGTGGACCGGCGTCTTGGACCCCATGACGCCGCCGGCCAGTTGAATGGCCCGGTTGGAGATCACCTCGTTGGCGTTCATGTTCGTCTGCGTCCCACTGCCCGTCTGCCAGACGCGCAGTGGGAACTCGTCGTCGAGGGTCCCCTTGGCGACCTCCTCCGCGGCCTGCTCGATCAGGCCGGCCAAGGATCCGTCGAGCTTGCCGAGGTCACGGTTCACCGACGCCGAGGCGCCCTTGAGGATGCCGAAAGCCCCGATGAGCGGCTTCGGCATCGTCTCGATGCCGATATCGAAGTGGTGCAGCGAACGCTGGGTCTGCGCACCCCAGTAGTGGTCAGCGGGGACCTCGATCTCGCCCATGCTGTCGCTCTCGAGACGTGTGGTTGTGGTCGTCACGGGCGCCAGCTTAGGACCGGTGCAGCGGATGGCTTCGCTGCACCAGTCGGAGATCTCCTGGGTAGTGGCGCCATTCCGCACGAGCTCGAGGACGTCCCATTCGCGACCCGTCAGCCGGGCGGCCAGGCTGCCCGGCAGCGTCGCCTCGTTGCTGCGCTTTTCCTGGTTCCCAGGACGTCAGGGCCTGGGGCATGGGCAACGGCCGAGAGCACGATCAACTCCTCGTCATAGCTCTGCACGCAACCCTGACCCGGTCAGCCGCTCGGTGGGTGATCGTCCGGGCAGGCACCCGGGGGGTTGTTGAAGTCCGGGTCGGTAACCCACGAGCCCTGCGACCAGTCGTTCGATGCAGGTGCCAGGTGGAACAGCGAGGTCATGTCGGCGAGAAGCGCGTCAGCGTAGCGGGCGCTGCCCTCCGGGCACAGGTGGACGTTGTCGAGCTTTCGAACCCTGATCCATTGCGAGCTCGGCGCACGCGGGGCACCCTCGGGTGGGAGCCAGGCCGAGAACTGCCCGTGCAACATGAGGGAGCTCGCCATCGGGAGGTACATCACGCGACCGGGGAACTGGGTCGTCATTTTCTCGGCGATGTTGTTCCAAGCAATCACGCCGTCCCAACGCTCCTTGTTGTAACTCGCCTGCGAGGCCGGGCTCGACGACGGGATGATCCCGGATTCGGGGAACTGGGTGAAGATCACGCCCTCGACCCCGTTGGCCGGGGTCAGCATCTTCGCCACCGCGCTGTGGAGGAGCCTCGTGTAGGCCGCCGGCTGGTGCAGGGCATTGGGTGTCGTCGGGCCGTACTCGTCCCAGCTCCAGCTGGCGACCACGATCTGGGCCCGGGTCTGCGCGATGAGACGCGGCAGTGAGGTGGGCCAGTCGGAGGCGGTAACGAGGCCGAAGCCGTCGATGGTCCGCGTGCTGACGACAGCGTCCCCCGTTGCCTCGAGCGCGGCCGTCATGCCGTACGACGCGTCGTGCATCACGGAATCACCCAGGATCATCACGCGGAGCGGCTGAGACGGCGTGGGCGGAGTGACGAGACGGATGGGCACCTGATGTTCGTACCCGCCCGACCCGGGGACCGGTTGGCTCTTCACCGACCCGAGATGTGTCGTGCCCACCACATTGGTTGGATCCGCAATCGCGGGGACCGTGGCGACCACGATGAGAACCGCAGTCAGCACACCGGCCACCGGCGCGCCGCACCAGCCAACGAGCCCGCCCGTCTTGGCCAACCGAATGGGTCGCTCGACCATGTAGTAGCTGGCCGTCGCAACGAGCAGCGTCACCGCGATCCGCACGACGTCGAGCGGCAAGGTCGGGAGCCCTGTGCGGGCGCCGTTCAGGTAGACGATGACCGGCCAGTGCCACAGATAGATGCCGTACGAGATCGTCCCGATGAAATGGAGAGGGCGCCACGCCAGGGCTCGGGAGAACCGTCCCGGCTCCGTCAGGCGGGCATCGGAAATGACGAGCGCCGCCAGCGCAGCGCACACGAGGAAGCCACCTTGGAACATGAACGACTTGGGGAGCCCGCCCGGCGTGCCCGCGGTCACCCAGAACACCGCGAGGGCTGCGGCCGATATCGGTGCAATCACGTGCAGGCTCCGGCGCGCACGCGTGTTCGGTTGTCGGCGTGACGCCGCGAAGAAGGCCAGGGTGGCGCCCGCCATCAGGTCGAACAGTCGGGTATCGGTGCCGTAGTAGATCCGCGAGGGGTCCACGCCCGGCTGGAACAGGACGGCCATGAGGATCGACGAGAGGAGGCCGAGCGAGACCGTGAGTATCACACCGGCGGTACGCCAACCACGTTGGGCGAAGCGGAGAAGGAGGAGCAGCACCAAGGGCCAGACGAGGTAGAACTGCTCTTCGATTGCGAGCGACCACGTGTGCTGCAGCGGGGACGGCGTCGAGAACTGTGCGAAGTACGACTGGTGCGCATAGATCAGGTGCCAGTTGTTGGCGTACAGCAAGGTCCAGATGGCATCGCCCCGCAGCCCGGACAAGTCGACGAGGCCGTTGGCGCCCGGTCCTCCGAAGATGGCGTTGAGGATCAGGTAGAGCGCCAGCGCGGCGACGACCAGAAACAGCGCGGGGAGCAGGCGCTTGGCCCGGCGTCCCCAAAACGCCGCCAGGTTGAGGCGGCCCGAGGCGGCCCACTCCTCCAGGAGGAGGCTGGTGATCAGGAAGCCGGAGAGAACGAAGAAGAGGTCCACGCCCAAGTAGCCACCCGATGCCCATCCGAGCTGGAGGTGGTACGCGACGACCCCGAGCACCGCAACGCCGCGCAGGCCGTTCAGCGCAGGGAGATGGCGGCCGGTGACGGCCGTCGTCGGCGTCGGGGCCTCGCGTCGAGCAGTGACCAGTGCGACGTCCGTCACGTTCGCTCCAGCCGGCACGACCCGTGATGACCGTCCGGACGCAGGACAGCGTCGGCGAGGTCGAGCAACGGCGCCGGAACGTCGTCGGACTCGGTCAGGTCCAGCGCCACCAACGGGCTGTCCGCGTGCACGGGGCGGGCTCGATTCAGGGCCGCCTGGACCTGAAAGTTCGGCCCTTCGCTCGTGACATCACCCTCCCGCCAGAGCGCTCGACAGAGTCGGACGGTCTCGACGAGACGGTCGGCCGGGGTGAAGGGCGGCATCAGGCACCAGACGCTCCGACCTCCCGAGACCAGGTCGAGGCTCGTGAAGTCTCGAGCGAGCAAGGCCGGGTGCCGAGCGTCCTGGGCGGCCTGCAACCGGGCGCCGACCAGGACTTCCGTGACCACCGCGCTGAGGCCGGCGGCGAGGACGATGGGGTCGCCCAGCGGTCCCTCGTCCACGAACAGGGCGCCTACGCCCTGGGCCTTGGCTCTCATCGCCTCTTCTCGCAAACCGGCGAAATCGTCTGCCTGGAGGAAGCGACCTTCCACGGCGACGCAGACTACGACGCCAGCAGGGGTTCTCTGGGATCAGCCCTGCGTACGTCAGATGAGCTCCCACCACCCTCCGACGTCCCGTGCCAGGCCGGCTTGGGCCAGACGTTCGAGCGCGCCGCACAACGCAGGCAACTCGAGGCCCGTCGCCCGGGCCAAGTCGTCGAGGCAGGCGGGATCGGATGAGAGGGCCCGGTAGACCTCCCGGGCCTCGCCGGACACGGATTCGGGACCTGGTCGAGGTGACTCTTGCTGGTCGGCGGTGGGGTGTGGGAGGCCGACCCCGGCCAAGGAAAGGGCGACGAGGACGTCCCCGGTCGAACACACCGGAAACGCACCGTCGGACAACAGGGCATTCGTTCCCTCGGACGTTGCGCTGCGGATCGAGCCCGGCACCGCACCAACGGGAATCCCGTGCGCCACCGCAGCGTCCACCGTGTGGCGAGAGCCTCCGTGGTGCCGGCTCTCGACCACGACGACCACGTCACTCATCGCCGCCAGGAGGCGGTTGCGGACCGGAAAGCGCCACTTTTCGGTCCGCGCACCGGCCGGCGCTTCCGAGACGATCACACCCTCTTCCGCGACTCGCTCCCATAACCGCGTATGGCGACGTGGGTAGGGCTCGTCGAGCCCACCGGCCACGACGCCGATCGGCGGGGCACCGGCGCCGCACGCACCCTCATGCGCCGCACCATCGATTCCGAGCGCCAGTCCCGACACGATGCTCACGCCGGCAGCGGACAGATCGGCTCCCAGTTGCGCAGCAACGCCGATGCCGTAGCGGGTCGGGGATCGGGTGCCGACGAGGGAAACGGTGGCGGTCGACCGAAGTGCAGACGGATCCCCGAGGCAGAAGAGGACTGCCGGCCCTTGCGGGTCGTCGGCGAGACGGTTTGGATACTCCGGTTGCCCCGCCAGGATGATCGTGATCCCGAGAGCTTGGTGACGGTCCCAGAGCCTCGCCACCTCGTCTCGTGATCCCGCCTCCGGTGTGGTCGCGTGTGACCAGGCGAGCGATGGCGAATGCTCCGACAGGAGGCCGCGCAGGGTCGCGGGGCCGACGGCGGGGCACATGGCCAGAGCCGCGGCGTACGCCTCTTCGGGAAGGTCGGGGCTCACGCGACGACCGTCGCTCTACCGGCGCGTAGCGACAACGCCTCGGACACGTGTGCGAAGGAGACCTCGTGTTCATCCGCGAGGCTTGCCAGCGTTGATGCCACTCGTCGGACCTTGCCCAGACCTCGGGCGCTGAGCGCACCCTCGCGGAGCTTCGACGCAAGGAGGTCGGACGCCTCGAGTGTCAGGTCGGATTTGCCCTCGCCGTTGGTCTCCGCCCGCGTACGCGCGGCCCGGACCCGGTCTGCGACGGCGCACGACGGCTCTCCGGGTACGTCCGAAAGGAGGGCATCGGGGTCGGGACGACTCACCGGGACCACAAGATCGAAACGGTCCAGCAGTGGCGCGGAGATGCGACGCCGGTAGCGCGCTCGGGTCACGACCGAACAGCTGCACGCTCCCGCGTAGACGCCTTCTCCACAAGGACACGGGTTCATCGCTGCGACCAGCAAGAAGGCTGCTGGGAACGTCACGCTGCCGCCGGCTCGATTTACCCTGATGACCCCTTCTTCGAGCGGCTGGCGCAGTGATTCAAGAGCCGCAATCGGGAACTCACCCAGCTCGTCGAGGAACAGGACGCCATTGGTGGCGAGGCTGACCTCACCGGGCCGGAGGGACCAACTACCACCTCCGATCAGGGAAACGATTGAGGCCTGGTGATGCGGTGCGCGGAAGGGTGGCCGTTTGAAGAGCACCCCCTCAGGTAGGGCGGATCCCTGAGCGGAATGAATGCGGGACACTGTCAACGCCTCTTCGGATGTGAGCGACGGAAGAAGGCCGGGGAGACGCTCGGCCAACATCGTCTTGCCTGAGCCTGGAGGACCGATCATGAGCAGGTGATGGCGACCCGCTGCCGCCACCTCGAGAGCGCGACGGCCCACCGACTGGCCTCGCACGTCGGCCAGGTCGGGCATCTCGGGCATCGGCGGGGTCCGAGAAGGGGCTGGCATCTCGGGCCAATCGGCCTGGCCTCGCAGAACGCCGACGAGTTCCGCCAAAGTGCCGGCGCCGTGGACGCCTGGTCCACGGACCAGCGACGCCTCCCGGACGTCACACAGCGGCACCACCAGTCCGAGCGGCGCTGTGGCGTCCGCCAGCGCGACCATCCCGGGGACATGGCGCAGCGAGCCATTCAGTCCGAGCTCACCGCAGAAGGCGAGGCCGGCAGTTCCAGTGGGGCTGAGCTGGTCCGTCGCCAACAGCAGCCCCACGGCGATGGGCAGGTCGAGTCCGGCGCCGCCCTTGCGGACGCCGGAGGGCGCCAAATTGATCGTCACTCTCTTGAGCGGCCAGCTCAGGCCGCTGGACAAGAAGGCAGCACGCACGCGGTCCCGCGCCTCGCGTACCGAGGTGTCAGGCAGCCCAACGATGGTGAAGCCGGGAAGACCATTCGAAACGTGGACTTCCACCGAGACCGAACTTCCTATGGCACCTTGCAAGGTGGCCGATGGTATGGAGGCAGACACAACCGAGAACGGTCGCTGTCCTTGCTGCGCGACAGAGAATTCCGCTCCTAGGTGCTGACACCCGAACCCCCCTGACCCAGAGCGTCACCGGGTTCGTCAAAATGGGTGACGGCAGTCGGGGTCTGAGATCTGAACGGTCCCCGCCTTCCGTTCGGCGTCCAGCGAAATCGGACCGGGCCCGATCCCTCGGAAACTCCCGCATCCGCCGGCGACCTCCAGCAACGAGGTCCATGGGTTCCCGGCATATACGCCGTCTCGATGCCATCACCGTCGGGTGCATATGGCTTGAGGTCCGGGCCATATACACCCGCCGACATCTCCCTCTAGGTCGCGCATACAGCCACGAAGAGATCGCCCACCGCCACGCGTAGACCTCTTTACGGAGAGGACGTCGCGCCGCCGCGTAAACAGCTGCTGACAGGACTCGTGAAGTTCGTGAATACAGCCGCGCAGAGCCCTTCCGGACCTGGCGTGTCCAGAGCCACGTCTGTGCGGCTCAGAGCCTCTCGATCATCCCCACACCCCCGGGGGGGGCCTCACTCCTTGGGTGGCAGCTCCCTGTTGGGTGGCCGGGCGGGGGTGGCCGGCGCGGGGGGTGCCGCCCCGTTCGGGCTGGCCTCGTTCATCTTTTCGTTGCGCAGCGTCGAAAGGAGGACCTCGGCCGCGCCCATCAGGCTGGTGGCCTCATAAGGCACGACGACCTTGGCGTTGTCTGAGGCCGCAATGTCCTGGAGCGCCCGTAACTGCAGGACGGCCAGCGTGTGCGGGTTGATAGCGACAGTGTCGATGGAGGTAAGCCGGGACGCCTCACCCTCGCCGCGCAGTTCGAGCGCCTTCTTCTCGCCCTCGGCTTGGAGCTCCAGCACCTTCATCTGCGCCTCGGCCCGCAGGATGGCCGACTGCTTGGCGCCCTCGGCTTCCAGCACGGCAGCCTGCTTGCGGCCACCTGCGCTGTTGATCGCGGCCTGCTGCTCACCCTCTGACTTCAGAATGGCGGCCCGCTTGTGCTGCTCGGCCTCCTTCTGCTCGGACATGGCCTGCACCACGTTCAACGGCGGGGTGATGTCGAGGATCTCAATTCGGTTGAGCCGCACCCCCCACTTGGCCGTCGCGTCGGCCATGTGGTCCTGCATGCGGGTGTTGATGGTCTCGCGCTCGGAGAGCGCCTGGTCAAGTGAGAGTTCGCCGAACACGGCTCGCAACGCCGTGCGCGAGAGCTGGTCGACGGCCAGCTGGAAGTCGTTGATCTCGAACAGGGCGGACTTGACGTCGATGACCTGGCAGAAGATGGTCGCGCTCACCTGCAACGAGACGTTGTCCTTCGTGATCACGGCCTGCTGGTCTCCGGTCATCGGGAACTCGCGCACGTCGACCTTCTCCATCCGGTCGATGAAGGGTGTGAGGATATGGAGCCCCGGCTGGTCGACCGCCTTGAATTCGCCGAAGCGCTTGACGACGCCGACACTCCCCTGTTGGACGATTTTGATGAATCGGGACGCGAACAACGTCACGATCCCGACGGCTGCCAGGGCGGCGACGATGACGATCCCCACAACTTCTCCGGCCGATGCCAACATGGGGTACCTCTCTCCTGAATGTGAGTGACTAAGTATCGCTTGCGTAGACGACGAGCAGGCCGCGCTCGACGTCGGCGACAACGACATCGGTCCCCACGGGGATACTGGCGTCGGGGTCGAGGGGGATTGCCAGCCACTCCTCACCCCGGGCCTTGATCCGTCCGGGATGGTGCGAACCCTCGATCGCCTTGGTCACCAAGGCGGTGTCGCCAACCATTCCCTGGACGCCGTTAAGCACGATCCCAGTCTATTACCGCCCAATGAAGATGGGATCTCGTTTTTCCACGAAGGCGGCCAGGGCCTCGTTGGTGTCCTCGGTCGAGAAGTTGAGGGCCTGGCAGCGGGCCTCATCCTCGACGGCCTGCTCCATGGACGCCGTGGAGGACGCGTGGAGGAGCGTCTTGGTCATCGACAGCGCCAGCGGAGGACCCGCCGCGAGCGTGGTGGCCCAGTCGTCGACGAAGGCGTCGAGCGAGGCCGCCGGCATCGCGCGGTTCACCAGCCCGATCTCGGCGGCCTCGACCCCGCTCCACATGCCTCCGAAGAGCGCGATCTCCTTCGCCTGCGCCAGGCCGACCAGCCGGGGCAACAGCCACGACGCGCCGTTGTCCAGGGACAGGCCGCGCCGGGCGAAGATCATCGAGAGCCGGGCAGTCTCGCTGCACACGCACAGGTCGCAGCCCAACGCCAGCGACAGGCCCGCACCCACGGCTACGCCGTCCACCTTGGCGATGGTGGGCTTCGTCACACGGTGCAGCGCCAGCGCGACGTCACCGAGCCGGCGCATGCGCACGAGTCCGGCACGCTTGGCGTCCGTCGCCGGACCGTTGGGGTCGCCGAGGTCGGCGCCCGAGCAGAAGGAGCCGCCGGCGCCGGTGAGCACCATCACCCGGTCGTCGGGCGTGTCCTCGACCGCGAGGAAAGTCTCGAGCAACTCGCTCAGCATCTTGGCGTTGGCCGCGTTCTTGCGCTCGGGACGGTTCATCGTGACGGTGACGACGCCGTCCTTGCGCTCGACAATCAGGGTCTCCATGGCCACCGACCCTATGCGGCGAGCTTTCAGAACGCATCTTCGACGACGTGCAAGGACCCACCAAGCACCGCGGCGACGTCGAAACGGATCTCGTCCCAGGAGGCGGTCTGGCCGACGAGATACGCCGCCGCCACCCGTCGCAGCCGCAACTGCTTGCCCCGGGTCACCGCCTCCAGGGGGTGCCCCGTCGCCGTCCGTGCGCGCGCCTTGACCTCGCAGATCACCAGTGTGCGGCCGCGGGCACAGACCAGGTCGATCTCGCCGGCCGGACAGCGCCAGTTCTGCGCCAGCACGGCGTACCCCTTGGCCCGGTAGTACGAGGCCGCCTGCGACTCCCCGAAGCGACCGAGGGCGACGTTGCGGCGATCGACCACGTCACCGGAACGGTCGGCCCCGCCCCGGCGCGCTACAACTCCTGCTCGGGCAGCCGTTCGATGTTCACGTCACGGAAGGTGAGCACGCGCACCTCGGGCACGAAGCGGGCCGGCCGGTACATGTCCCAGACCCAGGCGTCGCGCAGCTCGAGCTCGATACACGCCGGCGTCGTGTCGGACCGCACGTTCACCGAGACCTCGTTGGCCAGATAGAAGCGTCGCTCCGTCTCGATCACGTAGGCGAAGACCGGGAGGACGGCCCGGTACTCCTGGACGAGTCCGAGCTCGATCTCGGACTCGTAGCGCTCGAGGTCCTCCTCGCTCACGTCGGGCGGCCCGCGCGTAGCCGTCGGCGTCCTCCGTGACGGCTTCGTCGCTGTCACCCGCCTCGTCGGACGCGCCGGACTCGGTGCCGGAGGACGGCGCCACGTCCACAATCTCCTCCTCGACCTCGTCCTCCACCCCGTCGTCCCCCACTTCGACGATGTCCTCCTCGACGAGATCCTCGTCATCGACGAGATCCTCGACCGCCTCGTCGGCCTCCGCGACGGCGGCCTTGCCGCGGGGGACACGCCGCTCCTTGATCTTGGCCGCCTTCCCGTGACGGTCGCGCAGGTAGTAGAGCTTGGCCCGGCGCACGTCGCCCAGCGTCGCCACCTCGATCTTCGCGATGGTCGGCGAGTGCACCGGGAAGGTGCGCTCCACGCCCACGCCGAAGCTGACCTTGCGCACGGTGAACGTCTCTTGGACCCCGCCACCCTGGCGCCGCATGACGGCGCCCTGGAAGACCTGCACCCGCTCCCGGCTGCCCTCGACGACCCGCACGTGAACCTTGACGGTGTCGCCGGGCCGGAACTCGGGGATGTCGTCGCGCAGGCTGTCGCGATCGATCGTTTCGGTGGGGTGCATGGGGGGCGTCCTTCGGTCATTCCGGCCTGTCGGTCTGCTCGGTCTGCGCAGTGCCGGACGGAACATCGTAGCCGTGCTCGGCGAGGGCCCGCACGTCGCTGACATCGAGCGCCGACGCCCTGACCAGGCGCTCGATCAGATCCGGACGCCGCTCGGCCGTCCGCACAAGCGCCTGGCGGCGCCGCCACGCCGCCACCAGGCCGTGGTCGCCGGAGCGGAGCACTTCGGGCACCTCCCACCCCCGGAAGGAAGCAGGCCGGGTGTACTGGGGGTACTCGAGCAGGCCCTCGGCGAAGCTCTCGTCCCGCGCCGACTCCTCGTTGCCGAGCACGTCGGGCAGCAGCCGGGCCACCGCCTCTACCACGACGAGCGCGGCCAGCTCCCCGCCGGCGAGGACGTAGTCGCCCACAGAGAGCTCGCCGTCGACCAGGTGATCGGCGACCCGCTGGTCCACCCCCTCGTAGCGCCCACAGAGCAGGGAAAACCCACCGGACCCAGCTGCCACCGACTCCACAGCTCCCGCCGACTCCACAGCTCCCACCGACTCCACAGCCCCTGCCAGCTCGGCCGCCACCGACTGGTCGAACGGCCGGCCGCCCGGCGTCAGCAGGAAGAGGGGCCGCGGCAGGTCGGCGACGGCCTCGACGGAGCGGAAGAGCGGCTCGGGCATGAGGACCATGCCGGCGCCCCCGCCGAAGGGGCTGTCGTCGACCGAGCGGTGCGGGTCGACAGCGCCCCCGCGGAGGTCGTGGACGCGGACGTCGAGCGCGCCCGTCGCCACGGCGCGGCCCAGGATCGAGGCGCCGCAGTATCCCGACACGACCTCGGGGAAGATCGTGAAGACGTCGATCCTCACAGGTCCAGCAGCCCCTCGGGGATGTCGACGTCCACGGTGTGCGCGACCTTGTCGTGCGCGGTCACGAAGCGCAGCGGGATGAGCCCGCCCGACTCCAGCACCAGCAGGTCGCTGGCGGGGTTGGCCTCCACGGCGGCCACACGCCCGAGCACGATGCCACCGGCGCCCGCGTCGCGGACCGACGCGCCCACCAGCTCGTGTACCCAGAGGGCGCCGGGTACGTCGAGCGCCTCGGCCTCCAGCTCGACGCCACGCAACTGCTCGGCCGCGGCGCGGTCGTCCACGCCGTCGAACTGGACGATGAAGCGGCCACCACCAGCGACCGCCACCGCCGCACCGCCGCCGAAGGGCTTGGCCGACACCACAGCCAAGGGGCCGCGGGCCGAGGCGAGCACCGAACCGGGCTCCAGCCGCTGGGTCAGGTCGGTCCAGAGGTCGACGACCACCTCGCCCCGCAGGCCGTGCGCCCGGGCGACGCGTCCGACGGTCAGGACCTCAGTCGTCGACGATGTCCACGCTGGCCTGGACGCCGTCCTTGGCGCCGGCCACGTTGACCAGGGTACGGATGGCCTGGGCGGTCCGGCCCCGCCGGCCGATGACCCGGCCCATGTCGTCGGAGGCGACGTGGAGGCTCAGGCGGAGGCCGCCCCGCCGTTCCTGGCTGTCGATCACGACGGCGTCGGGGTCGTTCGACAGCGCCCGGGCGAGATACGTCAGGACCGCCAGCGGCGTCCCGCCGTCGAGCTCGTCGTCGTCGACCTCGTTGCCCTCGTCAACGTCGTCAACGTCGTCCAGCTCCTCGTCAACGTCGTCCAGCTCGTCCACAAAGTCGTCGTCGTCGACGTTGACGTCGCCCGCCACCGCCACCGCCACCGGTCTGGTTGATGTCGCCGGCTTCGTAGAGGTCGGTCACTTCGCCCTCGCCGCTGCGAACTCGTCCCAGGCGCCGGAGGTCTTCAAGAGACGCTCGACCCGCTCGGTCGGCGTGGCCCCGTTGACCAGCCACCTCACGGCCTTGGCGTTGTCGATGTTGACGACGGCGTCGGGCTCGGACGTCGAGGAACCCCGAGGGGCGTACGTGCCCACGATCTCGAGGAAGCGCCCGTCACGCGGCGACCGGCTGTCCGCCGCCACCACCCGGTAGGTCGGCTGCTTCTTCTTACCCATCCGCACCAGGCGGAGCTTGACTGCCACGAACGACTTCCTCCACTTCCCGTGAGGTTCCTGTTGGGGCGCTGCTTCTACTCGGGCACTTCCGAGAGCGGCCCGCCGGCGGAGAGCGCCGGGTGCCAGGTCCCCATTCTGCCAGATCAGCGAGGCGGGCGGGCTTAGCGCCCTTTTGGCGGGGTGACCCGGCCGCCCTTCTTCTTCTTCTTGGTTCCCTTGTTCTTGTTCACGTTCGCGGCCGGGCGGGCCGCGCCCCCCGGTGCCGGAAGCCCGGGGAACGAGGAGGGCAGTTCTCCGGAATCACCCATGAGCTGGGAGAGCATGTCGAAGTCCGGCGCGCCCGCACCCCCCGCTCCGCCGACTGCACCCCCCGGTCCGGCGAGACCGGCGCCGGCCGCCTGTTGGGCCAGTTTCTTGGCGGCGCGGCCGCTCATCCCGGAGAGGTTCGGCATGCCGGGGAGGTTCGGCATGTTGCCCGACGCCATCCCCTTCATCATCTTCTGCATCTCCTTGAACTGCTTCAGCAGCGAGTTGACGTCCTGGATCGTGGTGCCCGAGCCCCGGGCGACCCGGCTGCGGCGGGACCCGTCCATCATCGAGGTGTCGGTGCGCTCGGCCGGGGTCATCGAGCAGACGATCGCCTCGACCTTGGCCACCTCCCCGTCGTCGATCGCCCCCGCGGCCTCGCGCATGTCCTTGGACATGCCGGGCATGAGGCGCATGAGCCCGCCGAGCGAGCCCATCTTCTTGACCTGGCGCAGTTGCGAGAGGAAGTCCTCCAGCGTGAACTGGCCCTGCATGAGGCGGCTGGCGCTCTTCGCCACCTCGTCGGAGTCCATCGTGCGCTCGGCCTGCTCGATAAGGCTGAGCACGTCCCCCATCCCGAGGATCCGGTCGGCCATGCGGTCGGGGTGGAAGATGTCGAAGTCCTCGAGCCGCTCGCCGGTGCTGGCGAACGCGATCGGCTTGCCGACGACGCCCTTGACGGAGAGAGCGGCGCCGCCCCGTGCGTCACCATCGAGCTTGGTGAGGATGACGCCGCTGAGCTCGAGCGCGTCGTGGAAGGCCTTGGCCGTGGCGACGGCGTCCTGGCCGATCATGGCGTCGATCACCAGGAACGTGTAGTGCGGTTGCGTCGCCGCGGAGATGTCCCGGATCTGGTCCATCAGCTCGGCGTCGATGGTCAGCCGGCCCGCCGTGTCGATGATGCAGATGTCCCGGCCGAGTCGCCGCGCCTCTTCCAACCCGGCCTGCGCGCAGCGGACGGGATCGGTCGGCTCCGAGAAAACGGTCACGCCCGCTTGCTCGCCGAGGATCCGTAGCTGCTCGACCGCGGCGGGGCGCTGCAGGTCGGCACCCACGAGCAAGGGGTTGCGGCCCTGCTGCTTCCACCAGCGCGCGAGCTTGGCCGAGTTGGTCGTCTTGCCCGAGCCCTGAAGGCCGGCCATGAGGACGACGGTCGGCGGCCGCGACGCGTAGCTGAGTTTCAAGGTCTCGCCGCCGAGGACGCTCACCAACTCCTCGTGCACCGCCCTGATGACCTGTTGGCCCGGTGTGAGGCTCTTCGAGAGCGCCTCGGTGCTGACGCGCAGGCGGATGCCGTCGCAGAAGCGCCGGGCCACGCCGAGCTCGACGTCCGCGTCGAGGAGTGCGGTGCGGATCTCCTTGAGCGCCTCGTCGAGGTCGGCGTCGCTGATACGGCCCTTGCCCCGGAGCCGCGTCGAGATCCGCTCCAGGCGATCGGACAGGGCGTCGAACATTTGGGATTCAGATTAGTGGTGCCGCTCCGGCGGTCCGCGGCGCCGCGGACCGCCGCGCTCCGTCCCCGACGCTGCGGCTCCACGGCCGGAGCGAACGGCTACCGTCGCGGCCCATGCCCCGCCACTCTCGTGCGCTCGTCGTCGCCCTGGTGGCGGCCGGTGCCTCGGCGCTGGCCGCCTGCAGCTCCTCGCCGACGGCCTCGACGGGCGCGGGCTCGACCACCACGACGCACCAGGCCAGTCCCGGATCGGCCGCGACCGCGCCGGGTGGCGACGCCCTCATCGGCATCCGGCCCATCCCGCTCGCCGACCGGTCCGCCCCCGGCGTCTCCGGGATCTCGCCCTCGGTCACCGTCCCCGTCGGGCCGCCGCCCACCGAGCTCGAGAGCGCGGACCTGATCGTCGGCAAAGGTCCATTGGCCGTGACGGGCGACCACCTCAAGGTCCAATACGTGCTGGCCACGTATTCGACAGGCCACGTGATCGATTCCTCGTGGACGAGCCAGCCCTTCACCTTCACCCTCGGCGCGAAGAACACGGTGATCGCAGGCTGGAACAAGGGCCTCGTCGGCATGCGGGTCGGGCGGACGGCGCGAGCTCATCATCCCGCCGAGCCTCGGCTACAAGGACCAGTCGCCCGGGCCGGGCATCGCGCCCAACGACACGCTCGTCTACGTCGTCGATCTCCTCAAGGCCACCTAGCGGGCGAGCGGGCCGCCGCGTGGAGGTCGCCGCCCATATCGAGGCGCTGCACCGTGAGGGAGAGCTCATGGCGTTGGCCACCGAATCGGCCGGCCCGGACGCGCCGGTGCCGACCTGCCCGGAATGGCGCGTGCGCGACCTCGTCCGGCACACGGGTGGCGTGCACCGGTGGGCGACCGGTTACGTCGCCGAGGCCCGCAAGGAGCTGTGGGACGTCGACCTCGACGACGTCGTCGGCACGTGGCCCGACGACGCCGCGCTGGCGAGCTGGCTGCGCGACGGCTGCGTCCGGCTGGCCGATGCACTCGCCGCCGCACCGCCCGATCTGGAGTGTTGGACCTTCCTGCGGGCGCCTTCGCCGCTCGCCATGTGGGCACGCCGGCAGGCGCACGAGACGGCCATCCACCGCGTCGACGCCGAGCTGGCGGCGGTCGCATGGACCGGGGCGGGGTCAGCGGAGGCGGGGGCGGGGGCGGCGCCAGCGGTGAGCCCCTTCGCCGCGCCATTCGCCGCGGACGGGATCGACGAGCTCCTGACGTGCTTCGTGCCGCGGCGCTCGACGCGGTTGCACGCACGCCAAGGCATGGCACTGACGGTGCGCTGCAGCGACGACGACCGGCACTGGACGTTGCGCATCGACGAGGACGGTGCGACGGCCGGGCCGAGGCGATCCTGCTGCTGTTGAGGAGGCCGAGGCGGGGGCGGGGCCCGTTGCGGCCAGCACGGTGCGCGGTCGGGCCGCCGATCTCTACTTGGCGCTGTGGAACCGGGGTGGTGCGGAGCACCTCACTGTGGACGGGGACCGAGGTGCTCTCGAGCTGTTCCTCGACTCCGTCCACGTGCGCTGGTCCTGACGAGCAAACACACTGCCGCCGTCACGCATCGCCCGTGGACGACGTCATGCCGAGGACGCTGATTCCGCGATGGACAAGGGGACGCTTCGCCGCGCGAACAGCCAGTAGGCGATCGACCCCGTCGTGTTGAGGCCCGACGCCACCCGCCACAGTCGCTTCCGACCCCGCACGGCCGTGTCGGGCCGGCGTGCCAGGTCACGCCAGGTCAACCTGACCAGAATCAGGTGCACCACCAGCACCACGGCGAGGACCCGGACCTGCTTCTCGGTCACGTGAGCTCCCCTCGTTGGTTCGCCCTCTGGTGGTTGGTCGTTTCGTTCTCCGTCATCACTCCGGTGCCGCTCAGTCCGAGGAGAGCATGGCGTCGACGAACTCGTCGGGATCGAAGTCGACCAGGTCGTCGGGGCCCTCACCCAGCCCGACGAGCTTGACCGGGAGCCCGAGCTCGCGCTGGACGGCGATGACGATGCCGCCCTTGGCGGTCCCGTCGAGCTTGGTCAGCACCACGCCGGTCACCTCGACGGCCTCGGTGAACTGTCGAGCCTGCGCGAGCGCGTTCTGGCCGGTGGTGGCGTCGAGGACGAGGAGGACTTCGGTGACGTTGCCCGGGTCACGGTCGGCCACCCGACGGATCTTCTTGAGCTCCTCGACGAGGTTCACCTTGGTGTGGAGGCGACCCGCCGTGTCCGCCAGCACCAGGTCGTTACCCCGGGCCGCCGCCCGCTGGACGGCGTCGAAGACGATCGCGCTGGGGTCACCCCCCTCGGCGCCCCGAATGATCTCGGTTCCCGTGCGCTCGGCCCACAGGGCCAGCTGATCGGCGGCGGCCGCCCGGAAGGTATCCCCCGCCGCGAGGAGGACCGACCGGCCGGCGGAAGACTCCCGCCGCGCCAGCTTCCCGATGGTGGTCGTCTTGCCCACCCCATTCACCCCCACGATCAGCCAGACGTCGGGCGCACCGGCCGTGCCGTCGAAGCGCAGCGACCGCGAACCCGACGTCTCGAGCAGCTGGCGGATGGATGTGCCGAGCGCCTCGAGGAGGTCATCGCCCCCGCTGATCTCCTTGGTCTCGACCTTCCCTCGCAGGTCCTCGAGCAGCGCGTCGGCGGTGGCCACCCCGACGTCGGCCCGGATGAGGGCCTCTTCGAGCGAGTCCCACGTCGCCGCGTCGATGCGACCCGAGCGCAGTGCCGTCACCGCGCCGCTGAAGAGACCGCGCACGCTCCCGAGGCGGCTCCGGTACGAAGGCGGGGCTGCCGCCGGCTCGGGCGGCGACACGACCGGCACGGCTTCGGGCTCGGCGGGCGGGGCGCGCTCGGCCGCCGGTGCGGGTGTCGGGTGCGTGGCAGGGGGCGCCTCGGCGGTGGGGGCCGGGGGTGCCTGCGCGGTCGGGCGCGGTGGGGACTCGATGGTCCCTCCGCCACGACGCCGGCGCGACCGGGCGCGGGCGACCGTTCCCGCGGCGACGGCGAGAACCGCGACAACGATGACAATCGTGATGTAGATGCCGATCACGCCAGCGGCTCTCCATCGGCATCGTCTTGTTCCGCGGCTGCGGCCTCCGCCGCCTGGGCCGCCGCCACCGCTGCGGCTTCCTCGGCATACGTCGCCTCGGGGTACGCCGCGTCGTCCTCACGAAACGTCCGGCGGCGGCGGGAGATCGCCACGAGCCCAGCCACCACACACAGGAGGGCTACCCCGACGAAGACGTACGCAAGGGTGCCGATCACGCCGGCTCCTTCTCTTTCTCCTTCTCCACCCGCTGGCTGACGACCTGCGACGAGCCTCCCGGCGCCATGGTCACGCCGTACAGTGCATCGCCTGTCTCCATCGTGCGCTTCTGGTGGCTGACGATGAGCAGCTGTGCCTCATCGCGGAACTCGTGCACGAGTGTCAGGAAACGACTCAGGTTGACATCGTCGAGCGCAGCCTCGACCTCGTCCATCATGTAAAAGGGCGACGGTCGGCTGCGGAATACCGCGAAGAGGAAAGCAAGGGCAGCCATGGAGCGCTCCCCACCCGAGAGCAGCGACACGCGCCGCACGTTGCGTCCCGCCGGCCGCACTTCGATCTCGACCCCCGTGTTCAACAGATCGTCCGGTTCGAGCAGCATCAAGCGGCCGGTACCTCCGGGGAACAGCATGCCGATGAGTGCGGAGAAGTGTTCGTTCACGTCGGCGGCGGCAGCCGCAAATGACGTCATGATCTCGTGGTCGAGGGTGCGGACCACTTCGTGTAACTCGCGCCGCGCGCCGCGCACGTCGTCGACCTGCGCCTCCAACTCCTTGTGGCGCTCCTCCAGCGTCGAGAGCTCCTCGAGCGCCAACGGGTTCACGGGGCCGAGCGCCGCCAGCTTGCGCTCGAGTTCGTCGCCGTGTTGGGCCAGCGTCGTCCCCTCGGGCGCTTCGGGCTCGGGCAGACCGGCCAGCTCCTCTGGCCGCGCGTTGAGGTCGCGCGCAATGTGGTCCTGCAGGGCCTCTGCCCGCAGGTCGACCTCGTTTGCCTCGAGGTCGAGGGTGCGGGTGCGGTTCCGCACGGCGTCGAGCCGCTGCTCGGTGGTATGGCGGTCCTGACGCAGCCGCTCGAGTTTCTCGCCTCCGGCCCGCACTGCGTCGACCTGGTCCTGGTAGTCGTGGCGGAGAGACCCGAACACCGCGTCCAGCCGGCCGTGTTCCTCCTGGACGACCACCTCGAGACGCGCCAGGGCGCTGCCCTCGGCCTCCAGGCGCTGCCGTCGTGCCGCGGCGGACGCCCGCTCCTCGGCGTGACCGGACAACCGCCGCTCAACTTCCGTCTGACGTTCGGCCAGCACGCGGCGGCGCTCGGCTACGCCGGCGACGCGCACTTCGAGCGCCTGGCGACGGCCGGAAAGCTCGGCTCGGCGTGCCGTCAACGTTTCCCATGCCTCCAAGGCCTCTTGCAGCTCTGGAATCGACCCGGCCAGGCGCGCCTGCTCAGAAGTGACCTCGGACAGGCGCTGTCTCGCTGCGGCGACGCCGGCACGTGCGTCATCGACCTCCTCCGTCAGACGACCCTGTTCTTCGGCCGCACGCGCTCTTTCTGCCTCTCCGGCCTCGGAGGCGACCGCATGGCGGTCGGCGGCCCGCTCGGCGGCGGCGCGGGCGTCCCGGGCGCGGCCGAGGACGATCCGCGCCTCGCTGAGTGCGGCGCGGGCCAGCTCCGCTGCCGCGGCGGCCTCTTCGGCCTGACGCCGGGCCTCTTCGACCGCGGCGGCAGTGACCACCCCCGACGCGGAACGCAACCGCCAACCGGTGGCGGCGAAGCGGTCGCCGTCGGTGGTAACGACGACCAGGTCGTCGCGGGCGAGGGAGAGGTCGATCGCCTCTTCCCAGCCGTCCACGCGCAGGGCCCGGCCGACCAGGCTGTCGAGGACCGATTCCGCCACGGTGCCTCCGCGGCGCGCGCGCACGTGGCGTCGCACCGGCTCGGCACTGCTGCCCGGTGGCAGCGCCGCCACGGCATCCGCCGCGGTGCCCGTCGACTGACGGGGTGCCAACACCGCCCCGGTGACCCCACGGTCGCGCAGGGTGGCCAGAGCCGCTTGCGCCGAGCGCCGACCGTCGACGACGACCGCGGCGACGCCCGCGCCGGCCGCCGCCTCGAAGGCGCTGTCCCAGCCCTCGTCGATCTCGACGAGGTCGACCAAGGAACCCACGACGCCATCAACTTCGCGTAACAGTTCGCGCCCTCCCGCTCCTTGCAGGTCGGACAGCGCACGCTCGAGAGCCTCGGCCCGAGCACCGGTGCGATGGCGGGCTTCCTCGGCGCTATCAGCCGCTGCTTGTGCCGATTCGGCTCCATGGGCAGCTTCCTCGACCTCGGCGGTCCGCGTCGCGACCTCAGCTTGGAGCCCCGCGGTCTCCTCGTTGCGTTCCTTCGAGGTCTGGGCCAACAGGTCGGACCGCACGGCCGCACCCGCCGACTTCTGCTCCAACGCGACGACTCGGGATGCCAGCGCGTCGAGGTCCTCTTGCTCCCGGGTGGCCGCGCGCCCCATGAGTTCGATGCGGGCACGAACGCGCGCGATGGCTTGGTCGGGTTCGTCACCACCCAACACACTCGACCAGCGCTCACGGAGGTTTTCCTCCTCCGCATCGAGCTCGCCCAACGCCGCGACGAGCTCCGCACGCCCGGGTGCTGCACCCGCGGCTTCCTCGGCGTCAGCCGTCACCAATTCCGAGCTCAGGCGCGCCGCCTCGGACTCGAGGGTCGAGACGACGTCGACATCGGCAGCCGCATCGAGCGCGGCGACCACGGCACGGCTCCGCTCGCGGAGCACACCTTCGAGCCCGCGGGCCCGCTCCACCAGCCCCTGCACGCGGCCGAGGGCGTTGGCCAAATCCTCTTCGCGGCGGGACGACAGCTCGGCCGTCGTCGACGACGCCTCGGCGTCGAGCTGTTCCAGCGCCTCGTGGAGCTCGCGTTCCTCGTCGCGGCAGACTTCAAGGCTCTGGGCGGCGATACGGCGGCGGGCAACCAGGTCCGCCAACTCCGTGCCGGCCAAGTAGCGGCGCACCGCCAGCAGCTCAGAGGCAACGACGTCGTGCGAGCGGGCGGCGGCAGCCTGGCGCTCGAGGGGGCGGATCTGGCGGCGCACCTCGCGTACGAGATCACCCAGGCGCTCGAGGTTCTCCGCGGTGGCGGAGAGGCGCCGCTCGGCGCGCTCGCGGCGTCGACGGTGCTTGAGCACCCCGGCCGCCTCTTCGATGATGGCTCGGCGGTCCTCGGGACGGGCGTTGAGCACGGTGTCCAGCTGCCCCTGGCCGATGATCATGTGCTGCTGGCGGCCGACCCCAGAATCACTCAAAAGCTCTTGGATGTCGAGCAGCCGACAGGGCGCCCCGTTGATCGCGTACTCGCTGTCACCCGAACGGAACAGCGTTCGCGTGATGGTCACCTCGGAGAGGTCAATAGGCAACTTCCCGGATGCGTTGTCGATGGTGAGCGACACCTCGGCCCGGCCGAGCGGCGGCCGCGACGACGTGCCGGCGAAGATGACGTCTTCCATTTTCGCCGAGCGGAGCGAACGGGGACCCTGGGCGCCGAGCACCCAGGTCACCGCGTCGACGACGTTGGACTTGCCGCTCCCATTGGGCCCGACCACGACGGTGATACCGGGTTCGAATTCCAGCACGGTCGGGTCCGCAAAGGACTTGAAACCCTTCATGCTGAGCGACTTCAAGAACATCGAAGCGACCCTACCGGGTGCCTAACCCGCCTGCGGGGCAATGCGGCCGCGGTCGCCCAGGTCGTGCCGACCGGACGGGACGGGGCTGCAGGGGCGGACCCGGAAGCCGGAAAGCAGGGCTGCTCCCTCTCGCCGTATACGCACGGGCCGCCGGTGCTCGGTGTGCGCGTATACGGCCAGCGCGGCCGCTTGGCTCCGCGGGTATAGGGCGTCTCGGGACCCCGCATATGCGGCGAGAGCGGCGACGCCGAACCTCGCATATACACACATGCGACGAGGTCTCGACGCCGGCGCATATAGGGCCCCGGACAGATGCCGGCGAGCTGCCATATACCGGTGCGGCCGGGTGTCCTTGCTCGCCGCACTCCGGTAGGGCGGTACCGGCGGGCGGCGTCAGACCTGACAGTGCTCGCAGAAAAAGGTGGAGCGGCCGCCGGTCTTGACCCGGATGATCTGGTTGCGGCAGCGCCGACAGGGCTCGCCCTCGCGGTCGTAGACCTGGTGGGATCCCTGGAAGTCGCCGACCTCCCCAAAGAGGTCCCGGTACTGCTCGTCGGCGAGGGAGGAACCCCGATGCTTGATGGCGTCGGCCAGGGTCTCGACGATGGCCCGGTACAGCCGCCGGACCTCGGTGGCCGTCAGCGAATTCGCGGCGCGGTCGTAGCGCAGACCGGCTTGGTACAGCATCTCGTCCGAGTACAGGTTGCCGATGCCCGCCGTGAAGCTCTGGTCCATCAGCAGCGCCTTGATACCCCCCGAGTGCTGGTGCAGCAGTGCACCGAAGCGGTCCCAGCTCATCAGATCTTCGATGGGGTCGAAGCCGAGGTGGGCCAGTTCAGGGATCGCCTTGCGGATGGCGGCGCCGTCGCCGCCGGCCGTGCCCGAGACCGGCGAGAGTGGCGTGCCGTCCGCCTTGAGGGGCGGGGTCGACACGAAGAGCTCCCCGAAGGTCCGCGGGTCGACGTAGCGCAGCTCGCCACCCTGGGTGAAGGTGATGACCACGTGGGTGTGCTTTGGCTTGGGGTCCTTGACCGACTTGACCCTCAGGAGCTGGCCGCTCATGCCGAGGTGGACGACGAGAGTGTCCCCGCTGTCGAGCGTCAACAGCAAGTACTTGCCGAGTCGTCCGACCGACTTGATCGTGCGGCCCTCGAGCAGGGCGCGGAAGTGCTTGGCCGAGGGATGGCGCCGCACCGAACGCCCGTTCGCCACCGAGACGGCCTTGATCTTGCGGCCCACCACCTCACGGGCCAGGTCCTGGCGGAGTGTCTCGACTTCGGGTAGCTCAGGCATTGTTGAGCCCTTCCCAGGCCGCCCGTGCGGCCTCCTGCTCGGCGTCCTTCTTGGAGCGGCCCTCGCCGGTGCCCCAGCACGTCCCACCCAAGAACACCTGGGCGACGTAGACCCGGTCGTGGTCCGGCCCCGAGCCCACCACCACGTAACGGGGGGTTCCCTCGCCGTCACGCACCGCCTTCTCCTGGAGCCGACTCTTGTGGTCGAAGTCGTCTGGCTCCTCGCCGGCCCGGGCGATGGCGTCGCCGAGCTCGCGCAGCACCAGGCTCCGGGCGGCTTCCCAACCGGCATCGAGGTACACGGCCCCGAGGATGGCCTCGAAGGCATCGGCGAGAATGGAGGCCTTGGCGCGCCCCCCGGAGCCCTGCTCCCCACGTCCGAGCAGCAGCACCTCGCCGACGCCCAGGCGGCCGGCCACCTGGGCCAGTACGCGGGCGTTCACGACGGCAGAGCGGACCTTCGCCAGCTTCCCCTCTGCGAACTCGGGGTATCGCTCGTAGGTGAAGCTCGCGACGACCAGTCCCAGCACGGCGTCCCCGAGGAACTCCAGACGCTCGTTGGAGGGCGCGCCTCCCTCCTGCTCGCCGCACCAGCTGCGATGCGCCAGGGCGTGTTGAAGGAGGCTCAAGTCGGCGAAGGTATGGCCAAGTCGTTCGGCCAGCTCGGCCGCGCCCTCAGCGCCAGCCTCAACCCGCCTCGAGCTTGGCGTAGACGTAGTCAACAGCGTCACGGACCGTGCGCAGGTCCTCGAGGTCCTCGTCGTCGATGCGGAAACCAACCGTCCGCTCCCCTAGCTCCTCTTCGAGGGCCTCGACCAGCTCGATCAGGGCCAGGGAGTCGGCATCGAGGTCCTCGACAAAGGAGGCCCCCTCGGTGATCGATGACGGGTCCGTCTCCAAGATGTCAGCCAGCTGGTCCCTGATCAGCTCAAAGACCCCTTTGCGGTCGAGGGGCCCCTGGTTGGTGTGGGTTTCGGCTGGCACGGAACGAGTCTAGGTGTTCGGAGGCCTTAACCGCCCGTTTAGTGCCTCTTACCTGGGCTTTCAGCCAGACCTGTCAGATCGCACGGCGGCCGCCACATGGTCCGCCAAGCCCTTGGTGGCGCATTCGTGGGCCACCAGGACCGCATTCATAATGGCAGTTGCACTCGAGGAGCCGTGGCTGATCACGCAGATTCCGTCGGTGCCGAGCAGCATGGCGCCGCCCGTGTTCTCCGGCTCGAACTCTGCCGCGAGGGGCAAGAGGTGCGGCAGCAGCACCGAGGAGGCCTCCCGGGTGGCGTCGTCGGTCCCGAACACGCCCAGCAGCGTCTGGAAGAGGAACCGTAAGGAGCCCTCGAGCGCCTTGAGGGTCACGTTGCCGGTGAAGCCGTCGGTGACGATGACGTCGGCAGGCGAGGGCAGCAGGTCACGCCCCTCGAGGTTGCCGACGAACTCGAATCGCTCGGGCCCGTTGGTGGTGGCGGAGTTGCCGGTGGTAGCGGTGGCGGAGGCGGCGGCCGCCTCGGCGAGCAGGCCGTGGGCCTCCTTGACCAGCGGAGTGCCCTTGGTGGGCTCCTCGCCGATGGAGAGCAGCCCGGCCGACGGCAACTCGGTGCCGAACCGGGCCGAGACGTAGGCGGCCCCCATCTGGGCGAACTGGACCAGCATGGCGGGCGTGCACTCGGCGTTGGCACCGGCGTCGACGAGGACGGCGGGCGTACGACCGAGGCGCGGCAGCGGTGTCGCGATGCAGGGGCGCACGACTCCCGGGAGGCGGCCCATGCGCAGGAGGGCCGAAGCCATCGTGGCTCCGGTGTTGCCGGCCGACACCATCGCCGACGCCTTCCCGTCGCGCACCAGCTCGGCCGCCCGCACCAGCGACGAGTCCTTCTTGCGGCGCACGCCGCCGGCAGGGTCCTCGTCCATGGCGATCACCTCGGTGCAGGCGACCAGATCAAGCCCCTTCGTGTCGCCGACCTGGTCGGGCGGACCGACGAGGACGACGTCGACACCGTGCTCCTCGTGGGCGCGGCGGGCGCCCTCGACGATCTCGGCGGGGGCCTTGTCGCCGCCCATGGCGTCGACGGCGACGGGAAGGGTGGCCAGGGCCTCGGGCGACGGACGCTCGCCCCGGCGGCTCAACTCAGTCGACCTCGACGGCCTGGCGACCCTTGTACCAGCCGCAACTGGGGCAGACCACGTGCGGGGTCTTCGCTGCCTGGCAGTGCGGGCACACGCTCCGGGGCGGGCGGCCCAGACGCCACGCCGCCGCCTGGTGGCTACGGCCCTTGGCCTTGGATTTCTTCTTCTTCGGGACAGCCATGGACGGTCTCCAACGATCGGTGGACGATTCGGGCCCGTGACGGGGGGCGCCGAGGGCGCTCTGGAACGGTGCAAGCCCTCCGGAAAAGGGCTACCGGAGCACGTCGAGGCTAGCCCACCGGGGATCTCGGGGGACAACGCAGCCACAGTCGCCCTCGTTGCGGTTCGCCCCGCACCGGGTGCAGAGGCCGGCGCAGTCGGGCCGGCACAGGGGGGCCATGGGCAGCTCGAGGACGAGGGCGTCGCGCGCGAGCGGGGTGAGGTCGAGCTCGTCGTGGAGGATGGGGTAGATCTCCTCGTCGGAGGCGACCGCGAGGGGGTCGTCGGCGAAGCGCTCGTGCACGTGGATGTGCAGCTCACCCGAGACCGGCTCGGCGCAGCGGCGGCAGATGCCCTCCCACGGGGCCGTCACGGTGCCTTCGACGTCGATGCCGCCCTCGAAGGGATGCAATGTCACGTCGACCTCGGCCTCGGCGCCGGCGGGCACGACGCTGCGGCCCGGATCGACGCCGGCGTCATCGAGTGGGCCCGCCAGAGCGACCTCGCCGCGACGCACCTCGTGGGCGGACCGGCCCGAGCGACGCAGGCGGGCGACGTGGACCACGAAGGGGTCGGCGGCCATCAGCGCGCGCCCAGTCGGACCGGGACTCGGACCGGGACGAGCACTGGGGCCCGCACTAGGACTGGTCCTGGTCGAAGAAGCCGTCCTCCTCCTTGCCGGCTCCCTCGTCCTCGGTTGCCGCCTCGACCAGCGGCGCGGCGAGCCGGGCCCGCCCGGCCTGGACCGTGCGGGTCAGGCGGTCGAGCACGATCTCCATGCCGGCCAGCTTGGTGTCGACGAAATCCTCGGCCTGGTGGCGCAGCGTGCGGGCCTCCTCGTTGGCGTCGTCGAGGATGCGCTGGGCCACGGAGTTGGCCTGCCGCACGATCTCGGTGCGCTGCACCATGTGCTCGGCCTGGGCGCGCACCTCGTCCATCAGCGCCTCGGCCTCGCGGCTGCGCTCGGCCATGAACTCCTCGCGCTCGCGCAGGAGCCAGCGCGCCTGGCGCAGCTCGTCGGGCAGGCACTCGACCGCCGACTGCACGAGCGAGATCACCTCCTCGCGCGAGACCATCACCGACGACGACAGCGGCATCGACTTGGCCGCCGCCATGTAGTCGAGTAGCTGCTGCAGGATCGAGTCGATCCCGACCTCCTCCACCGGCGGGTCCTCGTCGACGTCGAGGAACTGGTCACTCACGTCTTCACTCCCCCTCGCCCACCTTTCCGTCCGGGTCCCGCATCTTGTCGTATCTGGTCTGCAGCGCCTCGGCCACCGGCTTGGGCACGAAGGCAGAGACGTCACCGCCGAAGCGCCACACCTCGCGCACGAGCTTGGAGGCGACGAAGGACCACTCCGGGCTGGTGGGGATGAAGATCGTCTCCACACCGGAGAGGTGGTTGTTCATCTGCGCCATCTGCATCTCGGCCTCGAAGTCCGAGACGGCCCGCAGGCCCCGGATGATGGCGTCGGCCCCGACGTCGCGGGCGACGTAGACGGTGAGGGTCGACATGGCGACGATTCTGACGCCGGGGAGGTGTTCGGTGACCTCTTCGAGCAGAGCCTGGCGCTCCTCGAGGTCGAAGAGCTGCGCACCCTTCTGCGGGTTGCGCACCGCGGCCACCACCACCTCGTCGAAGAGCCGGCTGGCCCGCTCGACGATCTCGAGGTGCCCGTTGTGGAAGGGATCGAACGAGCCGGGGAAGAGGCCGACCTTCACGAGCCGTCTCCGCTGCGCTGAGCCACGGTCACGAGCGTACCGCCGTATCGCCGCTCCCTCGTGACCACCCAGCCCTCCGGGAGCGCAATCGGCGATGACGATTCCATGACCACCACGCCGGCGCGCAGCGCTCCGAGCAGGGCCGGCCACTCCTCGTACAAGTAGGGCGGGTCGCACAGCGCGAGGTCGAACTCGCCGGCGGTGCCGGACTCGAGCCAGCCCGGCAACGAGGCCCGCACCAGGGTGGCGGGCTCGTCGGCCAGCCCCACCGCATGGAGGTTCTGGCGCACCGCGGCGAGGGCGTCCGGGTCCAGGTCGACGAACGTGGCCGAGGCCGCCCCCCGGGAAAGCGCCTCGACGCCCAGCGCGCCGCTGCCGCAGAAGAGGTCGACCACCCCCAACCCCTCGACGCCGCCCTGCGAACCCAGGATGTCGAAGATCGACTCGCGCACCCGGTCCGACGTCGGGCGCACAGAGTGGGGCAGCCGGGCCGACAGGCGGCGCCCGCGGCTCCGGCCTCCGATGACCCGCATCGCGACCACCCTACGGCGGCGCCGGACACCCGGACCGTCGCAGGGCCCACCGGCTCAGCTCTTGAAGAGGTATTCCCCCTCGTCCTCACTCAGGAGGAGCCTGACCTCGTCGGCCAGGTCGGCGTGCGCCTCGAGCTGGGGGTCCTTGCCCACCAACGCGTCGGCGGCCCGCCGCGCCTCGTCGAGCAGCGCGATGTCGCCGGGGTCGGTCAGCGAGGCCAGGCGCAGGTCGCTCTGCCCCTTCTGGCGCGCCCCGAGCAGCGTCCCCTCGCCGCGCACGCGCAGGTCGGCCTCGGCCAGCGAGAAGCCGTCGGTCGACGCGGCGACGGCCTCGAGGCGCTCGTTGCCCTCGGCGCCCCCGAGCAGGTAGCACCAGCTCGCCGTGCCGCCGCGCCCGACGCGGCCGCGCAACTGGTGCAGCTGGGCGATGCCGAAGCGATCGGCGCTCTCGATGACCATGACGGTCGCCTCGGGCACGTCCACCCCCACCTCGATCACGGTCGTCGCCACGAGCACATCGAGGGCGCCGGCGCGGAAGCGGTCCATCACCTCCTCGCGGGCCCCTGATGCCATCTGGCCGTGGAGCAGGCCGACCTGCAACCCGGCCAACTCCCCGCCGGCCAGGCGCTCGTACTCCTCGGTGGCCGACTTGGCCTCCACCCGCAGGGACTCAGCGACCAGGGGGCAGACGACGAAGGCCCGGTGGCCCGCGGCCACCTCCGCGCGCACCCGCTTCCAGGCCCGCTCCTCGCCACGGTGCCCCTCGCCGGGCAACCACTCGGTCGTGACGGGGACGCGGCCCGGCGGCAGCTCGTCGAGGGTGGTCAGGTCGAGGTCGCCGAAGATCACCATGGCGGCCGTGCGCGGGATGGGCGTGGCGGTCATCACGAGCAGGTCGGGGTCGCCGTCGGCCCCCTTGGCGCGGAGCGTCGCTCGCTGCTCCACACCGAAGCGGTGCTGCTCGTCGATCACGACGCAGCCGAGGGACCCGAAGGCGACCTCCTCGGTCAGCAACGCATGGGTACCGACGACGACGCCGATCTCGCCCGCGGCCAGACCCTCGAGCACCTTCGCGCGCGCCTTGCCCTTCACCCGGCTCGTCAGCAGTTCGACTCGCACCTCGCCGCCCGCCATGCCACCCGGTCCCTCGAGGTCGCCGAGCAGTGCCCGCACCGCGGCGAAGTGCTGCTCGGCCAAGACTTCGGTCGGCACCATCAGGGCGCCCTGGTGGCCGCTCTGGACGGCGCCGAGCAGTGCGGCCAGCGCGACCACCGTCTTGCCCGAGCCGACGTCGCCCTGGAGCAGGCGGTGCATCGGAAAGGGGCCCGCCATGTCGGCCACGATGACCGCCAGCGCGCGCCGCTGGGCCTTGGTCAGCTCGTAGGGCAGCCCGGAGAGGAAGCGCGCCACCAGCGTGTCGTGCACGGCGCCGGTGACCTCGCGGGGCGAGACGTCGTGGTGCAGCGCGCGGGCATTGACCTCGAAGGCGCGGCGGCGCAGCACGAGCGCCAGCTGCAGCCGGAAGAGCTCGTCGAAGACGAGGCGGCGCCGGGCGGGCTCGACGACGTCGAGCGACTCGGGGCGATGGATGGCGTGGAACGCCTCGGTCCGGTCCCACAGGTCGAGCGCGGTACGCCACTCGGACGGCAGGGGGTCGGCGAACTCGCCGGCGCGCTCGAGCGCCTCGCCGACCCAGGTGCCGATCTCCCAGCTGGTCAGGCCGGCCTTGGCCGAGGCCGGGTAGACGGGCAGGATGCGCAGTGTCCGCCGCCCGGGCGCCACGCCCGCCACCACGTCGACGACGGGGTTGGCCATCTGACGACTGCCCCGATACTCGGTCACCTTCCCGAAGAAGATGGCCTCGGTGCCCGCCTCGAGCTGCTTGGCCCGCCAGGGCTGGTTGAAGAAGACGATCTTGAGGCGGCCGGTGTCGTCGCGCACGACCACGTCGACGACGGCACGACCGGTACGCGCCCGGCGGGCGTGGGCCGACTGCACCGTCGCCAGGACGGCGGCCTCGTCGCCGACCACGAGGTCCGACACGTCGGCCTGGCGGGTGCGGTCGATGTAACGGCGCGGGTACGTCGTCACCAGGTCGAGCACGGACTCGATGCCCAGCTCGGCCAGCATCTCGGCCCGCCGCTCCGAGACCCCGTGGAGGCGCTCCACGCCGATCGCGCGCAGCGCGCCGAGGCTGCGGCCGTTACTCAATCCCGAGAAGGTACGGGTAGAGGGGTTGCCCGCCCTGGTGCACCTCGAGCGCGACGTCGGGGTGCTCCTCGCTCAGCCATTCCTCGATGCGCCTGGTGTCGGCCTTGCGGGCACCCTCGCCCTCGATCAGCGTCACGAGCTCGTGGCTCTCGTCGAGCAGGCGATCGAGCAGCAGGCGGGTGCACACGACGGCGTTGTCCGCCACGGCGACCACGCCGTCGCGGGAGACGCCGATGTAGTCGCCCTCGTGGACCTCGCCGGCTTGGGTCACCGAGTCGCGCACGGCCTGCGTCACCTCGGCGGGCACCACCCGGGCGGCCGAGGTGAGCATGGAGGCCTCGTTGGCCTCGGCGCCCGCGGCGGGGTCGTAGGCCAACAGCGCCGCGAACCCCTCGACGATGGATCCGGTGCCCACCACCCGCACCGTCTTGGGGCTCAGCGCGTCGACCTGCTCGGCCACGGGGCGGATGTTCTTGTTGTTCGGCAGGATCACCACCTCGTCGGAGCCGACCGACTCGACGGCCTTCAGCAGATCGGCCGTGGCGGGGTTCATGGTCTGGCCGCCGACGACGAGGTGGTGCACGCCGAGCGAACGGAAGATCCGGCCGATGCCGTCGCCCGACACGACCGCCACGACGCTCGTCCTCGGAGGTGGTCCGGCCCCCTCGACCGGTGGTCCCACCTCGGGGGCGCCGACGTTCTCGCGCACCCAGCGCTCCTCCTCGACCTGCTCCTCGAGGTCGGTGACCCTGATGCGCGAGGGGCGGCCCGCGTCCACCCCGGCCTCGACGGCCGCGCCCACGTCGTTGGTGTGGATGTGGCAGTTCCACAGGCCGTCGCCGCCCACAACGACGATGGAGTCGCCGATGCCCGCCCACACCTCCTTGAACGCCTCCACGGAGTCGTCCCGCGCCTGCAGCAGGTACATGACCTCGTAGCGCAGGTCGCCGACCGTCTGGCCCTCGCCGCCGGCGGCGCCCGAGCCGTTCCGGGTCACCCCGGCCCCGTTCGACGCGGCAGCCCAGCCGTCGAGTGCGGCCAGGTCGGGCGCGGCGACCCCCGAGGGCTCAGGCAACGGACGCCCGTCGAGGACGAGGAGGAAGGCGTCGAGCAGGAGGAGGAACCCCGAGCCGCCGGCGTCGACGACGCCGGCCTGGGCCAGCACCGGGAGCATCTGGGGCGTGCGCGCCAACGCGTCGGCGGCCTCCCCCCGCGCGCGCTCGAGCACGCCGACGAGGCCCGAGCCATGCGTGGCGCCGTCCGCCGCGGCGTCGGCCACCGTGAGGATCGTCCCCTCGACCGGCCGCACCACGGCCCGCCGGGCCAGCGCGGAGGCGTGGCCCATGGCGTCGACGAGGAGCTCGGGACCCACGCCGCCCTCCCCGGCCGAGGCCATGCGCTCGCTCATGCCCCGCAAGAGCTGGGAGAGGATGACGCCCGAGTTCCCCCGGGCCCCCATGAGCGACCCATGCCCGATGGCCGTGCACACCTCGGCCAGGCCCGCGCCGGCCGCCACCGCATCGAGCTCGGTGACTACGGCCTCGAGCGTCAGGGCCATGTTGGTGCCCGTGTCGCCGTCGGGCACCGGGTAGACGTTGAGGCGGTTGATGTCGATCTGGTGGAGGCGCAGGGCGTCGCGGTAGCCCCCCATCACGGCGCGCAGCTCGTGGGCGCCGAGGGTCGCCGGGGAGGTCATGGCAGGGGATGCTAACCTTTTCGCTGTTCGTGAAGGCCTGCCTGGTCCGTCGACCGCGGCCTCCCTCAGGAAGGTTCACCCCATGGCATCTGTGTGCGACATCTGCGGCAAGAAGCCGTCGTTCGGCATGAACGTCAGCCACTCGCACCGGCGTACCAAGCGGCGGTGGAACCCCAACGTGCAGAGGGTGCGCGCGCTCGTCGACGGTGCACCGAAGCGACTCCACGTGTGCACCTCGTGCATCCGGGCGGGCAAGATCACCAAGCCGCCGCGCCGGACGCACGAGCCCAGCTCGACCAGCTGACCGCGCCAACCCGCCAACCCGCCAACCCGCCAACCCGCCAACCGGAGCTGATCCCCGGCGCGAGGGAAACGAGCGCCACGTGAGCGGCCGCTCCCTCCTGGACCACCGGTTCTCGCTGGTTCGGAACGCCCCTAGATCGAGGCCCGCCCGCGCAGGCGCCGGTGCCAGACGAAGAACCCGCCGCCGACGGTCGCGGCCACGATCGGAAGCAACGGCAGCCAGGGAGCTTCAGGGAGCGCATCGCCGGGCTGGGTGGTCGGCACGAACGCCACGCCCCGGATCACTTGCCCGTACGTCGGCGCCATGAGGCTCGTGAAGGTCTCGCCGCCGGGCAGCGACGTGGCAGCCAGGTTGTCGGTGATCGAGACGAGTGCGTTGGGGTCGGCGCCCTGGTCACCGCTGAAGCTCACCGTCGAGGTCGCCGCGTACAGCGTCACCGTGCCGTCGGCTTTGACCTGTCCGGTGAGGTTGCGCAGGCCGTCGACGGCGGGCGCCCACGGTCCCGTGACGGTCGTCGCCTTCTTGCCCGTGCCCGAGGTGTACGAGTTGTTCCCGGTCGGGTAGCTCGGCACCGTGTAGGGCACGCCGAGGTTGAGGCCGTTCTGCAGCGTGTAGGCGAGCTGCCAGCTGCCGCTGGACGAGTTGAAGACCCACTTCTGCAGCCCGGCGGTCGTCGAAGCCGTCGCCGCCGTGTAGGTGTTCGTCGCGCTCGAGTAGGTGTTGTCACCGGCACCTTCGTCCGCCACGTAGAGCACGGTCGGGCTGGCGAACCAGATGCCGAACGGGTAGTCGGACGAGTCGGTGGCGCCGCTGGCCGACGTCGTCGGGAACCCGTTCAGGATGCACATGTTCGTCGGGGTCAGACCCGGGTTGGCGGTCGTGAGCGACAGCGTGGCGTTGCTGGTGGAGTAGGCCGGCGGGGTCCACGTGCTCGCGCTCGGCAAGGTCGCGGTCGTGCTGGGCAGGCCGGACCCGCTCGGGCATGCGGCCCCAGTGGTGTTGAGGAAGTAGACCGTGTTCACGCCGTTGCTCCCGCTGCCCTTCGTCATGTAGAGAACGTTGTTGTAGTCGGTCAGACCGCGGAAGTTGTCGTCCTTGGCCGCCGTGTCGGCCGCGGCACCGGTCTGGACGATGTTGAAGTTCCCGAGCGGGGTGGTCGCGCCGGGGCTCTGGCCCGACTCGGGCCCGTTGTTGGTCGAGAGAATTTGTGAACCCGTCCCCACGACGACGCCCTGTGGCTCGGGCTTGGAACCGTTGCCGGCGTTGCCCGTGGTGTAGATGGTGTTGGCCGCGCTGTTCAGGATGGCGGCCCGGCCGTTGTCGCCGCTGTAGGCGTTGGTCTCGGTGAACTGGACGTTCCCGTACTGGTCCAGCTGGGCAATGCCCCGGTACGTGGGTGTCGCGCTGTCGGCGTTGGTGGTGTCGATGGCACCAGGCGTGTCGGCGTTCGAGACGTCGATGGCGCCCGATGGGGCGACGTAGCCCATGAAGTCGACGTACTGGTTGTCCGTGGAGTCGTTCAGCGCCAGCTCCGACTTGGACGAGAAGCTCGTGGTCATCTGGTCGCTGCCCGACGTGACGCCGGACATCGTGCTGTTGGGCACCTCGACCTGGCTCACCGGGGTGCCCGAGGGAGTGATCTCGTCGATCCAGATCGGCTGGCTCACCCCGAAGCTGGCGTCGATGCCGAGGTTGTTGAAGACCTGCGGGTAGGTGCCGTTGGCCTCGGCCGTGACGCAGGTGGCCTTCGTGTAGACCGTGCCGCCGCAATTGGGGGGCAGCTGGGTGGTCCCGGCCGTGATGTTGGCGTTGGTCGTCCAGATGCTGGTCGAGACCAACAGGTTCCCGGGCGTGAAGGTGTTCTCGCCGTAGGCGGCGCCGATCGGCACCGCCAGCACGCTCGTCGACATGACGACGACCCCCACGGCCAGCAGGACGGCACGGCTGGGCACCTGCGAGCGCGCGCGAGCCAACATACTCGTCTCCTTCTTTCGGTCGGGGTAGCCGCGATCGCCCGGGGCGCCCGTAGTTGGCGGCAGCCTAAGAAAGAGGTATGAATCAGTCGCGATCGATATTCGAACAGGTGGTTATCTCTTCGTGTCGATCATGCGACACGACAACGAATCCAAACCGGATCGGGTGACTTCACGCGCTATCCGCGTTGCGGACGGATGTTGCAGTCGCAACAGGCACGCGGACACGCGCCGGTACGCGCACGCGCACACGCGCCCCGTGCGCGCCCCTGCGCATGACATCCGGTCGAGCTAACCGACCCGGTGCTGCCAGCCGAGCCGCGCCAACGGCTGCCCCCCCAGGAGCCGCACGGCCGGGTCGTCGACCAGACACCCGATCCGGATCGGTCTTCGCAGCCCCGACTGCTCGAAGCCGTCGCTCAGCCCCTCCGCCGTCTGCTCGTCGAGCGCGACGACCAATTGGTAGTCCTCCCCACCGCTGAGGGCCTCCTCCGGCGTCGCGCCCACCGCCACCGGCACGTCGACGAGCTCGAAGCCCAGCCCCGACGCGTCCGCCAGGCGGTGCAGGTCCAGAGCCAGGCCGTCGGAGACGTCGATCATGGCGTGCGCCCCCGCCGACCGGGCCAGCTCGCCCTCGCGGAGACGAGCCACCGGCCGCCTGTACGCCTCGCCGTCACCGGTCGCCGCCCGCAACTCGCGCAACTCGCGCAACTCGCGCAGCCCGGCGGCCGACCCTCCGCAGGGCCCCGTGACCAGCACGACGTCCCCCGGGCGCCCGCCCGAGCGCGACACTGGGCCCGGGCCTCCGCCCCGTATCGTGCCGAGCACCGTCACCGACACCACCAGCTCGCCGGCCGTCGACACGTCGCCCCCGACGACCGGGCATCCACTCGCCTCCGAGGCCTCCCCCACTCCAGTCATCACCCCGAGCGCCACCGTGCCGTCCCCCGAGCCTCCGGGCACGCACAACGCCACCACGGCGCCGACAGGGGACGCGCCCATCGCGGCGAGGTCGCTCAGCGCGCCCATCAACGCCTTCCAGCCCACGTCACCAGGGCTGCACAGGGCCAGGTCGACGTGGACGCCGGCCACGACGCTGTCGACCGAGACGACGAGCGGTCCCGCCTGGAGCCCCAGCACAGCGGCGTCGTCACGCAAGCCGAACGCCTCAATTCCATTTCCGAGGATCCCCCGAATAGACTGGATCACCTCGTCTTCGCTGGCGAGAGGGCGTGTTCGCCGCGGCTTGGGGGATCCCACGGCACATGCCTAGCATTGGACCCCACCGAAATCGGTCGGACGAAGGAGCTGATCCCCCAGACATGGCGCCAACCAAGAACGCAAAACTCCTGGCCTGGGTCGACCAGGTCGCCGCGCTGACGACGCCCGACCGGATCGAGTGGTGCGACGGCTCGGCCGACGAGTACGACCGGCTCTGTCAGGAGCTCGTCGACGCCGGCACCTTCACCCGTCTCAGCGACGCGAAGCGGCCCAACAGCTACTGGTCGCACTCGGACCCCGGCGACGTCGCCCGGGTCGAGGACCGCACCTTCATCTGCTCGGCGAAGGAGATCGACGCCGGCCCGACCAACAACTGGTGCGATCCCGCCGAGATGCGCCAGATCCTGAACGGCCTCTTCAAGGGCGCCATGAAGGGCCGCACCATGTACGTCGTCCCCTTCTCCATGGGCCCGTTGGGCTCGGACATCGCCCACATCGGCGTGCAGCTCACCGACTCCGCCTACGTCGCCGTCTCGATGCGCATCATGACCCGCATGGGCAGCGGCGCCCTCGAGGTCCTCGGCGACGACGGCGAGTTCGTCCCGTGCCTGCACTCGGTGGGCGCGCCGCTCGAGCCGGGTCAGCAGGACGTCCCCTGGCCCTGCAACGCGGAGAACAAGTACATCGTGCACTTCCCCGAGACGCGCGAGATCGTCTCGTTCGGCTCGGGCTACGGCGGGAACGCGCTGCTCGGGAAGAAGTGCTTCGCCCTGCGCATCGCCTCGGTCATGGCGCGCGACGCCGGCTGGATGGCCGAGCACATGCTCATCCTGAAGCTCACCTCCCCCGAGGGCGAGACCCGTTACATCACGGGTGCGTTCCCGTCGGCGTGCGGCAAGACCAACCTGGCCATGCTCATCCCCTCGATCGAGGGGTGGAAGGTCGAGACGGTGGGCGACGACATCTGCTGGATGAAGTTCGGCGCCGACGGCCGCCTCTACGCCATCAACCCCGAGGCCGGCTTCTTCGGCGTCGCCCCGGGGACCAACACGCACACCAACCCCAACGCCATCCTCACCCTCGACGGCAACTGCATCTTCACCAACACGGCGCTGACCGACGACGGTGACATCTGGTGGGAGGGCATGACCGACGAGCCGCCGGCGCACCTGACCGACTGGAAGGGCAACGATTGGACGCCCGAGTCGGGCACGACGGCGGCCCATCCGAACGCCCGCTTCACCGCGCCGGCCGCCCAGGACCCGGCCATCGCGCCCGAGTGGGAGGACCCCAAGGGCGTGCCGATCAGCGCCATCCTCTTCGGCGGCCGCCGCGCCAGCATCGTCCCGTTGGTGTTCCAGTCGCACGACTGGGAGCACGGCGTCTTCCTCGGCTCGATCATGGCGTCGGAGACCACGGCCGCCCAGGCCGGCGCGGTCGGCAACCTGCGCCGCGACCCCTTCGCCATGCTGCCCTTCTGCGGCTACAACATGGCTGACTACTTCGCCCACTGGCTCCGCATCGGCGCGGAAGCACCCGACCGCGACGCCCTGCCGAAGATCTTCTACGTCAACTGGTTCCGCAAGGACGCCGACGGCAAGTTCCTCTGGCCCGGCTACGGCGAGAACTCCCGGGTACTCGAGTGGATCTTCCACCGGGTGACCGACAAGGCGGCCGCCACCGAGACGCCGATCGGTTCGGTCCCCACCGTCGACGCCATCGACACCACCGGCCTGACCGTGAGCAGAGAGGACATGGAGGAGCTGCTCCGTGTCGACGTCGAGGGCTGGCGCGCCGAGGTGCCGCGCATCCGCGAGTACTACGCGCAGTTCGGCGACCGGCTGCCCGAGGCGCTGGCCGAGCAGGCCGACACCCTCGGGGAGCGACTGGGCTGACCCGAGCCGGCCTGACCTGGATCCCCCCGTTCAGCCCCCGGGGCTGCCGGCGCCACCCATCTCGTTGCCCAGATCGCGGCGGAAGTCTCGCCGCATGACCCGCGTCGTCTGGGTGGCCCGCCGCCCCGACACATAGGAGAGGCCACCGAGCGCGGCCAGCACGCCCATGGTCGCGTCGCCCTGGGGCAGGTTGAAGGCGATGATCACCGGGATCAGCGAGCCCACGACCCAGACGAGCTGCTGGCGCATGCCGAAGCGGGCGAACGCGCGGCCCTGGGCGGAGAGCGGGATGTAGCGCTGGGTCATGGCGTCAAAGGACGGCTGCGCCACCGCACCGCACAGGCCGACCATGAAGGCCAGCACGACCTGTGCGAACAGGGTGCCCCACACGGCGCAGCCGATGGCCGTCGCCGCGATGAGCCAGAGGGAGGAGAGGAGCAGCTGTTGCTCGGTCAGGCGTTTGCGCAGCCGTCCGACCAGGACCAGACCGATGATGGCCCCGACGCCGGTCCCCGCCAGCACCAACCCGTACCACCAGAGCCCCACGCCATGCATGCGACGTAGTCCGAACGCCAGCATGAAGGTCATGAAGCCGGTCAGGCCGCGCACGATGCACATGGCCGTCAGGCCGAGCATCACCTCGGGGTTGCCGATCGGCTGCAGCCTCAACAGGTCCTGTTCGCGCTTCTGCGCCTCGCCGACCTGGCCGTACTCGACCGCCCGGGTCGACTCATCGGTCCACAGCTGCTCCGCCCGGCTGCCCGCGAGCACCGGGAGCCGGGCGCCCGCCACGACGGCGCCGACGAAGACGAGCGTGGCGAACACGAGCACGGCGGGCGAGCCGCCCAGCTTGTAGAGGATCACGGCCGGGATGGACGCGACGAAGCCGGCCAACGTGCCGAGCAGGGTCAGGCGCGCGTTGAGCGTGGCATAGCCGGCCTCCTGCTCTTCGGGGCCGTCGAGCGCCGCCATCTCGGGGACGAGCGCCCCCTTGGTCACCAGATAGAGCTTCTGGCAGACGAGCACGAAGAAGGCGAGCGGGAAGAGCAGCAGGCTATGGATGTGCGTGGCCATGAGCGGGCACAGCACCGCCTGCCCGACGGCCGAGGCCACCACCATGAGCCGGCGCGCCCCGCGGCTGCGGTCGATGAGCGGCCCGAGCAGCGGCGACACGATGGCGAAGGGGGCGATCGTGAAGAGCAGGTACAACAGCACCTGGTGGTCGGCCGCCTTGGGCGAGATCGAGAAGAACAGCGAGCCGGCCAGCGAGATGGTGACCGTGGTGCCGCCGGCGAGCATCGCGCATTGCACGAGCGACAGGCGGCCGATGGGGTGGCTCTGGTCGAACAGGTCCTTCCGGGCCTGCTCGGCCATGTCCTTGAACTGCTCGATCCGGGGGGACATCGCCACCAGGCCAATGTACGGTGTGCCGTGACCGTCCACGCGTACGTCCTGATCCAAACCGACGTCGGCCGGGCGGCGCACGTGGCCCAGCAGGTCAACGCCGTGGAGGGTGTCGTGGTGGCCGACGGCGTGACGGGACCCTACGACGTGATCGCCCGCGCCGAGGCGCCCTCCATGAACGACCTGGGCCACATGGTGGTGCGGGACATCCAGCAGATCGAGGGGATCACCCGCACCATCACCTGTCCCGTCGTGAAGATCTGAGGGACCACCCGAGCAATGCCGACATCAACCGCCGGGCGCATGCGCCCTAGCTGAGCGCCCCCGATTCGCGCAGCTTCGCCACCGCTTCCTCGGAGACGCCCCACTCCACCAGGCCCGAGACGGTGTCGCCACCCGGGAACGACGGCGCCTTCGAGACCGTCGACGGCGTGCGGGAGAACCGCGGGGCCGGCGCCGGCTGCACGGCACCCTCCACCTCGATGAACGTCGAGCGCGCCACGTTGTGCGGGTGCAGGGGCGCCTCCCACGGGGAGAGCACGGGCACCACGCAGGCGTCGGTGCCGTCGAAGACGGCCGTCCACTCGTCGCGTGTCTTGGTCTTGAAGACCGCGGCGAAGCGTTCCTTCATGGCCGGCCAGTCGTCGCGCGCCTGCTGGTCTGGGAGGGTCGTGTCGTGGGCCAGGCCCAACCCCTCGAGCAGCGCGCCGTAGAACTGCCGCTCGATGCCCCCCGCGGCCATCCACTGTCCGTCCGCCGTCTCGTAGACCTCGTAGAAGGGCGCCGCGGTGTCGAGGATGTTGTGCGCGCCCGGCGATCGTTCCAGATGCCGCCGGCGCGGAAGGCGTGGATGATCGTCGTGAGCGAGGCGGAACCGTCGACCATGGCGGCGTCGATCACCTGGCCCTCCCCCGAGCGCGCCGCCTCGAAGAGCGCGGCCACCATCCCGAAGGCGAGCAGCATGCCGCCGCCGCCGAAGTCACCGACCAGGTTGAGCGGCGGTACCGGCGCCTCACCCTCTCGGCCTATCGGCCACAGGGCGCCCCCGATGGCGATGTAGTCGATGTCGTGGCCGGCCATGTCGGCCATCGGGCCGTCCTGGCCCCACCCGGTCATGCGCCCGTACACGAGCCGAGGGTTGCGGGCCAGGCAGACGTCGGGCCCGAGACCGAGCCGCTCGGCCACGCCGGGCCGGAAGCCCTCGATGAAGCCGTCGGCCTGCTCGACCAACCCGAGCACCAGGTCGACCGCGTCGGGGTTCTTCAGGTCGATGCCGACCGAGGAGCGCGACCGGCTCAACAGGTCCCAGTGCGGTCCCGCCCCGGACGCCCGCGCCTGCTCGGCACGCTCGACCGCGCCCGACGCCGCACGCTCGAGCCGCAACACCTGGGCACCGGCGTCGGCCAGCATCATGCACGTGAAGGGCGCCGGACCGATGCCGGCCAGCTCGACGATCTTGACCCCGTTCAGGGGTCCGCTGCGCTCGCTCATCGCAGGATCGTGACCTGAGGCGGCCACGACGGTCAAGCCGACCCGTGTGCGTCAAGCTGGGGACGTGCCCACCGCCCGCGCCCCGGGGCGCGTCACCATCATCGGCGACCACACCGACTACAACGGCGGTCTCTCGCTGCCCATGGCCATCGGCCTGGCCACCGAGGTTACCTTCACGCCTAAGCCGGGCAGCTTCCTCGTCGGCGTCGACTCGGACCAGTTCCCGCCTCCGTTCGAGATCCCCTTGGGTGGTGCCGCCCCGGTTCCCGACGAAGCCCTCCTGGCGGCCGGACTCCTCCGGCTCCGGCCACCCAGCTCCGGCGGCGCCCTCCGGGTCACCAGCACGCTGCCCGTCGGCGCCGGGCTGTCGTCGAGTGCGGCCTTCGCCGTCGCCACCCTGCTCGCGCTGGGGCACGACGACGACCCCCTCGCGCTGGCGCACGCCTGCCAGGAGGCCGAGCGCATCGCCGGCGCGCACGTCGGCCTGCTCGACCCGCTCGCCATCGCCGCCGGCACCGAGGGGCACGCGCTGCACATCGACTTCGCCACGCTCGAGCTGCGCCCCGTGCCCGTCCCCGACGACGCCGCCTTCGTCGTCGTGCACAGCGAGGCGCCGCGCCTGTTGACCTCCACGCCGTATGCGACGCGGCGGGCCGAGTGCGAGCGGGCGGCGCAGATCCTGGGCCGGCCCCTTGGCCTCTGCGACCTCGGGGACCTCAGCGCGCTGGGCGACCCCGTCCTGCGCCGCCGCGCCCGCCACGTCATCACCGAGTGCGCCCGCGTCCGGCGGGCGGAGCGGCTCCTCGCCCGCGGCAACCTCGGCGGCCTCGGCGAGGTCATGACCGACGGCCACCGGAGCCTCGCCGCGGACTACCGGGTCTCGGTGCCCGCCGTCGACGAGCTGGTCGAGCAGCTGTTGGCCCAACCGGGCGTGCTCGGCGCGCGGCTGGCGGGCGGTGGCTTCGGCGGCTGCGTGATCGCCCTGTGCCGGCCCGACTCCCCCGCGCTCGATCCCGGCGCCCACGCGCCGCGCCGGGCCTGGCGGGTCAGTCCGACTGCCGGCGCGACGCGTCTTGCGAGGTAGCGACCAGCGCGTCGAGCACCGCCAGGGCCCGCCCGCTCTCGATCGACTCGGTTGCCAGCGCCACACCGGCTTCGAGGTCACCGACGCGCCCCGCCACCAGCAGCGCCGCGGCGGCGTTGAGCAGGCCGATGTCGCGCCGCGCCCCCCGCTCGCCCTCGAGCACCGACCGGATGACCCCGGCGTTGAACGCGGCGTCGCCGCCCTCGAGGTCCCGCAACGTCGCGGGGGCGAACCCCAGCGCGTCCGGCTCCACCCGCCAGGCGGTGACGTCGAACTCCCCCGCGCCGTCGCCGCGCATCTCGAGCACGTTCGAGGGCGACGTCACGCTCAGCTCGTCGAGCCCGTCGTCGGCGTGGACGATCAAGGAGTGCCGACTGCCCGTCGCCCCGAGGACGCCCGCCATGATCGGCGCGATCGTCGGGTCGCTCACCCCGACCAGCTGGTGGCGGACGCGAGCCGGGTTGGTAAGTGGCCCGAGGAAGTTGAACACGGTGCGCACCCCGAGCTCCTTGCGGACGGGCCCGACGAAGCGCATGGCGGGATGGAAGCGCTGGGCGAAGCAGAAGCCCATGCCCGCCTCGGCCACGCAACGGGCCACCCCCGCGGGGCCGACCTCGATGGCGACACCGAGCGCCTCGAGCACGTCGGCCGTGCCCACCGACGAGGAGGCCGCCCGGTTCCCGTGCTTGCACACCGGCACCCCGCAGCCCGCGGTGATGAACGACGCCAGCGTGGTCACGTTGATGCTGGCGAGGCGGTCGCCACCCGTGCCGACCAGGTCGACGACCGGGGCACCGAGGGCGGCCGCGTCCAGTGGGCAGGGCACGGCCGCGTCGACCATGGCGCGGGCCAGGCCGGTGACCTCCTCGGCGGTCTCGCCCTTGGCGTGGAGCAGGGCCAGGAACGCGCCCACCTGTGCGGGCGTCGCGTCCCCGGCCAGGACGTCTTCGAGCACGCGCTCGGCCTCGCCGGCGTCGAGCGACTCGCGGCGCGAGAGGCGGTCGAGGACCGCCGGCCAGGTCAGTCCCACCAGAGGTCGCGGTCGAGCACGCCGCGCGCGATCAGACCCAGCTGGACCTGGGAGGTGCCCTCCACGATGGTGAGCTGCTTGGCGTCCCGGTACCACTGCTCGGTCGGGTGGTCCTCCATGTAGCCGGCGGCACCGAGCAGCTGGACGGCCAGTGACGACGCGCGGACGGCCAGCTCGGTGGCGTGGTACTTCGCCATGGAGAGGTACGGGACGTACGCCTTGGTGAACTTGCCGGCGTCGGCCAGGACCGCCGCCCGGTAGGTCAGCAGCCGGGCCGCCTCGATGTCCACGGCGCACTTGGCGATCTCCCACTGGATCCCCTGGAAGTCCGCGATGGTCTTGCCGAACGCGGCCCGCTGCTGCACGTACTCGGTGGCGTACATGAGCGCGCCCTCGGCCAGGCCGATACCCCGCGCCGCCACGATCGGCCGCATGGCGTTCAGGCCGAGCATGGCCAGGCGGAAGCCGCCGACCTCACCGATGACGTTCTCGGCCGGCACGTGGACGTCGGTGAGGACCAGCTCGCCGGTGTCGACCCCGCGTACCCCCATCTTGTGGTCGGTGCGCCCGACGGCCACGCCGTCCCACGCCCGCTCGACGATGAAGGCGGTGACCGAGTCGTGGGCGCGGCTGGTGGGCTCGCCCGTCTTGGCGAAGACGGTGTACCAGTCGGCCTCGCGCACGCCCGACATCCAGCACTTCGTGCCGTTGAGCACCCAGCCGCCCTGCGACCCGGTGTCGGCGACGCCCCGCGTCCGGATCCCCATGACGTCGCTCCCTGCCTGGGGCTCGGAGAGCCCGAAGGCGGCGCGCTGCGAGCCGTTACAGATTCGCGGCAGGTACCGCTTCTTCTGCTCCTCGGTGCCTGCGATCATGACGGGGCCGGTCGGGAGCCGGGTCAGCAGCAGCATGAGCGCCGCTGTGTTGGAGTATTTCGCCACCTCCTCGATGGCCAGGGCCAGGCCCAGGATGCCGGCGCCCGAGCCGCCGTATTCGGCCGGGACGCACAGGCCCAGCAGGCCCGCATCGCGGAACGCGGCGAAGAGGTCCGCCGGGTAGGTCCCGTCCTTGTCGATGGCCCGCGCCCGGGGCCGCACCTTGTCCTGTGCCAGCCGCCGCACCGACAGACGGAGCTCCTCCAGCTCGTCGGGGAGTTCGAATTGCACCGGTGCAGGGTACCGGACCTCCCGGCCAGGTATTTTTCTGGTTCTTGCCTCCCGACGACCCCGAGACGCTTCCCTCGCCCGGCGACGACGGGGATGCCACGGCCGCCGTCCCGTCGCGAGCCCGCCTCCAGAAGGAACTGCGCAAGACACACAAGAAGGAGCGGAAACACCGGCACCGCTGGCGGCGCCGCATGCTCTACGCCCTCGCCTTCGTCGTCCTCCTGGCGGCCGTCGGCGCGGGCGGCCTCTACGTCTACACCGACTACCGCTTCGACCAGATCAAGAAGATCCACGCCAAACACCTGATTCGCACCGCTCCGGTCGGCCAGCAACAGCCCTTCAACATGCTCCTGGTCGGCTCCGACTCGCGCGCCTTCGTCGACAACTCGACGCAGGTCAACGCGTTCGGCAACGAAGCGGACGCGGGCGGCCAGCGCAGCGACGTCACCATGGTCGCCCGCTTCGACCCCGCCGCCAAGACGGTGACCGTGCTCTCCATCCCGCGCGACCTCTGGGTGGACATCCCGGGCGACGTCACCGACATCTCGGGCATGAACCGCATCAACGCGGCCTTCAACTCGGGGCCCGACCTCCTCATCCAGACGATCGAGACGGATCTGGGCATCCCGATCAACCACTACATGTCGGTCGACTTCCCCGGGTTCTCGGGCATGGTGAACGCGTTGGGCGGCGTGACCATGGACTTCCCCACCGCGGTCAAGGACGCCTACACCGGCCTCGACGTCACCACCACGGGCTGCCAGGTCGTCAACGGGACCACCGCGCTGCAGCTGGTTCGCAGCCGGCACCTCGACTACATGAACGCCAACGGCTACTGGGAGAGCGACGGGCTGTCGGACTTCAGCCGGATCCAGCGCCAGGACGCCTTCTTCCGGGCCGTGCTGGCCAAGATCAACCAGGTTGGCCTCAACCCGCTCACCATCAACGCGTTCATCGGCGCCGCGGTCACCAACCTGACCATCGACGACTCGCTGAGCAAGAGCGACCTCTTCAACCTCGCCCAGGACTTCCGCGGGCTCCCGTCCTCGCACCTGATCACCGAGACGCTCCCCACGCTCGGCTACACCACCTCGGGTGGGGCCGACGTGTTGAAGGAGGCCCAGCCCTACGCCCAGGACATGATCGACGCCTTCAACCAGATCGGGACGGCTCCGCCTCCGTCTGCCACCACCACGACGATCAGGCACGGCCGGACCGTCAGGGACCGGGGTGGGTCGAGCACCACGACGACGTCGACCACGCTGCCGCACAGCCAGGTCAGCGTGAACGTCCTCAACGCCGGGACGGTGGACGGCATCGCCCACACGACCGGCCAGGCGCTGACCGCGCAGGGCTTCACCGTGGCCGAGATCGGCGACGCCTCGAGCCAGCTCGGCTCGGGCGCCCCGTCGGAGATCCTCTACGGGCCTTCGGGCTACGGGGCGGCCCTGACCCTCGGCGCCGCGCTGCGCGGTCCGGTTACCTACATGGCGGATCCCAGCCTGACCGGCCAGACCGTCTCGCTCCTGATCGCCGGCTCGGCGCTCACCGTGGCGGGCGCGTCGGGCGCGGGGGCCGGCCCGAGCGCGACCGGGTCGACGGGAACCGGGAACGGAGCCACCGTCGCCACCACACCCACCGGACCGACCACCACGACCACGACGACGATCCCGTCGGACGTCTACACCAACATGCAGCCCGAGCCCTGGAATCCTTACCCCTGCACGATCGGCCAGCCGACCCAGGCGACGCCCAAGACCACGACCACCGTGAAGGGGGACGCGAAGGGGAGGAAGTAGGCAGCAACGCCGCCCCGCACGCCCGCCGGCCGGGGCCGGCGTGCCGTCAGGCCGACTTGCGCCGCTGCCGCACGATCCGCCGCCGCTCCCGCTCGGTCGCGCCACCCCAGACACCCTCGCGCTCGCGGTGTGCCAGGGCGTGCTCGAGGCACGTTTGGCGGACCGGGCAGACGGCGCAGACAGCCTTGGCCTCGGCCGCATCGGCCTCGTCCTCGGTGATCGGGTAGAACACCTCGACGTCGAGGCCCCGGCAGGCTGCTTGCTTGCGCCACGTGGTGGCGATCATGGGAAACACTTCCTCGTAACGGACAGACGGATAGTTACTTTCGCCCTGGTCAGGGTTCTTTCGATCGATCGACCGGCTGTGTCTCCCTGAATTTCGGCGAACGAAGAGTATGGCTTAAGTCCTGAGCGTGTGTAAAGACTCACGCACGGAATTGTCCCTGGTCAGCCGATAGGGAGGGCCTTTGTTGTCCCCAGGAGGTCACCGAGCAGCTCCGCGCGCACGGCGGGCGGGAGCGGGGTCCGGGCCTCGTAGGCGGGATGGGTCGCCACCAGCGCCACCTCGGACGCGTCCTCGAAGGCCGCCACCTGGGCTTCGGTGAAGCGGAGACGCAGGTAGTGGACCGCCGGGGTGACGTCCTCTCGCGTCAGGGCTTCGGCGTGCTCGGCCTCGGGGGCACTCGCCACCACGTCCCGGCCGATCGCGACGCCGATTCGCCGCTCGATCCCCACGAGCCGGGGCAGCCACTCCCGCAGCGCCCCGTCGGAGGTCAGCTCGATGAGGAGGGTCGCCGAAAGCTCCCGCTCCCCCGGCAGCAGCCGGTTGTAGATGTCGAGCTCCGTCTGGAGGGCCTCGTCGCTGATGATCTTCTCGGCCCGGGCCATCTCCTGGACCTGGAAGCGCATGGTGTCGAAGCACTCGAAGACCAGCGTCATGATCGGGCCCAGCGCGACCCGGCGGTTGCGCTTGCGGGCGATCACGCGGGCCCGGTAGTCCTCGCGCACCCGTTCGTAGGCGCGCAGATCGAGCACGTCGGCCAGGGTCAGCGTGGCGGTCATGCGCGCCCGTCTAGTCGAGCGACTCGAGACCCTTCGTGAAACGCCCGGCGTGCGACTTCTCGGCGCGGGCCAGGGTCTCGAGCCACTCGGCGATCTCGTCGAATCCCTCGTCGCGGGCGGTCTTGGCGAAGCCCGGGTACATCTCGGTGTACTCGTACGTCTCGCCCTCGATCGCCGACTTGAAGTTGTCCCCCGTGGCGCCGACCGCGACGCCGGTCACCGGGTCGCCGACCTCCTTGAGGAAGTCGAAGTGGCCGAACGCGTGCCCGGTCTCTCCTTCGGCCACCGAGCGAAAGAGGGCGGCGGCGTCGGGGTAGCCCTCGACGTCGGCCTTCTGTGCGAAGTAGAGGTAGCGGCGATTGGCCTGGCTCTCGCCGGCGAAGGCCTCCTTGAGGTTGGCCTCGGTCTTGCTGCCCTTCAGTCCTGGCATGGCGGTGTCGTACCCTTTCTCTCTCAAGCGGTCCGTTGGTGCTGGTGTTGCTGTTGGCGCTTCTGTGAACCCCGGCATTCGTCGCAGAGCCCCCGGAAGACCACCTCGGCGCTGTCGACGTCGAAGCCGAGGGCGGCCCGGCGCGGGACGCGCAGGCCCGGAAAGTCTGCGGCGAGATCCCGCACCTTGCCACACGAGCGGCAGACCAGGTGGTGATGCGTGGTCTCCACATTGGGGTCGAAGCGCGCTTGCCCGGTCCCGACGTCGAGCACGCTGATGGCGCCCAGCTCGGCCAGGTCGTGCAACGTCTGGTACACCGTCTTCAGCGAGACGTTCGGCATCTCGCGCCTGACCTTCTCGTGCACCCGCTCCGCCGAGGGGTGGGTCGCGTCACCCTCCAGAGCCCGGAAGATGCACGCGCGCTGTGCGGTGATCTTCCGCCCGTGGGCTCGAAAGAGGTCGTTGAGTGCGTCCGGTGACTGCATCGCGTTGCCACCCTAGCGGCCGCGAGGCACTTTTTGACAATGATTGTCGAAATCTGGCGGGCGACCAGCGAGGAATTGCCTCACGCGCCGTCGGCGGGAATCTCTTCCCACCATTGGCACCACCAGTTCCCTCCCACCAGGATGCGGACCTTCGGATGCCAGCAGTAGGAGAGGTCCTTGGTCTCGTCGAGGTAGTAGCGGCAGTTGTCGCACCGCTCGTCGCCTGAGGGGTGACCGCGCAGGACGTTGAAGTCCACCATGTGGGAGAGCTGCATGGCGAGCTGCTCGTCGATCTCCTTGGGCTCCGGCTCGGGAATCGTGTAGTCGGACACGGATGGGCACCCTAGCGGGACCCGCCACCTTTTTGACAATCGTTGTCGAAATGGCGGGCGCGGATCCGACGCCGGCCGCCGGGCCGCGGCCGCGGCCGGAGGTCGTGCCGGCGCGGCTAGGTCCTGAATTGCTCCAGCTCGCGCATGGTGAAGAGGGCGGCCAGCGCGATCCCCTCGGACCCGATCACGTCCGCGCCCCCGCCCTCGCGGTCGATCACACAGACGGCGTGCTGGACCACGGCGCCCTCCGACCGGAGGTCCTGGGCCGACAGCACGATCTGGCCGCCGGTCGTGACCACGTCCTCGATGATCACCAAGCGCCGGCCCGCGACCTCCCCGCCCTCGCAGACACGCTCGGTGCCATATTTCTTGGGCTCCTTACGGACGAAGTACGCAGGGAGGCCGGTGACCGACGAGAGCATGGTGGCGAGGGGGACGCCGCCGAGCTCGAGCCCGGCCAGCCCATCGACGCCGGGGGGCAGCAGTGCGACCAGCGCCTCGACGATGTCGGCCAGCAGGTCGGGATCGGACTCGAAGCGGTACTTGTCGAAGTAGTGGTCGGCGGTGCGCCCCGATCGAAGCACGAAGCTCCCGGTGAGGTGCGATGCGGCGAAGACGCGGGCGGCCAACGTCACGACCCCATTCTGCCCACGCCGGACCGACGCGGCGAGGTTCTGGGGGTCCGCCCTCGGACTCGGAGGGAGCGCTACGCCGGGTACTGGGCGCCGCCGCCGTCGATGCGGGCGTAGCCGAGGCGGAAGCGGAGATGCGCCCGGCAGAGCTCGGTGGTGCCGAGTGACCAGTTGCCGCGCGCGTTGGGCCGCTCCAGCATGGCGCAGTCCCCACAGAGCGACCCTGGGATGCCCTCCACCTCGGTGATCAGCGTCGAGAGCTCGAGGAAGTCGTCAAGGGTGAGAGAACCGCGCTGGCAAAGGTCCCAGAGCTCGGACAGCCGCATCTCGCTGTGGAGCTCCGCCTCGGTGCCGCGGTCGAAGAGGACGCGCTCGGGCAGGTCCCCGGCCGGGTCCTCGTCGTCGTCGGCCCGCGACCTGGCGCGCGCCGACCGGAAGCGGTGGCCCTCCTCGTCGGAGAGCAGGCTGAGATAGAACCCCTCGGGATCGATGTCCGAGTCGAACTCCGGGCCGTCGTCGGGCTGCTCGTCGTCCCACCCGTCGTCGAAGAATTCCATCGCCTTCCCCCTCGAAACTCCACGAGCCCGGCCTCGCGGCTGGGCCGCGCGGTGCGCAGCACGCGTCGAGCAGGACACGCCCGGCCACGCCCTGCCAACGTCCATGGTCGGCGCGTTGGGAGGACTGCTGAAGCGAGATCCGCCCTGACCTGGGCTCCCGCCGTGCCGCCAGGGTCAAGCGGAACGGCCTCGCCCCTCGCTACGACGTCGGACCCGGGCCGAGGGTCGAGTCCGCGGACCACCCGAACGCCACCCGCCGGCTCTCCCGGCAGCCCACGATCGCCCACTCCTCCGGCGTCCACTCGAAGACGGCGTCCTGGCCGTAGCGGGCACCGAGTGCCCGCGCCTGCTCGACCTGCAGACCTTGCACCGCCACGCCCTCGTCGTACTGGGCCGTGCCCGGCGTGGTCCCGCGGGCCGGCCATCGCTCGGCTCCGAGCTGGGCCAGGTCCGCCTCGAGCTCGGCGTGCCGCGCCCGGTTGGTTGCGTCGCCCGGCCGCGCGTCTCCCGGGTTCCAGGCCGTGAGGATGTGCACGGGCGCAGGCGAGTCCCAGGGCCACCGGCCGACGCGCCCGGTCGGATCAGCCCGCACGCGGAAAGTCTCCTGGCGAACACGGAGGATCTCCACCTCCAACCGCGCGTAGCCGTCCCACGGGTCGTCCTCCGTCAAGGGCACCTCCGCACGGTACGCCCAGGGAGGCGCGACCATTGGCGCGATGTCGCCGGCGCTCCCGCTGCCCACACTCTTGTCCCAGGTGCTGGTTGCGCACACCATCGAGATCGACAACGAGGCGGAACATCGCCTGCCGCACCGCACGACTCGCGACGACCCCTCGGCCTCCTCGTCTCGCCGCAGCCCGCCCTGGCTGGTGTCGTTCGCGCTGTGGGCCAATGTGCTGCAGTACCTCGACGACGCGGTCACCGTGGCCGAGCTCCGCCGGCGGGCGCGCACGAGCCAGCTGCTTCTCGGGGGCCTGCGTCGTTGGGGGTACGTCTCCCTGCGGCCCCCCGACGGCGAGGCGCTCCGGAACCCGCCGCAGGACGACGTCGTCGTCCACCTCAGCGCCGCGGGGCGTGAAGCCTGCACCGTGTGGTCGTCCGTCCCCGCCGACGTCGACGCCCGTTGGCGCGACCGTTTCGGCGCGTCGCCATTCGACGCGCTGGTCGCGGCGCTCGGCGCGCTGTTCGCACGGCTGGCGATCGTCCCGCCGGCCTTCCTCCCGGTCGTCCACCCGACCCAGAACGGGAAGGCCGAACCCCCACCACCGGGGGAACCCGACGCTGCCGCCCCGCGCCTCGACCTGTCCGCGCTGTTGTCGGGCGTGCTGCTGGCGTTCACGCTCGACGTCGAACGAACGTCGGGGATCGCACTGCCCATCGGCGCCAACACCTTGCGCGTCCTCGACACCACCGGCGTCAAGTTGCGCGATCTTCCGCGACTGACCGGCGTGTCCAAAGAGGCCACCGCCATGTGCGCCGGGTGGCTGCAACGCCGTGGCTGCGTCGTCGCCGAGCCGGATGCCGCCACTGGGCGGGGCAAGGTCCTCCGCTTGACCGCCAAGGGCGGCCACGCCCAGCGCAATTTTCGCCGGTCCCTTGCCGCCACGGAGGAGTCGTGGCGCACCACGTTCGGCGCCGCCGCCGTCGACGACCTCCGCGCCGCCAGCACCGACGTGGTCGGTGACGGGATGCTGTCCCGTTCACCGCTGGCCGGTGGCCTCGAGCCGTATCCGGACAATTGGCGTGCCGCGATCCGGTCCCGGCCCGACACGCTGCCGCACTATCCCATGGTCCTCCACCGCGGCGGGTACCCCGACGGCAGTTGAAGCCGCCCCGGAAATGGCGCGGGGCCGATGTGGCAGTCTGGACCGGTGCATCCCTTTCGCCGCGCGGACGCACTGCGCCGGCTCGCCGACGAGGAGTTCGACGTCCTGGTCATCGGGGGTGGCGTCACCGGCGCCGGGGTCGCCCTCGACGCCGCTAGCCGGGGGCTGCGCACCGCTCTCGTCGAGAAGGGCGACTTCGCGTCGGGGACGTCGTCCAAGTCGTCCAAGATGGTCCACGGAGGCATCCGCTACCTCCAGCAGCGCGAGTTCCGGCTGGTCTACGAGAACCTGGCCGAGCGGCAGCGGCTCCTCGACAACGCCCCCCACCTGGTCAGCCCGCTCCCCTTTCTGATCCCGCTCTTCGGGCGGGACGGCGTGGTGTCCAAGGCCGTCGCCCGCTCCTACGCCTCGGCTCTGTGGCTCTACGACCTGACCGGTGGCTGGCGGATCGGCGAGCGCCATCGGCAGGTGAGCAAGACCGAGGCACTCGAACACCTCCCGACCCTCGACACCGACCACCTGGTCGCCGGTTTTCTCTACTTCGACGCCCGCGCCGACGATGCCCGCTTGACCCTGACCATCTTGCGGACCGCTGCCATCGAGTTCGGGGCGGTGGTGGCCAACTACTGTCCGGTCGTTCGCCTCATCACGGGCAGCGACGGCACCGCGCGCGGCGCGGTCGTCGCGCCGGACGCTGCCGACCAGGGCACCGAAGTGGTCGTCCGGGCACGCGTGGTGGTGAACGCGACGGGGGTGTGGGCCGACACCGTGCGGGCGCTCGACGAGGGGAGTGACCCGCACGCCATCCGTCCGGCCAAGGGCGTGCATGTGACCGTGCCGGCCGACCGCATGCCGTGTGACATCGCCGCAGTCATCCCCGTCCCCAAGGATCACCGTTCTATCTTCGTCGTGTCCTGGCCCGGGACCGACCTCGTCTACCTGGGCACGACGGACACCGACTACACGGGTCCCCTCGACGATCCGTCCTGCACGCCCGAAGACGTGGACTACCTCCTGGAGGCGGCCAACAACGTCACGACCTCGGACCTCACCAGGGCCGATGTGACCGGCATCTGGTCGGGACTGCGGCCGCTGCTCGCACCGCCGGCGCACGGCAGGCACATGTCGGAGCGCACGGCCGATCTCTCGCGCCGCCACACCGTCACGACGTCGACCGATGGGTTGGTCACGGTGACCGGCGGCAAGCTGACCACCTACCGCAGGATGGCGCAGGACACCGTCGACGTCGTGGTGGGCCGGCTGGGCGAGTCTTCCCGCCGGCGGCGCTGCGTGACCAAGTCCCTCCCGCTCCTCGGCGCCACGACCAAGACCCGCGACCCCGTCACCCTGGCCCAGCCCCACGCCCGCTTGCTCGGTCGCTACGGAACGGAGTCCGCGGCAGTCCTCGCCCTGGCGGACGGCCGACCCGACCTGCTCGACCCGGCCGTGCCGGGGCTGCCCTACACCAAGGCCGAGCTCGTCTACGCCGTGCGGGAGGAAATGGTGTGCTCGCTCGACGACGTCCTGTCTCGACGGACGCGGGCGACCATCCAGCTGGCTCAGGCCACCATGGAGGCGGCACCGGTGCTCGCCCGCCTCATCGCGCCCGACATGGGCTGGGACGAGGCCACAGCCGCGGACCAGGCGGCGCGCTTCACCGCTTCGTGCCAGAAGGAGCTGCTCACCGCGGGCGTGGAACTGGCGTGACGACGCCGACGCCGGTCACCCCGATCGACGCCGCTGGACCCGACGTCCGCGACCGTCTCGGCGCGCCGACGGCAGAGGTGCCGCAGGAGTTTCTGGACCGCCTGGTCGCCAGTGGGGCTCCCGTCTCGACCGACGACGACACCCGGGCCGACGCCGGCCGTGACTGGTGGCCGCTCGCCATCGGGTGGGCCGCCGAGGGGGGTGTACCCCAGCGGCCCGCCGCCGTCGTGCGGCCCACCTCGACCGCGCAGGTGGCCGAGGTGCTCGCGGCCTGCAACGAGGCCGTCGTGCCGGTCACCGCGGCCGCCGGGCGCAGCGGCGTGTGCGGTGGGTCCATCCCCGTGCACGGCGGCATCGCCCTCGATCTCACGGGACTCGAGGGCCTCGTCGCGCTCGACGAGGCCTCGCTCACGGCGGACGCGCGGGCCGGCACGTTCGGGCCCGACCTCGAGGCGGCTCTGGGCCAGGCGGGCAGCGGCTACACCCTCGGTCACTGGCCGCAATCCATGGACCTCTCCACACTGGGTGGCTGGCTCGCCTGCCGCGGCGCCGGGCAGTACTCCACGCGTTACGGGAAGATCGAGGACATGGTGGTGGGTCTCGAGGTCGTGCTCGCCGACGGCCGCATCGTGCGTACCGAGGGCAGAGGCCCCCGCGCCGCCACCGGACCCAACCTGACCCAGCTGTTCGTGGGCAGCGAGGGCACGCTCGGGGTCATCACCGAGGCGCGGCTCCGCATCCACGCGCGACCGACCGCGCGGGAGCGCCGCGCCTTCGGGTTCGCCACCTTCTCGGACGGCCTCGAGGCCTGCCGGCGGATCCTGCGCCGTGGGGCCACGCCGGCCGTGCTGCGCCTCTACGACCGGACCGAGTCGGAGCGCAACTTCGAACGGCCCGACACCAACGTCCTGATCGTGCTCGACGAGGCCGATCCTGTCGTCCTGGCGGCGACGATGGAGGTCGTCGACAGTGAATGCCCCGACGGGCTGGGGGCGCAGCGGCTCGAAGCGGACCTGGTCGAGCGCTGGCTGGGGCACCGCAACGACGTGTCGGCGCTGGCGCCGCTGTGGCGGGCCGGCATCGTGGTCGACACGGCTGAGGTGGCCGGGCCGTGGTCGGCGCTGCCCGCCCTCTTCGAGGAGGTGGTCGGGACGCTGCAGGGGATCGAAGGAACGTTGGCGGCCTCGGCCCACCAGTCGCACGCCTACCCCGACGGCGCCTGCCTGTACTTCACCTTCGGCGGACGTGGCCCCGACGGCGACGCCGACTGGCGGGAGCGTTACTACCGCCAGGCCTGGGACGCGGTGACCGACGCCACCCTGGCGCACGGCGCAGCCATCAGCCATCACCACGGCATCGGCCTGAACCGCTCGCGCTTTCTCCCCCGCGCCCTGGGCGCGGGTTTTGACGTGCTCCAGGGCCTCAAGGCGACATTCGACCCCAAAGGCATTCTCAATCCGGGCAAGTTCGCCCTGCCCTCACCCTTCGGACCGCCCCCCTGGGCATGAGCGGGGCAGGGGGCAGCATCCTCGTCGTCGACGTGGGGACCTCGGGCGTTCGGGCGGCCGTCGTGCGGCCCGATGCCAGCGTCGCCCACGAACGCCACGTTCCACTGCTGCCCGAGACACCGGCACCGGGTCTGGTGCAGTTCGACGCCGTTCGCCTGGCCGAAGCGGTGCTCGAGGTGGCGCGGGCGGCGCTGGCCGCCGGCGGACCCGTCGACGGCGTGGGCATCGCCAATCAGCGCGCCTCGGTCATCGTCTGGGAAAAGACCACTGGGCGCCCGGTCGCCCCGGCCATCGGCTGGCAGGACCTCCGCACGGTGGGCACCTGCCTGGCCCTCCAGTCCGAGGGGATCCGCCTGGCGCCCAACGCGTCGGCGACCAAGATCATGGCGATCCTCGACGACGTCGATCCCGAGCGCGCCCGGGCGTCACGAGGCGAGCTGTGTGTCGGCACCGTCGACACCTGGGTGGCCTGGACGCTCTCGGGTGGTGCCGGCGCCGGCGACCAACGGCTCCACGTCACCGACGCCACCAACGCGGCGGTGACCGCGCTCATCGATCCCGCAACCCTCGATTGGGATCGCGCGCTGCTCGAGAAGCTCAACATCCCCGCGTCGACACTGCCGGCCATCGTGGATTCCTCGGGTGCCGTAGGACCGGCGAGCGCACTCGACGGCGCGCCCCCCATCTGCGGCATCGCCGGGGACCAACAGGCCTCGCTCGTGGGCCAGGGCTGCACCCTGGCCGGACTGGCCAAGGCGACGTTTGGCACCGGTGGGATGCTGGACCAATGCACGGGTCCCGGGCCGAGCCCGCAGGGTGTGGGCCGCGGCCCCGCGGGCACGTTTCCCATCGTCGCTTTCCGCGTTGGCGGGGAGGCGACCTGGGGCACCGAGGCGGTCATGCTCTCGGCCGGCACCGCCGTGGAGTGGCTGCGCGACGACCTGGGGATCGTGGCCTCGGCGAGCGAGTCTTCGTCGGTCGCGGCGCAGTGCGCGACGTCGGGTGACGTGTGGTTCGTTCCCGCACTGCTCGGGCTGGGCACGCCCGTCTGGGACTTCGGCGCCCGAGGGACGCTCGTCGGTCTGACCCGCGGCTCGGGGCGGGCTGAGATCGTGCGGGCGGTACTCGAGGGCGTGGCGCACCGAGGTGCGGACCTGGTCGAGTCCTCCGAGCAGGACAGCGGCTACCCGATCGGCGCGCTCCGCGTCGATGGTGGCATGTCCGACAACGCGGTGTTCGTCGACGCATTGGCCGAAGCCATCGGCCGGCCGGTCGAGATCTCCCCCGTTCTCGAGGCCACGACCCTCGGTGCCGGGTTGCTGGCGGGTCTGGCCGTCGGAACCTACGGCTCGACCGACGACCTGGCCGCCACGTTCACGCCCCGTCGGACCGTCGAACCACGCGGAAGCGCTCCCGAGCGGATGTCCGCTCGGGAGCGCTGGTTGGAGGCCCGGGCCAAGGCCGAGGCCACGATTCCGGAGCTCTCGGGCATCTCCTTCTGAGTGGGGGTCATCCCACCCAGAAGGAGATCGCGGCCCGAGGGACCTCCTCCTTAGGGCTACCGCCTGGCGTGCCGCGGGCTACGCCGGCGCCGGCGTGCGACGAGCACCAGGCCCGAACCGAGCACCAGAGCGGCGAGTCCGACCAGCCACTCCTGCGAGAGCAGGGCACCCGTGAAGGCGATGACCGGCGTGGTGCTGGCCGAAGTGGTGGGCGACGTCGTCGGCGTTGTCGTCGGCGACGTCGCGGCGGTCGAGGTCGGCGTGATCGTGGTGGCCGCCGTGGTGATCGCCGTGACCGTGAAGCACTCGCTCGCCGAGACCGTCCCGCTCATGTTGTCGTCGGCGGTCACGTAGTTGGAGCCGGTGTCCGGCGTGTAGACCGCTGCGAAGCAGTAGGTGCCGGTCGTCGATGGCTCGAACGCTGCCGACGTGGCCGAAGAGCTGTCGCCCGTGCTGCTGAGTGTGACGGCAGATCCAACCGCGTTACCGCTCGGGCACACGGCCGGAGCCGAACCGGTCGAGCACTCGGTGAAGGTGATCGTCCCGGTGGGAGCCGCACTGGTCGGGTTGCCCACGATCGTCGCGACGTCGGTGACCGAAGTCCCGAGCGTGACGCTGCCGGCGCCCGCGTGCGATCCGGACTGCTGGGTCGAGAGCATCGGTGCGGCCGGGGTCACCGTGAAGCACTCGGCCGGGCCGCTCGCCGAGGCGTAGTTGTCGCCCGTCGCCGGCGTGTACACCGAGTAGAAGCAGTAGGTGCCAACGTTGGCCGGCGTGTAGGTGGGCTTGAGGTCATAGGTCGAGACGTCGCCGCTCGTCGACGAGGGGCTGGTCACGGTGCCCACCAGGGTGCCGCCCATGGTGCACGAGGTGGCGCCCGAGGCGACCTCGCAAACCGAGAAGCTGACCGAACCCGTGGGAGCGCCGCCAGTCGTGTTCCCCGTGACCGTCGCCGAGTCGCCCCAGGCGTTGCCCACCGTGGTGCTGGAAGGTGTCACGAGGGTCGTTGCGATGGTCGGCGTCGCCGGAGTCACCGTGAAGCACTCGGCCGGGCCGCTTGCGGCGGTGTAGTTGTCGACCGAGGCCGGCGTGTACACCGAGTAGAAGCAGAACGTGCCGATGGTCGTCGGCGTGTAGGTAGCGCCGAGGTCGTACGTCGAGACGTCCCCGCTCGTCGAGGTCGGGCTGGCGACCGTGCCGACCGGCGTGCCGCCGCTGCTGCACGAAGTCTCGCCCGAGGCAACCTCGCAGACCGAGAAGCTGACCGAACCGGCCGGCGGACCGCCGGCGGGCACTCCGGTGACGGTGGCCGAGTCACCCCAGGCATTGCCGACTCCCGTGCTCGTGGGGGTCGCCAGCGTGGTCGCAATGGTCGGTGTGGCCCGCCCCACGGTGAAGCACTCGTTCCACACGACGCCACCGTGCATGTTGTCGCTCGATCCGGTGTACTTCGTGACGTTCGGGGTGTAGACGGCGCCGAAGCAGTACGTGCCCGGCGAGGACGGCGTGATCGAAGGTGAGCTCGCCGTCGAGGTGTCGCTGCCGCTGGCCGTGAGGGTGGCCGGATTCGGGGAGTCCGTCGTGCCCGGGATCTCGGTGCCGCCGGTGCACCCAGTGCCGCCCGGCGTGCTGCAGCTGTAGAAGGTGACCGTCCCCGTGGGAGCGCCATGGGCGCTGTCACCGGTGACCGTCGCCGTGTCGAAGGCCGACCCGCCGATCACGATCACACCCGCCGAGGTGTGCGTGGTCGTCACGGTGCCCGCCGCGTAGACGGAGAAGCACTCGGGGGGGCCCCACACCGGGAAGTAGTTGGCGTTCGTCGGCTGGTAGAGCGTGTAGAAGCACCAGGTGCCCATGGACGGCGGGGTAAAGGTGGTCGGGGACAGGTCGTAGGTCGCAGAGACGTCCGACGTCGACGACGGGGTGCTCACCGTGCCCACGAGGTCACTGGTGTCGGTGCAGGTCGCGCTGGACCCGGGCGTGGTGGACGCCTCACAGGCATAGAAGTTGACCGAGCCGGTCGGGGTGCCACCGCCGTACTCGCCGTTGACCGTGGCCGAGTCACTCCAGGACTTGCCCAGAGTGGGGGTGCTCGGCGTCGCCACGGTCGTCATGATCCCGGGGTAGGCCTGGGTGACGGCGAAGCACTCGGCGGGTCCGGACGCGGGGAGGTACGGCTCGCCGCTGCTCGGCGCGTAGGTCGTGTAGAAGCAGTAGGTGCCGACGAGAGTCGGGGTGTACCGAGTCCCCAGCGTGTAGGTCGATGTGCTCCCAGTCGACGAGGACGGGCTGCCGACGGTGCCTACCGGGGCGCCGCCGCTGCTGCAGCTCGGCCCCGTCGCCTTGCAGATGAAGAAGGTGACCGCACCGGCGGGAGCAGGGGCGCTCGTGCTGCCGGTGACGCTGGCCGAGTCGCCCCAGCTGTTGCCGATCGCGGTGCTGGCGGGCGACAGGAGCGTCGTCCCCACCGTCGGCGTCGTCGGCGTCGGATCACAGCCGTTGGGCAGGTTGAGCGCCGCCAGCGACGTGGTGAGGGCGCCGGGGACGTTCGTGCCGTCGGTCCAGGTCGCGTTCCAGTTGACGCTGATGATCGACCCGGCCGACAGTGCGGCCAGCTGTGAGGCGCTGAACGTCTGCGTGAAGGCCTGCGAGACGGCGGCGGGCGGCACGGCGTTCGCGGTCGGGGAGGCCCCAATTGACAGTGCCGTCGTGCTGAGCGTGCCCTGGCCCGTGGAGAACGTGCCCGTCTCCGACTGGTTCCAGTCGTTGTAGAGCGTCCATGTCAGGGTGGCCCCAGCACCGGAACCGGGCGCGTTGCACGCCGCAGTCACCGACTGGAAGACGTTGTCGTGCGCAGACGCCTCGGTCGCGAACACGACCAGCCCGGCGAGGGCAAGCACTGTTGCCATCCCGCCCATGAAGATTCGGCGCACGGGGTTGAGCGTCGAGCCCGCTCCGCGCGCATTACGACGAATGTTCCTGTCCTTCGCTGCACGTCGCATACCGCCTGATCCTCCCGTTGTCGCCAAATGTCACCCCGAGGGGGGCTGGCTCGGACGATTGTAAGCAACCCATCGCAATTTCGCCACAATTCTGCTCAAGGTCTGTGCGGGTGTCGCCGATATGCGGCGTTTCCGCGAGCCCCCTCGTCCTGGGCCTGGGTGCAAGGTAGTCCGAAGTACCTATATGGGGTTAGGGCTAATCGGCACCTTATTGGGGAGGCCGTTCGGCCCTATTTGGGGAAACTCGGCTCTCTTGACCTTTAGTTGAGAGTTACGCGCCCGGCACGAACGCGAGACGGATCGATCTTTCTCTGGCCCAACTCAGTTCCGACCGACGATCTGCACTGGCCCTCTCAGGGAACTTTCCGCAAGGAGTCTTCGCCTCGTCGTGAGAACTATTCGACGGCGCCCCTGGCGCCGCGGCGTCGCCGGCGGGGAACCACGAGCAGAACCGATCCGAGCGCCAAGGCGCCTAGGCCGACGAACACCTGCAGTGAGAGGAAGGCACCGGTGAACGCGACCGACGGGGTCGAGCTCGGGGACGTCGGCGCCGTACTGGCCGGCGTGACCGCAGGCGTGACCGTGGGCGTCACAGGAGGCGTCACCGTGGCCGCCACGGTCACCGGCGCAGCGGTCACGATCGTCGTCACGGTGTTCGACGAGCACGTGGCGGTCCCACAGCTCGGGCCACTGAACACCGCCGTGTTCGTGATGATGGCGCCCGCGGACTCAGAGGAATTCAGCGTCACCGAGTAGGTCAACGTGTACGAGGCACCGGGGGCCACGCCGGCGGCGATCGACCACGTTATGGTCGATCCACTGGTCGACACCGTGCAGTTCGGGGGTCCACCGGCGGCGCAGGCGGGCGAACCCGTAAGCAAGGTCGTCCCGGTCGGCGCGCTGTCGGTCACCGTGATCGGACTGGACGTCGTGGCCGTGCCGATGTTCCTCACCGTGATGGTGTAGACGATCGGGCTCGTTGAACCGGCGACGATGCTGGTCGGATTCACCGCCTTCGTGACACTGATCAGGACGACCTTCAGCGTCAGCGTCGAGGTGCCGGTGACCGGCGGCCCGCTCGGCGGGCGGCCGGTGGCGGTGGCCGTGTCGGTGACGGACCCGTTGTTGAGGTCGGCCTGGGTCGCGGTGTACGTCGCCGAGCACGTGTCCGTCGCCCCCGGCGCCAATGTGATGGCGCCGTTTGTCCCCGTCGTGCACGTGATCGGTCCGAGGCTCGAGTCGAGCGAAGGGGCCGCCTGGGCATCGGTGACGTCGACGTTGGTCAGGGTGACGTTGCCCGTGTTGGTCACCGTGAACGTGTACAGCACCGTCTGCCCGACGGTCGCCACAGCCCCGACGTTGGCGGTCTTGACGACCGAAATCGAGGGGCTCTGCTCTGCGTAGACCGTGACCGACGATGTCGCCGTGACCTTGGGCCCGCACGGGGGCGTGCCGGTGGCCGTGGCGGTGTTGGTGATGGAGCCGGCATCGACGTCGGCCTGAGTCGTCGTGTAGGTGGCCGTGCACGTCTCGCTCCCCCCCGGAGCCAGGGAGGTGTCGGGGCAGCTCAGGCCCTGGAGCGCGGGCAATGGGTCCGCGAGGGTCACGGGGTCAAGGGTGACGTTGCCCGTGTTCGTGACCAGATACGAGTAGTCGATCGTCTGGCCCGGGGCCGAGTAGCGGCCGTCGCTCGAGCCGACGACCGTCGCCGACTTCGTGAGCGAGATCGCCGGATGGTGCTCCGCGTACACCTTGGCCGAAGAGGTTGCCCAGACCATCTGCCCGCACGGCGCCTTGCCCGTCGCCGTGGCCGTGTTGCTGATGGACCCAGCGTCCACGTCGGCCTGGCTGGTCGTGTAGGTGGCCGTACAGGTCTCGCTGATGCCCGGGAAGAGTGCAGTGTCCGGACAGCTCAGGTCCTCCAGGCCAGGCTTCGGGTCCAGAAGGGTCACCGGGTTGAGTGCGACGTTGCCCGTGTTCGTGATCAGATACGAGTAGTCGATCGTCTGGCCCGGGGCGGAGTAGCGGCCGTCGCTCGACCCGAAGACCGTGGCCGATTTCTTGAGCGAGATCGCGGCGTTCTGTTCGGCGTAGACCGTGGCCGAGGACGTCGCCCACACCTTGGGCCCCCCGCAAGTGGGTGTTCCCGTGGCCGTGGCGGTGTTGGTGATCGCCCCGGCCTGCACGTCGGCCAGGGTGGTGGTGTACGTGGCCGTGCACGTTTCGCTGACGCCTGGGAAGAGCGTCTCATCGGGACAGTTCAGACCCTGGAGCCCGAGCATCGGGTCCGTGAGCGTCACCGGGCTCAGAGAGACGTTCCCGGTGTTCTTGATCAGATACGAGTAGTCGATCGTCTGGCCCGGGGCGGAGTAGCGGCCGTCGCTCGACCCGACGACCGTGGCCGATTTCTTGAGCGAGATTGCCGGGTTTTGGCCTTGACCCTGCCCCTGGCTTTGGCCCTGCCCCTGCTTCTGGTCGCCGTTGATCGCTTCCGCTTTCGCAATGTTCGTATTGACGGTGTTGGCCTGACGGTGTTCGTATTGCGGTGTTCGTATTGACGGTGCCGGTGTTGACGGTGTTCGTGTTTACCGGAGCCGGGTTGTTCGCCGGAGCGAGGTCGTTCGCCGGAGCCGGGGTGAAGCCCGAGTTGGCCGGAGCCTGGTTCGCACCCGAGACCGCAGGGTTCTTCCCCCCGTTCACCGTGAACGACGCGGTCGCGGTGACTTTGACGCCGCTCGGTGCGGTGCCCGTGCCTGTGGTCGTATCGGCGAAGGAGCCGGCCTGCTCGTCGGCGCTCGAGGTCGTAGAAGTGGCCGTGCAGGTCTCGTTCGCTCCCGGAGACAGCACGGTGCCCGCACAGGAGCGGCCGACCACACCTGGATTTTCGTCCGTGAGCGTGACCGAGTTGAGGGTGACGTTGCCCGTGTTCGTGAGGAAGGAGGTGAGGTCGATGGTCTGCCCGGCGGCCGTATAGGTGTCGGTGCTCGAGCCGACGACGGTTGACGAATTGGTGACCGTGAGGGCCGGGTTCTGCACGGCGCGCACGATCGACTGGTTGGAAGTCGCACCGATCGTGCCGCCACTCGCCAAGGTTCCCGTCGCCGTCGCCGAGCCGACGACGGTGCCGTTGTCGAGATCGTCCTGGCTCACGGCGTAGGTCGCGGTGAACGTTGCTGCCCCACCGGGCGCGATGGCGGCGGTGGTGCCGCTGCAGGCGCCGGCGCCAGTGACGCTTTGGCACACCGGCGCGGTGGTCGGTCCGGAGGGCGCGGTCTGGACGTCCGCGACGCTCACGTTGGTCAGGGGAACGCCCCCAGAGTTCGTCACCGAGTACGTGTACGAGATCGTGTTGCCGACCGTCGAGTACGACGCCGTCGTGCTCGACGCGGTGATCGACAAGGCGGCCGGTGCAGCGGTCGCGGCCGGGACTGGCGTTGTCTGCGCGGCGGAAGCCGTGTCCGCACCGGCGGGCGACGACACGAGAAGGGTGGGAAACGTGACGACCGCTATCGACAATGCCGCCGACGCGACTGCGAATGCTCGAACGCCGGAGGGGCAATGTTTCATGGGATCCTCGCCAAGGTTGTGACCGCCTGCACCACCGGAAAGCTCCCGGCGGCACCGCCTGCCAATCGTGAGGCGATTGTACGCACGGCGAAAGTCGTTCCACAACGGATTCCAAATTGCACTCAAGGTCACGCGCGTTGTTGCCGACAGCTGCCGACTCGATTCCGGGGCCCGCGCGTCGCGCACTCGTGTCAGCGCGCCGATCGCTCCCGGCGGGTCGCCGCAACCGAACGATCGTTGTGGTCGATGCCCGAGCCGGTGCTGCAGCGACGGCGGCCCGCGAGGTTGTGCGGTCCGCGTCAGCGGACCCGGGGCGCGGACCGCGGCCGGGGCAGCAGCGCGGGCGACGGGCGAGCGGGGCTCGGACGAAGACGACCGTGGCCGCGCTCCAGTACCGAAGGTGATGCCTGCCGCCGGCGAACTGCGTCAGATGGCGAACGGCGCTTGGACTCGTGCACGGTCACTCGTTCCCGGAGACGACGCACCACGGAAGACCCACTCACGGAGCACGTGGACCACAGCCGAGAAAACCGGGGCGCAGGTCGCGGACACGTGCCGGCATTGGTCCACTGCCACTGTCGTGGGCTTGGGGGCACCGCCGTACGAGACGCCCGGCGTGTGAAGGAGCAGCCCTGTTCAGGCGGACGGAGCCCGGTCGTCAGTGGCCTGCGGAGCCCAGCGGCTCCTCGTCGTCCTCACGAAACAGATGGACCAGTCGCCGTGGTGTGGCGGCGAGATCCTGCAGGCCGAAGATCACGGCATCGGCGCCGAACAGGCGTGCCGTCTCCGAGTCGCGGGCCAGCCACACGACGTCGTGCAGGAGGCTGGTTTGCAACCGGCGGACGCACCGGATGCGGCCTTCGAGGAAGGAGGTCTTCACCGCCCGCGGCGGGGGGCGGTGGCGTGCGTCGTCGGGTTCCTCGACCGCCCGGAGAGGTCGTCCCTCTTCGCCTCCGGTGCGCCACGACCGCGCCGACCGCTCTGCTTCGGCGTCCACTTCGGCGCCGGCCCCCGCGTCCGACTCGGCCCCCGCGTCCACCTCGGTCTCGATGAGGGTGGAACGCCAGCCCTGGGTCGGCACCTCCCAGCCGGGCTCCCCGGGCCCGGGACCGGGGCCCGGGGAGCTGGACGGGAAACCATCGTCGAACCCCGCGGGCTCGCGGGCCGATCCGTTCGCCAGGCCGTTCTCGTCCTGGCCGGCCGTGCCGTAGCGCTGGGTGGAGCGGTGCTGTCCGACCAGCCGGCAGGCGCGCCGTTCGGAGATGCGATACCGGTGCACCAGGTAGTCCACCGCCTCCCGCCGTCGCGCCGCGCTCGAGGATCTCCCCCTGCGTCAGGTCCTGGAGCATCGAGACGTCCAGGGACTGCTCGGTGATCACGCGCTTCAGCCGGGCGTTCTCCTCGTCGAGGACCTGGAGGCGCTTCGCCTCGTCCTCCGGCATCGATCCGTAGCGCGTCCTCCAGCGGTAGTAGGTCTGGTCGGTGATCCCCAGGGTCTTGGCGGCGGCCGACACCGACATGCCCTCTCCCGTCAGCTGCTCCATCTGCCGCAGGGTGGCGACGATCTCCTCGACGTTGTGCTTCCGCGCCGGCACCGTCGCTCCCCTACCGGCCCGTCTCCGTGCCGCGTCGCCGCTGCCCCACAACACTCGAGCTCCACACCGCGAGTCCGTCCTCCGGCGCCGTGCCGCGCGGGTTCCCCGAGGGACCGCGCCACGGCATGTGTCGCATTCGTTGTTCCATGCCCCGCCGAGCCGCGCCAAGGTCTCTGCGTGTCGAGACGGGCGCCTCCGCCAGGGCGGACACCGGAAGGGTGCATCCACAGTCCTTTCGCCACTTCCAGGACCCTCCACCTGCACACCATCTTCCCTCGCTCGCCCCGGTCGGCGCGCCGGATCGTGTCCGGCTCCGCCCAACGGGGCGACAATTCTGGTCGATTCGTCTGGTCCAACCGGCTTGAGAGTGCCGCGACCTCCCATTCTCACGCCGGTTGCCGACAGCACCCCGCCGCGGCGATCAGGTTTCGACGTGCGCCAGCGCGTCGTCGAAACTGCTCCCGCGCTCGAGGAGCGGCCGGTACCCCATGAGCTGTCGGGGCTGGCCGATCGCCATCACGGCGCGGAGCCGCCCGGCGCGCCCGAACAGCGCCACGAACCTTCCCTCGGCGAGCGAGCCGTGGACGACCTCGACGTCGTCGTCCCCCCGGGGGCTCCCGAGCACCTGGAAGCGGATGTCGAACTGATCGGACCAGAAATACGGCACCGGCGTGAACGGATCCGCCGCCCCGTGACCCGCCAACAGGGCGCGTGCGGCAGCCATGCCGGCCTGTGCGGCCACCTCCCAGTGCTCGATACGGATGAGCTCGTCCTCGTCGTCGTGGTGCCACAACCAGCGCGCCACGTCTCCCGCCGCCACCACGCCGTCGGCAGCAAAGAGGCGGTCGTCACACACCACCCCGTTCTCGATCGACAGCCCGGAACCGGCGAGCCAGTCGGTGTTCGGCGCGACGCCGATGCCGACCACGACCACGTCTGCGGGCACCGTCTCGCCGTCGGACAACGCGACGGCGAGGGGGGCGGACGCCACGACCGCTCCGGGTTCGCCACCGGTCCGCAGAATGCCCGTCACCGACACGGCCGTCCGCAGGTCCACCCCGTGGGCAGCCTGTAGCAACGCGCAGTGTTCGCCCAGCATCGGGCCCAGCACGTTGCGCAGCGGGATGTCCAGCACCTCGAGGACCGTCACCTGGCAGCCCAGAGCGGCGCAGGTCGACGCCACCTCGGCGCCGATGAACCCGGCCCCGATCACGACCACCCGCGCCGCGTCGGTGGCGGTGACGGCGGCGCGCAGCGCCAGTGAGTCGTCGAGCGTGCGCAAGGTGAAGACCCCGTCGCGGCCCGCGAGCGGCTCGGTGCCCGGCAGGCGGCGCGGTGCCGCGCCACACGCCAAGACCACGGCGTCCGCGTCCAGAACCTCGCCACCCTCGAGCTCGACGCGCCGGCGCCGCAACGTCGAGCCCGACCGCCCGCCGCCCGAGCACCTCGTGCACGCGCAGCTCGCTCGACCTGCGCTTGTCGGCCAGCACGGCCTTTTCCGGCGGCCACTTCCCCGACAGCACCTGCTTCGAGAGCGGTGGACGGTCGTACGGCAGGTGCAGCTCCTCGCCCACCAGCGAGATGGTCCCGTCGAATCCCTCGCCCCGCAGGGTCTCGACCGCGCGCAGGCCCGGCCAGGGACGCCCCCACCACGACAACGTTCCCGTCGGCGGGCAGCGACCCCTCCGGCGAACGCGACCCCGGCGACCACGATCCCGGCGCGCTCACCACCCGAACATGGCCATCCACTCCTCAGCGGAGCGGGGCCGGAACACATAATTGAGACGGCGGGTCTCGCCCATGCTCTGCGAGGGGTCCGCCGAGTAGAGGTGACCCGGGAAGAGGATGGCGTCGTCGGGCACCCGAGCCAGCCTGGTGTGAATGGACTCGTACATGGCCAGCGGGTCCGAACCGGGGAAGTCCGTCCGTCCGCACCCCTCGAGGAAGAGGGTGTCGCCGGCGACCAACCGGCCGTCGACGAGGAAGCATTGGCTCCCGGGTGTGTGGCCCGGCGTGTGGATCAGCTCCACCTCGACGTCACCCACCCGGATGCGCTCGCCGCTGTGGTGGCCGACCAGCTCGTCGCGGCCCACCCCCGTCGTCTGCTCGACCCACGGCACCTCGTCGGCCTGGACGTGGATCGGGACCTGCACCTTCTCGAGCAGTGTGCTGATCCCCTCGAGCGACCACCCGCCCATCTGGCCGCCGAGGTGGTCGGGGTGGAAGTGCGTGCCGAGCACGCCCGTCAGGCGCATGCCGTCCGCCTCCAGGATGTCGAGCAGATCCTGGACGGCGTAGGCCGGGTCGACGGCAACCGCCTCACCCGTCTCGCGGTCACCGATGAGGTAGACGAAATTCACCATCTGGCGGGCCATCATGTCGCCCTTGGCGAAGTCCCGGCCGGAAAGCAGTTGCCTGAAGTACACCCGGTCCGTCCCGCCGTCATCCATCTGCGCCTGCTCCCTTCTCTGATCCCCTGCCGGATCCCTTCTCGGGCATCTCGGGACTTCCCGCGTCCGCCGCCAGGGCGTCGAGCCGGGGCACGAGCTCCTCGACCTGGGCCCGGGTGCGGCGCAGGCGACGGTCGAGCTCGTCGATCAGCGCCGTGGCCCGCTCCAGCCGTGCCACCAGCACGTCGACGTCCACCTCGCGCTGCTCGAAGAAGCCGACGATCGCATCGAGCTCCCGGCTGGCCTCGGTGTAGCTCAGCTCGTCCACCGGGACATCGTTCGCGCCATCGGCCTTGTCGGTCATCGCCGGCCCTCTCCCTCGGTCCGGGTGGACTCCTCGATCCGGCTCCGCGCCGTCCCGTCGGCGAAGCGCGTCACGATGGCGTCGCCTTCCGCCAGCTCGCCGGCGCTCCGGACCAGGGAACCCGAGGCGGACAGCGTCAGGCTGTAGCCGCGCTCGAGCTGCCGGTCCACGTCGTAGGCGGCCAGCAGTCTGCGCCACGAGGTGACGCGCTCCTCCTGGCGGCCGAGATGCCCCGACGCCAGCGGGCCCAGCCGGGCCGCGTCCGCCCGCACCGCGGCCTCACATGCCTCCACTCGTCGTGGTGCGACCCGTCCCAGCGAGGATGCCTTCCCCCGCAGGCGCTCGCCGTGCAGCCGCAGCTGCTGGCGCGCCGCGGCGGTGAGGTGACGGCGCGCCTGGACGTCCCGCGCCTCGGCGTCTCCCAGGAAGGCGGGCACGCGACGGGCCAGGGCAGCCGATGGCGCCGCGACCTGCGACACCCACCAGCGGCGTACCGACGCCACGAGATGCTGCCCGCATTCCGTCGGCGTGATGCACGCGCGTGCCGCCACGACGTCGGCCACCGTCTCGTCGCCGGTGTGCCCGATGCCGGTGAACACGGGTTTGCCGCAGCCGGCCACGGCGCGGGCCACGATCTCGGTCTCGAACGCGGCCAGGTCTGCCCGTGCGCCCCCGCCGCGGACCATGGCAACCACGTCGCAGTCGCTCCGCCCCAGCATGGTCAGGGCGCGGGCGATGGACGCGGGAGCACCCGGCCCCTGCACCGGGACTTTGACGTGCGAGACCCGGAACCCGAACCCCGAGCCGGTGAGCTGGCCGAGGAAGTCGCGGCAGCCCTCGGTGCCGGGGCTCGCCACCAGACCGACGTGCAGCGGAACCTCGGGCTGGGGCAGCGACCCGTTGGTGCGCAACAGCCCCTCGGCCTCGAGCGCGGTCAGCAGCGCTGCCCGCTGGGCTGCCATCCGCCCGAGCAGGGCGCTCACGTCGACTTCGACGAGGATCAGACTGATCTGGCCCTGGGCTCGCCAAAGGTCGACCGTCCCGCGCAACACGACGACCATGCCCTCGGCGAGAACCACGCCCTGCTTGGCCAGGTTGTGGCGCAGCGGGCCCCACGAGGTCCGCCAGCACTTGACCTTCAGCGTCGGCGCGCCGCCGCGGCCCCCGCGAGAGCCCGAGCCCTCGGTGGCGTCGTTGTGGTCGACGAGGTCCAGGTAGAGGTGGCCGGACCGGTGGTCCGAGAGCTGGGCGATCTCGCCATGTACCCACAAGGGTCGGCTCCGAGGAAAGGCCTGCCCGAGGGCGCCCTCGACGCGTCGGTAGATCTCGCCAATAGAGAGGACGTCTGGATGCGTGTCCCGGTGCAGCTCGGGATCGAACGCACCGTGGCCGTCGGAGGGGGAGGACTCGGGCGGAGCCTCGGGGTCGAAGAGCTGGCGGGGGCCACCGGACATCGCCGACACCCTACCGACGGGCTGCACCGTCACCGTCGCTCGGCCGGTGGTGGCACAATTGGCGACGACGGTGAGTCGGCCGGGTGGCCGCGGCACGGACCGCACGCGGGACCGTGTCGAGGAAGGTCGGGACTCCGCAGAGCAGGGTGCTGGCTAACGGCCAGTCGGGGTGACCCGCAGGACAGTGCCACAGAAAGGAAACCGCCGATGGCGGGCTTCGGCCCGCACAGGCAAGGGTGAAAGGGTGCGGTAAGAGCGCACCAGCATCGAGGGTGACCTCGATGGCTCGGTAAACCCCACCCGGAGCAAGGCCAAGCGTGGGAGACGGGCTGCTCGTCCGGTCTCTGAGAAGGGACGCTCCCCAGGTAGGCCGCGCAGATGGATGGCCACCCCGGCCTTCTGCCTCACATCGAGGCGGGGGCCGGACAGAATCCCGCCTACAGGCCGACTCACCGTCTCTTTCAGGTCAGAAGGCATCTCCCCTCCGGGGCATCTGCGGGAAGTCCGCGGAGAGCGTGCAGACGCAGTCGGGTCACTGCTCTGTCCGGTCCCGAGCCGGCCCCGCCTTCGGGAGGGGTCGGTGCGCGCTCGGCCATCTACGAAGGGGTGACCGTCCCAACGAACGCGAAGGAGCCGAGATCCGGCCATTGCAGGCTGACGTTCAAGTTCCCTGTCGTTCCCGTGAACAGGCCGGTCCCAGATGTCGCCGTGAGCGTCAGCGCTGCCGACGACGGCTCGATATCCAACGACGAAGGCAGCCTGACGTTGGTGATTTGCCCCCCGACGGTGCCGCTGAGGGTGCCGACGCTCGTCGAGAGAGCGAAGGTCCCGGCGAAGGGCGTTGGAGACGGGGGGAGGACAAGAGGGATGCAGCCGTTCATCCGTAGCGTCACGGTGCCAACGGCACTGCTCCCGAAATAGCTGGAGTCAAGAGTGAGGTCCAGGAAGCTGTAGCCATCCGGTGCACCTACTGAGCGTCCCGCTGAGGGACGAGCTGGCAAGGTCAGCCAGGCTGACGCCGGGGTAGCTGAGAGTTCCTATCCAGAACCCGAGCGTCGTGAACGTCTCGGTGGATCCGACGACCGGGGCAGAGGTGCCCCGCGCGTAGATGATGATCTGACCGCTCGCACCCACGAAGCGACCCGTACCGCCCGTAATGGTGTCGACAGTTCCCGCGGTCACAGCTGATCCGTTCAGGGTCCTCGTCACCGCTGTGGTGACGAACAGCTCGTTGCCGCCCGTGGTGACGACGCTGCCGGCGCCCGTTCCGCTGAAGGTGTTCGGTCCCGTGTAGGCGAAGGTCGAACTCGAGCTGGCACTGAACAGGCCGATCCCCAGGCGATAGCCGTTGTTGACGGTGGTCCCGGCCCCCGTCGCGAGATTGACGGCAGTGGTCCCTCTGGCGAGACCGAGGATCGGACCCTGCATGGCGGTTGCGGCCCCTGCTTCGCCGACTGGGCTGAGAACAACCAAAGCGATGGCCATGCTCGCGAACAAGAGGACTCTGCGGAGCACCATGACGACACCCCAAGGAGGACAACGTCTCCCAACGCTCACACTCCTCCCGTCGCTCCGGCAGGTCAACCTCTCAGCGTCCGGCGTCGCATCCCTCGTCTGGGGCAACTCGGCCACCGGCTCCCGCCCGGCGGCGTCTCTTTGCGCCTGGCAGACTGACCACGGGCACGCAGGGGTCTTTACCGCCTCCCCCAGGTGGGTCCCGCCAAGCCTGCCGTTCGCGTGCTCAACTAGCGAAGCGACCCCGGCCCGCGCAATCGGGTCGGGGTCGCCTCGTGTCTCGAGGCTGCGATGCGCGCGGCATCACCATCCGTTCACGTGCTCCTGCCGCGGCCAGGGCGCGCCGATCGCGGTTGGCGTAAGGTCGCCCTTGCTCGATGACGTCATGTGGAGGTGGAAGCGTGGCCCGCACACTGCAGGGGCGTAGGAACCGCTCTCGGCTCTTCGCAACCCACGGAACGAGGCGTGGCGGCGACCGCCGGCATTGGGTCCGGATCCTTCCTCTCGCTGCGCTTCTGGCGCTGGCGTTCCCCGTCCTCGTCAACCCGACGTCCGCAGGAGCAACCAACGCAGGCGACGCGAACGTGACGGTCTATCCGGGGATTGATCCCGGGAGCATCACCGCCGGGCCCGACGGCGCGCTCTGGTTCACGAATCCGGGCAACAACTCGATCGGTCGCATCACGACCTCGGGGGCGATCACGAGCTACACCGATCCGACCATCGAATCTCCGGTGGGGATCACCACGGGTCCGGACGGTGCACTGTGGTTCACGAACGCCGGGAACGACTCCATCGGTCGCATCACGACCTCGGGCGTGATCACGAACTACACGAATTCGGGCATCGCCGGTCCAGATGCAATCATCGCCGGTCCCGACGGTGCCCTCTGGTTCACAGATTTCGACGCCATCGGTCGCGTCACCACCTCTGGTGTGTTCACGTTCTACGACGAGAACGACGGGTATTCACCGAGTGCAATCACCGTCGGGCCGGACGGCGCCTTGTGGGTCACCAGCGAAGGCGACGATTCCTCCGCGCCACCTACACCGAACGTCATATTCCGCGTGACCACGAGTGGGACCATCACCAACACCTACGACGTGCCTGACATCCCCATAGGCGGGCTCGGCGGGATCACGTCCGGCCCCGACGGAGCCCTCTGGTTTGTCGGGCAAAGCGGCTACGACTCTGGCCTCATCGGACGCATGACCACGACTGGTGCGTTCACCTTTTACACCGACTCGTCCGGGTTCACTCCCGACGAGATCACCACGGGTCCGGACGGGGCGCTCTGGTTCAGCGATACCGACGGCAACCTGGTGGGGCGTATCACCACTGCCGGCGCCATCACGAACTACACCGATCCCAGCATCATCGGACCGAGCGGGATCGCGGCCGGGCCCGACGGGGCCCTCTGGTTCGCCAACACCGGTGGCGAACACCAAACGTCCGAACAGGGCCCAACCTCCATAGGTCGCATCACCACTTCGGGAACGGTCTCTAGCTATGGCGGTCCCGGCATCATCGATCCGAACGGAATCGTCACAGGCCCGGACGGAGCGCTGTGGTTCACCAACGGTGGGAACAATTCGATCGATCGGATCACCACCTCGGGTGTCGTCACGAATTACACCGACCCGAACATCGACGATCCAATCGGAATCACCACAGGCCCCGATGGGGCACTGTGGTTCACCAATGGTGGGAACAACTCCATCGGCCGCATCACCACCTCGGGCGTGGCGTCGAACTACACCGATTCGAGCATCTCCAATCCGTCGGCGATCACGACAGGGCCCGACGGCGCCTTGTGGTTCACGAATCTGGGGAACAATACGATCGGCCGCATCACGACGGCGGGGGTGGTCTCGAACTACAGCGACCCGAGCATCTCCTATCCGTTCGGAATCACGGCGGGCTCCGACGGCGCCTTGTGGTTCACCAACCTGCAAAACGACTCGATCGGCCGCATCACCACCTCGGGCGTGGTCTCCAACTACACCGGAACCGGCATCGACGACCCAGAAGGGATCACGGGCGGGCCCGACGGCGCGCTCTGGTTCACGAACGGCGAGAACGACTCGATCGGCCGCATCACGACCTCGGGCGTGGTGACCAACTACCCGCTCTCGAAGAACCCGTTCCTTGGTCCCACGGCGATCACGACCGGGCCCGACGGCGCGCTGTGGTTCTCGAATCTGCATTCGATTGGCCGCATCACCACTGCCGGCGTCATCACGTCCTACTCCGCCGGCGGCGAAGTGAACGCCGGCGCGGGTTCCGATTCGATCACGGCCGGTCCAGACGGGGCGCTGTGGTTTACTGACAACAGCGCTTCCATCGGGCGCATCGTGCTCGTTCCCCCGACCACGAGCGTCTTGGTCCCTGGGAATGGCGCGTCCGTCAGCGGCACCCAGGCTCTCGATGCCGCGGCTTCGAACGCCGCCAAGGTCAGCTTCACCGTCACGGGCGGCCCCGACAACGACACTGTCGTCTCCGCCGGCGATCCCACCATCTACGGCTGGCTCGGTGAGTGGAACACCTCGACCCTTCCCAACGGGAGCTACACCCTCGAGAGTGTGGCGACCGACACCGAGGGCCTTCAGACGACGAGCGCGCCCGTCGACGTCACGGTGGACAACCCGGCACCGAGTACGACCGTCCTCGTGCCCTCGGCCGGGGCCAAGGTGTCGGGCACCTCGTCGGCACTCGATGCCACCGCCTCGGCCAAGGTCTCGAGCGTGACCTACGAGCTCTCGGGCGGGGCCCTGAGCGACCAGGTCATCGCGAGTGGCACCCTCACCGCGTACGGCTGGCTGGCCCAGTGGAACACGACGACGGTCCCCAACGGGGCGTACAGCCTGGTCAGCGTGGCCGCCTACCCGAGCGGGCCGAGTGGGACGAGTGCGCCGGTCTCCATCACGGTGGACAACCCGGCACCGAGCACGACCGTCCTCGTGCCCGCGGCCGGGGCCAAGGTGTCGGGCACCTCGTCGGCACTCGATGCCACCGCGTCGGCCAAGGTGTCGAGCGTGACCTACGAGCTCTCGGGCGGGACCCTGAGCGACCGGGTGATCGCGAGTGGCACTCTCACCGCGTACGGCTGGCTGGCCGAGTGGAACACGACCGCTGTGCCCGACGGCGTATACACCCTCGAGAGCGTCGCCGCGTACGCCGGCGGGGTAAGCGGGAGCAGTGCTCCGGTGAGCATCACGGTGGACAACTGAGATCCTCTCCCGGGGGAATCGTCGGTGCTCGTCGAGCCGATGCCGGGCGCAGTTGTGGGCTCCGGGCGGGTCGGCTCGCGACGGACAACTGGAACAAAATTCCTCAATTGGCGAGCAACAGCTGCCGATGTCGCATCTGCGCTTTGATAAATCCTCGCTCCGAAATCCCACCCAAGGCGATCGGCGGTAGTAGTTCCCCGATTCTCTCTTTCCGGACCGCAGGTCAAGGCGTGCGACGACCCCGCTTCGGCGGGGTCCTTTCGCGTTGAGACGTCAAGAAGAAACCGCTCAACTCAAAAACAACAGTTGCCGATGGTGAGTTCGATGCTCTGACACTGCTCGCCGGGAAGGCGATGTCGGAGCCGAAACGTCAGAGCCCCGTGGGCTTAAGGCGTCGCCCAAGGGAGGTGGTGGTGCAGTGTCATCGCTCGTAACTGAGTCGCAGACTCTTCCTCAGAACCATTCGTCTCGGTCTGCTCCGAGATGGACGGTCCCCGTCGTCATCATCGCGTCGGTACTAGGACTGGCGGGGCTGGGTGTGGCGGCGTACGCCGTCGCCACGCAACCGGCGAAAGTCTCGGGTCCCACAGGATCACAGGGGCCCCAAGGCCCCCAGGGGCCAGCGGGCCAGCAAGGACCCGAGGGCAAAGCGGGACCGGGGGGCACGCTGGCCGCGACGAGCGTGACGCGCGGTCCCACACAACACTCGACTCCGGACCCGCAGGCGGGCGCCGTCGTGCAGGCCCAGACCTCATGCCCAACCGGACAGATTCTCCTGAGTGGCGGGGCCCAGGTCACTGCGACCGGGACCGTCCCGGATCGCAATGTCACTCTGCGCTCGTCGTTTCCACTGAACGCCACGACGTGGGAGACGGTCGGCCTCGTGACCGGTCCTCTCGGGCAGGGCATCACGATGGACTTGACGCCATACGTCATGTGCGGCGTCTCGTCGACGACTTCGTCTTCGACAACGACGACAACTGCTGCCCCGTAGTGACAGCCCTACCGGACGCAACTCATCACTGATAGACCGGAGCCGGCATTCACTCACAGCAGTGCGACTAGGTCCTCTTGACCGGCTGGTCTTCTTCGACGGGCGCGGACCGGCCCCGCCAGATGCGATGGACTCACTGACGGGGCCGGCCTAGGGTGCACCTTGCTCAACTGGCTGGTGGGCCGAAGTCGAGCATGGGCAAGGTGTCCGGATCGCCAAGTATTCCTGACACCCGTCTTTTGGAGCGCGGAACTGACGTCCCGATGCAGATGGGATTGCTCAATTGTTGTGGGGTTGTGGAATGGACAACCGGGTCGGTGCGGGCAAACCTACGTAGTACCTGCAGCACGGTCGAGCTGGCCCCGCTTCGGCCGGGGTCGGTTCGCGAATCGACCCCCAGCAAGCGAGGCGAGGGTCAAATCGCGCCCGATACTTCCCCGAAGGTCGTTGATGCACAACCGGGGCGACCGGGCTTACTTGGCGGGTGTTGGCAACCCGCACCAGCGTGTGATTCGTTCGAACCCCAGCTGATACAGCAGCAGCCGACAAACCCTCAACCGGAACACAACAATTGCCGATGCGTTGTGCACGCTTCTGATCCCTGCGCCTGGGACCCATCCTGGCGATCGGCCGTAGTCATTCCCGATTCTCTACCTGGGCGAGGCTCAGGAGCGTGCGACGGCCTTCCGGACGGAAGGGCCGCTCTCGCGTCAGAAGGCCTCGTGGACGAAGGTGTCGCATATGGCGCGGTACAGAGGACCTGCAGTCACGGGCGCGAACGGTGGAGAGCGGGTGAGTCACACGAAGTCGAAAGGGGCATCCGCCTCGACGTCCTCCCAGCGAGTCGATTGATAGGGCACCCTCGGCTCGAGTTGGGACACAGCGGGTTCGTCCCGAGGGTATCCCTGCGCACGCCCCCCTGTGTCAATGCCAGAAGCAAGGGTGGGCGCAGGCGCTCGAAGAGCGAGCATGGGCGGCTGATCGAGTGCCAGGCCCCCTGCGCTGCCTGCGCAGGGGGCCTGGGAGCTGCAACCGCGAGGCCCATCCTGAGGAATTCGACGTAAAGGTCGCCGCGCGAATTGCCGAGAGGTTGACGAACCACCAATAACGATCGGCCTTTCGGGTTCTCGTTTCCCAGCTGCGGCCACGTTCGAGCGCACGTGTCCCAGGTTCCTGACGAAGGATGGATGATGCCCAATTCCATGCAGAACGCAGTCCTGCCCTCGACGCCTCATGGGGAAACCCCGGCTCGGTCGCATGCGCGGACGGGTCGACTGGGGCGGATCGCCCTCCCATTGGTTCTCGCGGCGATCGCACTGTTCGCCGCGGCGTGTTCGAGCAGCTCCAATTCTAATCCCTCCTCCGAGGCTGACTCGTTGATCTCGCAGGGTCTCACTGCAGAGTCTCACGACCAAGCGCAGCAAGCCGTGAGTGACTTCAACGCGGCCGTCGCCAAGGATCCCTCGTCGGCCATCCCCTACTACGACCTCGGCGTTGTGTACCAGGAGAAGCTCAACGACCCTTCACTGGCTCAGAGCGAATACAGCAAAGCCACACTCGCCGACTCGTCATATAGGCCCGCCTTGTTCAACCTGGCGACCCTGGAGACCTCGAGCGATCCTGGAAACGCAATCAATCTCTACAACGAGCTCCTGAAGCTCAAGCCCAACGACCCCAATGTGCTGTTTAACCTCGGCCTTCTCCTGATCGCGCAGAATCAGTCTCTGACTGGCCACGCGGATCTCAAGAAGGCGATCTCGTTGGATCCGTCGCTCGCCAGTCGAGTGCCCAAGGGAATCACGCCTTAACGCGTCGGATCGGATCCATGAACGAACGGGCTGGGGCAACCCGCCACGAAGAAGTGTGATGCAGAAACATAGTTCTCCGCGCCCGTTCCCACTCGATCACCCGCAGTTGCTGATTTCGATCGCCAATGTCGCCTCGCAGCCGCGCCCCAGCTGCTTGTTGCGCTTGGACTCCGTGACCCAATGCGGTGAGTGGGTCGACGTGGGACTCCGGGAACCGCTGGCATCCGGCGTGGGTATCTGTGCCGACGAACGCTACGTGTACCACGTCTGCGTGACGAACGCCGACTTCGGGACCCATGTGATCGTACTCGATCGTCTCTCGCTCCAACCTGTCCACGTTCAACCGCTTCCGGAGATTGAAGATGGGCACTCCGTTGTCAAATTCAAGGACGAATTGGTGGTCGTCTCGACCGGGACCGACCAGGTTCTCGCATACTCGCTTGACGGCACCGAGGTTGGTTGCGCGCGAGTGATCTGGGCCCCCTCCGACTCGGGCACCGATACCCACCATGTCAACTCCGTCACGGTCGCAGATGGCGAACTTCTCTGTACGGCCTTCGGCCCGAGGGAGGACGAATCGTGGTACACGGCACGAAATGGATATATCCGGAACCTGACGACCGGGAAGCTGGTCACGGAAGGTCTGCGACAGCCTCACTCGGCGACATGGCACGACCGTCAACTCTTCTTCTGCAACTCACTCGAGGGAACGGTGAACACAACTGAAACGGTCATCGCATACCTGTACGGCTACTCCCGCGGCCTCGCGTTCGACGCGAACGGAACCGTTTTCGCCGGAACCAGTCTGAGTCGGCGGCCACCAAGCACCGTCGGAGACGTAGGCATGTTCGGGAATCCGAGTGACGAAGGTGAACTGCATGGCCAGTGCGCGCTGATCCAAATGTCCGAGACCGGCGTGAACCGGGTGGAGACGTCAATGGCCCTGTTCGGGAATGAAATCTATGACATTTTCGTCCTTTAACTTGCGTGCATCTCGATTCGGTTACTACCGGCACCGCCCCATGTCTGCAGGAGTCGACCCATGACCTTCAGCGTCGGTGAGGTCGTTTGCTTTGCTGGTAGCGAAAGCGAGGTGCGCGAGGTCGGAGAGCGCGCCGGACATCCCGCCTACCTCATCCACAATGGCCAGAGCCGCATGCCGATGTGGATCCCTGAGGACATCTTGGAGGCACACCAAGGACCCGGCCGACCAGTCTCGGAGTTCCACGAACGAACTCCCGATGTGATCGTCGTGGACGACTTCCTTCGGGATCCCGACGAGGTCCGCGCCCTGGCCCTGAGCCAGGAATATGGGACAGACCTTCGCTTCTTCAAGGGCCTCCGCACCCACGAGCGCTTCTTGTGGCCACACCTGCGCGAGGAGTTCGGACGGCTCCTCGGAACGCCGGTCACCGAATGGCTCGGTCATCACGCCAACGGGGTCTTCCAGCAGACCAGCCATGAGGACCCGCTCGTCTGGCACCACGACTCGCAGGGATACGCAGCAGCGATTTACCTCACTCCGAACGCGCCACCCGGCTCGGGAACAAGCTTCTGGCGTGACCGGACCTGGGGCTGTCGGCGGCGGCCAACACATCCGCTCGAGGCGGCACGGCTCGGCAGTCCGGAAGCGATTCGAGCCGCTGAGGGGGTGGTCTACGACCCCTACAACTTCGAACACAGCGACAACTGGGATCTGATCGAGGCAGTCGCAGGGCTGTACAACCGTCTCGTCATCTGGGACGCGAGCCTGATTCACTCAGCGTCGTCCTATTCCAATTTTGCCGAAAACGGGTCGTCACCCACCCGGCTCGTGCAACTCTTCTTCTTCGACGCTGACTGATCACTCTTCGCTCGGCCGGGATCAGATGTTGAGGAAACCTCCCTGACGCGGTCCGTCCTTGACCGCGATGAGGTTCGCGCAGACGTACGAGATCTTGTGTGCCTCATGCCAATCGCTTGGGAAGTAGGTAACCAGCCGGCTGACCTGGAATCGGCATGAGAGTTCGGGCGCGAACTGGGCATAGCCACGGTCGGTGAAATACCAGAAGGAATTCTCGTTGTAGTAAGCGACATGCGTCGGATCTTGAAACGCTCCCCTGCCGTCCGTACTGGGGGTCAGAGTCAGCAACAGGCCACCATGAGCAAGCAGCCGATAGAACTCGTTGAACAGTTTCACCTTGTCCGGCACGTGCGAAAGAAAGTCCGAAACGAGAATGACTCCGACGCTCGAGTCGGGCAGGTCGATGCCCGCCGACACGTCGCCGACGATATCGGTGTCGGTCCCCTCGGCGCTGTCCACCCGCAGGTAGCCGACCGGCCTGCTCTCCTTCGAACCGAGGTACAGCGACTTGAGCCCGCGACGGATCGCCCAAGCCAACGCATTTGGCTCGACGTAGCGGTCGTACAGAGCGACAGTCTCCTTCTGGATGCGTGCGTTGATCTCGGTCTCCCGCTGCGTGTTGCTCTTGTGCATCCGCTGGAGGTACAGGCACTCACCGACGAGATGAAAATCGGTGAGCTGGTACAGCCGGCACATGATGTCCTGGTCATCAAGGACATCCCGTGTGGCGTCGTAGCCTCCCGTCATCTCGTACACAGCTCGACGGAAGGATCGCACGTGATTGGGGGCGAACCAGATGTAGCTGACGTTGTGCGGGTACGGCTCCAAAGCGTTGCATTGAAGCATCGAGCGACCATCGACCGTGGTCTCCTCGTAGACCCATCCCTGGTTCAGATCGAATTGCGTGTTGTCCCGGGAGCCGTCTTCGTTGATCTGGGCGAATTGGCTGAACACGAATCCTACGTGAGGATGCGCATCGAAGGCCTCGACAATCAGCTGTAACGCGTCAGACCGCAACTCGTCGTCATGGTCGAGTTCTACGAGAAACTCCCCGAGAGCCAGGGAACAGGCGTACCGTTTTGCGGCGCCCACACCGGCGAGGTCGTCCTTGATCACGACACGGAGTCGAGGATCCTCCAGCGGGGGTCTCCACCGAGCGCCTTGGTTGAGCAAGACGATCCATTCCCAGTCCTCGAATGTCTGCGCGAGCAGGCTCCGCATGCAGTCATCGAGATATCGAGGCTGGTGGCTCGGGCTGAAGATGCTTACACGGGGGCGGGCCGGCGCCTTGCCAGACGGCCTGATGGCTCTGGCGGTCTGAGGCTCTGACGGAGCATTCACAGAGCGCAGTTGTAGCAGTCGAGCGTCACCGGTCCAGGGATCTGACCGGACTCAGTGCAGTTTCAGAGACCTGAGACCTGCACCGGCGGCAGGCCACCGATCCCAGAGGCACCACTCCTCCTGCCGAGGCCGCCGCTGCCTTGTGCGCCCGTTCGGGTGGCTCCTGATGCGGTTGCCCGAGATGAGTTAGGGAGATGCCTAGTGCGGGCCTGCGCCGGCGAGAACCCTCACCGAGCCCGAGGACGGGGCCCACTGAGGAAGTCCGAAGCTGCACTCAGTTGTTGACGGTGACGGTGACGCCGGGGCTGGTACCGGTGAGGCCGCCGAAGTAGGACGTGAAGCTCTGCAGGGTGTAGATCCCATCGGGAACGCCCGTTGTGTTCCAGGAAGCCGCCCACCCGACAAGCGTCGGGGTGGCGGTGGCAATCACGTAGCCGTTCAGTGCCCCCCCGGTCACTTCGTACTGTACTTGCACCACTCCCGAGGAGGCAGTGGCGTCGAGATTCTGACTGCCGGAAAGAGTCGCGTTGTTCGAAGGGAGGACGACGGTGGTCGTCGGTGCCGGATTGTTCACGGTGACGGTGATACCCGGGCTGGTGCCCAAGACGCCGCCGGGCGAGGAGGCGACGCTTTGGAGGGTGTAGCTACCGTTCGGCACATTCACAGAGTTCCAGGAGGCAGACCACTCGCCGTTGCTCAAGGTGGCGGTTGCGATCACGTCGTCATTCTCGATGCCACCGGTAACCTCGAACTGTACCTGGACCACTCCTGAGGAGGCAGTCGCGGCAAGACTCTGGCTGCCGGACAAGGCTGCGTTGTTCGAAGGGACAACAACGGTCGTCGTCGGTGCCGGGTTGTTCACCGTGATGGTGATGCCTGGACTGACAATGCTCGAGCCGCCAAATGTGGCGACGCTTTGGAGGGTGTAGCTACCGTTCGGCACATTCACAGAGTTCCAGGAAGCAGCCCATCCGACGAGGGTCAAGGTGCCTGTGGCGATGACTTGGTCGCTGAGTGTCCCCCCGGTGAGTTCGTACTGCACCCCCGTCGCTCCCGCCGAGGGAACGGTGTCGAGATTCTGGGTGCCCGAGACGGTGGCGCCGTTGGAAGGGAGCACGACGGAGCTGCTGAGCGTCACCGCAGCGACGACCTGGACCGGGGCGGCGCTGCTCGAAAACGCGCTGTTCCCGAGTTCTCCGACAGAGTTATCCCCCCAGCAGTCCACGCCGCCGAACGTAAGGACCGCGCAGTAGCTCCCCAGGTAGTTCCCGGTGACGGACGCCACCTGCGACAAGGTGCCAGACCCTCCGACGGCTTCGACCGCAACCGGGGAAGAGCTGCTCGTGGTCGCACCGTTTCCAAGCTCGCCGTCATCGCCATAGCCCCAGCAAATGAGCCTGCCGGACCCAGAGGCACAAAAACTCAGTCCCTCGCCGGCGACGGACGACACTCCGGAGAGGGTGCCGACTCCTCCGACGCCCTGGACCTGGACCGGGGTGGAGCTGCTCGAGGAGACCCCGTTCCCCAACTCGGCGTAGCTGCCATACCCCCAGCAGTCCACTCCCCCGGAGCCTTGGAGCAGTGCGCAGTATCCGAGTACGTCTCCCGCGAGCGAGGACACCCCCGAAAGGGTGCCGCTGCCACCGACGCCCCGGACCTGCACGGGGGTGGAGCTGCTCGCGGAAATCCCGTTCCCGAGCTCGCCGTCGTGACCGTACCCCCAGCAGTCCACCGCGTGTGAGGTGAGCAGGCCGCAGTAGCCGAACCCATCGCCTGTGATCGACGACAGCCCCGAAAGGGTGCCGCCGCCGCCGACCGCCTGGACCTGCACCGGCGTGGCGCTACTCGAGGACACACCGTTCCCGAGCTGGCCGTCAGCGCCGCTGCCCCAACAGTCGGCACCGCCGGAGCTGAGAAGCGCGCAATATCCGGGTTGTTCGGTTGAGCTCGGATACCCTTCCACGACGCCGCTTCCGGTGACCGATGCCACCCCCGAGAGCAGGCCGGATCCGCCAAGACCCGTGACCTGCACCGGTGTGGCGCTGTTCGAGGTGGCTCCGTTCCCGAGTTCGCCGTCAGGCCCGTAGCCCCAACAGTCGACGCCACCGGAGGTGAGCTCGGCGCAGTAGCTCCCGGGGCTGCTTGTAAGGGAGGTCACCCCGGAAAGGGTGCCGGCGCCCCCGACACCGTCGACCTGCACGGGGACGGCGCTGTTCGAAGAGGCTCCGTTCCCGAGCTCTCCATCAGGGCCGTAGCCCCAACAGTCGACCCCACCAGAGGTCAGGAGTGCACAGAAGCTTGACTTCGTGCTCACGCCTGGGTCGTTGTCCCCGCCCACCAGAGACGCCACCCCCGAAAGGGTGCCCGTTCCGCCAAGGCTCACGACCGGCACCGGCGTGTCGCTCGCGTTGGGATTCGAGCTGTAGGAGGCGCCGTTTCCGAGCTCCCCGTCGGCTCCATAGCCCCAGCAGTCGACACCACTGGAACCCAGGAGCGCACAGTAGGTAGCGCCATCGTCTCCGACGACGCTCACGACACTGCCGAGTACAGGTGAGGACGTGGCCGTGCTCGAAGCGCTGAACGCGAGCAACGGGACTGTGATCCCTATTGCCAACGCAAGCGCTGCGATCAGCACCGCCAATCGTGTTCGTAGAACCTTCATGCGTCTATCCGCTTTCCGCAGACCGTGACGCACCGATCTCCCCTTCGACTGTTGGTCTTTAGTGACCCCCTGGGGTCGACTTCACATGGGCCACGTTAATGCGAGCAGAGACGTAGGCGGTGACGTTGCTCGTTTCACCGTCCTCGTAGTACCACCCCGTGGGCTGACCCGACATCTGTCCGTTCCCTGTTGTGCTCGTGTTGCTCGGGTTCATTTCGCTGGTGCCGTCCGCTATGGGCGTGCCTACCGCATAGGTGGTGCTGAAGGTGACACTGGTGAAGCTGATTGTCGTGGCCCCCACAGCTGCATTTGCGGACACGTGGACGTTGGTCGTGGTCCCGTTGGGTGACCCGATCGCGAGCCAGTCACCGCTGGCTACGGCGAACGGCAACGCAAGGACCGTGATGGACGTGTGTGCACCGGTCGTGATCGCCGCGTTCAGGGTGATCGCATCGACCGGGGCGCTCTCGCCAGAGTGGTCGCCGCCGTTGCTGTAACCACCACCACCGATCGCCACGTAGCCGGACGGACAGCTGACGGCCCAAGAGTCAATGCTCTCGTTGCCGGTCCCATACTCGGTTGACGACACTCGAAGCCACGGACGGGCCGGTGGCCCCCTGTGCGACCCGGGCTACCCTGAGCTCCGGTGGCTCCTTGGGGTCCACTCGCACCCTGGGAACCGTGGGCACCGTTGCCGCACCCTGCCGCACCCGGCGCACCCTGGGCACCGTTCGTGCCATTGGTGCCAGCAGAACCCTGGGCACCCCCGTTGGAGCCGTTGGTCCCGGTCGCACCTTGCGCACCGGTGGCGGTGCTTCCGGTCGGACCCGCCGCGCCTTGAGGACCGATTGCGCCCTGCGCACCCTGAGCACCGTTGGTGCCCGCAGCACCCTGGGCACCGTTGGTACCGGCTGCACCCTGGGCACCGTCGGTACCGGCTGCACCCTGGGCACCGTTGGTACCGGCTGCACCTTGCGCACCCTGGGGCCCGGTGGCTCCTTGGGGTCCAATCGAACCTTGGGCGCCGTTGGTCCCCGCTGCACCTTGGGCACCTTGCGCGCCGTTGGTACCGGCTGCGCCTTGCGCACCTTGGGCACCGTTGGTACCGTGGCACCGGCTGCACCTTGGCCGGCGCCGTTGGTCCCCGCTGCACCTTGGGCACCGGCGGCACCGTCGGAACCGGCCGCGCCCTGGAAGCCCTGCGCGCCGTTGGCGCCGTTGGTCCCCGCTGCACCTTGGGCACCGGCGGCACCGTCGGCACCGGCCGCGCCCTGGAAGCCCTGCGCGCCGTTGGCGCCGTTGGTCCCCGCTGCACCTTGGGCACCGGCGGCACCGTCGGCACCGGCCGCGCCCTGGAAGCCCTGCGCACCGGCCGGACCTTGTGGCCCGACTGCACCTTGGGCACCGGCCGCGCCCTGGAAGCCCTGCGCGCCGTTGGCGCCGTTGGCGCCGTTCGCGCCGTTGGTCCCGGCCGCACCTTGGGCACCGGCTGCACCAGCCGCGCCCTGGAAGCCCTGCGCACCGTTGGCGCCGTTGGTCCCAGCCGCCCCTTGGGCACCGGCGGCACCGTCAGCTCCGGCCGCCCCTTGGGCACCGGCAGCACCGTCAGCGCCGGCCGCGCCCTGGAAGCCCTGCGCACCGCTGGCGCCGTTGGCGCCGTTGGTCCCCGCCGCCCCTTGGGCACCGGCGGCACCGTCGGCACCGGCCGCGCCCTGGAAGCCCTGCGCACCGGCCGGACCTTGTGGCCCGACTGCACCTTGGGCACCGGCCGCACCGCTCGGCAAGCCCTGCCGCGCCGTTGGCGCCGTTGGCGCCGTTCGCGCCGTTGGTCCCGGCCGCCCCTTGGGCACCGGCGGCACCGTCAGCTCCGGCCGCCCCTTGGGCACCGGCAGCACCGTCAGCGCCGGCCGCGCCCTGGAAGCCCTGCGCACCGCTGGCGCCGTTGGCGCCGTTGGTCCCCGCCGCCCCTTGGGCACCGGCGGCACCGTCGGCACCGGCCGCGCCCTGGAAGCCCTGCGCACCGGCCGGACCTTGTGGCCCGACTGCACCTTGGGCACCGGCGGCACCGTCGGCACCGGCGCTACCCGCCGCGCCCGTTGGCGCCGTTGGCGCCGTTCGCGCCGTTCGTCCCGGCCGCCCCTTGGGCACCGGCAGCACCGTCGGCACCGGCCGCGCCCTGGAAGCCCTGCGCGCCGTTGGCGCCGTTGGTCCCAGCCGCCCCTTGGGCACCGGCGGCACCGTCAGCTCCGGCCGCCCCTTGGGCACCGGCAGCACCATCAGCGCCGGCCGCGCCCTGGAAGCCCTGCGCGCCGTTGGCGCCGTTGGCGCCGTTGGTCCCCGCCGCCCCTTGGGCACCGGCGGCACCGTCGGCACCGGCCGCGCCCTGGAAGCCCTGCGCACCGGCCGGACCTTGTGGCCCGACTGCACCTTGGGCACCGGCGGCACCGTCGGCACCGGCGCTGCCCGCCGCACCCTGGAAGCCCTGCGCGCCGTTGGCGCCGTTGGCGCCGTTCGTCCCGGCCGCCCCTTGGGCACCGGCAGCACCGTCGGCACCAGCCGCGCCCTGGAAGCCCTGCGCGCCGTTGGCGCCGTTGGCGCCGTTGGTCCCGGCCGCCCCTTGGGCACCGGCCGCACCGTCGGCACCAGCCGCGCCCTGGAAGCCCTGCGCGCCGTTGGCGCCGTTGGCGCCGTTGGTCCCCGCCGCCCTTGGGCACCGGCCGCACCGTCAGCACCGGCCGCGCCCTGGAAGCCCTGCGCACCGGCCGGACCTTGTGGCCCGACTGCACCTTGGGCACCGGCGGCACCGTCGGCACCGGCCGCGCCCTGGAAGCCCTGCGCGCCGTTGGCGCCGTTGGCGCCGTTCGTCCCGGCTGCACCTTGGGCACCGGCGGCACCGTCGGCACCGACCGCGCCCTGGAAGCCCTGCGCACCGTTGGCGCCGTTGGCGCCGTTGGCGCCGTTCGCCCTTGGGCACCGGCGCACCGTCGGCACCGCCGCGCCCTGGAAGCCCTGCGCACCGTTGGCGCCGTTGGCGCCGTTCGCGCCGTTGGTCCCCGCTGCACCTTGGGCACCGGCAGCGCCGTCGGCACCGGCCGCGCCCTGGAAGCCCTGCGCACCGGCCGGACCTTGTGGCCCGACTGCACCTTGGGCACCGGCTGCACCGTCGGCACCGGCCGCACCCTGGAAGCCCTGCGCGCCGTTGGCGCCGTTGGCGCCGTTGGTCCCCGCCGACCCTTGGGCACCGGCTGCACCGTCGGCACCAGCCGCGCCCTGGAAGCCCTGCGCGCCGTTGGCGCCGTTGGTCCCGGCCGCCCCTTGGGCACCGGCTGCACCGTCGGCACCAGCCGCGCCCTGGAAGCCCTGCGCGCCGTTGGCGCCGTTGGTCCCCGCTGCACCTTGGGCACCGGCAGCACCGTCAGCGCCGGCCGCGCCCTGGAAGCCCTGCGCGCCGTTGGCGCCGTTGGCGCCGTTCGCGCCGTTGGTCCCCGCTGCACCTTGGGCACCGGCAGCGCCGTCGGCACCCACCGCGCCCTGGAAGCCCTGCGCACCGGCCGGACCTTGTGGCCCGACTGCACCTTGGGCACCGGCGGCACCGGCCGCACCTTGGAAGCCCTGCGCGCCGTTGGCGCCGTTGGTCCCGGCCGCCCCTTGGGCACCGGCGGCACCGTTGGTCCCCGCTGCACCTTGGGCACCGGCAGCGCCGTCGGCACCGGCCGCGCCCTGGAAGCCCTGCGCGCCGTTGGCGCCGTTGGTCCCGGCCGCCCCTTGGGCACCGGCGGCACCGTTGGTCCCCGCTGCACCTTGGGCACCGGCAGCGCCGTCGGCACCGGCCGCGCCCTGGAAGCCCTGCGCGCCGTTGGTCCCCGCTGCACCTTGGGCACCGGCAGCACCGTCGGCACCGGCCGCGCCCTGGAAGCCCTGCGCGCCGTTGGCGCCGTTCGTCCCGGCCGCCCCTTGGGCACCGGCAGCGCCCTGTGCGCCTGCCGGACCTTGCGGACCGACCGGGCCTTGGCCACCGGTCGCGCCAGCGGCACCCTGGGCACCTGTCGAGCCCGTTGAGCCCTGTGCGCCCACGGCGCCTGTCGCGCCCTGGGCGCCAGCCGAGCCCGGAGCACCTTGTACACCCGTGGCGCCGGTTCCGCCTTGGGCGCCGGCGGGACCTGTCGGACCCTGAACACCCGCGGGGCCCGCCACACCCTGGGCACCTGTCGCACCTCGAGCGCCTATTGCACCTCCAGCACCTTGGGCACCAGTTGCGCCCTGCGGTCCCGCCACGCCCTGCGCGCCAAAGGCACCCCTTGGACCTGCAGTGCCCGTCAGGCCCACAGGGCCTTGTGGCCCGACCGCGCCTTGCGCGCCCTGAGCTCCCTGGAAGCCCTGTGCTCCCTGTAGAAGAGCTCGCGTCGCCGCCCCGGCCGGCGGAGGGCTCCCGGTCACGCCGACGATTTGACCGCCGGCGGTGACGAGCGCACTCACACCGATCGCCGCTGTCACGAGTCGGTGACGCTTTGGTGGTGTGTAACGCCCGCCCTTTCGCTCTTTCTGGCGCTTCGTCATCTCGCTCCTCCACCTATCTTTGGACCGTCCGAACGCCCGCGATTTAGCGAGCTTTCTGATGCGCGACTGCGGGTCGTAACGGTGCAGCCGAAGACAAGCGCGGCCGGTGGTCGGGATGCAGAACGCCCGTTAACCGAAGGGAGGAATCGCAATTCCATTGAACTCCACGCCTGATCAATGCGAATGGTCGCCAAACCATTCGGTTCGCCAATGGACGCAAGGAAACCATGATGCCTCTATCACGTCAACCGGTTCGCAACGCCGCGGCCACGCAATAATGACCACGATTTCGGAGCTTCTCTCTCAACGAAATCGTCTGTCACCTGGGCCTTTCTTTGCGCTCCAAGCTGGCGTTGACGCAAAGTTGTGACACGTTGACGCAAATAGTTGTGAGGCGCTTGTGATAACTGCGCTCAAGTATTTCTACCCGCGAACCGAGACCGTGCACTCATTTTCGCGACGATCGGATATCACCTGATCGTCTGGTTCAGTTTCTTGATTGGGGCGCCCTCGATAGTCCCTGTCCGTGATCTGCCATTGGTCGTCATGACGCCAACACGAGCGCGATGTCGGACACGCGCCAAGTCTGCTCAAAGGAAGTATCGGATTGTGGCGGAGATGTAGATCCCGTCCACGTTCAAGAGAACCGGCTCCTTGAGGATTGGAGTTGCGACCACTTGCTAACAGAAAGAGCCCGATGGAACTGCACTGCAGTGCTCGTTTGACCTCCCGCCGTCGGATGCTGCTGTGTGTGAACGCGTCCGCTTCTTCGGCCCGCGCGTGCAGATACCGATTGACGTGGAGTTGCGCCTAATCAACAACGTCATGTGGAGATGGCTTCCGGAACCGGCATCGACGACCCAGAAGGGATCACGAACGGCCCCGACGGCGCCCTCTGGTTCACGAACAGTTTGAACGACTCGATCGGGCGGATCACGACGTCGGGCGTGGTCACCAACTATCCGATCTCGAAGAACCCGTTCCAGCGTGTGCGGCACCTCGTCGGCCCTCGATGCCTCCGCTCCAGCCAAGGTGTCGAGGGTGACCTACGAGCTCTCCGGCGGGACCCTGAGCGACCAGGTCATCGCCAGTGCCACCCTTACCGCTTACGGCTGGTTCGCCGAGTGGAACACGACCGATGTGCCGGACGGCGTCTACACCCTCACAAGCGTCGCCGCCTATGCCGGCGGGATAAGCGGGAGCAGTGCCCCAGTGAGAATCACGGTGGACAACTGAGACCCTCTCGCCCCATGTGATCTGTCGGGTGGCTGTTCGAGCCAACGCCGGGCCAGATATGGGCTCGCACGAACGAAAGGGCGGCGCCGTCCAACTTTCGACGTGAGTGCCGTTCGCCAGTCCTCAGACAGTCCTCGGGACAGTTGCGGATTGTTGCTGCGTTGTGGCAGTGACAAAACGCAGGTGACACCCGCAGACGAACCCGTTTTCCCCGCCTTCAAAGACACTCCGCTCACAGAATCCCGCCGACAGGCCCGGCTCACCGTCGCCCGCAATCGTCGATCGGCAGGCCCGCCCGTTGGACCAGCCGGCATGGGTATCAAGAGGTACCTCTGGCGCTCTCAGGTTGTGAACGGCGTGCTCGGAACAGATGGGCCTCAATGCAGAGTCAGGATTTCCAGTCAGGACGACTTCTCAATAAGGCAAGACACGCCCTATCTCGGATCGATCGAGCTCCGGCGAACCTTGGACGCTTTCTCCGAGCACTGGCGGCGCACCCGATCGAGACCCTCGAATATGTCCCGGAGACCTTCTCGCATCACCTGTTCGACAGGCAGGTCAGCTACGACGTGGAAGAAGACTTCGGACCCTCTTTTCATCAGATGCTGGGTGTGCCATGGCCTTGTGGAGAACTCGAGCGTTTTCACCTGATCTGGGCAGATATCCGGCGCAGCCTTTCGGCCAGCGGGCTCTCCTTGGGTCGTTGGACTTACGGGGAGTACAGCGATGCCGACGCGGCATTAGGCGCTGCGACCTGGTGCGCCGTCCGACACCTCCGCCCGACAACAGTGCTCGAAACTGGCGTGGCGCGGGGTGTCACGAGCCGGATAATCCTCGAGGCTATGTCCCTCAACGGCACCGGGCACCTCTGGAGCCTCGACCTTCCTCACCCGTTCCGCCCGGAGCTTCACAAGGAAACGGGAGCGGCGGTCCCGGCAACATGCCGAGACCGATGGACCTACATCCGAGGCTCGAGCCGCCAACGGCTCCCCTCTCTGGTCTCTCGTCTGAACGAGATCGACATGTTCGTCCACGACAGCCTCCATACCGGTCGCAACATGCGATTCGAATTGCGAACCGTCTGGCCTGCGATGCACCGTTGCGATCTGGCACTCGTCGACGACGTGAACAACCAGTCCTTTCGGGATTTCGTTCGAGAAATGGGCGAACCCCCCTCGATGGTGCTGCGGTCAGCGGACGGACCTTGGATGTTCGGAGCGATACGAAAGGACGGTCCTGCGAGCCGGGACGGACCCTCTCTCGCTGAGCCCGATCACACACCTTCAATCCGATGATGCCCCTCGTCTCGACCAGCCGGGATCTGTATCGACCATCCGGCCTGAGCGTCGCGTGATCCGCCTCGCCTTCGACGTTCGCCTCGATCGGGCCACGGATCCACTCCATCTGGCTAGGCAACGACACGCGTGGTGACACCCACCCGCGACCCCTCGCGCTCTTCGACCGATGCCCTGGTGCTCGATGGAAGCGCCCGTCAGGCGCTGGTCACTACCCGAACGCTTGGTCGTTTAGGGTTGCGGGTAACGACGGCGGAATCCTCCGACTTGTGCCATCCGCGGCTGGGAGTGCCGACCTTCGCCTCCCGGTGGTCGGCACAGGAAGAGATCCTTCCCAGCTATCACCGCCATGCCACTGCGTATGCCCAGGTCCTCCTCGATCTGGTCCGTGCATATCCCACGCGCGTGCTGATTCCATCCATGGACGGGTCGATCGCCGCTCTCCGATCCTGGCGGTCACAGTTCGAGCGTCACGATGTTGCGCTTGCGCTCGCTTCGGAAGCGGCGCTCGACATTGCGAACGACAAGCAACGCACTCTGGCGGCTGCCGCCGAGCTCGGAATCCCATGTCCCCGGACCGTTGCGATCGATTGTCTCGCGGACACCGCGACGGCACTCGCAGAGGTCGGCTACCCCGCAGTCATCAAGCCAACCCATTCCTGGGTGTCGAAGAGCGACGGCGCGACTCGAGTGATCTCGAAGGTCGTGCTCGACATGTCGGAAGCACTCGCCCGGGTGGAACAGCTCCATGAGGCCGGGAGCTCATCCGCCGTTGTGCAGCAACTGGTCAGTGGCTCGCGCGAGGCCGTGAGTGTCTTCTACGCCCATGGGAAGGTGTGGGCGAGCTTCGCTCAGATGGCTCACCGTACGACGCCCGTTCTCGGGGGCGTCTCGGTGGCACGCGAGAGCATTTCCATGCCCGTGGAGCTGGAAAGTGCCGCTCTGGCACTCGTACGCGCCTTCGACCTGGAGGGCTACAGCGAAGTCGAGTTCCGTCGCGACGCGGAAGGGCGTCCCCACTTGATGGAAATCAATGCCCGCTTGTCCGGCTCGCTGGAGGTGGCCGTTCGGTCAGGCGTCCCGTTTCCCGGGCTGCTGTGGCAGTGGGCGGCGGGTGAATCCCTGTCTCCGGTGGTCGGCTATCAGACCGGTATCAAGATGCGGTACCTGAAAGGGGACATCAAATGGCTCACGGAGAACGTCGGAACCCGGGGACAGCGACCGGACGGCGTGCCAGCTCGGAAGGCTATTGCGGTGTTCACGAAAGATTTCCTCCACCGTCAGAGTTACGACTACATGGACCGAGGCGACCTCGGGCCCGCATTCGCCGCCCTGACCGGCAACCTTGGTCTCGCCCAGCAGAGGCTCGTCAAAGCGAGGCCCATAGTTCCCGCCGAACGACCGAATCCAGGTCGAACTCGAGGGAACACAGCCTTGTTCAGCACTGAGGTGGCGGTGATCGGAGCCGGGCCAAACGGGCTGTCCGTGGCAGCCCACCTCCGGCAGGCGGGAGTCGAGCATCGGGTGTTCGGCCACACGATGGGTGCCTGGCGGTCCAACATGCCAGCGGGGATGATGCTCAAGTCTGAACCCTACGCATCCGACCTTTCGGCCCCCGGCACCGGCTTCCTCGCTCGCGACTACTGCGTTCGGGCTGGCGAAGTGTACCCCGAGAGGGTCAAACCTCTGTCACGCGAACAGTTCGTGGCCTACGGCAGCTGGTTCGCCAGTCAACTGGTGCCCGACGTCGAGGAAACCGAGGTCACTTCGCTTTCCCAGTCGCCGAGGGGCGGCTTCTCGCTCCAAACCGCCAACGGTGAGCTCATCGAGGCAGCGCGCGTCGTTGTGGCCACCGGCATCACCCCGTTCGCGTACGTTCCGCCAGAGCTGTCAGGATTTCCGTCGGATCTCGTGTCGCATACGACCGAGCACGCGGACCTCGCCGGATTCCGCGGCCAGAAAGTCCTCGTCGTCGGCGGAGGGTCCTCGGCGCTGGAGACGGCGGCGTTGCTACTCGAGCACGGCGCAGCCGTCAAGCTCGCCGTCCGTGGTGAGGGCGTGTCGTATCCTCCGCCCAACCCCGCAAATCCGACCCGCCTGCAGCGACTCCGGAAACCGGTCGTTCGGCTGTGCGAAGGGTGGACCTGCTGGGGCTATGACCGGTTGCCTGACGTCTTCCGGCTCCTGCCCAAGGAAACCCGGGTCGAAAGAGGATTGGGCTTTCTGGGACCGACCGGTGCCTGGTGGCTTCGTGAACGAGTCGAGGGGAAGGTGCCGATGCTCCTCGGCCATCAAGTCCTCGGAGTCGAGAAGGTAAACGATCGCGTCAGGGTCCACCTGAGCAACTCCGAGGGTGCCGTCACCGAGTGTGCTGATCATGTCATCGCCGGAACCGGCTTTCGCTTCGACTTGACCCGCCTCACCTACCTCACGCCTTCGCTACGTGGCGATCTCAAGCTGCTTGCCGGTGCCCCGGTGCTCGATCACCACCTCGAGTCCAATGTGCCCGGTCTCTTCTTCACCGGCGCATTGGCCGCCCCCAGTTTGGGCCCACTCATGCGGTTCGTGGCGGGGACGCACTTCACCGCCCCCCGCGTCGTCCATCGACTCCGCGACGGGAGGAAGTGAATCGGCGTCACCTCGCGGGCCCATCCGCCTCGCAATCGGGACGGCCACGCGGGATGCGCCTGCCGCCTGCCGGCCAAGGAATCGAAGAACGGCCGGATCGTGTCGGCCATCACGCTCGCTCCCCCACGCCCGAGCCGGACAGACGAGGTCGTGCAGGCCCGTCTGGGCCATGCTCCTTGGCCCGAGACGCTCGACGCGTACTCGCACTTGTGGCCGATTCCGACGCCATCACGCGCGCCGCGGTCGACAACGCTCTCCCAGAATCTCTCCGGTAGGCCGATCGCACTCGAGAAACCCGCCTCCAAACTGGCTCACCTTCACGACGTCGCTGGCCCTGGCGAGGGGCAGCGTCCGTCGACGCTGCGTGCCCTTGTCTCTCGAGCTCGGCGCCTCTTGCGGTGGGCCCTCCTCCGCGTCCCGGGCGGGCAGATCCCGACTGACGTAGCGCTGCGCCAAATCAACAAGGTCATGTGGAGGTGCCTTATCGGACGTATGACGACGTCCGGTCCCTTCGGCGGGGTCGTTTCGCGTCCGGCGAGGGAAAGATCAACAGACGAACAAATCAAACTCCGAACAACAACTGCGGACTTCAGGTCCACTAACTTCACACCCGGGTTGAGGGACGGCGCTTGCCGGGCGCCGGGTAGGAGGAGTGTTTGTGCATCGGTTCCAGGGTTCGATCATTCTTTGGCGTCGCGCCGTCGGAGTCGCGATTGGAGTTGTCGCGCTCACTGTCCTTAGTGCGACAGGCCTCCAAGGAGCTGCCTCGGCGACGCAAACGCCGTGCGGCTATTGGTTGGTGGGGACTGATGGCGGCATCTTCACCTTCGGGCAAGCGGCGTTCCACGGGTCCACGGGGTCGATGACCCTCCAACGACCCGTCGTGGGCATCGCGACCACGAGCACGGGCACCGGTGTCACGGGCTATTGGCTCGTCGCCTCAGACGGTGGGATCTTCTCATTCGATGCGGGCTTCTACGGCTCCATCCCCGGTCTCGGGCTCAACCCGGTCGGCTCGGGACTCCCCCACAGCCTGAGCGCACCGATCGTGGGGATGGTCCGCTCCGTGACGGGCGCAGGCTACTTCTTGGTCGCCTCGGACGGCGGAGTGTTTGCCTTCGGGGACGCCACCTTCGCAGGCTCCTGCCCCGGGATCGGCGGCTGCGCGGGTTCGGTGGTCGCCGTGCTACCCGACGGGTCGGGGAAGGGTTACTGGGTCGTGACGAGCACCGGGAACGTCTACGCATTCGGTGATGCCGGCTACTACGGAGCGCCCGGTCCCCAGAGCACACCGATCACTTCTGCCGCGGCGACCGAACCCGACGGCCTCGGCTACTACGTCCTCGACGAGAGTGGACAGGTGTACGCCTACGGGGACGCGAAGTCCTACGGCAGCCTGCCGGCCGGTGCGACCGGTAGCTCGGACCCGGCCACCTCGATCTTTGTCACCGACGACGGGGCCGGCTACTGGATCGTCACCGCGCAGGGAAAGGTGTACCCCTTCGGGGACGCGCCTGCAGAAGGTGACATGTCCGGTACGGCCCTTAACGGGCCGATCATCGGTGCGACGGGCTTCTAGATGTAGGAACCACAGACCTTGCTGACAGGGTCCACCACTGAATGAAGCCCCCCGGGCGAGTGTGGAGCTGTTCACACACCCACGCTCACCAAGGAGGCTTCGCAATGCACCGTAACGCCCGACTGACTCCCGCTGGTCGACTCTTGCTCTGCCAGCGCATCGAGGCTGGGTGGCCCGTTGCCCACGCGGCGGAAGCCATGGGGATCTCGCGAGATCGGGCCTCCGTGTGGTGGCGCCGCTACCAAGAGGAGGGCCTGGCCGGCCTCGAGGACCGCTCCAGCCGGCCCCATCACTGCCCGAATCGGACCCGTCCGGCCGTTGAACGCCGGATCGCCACCTTGCGACAGAGGCGAGGGCTCGGGCCAGCGCGCATCGCGGGCATCGTCGATCGACCGGCCTCGACGGTGCACCGGGTGCTCGTGCGTCAAGGGCTCACCGTCTCGACCATCTGGACCGAGCCACGAGAGCACCCATTCGCAGGATCGAGATGAGCCGCCCCGGTCGCGTCGGCAACCTCTCGGTTCAATACACCTAGACCTCCCGACAGACCTCCGCTCGTCTGCGTCCGGTGAAGGAACGGCCCCACGCCGGCTGGGATTCGCGTCTGTCGACAGGCGCGGAACCAGCCCCGCCAGGGCGATGACTGACGGGGCCGGCTCCCTAGGGTTGCGCATTGCTCAACCGGCTGGTGGGCCGAGGTCGAGCATGAGCAGGGTGTCCGGGTCGCCAAGCAGTCCGGACACCCAAAGTTCTGGAGCACCCAACGTGCGCACTGATGCACGTGGCACTGCCAAGTTGTTGAGAACTTGTGAACTTCAAGGGGCTTCAACAGTCTCGATGAACGAAGAAAGTACCGGGAGTCCGCCCCATTGGAGTCGCCTGAGCTCGACCTGGCGCGGTCAAGCGACTCTGCCAGTGATGGCGTTTGACAGAGTGGCCTGCCCATCAGGCGGATGCTCCACTCGCGTTGGAGCTAGAAGCGGCGGTCCTCCTGCATCGTGGCCGCCATCAACCTCACACCTCGAATCCAATGCTTCGCAGCGCAAAGTCCCAGCCGATTCGCATCCTCACCCATTGTGCGATGTGGACGGGCTGCTTCAGCCAGTCCTCGCCACTCGTCCTCACCCAGCTCAAGGTCAGCGGCCGCCGCATTCTCGGTCAATTGGCTCTGAGTGGCGGCCCCGGGGATGGCCACCATGTTCGGGTGATGCAACACATAAGCCAGCGCCACTTGTGCTGCCGTCGCATCATGAGCCCTCGCTACTTCGCCGAGAGCCCCTATCAGCCCAGCCGTGTGGTTCAGATTGCCCTGGGAGTAAAGCGGGTCAGGGGTTCGCCAAGACCCAGTCACGCGTTTTCCCCGGTGATACGCACCCGACAGGAAGCCACCGCCCAAGGGTTGTGCCGCGACCAGCAACCGTCCTTCGGCGATAGCCCAAGGCAGCAGGTCCTCCTCGGCATGCCGGTCGACGAGGTTGTACGTGACTTGGTTGACGAGCACGGGTGTACCGAGATGCCGCTCGGCCGCCTGCCACCGGTCTAGGCCATAATTGCTCACTCCGATCTCGGCTATCAGCCCTTCTTTCTCTACGCGTTTCATTCCAGCCATGAGAGACCCGTCGGTGAAGAAGGGGTTCGGCCACTGGAGGTAACACAGGTCGAGTGGACGCCCAAGACGCTCGACGCTGGCGCGCACCTGGGAGGCTACGAGCCCGGCACTCGGTGCAAAGGAGAAGACTTTCGACGCAACCCGCACGCCTTCGACGCCCCTCAGGGTTGCCCCGAGGATCCGTTCGCTGTGCCCCGAACCGTAGAGGCTGAACGTATCGAAGTGGTTTATACCCAGAGCAATGGCATGTTCAACGAGTTCCTGCGGCACATGGTCAGCTCCGTAACCCCATCCTGGATTGGCAAATTGAGAGGTGCCAAGGCCCACCTTGGATAGTTGGCGACCCGCGAAAGCCACGTAGCGCATCTCGTCGGATCCCGTCAGGTCTGCGCAGAGACTGGAGGCGAGCGTCTGAGCTCAACCCAGAGGTGCCACCCCATCAGGTTCCCTCCGGGCAGCCCGTGCACGGGCAACGGAGGCGCGTGCATGAACTCCTTGTGCGCCCGCAGAAGACGGAAGGCCGGGAAGTCCCGACGAATGCCATCCGCGTCATACACCCTAGCGAACGGGCTTTGGGGACCATCGGTGTTGGCGTGCACGAATCGCTCCAGGCGGAGATAGTTGACAAGTCCCTCGCGCTCCGCGTTTCGCAAGTGAGCAGCCAGATAACCGCGTTGCACGAAGCGGCGAAAGGGCCAGGCAGCGAGCACGGCCACTCGCCTGATAACCGAGATCGCGACGAGGTAGTTGAGCGATCGCCTCGCATAAACCATGACGACCAGGTGCCCTCGCGGACGTAGCACGCGGGCTATCTCGGTTTGTGCCGCGACGATGTCGGGAATGTGATGCAGCACTCCGTGCGAGAACGCGAGGTCGAAGCTCCCATCCGGAAAGGGCAGCTCACCTGCTGAGGCCTGGGTGATCCCCTCGTAGCGCAATCCGTGAAGTTCGAGCCGCGCCGAGACTCTGCGGACCGCCTCTGCAGTGACATCGACGCCAGTCCACCGTGCACCGCGCCGGATCAAGCCCTCCGATTCGCTGCCCTGACCCAGACCGATCTCAAGCACGCGCTTGCCGCGGACGTCGATCTCATCGAGACACCGAGGAATGTGGCTCTCGAGCCGGTACCTGTCGGCGTCGTAGGCCTCGAAAAAGGCGGAAAAGTCGCCCCGAAACCGGTCGTCGAGACCCCCTATCAGATCATCCCCACAGGGATGGGCTTGCCAGAAGTCCGCGATGTTCGTCTCGACTGCGGGTTCGTTCATTCTCGATCCTCGGTCGGATGCCCACGGCAAGAATGGCGCTACGGCGTCTCCATGCCTTCACGGGCTTAGAGATCGAGTTGCCCCGGGCTGATACGCGAGGCCAAAGAGCAGGTCAGAGCTACAAACCGGCGCATCCTTGCCGGGTGGTCAGACCGGCGCTAGCCCCAAGGTGTTATGTCTTCTCGTTCAGACGAAACGACAGCCCCGTCAGCGGAAAAGTCTCAACGCCGCTCGTGTAACAAACCTCCACCCCGTATTCGAGCTGCGTCGGCATGTCCGAAAACCTCACCAAACCCCGCGATGCAAGCCATCGGAACGCAGCGAGGATGTCGACCGAGCCCACCGACACCTGCTTGTCCCGGAAGAACATCAGCTCGCCTCCGTCGTCGTAGAAGTGGTACGCCACTCCGCCCAAGCTGACGGCTGTGGTTGCGCGAGATGGCCAGACGGACGGCGCGCCGGTCCACTGGTTCCAGATCATGATCTCGGTGTGCCAGTCGTTTAACCAAAGGTCGTAGGCCGCATCCCACCCGCCAGCCGAAGGAAACGCCTCCGAGAAACTGGATGTTATGGAGTACCAGCGCGAGATGGGCGTCGTCGACCGGTGGTCACGACCACCAACGTCGTATTCAGTGTTTGGGTACGTCTCGACAGCCCCACTGTTGTTCGGCTGGTTCGAGACCGCATACCAGCTCGATTGGTTGCACACGTCAAGTATCTGAGGGCCGTGGCTCCCGTTCCAGGCATCGTTGTCCACCCACCAGAACGCGCCTTCGCCAGAGTCGGTGTTATCCGTGCCCCTGGAGTCCCTGGTCGAGAAGGAGGGATGCGCGCAATTGCCAGTGGGCTGGGTCCTGCTGGTCGTCAAAGTCTTCGTTGCAGGTCCGCTCGTGCCTGTCGTGGCGGTCGTGCCCATAACGAACCCGCCTGCGGCGAGAAGGGCGCCAGCGGCCAGACCGGCGAGACCGATGGAGATCGGCCTACGAATTGACTTGGACCTTGGTGGGCCCGGCCGTAGCCTTGCCCACCAAATTCGACGCGATCACCGAATACGTGAAGGTCTTGGTGCCGGAGGGCGGGGTTCCGTTGAGAGCACCGGTCGTCGAATTGATGGAGAGCCAAGACGGTGCGGTCGCGCTCAGGGCGTAGGTGGGTGCGGGCGTCCCGCTGGCATTGAAGGTGTAGCTGTAGCTCTGCCCGGCCTTGGCCGTCGTGGGCGGCGCCGCCAGGATGAACGTCGGTGCCTGGCTCACGGCGAAGGACTGTTGGACCTGATTCCCCGGGTAATAGTTGCCGTTGCCAGCCTGGTTGGCATCGAGCAGACACGTTCCGGCAGCCTGGAAGGTCACCATCCCGCCACTGGTGACGGAGCACACCGGCGTCGTCGAGGAGTCGACGGTGACGAGGGCAGTGAGCTTCGACGTCGCAGAGGCCGTCGCGGCATAGGTCCCTCCGACGGCTGCCTTCGACGGTGCCGTGGAGGTAAATTTCACGGTCTGCGTCGCCTTCGAAACCACGAAGCCATTGTTGACGCCAATGAAACTGAGGGTGTCGTTGCTGCCAGCACTCCCCGAGCAGCTTGAACCGAGAATCGTGTAGGTCCCTGCGGCGAGCGACGAAGCGATCGGGGTCGCGGAACCCACCGTCGAGCACTTGAGCGAAGCGACGCTGACGCCCGACGGTGCCGTCGTGTACGTGAAAGCGGGAGTGCCGCCATAGGTCTGGGTCCCCGAAACCTGCACGGTCGCGGCAGCCTTCGACACAACGAAGCCACTGGTCAAACCAGAGAACGTGAGAGTGTCACTGGTCGCTGCGCTCCCAGAGCAGCTCGAGCCGAGAATCGTGTACTTCCCCGCGTTGAGCGACGCGTTGATCGGGCTCGAGGACCCGACTGTCGTGCAACTCAGAGAGCTGACGCTCACGCCCGACGGTGTCGTCGTGTACGTGAAAGCAGGAGTGCCGCCATAGGTCTGGGTCCCCGAGACATTGACGATGACGGGTGTCAGAGGCGTCCACTGGGCGTAGAGGGTGACCGAGCCGGCCAAGGTGTAGGGCGAGGTCAAAGCGGAGCCACCGGTGGCGTTGGCGAACCAGCCGGCAAAGGTGTATCCGGCCAGCGTCGGCCCGGCGGGCAGGGTCACCGTGGTCCCGTCGAGGCCGCTCACATAGGCGACGGCGCTGCCGCCTTGTGAATTGAAGGTGAGCACGTCGGTGACGTTGGGGATCCACTGGGCGTAGAGGGTGACCGAGCCGGCCAAGGTGTAGGTGGCTCCCGGGCTGAAGTCGACGCCGGACCCATTGGCGGCGGTGTTCCACGCGTTGAAGGTGTATCCGGCCAGCGTCGGCCCGGCGGGCAGGGTCACCGTGGTCCCGTCGAGGCCGCTCACATAGGCGACGGCGCTGCCGCCTTGTGAATTGAAGGTGAGCACGTCGGTGACGTTGGGGATCCACTGGGCGTAGAGGGTGACCGAGCCGGCCAAGGTGTAGGTGGCTCCCGGGCTGAAGTCGACGCCGGACCCATTGGCGGCGGTGTTCCACGCGTTGAAGGTGTATCCGGCCAGCGTCGGCCCGGCGGGCAGGGTCACCGTGGTCCCGTCGAGGCCGCTCACATAGGCGACGGCGCTGCCGCCTTGTGAGTTGAAGGTGAGAGTGTCCGTCGTACTGCTGCCCCCAAGCTGGGTGCTGTCCTGATACAGGGCGGCCAAGGCCCCGGGCACCCAACCGCTATCCCAACTATGAGCCGAGGCCTGCGACGTGTCAGTCGTGTGAAGGATCCCCTCTGACGTCAGACGGGAGTCGTAGTCACCTACGTCGTATTGGTAGTAGTAGTAGCCGCCGATCCAAATTCGGTTGTTTGTGAGGAAAGGCGCTTTGTAGGTATCAAGGAAGGAGTTCGTCAACGCGTAGTTGTCTTGATAGTTCGCGTCGGTACCGTAATTCGCAGCAGGGTCCGAACCCAACTGGTCGTACGACGTCATATCGGCCGGGAAATCCCATGACGCAGCCAGTTGGAATAGATTCGGATGCTTCAGAATGAGGTCCTGCGCACCGAGGCCCGATTTAGAGAACCCGATCAACCAGTTTTGTTCGGTTCCGGTATGTCGAAAGTTTGGCTCTCACCCAAGGCTCGAGGTCCGCCGTCATAAAAGTTTCGTACCGCAAGTTGGCGTCGTTGGGGTTATTCGCGTACCACGGGTCAATCGCGAATGTGGGTTCGATGATCGTGAGGTTGTATTGATCCTCAGCATCGAGCGCAGCCATCGTTTCTAGCCCGTCACCAAAGACGTCCCCCAGCCCCGCCTCGACAGGAAGGACGTAGAGAAAATTGTGCGCGACCCCTGCTGCTGGGTGGGTCGGCTGCAGTACGCGAAGAGTCTGAGGACCGTCTCCATCGTCGGCAGAGGTAAAGGAGTAATACTGAATGTTGTTGGCATCCGTGCTCTCGTACTGAACGGAAAAGGCGCCGCTGCCACAAGTGACAGAGACGTTGGTGACGTTCGCCGTTCCCACGGTGCCCGATCCGTTGGCGACCGTGCAGGCTTGCCCCGACGGATCAGTCGACACGGTGACGGCGTAGGGCGCGCTCTGTGCCAAGAGGGAGTCGAAGGTGAAGGTGCCGTTGGCGCTGATACCCAACGGGTCCCCGCCGTTGTCCTCGAGGGTTGCCGTCCCTGAAAGGCCCGAGACGGTGCCCCCGATCGAATAGGGGCCGGCGCCAGTTCCCCCCGGAGTTGCACAGGTGACAGAGACGTTCGTGACGTTGCCCGAGCCGACGACGCCCGATCCGTTCGCGACGCTGCATTCCTGACCGGAGGGTTCGGTTGCCACGGTGACGGAATAGGAGGCTCCCTCCGCCAACGGGGTGTCGAAGGTGAAGGTGCCGTTGGCGCTGATACTCAATGGGTCCCCGCCGTTGTTCTCGAGGCCGACCGTCCCCGAGAGACCCGAGACGGTGCCCCCGATCGAATAGGGGCCACCGCCGGTGGTGGCGCTGTCACCCACCCAGTCACCCGCGGTCGAAGTGCCGTAGGCCATGATGGCTGGGGCCCCTCCCGTCAAGCTGGTGTCGGTGGCCGTGATCTCGACGACACCGTTCTCAGCGAACGAGAGCGTGGAGCCAGTGACGCTCAGGGTCAGCTCGCTCCCGGCTGCCAGGGTGCCTGACGCGAAGGACGAGCCGAGTTGCGTCCATGCGCCATTGAGCAGCTTGAACAGCTCCAGCTCGGGGTTTCCGTTGTTGCCCCAGTAGATGCCGAGGTAGAGACTTTGGCCGCCGTTCTGGGCTCTCACGGCGGGACCAATCCATTGGCCGGCACCGATCGGAGTGGAGGTGACCTGAATCTGGGAAGACTGGTCACTGCCGAAAGTCGTTCCCGTGTAGATGTCACCGGAGGTCCCGGCGGCTTGGGTACCGACGACGTTGTCATTGGAGATGGCAAGTCCCCCGACAGTCATGTCGGTCCAGTTCGCACCGAGGCTTCCGTTCGCTCTGTTGAAGTTGTCCGAATAGGGGCCGGCGCCAGTTCCCCCCGGAGTTGCACAGGTGACAGAGACGTTCGTGACGTTGCCCGAGCCGACGACGCCCGATCCGTTCGCGACGCTGCATTCCTGACCGGAGGGTTCGGTTGCCACGGTGACGGAATAGGAGGCTCCCTCCGCCAACGGGGTGTCGAAGGTGAAGGTGCCGTTGGCGCTGATACTCAATGGGTCCCCGCCGTTGTTCTCGAGGCCGACCGTCCCCGAGAGACCCGAGACGGTGCCCCCGATCGAATAGGGGCCACCGTCGGTGGTGGCGCTGTCACCCACCCAGTCACCCGCGGTCGAAGTGCCGTAGGCCATGATGGCTGGGGCCCCTCCCGTCAAGCTGGTGTCGGTGGCCGTGATCTCGACGACACCGTTCTCAGCGAACGAGAGCGTGGAGCCAGTGACGCTCAGGGTCAGCTCGCTCCCGGCTGCCAGGGTGCCTGACGCGAAGGACGAGCCGAGTTGCGTCCATGCGCCATTGAGCAGCTTGAACAGCTCCAGCTCGGGGTTTCCGTTGTTGCCCCAGTAGATGCCGAGGTAGAGACTTTGGCCGCCGTTCTGGGCTCTCACGGCGGGACCAATCCATTGGCCGGCACCGATCGGAGTGGAGGTGACCTGAATCTGGGAAGACTGGTCACTGCCGAAAGTCGTTCCCGTGTAGATGTCACCGGAGGTCCCGGCGGCTTGGGTACCGACGACGTTGTCATTGGAGATGGCAAGTCCCCCGACAGTCATGTCGGTCCAGTTCGCACCGAGGCTTCCGTTCGCTCTGTTGAAGTTGTCCGAAGCGGTCGTGTCTGCGAATGATCGCTGCGGCATCGCCAGTACGAGCACTGAGACGACGAGTGCGCCGAGGACCATGAGTCGCAAGGACAGTGCCAACATCGCACGGGGTGGGTGAGCGAGCAACGCTGCCGCCCTTGCGGGTTTGCGCGCAAAAACAAAAGGGTCCCGTGAGTCTCGTCTCATCTGTAACGAATCGACTTCCCTTCGGCCTCGGGGTCGTCCCTCCTCGAATTCTCCGCTGTCACCCTGTATCAGGAGGTCTCAGGGTTACGTGGTGATACGTGGAGCAACGACTTTCTGCCAAGAGGTCAAAAACCCTGGCCTTGACCGTTTCCCGATCTCGGATCCAGCCCTTTCTCAGGGTCCACGAGCTCTGGCCAGGTCCCTCGGGAGTGCACGCAGCCCTGGCAATGCAAAGACTCCCCATCGGGATAATTCGCACGCGGCCTCGGAGCGACTAGTGAGGTTGCCACGCGAAGCGGGCGCATGAAATGGATTGCGTGTCTGGCCCTCACGAGACGACTCTCGACCTCACACATCTAGGCGCGGCACTTGAGGACTTCGGCACCGACGGACCCGAGGGCATCTGACCAAATCATCGTTCTGTATGATCTTGCAATGGCGGATCAAACAATGAGGAGTGGCAGGAATCTGCAGGAACGCGTCGGTTACCTCGGAAGAGCTGCTTTCGTTGTGGCTTCCCATCCGTTGGAAGGGTTGGACCGGATCCGCGGCAGAACCGAGATTGTTCTCTCCGAGCATCTTTCCTCCGTAGCGGGTCAGAAGCCTTCGGCGACTACGACGGAACCCGTCAAGAACCTTCATGAACTGCTCGACGTTGATTGGCCCTGTCCTCTGGAGCAGGCATTCAATGAGGCGTGGGGCGACCTTGGGAGACACATGGCCTCATCGGGCCTCAAGGTCGGCGAGGGACATGATGCTGATGCGAACCTGGCCCACGTCGTCTGGTGCGCCATACGTCACATGGACCCGCAGCGAGTTCTCGAGACCGGGGTGGCTCGAGGCGTGACCAGCGTTCTTGCTCTCGGCGCTTTAGCACAATCCAACGCCGGTCTCGGTCGCCTTTGGAGCATCGATCTGCCACCCATGATGTCCGGCTGGCATGAACAATCGAAGGTACTGGTGGATGAGAGTGCCTGGCCGGACTGGACCTACCTGCGAGGTTCGAGCAGAAGGACGATGGCGTCAACCTGCGCATCTATGGAGTCGATCGACATATTTATTCACGACAGCCTTCATACGCCGCAGACGATGAAGTACGAGTTCGAAAAAGCATGGCCATTCATGCGTGCCGGCGGTCTACTGATTTCCGACGACGTCGAGGGTAATTCTGCCTTCGTCGATTTCGTCAAGTCGCGCCGTATCAAGAAATGGTTCACCGCTCCCAAGGCGGACAAAGAGGGCTTGTTCGGGGTGGCACTAAAGGAATAGGCGGTGCGGTTAACCGGCGGTGCTGCCCTTTCCTGAGCGCGGCGATCTCGAGGTAGCCTCTTCAAGTTGTCGCTCAGCGGAGTTCCGTTGCGTTGCGTGATTCCGATGTGGATGGTGCCTCCGGAATCGGTTGGGTGCGGAAACGGCGAGACATCGCCACCGTCACCCAGCGAGCTCGCGAACGGCGGGGCCAACTCTTTACGTGCGCTCAGCCCTCAGGTCTGGGAAGCATCCGGAACGACTGCGGATTGGATTTGGGCGCCGACAGCAAAGGGGGCATCAGTACCGACATGGCCACGGCCAGGTCCAAGATATAGGTCGACGGTTGCCCCAGACCTGTCTCCGTAAATGATGCGATCGCGCAGTAGACAACCAGAAAGAGCGCTACTGCTCTTCCGGGACCGCGCGGGCTGATCAGCGCCACGATAAGCAGCGAGACCAGTACTAACCCGTCGAGGATGTCACCGACGAGACCTTGATCCTGAAAGGTCGACAGCCAGCTGGAATCGATGGGAATCCCGTCGACTCCATCGTTTGACATTCCGTACCCGAAGAGAGTGTTGATCTCGGTTCGCGGCTGGGCCAGGACGCTGGACCAGGCGTTGGTGCGCCCCGTGAGGTTCGTCAGTGCCTCAGCGCTCTGCCCTCTGGCGAACCATCCAGTGACGGCCGGAGCGAAGCTGAGCGCCCCGATGCCCACCACGACGATCACCACCACGAAGGCGCGCCGAACTCGCCTCCGACTTGCAAAGAGGCTCAAACCACCAACGAGGATCCCCGCCAACATCGCAATTAATGCAGTTCGGGTATGAGTGAGGAGCAGAACGATGGTGCCCGCTGCGATGACCAACCCTGTCCACCTTGACTTCGACCAACCAGAGAGCCACGTCACAACCGTCATCCCGACGAGAACCGCGGCGTAATGCGCTACCTGCGTCGGCGGGATGGGCCAGACGATCCCAGCCAACCGGCCGCCGCCTGCGTTGGCGAACGCCTTGGTCGGTGAGATGACCATTCCAAGAAGCACGACGCTGATGACGGCAACCAACACCCGACTTTGAAAGCGGAAGATCATGAAGTCACGGCGTCCCCACCACGGTGTCGTGAGCCAAAGGGCGCCGACGAACACTGCGAATCTAAGCCACCGGATCATCGAACCGAGCCCGAAGTAGCCCCGAAAACTCATGATTGCCGCGAAGAGACACATTGCCGTGAACAAGAGGAGCAAGATGTTGGGTCGCACCAGGAGCCTTTTGTTCGCAGTCAAGATGAGAATAAGTGCGGCGCCCAACGCTAACTCGGGTAGGGCCTTGCCAACCTGGTGCGGAAGGGGAATCAGATTCGTCGACACCGACGTATACGTCATGACGTTGAAGGACAGAAGTCCCCACACCCAGCCAATCCGTCGACGCATGGAGCGCTCGTTCGGACCGGCCAAGAGTCCCCAGTCACGGGCCACTTCAGGGGACAGCGCGGGAATCGGGGCCCCCGACACGTAGCCCCGAGAGGTCATGCTGAGATGACGCCGTCTGCGGCCGGCAGCCCCACCAAAGGCGCGCTCGGCCGAAGGAGACCGATCGAGTCGTCCTGTGCCTCCGCCCCCATCAGGACCCCGGATCGAATCGTGATCCCAGCCTCACGGAGCAGGACTGCGGTAGAACTCACTCGCTGGGCGCTCGAGCGACCAGCGGTCACGGTCACGGTCGCTTCCTTCGCCCAGCGGAGATGCCACGCGCCCTTGGCCGGATCGATCGTGGTAAAGGCCAGGACGGCACTTGCTCTGCCTGGGGTCGCAAGCCACTGCGGTTCGGAGTCACTCATCTCGTCTAGGGATGGTGTAAACACCTGCAACGTGCCGGTCGGCCGGTCGGCCGACGATGGAGCCTCAATACGGAGGTCCCGCATGCCTCGCGCCAAGAGACCGTCGGCTGTGAGGTCTGCGACCAGCACGGCTTCTCCCTTCTCGGCCAAACGTCTCGCCAGCGCCGCCACTGCCGCGGCCGGAACGGTCAGGTCGTCCAATGCGATAACGAGCAGGGTTCTCTGGTCCCCACGTGGCACTCCCTGTCGGCTCAGATAGCGGGCAAAGTCGCCAACCTCTCCGCGCTGCTCGAGAGCGGACCGTCTAATCCACCTCTCGGGACGCATTCTCGGATGGCGCACTGGCTTCAGGCTCAACTCGACTGGCGCACCCAACAACGAGGCCACTTCGTCCCGATGCCGAAGCCGGTCCGAAACGACTGCTTGCACAGCAACATAGGCAACACCGATCACCAGACCGCCGATGAGACCGGCGATACCGTCGAGCGCAAAGAGCTTGGCCGTGGATGCTGGAAGAGCGGTACCTGGCGTAACAATTCGGCTCCCGCTGCTCACGGCAATGCTCGCCAGTTGATTCTGCTGGATAGATTGCTCGAGGCTGGTGAGTTCGCTCGTGTCTGATGACTGCTCCCCGACGAGGGTGGTGAGGTTTTTGCTCGGGGTGGACCCCGATCCGTTGATGGTGGCGCTCAACTGACTTATCTGCTGCTCCAACGTAGTGATCTGATTGCCCAGAGCTTTGTTTGCAGCCGCGGTCTGTTGCTGGATCCTTTCGGAACGAAACTCGAGAAACGCCGTGGCCAAAGCGTTGGCTCTACGGATGGCTTCCTCCTTCGTGGGCCCGGCGACGTTGAGCGTGATCACGTTGTCGCTATCCACGACCCCGGGCGCCTTACCGAGCAGCTTTGCCGGACTGAGCGAGGGTTCGCCCAACAGGTCGGCGGCTCGTTGCCCAACTGCCGTGGTCTGCAAGAGAGCCACGTCGTTCGCGATGCCTGTCGCTGGATCGGTCCCCGGAGCTTGGGCGAGGTACAGAGTGGCATAGGCGGGATAACTACGGGGCACAACGAGGTGGAACCCGAGTCCGACCAACAGGCCCAGAGCCGCGAGACTCAGCCAGATTTTGCGACGACGGCGAAGAGCGCCCAAAACGAACCGAAGACCGACCAACCGCCCGACCAGCACGACAGGGGGTTGCGACTCCGCCGAAGGGCTCAGCCGAGCATCCACAGCATCAGGTTCCCTCGTCGTGCCCCCAAGATCCCGAAAACCAGGGTCTTCTCGCATGGTCGTCACCGTACGTCGGCACCTCCAGCCCACGGATCCAAGGAACGCGACTGCAAAAACCGAGCCACCTGTTCGTTGGCGTTGGGAACCATGCCGAGCGTCCGATCGGCACTCATTGGATTGGTCACGAATACGCCATTGACCGACAAACCTTCTTGCCCGATGGCGATCAGAACTCGGACGATCTGCTCCTGGTTTGCACAGCCTGCTGAGATCGCCAGCACGACCATGCCTCGCGCCACAAAGGCAGGAAGTTTGGGTTCGTCGGGATTGAGCACGATCGAAATCATCGTGAGCGCGCCGTCGGCGTCATCGACCGGAGGTGACCCCTTGAAAAGCCGAAGATTTGGTCGCGCCGGTTCGTGTCGGGAGGTAAGGAAATCGCATACGTCGCTCAATCCGCGCGATCCCGGGTCGTCCGACGTGAGGACCAGGGAGGTGGGAATCTCCATGGTTGCACAAACGACCGCAAAGTGGGCAACCGCTCCCACGCTGGCACTGTCATCAGCCAGGGTGACGATAGTGAGCTCCCGTCGTCTGGTCTCGAGGAGGTCCAAGTGACGGAGTGCCTTGCGGACGTTCCACACCTCGGTCACAGCTGGATTGTGTTCCCGAAGCAGCGTCAGCCATTCCGAGGTCCTTTTCAATCGCCCGACGTTGAGGGAGAGCACCACCGGAACACCAGCGACCTCTGCAATCTCGTCGCGGGTCGTGACGTTAGATCCGCGTCGCCAGATGATGACGACCAACGCGCTGCCGATCAGGAGGCCGAGAATTGCGCCGACCACAATCGGGAGAAGTTGGCTGAGGAGCGATGGGCGGGTCGCCGATACCGCCTCCTGAATAACCTGGGTTCCACCGTTCGCGGCCGCACCGAGCTTGGCCGCCGCGATCTGACTGTTCACGCTCTGAAGCTGTAGCGACGCATCCGCCTCGGCGGTGGTCAACGAGCCCAAGAGTTGAAGGTCCTGTTGACCCTCGACCGATGTCTGCCCGTATGACGCCACTCCGGCTTGGACGGATTGGATCTCCTGGTCATACTGATTGACTTGTTTGGTCAACGCTGACGCCTGTGCCTCGAGCCCCGACAGGGCGCTTGATCCACTCGACACCTGAGACGACGTGACGAAAGCCACCAACTGGCCTGCCACGGCGTTGGCCAAGGCCTGTGCAGCACTCGGGGAGGAGCCCGATGCACTGATCTGTACGAGGTTCGCTGCCACTGGCGTAGCAGTCACTCGTTTTGCAGCTGTTTGGACAGATAAGCGAGGGGTTACCTTTGATCCTGCCGCGCCGAGCACGGCAGAGCTCACGGCGATCTCGCTATCCGTCGTGTTGGAATCGGCCGCAGGAGATCCGTTGGAGGTTCCCGATGATCCGCTGCTCGCGGAACTCGGCACGAGAACCAGCGTTTTGGCGCTGTACGGCGCCGGGTGCCAGAGCGTCCAGACGGTTGGGATCAACGCACCGACCAGGACGCAGACAGCTACAATCGACCGCCGTCTCCGCAACAGCCCCAACACTCGACGGATATCCAATGTCTCCTCAGACAATTGAGCGCCCTCCTATTCGCCGCTCGGTCGCGAACCATGCACCCTCGATGTCGGAGGCAAGCGACATAACCCTTGATACACTCGGTACCTCCAAGATTTGGGTGCAGCCGGTCTGTCGATTTGCGCCCCTTCTGGAGGTCGGACCGGCATCGGATCCGATGTCATGGCGAGCATCATCGCCGGTGTTCCCCCTCGAACCTGTACAGATGAACCGACACTGCGCACCTCGGTTCATTCCCCAGTCTCTAGAGCACTCCGTAACCTTGCGACGAGTGAGGGGTTGCTGAAGAATCCGGGACGTTCGCTGGACGTACGTGCCACACGAATGCAGATGTGTCCCTGTGATCCGAGCAACTCGATACTCCGCAGATCACAGTGAGCACCGTCCGCTTGTTGCGCCAAGGCGACCTTGCGGAGAGCCGCAAGCAAATGCGCCATCTCATGCGCGGGAAGACTGCTAATCCGGGACACATGTGTGAAGGGAGCTACCTGTACATGGCCCAGTTCGCGGTGAAGTAACGCAATCGAGCCCTCGCCCTTGGACGCGATAACGAGAGGATCATCAGTACCGCACCTGTCGTCGGGTTGAGATCTGTCCAGTGCACACAGCCGACAACTTGGCGTGACTTGCGAATCCGCTTTCCGAGAGTCGCCATTGTGATTTTGATGAGCGTTCCCGTTCATACTCCGTCCCCCTTCGAACGGATCGAGCTACCCGTACGTCCGGCGAACCAACCCTGCTCGTCCTGCACCGCGACATCAGAGTGAGCGAGATACGTCGCCAGTTGTGCGCGATTTTGAACGTTCAGCTTGCGATAGAGGCGACTGATGTAGTTGCGCACGGTCTTCTCACCAAGTTGTAGCTGCCTGGCGATCTCCGCGTTGCCGGCCCCTTGGGCCACGACACGAAGGACGTCTGACTCGCGCTTCGTAAGATTGACCGAGGGATGTTCGCCCAGGACCCATCGGGCCGCCTCGTTGCACAAAACCTGATCACCAAGATGGATGGAGACGACCGCTGCCCTGGTCGCCTCGGGCGAAGTATCTTTCAGCAGAACGCCGGCGGCACCGGCGATCATGGCGGAGCGCACACGCCAGTCGGGGTCGGACGTCAAGACCAGCGTCTTCGTAGCTGGACACTCCGAAGCTAGCAACCGTACAAGGTCAAGGCTGTCCGCCCGCGAGAGCTCCAAATCAATCAAGACGACATCAACCGATTCCGCGGTGCAGAGCCCGAGCACGTCTTGGCCACCGTCACTGACTCCAATGACGTCCAAGCGCTCGTCCTCGCTGAGAAGACCAGCCAAACCAAGACCGAACAACCTTTCTGCCGCGACAATGACGAGAGAGATCTTGGAAGCAGTAGTCGTAACGCCACTCTGAAATCTTGTTGCCTCGAAACGCTGAGATGAGTCGCTGTAGAGCACTGATTCGAGGTCCCGGACGAGTGTGATGGAGTTTGACGAGGACGGATCGGGCGCTGATTGTTTGCACGATGCCGTCTTTGAGTTTGATGGGTATATAGAGGTCCGAGGAGGCTGGAAGATACGGCGACAGGGCATCTGGCGACACCAACGGTGAAACTGGTGCTCGGCCAGAAGGGTCGACATTTGCTGACCATCCTGGTCTGTCCCACTGCGGCAGCTCGCGACGCCGGGGGCTGGTCTTACTGGTTGTATCTGCGTGCGGTCGACGCGCTCTGTGTGTCACGGGCTTTCAAGAGGTTTTCGCCCACTTCGATCCTTACTTCTATGACGTGTACCCAGGCTGGCGAGCACCCTGCTCGCGCTGATCGAATCGGGTAGAGGACATGTCTCGCATGAGGTTGGGGATGCGATGGCCCTTCCGCGGCGACGTTGCCACCCGTGCGACGACGACGATGGCGGACCAATGCGTGGCATCCGTATCAAACTTTGCGGTCGGGATCGTCGTAGCGCGAATCAGCGGTCCTGCAGGTCTCGGGGCGTTCGCCTTCGCGTACACGGTTTGGATCCTATTGACGACGATGCATCGGTCAATGATTACGGATCCGATGGCGATCATGGGTGACATGCGCGGGAACGAGAAGGACGAGTTCGTTCGGCGCGGTTTCGCGGCAGATGTGACCCTGGGTGTATTGGCCGCATGTGTCATCGCCGCAGTGGGTTCGGCTCTCCTCGTTGTTGGTCAACACAGTTTCGGAGTTGGCATGCTCGCCGTGGCTCCATGGGTCGTCGCGCTCGATCTGCAGGACTATTGGCGGTGGATCGGCTTTATGCAAGGGAACCCGAGGAAGTCGCTCATGAACGACCTCCTGTTCAACCTTGTCCAGGCGGCGGCCTTCGGAGCGGTATTCCTGGCAGGTCTTCACTCGGTGTTCGCTGTGGTCTCCGCTTGGGGTCTGGGAGCGGCGATTGCCGCTCTCTACGGGCTCCGGCAATTTTCTGTGCGTCCGTCGATTCGAGGCGGAATGAGCTTTCTTTGGTCTCGTTGGACTACCAGTCGGTGGTTGGCCGGCGAGCGCGCCGCGAGTTGGGGGGCGAGTCAGCTCTATCTGATCGTGGCGGGAGTCATGTTGGGACCGGCTGCGCTCGGAGGTTTGAAAGCGGCACAGGGACTGGTTATCGGCCCAACCAGCCTGGTCGTCAATGCCGGGGGGAGCTTCGGCTTGCCCGAGGCGACCCGGCAGCTCGCCGAGCGCGGTTGGACGGGCATGGTTAGGGTCACTCGCCTCGTGACTGGGGCAGGTGTTGCCGCCGCGATCGCCTGTGCCGTTGTAGTCCTCCTAGCCGCTCCCGCACTTCTCAAAGCGCTGTACGGTCCCGAGTTCGTCATGTACGCGCCGTGTGCCCGGCTGTTCGCGGTCTCGATCGTGATCTACGCCCTCAACGTTGGGCCAACGATCAACCTGACTGCCACGCGCCGAGTGCGCCCGTTGTTGACGGTACAGCTCGGGAGATTGGCCTTCGCCGTCGCAGCAGTATCCGTGTTGTCCGCTGCGTATGGGGTGACGGGGGCGGCCGCTGCAGACCTGTTGACGTGCGTCGTTGCTACAGGAGCGACACTGATCGTGCAGTCCTGGACACGCCGGTCGTTTGAGGAGACGCCGCGTGGATTTACCCTGAAAAGAGTACGGAGACGGCTGGTGAAAAATGCTGAGTTTCTGGTAATGCTTTCGCCAGACTCCTCAGATTGGCGCCCCTCAGTCGGATCAACCCAGGGGGCATCGCATGCTCACCGGCATCGCCGCTCGGCAACCTCGCGATAGACGTCCAGCGTCGTCTGGGCCGTGGCTCCCCATGTAAATTGGCGAGCCCTACGAAGCCCTTCGGTTCGGAGTCCGGGGGCCGCGGATCCGATGGCCTTCAAGATCGATCGAGCGATCGAGTTCGGATCTTGAGGGTCGGCGAGGAGAGCCGCCCCACCAGCGATCTCGGGCATCGAGCTGGTGGTGGAAGTGACGACGGGGCAAGCGCAAGCCATCGCCTCGAGGATTGGTAACCCAAAAGTTTCGTTGAACGAGGGGTACACGAGGAGATCCGCCGCCTGGTAGAAGTGGACGGTCTGCTCGTTCGGCACCTCACCGACGAACACGATGTCGCCGGTAATGCCGAGTTCGGCGGCGAGCTCGCGCAGGTCGGCTGCGTAGCGCTGGTCGCGCGCCGGTCCGACAATCACGAGCTGACGGCCTTCCAGCTCATCGCGGATCAGCCTCCAGGCGCGTAGAAGACCATCGCAATTCTTGTAGCGCCAAAGAGACGAGACGAAAAGCACGAATGGTCGCGAAATCTCGTACTGGGACAATTGCGACAGAGCGGCATCGCGATCCCCTGGCACAAAGATGTCGTGGTCGACTGCCTCGTAGATCAAGTTGACCTTCTGGGGGTCTACCTCGAGATATTGGTCGATCTCCGCGCGCAAGCTGTTTGAATTGACGATGACCGCGTCGGCCAGGCGGATTGAGCGCTGGTAGTTCAGACGGCGGTACGTCCGAGGACCGATTCCGAGCGATTCCGGAGCCGTAAACGCGTGCATCGTCTTCATGTGAATCGCCATTGATCTCGCTGGTTTTACCAGAGGCGCAATGGCCGTGCTCAGCAAGTCGATATGGCGAGGGGGCAGCCGAAACGGGGTCATAAGATGTTCACTCGCCGTTCGCAAGACCCGATGCTCGTTCGACCAAGGGAAGGTGATGCGACGAACTGCATCCCCGTAGTCCGGAAAGTACCGGCTTACAGAGGGGCTCAGCATCAGGTGGAGCTCTTCACCCGGTAACAGGCGGTTGGCCATCTCAGGCACTATGCGCGTCCAGCACCAATGAGCCCCGGACGGCTGCCGGGGGTCCTCTGTGAGTAGGTTCAGAGCAATGCGCAGGCGCTTTCGGCCTTTGGCCGACTGAGAAGACAAGGGGTGCTCCGAAACCGGTGGTCGGGTTGTTCCAGCGCGGAGGGTCATCAGGGGCTACTCATCACGTCCGCCACACTCTCTGAGAGTGCCTCAGCGTGGCGGAGATACCTGGAGGTCCCCCGCGACCCCGCCAGTCGCCTGTGTGCGGTGATCGTCATTCCCCTCGCCGTAAAACGGCTCGGGCGGAACTTTCCCTCAGGACTCATGGAACTGAAGGCGAGTCCGATACCTGTCGCAACCAGTTCCAGAGCAGACGCCGAGGCCGACGAGGGCCGATGCGGGCTGTTTCTCTCCGAAGCGCCCCGAATACCACCCGAGGATCGGATCGGTGCTGCCCCTGGCAAGCGACCAGGTAAGGCCGTCCGGCAACGAGAGTGTGGCATGTCTCGTGCAATCGCGCACCGGCCAACTGAGATCGACGCCCTGTCCAACTAGGTCGGCGCTGATCTCGGGGCCTAGGTGGAACGCCAACCGGAAGGGATGTCCCCCCGTAGTCTCGAGCTCGTCGACGATCTCAATGCTGCGCGACTTGCTTGCTAGGTGGACGGACCGTCGGTGAGTCACAGGGGGGGAGAGAGAACGGTATCCGTCGTGGTCGGCCGACCATGTCGACACCGCGCCGTCATCATCGATCTGCAGCTCGATAAGACGACTTCGGGCATGCCGTGTCCAGAGGAAAGGCCCGCCCGAGGCCGACTGGTTCTGGCCGTCCACCTCGATGGTGTTGTGAGCGAGCGTCGAACGAAAGTAGGCACGCCAGCGGGGTTCGCCGTGATAGCAGTAGGTGCCGGGATCGGCGAGCACGTCCGTTCCGTCGTAACGCACCTCGATGGCAAGCGCATCGGCGTGGGCGTGGGCGGCGATTGAAAGGAACCCATGGGGACCGGCGTCGCACCGGCACCAGATCTCCTTCCCATCGGAAGATGAGCTTCGCATCAGGGTCAGCCCAGCGTCGGCGTAGTGGCTGGGGCGGCTCTCCGAGCGGTAAGCGTCATGGTGACCGGCCATCGATGCTAGGAGGGTGCTCGTCACCGTCGGCGAGACACTGGGCCACCACTCCGGTGCTTCGAACAGGTCGCGGCCGATGGCGAGGATGCCCGTCCATCGTTCGTCTGTCGGAGCATCGAGGACGAGCGCCGTCCCGTTGTCTCCGTCGCCTTGCCTCGGTGCGCGAAGCTTTACATCGACCGTCGCCGCGACCACGTCGAGAGTGCGGTAGAGGATCGCCCAGAGATTATTGGATAAGGGGCGTCCGGCCCAGTCGGCCTCGACTGCTGCCACCGCGGCCAGTTCGGCGACGAAGCCTTGATAGTCGAACGCCAACTCTCGGTTGACTCCGCTGGGAAATGTGTTGCTCTCCAGCTCTCGTTCGAGAACCCGTGCCGCATCCTCGCTCCAGCGAGCGCTCTCTGCGAACCAGTCGAAGGCGAGCGACGCCACCAAGAGCCCGGCGGCCTCGGCTATCACGTGGTTGTTGGCTGACGAACCTCGGCTGCGAAAGGAAGACAGGTAATCCTGGTGCCACCAGATCTGTGCGAGGGCGACTTCATTGCGCTCGAACAGCTCGGCTGCTCCGGCCCACCCGTCGAGCAGACGCCGGACCCAGACCCAGGCGATCAGACGGAGCCCGGTCTCGATTCCGCTTGTCCAGTGCACGCCCGACAGGAATGGGTTCTGCGCCCACCAGGAGCGGAGATGCGACGCGGCGCGCTCGGCGTAGCGCTCGTCACCGGAGAGGCTGAACGCTGCCGCCAGAAGCGTCAAGTGGTGCAGGCGCGACAGCTCCCAGACCTGCTTCACGTTGCCAGTGAGGTCCTCTGAGCGGTGGTTGACCTTGAAGCAATAGTCAACCTGAGGAGCACGCTTGCGGGTCACTGGATCGAGGAACCAATCAGGGTCCTCCATGTCCTGCCGCACGGTTCCAAGGAGCTGCCACCGCCCTGCCAGAACCTCCTCGGCCGTCGCGATTACTCGTCGACGCATCTCGGCGGGTACGGCCGGAAGTATGTCGTGGGACGGAAATGTCCGGAACTGGGCGTCCTGGGCGGAGGACCGGGATGGCACTGCGTGTCGACCGGGTCGCGAGATCCACCCTTGCGAGGACATCTCGGGTACGATCTGCCGTGACGCCCAAAGTCTGCGCCGCATTTGGTCGGAGATCCGCCAGCGCACCTCGGACGGAGACATCCTCGACAGTCGTCGGACGCGCCACTCGAGCTCGACCGAGTTCACGTTCCCATTTCCGAGCTGTCCCGCGACGATTGCCGATGAGTCATAGGTGCTCGAATGCCTGACTTCCCACGCCCTTGCCTGTCACGAGCGTGGCGCGGGTCGTCGCAGCGAGCGAGTCCAGTGCGATCGGCATTGGTCCGCCGGTCCGCACGGCATCGAGAAACACCTTCATCTCCGTTGCCTGGCCCTTGTCTGGGGAACCGAGACGCCGGCGCACGCGAACACGTCGACCCGACCAGACCGTGGCTCGGCGAAAATTGTCCAACCGAGCGGTGCGCCCTCCGCTCGAGGCCTCGAAGGTCTCCTTTGGAAAGCGGCGGTGGGCGTTCGTCAAATAGGTGACGGAGGCCAAGGATCCGTCGGCATAGCGAAGGGTCATCTGGACTTCGTCCGGACCACATCCGGGAATCATCATGACCTCGACCGGATCGCTGCCGATCCACCAGCTCACGGTGTCGACGAAATGGCCGCCCTCACCGACGAATCGCGAACCCTCGTGTCCGGTATCCCCGTACCAGCTCCCGGTCGTGAGTCCGCCCGCGCTGATCAGGTACCGTGCGTTCGTCGGCTCCGACGATCGACCGAAGTGCGTCCGCATCTCCACGAGAAGCGGCGCGAAGCGACGGTTGAAACCCACCATGATCCTGTCGTTCCCGGTGTCGTCTACCGTGGCGAGGACTCGGTCGAGCTCGTCCCTCGTGAGAGCCAGAGGCTTTTCGACGAAGACCGCTTTCCCCGCTTTGAGCGCGCGACATGCCAAGTCGGCATGCGAACTGTGGCGCGTCACGATGAACACGACGTCGATCGATTGGTCCTCGAGGACGGCATCCGAGTCAGTGCCGGCAACTGCAAAGCCGAACTTGCGCTGCGCATTGACGGATGAGAGCGAACGGCGGGTGGCGACGTGTGCAAGCTCGATTCCCGTCAGCTTCACAAGATGCGGAAGCAGCATGGATGACGCGTAGTTTCCGGCGCCGAGAAACCCAATTCTCAGCCGGTCCTCCGGTTGGCTGCCACGGCGGATCGCCGTACTCCGGGAACGATCCACCGAGACCAGCCGTCCGGAGGTCGCGTACTGGCCACCCAGGCTGCGAGGCGGGACGCTCGAATCGACCTCCTCCGGCGAGGCATACTCGAAGAGAAAGCCGACACCCCGCAACACTCCCGCGTCGAGTCGCTCGTAGACACTCGGCGCGTCCGAGAGGGAAAAGATCCCCGCGATGAGCGGCTCGGGGTCAATCTCCTTTCTCGCGACGGCATTGACGAAGCAATGAAGATTGCGGCGCTCCGTCCACCGGACATAACCCACCGGATAGTCGACTCCATCGACCTCGTAGCTCTGGTCGTAGCGTCCCGGTCCATAGGAACGAGAAAATCGCAGATCGAGTTCCTTCTCGTAGTAGTCGTTCCAAGGCAAGTCCATTTTGCATTTGCCGATGTCGACGACCGTTGCTCGGTCGTGTGCGAGTCGTGCCGCAAGCTCGATTGGTTGGTTGGAGGAGCCGCCCGCGACCAGAAAGACCCGGTCGGCGCCAATACCACCCGAGGCCTTCGATATCGCCCGCTCCACCGCAACCAATCCGTTTTCATCCGGTGCGGTGCACAGCAAGGCCCCGGCCTTCTGAGCGAGGTGACATCGATCCTCATCCAGGTCCAGCCCCACCACCTGGACCCCGGAGGCCACCAGGAGCTGGACCACGAGCTGCCCGACCAGGCCGAGTCCTATGACACACGCGGTGTCCCCGATCTGGACACTTCCTTGCCGCACGCCTTGCAATGCGATCGAACCCACCGTGGCAAAGGCTGCGAGCTGTGGCGAGACCCCTTCTGGCACTGCCACACAGAGGTTGGTGGGAACCCAATTGATCTCGGCGTGAAGCGCGAATTCGTTGCCGGCACAGGCCACCAATTGACCGACCGTAAACTCGTTTGCGCCAGTCCCGACGTCAACCACGACGCCGGCAAGCGAATAACCCAGAGGTGAATAGGAGTCAAGCCGATTCATCGCCTTCTTGTAGGCAGTGATCGGGCCCTGTTGCTGCACCGTTTCAAGCACCTTCTTCACCTGGTCGGGACGGGCTCGAGCCTTTCCGACCAGCGACATCTTGGACTCCTCGACCTTCATTAACTCGGTGCCAGTGGAGATCAAAGAGTAGAGCGATCGCACGAGCACTCCGCCGGGGGCACACGACGGTGCGGGCGCGTCGATCACCGCAAGTTCTCCCGAGTGATAATTCTGTGCCACTTGCTTCATCGCCCGCGGGCTCCCTTCGTAGCTTCCGGGGTCACAGCCCCACTCCTGCCCGACGGGTTTGGCGATGCCAGACCTCCAGGGTAAGCAGTTGCCAGATCTGCTTCGACCGGTCTTCTCGCCCAGATCTGTGCTCCTCTACGAGCGCGGCAACAGCTCGACGGTCGACGAACCCTGCAGAGACGAGTTCGCCCCCGAGCAACGAGTCGTCGATCATCTCACGCAGGTCTCGGGTCACCCAGGCGCGAAGCGGAGCAGAAAAGGAGGCCTTGGGTCTGTGCACGATCTCCTTTGGGAGCCAGGCTTCGGCTGCCTGCTTCAACGCAATCTTTCCGTTCTTCGCGGACACCTTCTGCTCCCCCGCCAATGAGAAGGCGGCGCTGAACACGAAGGGATCCACGAACGGAACTCGTACTTCGGTCGAAGCGGCCATGCTGGCCCGGTCGGTATAGGCCAGGTTTAGGCCAGGGAGAAACATCCGGGCGTCCGTCAAGCACATTCGATCGATGCTGTCCGACATGCGGCTCTCTTCGTAGAGATCCCGATGCTGGGCAAACACGTGCTCGATTTCACCCCGCAGGTCGGGGCTCAGGAGCGCCGACAACTCGTCGGCGTCGTAGAGGCTGTAGCTCCTGCGAAACGCCGCCTCTTCGGGAAGCTCCGCGAATGTCATGAACCTCTTGGCCCAGCGCGCGTAGCGCAGGCCGCGCCCTGCCGCAGTTACCGGCAGGCGCTCGACAACGCCGTGCGCTGAGCGGTGGACGAAAGCGGGGAGCTGGCGGTAGCGCCCGGCCAAAAGGCAGGCCACGTGTTTGCGATAACCGCCGAACAGCTCATCGGCACCCATTCCCGACAGAAGGACCTTCACCCCGGCCGCACTCGCCCCCTTCGCCATGAGAAAGGTGTTGATGGCGGCCGGATCACCGGTGGGTTCATCGAGGATATCGACCATCCTCGGCAACAGGTCGACGACATCTGGTCGTAGCTCAATTTCATGCAGGTCGATCCCATGCCTTTGGGCGATCTTTCGGGCGAACACGGCATCATCCGGCATGGCTTCAAGCCGATGGTCCTCGTCACGGAACGTAATAGTGTAGGCATCGATTTGCGGATTCGCCTGTTTCGCCAACACGGTGACGATGCTTGAGTCGAGGCCGCCAGAAAGGAAGCTCGACACTGGGACGTCGGCAACGAGGTGGGCGTTTACCGAGTCCTCAATGACATGCCGAAGGTCGTAGCGCCGGGATTGCGCTGCCACGGCCTCTTCGACGATGTCCCAATATCGTTGGACGCGACACGTGCCGTCTGGGCGGAACTCGGCCCAACTACCCGGCTGGAGCTTTTCGACGCCGTCAATGGCGCACATTTGATCCGGCACCCAGTAGTAGAGCAGCGATGCGACGAGTGCGCGGGAAGACACTTGCAACTCGGAGCCGAAGGTGTTCACCATCGCCTTGAGCTCCGAGGCGAACACGACCCCGTCCTTCCGGCGGATGTAGTGCAGCGGCTTGATCCCCAAGGGATCGCGAGCGAGGAAGAGGGAGCCCGTGGCCTGATCGAACAGCGCAAACGCGAACATGCCTCGAAACCGCTGCAGGCATCGAGGCCCCCATCTCCGCCATGATTCGAGAACGACCTCGGTATCGGACATGGTCGAAAACCGCGCGCCACTGGCGACAAGTTCCGTTCTGAGTTGCCGGTAGTTATAGAGCTCTCCGTTGTAGCAGAGGACGAGGGGTTGTTTGACCAAGGGCTGTTGACCCCGCCCGAGATCGATGATTGAAAGACGGCGATGGGCAAAGTGCACGTCAACTCGGTCGTCGCTGTGCGAGAAGGATCCCGCCTCGTCTGGGCCGCGGTGCGTGAGACACTTGCCCATCATCTCGGTGGCGGCGCGGCCGTCAACCTGTTGATACGCGCCGGCGATGCCACACATCGATCAGGTCTCCACTCTTACCGAGGCGCGGCGCTGAGAGCATCGGCAAGCTTCTCGTAAACCTCGATGTAGCGAGGAGCTTGATGGCTCCATGCCAGCTCGTTTTCGATGCGGGTTCGTCCTGCCAGTCCCATTTCGCAACGTCTTGGAGCATCGTCGACCAAATCCACCAAGAGCTGACCGAGTTCCTCAGAATCGTTGGGAGTTGCGTAGGCCGCCGCATTCGCAGCCGAAATGCGGGTCTCGTGCAAATCGAACGCTACGACCGGCAGACCGAATGCCATGTACTCCATCGTCTTGTTCATCGTGGAGACATCATTCAACGGATTCTTTGGATCCGGGGAGATACCCACATCGGCGGTAGAGAGAATCTCAGCCACGTCAGCATCGGGGATTCGTCCGGTGAACGTGACGAAGTCCTCCAGATCGAGCCGGAGGCTTTGAGCGACGAGATCGTCGAAGCAATCGCCTGATCCAATAAGGGTGAATCCGATGTCGCGCCGTCCAAGACGGTGGACGACATGAGCGGCCAGGTCCAATACGACGTCCACACCATCCTGTGGCCCCATCACTCCCAGATAGACGGCGAGATGGGGCCGGGTGCGGCGAAGCACTGCGTTCCCGGAGGTCCGACGGAGCCGGGTCAGATCCGGGCCCGTTCGCACGACGGTCACAGACGTTGGGGAAACGCCGTCTCGCTCGAGGACGATCCTCCGGTACGACTCGTTCGTAGCAATGACGTGGTCGGCCGTCCGGGTCGTGCGGCGCTCCATGTTTCGCAGAGCCCTGTAGACGAGTTGGTTGCCGTCCGGGAACCTCGACTGGTACAGCTCCGGACAGAGATCGTGGTGATCGAAGACAAAGGCTGATCCGTGTAGCAGCCGAAAGAGCAACCCAATGGGCCAAAAGAGGTCGGGAGGATTGCAGCTTTGAACCACGGCGAATCGACCGCGGAAGCTTGCTCGGAGACTCATTATGACCGTGGCGACGAACGAATAGACGTACTCGAGAACGAACGACAACCCAGATCCGCCTGGCGCGAAGGGTCGATACTTGTACAGGTCAACCTCATTGAGCCGGAAATAGGTGGGGTCGCCAGGAGCCTTTGGGCAGACAACAGCGACTCGGAAGCCAGCGTTGACCAGCGACTGACACTCGAGCCAAACCCGTCGGTCGAACGGGACCGACAAATTCTGGACGAGGATGAGAACCCTTCTCGGTCGCCTTCCCCGTGCGCCGTTTGCCGACGGGCGCTCCGAGGCCGTCCTACTGGCGCCGTCGGGTTCGAACTCCTCGCCCCCCGTGGCTACCACGCGAACCCTTCGTAGCACTCCAGCGCCTCGATCTCGGGCCCGAGTCGGCCGTCGAGGTCAATGATCCGAGCCGGCGGGGTTTCCAGCAACGCTTGAACGACCTCTGAAGTCGAAGTCGACACCAGCGCGATGTCGGCACCGGCAATGGCCTGTTTCGGACCGTCGGTGAGAATACGCCTGAGGTGCGGCAGTTTCGATTCTACGTACTGCCGATTGGAACCGACCAGTGAGGAGGGGTTAAGGAGCGGGTCGTGAATTCGGACCTCGTAGCCCTTGCCCAACAGCGTCTCTGCAAGGTCAACGTAAGGGCTTTCACGCAGGTCGTCGCTGCCCTGCTTGAAACTCAAACCTAACAATGCGACCCGAGAACCCTCACCGGCAACAACTCGGTCAATCGCTTCGTCGATGGACAGCCCGTTGCTCGCCAGTGTGCCGGAGAGCAGGGGAATGTCGATGCTCTCTGTGCGCGCCAGATAGAGGAGGGAACGCAGGTCCTTCGGTAGGCAAGACCCTCCAAACGCAAATCCGGGCCGCAAGTACTTGGCTGAGATATTTAGACTCGTGTCTTCGCAAAAGAGCGCCATGACCTCTCGGCTGTCGACACCGAGACGGCTGAAGACACGACCAAGTTCGTTAGCGAACGAGATCTTGGTGGCGTGAAATGCGTTACACGCGTACTTGAGGGCTTCGGCAGTTCGGGGATGAACTGCTCGGATCGGACTGTCAAGAAACGAAAAGAGGCGGGAAACCATATCAATGGCACGCAGATCCGAGGAACCGATCACCGTGTACGGAGGTGAATGGAAGTCCGCGATCCCAGTACCTTCTCGAAGGAACTCCGGGCACATTGCTACCGAGACATCCGGTCCCGAGGTCTTGAAGGCAGTCCGCAGAATTGCGGTGATGTCCTCGACCGTTCCCGGCGGCACCGTGCTGCGGATGACGACGGTATGGAATGCCGGGGCCGAGTCCGAATCTGAGAGCGGCTCGATCAGATCTTCAACAACGCGGTAGATGGCGGCCAAATTCGTTTCACCGCTGCTTGCAGATGGCGTACCAACGCACAGGAGAGACACATCCGCTTCCTCCAGCGCGTCTGCCGGGTACACCGTCGCGTGGAGACTGCCAGATTCCACGACGCCGCAGACTAGGGCATCCAAGCCTGGTTCCACGACGGGACTATGCCCGGCCGAAACGGAATTCACCTTCAATTCGTCCGGGTCAACACCCCAGACGTCATGACCATTGGCGGCGAGACAGGCAGCAGTCACGGTGCCCACATATCCGAGTCCGAAGACCGCGACCTTCACGTCGAAGCCTGCGATGGTAGGGGCAAGAGCTCGCGGCAAGACGGCGCCATACCCGAAAACGAGCGATAGAACACCAAACAGATACAACGTGCGCTGTTTCTGGTCGGTCAGCGTGGCCGTCTCGGCCGGTCAGCCGTTGCGAACGTGCCGGCTCGACGAATCAGGAAACCCGACGGCGCCGCCCACTCGAGGGTTCCGGTGGTGTCCCTGGGGGTCGATCGAGCGACCAGCCGGCGCGCCGTGCCATCGCAACGGCGGCCAGCTGAGAGTTGACTCCGAGCTTTTGAAGAATCGCCTTGATCTGTGAACGGACGGTCGAGATCGAGACATATTCCTGGTTGGCGATCTCCTCCGCACAACTACCCTCTATGAGCTCGGCGAGTACAACCTGCTCGCGCTGTGTGAGCCCGGCAAACTTGTCGAGACCAGCGGAATCCCGTCGCTCGTCGACCGCTGCGAGCTCGAACGCCGCCGAGGATTGCGGCTGCGCATGAGAGAGAATGCCAACCCGGAGAACGAGGGTTACGGTGCGGAAGAGTTGGTCGAAAGGTTCGCTTTCGTCAATCAGTGCCGTGGTTCCGGCTTCCAGCCAGGCGTCCGACCGGTCGGCGTTGTCCGCCTTGTCGATGACGCAAACGTGGAGTCCAACTCGTCGCAACTCGCCGATGAGCGCAGACCCGGAGGGCACGTCGAGGAATCGGGCATCGATAAGCACGAGATCTGGTCGCCAGCCGATTGCACGCTCAATCTCATGCTTCCTTGCGACGATGTTCATCGTGGCGAATCCGTACGTCTCGAGTGCGGTGCCGAGAGCATCGGCCAGGAGGTCGCTTCCGGCGACAAGGATCCGACCCAGAATGCCGGTCGGTCCCGACCGATCTGGGGCCGAAACGGTCATGAAGGTGCGCCCCTGGAGCACCCGGCGGCGCGGTACCCCTGGAGCTTTCGCCAGGGCGCGAAACCGGCACGCGCTCGCGCAAGAGCTAGTCGCCGAATTGGACCCACCTGAAACTGTCGCCATGCCATGCCGCCCATCACGCAAGACCGGTCTTGCCCTGGCTGTCTGGGTGCCACGCCAAATGGCCTCAGATCACCGCGCCGGTCCGTATCCCGAAAATATATCCGGACACTTTCAGACGGGTCAATGGCGGTGTCGTCTGGGAGCAAGACAAGAGGTGCGGACACCCCAACGGTACTGCCCAAAGCGCTTCCCGTTGTCAATTTGTTGTGGTTGATCGAAGGCTTGTCCGTCCGTTGTTTCTTCGTCGACCTCGAACGGTAGCCGTAGAGCTGAGATCATTGCTGCTCTCACACGCTTTTGGGGCCATTCGAATCGTCGCTCTCGGTGGGCAGAACCTCGAAGGACACGTGACCCTCCGAAGCCCGTGGGTCCATTGTCACGACGATCTCGGCGGAAGCCTGGGAATTCCCTTCCCGAACGGACTGCTTTGCACGTTGCAAAGCGGCCAGAACGTGGGCCCGATGTGCCACAGGAAGCTGTTCAATGCCACTGATGTGCTGGCGGGGCACGACCAGCAGGCCGCCGAGTTCGGCTCGACTGATCACGACGACGTCTTCGTCGACGCAACGGGCGTCCAGGGCGGCTGCCCGCTGCACAGCCCTGCAAGACCGGCATTCCGGAGCCGCGCCTTTGTCCCGGTCGGGATGCCGCATGCCCTGATCCACGTGATGCCCCCTTCGATCAGTCGAAGCCGACTCGTCGTATATAGAGGGCCAGCAACGTCCAACAAGATACCGCAACCGTTTTGATCGAACAGTGAAATGCAGTTCGCCCATCCATCTGCCGGTACGCGCGACGTATCAGGATCCGAGGCTTTGTTCTCGGAACAGGGCAGGAAAGAAAAGGGCGCCTCCTGAAGAGCACAGCTGGGCATCTGATGTACGGATCACCATGGCCAGTTTCGGTCCACGAAAATCCACCCCGTCGCCCTAATTCCCAAGCGGACAGGAGATGAGTGCAGGCATTGGCAAGAGCCGACCGGTCCCGACGGGGCTAGCAGCAGCTGTGTCGTCGGAGCTGGACACGGGCTGGTGGACCCCCACGGTCGAAGAGGTCCTCACGCGCCTTCCCGACGAGCCCACGGGAGATATCGCAGCGGCGCCCATTCCTCGGATTCAACCCGCCGTTCCTTGCGCCGACCGAGAGTTCGCACACCAATTCCCGCTGAAGCCACGAACCACCGGGCTGAGAGCTCGGCTCGTTGCGACCGATGTCCTGGCCGTTGGCGGGACATGGCTCGTCATGGGCTCTACCGTCGTGCCGGTTTCGACGGAGGGTCGTCAGTGGGGTGCAGCAATTGCAGCCACGGTCGCGACCCTGGTCGCCATGCAGGTGCTCCAATTGTACCGATCCCGGCTCTGCGTACGGCGTGGGCAGGAGATCGGACGAATCGTCGTTGCCGCCGCGGCCGGTGCTTTCGCTTTTGCGATCGTGCGAGGAGTGGGAGCTCGTGATGACGCGATGGTCGTTGCCGCCGCCGGGTGCTGTCTTCTCGCGGTTGTAACCCTACGGTGGATATTCGGCATGTGGTTGCGAGCGCAGCGTGCCATGGGACACTACCGGCGAGGGCTCATCATGGTCGGAACCAACGACGATGCCGTCGCCATCTCGACCATGCTGCGTAGCCAACCAGAGCTCGGTTATGAGGTGCGGGGTATCATCGGCGAACCACGGCGCCACTCAGAATGGGAAAACCTGCCGAACCGATCGACTCTCGACGAAGTTCCCGCAATGGCCCGCCAGACCGGCGCCACGGGAATTCTCCTGATAGGCAATGCGATCTCCGCCACGGAGTTTCGCGACGCGATCGAAATGGGGACGGCCGAGAACTTGCACGTGCAGGTCTGGCCTGGCTTCAGAGGGCTCGGAATGCGCCGAATCCGTTGGCTCCCGATGAGCGGCGAAACGTTTCTCTACGTCGAATCGGCACGACACCCCCGGTGGCAACTGGTAGCGAAACGGACAATTGACCTGCTTGGAGCGATGGTCGGGTTGGTGATCGCTGCGCCGATCCTTCTGGTGGCGGGGATTGCCATCCGACTCCAAGACAGTGGCCCGATCATTTACAAACAGCTCAGAATCGGACTGGAGGGCCACCCCTTCACGGTCTACAAGTTGCGATCCATGGCACTCCATGCGGACACAGAGACCGACCTTTCGGAGATAAACGAACGCACCGATGGACCGCTTTTCAAAGTAGCGCGTGATCCACGGGTTACCAGAATCGGCGCCGTCTTACGCGCACTCAGCATCGATGAACTTCCCCAACTCTACAACGTCCTCGTCGGGACGATGAGCCTGGTGGGCCCACGTCCCGCCCTTCCCGACGAGGTCGCCGAGTTCGATGCTGAACTGCTGCGACGGCATCGTGTCAAGCCGGGTGTTGCCGGACTCTGGCAGCTCGAAGCGCGGAACAACCCGTCCTTCCATGCCTACCGAAGGCTGGATCTCCTGTACGTCGACAATTGGTCGATCGGACTCGACTTGTTCATCCTTCTGGCGACGGTTCCGATGGTGATCGCGCACGCCGTGAGCGGATTCGTGTCCGAGTCCAGTTAGTCGCCAGCGCGCGTCGCCAAGCACTTCGTCCACACCCAGGCTTTCCTCAGCGAGGGACCATCCTTCCCCAATATTTGAACGACCATTCCCCAATAGAGGGGATGACGGGTCCCAAAAACTTCGGGACTATTGATGTGACATAACCGGCTGGGGTGGGCGGCCGAACCATACAGGGTGCAAGCGCTCGAGAGACCCCGGAAGGATGCAGAGTTCGGTGCCGATCAAATTGGCGGAGGATCGTCCTGGTGATCCAGGGACGGCGGCGGCGAAACCGACAGCCGACGACGAGGATCTTATTCAGGCTGTGGCGCAAGCTCGCTCTGGCGAGAGCGCCGCTTGGGAAGTCCTGGTGGCCCGCTTCGGCGGACTCGTCGCCGCGATTGCTCGGCGGTGCCGACTGAACGACGCTGACGTCGCAGAGGTCTGTCAAACGACTTGGCTCCGGCTTGTCGAGAATCTCGACCGTATCGAACAGCCAGAGCGCCTCGGTGCGTGGTTGGCGACCACCTCGCGGCGCGAGAGCCTGAGGATCGCCACGCGACAAGTCGTGGTTTCCACCACCGATGTCGCATACCTCATAGCTGATGACAAGCTAGAGCCTCTCGATGCCGCCCTGTTGCGGGAGGAGCAAGACGGAGCGATACGAGCGGCAGCCGAGCGTCTATCACCTCGCTGCCAGCGGCTGCTCGGTCTTCTGATGGGCGATGACGATCTCCCTTACAAGGAAATCGCCGAACAGCTGAACATGCCGATCGGAAGCATTGGGCCAACGAGGGGACGCTGCCTGGACCACCTCCGCGAAATCTTGGCCGATATGGAGGCTCCCGCCCCCGGATAGGGACAGAACTCCGACTGCAACGCGCGTTATCGGACTGGTCGCGTCATGCGCGCAACGCTTCGGCGTCAATCCATCTGCCGCCAGACTCCTCGACCTCGGGGAAGGACTTCCGAACCTCGGCGAGCAGATCCGGAACGAACAGAAGCGTCGCATCCGGAGGATGCGTCGCGAGAGCCGCCGGACCCACGATCGGAATGTCCGTACCCGGCATGCGGAGTCCGCGCTTGGAACGCGACGCGTCAACGACCGCCGGGAGGAGTCGCCGATCCACCTTGGCCCGACAGAGCAGCGCGACGGCACGCGATGCAGCACCGTAACCGAGAACGGTCTTTCCCTCGGCTCGCTGGGCGACCAACCAGGTGCGCAGCCCACGGGCATGAGATTCCGAGTGACCCTGCAGGCTACCCACGACGAGCGGGTCGCGAACGCCGAGACGATCGTCATCGGACAGTAGCGCGGCAACGGAGAGATCGATGATGTTGTGGGGATCTGGCCCCCTACTGGCAGCCAGAAGCACCGTGCCACCGTAGAGATCGAAGCACCATGCCGCCCGGGGAGTGAAGCCGGTCGTCTCCAACATGCCCACCAGGGCGGAGGTGGAATAGTACGCAAAGTGCCCGTGCCGAAGAGCGTTCCACTGCCCCAACCGGACGATCGTGCTCAGCGGGTGGTACTGCAGCAGGAGGACGCCTCCGGGGGCCACACGTGCCGCCCGACGCGCCAACGCCGCGGCCTGATCGGCATCGTGCATCATGCCGAAGGAATCGACGACCAGTTCCGCAGGCCCGTCGGACACTGGCATCACGGAACGGTTGGCCAAAAGGCCGAGCCACGACCCACCATGAGGACTGGCGAACTCAGCCGCTCGGCCTCGCCCGGACAGCCACCCAGCGTCTGCCAGACGTTCAACGGCGTCGACTGCCTGATCGACGAGCGCCTGGGGCTCACTGCCAAGAGGCTCATCGGCCAGGGTGGGCTCCCCGAGGAGTTGCGCCAGCCCGCATGACGAACACAGCCACATTCGGAGCGGGTGGCTCGGGTCGGGACCATGGTCACGACAATCCGGAAAATGATCGCATGCCGGCTGGTCGCCGAGGTCGAGCACCAGGTGACCCGAATGTCCAGAGCACGAGCGACAGGTAGAACCACCCACAGCTTGCAATAGAGCACGTCATCTGCCGTGTGATACCGCGGGAAGATCAGCCTTTTGTTTCCCGCCTCCTGAGTTCCCGGTCCAGCGTATCAGGAGGGTGGTACACGCCTCTCTCCGTGTGTTCGGTTTGGTCGGAACGGGGAGTCATGTCGTCTCAGCCTGTGTGCCGCTTGTGCGGTGAGCGCCTCACTCAGACGTTCGTCGATCTGGGGATGTCTCCTCTGTGCGAAAGCTACGTCTCGGCGGACCAGCTCGATCTGCCAGAGACCTTCTATCCATTGCACGTCCGGCAGTGCTCATTCTGTCTTCTCGTGCAACTCCCGACCTATGTGCCTGGCGAGGAGATCTTCTCTGACTACGCGTACTTCTCTTCGTATTCGGATTCCTGGGTCGCACACGCCAAGCGGTTCGCTGATTCGATGGTCGACCGATTTGACCTCACGACAGACAGCCTTGTCATCGAGGTTGCGAGCAACGACGGCTACCTTCTCCAACACTTCTCGCATCACAACGTCCCCGTCCTGGGCGTCGAGCCGGCCAAGAACGTCGCAGAGGCAGCCAGGTCCCTCGGCATTCCTACGGTTGTCGAATTCCGAGGGTCCGCGACCGGACTCGATATCGCAGAGCGATACCGTCCAGCCGATCTCGTGGTCGCGAACAATGTCTTCGCGCATGTTCCCGACATCCGGGACTTCGCGGCTGGACTCAGAGCACTCGTGAAAGACACCGGTCTGGTCACCTTGGAGTTTCCTCACCTCCTTCGCCTGATAGAGAGGCGGCAGTTCGACACCATCTACCACGAGCACTATTCGTACCTCTCCCTGCTCACCGCCAGCCGCGCCCTGGCGACAGCGGGGCTGCGCGTGTTCGATGTGGAAGAACTCGACACACACGGCGGCTCGTTGCGCGTCTATGCGCGTCCAGAAGACAGTGCGGGCGAGCCCACCGAACGGGTCAAAGAGCTACTCGATAAGGAGGACCTCGCAGGTCTGCACGCTGTTTCCGGACCTGGATTCGCGAGTGAGGTGCTGAAAATCAAGAGTGACCTGGTCGGGTTTCTCGTGTCCGCTGCAAGGGAGGGACGCTCCGTAGCGGGATATGGCGCGCCGGGCAAGGGAAACACGCTGCTGAACCACTGTGGAATCCGGGAGGATCTGCTTCCGTACACCGTCGACCGCAGTCCGATGAAACAGGGGAAGTACTTGCCCGGCACTCATATTCCGATCCACCCCCCGGAACGGCTGGCCAAAACCCGACCTGATTACGTTCTTGTGCTGCCATGGAATCTGAGGGAAGAAATCTGTGACCAGCTCGAGTACATCAGATCATGGGGAGGGCAATTGGTTTTTCCGATTCCCGAGCTGGATATCGTCTGAAGGAGTCTGAACTGTGAAGGTGGTCCTCTTCTGCGGTGGACTCGGAATGCGAATGCGCGACGGAACTACCAACGCGCCCAAGCCAATGGCGCTCGTCGGCGAGCGACCATTGCTCTGGCACGTGATGCGGTATTACGCGCATTTCGGACACAGCGACTTCGTTCTGTGTCTTGGCTATGGCGGCTCCGCAGTGAAGGACTTCTTTCTTAACTATGACGAGACGCGATCAAACGACTTTGTTCTGGAGCGAGGTGCCCAGGACCTGACACTGTTCAGAACCGACATCTCCGAATGGCGCATTACGTTCGTGGATACGGGCCTGAATTCACCAATTGGAGAGCGACTGCGGCGCGTCCGAAATTTCCTTTCAGACGAACCCATGTTCATGGCCAACTACGCGGATGTCCTCACTGACGCTCCGCTGCCCGACATGATCGAGCGCTTCGCAACAAGCGACGCCGCAGCAAGCCTGCTTGCGGTCCCTCCGCAGTCGTCGCACCATGCCGTCGACATCGCGGACGACGGACTGATCACTGGCGTGACGCCGATGCGCGACCTCCGTCACTGGGAGAACGGTGGTTACTTCATATTTCGCCAAGAGATCTTCGATGAGCTCAAGGAAGACGAGGATCTCGTGGAGGATGCTCTCGTTCGGTTGGTCCGTCGGGGCAGAGTCATGGCGTATCCCTACAAGGGCTACTGGTCGCCGGCGGACACAGTGAAGGAGCGTGCCCAGCTCGATGAGCGCTACCACCGAGCGGATTGCCCGTGGATGATCTGGGATCCAGAGCGATCCGGCCTTCACGCCACGCGCGTCAACGGCTCTGCCCAGAGTGCCGCTCCCACCCGGCCATCACAGGCATTTCAGGTTGTGGAGCGCTAACGGCGTCCCATGCTTCCCCTACGCTTCGAGTTCCCGCGAGAGAGGACTTTGTCGATTCTCGCCATCGGCGCACATCCTGATGACATCGAGATCGGGGCTGGAGGGACCTTGCTTACGCTCGCCGAGAGCCGCCCCGGGTTGCGCGTTTGTTACGTGGTCCTCACCGGGTCAGGAGAAAGACGCGAGGAGGCCTCACACGCCGCCAGCGCTTTCCTACCCGGAGCCAACGTCGACCTCGACCTCCACGATCTCCCCGAAGGAAGACTTCCCGCCGTATGGAATCGCGTGAAAGATCTCTTTGAAGATTTGGCGCAGTCATGGGCGCCCGACGTCATTATGGCGCCATCATCCGACGATGCCCACCAGGATCACAGAACGATCGGTGCTGTGTTGCCGACGGTCTTTCGAAACCATCTTCTCCTGTCGTACGAGATTCCGAAATGGGACGGTGACCTCAGTCGTCCATCGATCTACATCCCGCTCAAGCAGAGCGTGGCGCAGAAGAAAGTGGAACTGTTGCACAAGTGCTTCCCGTCGCAGGCTGGCCGAGACTGGTGGGACGACGAGGTGTTTTTGGGATTGGCCCGGCTCAGGGGCATGGAGTGCCGTGCCCACTACGCGGAGGCATTCAGTTGCACCAAAGCGATGGTGCTGCCGCTGATGGCCAACGAGGAGGATCTCGGAGAGTAAGCCTGCTCGTTGATCGCGACCTACCAGACCGGCACCTGCGTCGACTACCAATCGGAAGCAGCTCGTCATGCTCTTGAAACCATGTGACCCGGAACGCGCTCGTCGGCACTTGGGCGGCAATGTCGGTACGGTCCACGGTGACGATCTAGGCGCCGCTGTGCGGGGCCAAACGAAGCTTCGGTCCCTCGTCCAAGATCGACGCTGGTTTTTGAACCGTCGCGGGATCACGTCCCCGCCCGGCTCACGGCCAACTCGCTCGTCCTCCCACCACGCTGCCGCCGACGGTCTCACCAACCCGTGGCAGCGACGATCAACCCGTTCAGGTTGGTTCCAGACATATCGCCATCAGCGGGGGCGTCGCCGAACGAGTAGACGCCACCACTCGCTGTCGCAATCCAATAGCCGCCTCCGTCAGCAGTATCGAAGATGGCGGTAGCTGGATCGAGGCCGCCGGTTGAACCAGCGGGCGCTCCGCCGCGCCAGATGGCGTCACCGTAGGCGAACACCTGTCCGGCAGCATCGAGGATGTAGTACCCACGCCCATCTGGCGTGGGTACTGCTGAAGTCACGGGCGAGCTCTGTGGGCCAGGGGCTCCGAAGTAAGTGGCGTCGCCAAAACCATAGACCGCCCCAGTCTTCGTGACGACCCAGTAGCCGTTGCCAGTCGCGTCGGGAACGACGGCCACCGCCGCGCCGGCGCACCCTCCAATTCCCGGGCAACTGCCGGCAAAGTGACCGTCGCCGAAGGCGAAGACCCCACCGTCCGAGGCGACCATGAAGTAACCATCACCAGTCGCCGACGGCACCATCGCCACTATGGGGGCGTTCAGGCTGTGGGCGAGTCCGGAACCAGCAGGGTTGAGACCAAGGCCGGGAATGGAGCCGAAAAACCCAGCGTTGAAGGCAAAGATCCCTCCGTCGGAGGCGACGAGCCAGTAGCCGGCACGAGTGCTCGTGGGCGTGATTCCCACGACGGGGCGCTGAAGGCTGAGCGATGCCGCCGACCCGTGAAACGCTGCGGCACCGAACGTAAAGATGCCACCGTCCGAGCCCACCAGCCAGTAGCCGTGTTGCAAATTCGTGCTCGGCCGTGGCGTCGGCGGCCCGGTCGCGGGTCGGCGAGCTCGTAGCCGTGGTGATCGTTGTAGTGGTCGGGTTGGTCACGGACCCGTTGAACGTCGACCCGGCGTCCTGCGCCTTAATGGCGGCATTCGAGTTCGGGTCGGTGTAACCACCACTCCACTGGGCCCAGCTCACGGTGTCGCCCTGGTACATGGAGTCGAACACCAACGGGCCGTTGTAGGTGTTGTCGCTGAAGACGACGTTCTGGTTGTTGACCAGGTTCAACGGCACCACATAGCCGTCGTAGGGCGGATAGGTGCCCCATTCGGAATAGAGGCCGACGAAGCCACAACCGTTGGCGGCCGTGCACTCAGAGCCGATGTTCGAGGGTGTGAAGTTGAAGGTGTTGTCGCTGACCGAGATGTTCTGGCTCTTCCAGCGACAGTTGTCGAAGTAGTCGGGGTTTTCGCTGGGCGTCGCCGAGGCGCTGTCGTTGGCCGTGCACGACGCCACGCTGTAGACGCTCGGGTCCACCAGCGTGCAGTAGTCGCTCGAGGTGTTGTCCGACTGGGTCCCACAGAAGCGGTCCGAGTCCTCGTAGATGTCGACGCCACCCCAGTTGTCGGTGAGCACGTTGCCAGAGATGACCGAGCGGGCACCATAAGGGCCCGCCACCCGCGAGTCGCTCCCTGAGTTGTTGATCTCGATCGCCCCGGTGCCCGGGTTGTTGGGACCGGCCACCCAGCCGTTGTCGACAAAGGTGTTGTCGGTAATGGAGAAGTTGTAGGAGATCTCGTATTGGATCGCCACGTCCCAGTTGTGCGAGAAGTAGTTGTCGCTGACGTTGAAGCCGGCGTTGTCGGTGTCCATCCACAGCCCGACCGACTCGTTGTCGTGGACGTAGTTCCCCGTCACGGTGGCGCCCAGGTCGTTCCAGAACTTCGCCCCTCCGGTGCAACCGCAGTAGCCGGTCCCGTCGGTGTCGTAGTTCTGCGTGTCGTTGTCGCTGATCTCGTTGTTGGTGATCGTCAAGTTGGTCACCGGGACCGAGTCCGACCCCGAGTAGGTCTGGAACCCGTACTGGCCGTTCTTGGTCAAACAGTCGTCGTTGAGCACGCCGTTCGAGTCCACCATCACGCCGGCGCCGACGGGGTTGTCTTGGATGGTGGAGTTCTTGACCACCCACCCGCTAGACAGATTCTCGTTGACCGCGCCTTGGGACTGGGGAGCAGTGAAATCTTGGATCGTGAGGTACTCGATGGTGACGTCGGTGCCTGGGCCCGCAATGGCGAAGTTGTTCTCGTCCTCGCCGTCGAGGACGGCGCCGGGGCCGCCGACGAAGGTGTCGTTGTTCGCGGCGTCGATCTGGGCGTATTGCCCGCTGCCGAGCGTGTGCGTGCCCGGGGCGAACCAATACGTGGTACTCGCCGGGAGCACGCTGGCAAAGAGCGAAGCGTTGTCCCCACTCGGGACCGTCACCGCACCAGCCGGAGCAAAGGAAGGACCGGTGAGGAGGGACGCGTTGGCGCAGACGACGACGGGGGGCGACGCCGGCGCCTGGGCTCCCGACGCAGGTGACGTCTTGAGCAGCGAGAGGCCCGAGATCCCGAGCATCGCCATAGCTCCGGTGAGCAGTACGAATACCGTCACATTGCGGGTGAGGGCTCCGGTTCGGCTCGCGTGTTCGCTTCGACGATTCATCATGAGTGGTTGCTACCATCCACCATGTCTCAGTGGTCCCGGCGCTCATGCACCATGTCACACTCCGGAAAGTGAAACGAGACTTGCAACCCGCTGTAGTCAATGTGTTGATGAACCTGCCGGCGCCCGGCAAGGGGGGGCGAGACTACCTGAGTACCCTTCTTCCTGGTCAGGAGCCGAAAGTCAAAGTCAGGGATCGCGCTGGGTGCATCAGGGAGTAAAGCTGCCGTCGTTCGCGGTGAGGGTGCCATTACTCGAAGCAAAGGTGTCATCACCGGAATACGTGGCACGCGCCGTCTCGGGTGAACCCGACGACGGGAGCCCCGAAGTGACCTTGCAGGTCGCGACCCCTCCTGACATTGCGATGATGTCCGTCGGCAGGTTGTCACACTGGAGCGGACCGGAGCCGTCGACGGTGAAGGTCACCGTTCCCGTCGGTGTCACGTCGCTCGGCGGCACGCCTGTCACCTTCGCCCTGAACGTTAGTGAACTGGAGCCTTGCAGCGTCACGACGAAGAGACTGGTGCTCGAGTCGGCCTCGGACACCGGTTTGGTCGGGTTGGTCACGGACCCGTTGAACGTCGACCCGGCGTCCTGCGCCTTAATGGCGGCATTCGAGTTCGGGTCGGTGTAACCACCACTCCACTGGGCCCAGCTCACGGTGTCGCCCTGGTACATGGAGTCGAACACCAACGGGCCGTTGTAGGTGTTGTCGCTGAAGACGACGTTCTGGTTGTTGACCAGGTTCAACGGCACCACATAGCCGTCGTAGGGCGGATAGGTGCCCCATTCGGAATAGAGGCCGACGAAGCCACAACCGTTGGCGGCCGTGCACTCAGAGCCGATGTTCGAGGGTGTGAAGTTGAAGGTGTTGTCGCTGACCGAGATGTTCTGGCTCTTCCAGCGACAGTTGTCGAAGTAGTCGGGGTTTTCGCTGGGCGTCGCCGAGGCGCTGTCGTTGGCCGTGCACGACGCCACGCTGTAGACGCTCGGGTCCACCAGCGTGCAGTAGTCGCTCGAGGTGTTGTCCGACTGGGTCCCACAGAAGCGGTCCGAGTCCTCGTAGATGTCGACGCCACCCCAGTTGTCGGTGAGCACGTTGCCAGAGATGACCGAGCGGGCACCATAAGGGCCCGCCACCCGCGAGTCGCTCCCTGAGTTGTTGATCTCGATCGCCCCGGTGCCCGGGTTGTTGGGACCGGCCACCCAGCCGTTGTCGACAAAGGTGTTGTCGGTAATGGAGAAGTTGTAGGAGATCTCGTATTGGATCGCCACGTCCCAGTTGTGCGAGAAGTAGTTGTCGCTGACGTTGAAGCCGGCGTTGTCGGTGTCCATCCACAGCCCGACCGACTCGTTGTCGTGGACGTAGTTCCCCGTCACGGTGGCGCCCAGGTCGTTCCAGAACTTCGCCCCTCCGGTGCAACCGCAGTAGCCGGTCCCGTCGGTGTCGTAGTTCTGCGTGTCGTTGTCGCTGATCTCGTTGTTGGTGATCGTCAAGTTGGTCACCGGGACCGAGTCCGACCCCGAGTAGGTCTGGAACCCGTACTGGCCGTTCTTGGTCAAACAGTCGTCGTTGAGCACGCCGTTCGAGTCCACCATCACGCCGGCGCCGACGGGGTTGTCTTGGATGGTGGAGTTCTTGACCACCCACCCGCTAGACAGATTCTCGTTGACCGCGCCTTGGGACTGGGGAGCAGTGAAATCTTGGATCGTGAGGTACTCGATGGTGACGTCGGTGCCTGGGCCCGCAATGGCGAAGTTGTTCTCGTCCTCGCCGTCGAGGACGGCGCCGGGGCCGCCGACGAAGGTGTCGTTGTTCGCGGCGTCGATCTGGGCGTATTGCCCGCTGCCGAGCGTGTGCGTGCCCGGGGCGAACCAATACGTGGTACTCGCCGGGAGCACGCTGGCAAAGAGCGAAGCGTTGTCCCCACTCGGGACCGTCACCGCACCAGCCGGAGCAAAGGAAGGACCGGTGAGGAGGGACGCGTTGGCGCAGACGACGACGGGGGGCGACGCCGGCGCCTGGGCTCCCGACGCAGGTGACGTCTTGAGCAGCGAGAGGCCCGAGATCCCGAGCATCGCCATAGCTCCGGTGAGCAGTACGAATACCGTCACATTGCGGGTGAGGGCTCCGGTTCGGCTCGCGTGTTCGCTTCGACGATTCATCATCAGAACTCCACCGCACTGCCAACATACCCATTGTCCGGGGGGCACACACGAGACGAAGCCCATCGCGTGACGATTGGGTTACATGGGCGTGGGTCCGGGCTGTGATACGCGGCGTGACAGGAGTTTTCCCTTGTGGTGGTCTCGACATGGACAGAAAGGCACCACAGCCGACTCAGATGGATTGCGATCCGAGGCTCCCGATTGGATCGATTGGGCATCGCACCGGATTCCCGTATCAAGGGCGTCACGTTGCGCTCCAATCAAAGCGGCGCAGCGTCGGAGCTCTTCCGACCTCCGATGCCGGTAGGGGTAGCCAAATGAAGGTCCTCGTAGCAGGTGATCGCGGCTATATCGGAGCGGTTCTCGTCCCGTTCTTACGCTCGGCCGGCCACTCGGTCGAGGGTCTCGACATCGATCTTTACGAGGGTTGCGATCTCGGCCCGGGACCCGAGCACACCGACAACCGACCGAAGCTCGACATCAGGGACGTCGATCCACGACACTGCATCGGTTATGACGCCGTGGTCTGTCTGGCCGCCTTGTCCAACGACCCGGTCGGCCAGCTGAATCCAGCTGCTACCTATTCGATCAACCTCGAGGGAACCGTGCGCCTCGGTCGGGCTGCCAAAAAGGCCGGCGTCGAACGATACCTGTTTGCTTCGTCGTGCAGCCTCTACGGTGCCGCTGGCTCTCGTGCGGTCAGCGAGGAAGCCGAACTGTTCCCGGTTACACCTTACGGAGAAACCAAAGCGTTGGCCGAACGAGAACTCGCTGGGCTTGCCGATGACTCGTTCAGCCCGACATACCTACGTAACGCGACCGCCTATGGGTTCTCACCTCGGCTGCGCCTCGATGTCGTCGTCAACAACCTGACCGCTGTCGCCATGACGACCGGCGAAGTCCGCCTCGAGAGCGACGGGTCGCCCTGGCGGCCGTTGGTGCACGTGGCGGACATTTGTCGAACGTTTCTCGCCGCCCTCGAAGCACCCCGCGAGCTGGTCCACGACGAAGCATTCAACGTCGGCCGCGATGAGGACAATGTACAAGTCCGTGACATTGCTGAGATCGTCCGTGAGACCGTCCCGGGGTCGCGCGTGTCGCTAGCCGCCGAAGCCGGACCGGATCTTCGCAACTACAGAGTTGACTTCTCGAAGTTGACCTCGACATTTCCAGAACTGAATCTTCGCTGGAACGTGTCCGCCGGAGTGGAGGAACTCGTCCGAGCCTACATCGACTACAACTTCACTCATGACGACTTCGTCTCGTCGAGCTACGTCCGACTTCGGCGGATCCAGGAGTTGCTGTCAGCGGGTCTCGTCGACGAAATGTTGCGCGTCCAGTCCAATACACTGACCACGTCATCCGGCGCTTGACCGCTTCACTGGGCCCGGACCGACACACGACGCTCGGTTGTGCAAGCCGGGCGATCCGTCGTCCTCGTTCGGGCTGATATCCACACGCCATCGCCACCGTCGACCCCGATCGGTGTATCAACAGAGGCCTTGCGCGCTCAATTCCACGGTGATCAGACTTGGTTGCCGCACGTTCAGTGAGATCGCTTACCAGGGACCACCGGAACCAATGCACGCCATTCCGCGGCGCCGCCCGACGAACGACCACGAGGTCCGACATGGACGCGGACCCAGGACGCCACCTCGATCCACCTCTCAGAATGTTCACGGCAGCGCCTCGCGTCCCTCGACAGGAAACGCATCGTCGGGAACGGGACAGGTCGGCGCCCTCCCACCCCGGAGGCGGGGGCACAGGTTTCAGGCCCTAACCGTCTGGAGCCCCGAATGAGCATGCGCGCCTCCGACGGCCGTCAGGGAACAACGCGCGGGCCCAAGGTGGGGTTTTTCGGACTCCTCGGGTCTGGAAATCTGGGCAACGACGGGTCGTTCGAAGCCGTCCTCCGGCGTCTCCGAGTGCATCACCCGGAGGCCGTGGTCGACGCGATGTGCATGGGGCCTGGACGGATGGACAGCTATTTCGGGGTCCCAGCCATCCCGCTTCACTGGTCCGCAGGCCGCGCGGATCGCATGCGTGGGATGCGCGCAAGGGCCGTCTGGATGCTGGGCAAGGTGATCGACGCCTGGCGCACCTTCTCGTGGGTGCGACGACACGATGTTGTGGTTGTCGCCGGGGCCGGCGTACTCGAGAACTCACTTCCCATGCGGGCAACCGGCGTCCCGTACTCCATGTTCCTCCTCTGCGCCTCAGGCAAGATCTCGGGGACCAAGGTTGCATTACTCTCCGTCGGGGCAACCCGGATCAGACAGCGTCCAATCCGATGGTTGCGAAATACAGCCGCACGGCTCGCGTACTACCGCTCATATCGCGACACGGTCTCCCAAGGAGTGATGCAGGAGTCAGGGTCCTTCGCCACGGGCGACCCCGTGTACACCGACCTCGTCTTTTCGTTGCCGCCACCCCCGGCGTTGCCTACCGGCGATCCGCGCCTGGTCGGCGTTGGCGTTATGGCGTTTTTCGGAGGCACGGACGACCGCCGCGACGGCCAAGAGATTCATAGGCGCTATATCGATGCAATGACGCAATTCATCTGTTGGTTGATCGACAACGGCTATCGGATCCGGCTTTTGTCAGGGGATGATTCGAAAGACGACGACGTCATTGCTACCGTGCTTGCGAACATCCGAATGCGCCGGCCCAGTCTTCCGCAGGGCGAGGTTGTGGCGAATCCCGTCTCGTCGCTCACAGACCTGTTCGATGAGATCGCTCCCGTCGGATCGGTTATAGGAGCGCGCTATCACAACGTCGTCTCCGGCCTTCGGCTTTCCAAACCCACGATTTCCGTCGGGTACTCGTTGAAGCACGATGCCTTGATGGCCGATATGGGTGTCCCAGAGTTCGCCCTTTCTGCTCGGTCGATCAGTTCGGAGCAGCTAATTGAGCGGTTCACCGAGCTACAGACTCGGTCGAGCGAGGTGCGTGCCACTCTCGGCGCGCACCAGCAACTTCAGCAGGCGAAGCTCAAAAGACAGTTTGAGGACCTCGCATTCCTTCTTGACCCGAGCGCCAAACGAACCCGGCGTTGCCCGCAGCCCGCGCGCCGCGTCTCTCCTTTGACGTCAGAGAAGCGGAGTGTGATGACGTGACGTCATCGAATGAGCTCAATTTCTCACGAAAGGATTTTTGGGATCAAGAACACCAGAAGTTCGTCGAACCGCATTTCCGTCTCGTGAAGTCGGCTCGGCTCATCAACAAGCTCGCGCCATCCGATCGCTGTACATTGCTCGATGTCGGCTGCGCCCGAGCAGCCCTCAAGGGGTTGCTCAAGCCGAACATCGAGTACTTCGGTATAGACGCCGCAATCCGCGAGCCCGCGTCCTACCTGCTCGAAGCCGATATCCTCGAACGTCCGATCGAGTTTGACGAGCGCCGTTTTGACTTTGTCATCGCCCAGGGGCTTTTTGAGTATCTCGGAGCGGTTCAGGACGAGAAATTCCGCGAGATTGCCGATATCTTAAATCCGAGCGGGCGATTCATCCTGACGTACGAGAACTTCGCCCATCGCCGTCCTTCCATCTACTGGGCATATACCAACGTACAGGCTCCTGCCGCGTTCCGCGCAAGCCTTGAGCAGGAGTTCATAGTCGAGCGTCAATGGCCTACTTCGCTTAACTGGCAACATTCCCAGCCCGTCCGGCCGCTGACGAAGGCCTTGAACATGGTCATCACTCGTCCGATTCCGGTGGTGACTCCCAAGCTCGCGGTCGAGTACTTCTTCGTCTGCTCGAACAAACGAAGAGGCTGAGTTCGTGAGACCCAACACGGTCAGTCAAGAGCCGCAGGGTAAGCGCGCTGCGTCGCACGATCAACGGGCAGCCGAGGCTGATACCGCTGGGATGAGGGTCCTCCCAGTTGAGCGGGTGGCAGGAGCGATGTTGTTCGAACCGAGTCTGCATGTGGACGAACGTGGATATTTCTGCAGAACCTTCGACGCCATGGTCGTCCGCCAGGCAGGGATCGATCCGAGCGCGTTTGTGCAAGACAGCATCTCGCGCTCTGTGCGTGGAGTGGTTCGCGGTCTCCACGTAAGAAGTGGCCTCGGGGAAGCAAAGTTGGTGCGGTGTTCATACGGTGCAGTCTTCGATGTCATCGTCGATCTACGTCCGAACTCGCCCACGTTTCGAAGTTGGCAAAGCTTCGAACTGCAAGGGGAAACGCAAGTGACGGTGTATGTCCCCAACGGGTGCGCTCACGGGTTCCAAGCACTTACCGCCGTCGCAGACGTCTCCTATCGCATCGACCGACCTCATGACCCCTCGGAGGACCTTGCCATTCGGTTTGATGACCCGAATTTGGGCGTTCCGTGGCCGCTTCCGGTCGGCACTGTGTCCGAGCGCGACCAACGCGCGTTGCTCTTGGAAGACGCAGTGGCAGCGTTGAAATGACTGTTCGGTCCACCTTGCAATCGCTCGACGTGGTTCGAACACGCCGCGTTGCCTGCAGTCGGAATCCGCGCTCTCAATTCGGTAACCAGCCGCACTCGGGCGTTCCTGGAAAGGAGTCTCGATGAGCGGGGTGCCCCGTCTGAGCATCGGACTCCCCGTTTACAACGGTGACCGATATCTGGCGAACGCGATCGAAGCCCTGCTCGGGCAGAGCTATCCGGACTTCGAGCTCATAATCTCGGACAACGCCTCGACGGATAAGACGCCCGAGATCTGTCGGCACTATGAATCCCTGGATGCCAGAGTTCGGTACTGCCGACAGCGTCGCAATATCGGTTCGTCACCCAACCACAACTTTGTCGTTGCGGAAGCTCGGGGCGAGCTATTCAAATGGGCGTCGTACGATGACCTCTACACGCGAGACCTTCTTGAACGTTGCGTCGTTGCAATTGACGAACACCCCGAAGTTGTGCTCGCCCACTCCTGGACGGCCAACATCGATGATTCAGATGCTGTCTTCGCCGCGTCAGCGTACCCGCTTGCGACGGACGAGAAACGAGCTCCTGAGCGTTTCCGGAGCATCCTCTTTGGGAGCGGTGGTGACGATATCTATGCCGTGATGCGCACGAGCATCCTCCGACGGGTCATTCCGCAGGACAGCTACCACCACGCGGAGAATCCTCTCGTTGCAGCGCTGAGCCTTTACGGTTCGTTTCACCAGGTCCCGGACTGGCTCTACTTCCGCCGTCACCACCCCCAGCAGGCAGAGCAGGCATGCACGACGGTGCGTGCTCGCTGCGCGAACATGGACCCTCGGCGTGCGAACCGGCTGCGGCATCCAATAGCCCGCTTGTACGTGGAGTACCTCTGGGGCTACGTGACGGCAATCCGACGCGCTCCCCTGACGTCAGCGGAGCGACAAGAGTGCTACGGACACCTGGCCCGATGGCTGGCCAGCCGAGCACACATGCGGCGAACTCGGCCGAGGATCGACACGACGGTCGAGGTTCCCCCGGGGCTGGGTATCGAGTCAGTGGCGGGCTACGAACGCAGATAGCGGCCCTGGACGCGTGCCGCCTGGGTCGGTCTCAGTGAGGTGCTCTGGACGGTGCTCGGTCCGACGAGTTACCGGCGGGCCGGCTGGTTCAACCAAACGTCCACCGTCGTCGTCGGCCTTGGGCCATCAGGAGCCGACCAAACCTCAGTCCCGGGAAGTGCGTCGCAGCGGCGGGGATGTCCGAGCCTTCCAGTTCTCTTGCCAGGGCCTCGCGCGTCCGTTGCGCGAGCTGTCTGTCGACGTCACCGATCATCTCCCAGTCGTCGCTGAGGAGTTCGGCAGGACAATGCACGACGTCACCAAGAAGCATGGCTCGCTCAGTGCCGGACGAAACGACAATGACCGTGCTACCAGGCGTATGGCCAGGGGCGCTCCGGACATCAATGCCTGGCAGGATCGTCACGTCCTCGCTCCAGGTCTCGAGCCGGTCCAAGATCGGGGGAAGCAGCTCCGACGAGCCTCGGCCACCCATCATCGAGACGGCCAGACTGTCATCGAATGGGTCGGTGCCCATAAAGAATTCCCAGTCCGCCTCGTGGCAACGGTAGGTTGCTTGGTCGAAGAGGCGGCGATGTCCATCGGTGGCCCATCCGAGATGGTCGAAATGAAGATGGGTCAAGACGACATCGGTAATCTCTGACGGGCCGACTCCATGAGCTGCCAGGTTCCTCATGAACATCCCGGTGCGTTCCGGAACGGCATTTGGACCTATACCGGTATCCACCAGGACAAGATGTTCATCGGTGCGCACAAGGAAACCTCCCATCTCGATAGGAAGCATTCCGTCGTCGTCCAGGAACTGGGTGTGCTGGAGCCAATCTTGGTCGGACTTGTTGAACAGAGGGGTCGGTGGGACGGGGAGGCTCCCATCAGAGACACCCTCGATCGTCACGGCCCCTATCTGCATGCCGTCGACCGTACCTTCCGTGGGTGCGCCAGTTCGGTAGGAGCTGGTGTCACCCTCCTTTCTCTTGACCCGCTCGTTCGAATGTTTCTCGGCGAGAGCGATGCAGGGTCTGGGTGTCGGGTCGCCGACCACCCGTAGAGGGACCCGCTCTCATGCGGAACGACCAGACCGGCGGCTTCAGTCGACCTCCTTGACATCGAAGAGTGACGGAGTAGGTTCCCCAACCTGGACCAGCGACCCGGCCTGAGTCACCTCTGCACGACCCATGCTGATCGCTGATCTGTGAGTCAGGGAGGCTTACCATGGTCGATCATCCAATGCAGCTCCGCTTCAAGCCTCGTGCGGCGGCTGCACTGGTCCTTCTCCGAGCGACGGCTCTCCGCGCAATCCGAGGAACTCCGGTGATTCACGCTCTCGAGGGATGGGGCAACGACGTCTTCGGGGAATCGCGGCAGGACTGCAACGAGCTCATGCGGGGACGCTCTTCGTTACCTGACGACTCCGAACCGGTGGTTCGGGATTTGGACCGTCCTGATCACTCGCAACATGCCGTCGATCCGCCCAAGCAGGTCGCGTCGGACTCAGGCCGCCGGACCGCTGTCCTGTACCATTTGACCCCGAGTTGATGGCGCTCGTCGATATTACCGAAATCCGACATTTACTCGCGTGCCCTCGTTGTCGGCGTCCGCTGGCGTGCGAGGAGCCTCTTCGCTGCGTGCAGGCGGATTGTGAGCTCTCCCAGCGACCATTTGCGGTCATTTCGAAAAAGCCCGTTCTCGTCGACCTGGACGCCAGCGTCATCTCCCTCCACCAGTTGCAGGGGTCGAACGGTGCCTCTCCGATCGAGCGATCGTCGGCCAGCCGCATTCGGCGCCTGCACCGCTGGGCGATCACGAGAACGGCGGAGGCACCCAACAACGTCACCGCCGCGCAAATTCAGCGATTGCTCCGCATCCTGCGGAGCCGCGCATCGCCCCCTCGCCCGAGCGTCCTCGTCATCGGGGGTGGGGCCATGGGCCACCAGATCGACGAGCTTTACGAAGCGGACGACGTCCACCTGATCTCGTTCGACATCTATGCAAGCCCGCTTTCCCAGTTCATCGCCGACGCGCACGGCATCCCGCTCGCCTCGGGATCGATGGACGCCGTCGTCATCCAGGCGGTCCTCGAGCATGTCCTCGAGCCCTGGAAGGTTGTGGACGAGATTCACCGCGTCCTTCGAGACGACGGACTCGTGTACTCGGATACGCCGTTCCTGCAACCCGTACACGAGGGTCCCTACGACTTCACGCGGTTCACCGACAGCGGCCACCGTGCACTCTTCAAACGATTCACGATCATCGATTCCGGGCTCCTCCGTGGATCGGGCACCACTCTGAGCTGGGTCTTCGCCGACTTCGTCCGTGCCCTCACCCGATCGAGGACGCTGGCCTTCGTGGCGCGACTGGCGACGTTCTGGATGTCGTATCTCAACCAGTGTCTCGATCCGGGCAAATCGATCGACAGCGCTTCCAGCGTCTTCTTGCTTGCCCAGAAGTCGGAGTCGACCGCGGCGCCACGGGAGTTGGTCGAGTACTACAAGGGCGATCAGCGTGCCTCCTCGCGCGACCCCGCGAACTGACGGCGCGGTCTCTCGGATTACTTCCGACGGGGCTCGGGGCTCCCGCGGAGCTGCGCCTCGCAGGGGGACGCCCGGAAATGGCAATGCGGGCGGGCGCAAGACGGGCGTACCGCCCGAGCCGGACCGCGGTGCCGGGCTCGTGATCGAGCGGAGAATGTCGAATCAGGAGGGATGCAGTCCAGTACCGCGAAGGTCCTGGGAACTCAACGGGGGTTGGCGGCCAACTCGGCTCGTTCGTTGTTCGAAAATTGTTTTTCCGGGGAAAAAGCCGATACCGTGGGAAGTACCGGGAACCGTTCGATTGCTGAGGCGCGGTGATGGACGCACGACCGGTACGGCAGGGCATAGGGCAGATTGCGTTCGACGAGGGGTTCCCCGAACGAACGGTCGAGTTCACCCATGACCTTCACCTCCACCATCGCCTGACGCTTTCGTCCGTCGCCGACCTGGCCGACCGGCTGCCGCGCGAATCGGTGATCTACGACACCGCTGCCCAGCCGATGCTGGTTCCTTCGGGCGGACCACCTCGCGGTGCCCTTGCCCAACCGGGTGACGTCATACGCAATCTCGATGCCGCCAACGCCTGGCTCACCCTGCTCAACGTGGAAGACGACCCCGGCATGGCAGAACTGATGCACGCGTACCTCGACGAACTCGAGTCGGGAATCGTCGCCGAGCAAGGCAGGATGCGAAATCGCGTCGCATTCGTCTTCGTGTCATCCCCGAACTCGGTGACGCCTGTCCACTTCGACATCGAACACAGCCTGTTGATGCAAGTGAGCGGCCGCAAGACCGTGAGCATCGGTCGCTTCGAGAGCGCCGCAGCTCGACGGCACGAAATCGACAGGTATTGGGACGGCTCCCACGGCAGGATCGAGACCCAGCCTCCGCAGGTGGCCGCGTATACGTTGACGCCGGGCCGCGCGGTGTACATCCCCCCGGGTACGCCCCATTGGGTGCACAACGGTGCCGACAGCTCGTTGTCCGTGACCCTCACGTACTTCACCGCTGCCACCGTGCGCGAGAACCGCATCGAAGACTTCAACTCGTACCTTCGGCGGCGACACCTGAACGCTCGCGAGCCGGGACAATCCACCATCGTGGACACTGCCAAGGTCTTGGCCATAGGTGTCTTGGCCGTCGGACGACGTCTTCGGTCCGCTGCAGGGGATGCGGAGCAGCAGCCCAACGACGCTCATTGAACGACGCACCTCGCCATCTCGCTCTCTTCGGTGAGCCGATCCGTCAGCCCATGCCCACAATCGGCGCAGCCAACGCGATGCCCCCGGTCGATCCGTGGAAAGTGGCGTCCCCGTAACTGAAGATCCCCCCGTCGGCGGCCACCAGCCAGTACCCCCCGCCACCCGAGGAGCTCATGCCGACGACGGGCTCGTTGAGCTTGAGCGAGCCAGCCGAGCCTTGGAAGGTGGCGTCGCCGTAGGTGAAGACGCCCCCGTCGGCGGCCACCAGCCAGTAGCCGAGCCCGGTCGGAGAGGAGGCCATGCCGACGACCGGGGCGTTCAGGTGCAGGCTGCCCGTCGAGCCGTAGAACTGGGCGTCGCCGTAGCTGAATATGCCGCCGTCGGAGGCCACCAGCCAATACCCCTTCCCATCAGGGGTGGCTGCCATGCCAACGATCGGTTTGTTGAGGTGGATTCCACCGGCCGAGCCGTAGAACTGGGCGTCGCCGTAGCTGAAGACGCCGCCGTCGGAAGCCACCAGCCAGTAGCCCCCGCCGTCGTGGGTCGCCGCCATGCCCACAACAGGCTTGTTGAGGTGGATTCCACCGGCCGAGCCGTAGAAGCCGGCGTTGCCGAAGCTGTAGATGCCCCCGTCCGCGCCCACCTCCCAGTAGCCGGCGTCACCGGGTGTCTCGGCCATGCCCACGACCGGCGCGTTGATGTGCTGGCCGCCCATGGAGCCGAGGAAGGGCTCGCAGAACGAGAACACCCCGCCGTCGGCGGCCGCGAGGCGGTAGTCAGGTGGTGACGAGCAGTTCACCGACGCCCCCAGCTGGCGGGCCTGCCCCGAGTTGGGCGAGATCTCCAAGCTCGATTCGTCGACGGCCTCGAAGGCGCTCGCCGGGACCGTCTTGAGCTCTTGGACCACGGAGAGCGGCCAGCTCGAACTGGAGTCACCCCAAAAGTGCCAGTTGGGACCGTTGTCGGCCAGGATCAGCCCGTACTGCTGCAAGGCGCGCAGGACCACCTGTGCCTGAGGCGAGTAGCCCGAAATGTTGAAGCTCGCCTTGAGACGGAAGCGGGCGCCCATGGGGGGCAGGTTCGGGTTGTTGGCCGATCCCTCCCCAGCGGTGGCGGGCCAGATGTACGAGGTGTCGGTGGTCTCGGCCTGCACCCGGATGGCGTGGGTGATGGCGCCCGACTGCACCTCGTCGTACCGGGCAATTCCTGCCACGATCGGGAGGCCTGACGCGTCGACCGTGGCCGCCGTGCTCGGGCGCAGTGCGTCGGAATTGAGGTTCCAGATCGCGCCGTTCGCGGCGGTTGATCCCGAGGGGTTGTAGTACGCGTCGTAGAGCTCGTAATCGATGCACGTGGCCGGGTTGACCATGATGGCGTGCCGGTCACCCGTGGCGCTCGGGCCGCCCTCGATGCCGGTGCTGGCACTGAACGGGTAAGGGCCGGGGTCGTTCCCCGAGGAGGAAAACGTGATGTTCACCAGAGGCTGCGACGGGGACACCACAGTGATGGGCATGCCATAGGTCGGCCCCCAGACGAATTGGAGGTTGGTCGTGGAGGCGTCCATGGCGGCCAACCACTGCGCGCTCAGCGGGTTGACCGGAAGATTCGCGATGGGCGTGTTCCACACGTTGTCGGCCGGGAACATCGGACAGTTGGGTGCTCCGGGCAACGGGGTACCCGCCGACGCCACGCCAGGCGCACCACCCACGGTCAAGCCCAGCCACACCAACGCCATGACCACGAACGCGATCGTCGGCCTTCTCACCCATCGTCTCACTGCCGAACCCCTTCCCCTCTCGACGGTACCCCACCCCTGGCCCGCCCAGGGCGACCCCGGCCGAACTGGGCGGACGCTGCGCCATCCGGTGCCGATGCCCGCAAGGAAGCTGGCCCAATGAAGGTGGCCCGCGAGGCATCACACGAAGTCGGTGTGCAAGAGCTCGTCCAACGGATCGAAAACTCGCCGACCACAACCGTCAAGTGGCGGGGACCGACTGCCGATCCGCAAACAGATGAGTTCCGGGGAGGACGGCGAAGGCGAACCTGCGCCGTCGGGTCACTTCGCTCCCGCGCGGCACCTGTCAGCCGAGGTCACAGTCTCCAAGCTCCGGCGACTCGACCCGCGCGGTGTGCGCGTCCTGATCACCCTGGCGCTCACGGTCGTCGTCGGGCTGTTCGCCCTCGTCCCCACACTCGTCACGACAACGTTGCCGGCCTCCGCCTCCACCAGCGGTTCGACGAGTGGCACGGGATTGTGGCTCGTGGGCTCGGACGGCGGCATCTTCAATTACGGCAGCGCGGGCTTCTACGGCTCCACCGGTGGCGTGGACCTGAACAAGCCGGTCGTGGCGATGGCGGCGACCCCCGACGGGCGCGGTTACTGGCTGGCCGCCTCCGACGGGGGCATCTTCGCCTACGGGGACGCTGGTTTCTACGGCTCGACCGGCGGAATGCCGCTGAACAAGCCGGTCGTGGCGATGGCGGCGACCCCCGACGGGCGCGGTTACTGGCTGGCCGCCTCCGACGGGGGCATCTTCGCCTACGGGGACGCGCACTTCTACGGATCAACCGGAGGGACGCGGCTCAATCGGCCAGTGGTGGCGGTGGTCGGCACCCCCGACGGGCACGGCTACTGGCTGGTGGCTTCCGACGGCGGCATCTTCGCCTATGGCGACGCGGACTTCTATGGCTCCACGGGCGGGCTGGCCCTCAACAAGCCGATCGTCGCCATGGCGACGACCCCCGACGGGCAGGGCTACTGGCTGGTGGCTTCCGACGGGGGCATCTTCTCCTACGGGGACGCGGCGTACTACGGCTCGACCAGCGGAACGTCCATCGGAAGCCCCGTCGTTGCGATGGCAGCCACGCCCGGCGGGCTGGGCTACTGGCTGATCACCTCGGACGGTGGCATCTACCCCTTCGGCGACGCCGCCTCGTACGGCTCCACGAGCGGGATGGCCCTCAACAAACCCGTGGTGGGCGCGGCGAGCGCGGCATTCCCGGTCATGAGTGCTGTGCAGCCGATCTCCGCGCCGCCTTCGACGAACGGTCCTTCACTGGCGCCCACGACGACGACCACGACGACGGAGCCACCGACGACGACCACGACGACGGAGCCACCAACAACGACGACCACGACGACGACTCCGCCCACGACGGACCCGTCCGGCTCCATGGCCGCACCGACCGGCTACAGCGCCTCACAGCTGGTCTTCGACGACCAGTTCACCGGCACCAGCCTCGACACTTCCAAGTGGAACACCTATCTGGGTGCCGAGGGGCAGCGCTGGAACGACGAGGGCGGTCTGCCCGCGCCCTACAGCGGCCCCAACACTCCGATCACCAACGAGGGGGCCATGTTCGGGCCGTCCCAGGTGAGCGTGGACAATGGGCTGACGCTGACCGCGCAACGCAACACCAACGCCTACGCCTCGACCTATCCATGGCTGAGCGGGGTCATCACGACGGGCTCCAAGTTCACGTTGCCCACCACCGGCTGGTACGTCCAGGTCAGGGCGAAGATGCCCGACCTATCCCAGGGCATGTGGCCGGCCATCTGGTTCCTCTGCGGTGTGAGCTGCCCGAGCGACAACGAGTTCGACGGCTTCGAGGGGGGATGGCTCGCGTCGTCCCCCGACGACATCATGCACAGCGACTACTTCGCGGGTGGGGGGCAACAGCAACAAGAGTATGACGTCGGCTCTGACGTCTCGAGCGGCTACCACACCTATGGGTTCCAGTTCCTGCCCAACAAGTCCGTCACCGCGTACTTCGACGGGAAGCAGGTCTGGCGGGTCAATGCGTCGAGCACGGTCACGATCACCGGAGAGCCCTACGAGATCATCATCGAGCTCCAGGAAGCCACCAACGAAACGTCGGGATGGCACACCGTGACCACCGACTCGACGCCGAGCTCGAGCATGCAGGTCGCCGAAGTGCAGGCCTATTCCGCCTCGTAGCCCAGCGCGCGTCCAGTTCCTCCACAGAGAGAACGGGCCCGTCGACGCTCCGACAGGTGCCTGCTGGCCAGTTGGGTCCCGTGCCTAGAGTTGGAGACGTGCAGGTTCGGCGGGTGTGCAGACGCGGGGAGTGTTGAAGGCCGGGTCGGGGATGCGTCGGCTCCGAGGTGTCCGTGTACCGACGCTCGCCGTCGCCGTGTCGTGCCTGGTTCTGCTCCTGGCATCCTGCGGTAGCCACAACGACCCGCAGGCCGAGTCCGGCGGCAACAGTGGCACGGCGAACAGCACCCCCACCACCGGGACGCCGACCAGCGGCACCGCTGCCCCGAGCCGCCGCGCTCGCCGCGCCCGCCGGGTACACGAAGCAGCAGATGATCTTCGACGACCAGTTCTCCGGCACCCAACTCGATGCCAGCAAGTGGAACTCGTACGTCGGGGCCCAAGGGGAACGCTGGGACGATCACGGCAGCCTTCCCTTCCCCGACTCGGGACCCAACACTCCCATCACCGACGAGTCGGCCATGTTCGCACCGTCGCAGGTCAGCGTTGACGACGGGTTGACCCTGACCGCCTCACGCAACACCGGCTCGTCCGCGTCCCTCTTCCCGTGGATCAGCGGCGTGGTCACGACGGAGGGAAAGTTCAGCTTGCCGTCGAGCGGATGGTACGTCCAGGTGCTCGCGAAGATGCCCGATCAGTCACAGGGCATGTGGCCTGCTATCTGGTTCCTCCCCGGAGTCTCGGGCACGCCGTACAACGAGCTGGACGGCTACGAGGGCGGATGGATCGGCGCGGATCCGAACGAGACGATGCACTCGGACTACTTCTCCGACCAGGGACAGCAACAGGACGCCTACAACGTCGGTGCCAACGTCTCCGCCGGCTACCACGTCTACGGTTTCCATTTCGTGCCGGACCAGTCGATCACGGCGTACTTCGACGGGCGGCAGGTGTGGGAGGTGTCGGCGTCGAACGGCGTCACCATCACGCCGGAGCCCTACGAGATCATCATCGAGCTCCAGGTCGCGACCCAGGAGACGTCGGACCACACGGTGCCCATCCAGACCACCCCTTCGGCCTCAATGGAAGTTGCAGAGGTGCAGGCGTACTCGTAGGACACCCACAGCTCGCCCTCAGCGTCCCACGCCACAGCGCCCGAAGGCGCGACTCCCCAGTTCAACCGCGCCTGGCGCTGACGGCCGCGCTGCCCACCGCTGGTGATACCAGCGGTGTTCCGCCCGTTCCCTCGGCTGCTCGGGAGCAGGCATCCCCCACTGCCTAGAGTGGAGGGCGTGCATCGGGCGGAACGCGGACGCTCGCGCGAGAGCCTGTGAGCTGTTGGCCTCGAGGCGTGCGTTGTTGGCATTGAGGAACGTGTATCGATTCGTTCGCGGCGCGCGCCTGCTCGCGATCGTGATCGTGTTGTGCTCCCTCTTCCAGGTGCTGTCCACGACGCAGGCCCATGCCACGTCCGGCGCCAACGGGGGCCTGTTCAATTACGGCGACGCCGGTTTCTACGGGTCCACCGGAGGGCTGACGCTGAATCGGCCAGTCGTGGGGATGGCCGCCACGCCGGACAGCAAGGGCTACTGGTTCGTCGCCTCCGACGGGGGCCTCTTCTCCTATGGGGATGCCGGGTTCTACGGCTCGACCGGCAGCATGACCCTGAACCGGCCCGTAGTGGGGATGGCCGCCACGCCCGACGGTGCGGGTTACTGGCTGGTCGCGTCCGACGGGGGGGTCTTCTCGTTCGGCGACGCCAAGTTCTGGGGCTCGACGGGAAGCATGCGACTCAACCAGCCGGTCGTGGGCATGGCGGCGACCCCCGATGGGGGCGGTTATTGGCTGGTGGCCGCCGATGGGGGCATCTTCTCGTTCGGCGACGCCCGGTTTTGGGGCTCGACCGGAAGCCTGCGCCTCAACCAGCCGGTCGTGGGCATGGCGAGGACGCCCGACGGCGGTGGCTACTGGCTGGTCGCGGCCGACGGGGGCATCTTCTCGTTCGGCGACGCCGTCTTCTTGGGCTCGACCGGCAGCCTGCACCTCAACGAGCCGGTCGTGGGCATGGCGGCGAATCCGAACGGGGGCGGCTACTGGCTGGTGGCCGCCGACGGGGGCATTTTCACGTACGGGGACGCCGGCTTCTTCGGTTCGACCGGCGGTACCCCGCTGGACCACAACGTCGTGGGGATGGCCGCGACCACCGACGGAGAGGGCTACTGGTACGTGGCCTCCGACGGGGGTCTTTCCCCACCCTCCGGCTATAGCAACGGACAACTGATCTTCGACGATCAGTTCACCGGGACCAGCCTCGACACCACCAAATGGAACACGTATCTCGGTGCTGCCGGCATCACCTGGAACGATCACGGCGTGCTCCCGTCCCCCTTGTCCGGCCCGAACGACCTCTCCCACGGCGGGACGGGCGACAACGCCGAGATGTACAGCCCGTCGCAGGTGTCCGTTGACAACGGCCTGACCCTCACTGCGGTGCACAACACCAACCGATACGCCGGTACCTATCCGTGGCTCAGCGGAGTGGTGACGACCGAGGGGAAATTCAGTTTGCCGACAACTGGATGGTACGTCCAGGTGAAAGCCGAGATGCCGAACCAGACCCAGGGCATGTGGCCCGCGATCTGGTTCCTCCCGGGATCCGCCGGCGGGCCCTCCAACGAGTTCGACGGCTACGAAGGAGGGTGGCTCTCGGCCCAACCGAACGAGACGATGCATTCGGACTACTTTGCCAACCAGGGACAACAGCAAGAGGCCTACAACGTCGGCGCGGACGTGACCGCCGGGTATCACACCTACGGGTTCCAATACATCCCGGGCCAGTCGGTCACCGCCTACTTCGACGGTCAACAGGTATGGCAGGTGAAGGCCTCGAGCAGCATCACCATCACCTCGGAGGCCTACGAGATCATCCTCGAGCTCCAGGTCGCCTCGCAGCGGACGGCGGGCTGGCACACGGTGGCAACGAGTGCGACCGCCCCGGCGTCCATGAACATCGCCGAGGTGCAGGCGTACTCGTGAGGCGAGAGCTCAAGATGTGGGATCACCGCTCGACCCTGCCCATCACCCGGTCTCCGGCACATCTCCTTCCCTGACGTGGGCTGGACACGATGCGGGCGAAGCCCGCGGCAAGGCCAGGCACCGCTCGAGGCAGGGACGCAGCCACAACGGCACCTGACCCGATAGTGGCGCCACCGACCCTGCTCGACGTCACGGACCTCGGCGAGTGGTCCGCCGCGTGGGATCGCCTGGTGGACGCGTCCCCGCTTCCGTCGCCCTTCCTGCGGTCCTGGTGGCTGTCGGGCACCGGTGGCGCTGGTCGCCACTTCCTGCTCGTCGTCGACGAGGCGCGGCTGATCGGCGGCCTCGCCCTCGAACAACACCACCCGCTATCGGGCATCCGCGTCATGGCGGACGGGCCACTCTGCCCGGACCACGTCGACCTGGTGGCCGCCCCGGGTCAGGAGGCAGCCGTCGTCGGCGTCCTTCGGAACTGGCTCTGTCGTCCGGGATCGCGGCTGTTCGACCTGAGAGGCGTCCGGGCCGGGTCACCCCTGGCCGAGGCCCTCCCGGGCCGTGTCCGCCGCGAGCCCATCGCGGCGGCGCCCTTCGCACTGCTGCCCGAAAGCGCCGAGGCCTTTCGCGTGACCCTCCCCGCACAGTTCAGGCGGAACCTGCGCAAGTCCGGTGCCCGCCTTGCGGACGAGGGGGTGCAGCACCGGATGATCCGAGGCCAGGCGGTCCTCGCAAGCCTCGACACCCTCCGCGAGCTCCACCGGGCTCAGTGGGAGGGACGTTCCCAGTTCCTTCCGGTCTTCGACCGCTTCGTCGCTGGATGCACCGGCGGTATCGCAGTGGACGAGGTTGTGGTCCACGAGCTGGCGACCGACGATTTCGTGGTCGCCATCGTCCTGGCGTTCGAGGTTGCGGGGCGGGTGAGCCTGTATCAGAGTGCCCGCCGGACCGATCCTCGATGGCGGGACGTGACGACGACGCTGCTCGCCGCGATCATCGACGATGCGTGCGGCCGAGGCTGCACCGAAGTGGATTTTCTCCGCGGCGAAGAGTCGTACAAGGGCCGCTTCACCGCGACGCAACGCGAGATGTATCGGCTGGTGGCGGCCAAGGGAGTGACCGGCCATCTCGGCCGCATGAACACGATGGCGCGGTTCCATGCCACCCAGGCAGCCGTGCGTGGTGTTCGCTTCGGGCGTTCGGTGACCGCCCGCCGGAAGTCCTAGTCGAGGCCCCGGCTCACTTGGCCGCGAGTGCCCTCGGGGAGCCGCGGAGCTTGCGACCGGCGGACCACAGGGCGATCGCACCGACCTTGGCACTGTCGACGAGGGCGGAGCTACCCGGGTCGCGCGGGTTCATGTGGAGCTTTCGGGCCAGCGAGTTGAAGTCCTCGATCCGCCTGTTGCGGGTGGACGCGGCGGTGTGGAACGAGAGCGTGAGCGACATCGAGGGGTTCGGACCGTTCACCACCCAGTGGGGGACAAAGGGTGGGATGTACACGCCGTGCCCGGGCTCGATATCGAACGAGTACTCCTCCTCGGGCAGGTCCACCACCCGGCCATGCGAACCCGACCAGTACCGCGCCACTTCGCTGCGACGGACGGCGTCGTTCTCGAAGTTGCCGAAGCTGATGGTCTTGGTCCCCTGAAAGTGGAAGAGGACGTTGTACTCGATGTCGAAGTGCGCCGGCGTCGTCGAGTTCGGGGAGCCAATGAAGAAGAAGGCCCCCCGATTGCGCATCTTGCCCTGCGTCGCCATGATGCCGGGCTGGAGCTGGTCGAGCGTGCTGAAGGTCAGGTCGGCGATGGCCGGGTCGCTCTCGGCGTCCATCAATCCCATCCAGGCGTCCTCTTTGTCCAGGTTTCGGATGACGTCACCCGGCCGCTCGAGGGCGCCTCGCGGTGGGCCCTCCGACGGTACGAGCAGCGGCTTGGTCGCCCGCTCGTAGACGACCTCGTCGACGGGCAGCCGGTCGGCGAGGTCGGCAACGGCCGCCTGCGTCATGCGCTCGTCGAGATGCACTTCGTGAGCGAACAAGACCGGCCGGTCCGGATACCCGCAGAGGGGAAGCTCTGCGAACGTCGGAAGTCGATGCTCTATTGGGTCTGCGACCACGCCTGCCTCCCTGCCTTGCGTTGGTGATCCTGCTTGGCCCCTGACGGGCTGTCAATGGGCGCGTCGGACGCCCGTCCACCCATCGGACGGGCGTCCGGACGGGAAGCCCTCGCGCGAGGGCCGCGTTGCGCACGCCGCGCGCCGGACCGGCGGACCCGCCACGTTCCCGCCACGGTCCCGCTTCCCGCGAGAGCGACTCCGGCCACGATGGATCCGGCCCTCGCCGCGCCCCACGGGTCGCCCTGGACCGCGTCGCGCAATCCCCTGGACACTCCTCGCGACAGGGCGTGGGCCACGAATCCGAGGTCGGCCGACCGATTGGCCGCGCCCTCCATCTGCTGGAAGGCCTCGACCTTCCCCTTGTTGACAAAGAAGCAACGCCGCCAGAAATAGCTCCAGGTCGTCCGCGCCGCCGGGACGAAGTGGTGTACCCGGGCCGCCGGCTCGTAGACGACCTGATCCGCCGGACGCTGGTGCCTGAGACGATGGCACATGTCCATGTCGTCATGGTTGTCGGAGTGGAAGCCACCGATCTCCCTCAGCGCCGGCCGGCGCACGGACATGTTGGCTCCGATGAGCCTCCCGACGGGGGCCTGCGCCTGGGGAAGGCCGGCATAGGCGCAGCCGAACACCCAGTCGAACTCCGGTGGGAACCAGTCGGGCCGGGCCGCTTCGAACTCGGGGATCGGAGCTCCGCCGACGGCGATCACGGACTCCGTGGCGTAGGGCGACACCAGCAGCTCGAGCCACTCCGGCTCTGCCCAGGCATCGTCGTCCAGGAAGGCCACGATGTCGCCGCGGGCGATCTCAGCCGCCGAGTTGCGTGCAGAACCGAGGCGACCGCCGTACTTGTTTGCGATCACCACCACCGGGGTCGACGAAGGGTCCAGCTTGTCGGCCCACTGCCCCCGGCATCGCTCGAGAAGGGCTGGATTGTGATCCACGCAGACGATGATCTCGACCGGAGGCCGAGCTTGCTCCTGCACCGAGGCCACCGACCGCAGGAGGAGGGACCAGCGGTCCTCCGTGTACGCGCAGATGACCACCGAGACCGTCAAGGAGGTCCGCTGGTCCGGCTGATCCGCTGCCTCTCGGGCAGCATCGCCCACCGACGGCATCACGACGCGCCGCTCCGCCATTTTCGTCGTACCCGAATCAGTGACCAACGCCCGTAACCGCCTCGCTCCGCCGGAAAGTCTAGGTCATGCGGCTCTCCTTGGATACCGACGAAAGGCCCGAACTTCTTTCGTCAACGGACCAACAATTCTGGCCGATCGACTTCGGTGCGCCCCCGCCCGGGCCCAGGGACATGGCGTTCGCCCCCCTGCACGTTCAGCCCCTTGAGCTGGACGAGAGAACCTCTTCATAGAGTCCGAGGAGCTGGCCGGCGCAGTCGTCCCAGTTCGGCAGGTCGGGCGGGGCCGGCCCTGGGCCCGACGCCACGTCGAGCAGCGCGCGGGCCAGCTCGCGGGGCGAGACGTTCACCGGCACCGCGGCGGCCAATCCCTCCACCGCCAGTTCCGACAGACCCGAGGTATCGGCCACGAGCACCTTCCGGCCCAGGGCCAGCGCTTCCATCACGGCGACAGGGTTGGCCTCGTAGTCGCTCATCAGGGCCACGACATCGCTCGACCGGAGGAGGGCACCGAGCGCCTCCCGCTCGGTCGCGTCGAACGCGATGAAGGTCACGGCGTGTTCGACCTGGCATCGGGCGGCGATGCGGCGGAGCTGCCGTTCATAGCTTCCACGGCCGACCAAGGCCAGGTGGGCGCCGGGTGCGAGCTCGAGAAGGGACGGCATCGCAGCGATGAGGCGATGGTGTCCCTTGTAGCGCTCGAGCCGGGCCACCGAACACACCAGCGGCGAACCCGAGATCTCCGGTCCGCTGTCGCCGACGGGGAGGGGCTCCGCTCCGTTTCGGATGAGCCGGATCCTCGACGGTTCGATGCCGAGCCGCCGGGCGAACACGTCGACCTCGAAGCGGCAGACCGCGACCAGGCCCTTGGCACGGCGGAGCAGCGGGCGCAGGGCCTGCCACTGCGCCCCGCGCACCATAGTGCGCAGTCGGCTGGTGTGACCGCCCGTGTGGAACGTGAGGACGGTAGGAATCTGCGCACGCTGGGCGGCGCTGAGCACCATGGGTGGCAGGAAATTGTTCACACCCTGCACGTGGACGAGGTCGTAGCCGCCTTCTCTCACTTCGCGCACGAGCGCGGGCGAGACGTAGAGGTCGGCGCGCCTCGGCCAGGCGCCGTATCGCCGCACCGTGAGTCGTCCGTGGTCCTCCACCGGGTCGAGGTCGCCGCTGAGATCGGTGGTCAAGACGCTGACCTCGGGACCCCGCGCGGCAATCCTGCGTGCGACCTCATAGACGTGCGTCTCGACGCCGCCCAGATAAGGGGGGTAACGAGGGCTCACCATGGCGACGCGCACCGGGTTCATCGTTCCTTACGGAGGGGTCGGGAGATCAGTGCCTGGTGACCAGTCTCCAGCGCTCCAAGCTGACCCTGAAACGCCGCCGGCCCCAGTTCATGACCAGGCGCCGCGGAAGACGGTGCGGATCCGATGTCGAGCGGGCGTTGGCCGCGATGGTCGTGCATGCCGTCTCGAACCCGCTCGCACGCACTGCGTCCACAGAATGGTCGTCGAAGCTGTCGGGACCGCCAAAGGGGTACGCGAAGTGCGAAACCCCTCGGCCGCACATGCGCTCGAGCTCCTCCTTCGAGGTCGCGATCGTTTCCTTCTGCTCGTTGGCCGGAAGGCCTCCGAGACGCACATGATCGGTCGTGTGGGCACCGATGGTCACGACGTCGGAGCCCGCCAACTCGGCCAATTCGGACGGCGTCAGCGTCCGGGCGTCGGGGGGTGACGAGGCGGACACGCCCCACTCCTCGGCGACGGTGTCGAGGACACGATGGATCTCGGCCACAGGGAGGGGCAGCAGGTGGCGCCGGATCGAGTGGAGGTCCTCACCGAGCTTGGGCGCACCCAGTCCGATCCGGACCGCCCCGTCCGGGCTCGGCAGGCGCATCTCGCGGACACCGGACGGCCGAGAGCGCAACAGCGTGCCCAGTCGGTCCCACCAGAAGCCCTGTTGGCCGCCCACGACCCCACTCGTCACATAGACGGTGATGGGGACACCCTTCGCTTCCGCGATCGGCAGCGCGTTGACGAGATTGTCGACATAGCCGTCGTCGAAGGTGACGACGACGCGGGGCCGCCGCGAGGGGAGGGCTCGTTCGCCCAGCGTCGACGGCTCCCCGTGCCGAGCGATCTCGTCGAGGTGCGCCGCGAAGTTCGCGGGGCTCACACAGAGCTGGAAAGGATCGTGTTGTCCCTCCGCGACGCGGTGATAACACAGGATCATCGACCCGCTACGCGCCATGCAACGCTTCCCCTCGCCTCAGAGCTCCGGACATCCTCCGAAAGACTCCCACATCTCCTGGCAGAGCTTGTGCACGCCGGGGTGGAGCTCCTCGCTCTCCGGACGCTCGGGCTGCCGGTGCATCTTCGGCGCGATGGAGTCGGCGGGCAGGGTGACGCCGGTGTAGGCGGAGAGGGCGGCGACCACCTCCTCGGGCTGGTTGCAGGCTCGCTCGTAGCGCAACACTCGGATCCGATCATCCGTCTGGAGCTGCTGGTCGAAGTACAGACGGTTCCGAGCCCACCAGAAGAGCGCGCCGGCGTCGAGGGGGGACAGACCCTCGCCCAACAAGCTCATGACGGTGTCACGCGTCTCCTGGGTGGCGCCCCTCGAGCGCCAGTTCTGCGGGTCGCTCTCGCAAAACGGCTGCAGATCCCGATAGGGATTCTCGAGGCCGAACTTCTTGATGTTGGACCGGGAGACGGCGTCGTACCGACGAAGCATCCAGATCGCCCGCACCGGAGCCGCCGCGTCCATGAGCTCGACGGCCCGGGAGCTCTCGACGAGTGGTTTCGCCACGACGACCTCGAACGGAATGCGCCTGAGGCGCCGGACCACGGTGGCATAGTCCTGCCACCGTGTCTCGTCGTGTGGCCCGGAGGTGCCGACGAGGCGACGGTCGTGTTCCTCGACGATCAGGACGCGCCAGGACTTGTCGAACACCGTCTGCTGCAGCATGGTCGTCCCCGAGCGCTGGCACCCGAAGATCAGGACCAGTTGGCGACGATCCCGCGGGGCGCGGACAACTGTGCGGGCAGTTTGCTTCATGAGGGCCAGCACTCGACGCCGGAAGACGGGCTCGCCGTCGCGGCGTGCCACCGGTGGATGCTGCGAATTCGGAGCCGTCTCAAGCGCCAACTCTGAACCGCCCTCTCGATCTTGTACGCGACGCACGGACACGAGTCCCCGATCCCGCGGCCCCGGTCGCCAATTCTGGGCCTGTGAAGGCACTGAGATTAGCCGCTGCGACGTCTGAGAAGAATCCCGATGGGTGCCGGACGACAAGCGAGCGTTCGGCAGGCACTAGCTTGCGTTTCGCATGCGGGTGCTCCTGCTGACACAGTTCTACCCCCCGGTCGCAGGCGGTCAAGAACAACATGTGCGCAATTTGTCGCACGCCTTAGCGGGCCGTGGCCATCACGTCGAGGTCGCGACCATCGACACGACGGGTACCGAAGGGCCCACACTCGACGGCGCAGTGACCGTGCACCGGATCCGGACGACCACCCAACGGGTGCCCCGGATCTACAGCGATGCCAGCCGGCCCCACGCGATGCCGATCATCGACCCCGCCCTGCGCGCGGCGATCGGGCGGTTGCTCGCCACGGGCCGGTTCGACATCCTGCACGCACACGACTGGAGCGTCGGCTCGGCCCTCGGCCCGGCCCGTCGCTCCCGCGTCCCCGTCGTGCTGACCCAGCACGACTACAGCCACGTCTGCGCCACCAAGAGGTTCATGCGAGGTGACGAGGTCTGTGCGGGGCCGGCACCCGTGGCCTGTCTGCGCTGCGCGTCGTCGTGGCACGGACCGGTGGTCGGTCCCGGCGTCGCGGTGGCCAACGCCGTCGGCCGTCGCAGCCGCCGTAAGCACGTGGACGCGTTCATCCCGGTCAGCTCGGTCGTGGCCCGCAACACCAGGCTGCCCGGCCGGAGCCCCTACGCCGTCATCCCGAACTTCGTCCCCGACGACCTGCTCCTCGACGAAGCTTCCCCGCGTCCGGACGGCCCGATCGTGTTCATCGGCGATCTGAGCCGGGACAAGGGCATCGAAGTCCTGCTCGAGGCCCACCGTCTCGGCGGCTTGCCACCGCTCGTGCTGGCCGGACGACAGCTCGAACACACTCCCCTCGTGCTCCCGGACGATGTCGAGCTCCGGGGCTTGCTCGGTCACGCCGAGGTGATGGAGCTGATGCAGACCGCCCGGATCGTGGTGGTCCCCTCCATCGTGCCCGACTGCTGCCCGACCGTGGTCCTCGAGGCGATGGCGGTCGGTCGGCCGGTCGTCGCCGCGTCCAGTGGCGGGATCGTCGATCTCGTCGACCCCGGGGTGACCGGACTCCTGGTGCCGCCCGACGACACGGAGGCTCTCGCCAGCGCCCTCTCGACGGTCGCCGACGACCCCGAGGCGGCGGCAGCGATGGGTCGAGCGGCGCTCCAGCGGGCCCGGCTCTTTACCGCGTCCGCCGTGGTCGGCCGCATCGAGCAGCTGTACGAGCGCCTCCTCGCCGGCCTGCCACCGGAGACCTGACGCCGCGCTCAGTCCGGCCCTCCGGCCTCGGCTTCGGCATCGGGGACGGGACGGGGACGACGACGGGGACGGGGACGGGGTCGGGGTCATGGCGAATGACACGGATGATGGCGGGCAGGAGACAGAGGGCTTCGATCGAGGCGGAGACGGCCCAGCCGATGCAGATCCCGTCGAGGCCCCACAGGGCACCCCCCACCGCCGAACCCGCCACCTCTGCGGTCGTGCCGATCGCCATGATGCTCGCCGCGTGCGACATCCGGTGCTGCGCGCGCCGGATCGACACGTAGTGGTCCTTCACGACGTAGGCGGGGCCGACCAGGATCAAGATGCGCAGCGCGGTGGTTCCGTTGGCGGCATAGGCGGGGCCGAAGATGCGCAGCGCATACGGTGCGGCGATCTCCACGACGAGCACGATCGCGCCGATCAAGGCAACCCCCAGCGGGAACGTCCGACGGACGTTGCGATGAAGCAGTGCCGGATCGCCCGACCGCTCGGCGAAGAGAGAAAGCGCCAGCAGATACGGCACGATCAGCAAGGAGGCCGACAGCAGGTACGCCGCAGAGAAGTACGCAACCTGTGACGGGGAGATGAGCAGCGTGGCGGTCAGCGGGATGATGAAGGAGACCGAGCTGATGGAGAGGTTGAGCACGTGATGTTGCAATGAGAGCTTGGTGAAGCGACGCACCAACAAGGTCCGATTCCTGAGCGTCCCCTCCCCCGGGGCCGTGGGCTCCAGCTTGAGCATCGGTAGGCACGTGAAGAACGCGATGACGAGGGCAAGTGCCCAGGCGAGGACCAGGCCGGTGGCGGTGCGCGTCGCGGTGAGAATCAGGACGCCCACGACGGCCAGCTTCAAGATGGAGCTCAAGCTGCCCCGCCAGAGCTGCGCCGCTCCGCGATGCAGTCCGACCGCCGCACCGTCGAGCGTGATCCCGGCCATGGTCGCCACCGACCCCACGACGAACAAGGTCGACATGGCCGGGTCGGCGCCGATGATCCGGAGGCTCTTCCCCAGCCAAGGAGAAAGGGCGACCGTGCCGATCGCCATCAGCAGCACCACGAACGTCGCGATCGCATTGCCGGTCGAGAAGAAGGCCCGCTGCTCACGGGGCTCGATCCTCTCGATCTCGGCGATGAGCAGCAGCGGGACCCCGAGGGCACCGAACGCGGAGAGGGTCAGCGCAGTCGACGCCGCCGCCGCGGAGATGCCGACGTCCTGGGGGTCGAAGAGATGCGTCGACACGGCCCAATAGGCCAGGCCGATGATCGCCGTCGCACCCTGCCGGGCAACGAGGAAGCCGAACGTCGTGAAGAGGCGCCGGATCTCGTTCAGGTGTTTCGGTTCCGCCACACCGAACCAGTTCCTCGCGCCGGTCCGGTCGTTGTCCTGTGACAAAGGGCCCTTGGCCCGGACGCGTGGCCGCTCCCCAGCCTGCGGCGCCGAGGCCGCAGGCGAATCTCCGCCTTTCACAGGCAAAATGCTAACCCGGGCATCGATCGGTTCCTACACACAAGAGACGCACAACGCCGCGGGTGAAGGGTCGAGGAGAACCCACGGCGCGTCGATGGATGCCACGGGCAGGGAAGGCCCTCCGTGCCATACTTTGAGCTTTGCGGTGCCACCGAGGTGGCGGGGCGGGGGGCTCGTCGACCAGGGTCCGAACTGGGATGCTCGGCTGGGACGGGCTCACACAATGAGAGGCACATTGCCAGGGCACACTGATGTCACAGCACCTTCGCGCTGATCTCCAGGAGCCCGGCGAGGTCACCGTCACTCGCCTCCTCGACCCGCCCGACGTCGGACGCGCGCCACCCGTCCCGCAGAGGCCGATCGCGACGACCGTGAAACCTCCCGGACAACGCTCACGCCTCGGCACGGTCATCGCGTTGTCCGGGATCGGCCTGTTGCTCCAGGGGATCGGCGACGCCGTGGCGCGCCACGGGCACCAGTCCCCGGCCGTCGCCCTCTTCTTGTGCGGCATCGCGCTGGAGTTCGGCGGGTGCGCCTGGCGCCTGCTGAGCGCAGAGACGACGCGACGAGAGCGTGTCCTCGTCTCAGTCGTCCTCGGTCTCGGGCTTTTCGCCTCGTACGTCATGCTCGAGCCCCTGCTCCTGGACACCTTCGACGAGCTGGACCACGTCGGGACCCTCGCCCGCATCCTCGACAGCCACGCCCTGTTCCCCACCAACACGGTCCTCCCGATCAGTCCGTACTATCCCGGGCTCGAGCTGGCGACCGCCGCCACCAAGTGGATCACGGGCCTCCCGATCGTCATCGATCAGCTGGTCGTCCTCTCTGTGATCCGCATCGTCCTCGTGCTGGGGGTCTTCCTCGTGGTCGAGCGCGCCACCCACTCGTCACGAGCGGGGGGCATCGGCGTGCTCGTCTATGCGGCCAGCCCACAGTTCTACGGGTTCGACGCCCAGTACGCCTACGAGACGATCGCCCTCGCGTTCGCGGTGGGTGCCGTCTATTTCCTCTTCTTCTCCGTCGACGCGGCGCGGCCCAGAATGGGGCGGGCATTCGTGCTCGCCCTGGGATCCGTCGCCGCGGTCGTCATCAGCCACCACGTCACCGGGTGGCTCACCATCGGGTTCCTCGTCGCCTGGACGGCCGGTCTCTTCCTCGTGGCCCGCCCGGTCCGCCTCCCCTTGGTCTCCCGATGGCGGCTCTTCCGATGGCGGCCGTCCTTCTGGCCGGCGCCGGACATCTCCACGCAGGCGCTCTCGGCCTCGCACAGCGAGGAGCTCCGGGAACGGAGGCGGGCCCAGGCCCGCATCGTGGGCGTCGCCACGGCGGTCGGTGTCGCCATAGGCGCTGCGTGGACGGTGTTCGTCTTCCACCTCCTGACGCCGTACCTGGGACCCATCTTCTCGGACGCGTACACCGAGGTCCGGGAGGCGCTGGGCAACGGTCATGGAGACCGGACCCTCTTCAAGTCCTCCTCGGGCGGCGCGTCGCCGCACTGGGAGGTCGGCCTCATCCTCCTGTCTGCCCTGTGCTGGTGCCTCGTCCTCCTCCCAGCGCTCTATAGCGTGGTCTTCAAGCGGAGCGTTCGGGGCGGCGCCCTCCGCTACATCCCAGCCGTCATCGCGGCCCTGTATCCGCTCTCCGTCCTGGCAAACGTCACATCGGGCAGCAAGCTCGTGGCCGAACGGGCGACGACCTTCATCTTCTTCGGCGTCGCGGTGGTCATCGGTGCGTGGCTGGCCACGCGTATCGCCCGGGAACGCGGGGTGATCGAGCGGCTCGGCACCATCGCCGTCGCGACCGTCGTCTTCCTCGGCAGCCTGCTCTTCGGCATCGGCCCGCTCGTGAGCCTCTTGCCCGGTCCCTATGTCGTCGGTGGGGACAACCTGTCGTATGGCTCCCCTTCGCTCGCCGTCGCACACTGGGCCGACACGCACCTCCCGGCCGGTTCGAACGTCGCGGCCGACAAGGACAATGGCGTCCTGCTCAACGCCATCGGCGGCGTCGACTCCGTGACCGCCGAGGGCGGGTTGGTCAACCCGGAACTGCTCTACTTCGACCGCAGCCTCAGCATCTACGACATCTACCTGATCCGGAAGGCGGACATCCGCTACCTGGTCGTCGACGACCGCCTCGCGCAAGGGCTCCCGCTCTACGGGACGTACATCGCCGAAGGCGAACCGCCGGAACGGCTGGGGCTGCCCCAGCTCACCAAATTCGACTCGTACCCGTTCATCAAGCGGATCTACGACAACGGCCCGATCCAGGTGTTCGACCTGACCCAGCTGCTCCCCTCGTCCGCCCGCGCCGCGCCCGCCGGCCCCGTGGCGGGAGGTTCCGGCCTCAACGTGGGCGTCTTCGTGCTGGCAGTGCTCGCCGGCGGGCTGTGGCTGCTCCGGCTTCGCCGTCGACGATCGGCCCGCGACCTCCCGCACCTGGTCCTCTGCGGGCTGGTGGCGGCACTCGTGATCGGGGTCTTCGGCGCGTTTCTCGTCAGGCTGCTCCACCTGCCTCCCGAGGCCGTCGCAGTCGTCGTCCTGATCGTGCTCCTCGCCTTGAGCCTGCGCCCACCGTCCTGGCGGCTGCCGGGCCGGATCGCGTCCCACCCGGGTGTCGACCGGCCTTCTGGTCCGTCGGGCCCGGTGCCGGTCGGTTCGACGTTCTCCGAGCGCCGCGAGGTCAGGGACGTCCTCGCCTACCTGCGCGCGCTCGCCGACCCCGACGACGACGCCGCGCTTCGGCGCATCGTCAACGTGCCCAAGCGCGGCATCGGTCCCAAGACGGTGTCCCGCCTGGCCGACTGGGCTCGGGCGAACCGGCTGACGTTCGCCGAGGCAGTCGACCGCGCCGACGATGCAGGGCTGCGCGGCCACTCCCTCGAGGGGGCGCGGGAACTGTCCGCCTTGTTGGCCGAGTTGCGGCCGTTGGCGCGCACGACCCCCCCGGCCGACTTCGTCGAGTTGGTGATGGAACGCACCGGCTACCGGGCCGGGTTGACGGCCGAGCACAGCGCGGAGGCGCAAGGCCGCCTCGAGAACCTGGCCGAGCTGGCGGCGTGGGCGGGCGCCTTCGCAGACCTGCCGGAATTCCTGGAGGCGGCCGCGCTCGAGGCCTCGGGCGGGCCCGGCCACCGAGGAACCGCCGCGCCCCGGCCCGCGACCTCGAGCCCGTCCGCGCCCCGAAGGCCGCGCCGCTCGCGCGCCCAGGTAATCCTCGGCTGTGCGGGTGTCGCCCTGTTCGCGGCCGGCGCCACGGTGGCCTCCCTCGCCGCGCTCAAGGATTGGACACCCCCGCCCGAACTCTCCATCGCCACCAGCACGACCAACCGTTCCGTCGCCGACGTCCAGCTCGGGTCGGCGGGTCCGGTCCCAGCTCGGCTCGAGGTCACGAACGGGGGCCGCACGCTCTGGGGCTCGAGCCTCGCCCGGAGCGCCGGCCCGCAACAGGTCGCCGTCCCCGCCCGCTTCCTCCACAAGGGCTCCCGCGTCGTGGTGGTCACCGACGGCCACGTCCTGCGCTGGGTGGACGGCTGGGTCGAAACGGTGCCCAAGGTGGGCCGAAAGTCAGTGCGGCTCTGAGGAGTTCACCGAGGCCTCGTGGCCTCGGCCCGGAGCAGTCGCCAGGCCGAACGGCCGCAACGCCACCCCGAGTTGTTCGAGGACGTCGAGGTGCGGCACGTCGGGTGCCGGCCGGACGAGCCCGAGGAGGGAGTCGGCGCGGACCGGCAGCGTGACCGGCAACAGCTCGGCCGCCCGCAGTGCGCCGTAGACCGCCATGGGAGGGGTGGGGACGAACCGGGGCCGCGGTCTCCCCATGCTGGCGGCGAAGGTCGTGAGCAATTCGGCGAACGGCACCGGGTCGGGATGGGCGATCCCCACCGGAAGGGCGGGCACCTGGTCGGCCCGGGCGAGCGCGACCACCGCGGCGGCGAAGTCCTCTTCGGCCACGGTGAACTGCCGCGCCGTCGGGCCGAAATCGGGAACCATCGGGAGCGTGGCCAGCCGACGCAAGGTGCCCGCCATGCCTCCCCATTGCGGCCCGTACACCAGACCCGGGCGGACGACGCACACGCCCCGCGCCCGCGCCGCGCTCTCCGTCGCCAGCTTGGCCCGGCCGTAGTGCTGGCGGGTCCCCGGATAGGCCGACATCGAAGACAGCGCGATCGTCCGCCCCACCCTGCTGGCGAGGGCTTGGTCGAGGAGCGCCACGGTACCGAAGACGTTCGTCTGCCAGATCTCGCTCCGCTTCGTCACCCGCAGGTCGTAGGCGCAGTGGACGAGCAGGTCGGCTCCCTCGAGAGCCTCGGGCGGTACGGCGGAGGTCAGGTCGAAGAAGCGGTCGCCGGTCCCCGGTTCCGGTGAGCGAACGAGGCGGCGGACGGCATACCCCGCGGACTCGAAGGCACCGACGAGAACGGAACCCAGGTAGCCCGAGGCCCCGGTGATGGCGACGAGGGGGCGCCCCGAGGCCTTCATCCGGCGGCCGCGAGGGTCTCGGTGACGATGCGGTGGGCGTTGGCCATGATCGTGAGGGTGAACGTCGTCGCGGGGACATCCGGGAAGACAGCCGCGTCGACGAGATGGATCCGCTCCCACGCCGCCAGGCGCCCCGTGCGGTCCGTCACCCGGGGACCCCGGGCCGCACCGTGCGGGAAGCTGGCGCCGAAGTGGTAGCTCTTCGCCGCGCCGGACATCGAGACCAGCGGGACGACGGGCCAGAGGTCCAGGGCCGGGGCGACCTTGACCATGGCGCGGACGAGGGCCTGCAACATGTCGGGCCACCCGCCCTCGGCGTCCCGCGCGAGCTCCAGGTCTGGGAGCGCGTCCTGCCCGCCGGGGCCCCGCCGGGCGACGACCCTGACTCTGGGTGATCCCCAGCCGGGCACGTAGCCCAGACCCACCGAGACCCGCCGCAGCAGCGCCGTGAGCGCCGGGTCGGCGGCGGGGCGGCCGAGCGCGGCCGGCAGGGAGCCGAGAAAGGCCGGGTTGTAGTCGTAGAAGTGGACCTGGCAGAGGTCGACGCCCTCCCCGGTGACGTCGAAGAGGACGTTGAACTGGTTGAGGGTGAAGTTCCGCGCCGTACGCGGGTCTCGCACCGGCCGTATCGACGCCGCCGGCATGACGAACTGGACGGACTCCTGGAGGTAGACCGTCTCGTCGAAGGTGCGCAGGGAGCCGAGGACCAGCCTGGTGGTGCCCACCCCGCCGCAGGCCACGAACACCCGGTCGGCGCGCAGCCGTTCGAGGCGACCCGTCGCCGTGTCGCGCGCGATCACCAGCGGCTCGCCGTCGGCCTCCTCGAGGTGAAGGGCCAGCAGACCGGCACGGTAGGTGAGCCGCCGCTGCGCCCTGAGGCGGTCGAAGGTGTGCGAGCTCGAGTAGATGAGGTCGTAGGGACAGCCGGTCATGCACAGCCCGCACCGGGTGCATTCGTCGGCCTTGAAGGCCAGCCGGGCCCGGCCCACGGTGATGCCATGGGACCGGACCAGCGCCCGCCGGGCCCGGTACCGTCCGAGCACGCGTTCGGTCCGCTCGGAGAGTGGCGGCAGATGCCGCGACCGGGCCAGGAGCGGGAAGAGCTCGGCGAGGTCGTCCTCCTCGCCGGCCAGCGTCATCTCGTCCAGCGCGGTGCGGTAGTGGGGCTCCATCTCCTCCATCGAGACCGGCCAGCGGTCGAAGGTCGCCCGCGAGAAGGGCATGATCTGGGCTCCCCAGACGTTGGAGAACCCGCCGTAGGCGCCGGAGACCACCGACGCGTTCGTTTCGCCTTGCGCGTCGATCCCCTGCAATTGCCCGACGTCGCGGAACGGGAAATCCGACCCATGGACCCGCTTCTGCGGTAACGTGCCGCTGCGAGAGGACACCGGCTGCATCCCGATGCGTCCGATGTCATCAGGTGACCACGATCCCTCGGGTGTCGTCGCGAGCCGCTCCAGTGCGGACTGGAGTTCCGGTTCGAGAGTCGCTCCCGTGTCGATCACGGTGACCTCTTGCCGCGGATCGGCGGTGAGGGCCAAGGCGGCGCCGGCCGCGCCCGGGCCCGAGCCGATGATCAGCGCTGTCGCCATGGCCGCGTCTGCTCCTCCCATTGGGCAACTGCTCGTTGCTCCGCGGTCGCCGGAGTCCCCAGGGTCGTCCCAGTCGTTGTGCGGAAATTGTGCAAAGTCCGGAAAACGGTCCCGAGACGGCAACCCGTGACGTTTTCCCGTCCTCGATTAGGTTCGATCGGCCCTACCTCGGCGGACGATCAGTTGTCATCATCGAAGCGCGGCGACACTACTACTGTGTGTCTGCCGCAGGAACTTGGCGAAGTTGGCGACGGCAGAGGTTCTCTGCAGACAAGGAATCGGCTGGTGGGAAGCGGCGAGGTGGATGTCCTGGCGGGGCAAGCGGTCGGGTTACGGCCTCCGGGACGGAGGACAGGCCCGCGTGACGCGGTGTCGAGTAGTCGGATGGTCGGGCGCGAGGACGCGGAGCCCTCGGTCACCATCGTCATCCCGGCCAAGAACGAGGCTCGCAACCTGCCCGACGTTCTCCAGAAGCTCCCGGAGGACTGCGAGCTGATCCTGGTCGACGGTAACTCGACCGACGACACGGTGAGCGTCGCCCGTTGGCTCCGACCCGACATCACGATCGTCCACCAGACACGCGAGGGCAAGGGGAACGCCCTGGCCTGTGGCTTTGCAGCGGCCAAGGGTGACTTCATCGTCATGATCGACGCGGACGGGTCCAACGACCCCGGCGAGATCCCCGATTTCATCGATGCCCTGAAGGCGGGGGCCCACTTCGCAAAGGGATCCCGGTTCGTCGCCGGGGGTGGAAGCGACGACATCACGGCGATCCGTCGGGTCGGCAACTTCTGGCTCAACAAGGTCGTCAACGTGCTCTACGGGACCCGCTACACGGACCTGTGCTACGGCTACAACGCCTTCCGGCGCGAGTGCCTCGACGCGATGCGACTGCCCGCGATCGACCTCGAGTGCGAGGACGGCGCGATGCTCTGGGGAGACGGGTTCGAGGTCGAGACGCTGATCAACGTGCGGATCGCCAAGGCGGGTCTCGAGGTGACCGAGGTGCCGAGCTTCGAGACCGAGCGCCAATTCGGCGCGAGCAACCTCAATGCGTTCTCCGACGGCATCCGGGTCCTGCGGACCATCCACTCGGAGCGCAAGGGCGCCCGGCGCATGGCGGCCCGCAACAAGGAGACGGTCCGCAAGCCCTGGTTGGAATCGGACGGCCGATTTCTCTCGCTGGGCGAAGAGTTCGGCTGAGTCTGCCAGCGACAGGGCGCCGAGGAGGGCACGCTCCTCGGGCCAGGATGGTCAGGCGGCGTCCCAACGATGGAGCAACCGCGCCCCTCGCCTGCCGGGGGCCTCGGCCACCGAGCGACCTGCTCCAGCGTGGTGAAGCGGCAGTCCACACAGAGACGCCCGAATGCCATCCCGGTTCCGGCGTGCCAACGCTCGCCCAGCCCGACCCTCGAAATCGGTGCCGCCCATCCGCAGCGGTGGCACACGCCGTGTCGTCGTTGTCGCTGCATCCGTCTGATCCCGCGGGGACCCACTGGCCTCACCTTTGCGATACCCCCGTGCCACGCCGGGAAACTCCCGCGCCGCACAGAGGGCCTCTCGGAACGTTTGAGCTGAGATTCCAGGCGGATTCTCCTGGTGCGGGCGTCTGTCCCTCGGCGGAGCGGGTACGGAAGTCGCCAATGACACAGCCATCGAGTTTCACTGCGCTCCCTCCGATCCTGGCTCGGCTCGTCGTTTCGAACGCAGCCTTGTCCCCGTCCCTGTGGACGGTCTAGGAAGGAGCCGAGTGTTCGCAACGAATCACGTGCTGTCGGGTGTCGTCATCGGCCGACTCCTGGAGCGACGCCCCGTGGCGGCGTTCGTGATCGGCGTTGCCTCGCACCTTGTCCTCGACATGGTGCCGCACTGGGGCTGCCAACAGCGCACGGCCGACGACCGGGAGCGCTTTCTGCGCTACGCGCGGCGGGACGGCATCCTGGGCCTCGTCACGACGCTAGGCGCGATCGCCGCCGTGGATCGCAGCACGCGCGCCGCGACCCTGTCGGCCATCGCCGGGGCGACCTTGCTCGATGCCGACAAGCCCGCCGTCTATTTCTGGGGGCGCAACCCGTTCCCCCGGTCGGTCAGGCGCATCCATGCGCAGGCGCAGAACGAGTCGCCACAGGGGATGCCCAACGAGATCGCCTTCGGCGTGTCGTGCGCACTCGCCGACGCGCTCATCGCCGTGCAGAGCCGTCGCCGGCCGCGCCCTGGTCCGATGCGCCGTCCGATCGGGTGACCGCCCCGGCCTTCCGCCACCGATCGGTGCGGGGCCCGGGCCCCACCCGCCAAGGTCAGGCCGCGTCAATCTTTCCGACGGCGCGGAACCAGGCGAGCGTCTGGGCCAACCCTTCGTCGAGACTGATGGGGCTGTAGCCGAGCCGCTTGTAAGTCTTGGAGTCCTCGAGGCGCTTGCGCGCGGGACTCCCCTTCGCCGCCTTCCGGGCGATCGCGATCAGGGTCGGCCCGAAGACCTGCAACAGCTCCGGGTCGTCGGACGGTTCGACGTCGAGGACGGCGCGGTCCAGCCCGGCGAGCCTGCCCATCCGGGTGCACGCGTCCGCGGTGCTCACGACGTCCTCGGGCCGCCCATCGAGCATGTAGCGCTCCCCCGACACCCCCTTGTCGAGCGCCAGGATGCAGCCGCGGGCGATGTCCTCGCCGAAGACCCAGCTCACGGGGAACTTGAGGTACCGCTCGATGCGCCCACGTGCCGCCGACAGCAGGACGCGGTTGAAACTGGTCTTCCCGAGGGCGTTGCTCGCCACCGGTGAGGGCCCGAAGATGGCGCCGGGATGCGTGCTGACCACGTCCCTGCCCCGGGCGGCGCGGGCCATGGCGTCGTTGAACGCCGCCATCTTGGTCAGGGTGTAGGGGTCCTGACTGGGCGCGCGGTGACCGGTGCCTCTTCCCGGTCCAGACCGCCAGCAGTGTCGAAGAAGGTGCCGGTGCTCACCGCGACGACACGCCGCAGGTCGACGGCTTCCGCGGCGTCGAGCACGTTCTTGGTCCCCTCGACGTTGACGGCCTCGAAGTCGGCCATGTTCTGGCTGGCCCCGCCGAGCAGCGCGGCACAGTGGATCGCGGCGTCGCTGCCCTTCGCCGCCGCCACGACGGCCTCGGGATCCGTCACGTCGCCGGCGACGACGTCGACGCCGATCGCCGTCAACGGCGCGGTGTCCGCGCTCGCCCGGGCGAGCGCGCGGACGGTGTCACCCCGCTCGACGAGGAGCTTGCAGATGTTGGCGCCGGCCAGCCCCGTGGCGCCGGTCACCAGGACCGTTTCGGGCATCCCTACGAATGGAGCGCGGGCTCGTCGATCGCCGAGTCGACCTGATCGGGAGCGTAGGGAATGACGGGCGCGCCCTTCCCGAACACGTCGAGGGTGTGGATGAAGCGGTGCAGGCCCATTGAGTTCGCACAGGCGAACCCCAGCTCGATGATCTGCGCCGACGTGAAGTGCTCACCCAGCCGACGGTAGAACTCGTCGTCGATGGCGTGGTGGTCGGCCGAGAGGAGATCGAGGAATTCCACGGCCAGGCGCTCCTGGTCGTTCAGCTCCGCCCCACCGGGCGAGACGAGGCATGCGACGTCCTCCTCGGAAATCGAGTCGTGCTTGCGCGACTGCATGCAGGGTTGGCACTCGCCCAACTGGGCGCTGCGGATGCGCAGCAGCTCCAGGATCCTCCCGCCCAGGAGGGACTGCCGGCCCCATGTGGTCCGGGCCGCATTCGTCATCAAGATCTGCGAGGTCTTGTAGGCGAAGATCTGCAAGGGGATGGGCGTGGCGTAGAGGCCCTCGGCCACCCCCTCCTCGATGATCCGGCGTGGTTCGGGCGCCAGCTCCTCCATCGGAATCGGCTCGATTCTCGGCACTTGTCCCCCAAACCGTCCCGAGGTCCGACCCCGAGAGCTCTCCAACGTCGTCGACGTGCCTACTGTACTGTCGCCCCCCGTGCCAATCGACCCCTCGACCGCGTTGCTCACCGACCGCGTCGCGGTCGTGACCGGGGGAGGTTCGGGCATCGGCCGCGGCATCGCCCGGGGCTTCGCCGCGTTCGGCGCTCGGATCGCCATCTGGGAGCGCACGGCGGAGACCGCCGCCGCCGCCGGGGAGGAGGTGGGTGGCCTCGGGCTGCACGTCGACGTCCGCGACGCCGACCAGGTCGATCATGCGCTCGGGCAGACACTGACCGAGCTCGGGCCGGTCAGCATCCTGGTGAACAACGCCGGCGGCGTGTTCCATTCGCCGCTCCTCGAGACGACCGAGAACGGATGGGATGCCCTCTACCGGTCCAACCTGAAGCACGTCATCCTCTGCACGCAACGCGTGGCGCGGTCGATGGTCGAACACCAGCTGTCGGGCAGCATCATGAGCGTCACGTCGATCGAGGGGGTACGCGCCGCCCCGGGCTACGCGGCCTACGCGGCGGCCAAGGCCGGGGTGATCAACTACACCAAGACCGCCGCCCTGGAGCTGGCCCCCTACGCGATCCGGGTGAACGCCCTCGCCCCGGACATCACCTGGACCGAAGGGCTCGCGGCCATCGCGCCGGACCCCGGGGGAATGCAGGAGCGCTTCGGCCAGACGGTGCCGATGGGCCGGGCCGGCCACGTCGACGAGATGGCCGGCGCCGCGGTGTTCTTGGCCTCGGACCTCTCCTCCTACGTCACGGGCCAGACCATCCACGTCGACGGCGGGACGCACGCCGCCAGCGGCTGGTATCACCATCCGGACAGCGGCGAGTACGTCCTCGGGCCCCGGTGACCGCTCAGCCGTCGCCCAGGCCGACGTGGGCCGACATGCCCCCGTCCACCGGGATCATCTGCCCTGTGATGTAGCGGGACTCGTCCGAGGCCAGGAAGACCACGACGTCGGCGATGTCATCGGGCTCGCCCACCGACGGTGTCAGCGTGGCCTTGCTCAGCGAGGCCAGGATCTTGTCGTCCAGGTGCGCCCGCACCGCGTCGGTGATGACCAGGCCCGGCAGGATGGTGTTCACGCGGATGCCGTGCTTCCCGTGGCTCGTCGCCACGTACAGGGTCAGGGCGTTGACCCCCGCCTTCGACACGCCGTACGCGGTCCGCGTGCGGTCCCCCTTGAGCGAGGCGCCCGACGACATGTTGATGATCGACCCCCCGCCACCGCGCACCATCTCGGGGACGGCGTGCTTGCAGGTCAGCATCTGGCTGCGGAGGTTGACCGCCATCGTCCGCTCCCAGACCTCCAGGGCCAGATCGGTCACCGCGGTGTCCACGCTGAGGAAGTCCGAGTCGGTGAGGGCGGCATTGTTGTGCAGGACGTCGAGGCGTCCGAACTGGGACGTGGCCGCGCCGATGGCGGCGACCACCTGCGCCTCCTCGGAGAGGTCGGCCCGGAACGCCGCCGCGGCCCGACCGCTGTCGCGGATCTCCGCCGCCGCCGCCTGGGCCGCCGCCTCGTCGATGTCGACGACGAGCACGGCCGCTCCCGCCCGCGCCAGAGCGCGCGCCGACGCGCCACCGATGCCTCCCCCGCCGCCGGTGACGATGGCGACCCTGCCCTCGAGACGATCGCGGTGATCCATGTGTCCCTTCCTACTGGCCCGCGGTGCGACTGCGCCAAGAGGGCGATCGAACGCGAGCGCGGTCGGCGGCAGTACGGTGCCAGCATTCGAGTCCTCAAGCGGGGCGGGGCTGCACGCAGGAGCCAGACGAGAGACCGGGAGCGTCGATGCGATTCATCCTTCAGTACCCCGAGGCCAGCGGGAGCGGGCTCGACCTGCTCGATGCCGGCGCGATCAGCCAGATGGCCGCGGCCGCGGAGCGGGCAGGGTGGGACGGCATCGCGTTGACCGAACACCCTGCGCCGAGCGCGAGCTGGCTCGAGTCAGGCGGTCACCAGAGCCTCGACCCCTTCGTCGCCCTGGCGTCGGCCGCGGGCGTCACCTCGTCGCTCGCGCTCGTCACGAACCTGAGCGTTATCCCCTATCGCAACCCGCTCCTGCTGGCCAAGAGTGCCGCCACGCTGAACCGCATGTCGGAGGGGCGTTTCTACATGGGCGCCGGGGCGGGCTATCTGAAGTCGGAGTACTTCGCCCTCGGGGTGGACTTCGGCGAGCGCAACGCGCTCTTCGAGGAGGCACTGCAGGTCATGCAGCTGCACTGGAGTGGCGAGGCCTTCGACTTCGAGGGTCGCCACTTCTCTGCCCGCAACATCCGTGCCCTCCCCGCACCGCGCGATAACCGGGTCCCCATTTGGATGGGTGGCAACTCGGACACCGCGCTCAAGCGTGCCACGCGGTATGCGGACGGGTGGATGCCCATGGGGGCGCCCGCCTCGGTGGCCAAGACCGCCCGGACGCCGCCGGTCACGACACCAGAACAGTTGCGGGAGCGCCTCGGGGCCCTCAAGCGGTTCGCCGGCGAGCGCTACGAGCAGCTGGAGCTGATTCTCAGCTACTCGGGGCCCAGCCTCGCCCATTTCGAACGTGACGCGGAGCAGATCCGCCAGCGGCTCGGCGAAATGGACGAGATGGGTGTCGACTGGACGATCATCGGGCCGCCCTGGTCACCCGCTCCCGGACCTGTCGAGTGGCTCCAGGCCTTCGGCGCCACCTTCCTCGAGGGGTGACCTCCAGGGCGCGGTCCTCCGCTGCCCTCCCCGCCATCCGGTCTGACCAGGCAGGACGCACGCGCTCAAGTCGTTCCGAGGTCCGTCCGACACTCCCATGAGGACACCCAGGACCCTCCGGGTCCGTCCGAGTGACGCCATGGCAGAAATGATCCTCGACACCTCGACCCACTGGCGCAGGCGGCTCGCCGCCGCTTTCGCGCTGAGCATCCTTACGGGCTGGGGGGCCTACGCCGGCACGTACAAGGTCCTGACCATGATCTCGGAACCGGCGCCCGCCGCCGGGGTGGCTCCGGTGAAGGCCGTGAGCCCGGTGCTCCCACCCGCACCCTCGCCGGTGGCGCCGGTGGCGCCGGTGGCGACGCCGGCGACCGCGGCGACGCCGGCAACGGCCACGCACTGACCGGAAGCGCGGAGATCGCCGTCAGCGCCCGCTCGACCGGATGGGGTTGCGCGGTCTCGTCCGCGCAGGTCAGGCCGGCGCGGGGAGGCCCGTGGGAGCGGGGACCGGCAGGGGCCAGCGGCGCAGCGTGACCACGAAGCGGGAACCGCCGGAGACGCCGAGAGGCGACTCCGCCCTCACCGACGCGTCCATGGCGGCGGCCAGTTCGGCCACGATGGCCAACCCGAGCCCGGAGCCCATCCGCCGGTTGGGCCCACGGTCGGCCTGGTAGAAGCGCTCGAACACCCGCTCGAGGTCGCCCCGCGCGATCCCGGGCCCGTCGTCGTCCACGGTGATGACACACGCCCCCGTCTCGGGAGCGTCGGTCACCGTCACCGTGACCGTGCTGCGGGCGAAGGCCAGGGCGTTCTCGAGCAGGTTGGCCAAGAGCTGGGCGAGCCGGTCGGGATCCGCCGTGACGGGCCGCGGCGGAAGCGGGGCGGCCGGCTGCCCGAGGACGGCATCGGTGACGGCACCGTCGGCCGAGCCGGGCAGGCGCAGCTCGAGGGCGACGCCACGCGCGGCCGCGGTCGGGCGGAACCCCTCGGTGGTCGTCGCCACCACCTCTCCGGCGTTGGTCGGCCGCAGGGAGATCGACATCTGGCGCGCCTCGAGCTTGGTGAGATCCAGAAGGTCGCCCACGAGGCGCTCGAGCCGGCGCGACTCGGCGATGATGACCTCGGCCGCGTGGCCGCTGTCCTCGATCGCGCCGTCTTGGATCGCCTCGGCGTATCCGCGGATCGAGGTGAGGGGCGTGCGCAGGTCGTGCGAGACGGCCAGCAGGAGATGGCGCTCCCGGGCGCGGCCGTCCTCGAGACTCTTGGCCATGTCGTTGATGGAGCCGGCCAGCGAGGCGAACTCGGGATAGTCGTGGGGGTGGACCGGCACGCGGCTCGTCAGCTCGCCCGCCGCGATGCGGCCCGTCACCTCCATGGCCTCGACCAGGGGGCGGGCCATACGTCGGCTCAACTGCCAGGCCACCAGCGCGGCCACCAGGAGCGCCGCGCCACCCGCGATGATGAAGTAGCCCCAGCTGGGCCCGAGGTCGCCGACGTCGCGGGTGAGCAGGATGGCGAACGTGCCCTCGAAGCCCACCCGGGTGCGGCGGTCGATGCGCTCCCGGAGCTCTTCGGAGAGCGACACGGGCGCCACCGCGTAGACGAGGTTGTCCCTGCGCCCCGAGGTCGTCTGCCCCGCCTGCACCGCGTCCACGTCGAGGTCGTTCGGCGTCAGGCCGTCGGGGAGCGCCGTCACCACGTTGCCGAGGCGATCGATGTCGATGACGTCGGCGTCCTCGAGCTTGAGGGTGCGGCGAAAGACCTTCAGGACGGTGAGCGACTGCGACCCGATCCTCGACGACGTCAGCGAGTCGGCCTCGGTGACCAGCTCCTGCTGGGCCTGGTGGCGCGCCACGTTGCGCGTGAGGATCAGGCTGCCGGCGCCGGCGATGACGAGGACGACGGCCACGAGGCCGACCATGGCCAGCATCAAGCGGCGCCGCATCCGTCAGCCGAACCGGTAACCGACGCCCCACACCGTGGCCAGCGGGAGGTCGGTCCCGAGCTTCTTGCGCAGCTGCGCCACGTGGACGTCGACGGTCCGCTCGTCGCCGTACCAGTCGGTGCCCCAGACGCCATCCAGCAGCTGTTGGCGCGAGAGGGCGAGGCCGGCGTTGCCGGCCAGGAAGGCGAGCAGGTCGAACTCCCGGGTGGTCAGGGCCACCACCTCGCGGCCCCGGCGCACCTCGCGGCGGCGCAGGTCGACCTCGAGGTCACCCACGGTCACGACGTCCTTGGGGGGCGGGCCTTCGCGGGTACGGCGCAGAATGGCGCGTACCCGAGCGATGAGCTCGCGTGGCGAGAAGGGCTTCACGAGGTAGTCGTCCGCCCCCAGCTCGAGGCCGAGGATGCGGTCCACCTCGTCGTCGCGGGCGGTGAGGAAGAGGACGGGGACGGTGCTGCGGGCGCGTATCTCGCGGCAGACTTCGAAGCCGTCGCGGGTTCCCGGCAGGCCGACGTCGAGGACGACGATGGCGGGGTTCTCCCGCGAGAAGACCTCGAGTCCCCGCTCGCCGTCGGCCGCCAACAACACGCGATAGCCCTCGCGCCGGAGGTACAGGTCCACCAGGTCGGCGATGTTCGGGTCGTCCTCGACGACGACCACCGTCCCGTTCTCCGCGCTCACGGCTCAAGCCTCGCACCTCCCGCACCCCGAATTGCCGGAATGCCCCCATCCCTCACAGAACCCTCACGTTTGACCAACACCGGGATCACCCGGGGGCCGCAGGATGGTGCCAGCACGGTGCGACGTCCCCGCGTGGGGACCGGGCGAGAGCGCCGGCGCAGTTGAACGCCGACCGCGACCTGCTGTCCTCCTCCCGGTCGTCGGCGCACAACGCGCACACGGCCCTCGCGAAGGGGAGGTCCGACCTGAAGCAGATCCGGACGATCATCAAGGGCTCGTCCACCGCGACCGCCGGCTGAGCCGGCACCCGCGCTCCGCTCGGCGCCGGAGCACCAGCGCCCGTCGGCCACGTGCAATCGGCCCGACGGCGGTACCCTCGCACGGGCAGCACGGGCACCGACAGCCCCGACAGGAGGTGTCGCCATGGCCACGAGGGCACCGATGGAGGCCGACGTCTGCGTCGTCGGCGCCGGACTGGCCGGGCTCACGGCGGCGCGGCGCCTCACGGAGGCGGGCCGCTCCGTCATCGTGCTCGAGGCCCGCGACCGCGTCGGCGGGCGGGTATGGACCCAGACGACCGATGACGGTGTGCCGGTCGACATGGGTGGTTGCTTCGTCGGCCCGAGCCACGACCACCTGCACGCCCTGGCCAAGGAGATGGGAGTCACCACCTTCAGCACCAACGTCGCCGGCGAGAACGTCCTCGCCACGGGCGGGACCGTCCGCCGCTACCGCGGCGACATCCCACGCATCAGCCCGGTGGCCCTGGCCAGCGCCGGCCAGGCCGTCGCACGCATGAGCGCCATGGCCAAGCGAGTGCCGGTCGAGGCGCCGTGGGAAGCCAGACGCGCCGCCGCCTGGGACGCCATGTCGGTGCGCAGCTGGCTCACGCCGACCCGCGTCCCGACCAGACTCGCCCGCGACCTCGTGGAGGCCATGGTGCGCGCCTGCTTCGCCTGCGACCTCGCCGAGGTGTCACTGCTCAATTGGCTCTTCCTGGCGCGCTCGGCCGGCGGCGTCGAGGCCCTCATGAACATCGCCGGTGGCTACCAGGACTCCCAATTCGATGGCGGGGTCGGCCAGGTGCCTGCGGCCATGGCGGGCGCGCTGGGTGACGCAGTCGTCCTCCAGGCCCCCGTCGGCGCGGTGCACCAGCGTGCGGACCGGGTCGAAGTGGAGTCCGACGCCGTCACCGTGACGGCGCGCCGCGTCGTGCTGGCGGTGCCGCGCGCCCTGGCCGCCGGCATCCGCTTCGAGCCCGCGCTCCCTGCCGACCACGCGCTCCTGCTCCACCAGATCCCGGCCGGCACCGAGGTGAAGACGGTGGCGGTCTACGACGAGCCGTTCTGGCGCGCCGAGGGCCTCTCGGGCAACACCGTGGCCACCGACGACCTCATCGAGGTCACCCTGGACACGACGCAGCCGGCACATCCCGACGGCGTCGTGGGCACCTACGCCGCCGGCCCACGGGCGCGCGCGCTCTGGCGGATGGGTGCGACGGAGCGCCGTGCCGCGGTCGTGCGGATGCTCACCACCAGGCTCGGCGCCAAGGCGGCCCGGCCGCTCGAAGTCCTCGAGGTCAATTGGGCGGAGGAGCGCTGGACGCGCGGCTGCTCCATGGGCCACTTCCCCACCGGCGTGCTGACCCAGTACGGCCGGCGGCTGCGCGAGCCCGTCGGCCGCATCCACTGGGCGGGCACCGAGACGGCGACGATCTCCTACGGGTCGATGGACGGCGCCGTCCGCTCGGGCGAGCGCGCCTGCGGCGAGATCCTCGCCGCACCAGCCTGAGTCAGGGGCCCATCCCCTCGGGCCGCGGCCCCGGGCCCGTTCCCAACCCGAGCCTCTCCCGGAAGAAGGTGAGGGTCTGGTCCAGCGCGGCCCGCGTGGGCGTGCCCTCCTGATCCACCAGATGCTCGGTCAGCACCGAGTGCGCCTGTTTTGGGTGCCCGTAGGGGTTGCCCGGCGCCGAGTCGATCTCCACCGCGATGAAGGCGTCGCCGAGCTCGCGGCGCAGCGTCTCGAAGCGCTCGGGAAAGCAGAAGGGGTCGTTGGAGAAGCGCAACCCGAGCAGGCAGGCGCCCGCTGCCGTCCGCACCTTGACCCGGGCCAGGTCGGCCTCGGAGATCCCGACGTCGGCCTTGCGCTTCTTTCCGATCGGGAACGGCAGCGAGGGCTGGCTGAGGACGGGGGCCAGCACCACGTCGTCGACCATCATGCCCAGGGCGAAGCCGCCGGTGAAGCACATGCCGACGACGCCGACGCCCGGGCCGCCACAACGCTCGTGCTCCGCCGCGGCCAGGGCACGTAGCCACACCGTGATCGGGCTCGTCTTCTTCAGCGCGAAGCAGGCGAACTCCCGCGACACGCAGGCCGGCCCGAGGGACTGCAGGGTGTACCCGACCGACGCCGGGCGGCCGGGGTCGCCGAAGAGGTGCGGCAGCACCGCGGTGCAGCCGGCCGTCGCCACGCGACGGCCGAACTCGGCGACGTGGGGCGTGATCCCGGGCATCTCGCTGATGACGATGACGGCGGGACCGCTGCCGATTCGGTACACCGTGCGCCGTTTGCCGCCCGATTCGAACGAGTCCGTGGCGAAGCCCTCCAGCACTCCCGTGTCGCCCGCACCGCCCGCATCGCCCGCATCGCCCGTTTCTCCCGTATCGCCGGTCGCCATGAGCGGACCGTAGCATCGGGCGTCGTGAGCGGGACCACCCAGCCCCCGGGGCCGCGCTGTCCCGTCCTGGTCGGGTTGGGCGCCGTGCACGACGCCGCACCCGTGGCCGAGCTCATGACGTCGGCCGTGCGCGCCGCGGCGACGGACGCCGACGCGCCAGGCCTGCTCGGCGCGCTCGACTGCATCATGGTGCCGAAGGGCTCGTGGTCGCTGACCGACCCCGCCCGTACCACAGCCCGGCGCGTCGGCGCCGCGTCCGCCCGCACGGTCCTCTGTGAGGTCGGCGTGTCGCAGCAGGAGGTCATCAACCACGCGCTGGCGACGGTGGCGGACGGCACCTACGGGGTGGTCGTCGTCGCCGGAGCCGAGGCGCGGGCGTGGGCCCGAACCGGGGGCACCGAGCGGGACGAGGAGGCACAGCCGCCCGACGAGGTGCGCACCCGCCCCCTCGACTTCGTGGCTCCGATCGAGCTGGATGCCGGCATCGTGCTGCCGCCGGTGCTGCAGTACACGCTGATCGAGAACGCGCTCGTCGCCGCGGACCGGCAAACGATCGACGAGGCCACCGCAGCGATCGCGGCACTGTGGGCGCGCTACAACGCCGTGGCCGTCGACAATCCCGACGCGGCCTTCGGCGCCCCGCGTGACGCCGCCGCCCTCGCGACGCCGGGACCGGACAACCGCCCGCTCGCCTTCCCCTACAACGTGTGGCACGCCAGCCAGTGGACGGTGAACCAGGCCACTGCGCTGCTCATCTGCTCGGCCGAGACGGCGGAGGCCGCCGGGGTACCGCGCGACCGCTGGCTCTTCGCACACGCCGCGCTGCACTGCTCGGCGGCCGTCACCCTGACGGCGCGGCGGCGCCTCGACGCCTGGCCGGCGATGGGTGTGCTCGGGCGGGCGGCGGCACGCCACATCGGGACGCCGCTGCACGAGCTCGGGGTCGCCGAGGTGTACTCGTGCTTCCCCGCTGCCGTGCGCGTGCAGCAGCGTGAACTCGGGCTGGACCCGGCCGGCACCCCCACCCTCACGGGCGGCATGGCCTTCGCAGGCGGTCCGTTCAACCACTTCGTGCTCCAGTCGCACGTGGCGCTGGGCCGCCGGCTACGAGCCGAGCCGACCGAGCGCGGCCTCGTGACGACGGTGTCGGGGATGCTCTCCAAGCCGGGCCTGGCCGTCTGGTCCGCCACGCCGCCACCTTCCGGGCCGGAGCGGCCGTTCGTGGCCGACCTGGCCGCCGAGGCGACTGCCGCGACGGAGGTCGTCCCGGTGGCCGCGGCGCCGCCCAGCGAACCGCTCCGCGCCACCGTCGCCTCCTTCACCGTCACCTACGGCGGCGCGGGGAGGCTCGACCCCGTCCGCACGGCCATCGTGGCGGACCTGCCTGATGGGGTCCGCATGGCCGCCACCTGCGAAGATGCAAGCACCGCCCGTCACGCCGTCGCCGACGGCCTCATCGGGCGCACGGTCGAGGTGAAGGACACGACATTCAGCCTGTGAGCGACACCCCCCCTCGTCCGGGTCGGCCTCGCCTGGTCGAGCCCGAGCTCGCGGCGCGGGTTCCCGGCCTGCGGCGGGTGGCCGCGCTCACCCTCTTCTTCGGTGCGCTGAGCGCGGTCGCGGTGGTGGTCCAGGCGGTGGCGCTCGCCCACGTGGTGGACCGCTCCCTCCTGCATCATGCCGCCCTCGGCGCCGTCGTGCCCGCCATCGTCGTGGTCGGCGCGGCCGTCCTGGTCCGCGCCGGATTGTCGGCCGCCGGAGACCTCACGGCCGAGGGAGCGGCCGACCGCGTCGTGTCCCGCCTGCGCGGCGAGCTATTGCGCCACGCCCTCGCGCTCGGCCCCGGCTGGCTGGCCGGCGAGCGCCCGGGGGAGCTCTCGCTCACCGCCACGCGGGGGCTGCGCGCCCTGCACACGTACTACGCGCGCTACCTCCCCCAGGCGGCGGCCGCCGCCGTGATCCCGGTGCTGCTGCTGGCCTGGGTGGCGACCCAGGACTGGCTGTCCTTCGTCGTGGTCATCGCACTGGTGCTGGCGGTCCCGCTCACGATGATTCTGTTCGGACGGGAGGCGGCAAAGCGCTCGGCGCGCCAGTGGCGCCGGCTCGGGTCGCTGGCCGGGCGCTTCCTGCAACTGGTCGAGGGCTTGCCGACGCTGCGGGCCTTCGGACGCGAGGCCCACGGACGACGCGAGGTGGCCGCGGCCACCGACGGCGTGCGCGCCGCCACCCTGCGCACGCTGCGCGTCGCCTTCCTCTCGGCGCTGGCCATGGACATGCTCGCCGGCTTCGGGGTCGGCCTCGTCGCGATGGTGCTCGGGCTCCGGCTGCTCTGGGGTGAGCTGAGCCTGCAGACGGCCATGGCCGTCCTGCTCGTTGCGCCCGAGATCTTTGTCCCGTTGCGCCGCGCCGGCGCCGAGTTCCACGCCAGCACCGAGGGGCAGGCGGCCGCGGCCCGGGTGCTCGCGGTCCTCGACACGCCCGTCTCGGCGACGGCGCCGGACGGCGCGCCCGTCGCGGCGACGGCGCGGGACGGCGCAGCGCAGGCGGTGGCAGGCCGCGCGGATGCGGCAGCGCTCACGATGGAAGGCGTCCGGGTGGACTACGCGCACCGCGGCGTCCCGGCGCTCGCCTCGTTCTCCCTCGTGGCGCCCGCCGGCGCCCGGGTGGCGCTGACCGGGCCGTCCGGAGCAGGCAAGTCGACCGTCTTCGCCGCGCTGCTGCGCTTCGTCGAGCCGAGCGCGGGGACGATGGCTTTCGGCGAGGGCACCAGTGACGACATGGCCGTCGCAACGTGGCGGACCGCCTTCGCCTGGCTGCCCCAGCGCCCACACCTCTTCCACGCGAGCATGGCGGACAACCTGCGGCTCGGGGCACCGGCGGCGACGCCGTCGGACGTGCAGCGCGTCCTCGACGCGGTCGGTCTCACCGAGCTCGTGGCCGCACTGCCGGGCGGCCTGCAGACGGTGCTCGGCCACGACGGCCTCACCCTCAGCGCCGGCGAACGCCAGCGTCTGGCGCTGGCGCGTGCGCTGCTCAGCCCGGCGCCCGTGCTGCTGCTCGACGAGCCGACGGCGGCGTTGGATCCCCCGACGGTGGCGCGCCTGGCGCCGGCCATCGAGCCGTGGCTCGAGGGCCGCACCGTGATCGTGGCCGCGCACGAGCCGGTCCTGCTGCCCCGCTTCGACCTCGTCCACGCGCTGGCCTCCCCCGTACCGATGACCGTGGCGGTCTCGCCATGAGCCGGCGGCGCGGCGCACTGCGCCGCGTGCTGGCCGACCCCGGCACCCCGTCCGCCCGCCTGGCCCTGGCCGGCCTTCTCGGCCTCGCCTCCGCCGCCGCCACGATCGGACTGCTGGCCGGGTCCGGGTACGTGGTGGGCCGGGCGGCGCTGCGGCCCGGCCTCGGCGCCATCGTCGGCATCCTGGCCGCCGTCGAGGTGCTGGCGTTCCTGCGCGGCCCACTGCGCTACGCCGAGCGCCTAGTCGGTCACGACGCCGCGCTGCGCGCACTGACCCGCTGGCGCGTGTGGCTCTACGACTGCCTGACCCCGCGCTGTCCCGGCCGCCCTGGCCGGATGGCGCAGCGGCGACCTCTTGAGCCGCGCCATCGACGACGTCGACGCACTCCAGGACCTCTACCTCAGGACGGTGTTGCCGGTGGCCGTCGCCGTCGGAGCCGGCGTGCTCGGCGTCGTGCTCGTCGGCGTCATCCTCCCCTGGGAGGCCGTCGGCCTCGGGGCGCCCCTCGCCGTGGCGCTCACCGTGCCGGCCGCGCTGACCTGGCGGCGGAGCGGTGACGACGAGATGGCCGACCTGGCCGGCGCCCTCTCCGCGCAGGTGGTCGACGCGCTCAGCGGGGCCCCCGAGCTCCTGGCCTTCGGCGCGGACGAGGCCTTCCTCGGGTCCGTCGCGGAGCTGGCGGGGCGCGCGGAGGCACTGGAGCGGCGTCACGCCCGCTTGGCCACGACGTCGGCGCTGCTCGTGCAGGCCTGTGTGGCGGTCGCGCTGGCCGTGGCGCTGGCGCTCGGCACCGCCGCGGTCCACGCGCACCATGTGGGAGCGGTGATGGTGGCCGTGCTCCCGCTCGCCGTGCTGGCGACGTTCGACACGGTGCCGGGGGTGCCCCTCGCCGTGGGGCGCGCGCTGGCGGTGCGCGCCTCGGCGGAGCGCCTCTTCGCGCTCGACGACGTGCCGGTGCCGGTGCACGACCCCGACGTGCCGGCCGTCTTGGCCCCGGGGGTGCCGCCGGTCGCCTTCACCGAGGCGACATTGCGCTATGCCGACGGGCTGCCGCGGGCGCTCGACGGGGTCAGCGTGCACCTGCCGGCGGGCGGACGGCTGGCGGTGACGGGGTCGAGCGGGGCGGGCAAGTCGAGCCTCGTCAACGCACTGCTGCGCTACTGGCCGCTCGAGCACGGATCGTTGGAGCTGGACGGAACGGACGTCACGCTGCTCCCCGCCCGCGCCACCCGCGCCAGCGTGCGCGCTGGCGGACCAGCGCGCCCAGCTCTTCGCGGGCACGCTGCGCGACAACGTGACGCTGGGCAACCCCGATGCCGGCGACGACGCGATCGCCGCGGCGCTGCGGGCGACCCGGCTCGACGGGTGGGTGGCCACGCTGCCCGCTGGCCTCGACACGCCGGTCGGCCAGGACGGCGTCGCGCTCTCGGGCGGGGAGCGGCGGCGCCTCGCCGTGGCCCGGGCGCTGCTGGCTCCGGGAGGCGTCCTCGTCCTCGACGAGCCCACCAGCGGGCTCGACCCCGGGCTGGCCGACGAGGTGGTCGGCGCGGTCCTCGCCGCCGCCGGGGCACGCAGCGTGCTCGTGATCACCCACCGCGCCGAGGAAGCGGCCCGCTGCGACCAGACGCTCGTGCTCGAGGCCGGGCGCGTCGTGCCGGCGTCGGGCTGAGCGCGGACCGGTGGGCCTCGACACGTGGTCGCGGCGGCGACGCGGTCAGCCGGAGCCGGGCGCGGTGCCGCCGGCCAGGCGCCGCTCGACCTCGTCGGCGCGCGGCGCCGGGTACCCGAGCAGTCCGGGCCGCCAACCGACGGCGATCTTGCGCGGGCCGGCGCCGTCCTCGGTCCACAGGTGGCACGTGTTGGCCAGGAAGCCGAAGCCGCCCTCGCGCATCGGGTGCTCCCCGCTCCCCTTCTCGACCTCCCAGGCCGCCGAGGAGGTGAGGCCCTGGATGACGACGGGGCCGATGGCCCGGGCCAGGAACTCGAGGTGGCTGCAGCCGCGCTCGCGCCCGAAGCGGGCCTGCACGGCACCGGAGTACCCCCGCGCCACCGAGAGCCCGATCAGGTCGCGGAAGCCGGGCTCGATGTCGGTGCATTCCGCGTGGGGAAACGTCCGCATGTCCGCCGCCGCATCCACGATCGTCATGTCGGCCCGCCGCACCACGACGCCCAGCTCCATGAAGTGCAGGTCGCGCGGGCCGAGTGTCCCGTCGGCCCAGGGCCGCTGGTCGTGCAGGGTGCCGAGCACGGCGAAGTAGCCGTCGCGGCCGAAGACCTCGACGGCGATGGTCCGCCGGTGGAGGGGGTCCTCGCCCGAGCCCGGCCCGGGGCGCAGCGCGGCGAGGGTGGGCGGGTCGTCAGGCACCGGGCGATTGTGGCGCCGCCGCCGTCGTTGGTGCCACCGCCACCTCGTTGTAGCCGTGCAGGATCGGTGCGTTGCGGTTCCAGCCGATGCGGGTCACCGAGGCGGTGCGCAGAAACAGGCGCCAGTAGAGATCGGGCGTCCCAAGGGCCCACGCGACCGCCGCCTTGATCGGGGTCACGTGGCTGACCACGACCACGTCGCGGTCCTGGCGGCGCGCCCCGGCGCCGTCCTCGGCGAAGAGCTCCGTGCAGGCCGCGGCGACGCGCTCGTCCACCTCGGCCAGGGTCTCCCCGCCCTCGGGCCGGAAGCCCCGGTCGGCCTGCCACCGCTGCCAGACCTCGGCGGGGATCCCCTGCAGGGGCTGGCACTCGAATTCCCCGTAGTCCACCTCGATCCAGCGCTCGTCCACGACGGCGGGCGGGCCGAGGGCCAACAGCGCGGCGGTGTCGCGGGCTCGGCGGAGGGGGCTCGTGCGGACCTCCGCCACCGGGCCGGTCACCAGCGCCCGCGCCGCCAGCACCTGGGCCCGGCCCTTTTCGGTCAGCGCGGCGTCGGTCCGGCCGAGGAGCAGGCCCTGCGCGTTGGCCTCCGACTCCCCGTGGCGCACCAGGATCAGCACGACCCGACGCGCCTCAGGCGGGGACGAGGATGCGGCCGCACTGCTCGCAGGTCGCCACCTCGCCGGGAGGGAGGGCGCGGATCTTCTCCACCTCGACCGAGGACAGCTCGAGGTGGCAGCCGTCGCAGCGGTTCTTGAGGAGGCGGGCGGCGCCGGTGCCCTTGAGGCGCGTCCGCAGGGTCTCGTACCGGTCGGCCAGCCCGGTGGGAAGCTGCGCCGCCTCGGCGGCCCGCGTGCCCACGGCCTCGGCGATGGCGGCGTCGATCTCGCGCGTCTCGGCCGCCACCCGGCCCCGCAGCTCCTCGGCCTGGCCCTGCAGCGGTTCCAGGCGGGTGCGGATGGCCGCGATCTCCGCGTCCACGGGGTCCTGGTCGAGCATGACCACGAGCTCGCGCTCCTCCAGGTCGGCCCGGCGCTCGGTCAGATGGCGGACCTCGTCGTGCATGGCCTGGAGGTCGCGGCCCGACGAGCTGGTGGTGGCGTACATCCGCTGCTCCATGGCGCTGCGCCGCTCGCTGATCACGGCGATCTGCGCCTCGAGGTCCTTCTGCGTGGCGGACAGCGCGGCCCGGCGGCCCTCCGCCTCGGCCCGCTCGGCCTCGAGCGCGGCCAGCTGCGCGTCGAGCGCGGCCAGCCCCGTCGTCTCGGCCAACGCGTCGCGGCGGTGGTGCAGCTGGGTCAGCGACGTGTCGAGGTCCTGGACCGCGAGCAGATGGCCGAGGGCGTCGGTCACGACGGGTCCCCGGCGGCGGCGCGCGCCAGGGGCAGCGCGTCGGCCAGTGCGGGGTCGGCCAGGGACTGCGCCTCGTCCCACCCGCACCAGCGGGCCTCGGGGCTCTCACCGGGCGGCGGGGAGGGATCGGCGTCCGCGCCGAGCAGCAGGTAGCGCAGGTCCAGGTGGGTGTGGCCCAGCGCGGCCTCGTGCACGTCGAGGTGGAGGAGGCGCGGCCCGGCGGCCGGGTGTGCCACCGCCAGCCCGAGCTCCTCGGTGGCCTCGCGCCGGGCCGCCATGGGGGGTGTCTCGCCCGCGTCGATGTGCCCGCCGGGCTGCATCCAGATGCCGAGGCGCTTGTGCCGGTGCAGCACCGTGCCGCGCCGCCCCACGACGATCCCCGACGCGGTGACGTGCGTCGGATCGGCGTCCTCCTCGCAGGGGGCGACGAGGCGCTCCAGCTCGGCGAGGAAGCGCTCCTTGGCCGCCGCCTCACGCGGCGTCGCGGGCTCGTGGGCCTCGACGAGGGCCCGCAGAGCCTCCGTGGAGGCGTCCGTCGTGGGACTCCCCATCATGCCAATCCCTCGGAGAGGTGACCCGTGAGCACCGTCGTGGCGTGGCCGGCGATGCGGACCCGGTCGCCGTCGGGCCGCACGTAGAGGGTCCCCCCGCGCGGCGAGAGCTGCCGGGCCACGAGGGCGTCGCGTCCCAGCGCGTCCGCCCAGTAGGGACCGGCCACACACTGGGCCGCGCCGGTCGCGGGGTCCTCGGGGATGCCGACGTTCGGCCCGAACACCCGCAGCACGTAGTCGGCGCCCGACCCGGGCGGCGCGGCCGCCGTCAGCAGGAGGGCCCTGGTCCCGGCGGCGGCAATGGCCCCGAGGTCGGGCTCGTAGGCGCGGACGGCCTCGGCCGAATCGAGCACGACGAAGGCGAAGAAGGCGGTGCGGCCGCTCGCCACGACGGCGCCGGGCCACTGCTCGGCCACCGAGCCGGGGAGCGGGCCGGGCGTGACGGGGTCGGCCGGGAAGTCGAGCTCGATGCGGTCGCCGTCGAAGGCGGCGCGCAGCGGGCCGCTGCGCGTGTGGAAGGTCAACGGCCGGGCACCCCCGACCGTGCCGTTCTCGCGCAGCGCGTGGGCGGAGGCCAAGGTGGCGTGCCCGCACAGGTCGATCTCCGTGACCGGCGAGAACCAGCGCAGGCCGAAGGTGTCCGCGTCCTCGCGCCGAGTGAGGAAGGCGGTCTCGGCGATGCCGAGCTCGAAGGCGATGGACTGCATGCGCGCCTCGTCCAGCGGCTCCTCCAGCAGGCAGACGCCGGCGGGGTTGCCGCCGCAGGCGACGTCGCTGAAGGCGTCGACCCAGGTGACGGGGATGGTCATGATGCCCACGATGCTAAGCGGGCCAGCGCGTCGCCCAGGACGCGCTCGCGCTTGCAGAAGGCCCACCGCACCAGTGTCCTCCCCGCGTCGGCGTCCGCGGGGTCGTAGAAGACCGAGCTCGGGATGGCCACCACGCCGCAGCGCTCGGGCAGGGCGAGGCAGTAGTCCAGCGCGCTGAGCCCGGGCGCCACCGCGGCGATGTCGGTGTTGACGAAGTAGGTGGCCGCCGGTCGGTACACCGCGTGCCCCAGCGCCTCCAACCCGTCGCAGAGCCGATCGCGCTTGGCCCCCAGCGCGTCGGCGAAGGACCGCAGGCCGGCCGCGGGCATCCCCAGGCCCCGCGCCACGGCCAGCTGGAACGGCGCCGGGCTGGTGTAGGTGAGGAATTGCTTGGCCGCCCGCACCGCGGCGACGAGCGGGGCCGGGCCGCTCGCCCAGCCGACCTTCCATCCGGTGAAGGAGAACGTCTTGCCGCCCGAGGAGACGGTCAGCGTGCGCTCGCGCATGCCGGGCAGCGTCGCCAGGGGCACGTGCGCGCCGTCGAAGACGAGGTGCTCGTAGACCTCGTCGGTGACCGCCAGGAGGTCGTGGGCCCGGCACAGGGCGGCCACCTGCCCCAATTCCGCATCGGTGAAGACCTTGCCCGTCGGGTTGTGCGGCGTGTTGAGCAGGATGAGCCGGGTGCGCGGCGAGGCCGCGGCGGCGGCCAGCTCGTCGGGGTCGAAGGACCAGTCGGGCGGGTGCAGCCGCACGCGGCGGGGCACGGCCCCGGCCATCGCCGCGCACGCGGCGTACGAGTCGTACGTCGGCTCGAAGCACACGACCTCGTCGCCGGGCTCGCACAGCGCCAGCAGCGCGGCGGCGATCGCCTCGGTGGCACCGACCGTCACGAGCACCTCGGTGTCCGGGTCGAGCGCGAGGTCGTACCAGGCGCGCTGGTGCCCGGCGACGGCGGCGCGCAGCTCGGGCACGCCGTTGCCCGGCGGGTACTGGTTGTGCCCGTCGCGGATGGCGGCCACGGCGACCTCGCGCAATTCCTCGGGCCCGTCCGTGTCGGGGAAGCCCTGCCCGAGGTTCACCGAGCCCGTGGCGGTCGCCAGCTCGGACATGGTGGCGAAGATCGTCGTGGTGAACGGGCGCAGGCGCCGGGCCAGATACGCGTCCCCCGCTCCCACCGCCATGATCGTACCGGGCGACCGCGCCGCCTATCGTCTCGGCCCACATGCTCAGCATCGCCAACTTCAACATGCACTGCGGGATGGACGGGTGGGGAAGGCCCTACGACTATCTCGGCGCCGTCGCCACGCTCGGCACCGACGTCATCGCGCTCGAAGAGGCCTGGACGGCGGAGGGTGACGAGAGCGGCGGCCAGGCTGCCGCGGCGGCCCGCCACCTCGGCTACCAGGTCGTGACGCACACCAACGGCGAGGGCAGGCGCATCGAGCCGCAGCCGGGGGCCGGGCAGAGCTGGATCGCGCGCCCCAGCTGGCGCGACGGCAACCGGGCGCTCTACTTCGACGGCGAGCGCGGGTTCCCCGAGCGGGTCCAGTCCCTGGAGCGCTTCCAGCGGGCGGAGCGCGGCAGCATGGGGATCGCCGTCCTGGTGCGTCCCGAGATCCGGATCGAGGCGAGCCGCTTCGTGCCCATGCGCCTGCTGCGGGCCGACAAGCTGCGGCGCGTGGCCATCGTCGTCGACCTCACCGTCGACGGCCGGCCCATCTCGGTCGTCAGCACCCACATGTCGCACCTCCTCTACGGCTCGCACCACAACTGGGCGGAGCTCCGGCGCCGCCTGCAGGACGAGGCGCGACCCGACGCCGTGCTGGTGGGCGACATGAACACCTGGGGTCCGCTCGTGCACCTCTTCATGCCCGGGTGGCGTCGCGCCGTCGTCGGCAAGACCTGGCCGGCGTGGCGCCCGCACAGCCAGATCGACCACATCCTCGTGCGCGGCGCGCTGCGTCCACTCCACGGCTCGGTGCTCCCCCACGCCGGCTCCGACCACCGACCCGTGCGGGCCGAGCTCGCGGTCCTCGCGGTGGAATGAGCCGCGCGTCTCGTTCAGCTCCGGTGCCGGGAAGCGACGGTCAGGCGTCGAGGGTCGAGAGCGTCGGGGGTGCCAACTTGGTGAGCCGCAAGATGCGGGCGCGATCCGCGGAGTTCAGGTCCGGGTCATTCACGCGTCGGCTCGCCGCCAGGGACACGACGGGGCCGATGTCGGCGTGCGTCGCTCGGAGAAAGCGCTCGGCGAAGAGACGTTGAGCCAACGGAGCGATCGTTCGCCGGATTCGACCTCCGGGGTTTCCGGCGGTGCGCATCACCAGCCAGGCGTCCGCGACGTCCGCCTCACTGGGCCCCGTCGCTGCGTTGCCCCAGTCGATGACGAAGACGCCGTCGGCGCCGAGAACGACGTTCTGTGGGTGCAGGTCGAGGTGGACGAGCGACGTTCCCGGACCCGTCGGCTGGTCGAGCCACGCGGGGCCCGGCGCCTCGTGCACGATCCGATGCATCTCGGCCAGCTGCCGAGCCAGGGCGGCCATCCGCCAGGGCGTCCGTGCGAAGACAGTTCCCAATGTCGGGCCGTCGATCTTCTCCATGACGAGATCTGTTCCATCCGCGTCGAAGACCTCGGGCACGGGGACGCCGTGGCGACGGGCGTACTCCATGACTCTGGCCTCGGTGTCGACGGTGCGGGAGGGATCTCGGTACCGTCGCAGCACCCGTCCTCGTCCTACCGAGAACACGTCGTTATCGCACCCATGGGCGAGGAGCTCCATTGACACTCGTCCCACGGAGCCGCCCCGATGAGTTCGTTGCCAGTCGGCCCCAAAAGCTGACAACTGCGGTTCATCTTTATGTCACGCGGCGGTAAAGTCAAAATAAATCCGATGGACATTGTCGGGAATGGGGTCCCCGGGACGAAGGAAGGCCTGGTCAAGGACCGGATCGGACACCGAGCTGGTCGGCTCGCCCGAGACCGTGGCCGATCGTCTCGAGCCGGAGGAAGAGGCCAACGCGCGAACGAACTGGCGATCGCGCGAACGAACCGGCCATCAGCACCCTCACCCTCCGCCCTCTGAACGGGGGGTCCCGGCCGGGCGAGCTCCCCCGGGGTCAGTCGGCCGGGCGGGCGGTCAGAGCGGTGACCGCAGCGCCCACCGTGTCGTAGAGGTGGTCTGCGCCGATGCGATCGAGCAGCCCGCCCCGTTGCAGCGAGCCCTTCACGCTGTCGTCCACCCGCGCCATGGCGAAGGTGACGTGGTCCCGCGCGCAACGGTCGAGCACCTGGCCGAGCGACCGGCAACCGGTGAAGTCGAGGTCGCTCATCCCGATGGTGTCGAGCACCAGGACGCGCTGTCCCCTCGCTGCGGACGAGGGCCGCCTCCACCTCCTCGCGGAAGTGCACCGCGTTGGCGTACCAGAGCGGCGTGGCGAAGAGGACGACCAGCACGCCGGGCTGCTCCTCGGCGTGCACCCCCTGCGAGAGCGGCGTCCAGCTGGTCGTGCCCGCCACGCGCCCGAGGACGTGCAGCTGGGGGCGGGCGCCGTGCCGGATCCGGTCCAGGATGGCGAGCAGCACGGCCAGCCCGATGCCCTGCTCCACCCCGATCATCACCACCGCGATGAGCGTCAGGGCCGCCAACGCGAACTCGAACAGGTCGAAGTGGGCGATGGCGACCAGGTCGCGGACGTGGAAGAGCCGCAGCGCGATGAAGATGAGGATGGCGGCCAGGGCGCTCAGCGGCACGTCCCGCAGCAGGCCCGCCACCGGGATGAGCAGCACCACCACGGCGGCCGCGCCGAGCGCACCGGCCTGGGTCCTCCCCCCGGCCGAGGCGACGGCGCCGGTGCGGGGCGGGCTGGCGTCCACCGGGAACGCGCTCGCCAAGCCGGCGACCACGCTGCCCGCGCCGACGGCAAGGAAGTCGCGTCCGGCATCGACGTCGTATTCACCTTGCTCGGCGAAGGCGCGCGTGGTGGCCGCGGTCTGTGTCACCACGACGAGCGCCACCACCGCGGCGAGCGGCGCCAAGCTCTGCAGCGTCGACCACGAGAGGCCGGTGAGGCCGACGTGGGGAGCGCCGGTAGCGATGGGGCCGAGGACGGCCACGCCGTGGGACTGCCAGCCGAACGCGCCGACCACCGCCGTGGCGGCGACCATCCCGATCAGCGCACCGGGGATGCGCCGATTGACGCGCACGCTCACGAACGTGATGGCGAGGACGCCCAGTCCGATGGCGAGCGTCCAGCCGTTGATGTCGCCGAGGTGCGTGGCGATCGAGCCGATCCGTTGCTCGTCGTTCCCCGACGCCGCCGGCAGGCCGAGGAAGTCCGGCAGTTGATGGATGATGATGATCACGGCGACGCCCGAGAGGAACCCCCGCACGATGGGCGCCGAGAGGAAGTCGGCGATCCACCCGAGCCGGAGGATGCTGACCAGCATGACGATGAGGCCCACCATCACCGCCAGGATCTCGACGAGGTCGACGTAGTGCGGCGAGCGGCTCAGGGCGAGCGCCGACACGCCGGCGGCGAAGAGGGGTGCGATCGTCGAGTCCGCCCCCACCGACATCTGGGGATTGGAGCCCAGGAGGGCGAACAGCACGGTCCCGGCGACGAAGGCGTAGAACCCGGTGATCGGCGGCATGCCGGCCAGCCGCGAGGTGGCCAGCTGCTCGGGCACCGCAATGACGAGCAGGGTCATCCCGCCCGCGATGTCCGCGCTCAGCCAGGCGCGCTGGTAGCCGTGCAGCGACGTCAAAAGCGGAGGAGCGCGCAGTCGCACGGCGCCATCATCGCCCACCGGTGTGGTGACCGTATCGACCCCGAATAGTCTCGCTCCCATGAGCGACTTCCCCTACGCCGACCGCTTCCCCGTCCACCGCGCGCTGCCCGAGCGCGGTGCCTCCCGGGACGAGGTGCTGGCCCAGCTCCACGCGATGGCGAGAGAGGAGGATGCCTTCTGGGAGACGGGGAAGTGCTCGGGCACCATGTACTGCGGCGACCACGACCACTACCGCTTCATGAACGAGGCCTTCGGGCTCTTCGCCCACGTCAACGTCCTCCAGCGCGACATGTGCCCGAGCGCGACCAAGTTCGAGGCGGAGATCATCGCCATGACGCTCGGTCTCCATGGTGCGGACGCGGCGCTCGCCGCCGGTGACGAGCCCTGCGGCCTCGTGACGACGGGCGGGACGGGCAGCATCCTGCACGCCGTCCTCGCCTACCGCGAGCATGCGGCGCAGACCCGCGGCGTCACCCGGCCGAACGTGATCAAGCCCGAGACGGCACACCCCGCCTTCGACAAGGCCTGCCACCTCTTCGGCGTGGAGCTGCGGCGGGCGCCCGTCGACCCCGCCACGACCCAGGTCGACCTCGACTGGGTGCGCGACCACGTCGACGACCAGACGGTGGCGCTGATCGGGTCGGCCTGCAATTACGGCTACGGCACCGTCGACCCCATCGGCGCGCTGTCCGACCTGGCCCTCGAGCGCGGCATCGGGTTGCACGTCGATGCCTGCCTGGGCGGGTTCATCCTGCCGTTCGGCCGCGAGCTCGGCTACGACATCCCCGCGTTCGACTACGCGGTGCCGGGCGTGACCTCGATCTCGGCGGACACCCACAAGTACGGCTACGCGTTCAAGGGCTCGTCCGTGTTGAGCTTCCGCTCCAAGGCGCTGCGCAACGCGCAGTACTTCTACCTCACCGATTGGAGCGGCGGGAAGTACACCTCGCCGGGCATGGAGGGCTCGCGCTCGGGCGGCCTCATCGCGGCGACCTGGGCCGCCATGGTCCAGCTCGGCCACGCCGGCTACCTCGGCTACGCCCGCCAGATCTTCGAGACCTCCTTCGCCATGCAGGAGGCGGTCACGGCGCACCCCGAGCTCCGGCTGGTGGGCCGGCCCACCTTCCTCTTCTCCTTCACCTCCGACGCGTTCGACATCTACCACGTCAACGACTTCATGCGGACGAGGGGCTGGCGCTTCAACGGCCAGCAGTACCCCAACGCGCTGCACATGGCCGTCACCCGTCCCCAGACGCAGCCCGGGGTGGCAGCGGAGTTCGCGGCGGACCTGGCCGACGCCGTGTCCTACGCCAAGGACCACGCGGCGGAGGCGCCGAGGTCCGGGGCGATCTACGGCGGCGTGGCCGGGGGGATGACCGAGGAGGCGGACGAATTCATCCGCGCCGTCATGGCCGACATGCTCGACGGGCAGTCCACCATTCCGGCAACGTGAGCGCGGCGAGCGGCGGCGGGGCGCCGACCGCCTGGGTGGCCGGGTGCACCGCGGCCCAGGCCGCGCTGGACGCCGACCTGGTGGGGCTGACCGACGCGGGGCGCGCGGGCCGAGCCGGTTACCCGGCTGGAGCGTCGGGCACGTGCTGACGCACCTGGCCCGCAACGCGGACAGCGTGGTCTGGCGCCTCGAGGGCGCGGCGGCGGGCGAGCTGCGCGACCAGTACCCCGGCGGGCTCGACCAGCGGCGGGACGACATCGAGGCCGGCGCGCGCCGGCCGGCCGGCGAGCTGGCGGCCGACGTCCGCCACAGCTCGGCCGCGGTGGAGCGCGTCATGGCCGCGCTGCCCGACGCGGCGTGGGACGCGCCCGCGCGGACGTCGCGCGGCGTGGTCGAGCCCGCGCGCGACGCCGTGCTCTCGCGTTGGCGCGAGGTGGTGGTGCACCACGGCGACCTCGGGCTCGGGCCCGGGACCATGCCGCTCCCGCCCGACCTGGTCGACGCCTGGCTCCCGCGCGAGCTGCCGCGGCTGGCCGAGCGCACCGATCCGGCGCAGCTGCTGGCGTGGATCGTCGGGCGCGGCGAGCCGCCCGAGCTGGCCGACTGGTAGAGGGTCGCGCGCGTCCGCGCGTCCGGGTCCGGGCGTCAGGACGAGACGAACGCGTTGCCGGCGCGGTCCACTGCCACGCAGTAGGTGGTGGTCGGACACGAGATGGCGGTGAGGGCGTGGCCGTTGTCGATCAGCGTGCCGGCACTCCAAGCCGTCCCGTCCCACCCGAACACCCGGCCGAGGGAGTCGACGGCGCGGCAGAACGTCGGGGCCGGGCACGACACCCCCGTGAGACCCGAGGCGTTGGTGCCGGTGACGGGCGGCTCGGTGGCGATGGGAGTCGGCGCGGAGAACGCGAGCCCGTTCCAGGTCAGCACGTCGCCGCTGCTGTCGACCAGCACGCAGAAGGCCGTGGTGGCGCACGAGACCGAGTTGAGCTGGCCCCCACTGTCGACGTCGTTGGGCTGGGTCCAGGTGGCGCCGTTCCACACCGACGGGCCGCCCTCGGCCGCCACGCAGAACGTTGGGGACACGCACGAGATCTGGTTGGCCGCCCCCCACGCGCCCAGGTTGCCCGACCAGCTGCTCCCGTCGAAGGCGAAGGAATTGCCCTCGCCGTCGATGGTGATGCAGAAGGTCGGGCCGGTGCAGTCGATGGCCGTGATGCCCTGCGCGGCCGGGAGGGTGGCCGGGGCCTGCCAGCGCGATCCGTCGAACAACGCCACCTGGTTCGTGTTGGGTGCCGCCGCGCAGAAGGTCGGGGTGGCGCAGGAGAGATAGGAGCCGCCCTGGGGGGAGGGCGACGGCACGGGAGGCCCGAGCGCGGCGACCTTCTCGATGAACAGCCGGTACGTCGACCCCCCGGCCGAGCCCATCAGGCAGCTGCCGACCGCCGGGCACGACACGGCCGAGAGGTTGGTGCCGGGCGCGACGGGCAACGGCTTCGACCACGTGCCCGGCGCCGCCGTGGTGGGCGTCGTCGGGTGCACGGTGCTCGTCGTGGTCGGGGTCCCCGCGGTGCCCGCGCCCTTGCCGCAGCCGGCCGCCAGCAACGCGAGCGCGGCGACCGCCAGCGCGGCCGCCTTCGGTCCGGCCCGCCCGCGCACTAGGTGTGGACCGGCATGCCGTTCGCCTCGAGGGCCCGGTGACGGGACCAGGTGTCGAGCACGATCAGGGTCTTGGTCCCGGTGACCCGGCCACGGCGGCGCAGCTGTTCGATGACCTGGCCGAGCCGCTCCACGTCCGGCACCTGGAGCCAGACCAGGGCGTCGGGGTCGCCGGCGGTGGTGAAGACCGCCTGCACCTCGGAGAGCTGCATCGCCGTCTCCTTGATCTCCTGCAGGTCGGCGGTGCCGGCGAAGCGGACCTCGGTGAAGGCCTGGATGGGACGCCCGGCCTTGCGATGGTCGACCACGACCGTGTACCCGGCGATCACCCCGGTGCGCTCGAGCCGCTCGATCCGGCGGGTCACCGCCGACGCCGAGAGCGACACCTGCTCCCCGATGTCGGCCATGGTCCGGCGGGCGTTGAGCGACAACAGCTCGATGATGTGGTGATCGATCGGGTCAAGCTCTTCCGTTGCCATGGGCCGGAAGCCTACTTATGGCGGGTTGCACCGCACGTTCAGTGCATGGTGACCGCCGAGAGTTGCTGCTCCGTTGCGTCTGGCGCGCTCGGCGGGCGGCTCAGGCGTCCAGACGGTGCACGGCCACGGCGTACTCGCCGCCGGGCTCGTAGGGCCGCCGGTCCCAGGTGGCCCAGCGCGCTTCCAGCACCAGCCCGGCCCGGGCGCCCAGCGCGTCGTGCTCGGCCGGTCCCAGCCCTCCGGGGCGGACGGTGTAGCCGGAGACGAGGCGGCCCCCCGGCACGAGCCAGCGCGCCGCGTTGGCGAGCACCTGGCCCTCGGTCCCCGGCGCGACGAAGATGAGAACGTTCCCGGCCATGACGACGACGTCGAAAACGCGCCCGAACCCCAGCGTGGGGTCGGCCAGGTCGCCCCGCACCCACGTCTGGTCCGGCGCCTTGGCCCGTGCCGCCTCGAGCATGGCCTCGTCGATGTCGACGCCGGCGACGGTGCGGCCACGCCGGCCGAGCTCGATCGCCAGGCGTCCGGTGCCGCACCCCGCATCGAGCACCGATGTGGGGCGGTAGGAGTCGACCAGGTCGGCCTCGCCGTGCACGTCGACGCCGGCGGCGGCCAGTGTCTCGAAGCGGCGGTCGTACGCCGCGCCCCTGGGCACGTCGCTCTCGCGCCAGCGATCGCTCACCGCAGACCGATTCGCCGCGCCGCAGCGTCTGCGGTGGGGGCTCGCATGCGCGCACGCTACCCGCGCTGCGCACCGAGGGTTCCGGCGAGCCGGCGAGAAGGCGAGGCGGCGAGAAGGCGAGCCGGCGAGAAGGCGAGCCGGCGAGAAGAGAAAAGGACCGCCACGTCGGGTCGCTAGGGTGACCGCGCCATGTGCCTGCTGGTGGTCGCGTCCCGGATGGTCCCCGAGGAGCCGTTGATCGTCGGCGCCAACCGCGACGAGATCCTCGAGCGGCCGTCCACCGCGATGACCGTCCTCGACGAGGGACCGCCGCGTGTCCTCGGCGGGCGCGACGAGCTCTCGGGCGGGACGTGGCTGGCCGTCAACGAACGGGGCGTCTGCGCGGGGCTGACCAACCAGCCGCTCGGCGACGCCAAGGACCCGACCAAGCGCTCGCGGGGCGAGCTGCCGCTGGCCCTGGCCCGCCACGCGTGCGCGGCGGACGCCGTCGACGCGCTGCTGGCGCGCTACCGCCCGCGCGACTTCAACGGCTCGTGGCTGCTCGTCGGCGACCGCACCTCGCTCTACTTCGTCGACTTCACGGGCGCCGACCCCGACGCCGGAACGGCGGTCGCGCTGCCGCCGGGCATCCACGTGCTGGAGAACCGTGCCCTGGGCGAGCCCTCGGCGAAGGTCGACCTGGTGCGCGAGACGCTCGGCGCGCCCGTGGGCGGCGACGAGATCGTGGCCGCCTTCCACCGCGCCCTGACCGACCATCGGATGCCCAAGGGCGACGAGCGGTCGAACGCGGCGAATTGCGTCCACCTCGAGGCGTTCGGCACACGGTCGTCGTGCGTCGTGCGGGTGGCGGCCGGGACGGCGCCGCCGCGCCTGTGGGTCGCCGACGGGCCGCCGTGCGCCACGCCCTACGCCGAGGTGACCGGGATGTGGGAGGGGCGGGCCGCTCCTCCAGGGCCGGCAGCTCAGTCGCGCACGAGCGGCTTGTAGCGCACCCGGTGGGGCTGGTCGGCCTCGACGCCCAGGCGCGTGCGCCGGTCGGCCTCGTAGTCGCTGAAGTTGCCCTCCCACCAGCGGGCCTGCGAGTCCCCCTCGAACGCGAGCACGTGGGTCGCGATGCGGTCGAGGAACCAGCGGTCGTGGCTGATGACGACCGCGCACCCCGGGAAGGCCAACAGCGCGTCCTCGAGCGCGCGCAGGGTGTCGACGTCGAGATCGTTGGTGGGCTCGTCGAGCAGCAGCACGTTCCCGCCGCCCCGCAGCACCTTGGCCAGCAGGACGCGGTTGCGCTCCCCGCCCGAGAGCTCGCCGACCTTCTTCTGCTGGTCGCTGCCCTTGAAGCCGAAGCCGGCGACGTAGGCGCGCCCGTGCAGCTCGCGCCCGCCGACGACCAGCCGGTCGGCGCCGCCCGCGACCTCCTCGAACACGGTGGCGTCGGGCGCCAGTGCGGCCCGCGACTGGTCGACGTAGGCGAACTGCACGGAGGCTCCGACGGTGAGGCTGCCGGCGTCGGGCTGCTCCTCCCCCACGATCATGCGGAACAGGGTCGTCTTGCCGGCGCCGTTCGGGCCGATGACGCCCACGATGCCGCCGGGCGGGAGGGAGAAGGTCAGGTCGTCCACGAGGAGCCGGTCGCCGAAGGCCTTCACCACGCCGGCCGCCTCGACGACCTGGTCCCCGAGGCGCGGCCCGGGCGGGATCACCAGCTCGACCTGGTCGGCCCGCCGTTCGGCGGCCTCGGCCGCCGCCACGAGGTCGTTGTAGGCGGTGATGCGCGCCTTGCCCTTGCTCTGGCGGGCCCGGGGCGACATGCGGATCCACTCGAGCTCGTGCTCGAGCGAGGCCTGGCGGGAGCGGTCCGCCTTCTCCTCGGCGGCGAGGCGAGCCTGCTTCTGCTCGAGCCATGACGAGTAGTTGCCTTCCCAGGGGATGCCGGCCCCGCGATCGAGCTCGAGGATCCACCCGGCGACGTTGTCGAGGAAGTAGCGGTCGTGCGTCACCGCCACCACCGTGCCGGGGTAGTCCTGCAGCGTGCGCTCGAGCCAGGCCACCGACTCGGCGTCGAGATGGTTGGTCGGCTCGTCGAGCAGAAGGAGGTCAGGCCTGGACAGGAGGAGGCGGCACAGCGCGACGCGGCGACGCTCACCCCCCGAGAGGGTCCCGACGTCGGCGTCGCCCGGGGGCAGGCGCAGCGCGTCCATGGCGATCTCGAAGGTGCGGTCGAGCTCCCACGCGCCGGCGGCGTCGATCTTGGTCTGGAGGTCGGCCTGCTCGGCCAGGAGCGCGTCGATGTCGGCGTCGGGCTCACCGAAGGCCGCGCACACCTCGTTGAAGCGGTCGACCAGCTGCTTCGCCTCGCCCACCCCCTCGGCCACGTTGCCCGCCACGTCCTTGGACTCATCGAGCTCCGGCTCCTGCGCGAGGTACCCCACCGTGAAGCCGGGCGTGAGCCGGGCCTCGCCGCTGAAGCCGTCGTCCTCGCCCGCCATGATGCGCAGCAGCGACGACTTCCCCGAGCCGTTGGCGCCGATCACCCCGATCTTCGCCCCAGGATAGAAGGAGAGGTTGATGCCCCTCAGGACCTCGCGGTCGGGCGGGTAGAAGCGCGTGAGCCCGCGCATGGTGTAGATGAATTGGGGCGCCACGGCGACCAGTGTGCCTCAGGTCCGCGCGGCCGGCGGAATCGACCCGCCGGACCCTGGCCCTCAGACCCCCGGCTTTCACGCCGAGCCCAGCGCTCCCGGCGCTCCCGGCGCTCCCGGCGCTCCGGCCCGGCTCAGAAGCCGGTGCCGGCGATGATGTCGCCGTTCAGATGCGTGCCCGCCATGGAACCGTCGTCGGGCGCGTCGCCGTAGGTGAAGATGGCGCCGTCGGTCGAGGCCACCCAGTACCCGCCCCCACCGGCGTCGGTGAAGATGGCGGAGGCCGGGTTGAGGCCGCCGACGGCGCCGGTCGGCCCGCCGCGGGCGACGGCGTCACCGTAGGCGTACACCGTGCCGTTGGCCAGGAGGACGTAGTAGCCGTCGCCGTCGGCGCTGCGCACCGCGGCGGTGATGGGTGAGCCCTGCGGACCCGGAGCGCCGTAGTAGGGCGCGTCGCCGAACGTGTAGATGTTGCCGGTCGAGGTCACCAGCCAGTAGCCGCGGCCGGTGGCGTCGGGCACGACCGCCACCGCTGATCCCGCGCAGCCGCCGATCCCCGGGCAGGAGCCCTCGAATTGGGCATCACCGAAGGCGAAGACGCCGCCGTCGGAGGCCACCATGAAGTAGCCGCTCCCGTCTGCCGAGGGCACCATGCCGACGATGGGCGCGTCGAGGGTGCGCGGCGTCCCCGAGCCGGCCGGGCTCAGCCCGAGGCCGGGGATGGAGCCATAGAAGCCGGCGTCGCCGAAGGCGAAGATGCCACCGTCCGTAGCGACCAGCCAGTACCCGCTCTCGTCCTTGGTCGGCGTGATGCCGACCACCGGCCGCTGGAGCACGAGGCTGCCCGTCGAACCGTAGAAGTTGGCCGAGCCGAAGGTGAAGATGCCGCCGTCGGAGCCGACCAGCCAGTAGCCGTGCGCCGCCGGCGCGGCCGCCGGCGGCGCGGGTGCCGCCGGCGGCGGGCCACCGGAGACCGAGAAGTCACCCGAAGAGGTGGCGTAGACGACGGTGTAGTCGGACGCGTCCGCTCCGCTCAGCGCGGCTCCCCAGCAGGAGGAGCCGAGCAGGGTGTAGCTCCCACCGGTCATGGTCGGCGTGATGGCCGTCCTGGGCGACACCTCGGCGCACGACACGCTGCTGACGTTCACGGTGACGCCCGGCGGCACCGCCGACGGCGGTGTGGCGCTGAACCCGGGCGAGCCGCCCCAGGTCTGCGAGCCCGAGACGGTCACGCTGATGGGCGCCGGCATCACCGTGGTCGCACCGCCGGCGTAGGTGACCGCGTAGTTCGCCGCGGACGCGCCGCTGCACGACGCCGGATAGGCCGGCGGGGAGGGCGTGCTCGCACTGGTCGCAGTCGTGGAGCAGCTCGGCAGGGCGCTGAGGACGGAGGCGCCCTGGCCGTTCTTGAAGCCCGTGTAGAGCGCCGTCACGGCCGGGGGTGTGCTCCCGTAGGTCATGGAGCTGCTCGACGCCGTCACCGTCAGGGGGGCCGGGTTCACGGTCACCGATCCCGGGACGTACCCAAGCGTGTAGTTCGGGTCGACGGTGCCGGTGCACGACGAGGCGTACGGCGACGCGGCGACGGTGCTCGTCGCCGTCGCGGTCGTCCTGCAGGTGGGCTTCGTCGTGAGCGATGACGCGGTGTCGCCGTTGACGAATCCGGTGTACGAGGGTGTGATCGCGGCGACGGGCCCGCCGTAGGCCATGGTGCCATTCGACGCCGTGACCGTGAGGGGAACCGCCGTCACGGAGACGCTGCCGGCGACGTAGGTGAACGTGTAGTCGGGGTCGGCGGCACCGGTGCACGTCGACGCATAGGGCGATCCCGCCACCCCGCTCGAGGAGGTGGCCGTGGTCGAACACGCAGCGGTGGATGTCAGCGACGCCAGCGAATCGCCGTTGACGAAGCCGGCGTAGCCGGGGGTGATGGTGGGCGCGGTGCCGCCATAGACCATGGTGCCGTTGGACGCGGTGACGGTGAGCGGGGCCTTGCCGACGGTGATCGATCCGGCAACGTAGGTGATCGCGTAGTTCGGGTCGGCCGCGCCCGAGCAGCTCGACGGGTACGTCGGCGGCGAAGGTGCGCTCGTGCCGGTCGCCGTCGTCGAGCACGAGGGCTGTGACGTCAGGGACGATCCCGTGTCGCCGTTCTTGAACCCGGCGTACCCCACCGTGACCGTGGGCACGGTGCCGCCGTACGTCATCGTCCCGCTCGACGCCGTCACGGTGAGCGGGGCCTGTCCCACGGTGACCGAGCCGGGGACGTAGCTGATCGAGTAATTGGTGTCGACCGCCCCCGTACACGAGGAGCCGTAGGGCGACCCGGCGACGGTGCTCGCTCCAGTGGCGGTGGTCGAGCAGCTGGGCTTCGTCGTCAGCGACGTTTGGGAGTCGCCGTTGACGAAACCGCTGTAGCCGGCCGTGATGGTGGGCACGGTGCCGCCATAGGTCATGGTGCCGTTCGAAGCCGTCACCGACAGCGGCGCCTGGGACACCGTGACCACGCCCGCCACGTAGCTGAAGGCGTAGTTCGGGTCGACCGCGCCCGAACAGGTGGATGCGTAGGGCGAACCGCTGACCGGGCTCGAGCCCGTGGCACCGGAATGGCATGTGGCAGGCGAGGTCAGCGACGCCAGCGAATCGCCGTTGACGAAGCCGGCGTAGCCGGGGGTGATGGTGGGCGCGGTGCCGCCATAGACCATGGTGCCGTTGGACGCGGTGACGGTGAGCGGGGCCTTGCCGACGGTGATCGATCCGGCAACGTAGGTGATCGCGTAGTTCGGGTCGGCCGCGCCCGAGCAGCTCGACGGGTACGTCGGCGGCGAAGGTGCGCTCGTGCCGGTCGCCGTCGTCGAGCACGAGGGCTGTGACGTCAGGGACGATCCCGTGTCGCCGTTCTTGAACCCGGCGTACCCCACCGTGACCGTGGGCACGGTGCCGCCGTACGTCATCGTCCCGCTCGACGCCGTCACGGTGAGCGGGGCCTGTCCCACGGTGACCGAGCCGGGGACGTAGCTGATCGAGTAATTGGTGTCGACCGCCCCCGTACACGAGGAGCCGTAGGGCGACCCGGCGACGGTGCTCGCTCCAGTGGCGGTGGTCGAGCAGCTGGGCTTCGTCGTCAGCGACGTTTGGGAGTCGCCGTTGACGAAACCGCTGTAGCCGGCCGTGATGGTGGGCACGGTGCCGCCATAGGTCATGGTGCCGTTCGAAGCCGTCACCGACAGCGGCGCCTGGGACACCGTGACCACGCCCGCCACGTAGCTGAAGGCGTAGTTCGGGTCGACCGCGCCCGAACAGGTGGATGCGTAGGGCGAACCGCTGACCGGGCTCGAGCCCGTGGCACCGGAATGGCATGTGGCAGGCGAGGTCAGCGACGCCAGCGAATCGCCGTTGACGAAGCCGGCGTAGCCGGGGGTGATGGTGGGCGCGGTGCCGCCATAGACCATGGTGCCGTTGGACGCGGTGACGGTGAGCGGGGCCTTGCCGACGGTGATCGATCCGGCAACGTAGGTGATCGCGTAGTTCGGGTCGGAGACGCCGGAGCACGAGGACGGGTACGGCGAGCCGGCGACGGTGCTCGAGCTGGTGGCAGTCGTCGAGCAGGTGGCGCCCGTGGTCAGCGATCCTGGGCCGTCGGTCCCCACGAAACCCGAGTAGTCCGGGATGATCGAGGGTGGGGTCCCCCCGTAAGTGATCGAGCCGTTCGACGCGGTGACCGAGAGCGGAGCGGGCGTGACCGAGATCGATCCGGCAACGTAGGTGATGGAGTAGTTGGGATCGGCCGCTCCGGTACACGAAGAGCCGTAGGGCGACCCCGCGACCGTGCTCGAGCCGGTCGCCGTCGTCGTGCAGGTGGGTTGGGTGGTCAGCGACGAGCCCGTGTCGCCGGCGACGAGACCGCTGTAGCCGGGAGTGATCGTCGGCACGGCTCCGCCGTAGGTCATCGTCCCGCTCGACGCGGTCACGGTGAGCGGGGCTTGTCCCACGGTGACCGAGCCGGGGACGTAGCTGATCGTGTAGTTGGCGTCGACTGCCCCCGTGCACGAGGAGCCGTACGGCGACCCGCCGACGCCGCTCGAACTGATCGCCGTCGTCGTGCAGGTGGGTCGGGTGGTCAGCGACGACGCCGTGTTGCCGTTGACAAAGCCGCTGTAGCCGGGGGTAATGGTGGGCACGCTGCCGCCGAAGGTCATGGTGCCGCTGGACGCAGTGATGGTGAGCGCGGCGGGTGACACGACGAAGTTGCCCGCGGTGCTGGTGTAGACGACCGCGTAGTCGCTGCTGTTCGTGCCGCTGAGCAACGCGCCGCTGCACTGCGCCGCGACGAGGGTGTGACTGCCGGCGGCGAGGGACGGCGTGATCGTGGTCGCAAGCATCACCTCCGGGCACTCGAGGGTCGAGACCGTGACGGTGATGCCAGACGGCGGGCTGTCCGACCAATTGAAGGTCGGGGCACCGCCGAAGGTCTGGGACCCGCTCACCGCGACGTCGACCGGGATGGGCGTGACGGTGTAGTCGCCCGCGACGCTCGTATAGACGAGCGTGTAGTCGGAGGCATTGGGTCCGCTCTTGGTGACACCACTGCACGTCGTCGCCACCAGCGTGTCGCTTCCCACGGGGAGCGCCGTCGAGATCGTGGTGGAGGTACCGACCTCGGTGCAGGTCACGCCGCTGGTGTTCACCGTGACACCGAACGGCGCGCCGGACTGCCCGCCCACGCTCACCGTCGCCCCGAAGTTCGGCGTCCCCCCGTACTGCTGGGTCCCGGTGACGGCGACATCGATCGGCGTCTCGCCGAGCCCGGAGGCCAGGGACGACGTGACGGGCGTTCCGAGCCCGGTCGCCATGTCGTAACCGGTCGCCGCGGCGAACTGCCCGCCGCTGGTGGCGTTGTAGTCGTTGTTCCCGCTCCTGACGTCGTTGAGGTAGGTGCCGGGCGCCTGCTGGGCCAGGCTGTAGAGAATCGGGTTCATGGCGCCGTAGCCCGTCGTGTTGCCGTCGGCGGAGGCGGCGACGGCCAGCACGGCCGCCCACAGCGGTGCCGCGCCGCTCGTGCCGCCCACGGCAGTGAAACCGAGGCCGTTCACGGAGTCGTAGATCACGTAGCCCGTACTGGGGTCGGCGTCGGCGGACACGTCGGGAACCTCCCGGCAGTCCCCACTCGCATCGCCGCACGGCGTGCCGCTGCTCCCTGAGACGGTTCCGAGCGCAGTCTGGTACGTCGGCATGGTGAAGGTCTTGGAGATCCCGCCGCCGCCGGCACCCTCCGAGTAGTGAAGTCCGTCGTTCCAGGTGCTCTCGGTCGGCGCCGGCCCGAGGGCGGTGACGGAGGTGCCGCCCACGGAGGTGACGTAGGGCTGGCTCGCCGGGTCGGAGACGGCGAGGCTCAGGTTCTGGACGACGTCGTCGTCCGCGGTCTCGTCCGAGACCCAGACGTAGTCACGGCTGCTGTCACTGGCGAGCGCCCCCATGGTGTCCGTCCCGGTCTGCAGGTTGACCGTGGCCGAGATCGTCTGGGAGGTCGGATTGATGGTCGCCATGACGTCACCGGGGAACCCGAGGCCGTCGAGCACCGCCAGGACCTCGTTCCCGTCCGGTGACAACGCCACCGAGCGCACAAGGCCGGTGCCGTTGTCTGGCTGGCTCGTCGAGATGGTCGTCGTCACGCCATGCGTGGTCAGGCTGACGACAGAGACGCCGCCGGTACTCGAACCCGACGTGCCCGCGTTCGCGACGTACAGGCTCCCCGCGGCGTCGTCGACGGCGAGGCTCACGGGGTCTCCGCCGACGGCCACCGTGCTCGGCGTGGCCGAGCAGCCGCTCGTGACGCTCGCGTTGCAGTTCGCAGCGCTGAAGTACTCGATCCGGTTGTTTGCGCCGTCCGACAAGTAGACGGTGCCGTTGGCCGCGTCCACGGCCAGTGACGTGGGTGTCGTCGACGACGGCAGAGTCACGCTGGCCACGAACGCGTTCGTGCTGGCGTTGTACACGGCCAACGTGCCGTTGGAGTTGCCCACATAGAGCGTCGAGCCGTTCACGGCGAGCGCGGTGGGGCCCGAGAGGTGTCCCAACGAGGAGATCTGGGTCGGTGACGTGCAGCCGCTGGTCGTCGTCTGGTTGCACGTGCCGGTCGCGAAGGTCGTCAACGAGCTGGAGCTGTCGTTCGCCACGAAGACCTTTCCGAGCGAGGACGCGAGCGCGACGGCGTCCGGCGCCTGGCCCGTGGTGACCGTCCCGGCGTTCGCGAAGCCCGAGGGGTTGCCAGTGGTGCCCTCGCTGTCCACGCTCAGGCTGTTGCCCGACTTGTCGGCCACGTACAGCGTGCCGGTGGAGGAGTCGGCGACCTGGGCGACGGGGTTCGATCCGGTTGGCGCCGCCACGACGCCGTTGACATTGCAGCCCTCGGAGCCCTCGTCGCCGGAGGCCACGAAGACTGACTGCCCGTCGACCGCGGCCGCCTGGAAGAGCGTGTTCTCGGAGTTCTGGAACGTCTGCCCGACGTAGGCCTCGCACCCGTTCGTCCAACTCGCGCTCACGATCTTGGCCGTGTCTTGGCTGACGATCTTGCTCATGACGTCGTAGAGATCGTCCGACGGGCCGCCCTCGTAGACCTCGATGTTCGTCTTCGGCGCGAGCGAGAGCACCGTCTCGATGTCCAGTTCCGCCTCGACCGTGGCGCCGCCGGTCGCGCCCCCGCCGTCCATGTCGACGGCCGAGATCTGGGACCCTCCCAGTTTGATGCCGTAGCACGCGGCGAAGATGTCGATGTCGGTGGTGCTGTACCCGGCGCCGGACAACTCGGCCAGTGCGACCGTCGCACCGGACCCGTAGTGGGCGTTCGAATAGAGCGGGTCGAAGGAGTACGCCTGCCCCAGATCGGGCGCATCCAGTGCACCGTAGGTGGACTCGACGTCACCGATGTCCGTCGTGCACGTCCCCGCCTGCGGCGTCGGTTGGCCGGAAGCCAGCGCCGGCGTTCCGGCCAGCGCACCGGCCACCGCGCCAGCCGGCTTGCCAGCTTGCGGTCCCGCGGCGTTCGCCTCCGGGAGACGCGTGGTCGGCTGCGGCGGGCTGAGCGTGTCCAGGCCGAGGACACCCTCGATCTGCGGGGCCACGGACACGGGCACCTCGGGCGCGGCGCGGTTGTCGTACCCGGTCTTGCCCGACGAGAGCCGGTAGCGGTCGATCGGCGTCGAGAAGGCCGATTGCACCAGGGCCACGGTCCCCGAGACGGGGATCGAGAGCCCGGTGCTCGACGGCGTGCCCACGGTGAGGCCCTCGTTTTGCAGTGCCGCGACGACTTGCGTGATCGTCCCGGACGTCGGTCCGAAGCGTTGGGCGAATATCGTGGGCGTCAGGAAGTGGTGGTAGTCCGGCGAGCCCGGATCGGAGACCGCCTGCGCCTCGGCGGCCAACGCGGTCGGGTCGCGCTGGCTGCAGCGTCACCTCGAGCGGCAACACGGTGCTCGACGGCGCGGGCCCGAGCAAGGTGGCACCCGGAGGTACCTGTCCTTGGTGTCCGTGCACCGCCTCGCGCTGTGGTCCCGCGCCCTCTGCGACACCGGGACGGACGACGCCGAACAGCATCGTCGCCACGACGGCGAAGGGCGCGGCGAGCAGGACCAAGGCCAGTACGCGCCGCGCCGTGTTGCCCCCTCGATCCAACCCGTTCATCGCTCCCGACACCCGCCCCCTCACCAAAGGAAGTTATCGGCCGTTCGAGGGGCCGCTTGACCACGGGGTGCACCCGTTCTGCCACCTGACTCCTCCGGTCGCGCAACGGACGCACACAACGCCCCGACCTCGTCTCGGGCAGGTGCCGGGGCCGGTCCCGGGGAGGCGCCCGTTCGGGACAGCGCCGACGGGCCGCTCGCCCCCGACCAGCGGATTCTGGCCCGTTCGTCGCCTCTGTCACCCCCGATGCGGGATCGGGGCGCCCCGGCACGGCCGGTCAGCCCAACGCGCGCTGGACGCCGCGGGACAACGTCGGGGCGACGCCGGCCGGCCGAGGCGGCGCGCCCGGGCTGCCGCGACCGGTGCGCCGCGTCCTCCGTCCCGGTTCCCAGCTCGGCGAGCATTCCGCGACCGGTCTCGGTGTATACCTGTCCTTCGCGGCGCACCCACCGTCGCAGTCGTTTCATGCGATGATCCTCGGCGTCCACCACCACGACACGGAAAGGGTCATCGCGTGCCGAACAGCGCCCCGAACATCTTGCTCGTGATGTCGGATCAGCACCGTGCCGACATGATGGGGTGTGCCGGGGACGCGTCCGTCCAGACGCCGTCGCTCGACCGCCTCGCGAGCGAGGGCGTCCGCTTTTCGCGCGTCTCGTGCCAGGGACCACTGTGCATGCCCTCGCGGGCGTCCTTCATGACGGAGCGTTACGTCCGCGACCACGGCGTCTTCACCAACTGGGAGGAGATCGGGCCGAGCGACCCCACCTACGTGCGGGCGCTCCGCGAGGCGGGCTACCGGACGTCACTCCTCGGGAAGGCGCATCTCTACCGGGACGAGAAGGTGACGGTCTCGCACATGGACGAGATGGCCGGCCGCCTCGAGGCGCTCGGCTTCGCCGAGGTCTTCGAGACGGGCGACAAGTTCATCCCCAAGATCCCGACGCGCTATACGGACTACCTGCAAGCCGAGGGCCTTTTGGATGTCTACAAGAAGCACATCGCGGACCGCAGCTACCAGGGCGAGAACGAGGATGGGCGGAACGCGACGAAGTGTCTCCCCATGTGGGACTCGACGGCCATGCCCCTCCCGCTGCACGCGTACGTCGACACGTGGCACGGGCTGGAGGCGGTGCGCTGGATCGAGAACTACGAGAGTGCCGACCCCTTCTTCCTTTTCGTCGGCTTTCCCGGTCCGCACGATCCCTGGGACGCCCCCGAGGAGGCAAGGGAGCGCTACCGCGGCGTCGACATCTCGATGCCGACATCGACCCGGCGACCCGACACGGAGGGGACGGGGCGCTACGGCGCGCTGCTCGCTGCCTTCCTGGGTCTCTCCGACTCCGAGTCCATGAGCGACGACGCCATCCGCGGGATGCGCCGCTCCTACGCCGCCGACATCTCGGTGATCGACCACGCGGTGGGCTTGATGGTCGAGGCGCTGGAGCGGAAGGGCGTCCTCGACCGCACCTGGATCGTCTATACGAGCGACCACGGCGAAATGGGAGGGAACCACGGCCTCATGTCCAAGTGCGTGCTGTACGAGCCGGCGGTGCACGTGCCGCTCATCGTCCGCCCTCCGGCGACTGCGACAGGGGTGGTCGTCGACGCACTGGTGGAGCAACTCGACGTGCCCGCGACACTCCGTGAGATCGCGGGCGCACCACACGTCGAAGGCAGCGAGGGCCGTTCGCTCCTCGGCATGGTGTGCGACGGCAGTCCGGGGACGCGCGACGTGGCGGTCAGCGAGAACTGGGGCTTCGCGGTCTTCGAGACGGATCGGCACAAGCTCGTCGTCGACGAGGACGCGTGCGTGCCCTGTCAGCTCTTCGACCTGGCCGAAGACCCCTGGGAGGACGTGAACCTCCTGCCGGATGCCCAGGCCGCTTCGGTCGTCGAGGAGCTCATGGAGACGCATGTCCGCCCGTTCTTCCGCACGCCGCCGGCGCGGCCGCACCCGAGCCTGTTCACGGGTCGCTAGTCGGAGTCGCGGCGCCGGGAGCGGCGCACGACCTCCCCGCGTACGCCGCGTCGCCGCGTTCCCACCTATCCCAGGCCGAGCGGGTCCCCCACGAGCACCTGACCCTCGTCCCCACCGCGGGCACGCCGCACGGCCTCACCCAGAGACGCACGCTGGACGTCGATGGACCCGATGCGGTCGGGCCCCACCAGCTCGGCGAGATCGTTGAAGACGGACGTGAGCTTGCGCGAGATCTGTGGCGCGTTCGACCCGTAGAAGGCGATCTCGGTGAAGGCCAAGCCGACCACGCGGTCCCAGCCGGAAACGGGCACGACCAGGCGGACGACGTCCGAAGCGTCGACGTAGCAACCGGAGGGATCGGGGCGCGCGACCACGGCGCGCACCAGCGCATGGAGCCGATCCAGCGCCTGCACCGCCGTGGTCGGGTCGTTGACGGCGGGCGACAGCGCGCGGATCGCGATGTCCACCAGCTGGCGGATCCCGTAGCAGGGGTCCTGGTACAGGGTCCGCACGGCGGAGCAATTGAACGTAGTGAGGACTTCTCGGCCCTCCAGTGCCGAGCCGCCGTGCACGCGCACCAACTCTGACCCGCTGGTCACGAATGTGCCCACCGGCACCGAGCACTCGAGGACGCATCGGTGCTGGGTTGCCAGCTCGACCAGTCGGTAGGCATCGATGCCATCCACGACAGCATCGCGGCGGTCGAACGCGATGCTCGCCGTCGGGCTCTGCCGCTCCGGCATCGTCACCTCTCGGTACACGTCCAGGGGAGCGAACAGCACGTCCATGGCGTGTGAGGTCTCGACGAAGACCGCTTCGATCACGTAGCTCACGCGCATCGAGCGCACCGTGGAGTGGACGAAGAAGACGAACACGAGGACCGAAGCCATCACCAACAGGTAGGCCACGGCGACCGCCCCTTGCGGAACCGTGTGCGCCCGGGTGGTCGACCCGACGCGGGCCAACAGGGCGAGGGCATAGACGAAGGTGGCAATGAACGTCGACAGGGCCAGCTTGGTGACCGGCTTGCGCACGAAGGTCCGGAGCACCCGTGGCGAGTACTGCGTGCTCGCCATCTGCAGGGCGACGAGCGTGATGGAGAAGACCACGCCGGTGAAGGTCAGCAGCGCCGCCGCGATAGTCGCCAGGAGGGTGCGGGCGTCGTCGAGGTCGGTCGGGAACACACCCTGGTGCAGGCTGAAGTTGTGCAGGTAACGCGCCGCCAGGTCCCCCGCCGCCCAAGCCACCAAGGCGGCGACGGCCGGCCAGAGCCACAGCGACTCGCGGCGCCATTCCCGCAGGTGAGCCCGGCGCGACCCGCCCGGCATCGGCACCAGGGCACGACCCGTCGTCACGGGTCGGCTTCCTCGGAATGCTCCTCACTCCGGTCCGGCGAGTCCGCGGCGCCCCCTCCCCCGCCGAGCCAGTTCAGCCCGATGAGCGGATAGACGAGCACGGACAGCATCCCGGCGGCGACCAGCGCGGCCGCGTTCTGTGGCTTCATGCGGTGCTCCTGGACGCCGAGCGTCGTGATCACCACGATGATCGGCAAGCCCGTCGCCGAGAAGACGGCCAGCGCCCGCGCCTCGAGGCGGGATATCACGCTGCGGAAGAAGACCCACGTCGGCACCGCCCGGGTCACGAGGAAGAGCACCGTGAACATCGGCACGAGGATCAGGACGTGCGGCCGATGCACGAGCGCCCCCAGGTCGAAGTTGATGCCGCTCTCGATGAAGAAGATGGGGACGAGAAATCCGAACCCGATGGCCTCGAGCTTGCTCTCGATGGGCGCGCTGTCCTCCCCCTTGATCAGGAGGCGGACGACGACTCCGGCGGCGAAGGCCCCGAGCAGGACGTCGAGACTGAGCTTGGTCGCCAGGTAGACCAGGAGCATCACCAGCAGGACGCAGATGCGCACGGGAAGTTGCGACGTCGAATGCAGATGCCGGCGCATCAGGGCGATGAACGGCCGCGGACGGACCTCCGTGGCCAGCAGGGCTGCGACCACGGCAACGGTCACGAAGAGCACGAGCAGCACGAACGTCACCCGTGCGTCGCGGTTGGTGAGCAGCACCGCCACCGCCACGATGGGCCCGAACTCGCCGATGGCGCCCACCGACAGCATCGAAGGCCCGATCCTGGTGTGGAGCACGCCTGAATCCCGGAGGATCGGCAAAAGCGTGCCGAGTGCGGTCGTGGTCAGGCAGAGCGCCACCACGACGGAGTCGAGCACCAGCCCGGTTCCGTGCAGGACCGCGCCCACGCCCAGTGCGATGAGCACCGAGGCTCCCCACGATCCGGCCGCTCGCCCGAGGTGTCCCTGTCGCATCACCCCGAGGTCGAGCTCCGTGCCGGCGAGGAACATGAGGAACGTGAGGCCGAAGTCGGACAGCGCCGAGACGATGGTGTTTTGGTGCACGAGGTTGAGGACGAAGGGGCCGAGGGCGATCCCGAGCAGGATCTGGATCACGACCTCGGGCACGGGCAGGAACCGGCGGCTCTCTTCCGCGAGAAGGGGCGCGACGACAGCGGCGAGAGTAATAAGGACAAGCGAGGGGATCGCGTTGCCGATCATGCGATGTGGTCTCGCCTCGTGACCGGCCGTCGTGGCACGCGTCGCCACCTCCCCCGCCACACGCTACGCGCGCACTCCGGCACGTTGGTGTATTCCGGGTTGGTGGGGTTTGACGGCCTCGTCGCGGCGCGCAAGCATGGCGCCGCCACGTCGGGCCGGGGGTCGGAGTGAGAGTGCCATCAGTCGTCGTCTCTACACGGGCCAGCGCCCTATGACATTCGTCAATCCATCCTGGATGCCCCACTCTGTCAGCGAGGCGGCGCGCGCCGGCGACGCCACGGCCGACGACCTGGTGTCCGGGCGAGCGTGGTCCCATCTCCTCGACTCGCTGCGCAAGGCCGCGGACGTCGTCCGGGCCGATGAGGTGGCGCGGAACCCGGTCGACCTGGCCGCCGGATTCCGGCATCTGCTCGTCCTCCTCGTCCTGGGCGCCGATCAGGCGCTGCGCGCGGAGGCGGAGCCCGTCCTGGCCGTCAAGCAGTCCGGTGTCGACGCCGTCTACAAGTGGGGCATGGACTGCCCGGACTGCATCTACACCGGAGCACCCCTGCGGGGTGGCGAGACGTATCGACTGTGGGGACAGCGCGGCTCCGCCCGCTACGTCGGCCTGCAGTCGATGGCGGGTATGGCCTCCACCGCCAACGTCCTGCTGGACGAGCTCGACCTCGGGCCGGACGGAGAAGTCGATCTCGTGCTCTCCGAAATCGCACACGAGGGGAACTGGCTGCCCATCGCAGAGAACGCGACGACATTGGTCGTGCGGCATTTCTTCTACGACTGGGACACGGAGGTGGCCTCGTCGCTGTCCATCGAGCGCATCGCCACCGGGGGTGAACGTTCGGCCCGCCCGCCCGAGGATCCTCGCGCCGTCGTGGCCCGGCAGCTCATCGCGCTCGGCGACTTCGTGGGGGCCAACCTGGAATTCTTTCTGCAGTTCTCCCGGCCCGACGAGCCCAACATGTTCCTGCCGCCGCTCGATGGGACGGCCATGGGGGCCGCTGCCGAGAACCGCCCCGTCATCGGGTCCTGGGAATTGGCACCTGACGAGGCGCTCCTCCTCGAAGTCGAGCCACCCCGCGGCCTGTACTGGAGCTACTCACTCGGGAACCCGTGGTGGGAGACGATCGACTACGGGCGCCACCAGAGCAGCCTCAACGGGCACCAGGCCGTCGTCGACAGCGACGGTGTGGTCCGTGCCGTCATCGCCCACGACGATCCGGGTGTCGCGAATTGGCTGGACACGGCCGGACACGGCGCGGGCCCCGTGATCCTGCGCTGCGTGCGGACGGAGACCGCTCCCATCCCGTCGACCCGCGTGGTGAAGGCCGCCGACCTCGTTGCCGCCCTCCCGCCCCACACCAAGCAGGTGACTCCGGAGACGCGCGCACGGAACATCGCGGCGCGGCGCCTCGCAGTCAGCAGACGATTCTGCCGATGAGGCCTACGACGCTGGCGGTGACGACAACGGTCACGTGGTCACGGACCGCGGAGAGGGGGGAGGTGGACTCTCGTGGATCTCGGATTCGCTGACGCGACGGCGATTGTCACCGGTGGGAGCAAGGGCATGGGGCGCGCCGTCGCCGAGGTCCTGGCCACCGACGGCGCCCGCGTGGCCGTCATGGCGCGAGGACGGGAGGCGCTCGACGACACCGTCGCTGCATTGCATGCAGCTGGCAGCCCCGACGCCATCGGCATCAGTGTCGACATGACCGATCCGGCGTCCATCGCTGCGGGCTTTGCCGAGGTCGGCGACCGCTGGGGCTCCCTGAACGTCCTGGTACACACCATCGGCCCGGGGGCGGGCCGATTCGAGCAGCTCGGCGACGGCGACTGGAACACGGCGTTCGCACTCGGCACGATGTCGGCCGTCCGCTCCGTCCGCTCGGCCCTCCCCCTCTTGCGGGCCGCCGAGTGGGCGAGGATCGCCATCTTCTCGGCCCACTCCATACAGCGGCAAAGCCCGATCCTCGTGGCCTACACCGCGTCCAAGGCAGCCGTGACGAGCCTCGCAAAGAACCTGGCCAAGACGTTGGCGCCCGACGGGATCCTCGTCAACGCGGTGGCGCCCGGCTCCATCGTCACGGCCAGCTTCACCGAGAACCTGCGCGAGATCTTCGCCGCGGAGGGACTCGACCCCGCCGATCCGCATGACGTCATGGCCTGGATCGACAAGACGTTTCACCAGCCCGCCGACATCGGCCGCGCGGGGCTGCCCGACGAGGTCGCGTCGCTCACGGCCTACCTCGTGTCCCGGCGCAACGGCTACGTCACGGGCGCGTGCGTGAACGCAGACGGCGGGTCGGACTTCGTTTGACGAGCGGGACGGGATCCGTCCGACGACGCTCGCCCTCCCGGCGACCCTACGACGAGGTGATGCCAGAGACCGGCGCCACCAGCCGCGCCGCGTTCGGCGCTCCGAGGAAGGTTGCGTCACCGTAGGCGTAGACGGCACCGTTGGTGCCCACGAGCCAGTAACCCTGGCCGGTCGGCGTACCCGTGATGCCGACGACGGGTGGCTGGCCGCTGATGCCCTGCCCGGGCACCGAACCCAGGTAGGGCGCGCTGCCGTAGGTGAAGATGCCGCCGTCGGAGCCCACCAGCCAGTAGCCCTGGCCGTCGGGCGTGGCGGCCATGCCCGACACCGGCGCGTTGAGGTGGGTGCCACCGGCGGAGCCGTAGAAGGCCGCGCCACCGAAGCTGAAGATGCCCCCGTCCGACGCCACCAGCCAGTAGCCGCCGTGATCCGTCGCGGCCATGCCGACGACCGACGCATTGAGCGCAGTCCCGCCCATAGAGCCGTGGAAGCTGGCGTCCCCGAACGAGAACACACCCCCGTCGCTCGCTACGAGCCAGTAGCCCCGGCCATCCTTGGTCGGCGCGATCCCGACGATCGGCGCGTTCAGGTGCTGGCCGCCCATGGAGCCGTCGAACGGGGCGTCGCCGAAGGCGAAGACCCCGCCGTCGGAGCCCACGAGCCAATAGCCCTGGCCGTCGGGCGTCGCGGCGACACCTACGATGGGTGCATTGAGGTGCTGGCCGCCGAGTGAGCCGGCGAAGGGCGCAGTGCCGTAGGCGAACACGCCACCGTCACGCGCGACGAGGAGGGTGCCCTGGTTCGACGCCGGGGGGAAGGTCGTCTGCTCGATGTAGGGCGCAAAGTCAGGGTTGTTGCCGCCGTTGACGCTGGTTATGGTGCTGCCGCCGGCCAGGCACCCCACCGCGGGCACGCAGCTCACCGAGTTGAGAAAGCTCACTGCCGTGACGTCGGGCGTCGGTTCCACCGACCACGCCGAGCCGTTCCAATTCTCGACCACGCTCTGCAGTGTCGGCGACCCGTTGCCGAACGACCCGATCGACCCGGCGGCCCAGCACTGCACGGCGCTCACGCACGAGATACTCGACAAGATGCCCGGTGCGGTGGAGTCCGGCACCGAGGCCGACACGTCGGCCCACGACGAGCCGTCCCAGTGCTCCATCAAGATCCCCGCCTGTGTCCCGCTCGTGTCGGTCGTGGCGCCCGAGGCCCAGCAGTTGTTGGCGGAGGTGCAGGCGAGGCCGCTGAGGTACCCGCCGGTCGGCGCCGGCTCGGTGACGCTCGGCACGACCGACCAGCCCGACCCATCCCAGTGCTCGATCAGACCCTGGTCGCCCACGGCGCCGGGGAAGATCGGGAGGAAGTTGGGATTCTGCTGGGCCGGTCCGGCGTTCCCGACCACCCAGCAATTGCTGGTCGAGAGGCACTGGACGGCGGTCAACTGGTCGAACGCCTGTCCCGTGGCCGCCCCGGGGACGATCGTCCAGCTGGTGCCGTTCCACTGCTCGATGACGTCGGTCAGACTCGCCCCGGTGTCGTCCGTCGCGTAGCCCACCGCGACGCAACTCGATGCCGAGGCACAGCTGACGCCCGAGAGGATCGCCCCCTGCACCCCAGGACCGCCCGGGCTCGGGCTCGCCACCGCCGACCATGCCATGCCGTCCCAGTGCTCGATGAGCGTGCCCGTCGGGTTCCCATTGCCTGACGAATCGACCTCCGCGCCGACGGCCCAGCAGTCGGCCCCGTTGACGCAGGTGGCATCGAAGAATCCTCCGCCCGTTACCCCGGCCGGCAACGACACCGGGACGAGCGTCCACGCGTTGCCGTTCCAGGCTTCGACCAAGGGGCTGACAGACGACGGGCTGCCGCCACCAAGCCCGTTCAGGGTGATGCCGACGTCCCAACACTGCTGCGCGTTCGCACAGGTCGAGCCGAGCAGGACGTCGTTGGATCCCGTGCCCGGGACCGTTGCGATGTACCAACCCGACGGCGCGGCAGTCGCCGTCTGCGGAGCGACGATTACGACAGCACCGAGCAACGCAACGACGATGAGCAACGACGATGACACGGCGGCCAGCGCGACGTCGCGCGTGGCGACCGCGTGGCGCGGAAAGTAAGCCCCATTTCATGGAATCCATGGTCGCACGCAGGAACACTCCAACTGTGGATGGTGCCGGCGTTCCGATCGCACAAATCACAAAACCGGTCTGCCAAGCTCTGAGCGGTGACGACCGACGCGGTGGACAAGGAGGAAGAGGAGGAGATTCCGGGCATCGAACGCCTACTGACGCTGACCGACGGCGTCGTCGCCATCGCGTTGACCCTCCTTGTCCTCCAGCTCCAGGTCCCCATCACCCATGCGCTGGAAAGGAACCCCAGTTCGGCTGCGAACCTGTGGCACGGGTTGGACATCGACTTCGCCGAGCTGACGAGCTATCTGGTCTCCTTCGTCGTCATCGCCCAGTTCTGGCTCGTGCACCACCGCGTCCTGCGCAGCACGCGGGGTCACAATGAGGGACTGGCGTGGCGCAACTTCAGCTTCCTGCTGGCCTTGACGTTGACGCCATTCACCTCTGACCTGCTTGGCCGCTACAGCAACAACCCATTGGCCATCATGCTGTTCGGGCTCAACGTGGTGGCCATCAGTCTGACCACCCAGTGGATCTTCTACTACGCCGCCCACCACCGCCTCTTGAATGATGAGGCGCGGTCCGTACACGCCGAGTTGACGGGGCGCGTGCGCGCCGTCCTCGTCATCGGCATCGTCTCCCTGTCCATTGCGATCGCCTGGACGGACGTGAGATTGGCCCGGTTCGTCTGGCTCCTCTTCCTCCTCGTTCCCGGCACGGGAGAGCGGATCGCCCGGTTGATCGAGCAGCGCCGGAGCCCGGCGTTCGTGGGGTCCGGCCGGTAGGTCAACTTCGACGTGCCGCCGTCCGGGGACCTGTTTCCCCGGCGCGCCTCTTCGTCGCTCTGTCACCCACCCCGAGGGCTCGAGAGCGGGTTCACCGACCACTGCGTGTCCTCGACGAGGCGAACGCTCTTCCAGCCGCCCGGTGTGCGCACCACGTCGTGGAAGTAGTTGCCCCCGCAGTAGCAGAGACCGCTGATCCCCGGCAGTTTCATCGGATTGTAGAACATCGCGCGTACGGTGGCGCGGTCTCCGTGCAGGTCGATCTCGACGTTCGTGATGAAGTGCTGCGTCATCGGCACCGGGGTCAAGGCCGATTCCAGCCACGCCACGACCTCGTCGCGGGACCCCTTGGGTCCGTCGACCGAGGTGTAGTCCAGTTCCGCGTCGGGAGTGAAGACCGACCCGAGCAGCGCCCAGTCCTTGGTGTCGAGACCCCTTGCATAGCGGTAGAGGAGCTCGCGGATCTCCAACTTGTCCGAGAGGACCTGCACGTCCACGCCCGCAATGTAGCGTTCGGGCGCCCGGTCGGCGCCGTGCGGTCTCTCGTTGCCCGTCCGGACAGAATGGTCGACCACGGCAGAAGGGAGACGCGTGCCCGTTCGCGCCGTCATGTTCGATTTCGGAGGAGTGATCTCCTCGAGCCCGTTCGAGTCCTTCGCCCGGTTCGAAGAAGCGCATGGACTCCCCGAGGGGTTCGTACGCCAGGTCAATTCGACCAATCCCGACGACAACGCATGGGCGAGACTCGAGCGGGCCGAGGTCGACGTGGCGACCTTCGGAAAGCTGTGGTCGGCCGAGGCTGCGGCGCTCGGCCACGCCGTGGACGGCCGGCTGGTGCTCGAACGGCTGGCGGGCGAGATCCGACCGCAGATGGTCGAGGCGGTCCGCACCTGCGGCACGGCGTACAAGACCGCCTGCCTGACCAACAACTTCGTCCGCGCGGAGGCCACGCTCTCCGACGAGGCGGCCGCGGTTTACGCCTTGTTCGACGCGGTGCTGGAGTCCCGCGTCCTGGGCGTACGCAAACCCGATCCCCGGTTCTACGAACTCGCCTGCGATGCCCTGGACGTGCGTCCGTCAGAGGCGGTCTTCCTCGACGACCTCGGGGTCAATCTGAAGCCAGCCCGGGCACTCGGGATGCTCACCATCAAGGTGGACGACCCAGACGAGGCCCTGATCGAGCTCGAACACGTCACCGGGCTCGCTCTGACCGCCTGAGAGCGCGTCGAGGAACGGCGAGCTCACGTTCCGCGACGGGCGGGCAGCGCACGCCGGCGCTCGCAGTGATTCATCCAGAGTAGCTCCGCCATCTCTCGCGCTTCGACGGGAGTGTTGATGCCGACGGGCGTGGCGGATTCGCGATCCCGGGCGCAGTCCTCGCAGACGACCATCCATCGACGATCAGACCGCTGCACAATCTTGGGATGGTGGACCTTTCGCAACCGCGCACTCCTGCTCGCCAACCGCCTCGCCGCCTGGGAACCTATCGACCCATCGGGATGCATTCCAGGGCGGGGAGAAGGCCCAGGTCGTGCGCGACGGTTCCGTGAACTCGCCATGCTGACGGCAAAGAGGCGCTCGTCGTGAACGCTCGGGTCGGTCGGAGTCGAGCCGACGATGTCGCCCGCGACTGCGGGCCGGCGGAGATGCAGCTCGACTCAGACGATCTGGTCGTGATCCCCACAGCCACGAGGTGGTACTGACGGCAAGTCCCCAGCTCATCGACCACCTGTCTCTCGGAATCTCTGCGCTCGCCGTCCTGGCCACCATCGGCTTGGCGGTGTGGGACCGGCGTCGTCGTCGCATGAAGCAGAGCTCGGGCGACCCCGGCTGGCACCTGGCGTCGGCCTGGAAACGCCAGAAATGCAGATCTAGAGTCCTGAGGGGTCCATCTTCTGATTGGGGGGCAGTCGATGTCAGTTGACACGTCCGGGATCGCGATCGATACCAGTTCAGACTGGGGGTACAGGCGCCCCGAAGCACTTGAACAAGCCTTTCAGGAGGCAAGTCAGTCGCTTCTGCGAGATGACGGGTGGCCGAACCCCGCCAACGACCTCAAGCGCGAACTCGTGGCCGATCTGGCGCTGGAAGGCGGAGGTGTCAAGGGCATCGGTCTTGTGGGCGCGGTCTTGGTCCTCAGCGAGGCCGGCTACGGGTTTCGAGGGGTGGCCGGCACGAGCGCCGGGGCAATTGCCGCCACGCTCATCGCCTCCATCACCCAGGGAGGTACGTCGATGACCGAGCTGAAGAAGCTGATGGACTCCATGGACTTCACCAAGTTCATGCCCGAAGGTCGGCTCCACTCCTTCTTGGACCATGAGGGCGGGAAGGTCGGCTCACTCGTCGCTGACGTGGCGATCCTCTCGCGCCGCATGGGTCTCTACTCCGGTGACTATCTCGGCGAGTGGCTCACCCCAAAGCTCGCCAAACTCGGCGTCACGAACTTTGGAGATCTGAAACTGCCCGATAACGATCCCAAGCGGAGTCTGCCTGAAGGGCACGACTACCGGTTGGTGGTCCATACCTCTGACATCACTCGGGAGCAGCTTGCACGCTTGCCCTGGGACTATCCGATCTATGGATATGGACCCGACGAGATGGATGTGGTCCAAGCCGTTCGAGCATCGATGTCGATACCGTTCTTCTTCGTTCCGGTGCGCTTTGAGACGAAGCCGGCCAATGTGGATGTCCCGGCTCCAGGCGGTGGCTCAATCCCCCAGCACTATGAGGGCGGCACGGTGACCTGGGTCGATGGAGGAATGTTGCGGAATTTTCCCATCGATGCCTTCGACCGGGAGGACTCTGAGCCACCTCGCTGGCCCACCATCGGCATCAAACTGTCATCGTTGCAGACGCAATTCCCTGTCACCAGCGCCTGCGAACATACAGTGGCCGAGGGCGTCCGCTGCCTGCGCACGATGATGAACGAATGGGACACGTACTCGGTTGACGCGACCACGGCCGGCCGTACGATCTTCATCGACAACGGTGGAATTACCGCGACCGACTTCAACCTGACTCCAGATCAGCAGAACACGTTGTTCCTGAACGGCGTCAAGGCAGCAACTGCGTTCGTCATCGACATGGCAGCGGTTCGCGGTGTGCCAAGGACCGGACCTGAGGCGGCGGCTCTCTTCCGGAGCCGTCGCGATCAAACAACGGATCCGGGCTGATCGGCAGCTCTCAGCCAGAGCGGGCCGAACGGTCCTCGCACCCAGGCCTTCGGGAGCGTTCAGCGAATGGGGGAACCGCATTCCGAGACGTGGTACGCCGACAGGGTGCTCTCCGCACTCTCGACCCGTCCTTGTTCAGCTTGGAGGGTGGATGAAGATTCGAGCTCGTTCCCACTCGTCGACCTTCGGATGAGCGCCTCGACGTTGTCCACCTCCTTGACGTCTACGGCAGCAGCTGCCTGAACCTTCGAGGGCGCTCCGTTCAGAAGGGAGACAGCCTTCTGCTCCCTCTTCGCCAAGGACCCGAAGTAGAACAGCAACTGCTTCTTCGCGGCAGTGAAATTCGCGGTCTCCAGCGCCCTTCCAACCGATGCGGCAGCTGGCTCCGAGATCTCTGCTGCGTCGAATACCGCTCTGCACAACGCAGTCTTTTGACTCGGTGCAGGGGTGCTCGCAGAGATGTCGGCCGACGCGGGTACCACTGTCGCCAGGACGACGGCGAGCGCGAGAGCGCCGACGCTCCCACCGAGCAACGATCGAGGCAGTGTCATTCTCCGGGTTGGTCCGTTTCTGACTTCGCTGTACATGTGGGCGCTAACCGTACCAATCCAATCGAGTCAGTCCGGGTCGTCCTTGGTGGCCGCTTCAGGGATCGGGCAGCCTGACTCGCGTTCCGCCGCGGGCCAGGCGCACACGGTGCCGTGCGCACTGATTCGCACAGCGGTTCCGGGCGCGAAGCCAAGATTCCCCGCGGCTCGGGCGGTCACCTGCAAAGGGAGAAGTTCGCCGTCGGGAGCCACAAGGACATCGGTGTCGGAACCGTGGAAATCTGCGCTCAGCACCGTCGCGGGTGCTCCGAGACCCTCCCGCCCCAGGCCGATGTCCATTTGCTCCGGTCGAATGAGCACGGTCACGCGTCTGCCGAGCAGACCCTGATCGCTCCTCCGGACGGGGAGTCGCCCGAGCGGGGTCTCGACCGCGTCGCCACTTGCCGTGCCGTCGACCAGGTTGGCGTGACCGACGAAGGTCGCGAGGTCAGCGTCGACGGGGTTGTCGTAGAGGTCCCTGGGTGATCCCGACTGAGCGATCGTGCCGCCACGAATGACAGCCAGCAGATCGGCCATCAAGAAAGCCTCGTCCTGGTCATGGGTGACAAGGATCGCCGTGGTCCCCGCCCCGCGCAGAATGTCGTGCACATCGGCGCGGACGCTTGCCCGGAGGTTGGCATCGAGGGTGTTGAAGGGTTCGTCGAGAAGGACGATCCTCGATCCGACGGCGAGAGATCGAGCCAAGGCGACCCTTTGCTGCTGTCCACCCGACAGCTGGTGGGGATAGCGCCTGGCGAGACCGCTGAGACCGACGGCGTCCAGCAGATCCCCTACCTGGGGACCTCGCCGATCACGTCGGCGAAGCCCGAAAGCGACGTTCGCCTGGACGTTGAGGTGTGGGAAGAGACTCCCTTCCTGTGAGACATAGCCGATGTGCCGGCTTTCGGGACGAAGATGCACGTGTGCGTCGTCGAAGACCGTTCCATCGACCGTGACATCTCCGAGATCGGGGCGCTCGTACCCGGCGATGATGCGAAGGAGCGTCGTTTTTCCGCTCCCAGAGGAACCCAGGATTGCCGTCAGCGAGCCGGCCGGCACCGTCAGGTCGAGACCTCGAAGGACGGGCTGGTCGCCGAACGCCTTGTGCAGATTGGTGACGATGACATCGGCGGACGGCGTCGTCATCGGTCAGCCGTCGCCCGTCTGGGCAGTCGTTGGAAGTGCCGGGCGAGCACGAACGCCGGCACCGCGACGATGGCGATCATGACCAGCGCGTAGGGAGCGGCCTGACCATAGGAGAGGTTCTCTTCATAGGCCCAGAATTGGGTGGCCAGCGTCTGGGCGCCGGTCGGTATCAGAATGAGCGTGGCCGTGAGCTCGGTGACCGCCGCCACGAAGACGAGGCAGAACCCGGTCGCCAACCCTGGAGCGAGTAGTGGCAGGGTCACCCGCGAGAACACGGCGATGCGCCCCTGCCCCAGCGAACTGGCGGCCTGTTCGAGGCTCTCTGGGGCAAAGGCCGCCGACGCCCGGACACCCACCAGGGCGAGCGGGAAAAACAGCATCGCATAGGCGACCACCACCATGGGAGCGCTCTGATAGGCGAAACCGTGTGCCCAGTGCTCGGAAAAGTAGCTGAGTGAGAGGGCGACCACGAGACCCGGCATGGCCAGGATCAAGAAGGTACTTCGCTCGAGGATCCGCACGCCGCGTCGCGAGTAGCGGGCAGCCAGGAGCGCGACCGGGAGTGCCAGCAGCGTGGCGGCTCCGGCAGCGATCGCGCTGTAGGCGATGGTGTTGAGGGCGGCGTCAACCATCGAACCGCCCGCGATCGACGGCGCGCCGCCTTCGAACATCCAGTAGATGCTCGCACCGATGGGTACGCCGAGTGCAAGACCAACGAGGACGACGAGGCCGACAACGACGGGGATCTTCGCCCGGCCCAGGCGATATCGATGGATCCCTCGTTGCGCGAGCCGACCGGTCCGAACAACCCTCCCCCTGCTCTGAGCCAAGCCATCCGCGCCCACGATGACGATTGCGAGTCCCAGGAGGACGAACGACAGCGCGCACGCTCCCGGCACGTTGAACGAGACGTTGAATTCGGAGAAGATCTCTGAAGTGAAGGTCTGAAAGCCCAGGTCCTCGAATGCGCCGTACTCCGCCAGCACGATGAGCGCGACCACGACGCACGCACCGAGAATGGCGCCCCGGGATTGGGCCAGAGTCACCCGCACAAAGGTCCGCACGCGTCCGAGACCGAGACTGCGCGCGGTCTCTTCCAGACTTGGGTCAGAACTACGAAGGCTTGCCGCCACGAAGAGGTATGGCAGCGGGAACAACGTGAGGGTCATGATCAACACCGCCCCTTGAAATCCGTGAACGGCGGTGGTCAGCGTCACCCACCCGAAGCTCACGATCAAGTCAGGGATGGCGAACGGCACGACGAGGAGCACCGCCCAGATCTGACGGCCAGGAAGATCGGTGCGTTCGACACACCACGCGGTCAGCGTTCCCAACACGGCACAGAGCAGGGTCACGACGACTGTGAGGCTCACCGTGTTCCAGAGAAGCCGCGCTGTCAACGGACGCCAGATGAGATCCCAGACGAGACCTGCTCCGAACTCGTGAGCTTGGATCAGGAGGAAGAGAACGGGTGTCAACAGCACGGCAGCAATCGCGACGCTGGAGGCGAGCAGGAACCAAGGCGGGCGTCGCCGCCGGGCAGATACCGTCAAGATCCCGCTGGGGAGTACCTCGGTTCGCTCCTTCAGACTGCCGCTGTTCAGAGGAGTCCAGCCTTTCTGAGTAGGGCGATCGCCGTTGATCCGTCGCCCAACTCAGGGATCGTGATGTCGTTGGGTTCAAGTTGCTGGAAGGGCGTTTCGGGCTGAGCCGTCGACACACCGGAGGCGATGGGGTACTCGAAACTGATCGAGTGGGCGATGACGCTCTGACCTTGCTTGGAAACGAGGAAGGCCAAAAAACGCTGCGCGGCAGCTTGATGCTGCGAGGTCTTCAGGATCGCCGCGCCAGAAACGTCGAGGACATAGCCCGGGTCCCTCGGGGCGAAGTACGTGATCGCCGAGTCGATATTGGCGGCACCGATCTCGGCCCGCATCCGATACCAGTAGTACTGATTCACGACTCCGAAGGCGACCGCACCTCGATTCACCTCGTCCGCGATGGTCTCGTTGTCGGGATAGATATGGCCGGACGCGTTCGAACTGATTCCCTCGAGCCACTTGATCGTCGCCGGAACGCCGTACGTGCGAGCAACGGAGGTGACGATGGGCTGAAAGTCGGTCTCACCCGCGGCGAACGCCAACTTCCCCTTGTAACGAGGAGCGGCCAGTTGGAAGACACTCGTTGGTAGTTGGCTCTTTGCAATGAGCTTCGTGTTGTAGATGAGGACGCTCACCCGAGCCGAGACACCCACCCATTCGCCCTCGGGCGAGTTGAACTTCGAAGGAGTGTGCGCAAGTGTCGACGCGTCGACCTTGGCCAGGAGACCCTTATCCTGCAGAAACTCGAGCGCCGGTGAGTTCTCGGTGAAGATCACGTTCGCTGGCGAGTTCTGACCCTCGGTAACGATCTGATCGACCAGCGTGTCTTCATCGTTGTCCCGAACGTTGACCGTGATTCCGGTAGCCTTCTCGAATGCGGAGACCAACGAATTGGTCGTCTGAACGTGCTGGCCGTTGTAGAGCGTGATCGACTGCCCACCGCCTGATGACGAACCACAGCCCGCCAGAACGGAGCTCGTAGCGACCAGGGCAACGGTCGCTGACAGCGTTCCCATCCGAGATCGCGATCGAAGCGAACGAGGCCCTCTCATGCGTTCGTGCCCCGATCCATGCTGTTCACCTCGGCGGACCCGCTGTGGCGCGTCCGTGGGCGCCGACATCCGAGCAAGGGCAGCGCGAGGGACACGGCGGCAAGCGATATTACGAGGCGTGGCGATGCGGACATGGACGCTCCCTCCACTTCCACTTTTTCGAGGACCGAGACGCCTCCACCACGAGCCGCGGCCGAAGTTCGGCTCACCTTATATTAGGAACCCCTAACATTGTCAATCCCGGTGAAGGCGGGAAGACCGTTCAATATCGCTGCGGCGACGTAGGCGTTCCTCGAATCTCCGAGTCGCTTCACAAGGGCGCCCGCCGGTCCGCATCTCGGTCGTCTGACGACGGTCTGCCGCTAGGCAACGAAAGGTGTCAATAACGAGCTTTCGTCATCTATTTCGAGCGTGTCGCCGTCCGCGGGGACGGTGGCCGCTGTCGACGGATTGGAATCAGGAAGCATTCAAGATCCTTGCCAAATCCCAACGGTGATGGAAGGCATCGTGAGCATTGGAGGCCACGACATCGGAGAGCTCCATGGCGCCGCGCTCTGAGTGCAGCATTACGACGCCCGCTGGATCTGCCTCCTCGACGGCAGACAGCCAGTTCGTCACCGCGATGCAGAGCGACCAGGTTGCTCCCTGGAGGGCGATCTCGTTGTAATGCCTCGCCTCTCCAAGGAGATCGGGGTCATAGGGGACGACGTGTGGATCTGCGCCTCGTGCGACCGCAACAAGCCGTTCCGCCCAGATCCGGGTGTTGTCGGTCATGTGAGCGATGTAGCCGCATACGTTCCATCCGAGTTCAGAAAGCCGCTCGGTTCCAGTGGCACCCGAGACGACCTGCTCAACAACATCTGGCAAGTCGCGCATCAACGAGATCGAGTCGGTTTGCCCAATGGTCCAGGTAAACCCGCACTCGCGGCATGGGTCGCCGTAGAGCGGAGCACCCCATTTATCCACCCCTGAAGTATTTCATTTCGAAGATGAGCATCGGATGGCCAGCGATCGACCTTAGGTATCCCCTAACAGCCGGCACGGGGCGCATTGTCAGTAGGATTCGTGCGCGGAGCAGGCTGACCGACCTGGCTGCCATTCCGATCCGTTCGGCCCGGACTACCTCGAAAACCGCTCCGCCAGCCACGAGGCCGCCCAACCTGAGTCCGCAATTGGCCTCTCGACGAGTGGTCCGAGTGGTGCCGGTCGGGAACCGAACTTGGCCTGCCGGACATAGTGAGTGTGTGGGACCCGAGCATCCGTCTGACTCCGAGTTCTGGCAGAGGGTTGCGCGACACGACGGCCGGGCCTTTGGACAACTCTTCGATCGCCACGCTCGAGCGGTGTACAACCACTGCTTCCGACGTTCCGCCGAATGGTCGGTCTCCGAAGACCTCACCAGCGTCGTGTTCCTCGAGGCATGGCGTAGACGTCGAGATGTCCAGCTTTCGGGGGAGTCGATCCTCCCCTGGCTCCTCGGGATCGCAAACAACTGTCTCCGGAATGCCGAGCGCTCGCGTCGGCGCTATCGCCGGCTCGTGGCGAAGCTGCCAAGGGTTATGGATCACCCGCCAGCAGACATGGAGATCGAAGAACGAATCGAAGACGAGCAAGCCATGCGTCAGATCCTCGCCGATCTTCAACAGCTTCGTCATGAGGAACAGGAGGTGATCGCACTGTGTGATTGGGATGGCCTCTCGACCGCTGAGGCAAGTGTCGCCTTGGGAGTCCCGGTGGGAACTGTGAAGTCCCGGCTCTCAAGGGCACGAGCACAACTACGGGAGCCACAGCAGGTCGTGCTTGACGCACCGGTGCGCACACCCACCAACGCAGCGGAGGTCACGGACGAATGACCAGAGTTCAAGTGCCACAGGAGAGGTCGCTTCCGGCTGGACGCCATGCCGCGGCGCGATCTCAGTTGGAACATTACGCAACGAGTTGGCGAGAGCGACTCGGTCGCCGTTGGCACCACCTAGGAGTTGTCATCGGCCTGGGGATCGGTCTCTCTGTTGCAGGCGGAGCAGCCGCCGGCACGATTTACCTCACCAAAGGGTCCATTCCCACGGTCAACGGCCAACTCGACACCCGGCGGGCGCCTGACTTCATCCGCATCGCGGCGGGTGGAGTGACGGGGTACGTGCCCCGCGCCTACATTCTCCCGCCAGAGCCGAACAAACCAGCGAGTTCGCTCCTGCAATCCGTTGCGCCTGTCTACGGCTCCGACCTCAAAAAGCTGATCGGGCACATGTACCCCGATGTCGGCTTCGTTCCCCTCGGCATGAGTCCAGTCGATGAACCCTGTCTTCCAGGTTGGGTAACAGAGAACGGGACGACCAGCACCACCCCATGTCCCAGCGTGACCGAAACAGTGCCCGACGTGGTTGGGTGGTCGACGCCGGCCGCCATGGCTGCCATGTCGCAGACAGGCCTCTCAGCGATCCCCGAAAACGCGCACTCACCGACAGTTCCTGCTGGTCACGTGATTCGTACCTCACTCGCTCCGGGTTCGAGAGTTCCGGCTCGGTCGCAGATCTTCGTTTTCAACTCACTTGGTCCGTGAGCCGACGTGACGTGGCCGGAGGGCAAAATAAGGCATGACCCAGGGTGTCCCCCTATCGCCAGGGACAGGGTTCCAGCGTGCGAAACAACCGGGAGGGCCGAACCAACTCCGAGCGAGATGGGTCAAACTTGATGGACGGGGACACAAGAGGTGAAACAAGGAGGAGCTAAGTGTCCTTCAGGAGATTGACGGCGCTTCTGTTGATTGGTGTTTTTTCGACTGTCGTCTGTCCTCTGTCGGGTGCCTCCGCGGCAACCTCCAACCAGAGGACTCATAGCCTTCCGCTACCAAGCGATGGATGGAAGCCGGGAGAGCGAGCGATGGAGGCCGTTTCCTCCGCACGATTCCACGCCACCCTCACTCATTCGGGGCCCTGCACGGCGGCTGGATTGCTCGGCTATCTGTGGCCCGCTGGATACCGGGTCCGATTCCATCCGACAGTCTTGCTCGACCCGACAGGCAGGATCGTGGCGCATCAGGGCCAGTACGTCACAGTTGGCGGCGGAATCGTCGGTACCGCTTCGGGGCCAAGCGCAGCACGCTGTTATAAGGAAGGCACCGTGTTTGCGATTCAGAGTCCAGTCCAGGTGGGCAGACCGGGGCTGCTTCCGGTAGGAACTTCCTCTTCGCCTTGAGCGTCGATCTGCACGCTATCGAGATAGCTGGTGCCCCTATCTGCCCGGAGCGGAGTGACTTCGAGAGGCGGCAGCCCCAGACCCCGAAGAGGGCTCGGCCTATCTAAATTCATGAACTGCACTTCCACTACCAAAGACCATGGTGATGGCTTGTCGAACCCGCATGAGGCACAGGCAGAAAAGGAGAACCCCTTGGAGGGATTGCGCTTCTCGATGGCGACTTCAAGGCCCCGTTCGCCTAGTCGGATCCGCTCGTCGGATGACAGAGCGACACCTCGTCACTATCCGACGATGTGAGACGATCAGTTGTGCGCGGGCCCGAAGATCAACACCCTCAGCCAGGGGAACCAGCTCAGCCGCTGCAGCACCAGCCACCTTGGGAGCGGCTGCGACCTGACTGGCGTACTCGTCCTCTTGGCCCGTAGACCCAGGTCAGGCCATATGCGCTGTCCATCATCGATCTCGATAGATGAGGAGCCCGATCAAAAATGCCGCTGCTCCCACCAAGCAGAAGAGGAAGAAGGGCCATGCCGAACTTCCGGTTGCCGTAGCAATGACAACTCCACCGATGGCCACGAGGACCATGACGTTTCCGGTGAGCGCGGTGGCTCGCAGTCCAATGCTGGCTTGACGTTCGTCTGGCCTGGAACCGAACAGCGCTCCAACGTCGGTGTCCTTTCCGCCGAGAAAGTAGTACCCGCCCGCAGCGATAACCGTCACAAGCTCGACGGCGAGGGCGGCCCCCCAACCGGTTCCGATCCAGGCACCGAGGGCAATGGCGGAGCCGAGAACAACAGTGACCACTGGCGCTACGAGCCGCGGATGCCGTGGATTCCTCGTCGTCATCATTTGCGTGCCTCCTGGGATGCATCGAACATCTCATCGACCTTCGAGTCGAAGAATCTGGCGATTTGAAACGCCAAGGGGAGCGAAGGAGAGTATCGACCGCTCTCAATAGAAATGACCGTTTGGCGTGAGACACCGAGGGCTGATGCGAGGTCCGCTTGAGACAACCCGCGATGAGAACGCATCTCACGAACTCTGTTCTTCACAGGGTAAAGGTAACTTGACTACCCATCCATGTCAAGCGACCTTTACTGCCACAGTTCGATGCTCCTATGGGCTGTCAAGCCCTAGTTTGTCGTGAGGTAAGAGGCTGAACACCTCTCGGGCGACGTAGCGCTTGAGGCATCGGACCGCCTCCTTCTTTGTCAGTCCCTCTTTCTTGCGTCGGTCGATGTACTCGGCGGTTCGAGGGTCGTAGACCATCCGAGTGAGCACGATGTGCCAGAGGGCCGAGTTGGCCTGGCGATCACCGCTGCGGTTGAGGCGGTGCCGCTCGTTCTTGCCGCTGCTGGCATCGAGTGGTGATGCGCCACAGAGGTGGGCGAAGGCGGCCTCGTTGCGCAGTCTGCCGGGATTGTCGCCGGCCGCGACGAGAAGAGCCGACGCGGCGTCGGTTCCGATGCCGAGCGTGGCCACCAGCTCGGGCGCGGTCTCTTTGACCAAGGGTTTGAGGATGGCGTCGATCTCGGTGATCTCCTCCTCGAGGGTGATGGCCCGGCGGGCCAACATGCGGAGGCTGAACTTGGTCAGCGAGACGATGTCGCGTTTGGTCCCGGGCCGATAGGAAGAAGCGCGCTCGAGGAGTTTGAACACGCTCAGGCCCCGGAGCTCGGCCCGGATGGAATCGGGGGCGGTCGAGACCAGGTTGCGCATCTGGTTGAGCGCTTGGGTTCGACCCTTGCGTGCCGAGGACCGAGCCACCCGCAAAACCCGCATGGATTCGACGTTTCCGTCCCTGGTCTTGGCCTCACCCGAGGCGTCACCCGAGAGGGCGGCACGAGCAGCCGAGATGGCGTCTTGGGGATCAGACTTGCCCTTGAGCCGCCGGCGCTGTCGGTTGGGGCGGTCGACTTCCACGACGCGGACCCGCTCGGCTTGGAGGTGGCGGGTGAGCCCGGCTCCATAGGAACCGGTCCCTTCGATGCCGACCAGCTCGACGGGGCCGAAGTCGCTCAGCCAGCCCAACAGCTTCTTGTAGCCGCGCTCGGTGGTGGCGAAGCTCTCGACGCCGAGCAGGGTGCCCCGCTCGTCCAAAGCCGCAGCTACATGGACGTCGAGGTGTGTATCTACCCCGCCGGTGATTCTCCGTGCCAAAGTGGTCACTGTCATCCCTTCGTTGGTTTGGGTTGGGGTGACACCGCACCGAGCGGAACGACGGACAGGACAGCGACGGGCCCGTTTCAGGCAGGCTCCTATGAGGTCACTCCGTCCGACCGGTTGGTGTCGAGTGGGTGACCGGGCCAGGCCGACGGATCGAACTAAAGACAGTCCCAAAGGACGTCAGCCGGTTTTCTAGAGTCAGACCTGGCCTGGGCACCCACCCACACGCTGACCAATCCATTCGCCGAAGTGGTGGATCACTCAGCGGCCACCTCAATCCTCGCTGCCGGGTCGGAGTGACACTTGCGGCATGTCTGTTGTCCTCGGGGTGAGGGCATTGAACGCTGGTATCTTGCGGTTTGTTCATCAAGAGTGACCTGAGGGACCTGGCCCATCGACGGTCCGGCAGCCGGCTTCGGCACGGTGCCAATGCCAGGACCGATGAGGAGGCCGTTATGACCCGCAGATCAAGCGACCAGCTCCAACCCGTCTCTAGTGTGCGGTATCGGGAGGCGACAGAGCATGATGCTGGCGCGATTGCGGCGCTACACGCTGACAGTTGGCGGCGTCACTATCGAGGCGCGTACCTGGACGCTTACCTCGACGGCGACATCGCTACAGAACGGCTGGAGGTCTGGACGAGTCGGCTCGCACCACCAAGGCTGAATCAGTACACGGTGTGCGCCGATGCGAACGGTGAGGTCATCGCCTTTGCTCACACGCTGTTTGGCCATGATCCGGAATGGGGAGCCCTTCTTGACAATCTGCATGTCCGAAGCAACCTGAAAGGGGAAGGGATCGGCACGCAGTTGCTTTCACGAGCGGCCCAAGAGCTCATTCGACAGCGGCCGTTCGAGCCCCTTTACCTGTGGGTCCTCGACCAGAACACGGCGGCGCGGTCCTTCTATGACGCTCGTGGGGGCACCAGAGTGGAGACCACACCGCGTGGGCCATTCCCAGGGGGCGGCATGGCACTTGGACACAGGTACTTCTGGTCAGATCCGTCTCAGCTCATCACGGGAGCACCCGATCCCCGCTGACCGACTCCCCCTATGCTGACTCGACCAGAAGGGTGCCGCCATACCGGTTCACCCATGAGACGATTTTGACGTGAAGAATCGGGCAGATGCGCGCCCGGCGCGGATACTCATCGTCATTGGCTCTGCATTGGCCTTTGGGGCGGTGGGCCTGCTTTGGATCCGCGTGACCGGGCAGTGGGGAGGCGGAGCAAACTGCGAAGGACCACCACCTCTTCCCGATCATCGAGGCGGCCTCGCCTGTGTCAGCTACCCGCCGCACTGGGGTTGGGTGGTCCTCGGGGTCGTCGCGGGCGCTGCGTTTGGATGCGTCGTCGCGAGAGCCGCATTCAAGCTGTTGGGGCTGGCTGGACGACGCTCGGGGCGCCGTCCCTGATCGCCGAGGCGGTTGGCCCATACCACCAAGGGCACCGCATTTCGCAGACACCGGACTCAGACTTCACGGGACGTGGATTCAAATGCTTTCATCACGGGACGGGGTTCCAAATGCCTTCCTCCTGGCGAGATTCAGCTGCGATGTTCGAACACTTCTGGGCGTTCTGTTCACTTCGAGTCTCGCCGCCTCATTCATGAGAGGGTCTGGCGACTGAAGGAGATCAGGATGAGTGATGTTCAGATACCGAGGCCTGTCAAGACACGCCGCCACATAGGTCAAGCGATAAGCGTTCGCGGGATGCGAGGCGACATCCAGCGGGCGGATGGAGTCAACGCAAAGATTGCCGTCTTCCTCACCAATATCGTTGGATCGATGTGGTGCGCGTATGTGTTTGCGGTCATTGCCTTGATTGGTCTACCGCCGGCATTGAAGCCGGGCGGCGAGGGCATCATCGCTTGGATTGCACAAACGTTCCTCCAACTCGTACTGCTGTCGGTCATTATGGTCGGCCAAAATGTGCAGAGCGTGGCGAGTGACCTCCGATCACAGCACACCTACGATGACGCCGTACAGATCCTCGATCGGCTCGACATCCACACCGCAGGCGGGATCAAGGATGTCGCCGATCGAATCGACGATTTGGAAGTCGCCCTGAAGCAGTCGGGCTCATGATTGTGATGCGGACGGAGTGGTGCGGACTGCCCCCGTGCACTCCGGGACGCTAGGGCAATGACTGCATCACCCTACGGGGGGAACGAAGGTCTCTTCTTGTAGTAGGTGGCTGACTCCTCGTAGCCAATCTTGAGGTAGAAATCACCGGTTCGCCGACTTGCCGAAGCGATGTAGGGCGTCGGAATGTTCCTCAGCCACGCCTCCGCCGACAACATCAACTTGCTTGCGACGCCCTGACGGCGAACCCCCTCCCTGACCATCAGTTCCCCAATTCAAGCAACCGGGCCGTTGGCGAAAAAGGTTCCGTGGTAGCTGCCGAAGTAAATATCCGACGTTGCCGGCCCCGTTTGTCACGGCCACTAGAACCAAGACTCGGCCCGCGCCAAGGTCACAATGGTCACTCGGGCAAATGGGAGCGAGTGGGACACGGGTACCGGAGCCATTGTCGCCCAGGTGCCGAAGCCGGGCCGGAGAGTCGGACAGAGGTCCCGGAGCCAGAGTGAGACAGACCTGACGAACTCTCACACGCTCACCCATTCGAACCCGTGGTCTTGAGGTGGCAGAAGGCGAAACCGTTTTCCCAGATGGATGGCATGCCCCTGCACCTGTCCCCACCGAACGCGGTTGTTCGTCGTGGACCGGGCGATCGCTGATCACTCGCTGCTAACGGGAGCGAAGAAGCTCTGCTGCGACTCGACGGCCACTTGGTGTTGTCAGCCGCTGCGTGAGCAGGCGTCACAACCCCGTCAGATCGGGGAGCCTCTGAGGCGGGACACCACCGCGGCTCGACCACGGGAAACAGCACCGGGGTCATCGTGGAGGATGGCGACGATGTCAGTCCCGGCGAGGATCACTCCGAGTTCGAAGGCGAGCTGTGCGGGCTCGTCGGCGGCGGTCAGCTCACCTTTGTCGGCGGCAGCGTGGGCCTCTTGAAGAAGGAGGTCGCGCCATTGCTGCTGCACGCGGGCGACTTCGTCGTGTAGGCGTCCAGGCTGCGCTCCCACCTCGGCTGATGCGGCGACGAAGAAGCACCCGCCGGGGAAGACTCGTCGTTCGACATAGGACAGGTACCCATCGCAGAGCGCGAGGAGCCGCTCACGACCCGGCGAGGTCGCAGCGAGCGCCGGTCCGACGACCTCGGCGATGAAGTTCTGCCGCGCCGCGTTGATGGTGGCCAACTGCAGCTCCTCTTTCGAACCGAAGAGCGCATGAACGCTGCTCTTCGCCACACCGCTGGCCTCCGCCAGCCGGCCTATCGACAACCCCTCAAGCCCCTCGATGGTGGCGAGGCGCGCCGCATGCTCGACGATCCGGGCCCGCGCCCGGTCCCCTGGCGCTCGGGTTTGCTTGGCTCTTCGTCCCTGCTCGTCTGCCATCGGCTCTCTGTCCTTACGACACCCGTGCCAGGCTAGACGGACGATCGTCCATAATGTATTGTACGACCGTCCGTCTAAGGGGGTGACCATGGCCCAGCAAACGACCACGAGCCACGACTGCCGGGAGGCCGGGGAGGCCTGGGGAGACCGGGCAACTGATTGGGCGTACCTGTGGGAGCCCTACGCCCGATCGGCCAACCGGGCGGTCTTCGACCAACTCCCCGTCGCCAATGGCACGCGGTTGCTGGACATCGCCTGCGGGTCAGGCTTCGCCGCGCACCTGGCGAGCGAGCGTGGCGCAGCCGTCTCGGGCATCGACGCCTCGGAGGGCCTCGTGACCATCGCCCGCGCCCGCACGCCGAAGGGCGACTTTCGTGTGGGTGACATGTTCGCCCTGCCCTTCCCCGACGCGTCCTTCGATACGGCGACCAGCTTCAACGGGATCTGGAAAGGCTGCGAGGCGGCCCTGCTCGAAGCACGCCGGGTACTGGCCCCGGGAGGCCGGCTCGGCCTGACCTTCTGGGGCCAGTTCGAGCACCTCGGCCTCATGCCGTACTTCGTCAAGGTGATCGAGCTCTCAGAAGCCTCCCACGCCGCGGCCAACGTGGAACACGGCGACACACAGAACGTGATCGAGGACATGTTGACGGCCTCTGGGTTCGAACGCCTCGAGCGGGGGACCGTCACCGTCGTCAACGAATGGCCCGACATCGAGATCGCCGTCCGCGCGCTCATCTCGGCCGGTCCCTCGGTCCCGGCGATACGGGCAGTCGGCCTCGACCACTTCTGCGACGCCTTGCGCAGCGTCATCGAACCCATGCACGTTGCCGGAGTCGGGATCCGCATCACCTCCGAATTCGACTGGATCACTGCTTGCTCTCGATAGTTCCCGCGACAGAGCGCATGAGCGGAAAGGGCGGGGGTGTCCCAGTGCTGACCCTCCGCCCCCCCACACCAATGCGAGGGAGCGGTCGGCGGAACTGTCGGCGTCGCCTCCAGCGCCATCTGAGCTGAGCCATCACCAAACAAGGGCCACCGTCATCCCAGCCGTAGCCTGGGCCGGCGACACGGCGAACTCGGCGAGGACCGACTGGCCCGCGTACCCGAATCTCAGTCCTTTCAGAAGGGGATCTCGCTCACCGTCGGCAACGGCCGAGCATGGCCCGTCAGCCGAGTCACCCCTGCCGCTGCGTTTCGCATAATGACACTTCGTGGGCGCTGAGGGACTCGAACCCCCGGCCTGCTGGTTGTAAGCCAGCTGCTCTGACCAACTGAGCTAAGCGCCCAAACGCTCCAGCGCGGGGGCAATTATGCCCACACGGACGCGCAGCCCACGGCGGCGCGGCGATCAGGGCAAGGCCGTGGCGAAGATCGTGCTCCAGGGCCGGACCAGCGCGCGCAGTTCCGTGCAGGCGGCGTCGCCCAGCGCGTCATAGGGCGCCGCGGCCAGGGCGTCGGTCCCGTCCTCGATGGCGCGGCGCTGGGCGGCGCCCCAATCGGTGAAGCGGAGCTCGTCTCCCTGCGCCAGCCAGCCTCGTGCGCGCAACCCCTCCACGGCCGAGTCCCATGCGTCCCGCGGCCACCCACGGGTCGAGCGCAGCAAACCCGCCGGCACGTCGCCCGCCGCGGCGTGGGTCACCAGTGCCTCGATGCCCGACAACCCGTGCACCACCAGCAGCGCGATGTGTCCGTCGCCCCTGTACTCACGCAGGATGGACTGCGCGTGCCACAGCACCAGGTGCGGTTCGTCGGGCCAGGGAACGTCCGCGTGGGCCGCCGCCAGCGGCCGACCCTCCGCCCGCCGCCCCGCCTCCTCGGCGGCGCGACGCGCCAGATCGGCGGCGTGTCGCATCTCGTCCGAACCCAATGCGGCGTCGCCCAGCAGCCGGCGGCTGGCCGCGTCCACCGCCGTGAAGCGCGCCGCCACGAGCTGCTCGGGTGCCGCGACCTCCCATGCGCCCGGGATCGCCGCATGCACCAGCTCCGGATTGAAGTTGAAGAACGTTGACACCACCACGTCGGCGCGCACCGCACCCATCGGCGCCACCCGGGACGCGAAATAGCCGGCGCGCCCCGTGATGCCCAACCGTTGGTAGGCATCGGCCGCCTCGGGCACGAAGTACACCATGCCGTGCAGCGGCTCGAGCGTCCGCCACGTCTTGCGTGCCCGCAGCGCGCCGTCGTCGGTCACAGGCCGGCCTCCCCCACCAGGCGGTCGGCCAGCTCCGCGGTCGCCGCCACGACGGGTCGCCGGCTCGACGCGTCGCGCACCACCAACTCGCGCCCGTCACGCTCGCGCGCCGCTGCGTCCACCTCCCGGCAGACGAGCAGCCCGGCCAGATAGTCCCAGCCGTAGAGCGTGCTCCTTCCCACCACGACGTAGGCATCGAGCACGCCCTCGGCCACGGCGCAGCACTCCAGCGACGCGGCACCGAGCGCCCGGAACTGCGCCCACCCCGGGGCGAGCCCGGGGAAGCCGGAGATCCCCACGATGGCACGGCCGAGGTCGTCGCAGCCCGACGGCGCGATCTGCCGGCCGTCCCTTTCGGCCCCGGCACCGCGGGCCGCCGCAAAGCGCACGCCCGTTGCCTGGTTGGTGACGACACCGACCCGCGGCCCTTCCACGTCGAGCACGCAGATGCTGGTGGCGTAGAACGGCACGCCCCGGTGCGCGTTGGTGGAGCCGTCGACGGGATCGATCACGGCCAGGAGTCCCGACGGCCCGTCTCCCGTCCGCCCCGACTCCTCAGACAGCACCGCCAGGCCCGCCCCGTGCAACACCGGCAGGGCGGCGCCGTCGGCCGCCAGGTCCAGCTTGTACTGCCCCGGCTTTCCCCCCGAGGGCCCCCAGTCGTCGAGCACGTCGAGGGCCGCGCGCACGGCCGCGACGGCCTCATCGAGCACCTCCAGCAGGCGAACGTCATTCACGAGGCACGAACCCTACCGGGCGAAGGTCCCGGCCCCGGTAGGCTGCCCCGGTTGTGGCAGCCATAGACGTCGCGGGGTACGTCGCCGATCTGAAGGACCATTCCGTCGACCACGGGTTCCACGTGCACGACGAGCGGCACTTCGTCGAGACGTATTCCTTGCGCCAGGTGTGGGAGGTCGACCTGCATCCGGAAGAGGGGTGCGGCGGGCCGCTCGACCTCCATTTGGCCCTCGACGTCGACCCACGCGTCCTGCTCTCGTTCGAGGATGCGGTGGTGCTCCTCGCGGAGGACGAGGAGCCGCCCGACGAGTTCCACTTCCCGTTGACCTTCACGTGGGCGCTGCCGCCCCTCCCGAGCGGTCCCGACCTCCTCCGGCTCGCTATCGACCTGGCCGGTGTCGGCGGCATCGAGCTCCCGCTCGAGGTCTCGGCCATCGACTCCTTCGCCAACGCCACCGACGGTTCCGAGCGCCGGCTCAGCATCGTGGCCCGCCACCCGGTCTCCCTGGCCCGGGTCCTCGGAGGCGAGGAGCTCCTGTGCGACGTCTTCGACCGCGCCCTCGCCGTCAGCCGCTTCCTGCTCGAGTCCGCCGAACGCTGGCTGGGCTGAGATGGCGCGGGCACGCCGCCTCGGCGGGGTCCGTGCCATCTGGGTCGCGGCAGTCGTGGTCGGTACGGCCTTCGGGCTGAGCGCCTGCAGCACGGACGACGGGCAGAGCCTGGCCCGGCAGGCCTGCGTGCACGTGCGCCGATCGGTCGACGACTACCTGCTCGCCACCCGGAGCGACACCCCGGCCGCGACCGCGGCCCTGCTCCAGAACGAGGCCGACCAGGAACTGCGGGCTGCCCTCCCGCTCGCCGCCGCCGCCAACTCGGACGACGGATCGTGGAATTCGTTGATGACGACCATCTCGGAGGGTGCCACCGTGGACGAAGGTCACCTCGTGCCCGCCCTCCGGGCGCAGTGCGTCGTCGCGAACACGAACCCCAACGTCAACCCGCAGAGCCCCGGGCCCGGCGCGACCGTCCCGCAGAACGTCAACCCCAAGCCGGCGTCATCCTCCGGGTGAGGGGGCCGGCGCGCCGGCGGCGATCTGCGCCCGCCCGGACGCCACGATCTCCGGCATCAGCTTGGGCGCCAGCACCTGCCCGCCGGCCACCGTGAAGTGCACGCCGTCGGACTGGCGGATCACCTGTCCGTCGACCGAGCTGGCGAACTTGCCCTTCGGGCACGCCGCGGCGTTGAGGTCGACCACCGAGTCGGTCGAGGGATGCTCGGCGGCCACCTGCCGGACCAGCCTGTTGAACACGGCGAGACGGGCCGGGTTGTCCTCGGGCCACGGTGCCCCGTCGGGTTGCTCGCCCTCGTCCGTGCACGGCGCGGTCAGGAACACCATGTGTGCGCCGGTCGACGTCACGAGCTGCGAGGCCGCGTTCAGCTGTCGCTTCACGTAGGCGGCGTACGTCCGGTTCAAGATGTTGGTCCAGGTTCCGTCGTACTCGCGATCGACCACCTCCCAGCGTCCGGCCAGGAGCACGACGACGTTCGGTCGGACCTCGTAGATGGCCCTCTGCCACTGGTACGGCCACGGCTGGTCGGCATCCGGCTCACCCGGCGTCAGTGGTGAGCCGTTGCAGGCGGACGGCGTGTCGTCGCGCGCGCCCATGAGCTCCACCTGCGGCCCGTCGACCACCCCACAACCGAGGATCCCCTTGTCCTCGAGGACGTAGCCGTACCGGTCCTGGACCTTGCTCTCGCCCAGACCCAACCCGAGCGTGAGCGCGATGGAGTCGCCGAACAACAGGACCCGGACGGGAGGCCCGCCCGCCACCGACGTCGGAGGTCCGGGGGTCGTCGTCTCCGTGATGGGGGGCGGCGCGGTGCTGGCCACCGCCGAAGTGCCGGTCGTGGCCGCGACGATCGCCACGAGGACGACCCCGACGCCCGCCGGCACCACGAGCCAGGCGCGCCACTGGCTGACGAAGGTCCCCATGCGGATCGGCCGTTCGACGAGGTGGAACGACACCACCGACACCCCGAACGTCACGGCCACGCGCAGGGCGAAGAGCTCGTAGCCCTCGAGCCCGGTGCGGGCGTGGTCGAGCCACAGGAAGATCGGCCAGTGCCAGATGTACAGCCCGTAGGAGATGCGGCCGACGTAGCGGACGGGCGCGACGGAGAGGGCACGCGGCACGATGCTGCGGGGCGCCGCGACAGCGGAGAGGATCACGGCGCCGACCGACAGGCCGATGAGGAAGAAGCCTCCGGCGTAGGGGAACGAGGACAGCGAGGTGGTCAGCACCCAGATCGCCACCGCGGCCGCCGCCCCGGCGACGCCGAGCACGCCGCAGAGCCGTTCGCCGGTGCGCCCGGCGGGGCGCCACAGCTCGCCCTTGGCCAGGCGGCCCGCCTCGTGGCTCCTTCGGGCCAGCAGGACAAGTCCGACGGCCAGCGCGCAGCCGATGAAGAGGCACTGCGAACGCGTGTCGGTTCCGAGATAGGCGCGGTTCGTGGCCAGGCCACCGTCGTAGACATGGTGCATCCAGAACGCGCTCCCGATTGCCGCGGCGCAGCACAGCGCGAAGAGCGCCCGCAGGTCCTTCGTCAGGCGCAGGACGCCGAGCACCACGAGGGGCCAGACCACGTAGAACTGCTCCTCGACGGCCAGGGACCAGGTGTGCAGGAGCGGCGACGACTGCGCCGTCTCGTTGAAGTAGTTCGAATTGACCAGGATGAAGTGCCAGTTGCTCACGTAGAGCAGCGTCGAGAGCGCGTCCAGCCGCAAGGCGCCGTATGTCCCCTTGGGCACGATGACCGACGCGAAGAAGGCCACGAAGAGGAGCATGAGAAGCAATGCCGGCAGCAGGCGGCGTGCCCGGCGGGCCCAGAACGCGCCGAGCTTGATGGTGAGGGACTGCCGCCACTCCCCAATGAGCAGCGAGGTGATGAGGAAGCCGGAGAGGACGAAGAAGGCGTCGACGCCCATGAAGCCCCCCTCCATGTGCGGGATCCCGCCGTGGAACATCATCACGGCCACGACGGCACAGGCGCGCATGCCGTCCAGGGCCGGCAGATAGGCCAGACGAGTGTGCGAGATCGCGCTCTCGTCGTCCTGCATCGGGTGAGTCCTTCCAGGTTCGGCTCAGCCGGCACCGCACGCGGGCGTCCGGATCAGCCATTCTCGCAGACCGCGGCCCGCGCCCCCTGGGCACCGTCGGCTCACTAGCCTCGATCGACCTGAACCCGACCCGGCCGCTGGCCCGACCCCTCCCGCCTCCCCCGGCGCCCGCCAGGAACCGTCCCCGTCGCCGCGTGGTCGTGTTCCTCCTCGCGCTGGTGCTCGTCGCTGCCGCGGTCGTGGTGGTCGACCGGCTGCGTGCCGGCCCCCCGCTCAGCCCGCTGCGCGCCCGCATCGTGTCGGTGGCGGAGAGCCAGCTGGGCTATACGACCGATCCGGCGCAGTCGTACTGCAACAAGTACAGCGCCTACTGGTACGCGGGCCTCGACGACTGCGGCAACGACAATCTCGACGAGGAGTGGTGCGCCGACTTCGCGGCGTGGGTGTGGAAGCAGGCGGGCGCCGAGGTGCAGTACCAGCTGGCCTCGGGCTACCTGAACGGCAACTCGGCGAGCTTCTACCTGTGGGGCGTCGACCACGGGACGTGGCATCCCGTCTCTTCGGGGTACGCGCCGCAACCGGGCGACGTCGCGGTCTACGGCCTCGACACGAGCGCAGTCACCGCCGTGCACGTGGCCGTCGTCACGGGCACCACCGGTGACGACGCCGCACCCGACGTGGTCAACGGTGACGGCGACCGCACCGGCTACAGCGTGGTCGAGGCCGGCGACCACCAGGCCTTCGCCGACGTGAAGGGGAATGGTGCACCGCTCTCGGGCTATGTCTCGCCACTCGCGCCGCCGGTGCCCCCCACCTCCTCGTGACGGTGGGCGGCGTGCGCCTCGTCCTCGGCCTGGTTCTCGGCCATGGCGCGGACGACCGCCTCGAACACCTTGGCTGAGTCCTTCTCGATGTGCCTGCGCGCCAGCAGGAGGCAGCCAGCCCCCACGAAGGCGATCGGCATGACGATGAGGAAGGCCGTGCGGTAGTCCTCGCCGAAGGCACCCGCCACGGCGGCCGTGACGAGCGGCGCCGCCGCCGCGCCGAAGACCACCGACGCCAGGTTGAAGGCGGCGAAGCCGGCGCCGCGCACCTGCGCGGGTGAAGCGTCGGACAACCCGGCCCGCAGGGCGGGCACCGACGCCGTGGCCGCCACGAGGCCGAGAAGCTGGAGAAGGAAGACGAGGTCGTTCGGGATCCGCGCGAACGACAGCACGAACAGCGTCGCGCTGACGATCATGCAGACGGCGGGGATGACGACGCGCGCACCCAGCACGCGGTGCACCCATCGGTCAGCGATCCAGCCGCCCCACACCGTGCCGGGGATGCCCCCCACCACGAGCAGAAGGCCGAAGACGGCCGTCGCCTTGCCCTGCGAGAGCCCGAGCTGGTTCTGGTAGAAGCTCGGCATCCAGGTCCCGACCGCGGTGACCACGAAGCCCACCGTGGAGACGCCGACCAGCGCGTAGCGCAGCGTCGGGATGTTGAGGATGACGCCCATGTCGCGGCGGAGCCCCACCACCATGTCGCGCAGGAACTGGCGCACCCCGTCGGGGAACAGCGGGCCGAGATGCTCGTCGGAGACCTCCATCTCCTCCCGCCGCGTGACGTGCGCCCGGTCGGCGGTGCCGCGGCTCGGCTCGGGCAGCCGCCAGCACATGTAGGCCACGGCGAGGCCCGGGAAGAAGGACACGAAGAAGGCGACGCGCCAGCCCTGGCCGCCGAAGAGCGGGCCGAGTGCGCCGCCGATGACGAGGCCGACCCCGAGACCCACGTAGTTGAGGCACTGCTGGATGGAGAAGGCCTTGCCCCGCTTCTCCAGGCCGTAGAAATCGGCGATCACGCTGCTGCCCGAGGGGTCGGTGATGGCTTGGCCGAAGCCGAGCGACCCGCGGACGACCACGAGCAGCACGAAGGCCGAAGTGGGGACGAGCCCGCCGAGGGCGGAGATGACCGACCAGGCCACGATCGTCACCGCCATGGCCCTCGTGCGGTTCCAGCGGTCGGCCAGGTAGCCCGAGGGCAGCGTGGCCACGCCGTTGACCAGGATGAAGGCCGAGAAGAGCACGGCGATGGCCGTGTCGCCGACGCCGAAGGCCGACTTCAGCTGGTCGCTGTCGCCGCGGACGATGTACTGGTCGAGGCCGTCGATGAAGAGGGTGAAGCCGACGACCCACATGGGCCAGTCGGTGACCGACATCATCCGGCCCCGCTGCTCCGCGGTGCCCCCCGCCCCCGCGAGGCTCATGGCCGCGCCGTGCGCCGCGTGGGCGTCAGGTGCTCGGCGTGTACCCCGCCGGCAGGGCGATCGACTTCATCTCCAGGAACCCCTCGAGGCCCTCGGGACCGAACTCGCGGCCCACGCCGGACTCCTTGAACCCGCCGAACGGCGTGGCGAAGTCGATGGGCACCGGCGCGTTGAGCATGTAGGTGCCGGTGCGCACCTGGCGGGCCACGCCGAGGCCGCGGTCGTTGTCTTCCGTCCAGACCGAGCCGCACAACCCGTAGCTCGAGTCGTTGGCGATGTCGACGGCGTTCTCGTCGCCGTCGTAGGGGATGACGACGAGCACGGGCCCGAAGATCTCCTCCTGGGCGATCTTCATCTTGTTGTCGACGTCGGTGAACACGGTCGGCTCGACGTACCAGCCCTTGGCGAACTCGGAGCCCGCCGGCCGGCCGCCGCCCAGGGCCACGGTCGCGCCCTCCTCGCGTCCGCTGGCGAGATACCCCTCGATGCGCGCCCGCTGCCGCTCGGCCACCACCGGCCCGACCTCGGTGGCCGGGTCGAGCGGGTCGCCCACCTGCATGGCGCCGACGCCGGCCACCACGGCGTCGACCACCTCGGCGTAGCGCGCCCGCGGCGCCAGGATGCGGGTCTGGGCGATGCAGGCCTGCCCGTTGTTCATGATGGAGTTGGGCAGCAGCGTCGGGATCGTGGTCGCCAGGTCGGCGTCGTCGAGGATGATGGCGGCGGACTTCCCACCCAGCTCCAGCGTGCAGCGCTTGAGACGCTCGCCGCAGAGGCCGCCGATGCGCTTGCCCCCCACCGCGGACCCGGTGAACGAGATCTTGTCCACGCCCGGATGTGTCACCAGGTGCTCGCCGACCTCGCGCCCCGCCGGGATGACGGAGAGGACGCCCTTGGGCAGTCCCGCCTCGGTGAAGATCTCGGCCAGCCGCAACGCGTCGATGGGCGTCTCCGGCGCCGGCTTGTAGACGACGGTGCACCCGGCGGCGAGCGACGGCGCCAGCTTGGCGGCCGCGATGAACAGCGGGACGTTCCATGGCGCGATGGCGCCGACGACCCCGACCGGCTCCTTCGTCACGAGCGAAAGCGGGTTCAGCACGCCGGTGCGCAGCTCGTCGAAGGCGTACGTCTTGGCCAGGTCGGCGTAGTAGCTGAAGATCATCGTGGGCGCCAGCACCTGGCCCATCCCGGAGAAGGTGATCGGCGCGCCCATCTCCCGCGTGATGATCTCGGCGATGTCACCCATCTCGGCGGTCACCTGCGCGGCCACCTTGGCGAGGATCTCGGACCGCTCCGCCGGCGTCATGCGCGGCCACGGCCCCTTGTCGAAGGCGCTGCGCGCCGAGGCCACGGCCTTGTCGACGTCGGCCTCGGTGCCCTCGGGCACCCTGGCCACGACCTCCTCGGTGGCCGGCGAGATCACCTCGATGATGCCGGTCCCCTCCGGGGCCACCCAGTCGCCGCCGATGAACAAGCGGTCGTAGTCCCGAATCGGCATGCGTCCCTCCCGGAGCTCTGGGGGCGCCCGCCCCACCGCCGGCCGTACGGCTCGGCCCCTCAAGGGTAGCGGCGCCCGCCCCGGCTGCGCCTACCCGGGCGGCCCTTGCCGCGTCCCCCCGGGCCGTCAGCCTCTGTCGTCGCGTCGCTCGATATGGGCGAGGACGCCGCCGTCATCCTCCACCCAGCCCTTCCCGGCGGCATACGCGCACATGCCGGAAAAGCCCTCGTCCCAGGCCTCGTCGGCGGCGGGCCCCGCCAGCGCCCGGAGGGCCGCGGGGTCGACCACCACGTGGCCCCCGTCCTCTCGCAGCCGCCCGATCCCCGACGCCGCGATCACCTCGGCCGGATCACCCGGGCCCTCGAGCGCCACGGAGAACCGGGTGAACTCGTCGGGGTCCTCGAGGGAGACCCTCGCCTCGGACAGGTCGATCACGATCACCACGCGGGCGACGCTACCGCCACGTCCCCGCGCCGTCGGTAGAGTGCCGCCCCGTGCCCGACATCGACCAACGCGACCCCGAGGAGGTGGCCGCCGTCCTCGGCACCTGGCTGGCCACGAAGTCCCCGGACGGCCGGGGCCCCGAGGTCTTCGACGTCCAGTCGCCGGCGTCGAACGGCTTCTCCAACGAGACCATCCTTTGCCGGACCCGCGCCGCCGACGGGTCCGAGCGCCGGCTCGTCGTGCGCGTGGCGCCGACGAAGCACCTGTTGTTCATGGACGCCGAGTTCGCGACCCAGTACCGGGTGATGAAGGCGCTCGCCGACGGCGGCTCGCCGGTGCGCCTGCCCCGCTTGGGCTTCTACGAGGACGACCCCCGCTACCTCGGGGTCCCTTTCTTCACCATGGACCACGTCGAAGGGCTCGTCCCGCCCGACAACATCCCCTACACCATGGAGGGCTGGGTCATCGAGGCCACGCCGGAGCAACAGGAGCGGATGTGGTGGAGCGGGATCGACGCGCTCGCCGCGGTGCACCGGACGGATTGGCGGCGTCTCGGCCTGGAATGGCTCGGCATGCCGTCGCGCGGCAAGCCGGGCATCGACCAGCAGATGTCGTACTACCGCGACTACCTCGACTGGTCGGCCAAGGGTCTCAGCGTGCCGGTGGTCGAGGCGACCTGGAGGTGGTTGGTCGACCACAAGCCCGACGAACAGGGCGACGTCGTGCTGAGCTGGGGTGACAGCCGGATCGGCAACATCATCTGGGACGACTTCCGGGCCGCCGCAGTGCTCGACTGGGAGATGGCGTCGCTCGGCCAGCCCGAGATGGACCTCGGCTGGTTCCTCTACTTCGACCGCCAGTTCACCGAGCCGCTCGGCGTGCCCCGTCCGGCCGGCTTCCCCTCGCACGAGGAGACCATCGCGTACTACGCGAGGCAGATCGGCCGCCCGATGCAGGACCTCTTCTTCTACGAGGTGTTCTCCGGCTTTCGCTTCGCCGTGGTCATGCTGCGGCTGTCGGACCTGCTGCTCGAGACCGAGATCCTGCCGGCCGAGGCGGACATGCGATCGAACAACATCGCCACCCAGCTCCTCGCCACGATGCTGGACCTCGAACCCCCCAGCTGACCCCGGGATCAGTCGGCGACCGGGTCCCCCGAGGGATCGGCCGCCACCCCGGCCTCCCGCAGGCGCTGGCCCAGCCAGTGCGTCCCGTTCGCCCCGTTGACCTGCTCCTGCCAGCCCTTGAGAATCGCGTGCACCTCGTCCACGGAGGCGATCTTCGCGATCACGTGGACCGTCACCGTGTGCTCGTGGTCGTGCGGGAGCGAGAAGTGGATGCCGCCGAAGGGGTCGCCGGACTCGTGCGGCTCCGGCTCCCGCAGCACGTAGAGCTCGCCGGTGTCCTCCACGTAGTTGAGCTCGTAACGGACCCCGTCGGCGTCCCGCCACTCTGTGCCCAGTTCCAGCTCCGCGGAGGCCCGCCGGCGGGGGTCGGCTTCGTAGAACTCGTCGATGTCCATCGGCGGCACACTATCGCCGACCTGGGCCGTCATCGCTTGCCGTCGCGCACCGCATCGCCCGCGTCCACCGGGGGAGCAATCGGGGGAGGACCCCACGCGACCGTGGCGCCATGTCGACCCCCACCCCGACCGCCACCTCGACCGCCGCCTCGAAGCGCCGGCTCGCCTTCATCGACCAGATGGCCGCGGAATGGCGCTCGGTCGGCCGCTCCCCCGCGGCCGTCCGCGCCCTCCGACGGATCGCCCACGGCGACGACGCGCTGGCCCGGCTCGTGCTGGGCGGGCCGGGCGAGTCGCCGCCGTGTCGGACGCCCTGTGACGTGCTCGAGCACATGCGGGGGGCGGGGGCGGCCGGACGGGTCCAGCGCGAGGAGGCGGCGCGGCTGGTCAGGGTCCTGCTGCGCGAAGCCGCGGACCCCTTCGTCGGCCGCATGCTGGTCCAGGCCCTGGTGCCCGGGCTCGTCAGCGTCGCCGGCAAACTGCAATGGGGCCGGGGCGGGGACTGGCAGCACGGGGACGAGTTCTTCGCCGAGCTCCTGTCGACCACTTGGGTCGTCGTGCAGGAATGGGCAGGTCAGGACCGCCCCTACGCGGTGTTGGACCTCCTCTCCGCCATCCGCTGCCGGCTGCGGCGCCAGCTCTTCCGGGCCAAGGACCTCGCTGCGCAGACCGTCCCGATCGGCACGCACGGTGTACGCGCGGCGCCGAACGAGACCGGCCTGGAGGAGCTCGCCCGCGCGTTGATCGACCTCCACGTCGAGGGCATGCGGCCGGACGAGGTCCGGGTCCTCTACGCCCATTACGTCCTCGGGTACTCGATCGCCGAGCTGTCCGTCCTGACCGGCCGCGACCGTCGCCGCGCTCTACAGCCGCCGGGACCGCGGGCGGCGGCGACTCTGCGCCTGAGCTCCCGGTGCGAGCAGCGTGGCGCGTGCGTATCGTGTGCCCGTGGTTGGTGGAGGGTCCGAGACCACCCAGAGTTTGCGCTCGCGGGTGGTTCGGGGCCGTCCCAACTGGTGGGTGATCCTCGCCGTGTCGTTGGCGCTGATGGCGTTGCTGGTCGCCACCGTGGGGACCGCGCCGCGTGGGACGGGACACCCTGGCGCCGTGGCGAGCGATGCGCATCGACCCTCCGCCTCGGGCAATCGCAGCGCGACGGGGCCGGGCGGGCGTGCCGACGGTGGCGCCGCCGCGACCACGAGCACGACGCTCCCCGCCCGCCCGTTCGCTCCTGCGCAGACGCCCACGACCGGGGCGGGTTCCGCGCTGCTCGACAACCACTCGAATGCGACGAGCGGCACTTCGCCTTCCACGGTCCCACCCGTGACGACCACCACGCTCCCACCCACGACCACCACGACGACGACCGCGCCGAGCGCAGCGCTGCCGGCCGACCGCACGCAGACCCAGGGCTACCTGTCGCCACCCCTGCAGACGTCGAACAGCTTCGCGTTCACGGGAACAGGCGCGATGCAAATCTCCGTGCTGTGGTCCGGCTCGACCTACCTCACCATGAAGGTCAGCTGTCCCAACGGGAGCCAGAGCGTGGGCGGAACGGCGGCCATGGCGGCCTCCTTGCCCGACGCCAGCGGGAGCTGCCTCGCCACCGTGAGCGAGCCCGCCTCGGAGACGGCTTCCCTCACCTACACGATCACGATCGGCCCTGCCGGTGCCTAGTCGCCCGGTCACACCGGGTCGCCTCCGGCGCCTCCTCGACGTCGCGGGCGCGGCGCTCGCGGTGCTGCTCGCCTTCACCGCCGTCCCCATCGTCCTGGTCGTCGTAGTGGGCGATCCCCTCTCGGGTGGACTCGGTCACGGGTGGAGCGCGCTCGATCGCGACGCACTGAGCGCGCTCGCGCTCGCGGCCTGGGTGGCCTGGGCAGCCTGCTGCCTCCAGCTCCTCCGCGCCGTGGTGGCCCACGTCCGCCGGGGCGAGGTCACCGCGCGGAGTGCCTCGGTCCTCGACCAGGTCGCGGCGAGGATCGCGGTGGGTGTGCTCGCGCTGTCCTCGATCGGCGGCCCCCTGGCGGTTTCCACCATGGCCGGCGCGTCCACGGCGGCGCCCCCCATCACGACCAGTGCGGCGGGCCTCGTCGATCCGCAGATGCCCCGGCCGCACCCGCCGCGCGACACGCATGCCGCGCCAGCGTCTCACACGGTGCGGCCGGGCGAGACGCTGTGGGCCATCGCGCACGATCGCCTCGGTGACGGTGCGGACTGGACGGCGCTCGCGGCGATGAACCTCGATCGCGCCGTGGGGGACGGTCTACGCTTCGTCGACCCGGACCACGTCGAACCGGGCTGGCGTCTCGATCTCGGCCCGATCACCGGGGTGACCGGCGGGCATCGACGCGCACACGACGGTCTTCCCCGCACCACCCGACGGGGCGCCGCGCCGGGCGGGCACCCCGGCCATCTCCCCGAGCTCGTCGCGCTCGGTCTGGGCTCGCTGGCCTGCGCCGGCCTGGCCAGGCGCACCGGCCGCCGCCGCCCGGGCGAGCCCTTCTTCGGCGAGCTCGCGGTACTGCCACCGCTGTCCGAGGAAGCGGTCGACGCCGCGACGCTGCTGCGCCGCTTCGAGGGCGTCCCCGCGCTCCGTTCCTTCGAGGCCGCCAACCGCCTCCTCGCCGGCGCGCTCGTCGAGCAGGAGGCGCCACCCCGCGTCCGTGCCGTCTGCGTCTCCCCGGCCGGCGTGTCGTTCTGGTTCGCCGGGACGCAAGCCGCGCCGCCGCATCCCTTCGCGCCCTCGGCCGAGGGGGACGACGTCTGGCACGTCGACCACACACGTCTCGAAGAGCTCGGCGACGCGGAGTCGACGTCCTTCGATCCGTACGCGCCCATCGTCCTGCCGGTCGGGGACGACGGGGCGGGCACCTGGTTGGTGGTATTGGGACCGGGACAGGTACTCCCCGTGCTCGGCGAAGACGCGCCCGCGCTCGCCCGGTCCGTGCGCGCGGCGATGCAGGCCTGGTCGTGGTCGGACACGGTGCTGGCGACGGACGACCCCGGCGATCAGGGCCTCCTGGCCGAGGCGGCCGCCGACCACCACCGGCTGGCGCGCCCGCTCCTCTTCTTCGGTGACCCCCGCTCCCTCCCCGACGAGGTGGCCGCGCACACCGCGGTCGTCACCACCGCGGCCGCAACGGCGTCCGATCTGACCGTCCTGGTCGACCGGCACGGCGCGACGCTGCACCCGATGGGCAGGGTGGTGCGGCCACCGCTCCAGTCCGAGGAGACCGGCCAGGCCATCGCGGAGCTGGTAGCCCTGGGCCGGCGGCCGGACCCCCCGCCGCGCCCCGAGGCCCGTCCCGCTCCCGTCGCGGGAGGTGAGAGTGACCCGCACGGCCCGCACGGCCCGCACGCCTGGGCCCCGGGCATCGTCGACGTACGTCTCCTCACGACGACCCCGCGCCTGGACGGGCTAGGCGAGGACCTCCCGGCCAATCGCGCCCGGCGGTCGACCGAGCTGGTCGCCTACCTCGCCCTGCACCGGCCCGACGTCGTCACCAGCGATCGGCTACGCACGCGCGTGCTCGGCTCGTCGGACAGCGACGCCGCCTCGAAGACCCTCTTCAACATCGCGTACGCGGCGCGTCGGGCCCTGGGCACCGATGCCCGAGGCGACCCCCTGCTTCCGCCAGCTTCCCGCAACGGCTTGTATCGGATCTCGCCCGAGGTGACCGTGGACGTGCACCGTGCCATCGCATTGGCCGCCGAGGGACGCGCCCATGTCGGCGAGGACCGGGACGTGGCCATCGCCTGCGCGCGGGCCGCACTCGAACTGGTCGAGGGCGAGCCGCTGGCGAACGCGCTCTCGGGCTACTCGTGGTGGGAGGCCGAGGGGCACGGCGGCAGAGTCGCCGCCGCGCTCGTCGACGCGGCCTGCTCCATGGCGTCGCTCGCGGCGGAGGCCGGCCACTTCGCGCTCGCCTGGTGGGGGTTGGAACGGGCCCGCGTGGTCGAGCCGTACAGCGAGGTCCTGTCGCGCGCCGCCATGCAGCTCGCGGCCGCCGAGGGAGACGCCGAACGTCTCCGGCTCGAATGGCGCGAGTGCCAGCGCCGGCTCGACGCGCTCGATCCGGGCTGCTCCCCTTCCCCGCGGACCGAGTCCTTGTACGGCGAGCTCAGCCGGCTCGTCCACAGCGGTCGTTCGGCACCCGGCCAAGGCGATCAGCGACTGCTGCCGGCCGCCGACTCGTAGGCACCCACGACCTCTTCGAGGCGGGCGACCCGGCTGCCTTTGACCAGCACGGCGTCACCCGGGCCCAGGGTCCGCAGGACCTCGACCGCCTCGTCGACGTCGGTCACCTCGGCGGGACCGTAGAGCCGCGTCTCGTAGCCGACGACCTCGATCCCCAAGCCCTCGGCGAGCATCGCCATCCGGCGGTGCTCGGCCTCCGTCTCGTCGCCCAGCTCCGCCATGAGGCCGAGCAGGGCCAGCTTTCGTGCGCCGGGCAACGCCGCCAGCCCGCGCAGGGCCGCCTCGGTCGACGCCGGGTTGGCGTTGTAGCAGTCGACGACCAGAGTCGGGCCGCGCGGAACGTGACGGACCTCCATCCGGAGCGGCGAGCCGGCCACCGCGCCGAGCGCGGCCACGACGCCGTCGAGCGGCGCACCGCACCACAGGGCGGCGGCGGTGGCGGCGAGGGCGTTCGGCACTTGTTGGACGCCGTGCAGCGCCAGGCGGACGTCCGCCTCGCCCCAGGGGGACCGCAGCCGGAATTGGGCGCGCAGGTCGCCGCCGAGCGTCACGTCGTCGGCCCGCACCTCGGCGCCGGCGTCCACCGCGTAGCCGAGGACCGGGCACGCGCTGACCGCGCCCATCCGCCGGACGCGCGGATCGTCGAAGTTGAGGACGGCGACGCCCGACTCGGGCAGCGCTTCGACGAGCTCGCTCTTGGCCCGGGCCACCCCGTCGAGGTCCCCGAAGTACTCGACGTGCGCCATCGCGACGCTCGTCACGATGCCGACGTCGGGTCGCGCCACCGAGGCGAGGTGAGCGATGTGCCCGACGCCGCGTGCACCCATCTCGAGGACGACCCATTGTGCATCGTCGGGGGCGTTGAGCAGAGTCAGGGGCAGACCGAGCTCGTTGTTGAAGGAACGATCGCTTGCCGCCGTCGTGAACGCCGACGCCAGGCAGCCGGACAGGAGGTCTTTCGTCGTCGTCTTGCCGACGGAGCCCGTGATGCCGATGACGCCGCCGGCCATCCGGTCGCGGGCGAGTGCCCCCAGGTCCAAGAGCGCGCGGGCGGTGTCGTCGACCGTGACCGCCGTCACGCCGGCCGGCCCTTCCGACGTCAGATAGGCGCCCGCACCGGCCGCCAGGGCGTCGGGGATGAACGCGTGTCCGTCACGCGCCGCGACGATGGGGACGTAGAGCTGCCCGGGCTCGATGGTCCTGGAGTCGATGCTCGCGCCCGCGACCGTGACGTCGGGTCCGACCAGTTCCCCGCCGAGGTGGGCAGCGAGCTCAGATGTCGAGAAGCGCACGCATCACCCTCGCGGCGATTGTATAGCCTCGGTCGATGCCTGATCCGGGAGCGCTGACCGTCGTGTACGGCGGTCCTTCGGCCGAGCACGAGATCTCGTGCATCTCGGCGCGGCGCATCGTACAGACCGCGTTGGACGGTGGTTGGACCGTCACTCCGGTGGGCCTCACCCACGACCGACAGTGGGTGGACGCACGGGCGGCGCTCGTCGACGTCGCGGCCGGCGACACGCTGGAGTCGCCCGACGATCTGCTCGAGCGGTTCCCCGGTGCGCGGCTCCCGAACCTTGACGCCGGTTTGCCGCGGGACGCGGTCGTCTTCCCCGTCCTGCACGGCCCGTTCGGCGAGGACGGCGTCATCCAGGGGCACCTCGAGGCGATCGGGGTCCCCTACGTCGGTGCCGGCGTCCTCTCGTCTGCGATCTGCATGGACAAGGGCATCGCCAAGTCGGTGCTCCACGACCATGGCCTCCCCGTGGCGGCCTGGCGCCTGGTGAGCCGGGCGGCGTGGGGCAACGACGTCATGGAGGAGTCGCTCGACGCTCTGGGCCTGCCCCAGTTCGTCAAGCCGGCCAACCTCGGATCGTCCATTGGTGTCACCAAGGTGGCGGACGCGGCCGGGCTCGGCGACGCCGTGGTCTCGGCCTTCGAGTTCGACGATCACGTGATCCTCGAGGAGTCCATCAGCGGGCGCGAGCTGGAGCTGTCGCTCATGGGGAACGAGGAGGTCCGGGTGTCCAGGGCGGGCGAGATCATCGCCAGCCGGGAGTTCTACGACTACGACGACAAGTACGTGCTCGGCGCTGCGGAGACGGTGGCGCCCACCGACCTGAAGGACGCCCAACTGGCCCATGCGCAGCGTGTGGCCGTGGCGGCCTACGGGGCGTTGCGGGTGGAGGGGCTCGCCCGCGTCGACCTCTTCCTGGCCGACGACGACGAGATCGTGGTCAACGAGGTGAACACCATGCCTGGGTTCACCCCCATCTCCATGTTCCCGATGCTGTGGGAGGCGGAGGGCCTCGCCTTCACCGAGGTCGTCGAGGAGCTGATTGCCCTGGGCCGCGCCCGCCACGCCCGCCGGCGCGCCCTGCGCACCCACCGAGTGGCCTGATGGCCTGAGGATCAGCCACCGTGGCGCCGGCGCCGCAGGCGGCGCCGGCCCCGGTCGGTCACGATAGGCCCAGGTCCGGCCTGCCCGGTGCCGCCATACGAGATGCGCGCACCCCAGCTGTACCTTGCGGAGTGTGGTCATGACGTTCGAGGGCTTCGAGAGCGACACCTGGGAGGAGCTCCCGGGCGCCAGCCGGCTCACCATGGCCCAGCGCGAGGCCATCGAGTCGGATCACCCTCTGCTCTGCGTCATCGCCGGCGCCGGCGCCGGCAAGACCCGCGTCCTCACGCTGCGCGTCGCCCGCCGCGTCCGCGACGGCTCCATCGAGTCCGATCGCACCCTCGTCACCACCTTCAGCCGCAAGGCGGCCGACGAGCTGCGCACCCGCCTGCGGTCCCTCGGCGTCTCGGGGGTCAAGGCCGGCACGTTCCACCGCACCGCACTCGGCCTCCTGCGTGAGCACCGTGAGCTGCGCGGCCGTCCCGCCCCGCAGCTGCTGCCCGACCGCCGTCGCCTTCTCGCCGACGTGTCCACCGGCGACTCCCGCCGCACCCGGGCGCTCGACAGCGAGATCGGCTGGGCCAAGGCGCGCCTGGTGCCACCCGACCGCTACGAGACCGAGGCCCGCCGCCACCGTCGCCGGCCCGGGATCGGCGCCGGCCAGGTCGCGGACGCGTACGCGCGCTACGAGGCCGAGCGGGCCCGCCGGCGCCTGCTCGACTTCGACGACCTCATCGTCGCTTGTGCCGATGCGCTCGCCGGCGACAGCGAGTTCGCGGCTTCGATCCGCTGGCGCACGCGCCACCTCTTCGTCGACGAGATGCAGGACGTCAACCCGGCCCAGTTCCGCCTCCTCACCGCCATGCTGGCCGACGAACCCGACCTCTTCGTGGTCGGCGACCCCAACCAGTCCGTCTACGGCTTCAACGGCGCCGATCCCACCCTGCTCGACCGCCTGCCGGAGCTCCTGCGCGGCACCGCGGTCCTCCGATTGGATGAGAACCACCGTTGTACCCCCCAGATCGTCGCGGTGGCCACCGCGGTTCTGCGCGACGGTGGCGCGTTCGGCGCGGGGAGCGATGTCCTGCCGCCGCGCACCACGCGGATCGACGGGCCAGTGCCTGCGGTGGTGTCCCACGGCAGTGACGAAGACGAAGCGGCTTGGGTGGCCGCTCGAGCCAAGATGTCGCGTACCCCTGGCCGTCGCTGGTCGAGCATCGCGGTGCTCACCCGCACCAACGCCCAGCTGGCCAAGGTGCAGGCCGCCATGGATGCGGCCCGGGTCCCCAGCATGATCGCCGGCGCGGACCTCGGCCCCGCGTCGGACCTGCGTGCCGAGGGCGCCCGCCGCCGCCACGGGGAGCACGACGATGACGACCCCGTCTCGGCCGAGGACCCGGTCGCCCGCGACCACGTCGTCCTGACGACCTTCCACCGCGCCAAGGGACTGCAGTGGCCGACCGTCTTTGTCCTGGGGCTCGGGGCCGGCCTCATGCCGATCGCGTCGGCCCAGACGCCGGCGGCCATCGATGAGGAACGCCGACTGCTCTACGTGGCGCTGACCCGCTCCGAGGAGGAGCTCTGGTGCAGCTGGTTCGACGACCCCGACCGCCAACGCCATCACCAAGAGACCGGTGAGCCCAGCCCGTGGTTGGCGCCGATCGAGCAGGCCATCGTGGAACTCCAGAAGGAGGCGGCGCCGACGGCGGCCGCCGAGGTCTCGGTGCGCGTCGCGGAGTTGCGCCGGCGCCTCGCCGACCGCGCGCCAGACGGCCCGGAGGACCCCGACGCCGCGGAGTAGGGGCCGGTAAGGTCGGACTGGTCCGTTCGAACCGAGGTGGGGGTGCCACGTCGCATGTCGGAACTCCTGGAGCAGCTGCGCAAGGCCGTCGGCGACGGCAACGTCGTCACCGGCGACGCGGTCCACGCCGACTACACCCACGACGAGGCGCTCACCAGCATCCCGGCACTACCCCTCGCCCTCGTCCTTCCCGGTTCGACCGGCGAGGTCTCCGAGGTCCTGACGGCGGCCAACGAGCACGGCGTCCCCGTCGTCGCCCGGGGCAGCGGGACCGGGCTCTCGGGCGCGGCGGTCCCGGTCCCCGGCGGCATCCTCATGGCGTTCGACCGCATGAAGCGGATACGCGAGATCGACACCGAGAACCAGGTCGCGGTCGTCGAGCCTGGCGTCACGCTCGAGCAGCTCAACGGCGAGCTGGCGCCGCTCGGGCTCATCTACCCGGTCTCCCCCGGCGAGCAGAGCGGGTCGCTCGGGGGCAACGTCGCCACAAACGCGGGCGGGATGCGTGCCGTCCGCTACGGCGTGACCCGCCACCACGTCCTGGGCCTCGAAGTCGTTCTGGCCGATGGCACCGTGCTGCGCACCGGCGGCAAGTTCGTGAAGTGCTCGAGCGGGTACGACCTGACCCAGCTGCTCATCGGCTCCGAGGGCACACTCGCCATCACGACCGAGGTGACCGTGAAGCTCGAGCCGCGCTTCTTCGAGTCGTCGACGGTTCTCGCCCCCTTCGCGACTCTGGCCGAAGTGGCCAAGGCCGTGCCGCATATCGTCCACAGCGGGATCGACCCCTCCATCCTCGAGTATGTCGACGTCATTGTGATGGCCGGGATCACCCAGGCGGCCGGGCTCGACCTCGGGGTGCCCGAGGAGGTCAAGGCGCGCACCATGGCGTACCTCGTCGTTCTCTTGGAGGGTATGCAGGCCGACCGGGTAGAAGAGGACGTCGAGCACCTCGGCACGCTGCTGGAAGGACTCGGCGCCCTCGACGTCTACGTCCTGCCCGAGACCTCCGGCCCCCAGCTGATCGCCGCCCGTGAACGCGCCTTCTTCGTCGGGAAGGCGGCCGGTTGCGACGACCTCATCGACGCCGTCATCCCGCGTGCCTCCATCCCCGACTACCTCGCGAAGGTCGCCGTCTTGGCCGAGGAGCACGGCGCGCTGGTGAGCGGCTGCGGGCACATCGGGGACGGCAACGTCCACATCACGGTCTTCCAACGCGACGACGAACGCCGGCACGCGCTCATGGAGGCGAGCTTCGAGCTAGCGCTGGCCTCCGGGGGAGCCATCTCGGGCGAGCACGGGATCGGGACGGCAAAGCTGTCGTACTTCCTCGAGATGCAGGACGCCGTCTCGCTGCGGCTCATGCGCTCGATCAAGGGCGTGTTCGATCCGAAGGGGATCCTCGGGCCCGACCGGCTGCTCGGCCTCGGGTTGACCGAGGCGGATCCCGGTGCAGACCCGGGGAGCCCGGCATGAACGGTGCCCGCTCGCTCATCTCGACCCTGGTCGACGCCGGGGTCGACGTCTGCTTCGCCAACCCGGGGACGTCCGAGATGCATTTCGTCGCCGCGTTGGACGACGTACCGTCGATGCGGGGGGTTCTCTGCCTCTTCGAGGGCGTGGTCACGGGCGCGGCGGACGGTTACGGGCGCGTGGCCGGCCGGCCGGCGGCGACGCTGCTCCACCTCGGGCCCGGGCTGGGCAACGGGTTGGCCAACCTCCACAACGCGCGGCGGGCCCGCACGCCCATCGTCAACATCGTGGGCGATCACGCGACGTACCACGCGCGCTACGACGCGCCCCTCCAGTCGGAGATCGCATCTATCGCGGGCCCTGTGTCGGGCTGGTACCGCTCGACGGCGCGCGCCGACGACGTCGCCAACGACGCAGTCGACGCGGTGGCCGCGGCGCTCGGCCCACCGGGCTGCGTCGCGACGCTCGTCCTGCCGGCCGACGCCTCCTGGTCCGAATCGGGCACGGGCCCCTGCCCACCCCGCCCTCGCGGTTGGGCCTCGGTGGTGCCCGGCGACACGGTCGACGAGGTGGCCAAGGCCCTGCGTTCGGGTGAGCGCGCGGCCTTGCTGTTGGGCGGCAGCGCCCTGCGGCTGGCCGCGTTGCACGCGGCCAGCCGGGCCGCCAACGCCACCGGCGCCGCCCTGCTCGGCGAGACGTTTCCGGCCAACCTGGAACGGGGGGCGGGCGTCCCGGCCGTGGACAGGCTGGCCTATCTGGCGGAGATGGCCCAGGCCCAGCTCGACGGCGTCCGCCACCTCGTCCTGGTGGAGGCCGCTTCGCCCGTGTCCTTCTTCGCCTACCCCGGCAAGGCGAGCGACCTGGTGCCGCCAGGCTGCACGGTGCACATCCTCGCCCGGCCGGGCGAGGATGTGGCCGGAGCTCTCGAGGCACTCGCTGAAGCCGTCGGCGCACCGAGGGACGCCGCTGCGCTGGCCGCGGCGGTGCGGCCCGAGCGTCCTGCGGGGGTCATTTCGACGCAATCCTTGGCAGCTGCAGTCGGCGCCGTGTTGCCCGAGGGGGCGGTTGTGGTCGACGAGGGCAACACGTCGGGGCTCTTCGTCGCCGGGGCGACCGCTGGGGCCCCGCGTCACGACTGGTTGACGCTCACGGGAGGCGCCATCGGAATCGGTCTGCCCATGGCGACCGGTGCCGCGGTGGCCGCGCCCGAACGCCCGGTCCTGTGCCTCGAGGCCGATGGGAGCGCGATGTACACGCTCCAGGCCCTGTGGACCCAGTCCCGGGAGGGGCTCAACGTGACGACCGTCCTTCTCGCCAATCGGAGCTACGCGATCTTGAACATGGAGCTCCACCGGGTGGGTGTCGACGCCGGCGGACCCCGGGCTCAGCGCCTCCTCGACCTCACGGATCCGGAACTGGACTTCTGTGCCCTCGCCCGCGGCATGGGCGTACCGGCGCGACGCGTCGAGACCGCCGAAGACCTCACGACGGCGTTGGTGGCCGGCTTCGCCGAGCCGGGGCCGTCGCTCGTCGAGGTGGTGCTGTAGGCACCCTCGCGGGTTGCTCGAACTGCGTTTGATCAACGCATGCACAACGAGCGCAATGCGACCACAACAAAGTTATGGCCGCGACGCGAATAGTGCCTTACGGATCTATAGGCCGGAAAACGGCCCTGTCACCATGCCTCTTGGAACACCGGTGGTCTCGAAAAAGACCACCTTGGGGGACGGAAAACCGAGGAGGGGCACATGCACACGGAGATGGACAACCCACTCTCCGAGTCTCGCTCGATCGAGGCGGCTCTCGATCGGCTACGCCATGACCTCTTCGGCACCCCGGCAGACGACTTCGTCGAGGAAGAGCCAGCTGATGCCATCGACTACGCCTCGCTCGAGTTCGAAGTCGAGCGGATGCGCAAGCGTCTCGCCATCTGGGAGATCTTCATGGACTACATGCGGGATGGCGCCCGTAGCTGGCCCGAGGTGCAGCGCTCCCTGACGAAGGAGGACTTCGACAAGATCGTTTCGATCTGCGACGGCGTCCCGTTGCGCGACCTCCTCTTGGACCTTCGGTAGGCGGCTGGGCGAAAGGACGGATCGGCACAACCCTTTTCCGAGACGCTTGACCGAGCGGCACTGGCACTGCCGCTCTTGGCGACGGCCAAGCGTCTTCGATTCAGACCCAAGATCAATCGACGGCGCTTGACCGAGCGGCACTGGCACTGCCGCTCTTGGCGACGGCCAAGCGCTCATGTGCAGCATCCAGGTCGGGGGTGGCTTGACCGGGCAGTGGCGGAACTGCTCATGGCGGACGGTCAAGCCCCTCGACCACTTTGATGGGAAGGAAAAGGAGTCAAAACCAGGTGGCAGGCGCAACACACATATCTGGCGGCAGGCGGCCGCTATGAGCCTCGAAGGGGCACCCGCCCTTCTCGTCCACTCGGCGACCCTGCTGATGGTCGCGTTCGTCGTGGCCTCGGTCTGTGTCGCTGTCGCCGGAGTAGCCGGAGCGGCAGCCCGACGCCGTCGTCTGCGCCCGATTCGTGCCGTCGTTGCCGCTGACCAGCGCCGCGGGCGATCTGCTGGTCCTACCGCCTCGCCCGTTCAGCGGATCGGAGGCTGAAGCGACGATGGCTGCCCACGCTCGTTGCTCCGAGCACTGGCTCGAATTGCTCGAAGGTGCCCACGGGTGGGTCCACGTCCGGCACGGCCACGATGTATTCGACCTCCAGTCGCTCTCGGAGACCGAGCTGCTCCGCTCCTGGGTATCGGGTGACTGGGTCGAGCCCACCGCCGACTGGGAATGTCACGGAACCGGACAACGGCGTCCGCGGCGACCACTCCATCGCCGCCAGCTGCGCGGCGCGTGCGACCGCCACGGATTCCGCCGGCTCTTCTAAATCGTTCAGGCGGGTCGTCGGCCTGCCCGATGATTCACGGCCCAGCGAAGTCCACGACGACCGGCGCGTGGTCGGACGGCTTCTTCCCCTTCCGCGCGTCGCGGTCCCGGAAGGCTCCGGTCGCGCGCCCGACGAGATCCTCGCTCACGAGGACGAGGTCGATGCGCATCCCGCGTCCCTCGTGAAAGTCGCCCGCGCGGTAGTCCCACCAGGTGAACGTCCCGGAGTCGTTGAAACGTCGGAACACATCTTCGAGACCCCAATCCTCGACTTCACGTAGAGCCCTACGTTCCGGCTCGCTCACGTGCGTCGCGCCGACGTAGGCCGCCGGGTCCCAGACGTCGCCGTCGTCCGGCGCAACGTTGAAGTCTCCGCACACCGCCACGGATGAACCCGGCGGGCACGTCTCGTCCAACGTCTCACGGAGACGGGCCAGCCAGGCGAGCTTCACGGCATAGAACTCATTGTCGAGGGCGCGCCCATTCGGCACGTAGACCGAAAACACCCTGGTGCCGGCGCATTGCGCGGAGACGATGCGCCGGCCGTGCTCGTCGTCGGCAGTGCCGAATCCGCGCGTCACGTCGGCTAACCCGACCTTGCTGACGATGGCCACCCCATTCCAACGACCGTCCCCGAAGTGGGCGGACTCGTACCCAAGCTCTGAGAACTCCTTCTCGGGAAACTTGTCGTCGGCCAGCTTGGTTTCCTGCATGCAGAGCACGTCCGGCCGGTTGGCCTCGATCCACTCGGTGACCCGGGGCATCCGGGCCATCAGCGAATTCACGTTCCAGGTGGCTAGGCGCATCACTCTCCTCCCGCGTCGGCGATCACGAACAGGATCTCGGCCTCACACGCGGTCTTCCCTCCAACCGAGGCCCGCCCATGGCCGCGTCCCGCCCGGGCGGACAAACGGTCCATGGTGACCGCGAGGTCGAGCGTGTCCCCTGGGACCACTTGGCGCCGAAAACGCGCGCGCTCGATACCGCCGAACAGCGGCAATTTCCCGCGGTAGCGCTGATCCAGAAGCACCGCTATGCCACCGAGCTGGGCGAGCGACTCGACCATGAGCACGCCGGGCAGGGTCGGCCGGCCGGGGAAGTGACCGGCGAAGAACGGCTCGTCCCCCGTCAACACCCATGTACCCGTGGCGGAGACGCCGGGCTCGACGGCCTGTACCTCGCTCACGAAGAGAAAGGGGGGCCGGTGTGGGAGAACATCGGAGGGTTGCGGAGGAGCGGTCACGACCTCTCGGCGGCTGCCCGCTTCTTGGTGGACTTCTTCGCGCCACCAGCGTTCTTCGCCACCTTCTTGGCCGCTTTCTTCACGACTTTCGCCGATGTCACCTGCTTCGCGGCCTTCGTCGATGTCGACTTCTTGGCGGCCTTGGCTGCCTTCGCGGCCTTGGCGGGCGGTGCTCCGGCCTTCTTGGCCGAGGCCTGTGACTTCTTCGCCGCCTTCTGAGGCGCAGCCTTGTCGGAACCCGCCGGCTTCTTGTCGGCGGGGGTCCCCTTCTTGGCGGCCGCACGCTGACTCGCCGCCGCGGCACGCCCAGCCGGCAGGGCGAGCTCCGCCACACGCCGCGGCGGGTCCAATCCCGCCAGGACGAAGGGGCGAACCTCACCCTTCTTGAGGACCTGTCGCGCCTTGGTCGGAGGTGGCGTCCCCATGGCGGCCAGCGGGATGTAGCAATGCAGCGAACCGCCGCCGGGAAGCGGCACGTCGACCATGGCGCCGTGCGACGTGAACGACACGACCTCCCCCTCGATGGTGCTCCCAACAGGGAACGCGGCCACGAAGTTGATGAAGGCCAGCGGCTCGTTGACCGCGGGCGGCGGGACGGCGCGCTGCTTCTTCCGGGTGCGGTCGGTCCGCGCGGATGGCGCGTCCGCCCTGGTGTCTCCCCGCTTCCGCGCGACCTCCTTCTTCGCCTTGGCGCTCTTTTGCGATGGTGCCTTCTTGGCCGCGGCGGCCTTCTTGGAAGCGCCCTTGAGCTTCTGGGGCTTGGCCGGGTGGAGTGCCTCTTCGACGGCCTCGTCGATGGCGCTGGAGAAGACCGGGTCGAGCTTGGCCCGTGGAGGCGGTGATGCGGGCGTGAGGGGCCAGCTCGTGTCGACCGGCGGCGCCGACTTCTTCGAGGCCTTCTTGACCTTGGCCCCCTTCTTTGCCGCCTTCTTGGCCGCCCGGGCCAACTCCGCCGCCTTGGCAGGGGCGGACGCCGGGTCCTTCCTGGACCTGACCTCGGCCGTGGCGGCACGGCTCTTGGGGCCCCGGATGGGGAGGCGCGGCGTGAAGATCCAGCCGACGCCGGGTACCGGCTTGCCACCGATCAGGCGTCCCTCGTCGAAGAGCCACGGATGCTCTCCGTGGAATTCCTGGAAGGAGTCGTTGGACAGCACGGTCGCACCGGTGCGCTCGGCGATGCGTAGTACGAAGGCGTCGCCGCGACCGATCGCGCCGGCGGGCGGCGAGATCACCTCGCCGTTGAGCATGGCGTCACGCACCGCCTCCCGCTCGGCGTCGGACACCCGGTGTTCGAAGGTGGCGTCCACCACCACGATGATCTGGGCCTTCGGGTCCTCAGCGGCGTACGCACGGACGGCCTCGTCCAGCTGTTTGAGACTCGGTGCGGTTCTTCCTTCGGTGGCGAGGTTCGACCCATCCACCACGACGTAATGCGGTTCAGCCAATGGCACGCCGCAACAGATCGGCCTGCTCCAGCTGATGCAGGGCGGCACTCCCGATGGCGGGGCTGGCGGACTCGGCCCGGCTCACCTGACGAAGCCGCAGGCGCTCCGGGAGGCAGGCGTGGAGCCTGGCGTGCACGAAGAACCAGGCGCCCATGTTCTCGGGCTCCTCCTGCAGCCACACGACCTCCGTCGCCTGCGCGTAACGCTCGAAGATCGCCCTCAACAACTGGACCGGCCACGGATAGATCTGTTCGACCCTGACGACGGCGACCTGGCTCGCCTGGCCGGGCTCCAGCTCCGTTCGGCGCTGGGCCGCCTCCTGGCTGATCTTCCCGCTGCACAGCACGATACGGCGCACCATCGAGGGGTCCTCGACCGACGCGTCGTCGATGACGTGCTGGAAGGACCCCGACTCCAGCTCGGCAAAGGTCGAACGGGTCGCGTGGGCCCGCAACATCGACTTCGGCGTGACGACGACGAGCGGACGCTTGGGCTCGAGACGCGCCTGGGAACGCAGGAGGTGGAAGTACTGCGCCGCGGTGGTGGGCACGGTCACCCGGATGTTGTCCCGCGCCGAGAGCGACAGGAACCGCTCGAAGCGCGACGACGAGTGCTCCGGGCCCTGGCCCTCGTAGCCGTGCGGGAGCAGCAGCACGAGGCTGGCGTATTGCCCCCACTTGTTCTCCGCCGCCACGACGAAGTTGTCGATGATGATCTGCGCCCCGTTGGCGAAGTCCCCAAACTGGGCTTCCCACGCGACGAGGGCTTCGGGCGCCTCGACCGAATAGCCGTACTCGAAACCAAGGGCCGCGTACTCGGACAGCAAAGAGTCGCGCACCGTGAAGTTGCCCATCTCGCCGGACGGCGTCAACTGGGTGGCTCCGATGCGCTGGAGGCCGTCGCGGATGTGGGCCAGCGGGACGTACTCCGCACCGGTGTTGTAGTCCACGAGGACGTCATGGCGCTGGCTGAAGGTGCCGCGCCGTGTGTCTTGCCCGGTCAGGCGCACATTGACGTCCTCGTACATCAGAGAGCCGATGGCCAGCGCCTCGGCGAGCGCCCAGTCGACCTGTCCGGCGGCGACAAGCTCTTCACGCTGGGCGAATTGTCGTTCGAGCTTGGGGTGGATGGTGAAGCCGTCGGGCACTGAGCGCACGACCGACGACAGCGCGCGCAGCACGTCGGGGGCGACGCCGGTCTGGGGTGAGGGGGCGTCCTCCAGGACCGGTTCCGGTGCCAGCAGCTCGGTCGGCGCCAGCGACGGCTCCCCGCGCACCTCGTCGAGCACCACCTGGAGCTTGGCATTGAAATCGTCGAGGGCTGACTCGGCCTCCTCGAGTGTGATGTCGCCGCGCCGCACGAGCGTCTCGGTGTACAGCTTGCGTACGGAGCGCTTGGCCTCGATTCGCTGGTACATCAGCGGCTGCGTGTAGCTGGGATCGTCGCCCTCGTTGTGCCCGTGCCTGCGGTAGGAGACCAAGTCGATGACCACGTCCTTGTGGAAGGTCTGCCGGAACATGAAGGCCAGTCTCGCCGCCCGCACACAGGCCTCGGGGTCGTCGCCGTTGACGTGGAAGATCGGTGCCTGGACCATCTTGGCGACGTCGGTCGGGTAGACCGACGACCGCGCCGACGCGGGTGCGGTCGTGAAGCCGAGCTGGTTGTTGATGACCACGTGCACCGTCCCCCCGGTGCGGTAGCCCGACAACCCGGAGAGGTTGAGTGTCTCCGCGACGACCCCCTGCCCGGCAAAGGCGGCGTCCCCGTGCACGAGCACAGACATGCAAGGGAACCCGGCGACGCCCTCGGCGGCGGCGGCGGGGGTCCCGTCGGTGGGGGGCGACAGGCGGTCCTGCTTCGCCCGCGTCATGCCCTCGACGACTGGATCGACTGCCTCGAGGTGGGACGGGTTCGAGGCCAAGGTGATGGGGAGCTCTTCCCCGGCGCTCGCCACGAAGGTACCGCGGGCGCCCTTGTGGTACTTCACGTCACCGGAGCCCTGGACGGACTCGGGATCGAGGTTGCCCTCGAACTCCTCGAAGATCTCGCGGTACGACTTGCCGACGATGTTGGCCAGCACGTTGAGGCGGCCCCGATGCGCCATCCCCATGACGACCTCGGCCACGCCGGCGCCGGCGGCCGAGTCGAGCAGCGCATCGAGCAGCACGATGGTCGACTCGGCGCCCTCGAGCCCGAAGCGCTTCTGCCCGACGTAGCGCGTGTGCAGGAAGCGCTCGAAGACCTCCGCCGCGTTCAGACGGTCGAGGATGTGGCGCTGCTCCTCGAGGTTGAGCGTGGTCGGCTGCCCCTCGACGTGCTCCTGGATCCAGCGCTTCTGCTCCGGATCCTGGATGTGCATGTACTCAATCCCGAGCGTGCGGCAGTAGGCATCACGGAGCACGTGGAGGATCTCGTCGAGCGTCGCGACGTCGCGCCCGGCCAGCCCGTCGGCGACGAACTGCCGCGGGAGGTCCCAGATGGTCAGCCCGTAGCTGAGGGGATCGAGCTCGGGGTGGATGTGCGGCGGCTCGGCATCGAGAGGGTCCAGGTGGGCGATGAGGTGCCCGCGCACGCGGTACATGTTGATGAGGGTCTGGACGTGCACCTGCTTGACCAGGCGCTGGTGCTCGCCCTCCTCGGTGCCCTCGCCGGCGTTGCTGTCCACCTGCCAGCGCACCGGCTCGTAGGGCACCCCCATCGACTCGAAGAGGTCGTCGTAGAAGCCGTCGGCGCCGGTGAGGAGGGCGGCCACGCGGCCCAGGAACAGGCCCGATTCGGCTCCTTGGATGATGCGGTGGTCGTAGGTCGAGGTGAGGGTCACAACCTTGCCCAGCCCGAGTTGTGCCAGGACGCGCGGGTCGGCCGCCTCGAACCCGGCGGGATAGCCCAACGCGCCGACCCCGATGATGGCGCCCTGCCCGGGCATGAGGCGGGGCACCGACTGGATGGTGCCGAGCGTCCCCGGGTTGGTCAGCGAGACCGTGGTGCCCGCGAAGTCGTCGGGAACGATCTTGTTCGTCTGGATCTTGCGGATGAGGTCCTCGTAGGCCAACACGAAGGAGCGGAAGTCGAGGGTGTCCGCCTCCTTGATGCACGGCACTAGCAGCGTGCGCGTCCCATCGCTTTTCTCCTGGTCCACCGCGAGCCCGAGCCCGACGTGCTTGTGGTGGACCACACCTGGCTTCCCGCTGCCGTCGGCGTCGCCCACAAAGGTGGCGTTGAGCGAGGGGACGTCGTGCAGGGCGCGGACCACGGCGTAGCCGATGATGTGGGTGAAGCTGACCTTCGCGCCGGTCGTGCGGGCGAGCTGATTGTTGAGGATGAGCCGGTTCACCTCGAGCAGGCGGGCGGGCACCGTGCGGACGCTGGTCGCCGTCGGGACGGTGAGACTGGCCTCCATGTTGGCGACGATGCGCGAGGCGGCGCCGCGCAGCGGGACGGGCTCGTCGGTCCCCGCCTCACCGATGGGAGCACGAACCGGGGCGGCGACCGCCGGCACGGCGACGGCCGGAGGCGCAGCCTGCGCGGGGGTCGGCGTCGCGGCCACCGCCGGCGGGGCTTGGGGCGCCGGCACGGGGGCGGGCCGGTAGTCGGCGAAGAACTCCCGCCAGCTCTCGCTCACCGAGTCCGGGTCGGCGAGGAAGCGGTCGTACATGTCGTCGACCAGCCACGCGTTGGGGCCAAAGGAGCCTCCCGCGCCACCGAACTGGGTCATGAGCCAACCCTACCGGTGGCGATCGGCCCGAGGGGGCGCTCCAGGTAGCGTCTGCCCTGCCCATGAGCTATCCGGCCGCCCTCCACGTCCTCACGCGGCCCGGCCCCGGGGCGGGTGCGGCGACCGTGATCTTCGTGCACGGCTCGCTCGACCGAGGGGAGAGCTTCCGCCGCGTGATACGGCGGTTGCCGGACGTCGCCTCGGTGGCCTACGACCGCCGGGGATACCAGGGATCGCGGGGCGGCGGTGTGGTGGATCTCGGGGGGCACATCGAGGACCTGCTGCGGATCGCCGAGGCCGAGCGGGACAGCGGCGGCAGTGGTGGCCCGCTGGTGGCAGTCGGCCACAGCCTCGGTGGCGATGTCGTTCTGGGTGCGGCACTGGCGGCGCCGAGCGCCTTCGCCGCCATCGGCGCCTACGAACCGCCCATGCCGTGGTTGGGGTTCCGGCGAGACGGGGCGGTTCGGCCATGGCCGATCCTCGAGGAGGAACCGGGGGTGGAGGTCGAACGGTTCTTCTCCCGGATGGTGAGCGACGCGGCCTGGTCCCGTCTGACCGACGAGGGGCGTGCGACGCGCCGGGCCGACGGCCCCGCCCTGATCGCCGACCTGCACAGCTTCCGTCGCGAAGCGCCGCCCTTCGACGTGACGGCGCTGGAGGTTCCCTCGGTCTTCGGGATGGGCGACACGACCTCGACGCCGCACCACCGCCGGACCGTGCAGTGGTTGGGGGAGCACGTGCCGGGTGCCTCCGTCTACGAGATCGCCGGGGCGCAACACGGCGCGCACCTGTCGCACCCCGATCACTTCGCTGCGTTCACCCGCTCGATTATCGAGCGATCAGCGGGAGCCCGAGCCGAGGTGTCCTAGGCCGACGAGAAGGGCAGGCCGCTGTCGTGGGCGGACGCCGCAGCCCCTGCGTGATGGGGGTGCTTGAGCCGGCGGGAGAGCAGTTCCTCGTACTCGGCCCCCTTGCCCTCGCTCTTCATGCCCGTGATCAGCGGCGAGTTGGAGAGGAACACGGCCCCCATGAACATGACCAGGAGCGACAGCGCCTCCAGTGGACCGTAGGGACCAGACGTGCGCAGCGTGTCGCCGTACAGCACGATGCCCAAGCTGATGCTGACCAGCGGGTCGACCAGGACCAGCGTCGACTGCGACGCGGCGAGCGGGCCGGCGTGGAAGGCGTTCTGCGTGAGGAACAGACCCAGGAGGCCGAACGCGATGAGGCCGTACGTCGGCCAATGCTCGAACAACGTGACCCAGTTGGTAGCGGCGTAATCGCTGACGACCTTGATGAGGGCCGCCGTGAAGGCGAACGAGATAGCCGCTGCCGTCCCGAACATGGCGGCCTTCCACCAGCGCGGGCCCCAGCGGGTCGCGACCACGGCGACGACGATGAGGAAGACGACCGTGGCGCCGACCACGATCCACCCCAGGTTGGTGGGCACCTCCGTCCCTCCGCCGGGTGCCGCGAAGAAGAGGAACCCGGCCAGGCCGAAGGCGATGGCCGATGCACCGACCCATTCGCGTATCGAGATGGAGAAGCGGAAGTAGATGCCGAGGATCGCAACCAGGAAAAGAAGCTCCATCGTCAGGATCGGCTGGACGACCGAGAGCCGGCCGATGTGGAGCGCGAAGGCCTGCAGGAGAAACGAGCAGATCATGAAGGCGAAGCCCAGCAACCACACGCCCCGGCGGAGCGCGTGGGTCATCAGGCTCAACCGCATGGTGGTGTCTTCCGGGGCGTCCTCCACCCCCATGCGCTGCAGCACGCTGCACAGCGCATTCGACAATGCCGCGGCAACCGCTAGGACATAGACCATCGCCTCGCACAAATTTTAACGGGCGCCCGTCACAGATCACGCAGGGGAATCTCAGCTGACCCTCAGGTCCTTTCCGATGCGTCGTGATGGTCTTTCACGCAGGAATCCTGTGCGAAGCGCCGTTGGACACCGGATCACATCTCTCCTCGGCGAGTTGCCGCAGCAATTCCCAAGTTCATGATCAAAACAATTGTGGCAATTGCGTTACGTTTGCGTACATCTTCCGACATAGGGAGTGAAGAAGCGCGGGGCATCGGCCGTCACCGGGGCGGCCGGGAGTTCTAGGGAGTGCAATTGGGACCCAAGGGGTTATTGAAGAGGGCTGTCTATGCGCGGCCATGGCCATTGGCGCACTGAGCGTGGCGCTCATCGCCGTGGGGCCGGCCGCGACGAGCGGTGCTGCCACGAAGGCGTCGTCGTCATCGGGCGGGACCGCAACCGTGGCGCTCGACGAGAACCTGGCCGGGTTGAACATCAACACCCAGACCTCGTCGGAGTTCGTCCTGCAGGAGATCATGAACATGGTGTGGCCCCAGGCCTTCATCGTGAACAACAAGCTCCAGCCGGTGCTCAACACCCAGCTCCTCGAGAGCGCCGACGTGACCAGCACGAATCCCCAGACGGTCGTCTACACGATCAACCCCAAGGCCGTGTGGTCGGACGGCACGCCGATCACCGCTGACGACTTCATCTACAACTGGCAGACCCAGAGCGGGAACCCGACCTACACCGACGTCGGCGGCAAGCCCTACCTGCCCGAATCGACGGCCGGCTACAGCCAGATCCAGTCGGTCGTGGGCTCCGACCCCTCCGGCGGCGCCGCGTGCGCGCCCGGGAGCACGGCGGACGCCAACGTCGGGCTGTGCCCGAACGGCCGCACCGTCACGGTGACGTTCAAGCCGAGCTTCGCCGACTGGCGCAGCCTGTTCATCAACATCGTCCCGGCCCACGTCGGCCGGACCGTTGGCTGGAACACCGGCTTCGTCGGCCCGACGCAGGCGATCTCGGGCAGCTGGTACGAGATCCAGAGCTACAACGAGAACCAGTCGCTCGTCCTGGTGCGCAACCCCACCTACTGGGGGACGCCAGGCAAATTGGACAAGATCGTCTTCCAGTTCTTCTCCTCCGACACCCAACTCGTGCCGGCGCTGCAGAACCACGAGATCGACATCATGAACCCGACCTCACTGAGCCTGTCCATCGTCCAGAACGCCAACCAGGTGCCGAACATCACGAAGGCGACGGTTCCGGGCCTGGAGTTCGAACACATCGACTTCAACCAGGCTGACCCCTACCTGGCCAAGGTCCAGGTCCGAGAGGCGATCGCCCACGGCGTCAACCGCTCCTCGATCATCGCCCGCACGGTCGGCCAGATCTCCAGCCAGATCAAGCCCCTGGGCAGCCGCATGCTGATGCCCACGCAGCAGGGTTACTCGGGCACCAACTACTCGTACGACACCTCGCTGTCGAACAACCTCATGAAGGAGGCCGGTTTCAAGAAGGGCTCCGACGGCTACTGGCATCCGACCTATGGCCCGCAAAAGGGGAATGACCTGACGTTCACGATCCAGTCCACATCGGGTAACAGCATCCGCGCCCAGACCGAGGAGCTGTTCCAGGCGGAGATGAAGGCCATCGGGATCAAGGTCAACATCCAGAACTACGACGCCAGCACCCTCTTCGGGACAAACTTTCCGAGCGGGACGTACCAGATCGGCGAGTTCGCGTGGTTCGCTACGCCATTCGTGTCCGGGAACCAGTCCATCTACTGCTCGTACACCAACACGAACAACTGCGGTGAGAACTGGACACACTCGGCCGACTCGCAGGTCGACCAGCTCATGTCCGAGGGCATCTCCGCGCCGAGCCAGGCCAAAGAGAATTCGGACTTCAACGAGGCTGACTCCATCCTCTGGCAGAACATGGTGACGCTGCCGCTGTACCAGCAGCCGGCATATTTTGCCTGGTCCAATAACCTCAAGGGCGTACTCCCGAACGCGTCGAACGACGGGATCACCTGGAACGCCCAGAACTGGACGCTCAGCTCGTAGCGAGCTGACCCGCAGGCGCGAGGAAGGGGCCGGCCAGCGATGGTCGGCCCCTTCCTCTGTTCCCGCCCCTTCCCAACCTAGGATTCGCGCATGTTCGCCTACATCATTAGGCGCCTTCTGATCAGCATCGTCGTCCTCTTCTTCGCGACGATCCTGGTCTTCCTCCTCGTCGCCAGCTCGGGCAACCCGTTGGGACTCCTCTTGGCCAACCCGCACGTCGCCCACTCGACCATCGTCGCCCGGGAGAAGCTGCTGCATCTCAACGATCCCCTGCCGCAGCGCTACTGGATCTGGCTGACCGGCGCCCTCCACGGCAACCTGGGGACCACGATCAACGGCCAGGACGTGGCGTCCGAGATGGTGTCTCACCTGTTCGTGACGCTGCGCATGGTCATCATCGCCACGGTCATCGCCATAGCGATCGCCATCTTCCTCGGCGTCGTCGGGGCCGTCCGCCAGAACAAGTTCACCGACCATGCGATCACGGTCACCAACTTCGTGCTCCTGGCAACCCCGGTCTTCGTCGTGGGACTGGCGCTCAAGGAGTTCGTGGCCATCCCCGTCAACCAGCACGTCGGGGCGACCGTCTTCTACACGGACGGAGAGCAAAGCCCGACGCTGAGCGGCTCCTTCTTCAGCCGGCTCCCCGACTACGCCGCACACACGGCGTTGCCGGTGCTGACGCTCATCCTGGTGTCGTATGCCTCGTGGGCCATCTACCAGCGTTCCTCGATGGTCGAGACGCTCGACGCGGACCACGTCCGCCTGGCCCGGGCCAAAGGCCTGAGCCGCCGGCGGGTGCTCGTGCGCCACGTCCTGCGCAACGCATTGATCCCGGTGACGACGGTGATCGCGTTGGACTTCGCCGCCGTCCTCGGTGGCGCCATCTTGACCGAGATCGTCTTCGGCTGGCAGGGGCTCGGGCAGTGGTACGTGACCGGCGTGACCGACCTCGACGTGAACGTCATGCTCGCCTACCTGTTGATCACGGCGACCTTCGTGATCCTGTTCAACCTGATCGCCGACATCCTCTACGGCGTGCTCGACCCGAGGATCCGCTATGGCTGAGCCCTTCGAGGAGAACTTCTTCGTCCAGACGCCCGAGGCCGTCGCCGAGACCGAAGCGGGCATGCACACATTGGCGGTGCCGGGTGTCGCGGTGGGGTTGGGCGGGCCGGACGCCTATGGGCTCTCCGGCGAGGCCAAGAGCCAGTTCCGCATCGTCATCGGGCGCTTCTTCCACCAGCGCCTGGCCATGATCGGCCTCTCCACGTTCGCGCTCCTCGGGATCGCCTCGATAGTGGTCGGCCACTTCTGGCAATTCAGCTACTCGACGATCACCAACAACCTCAACGATCCGCCGTCCTGGACCAACCCCTTCGGCACGAACTCGATCGGGAACGACATGTTCGCCCAGGTCATGGCCGGGGTGGAGAAGGACATCGAGATCGCCCTGACCGTGGCTGCCATCGCGATGCTCATCGGCGTGACGATCGGCGCCATCGCCGGCTTCTACCGGGGCTGGATCGACTCTCTCCTCATGCGCTTCGTCGACCTCGTCTTGGTGCTGCCAGTCCTGGCCGTCCTGATCCTGCTGTCGAACAAGCTGGCCAAGCAGTCGAGCAATTGGTTCGGCCTGGCCCTGATCATCGGCCTGCTCTCGTGGACCTACGTCGCCCGGTTGGTACGGGCGGACTTCCTCTCGCTCCGGGAACGGGACTTCGTGGAGGCGTCCCGGGCGCTCGGCGCGACCAACCGTCGCATCATCGTCAAGCACATGCTGCCCAACGCCATAGGGCCCATCATCGTGAATGCGACCTTGACCGTTGCGCTGAGCATCATCTTGGAGTCGACCCTGTCGTTCCTCGGCCTGGGCGTCCAGCCACCAAGCGTTTCGCTCGGTCTCCTGGTGGACCAGGGTCAGGACTCGGCGACCACCGAGTGGTGGCTCTTCGTGTTCCCGGTGCTCTTCCTGATCATCCTCATTCTCTCGATCTTCCTCATCGGCGACGGCCTGCGCGAAGCGTTCGACCCCAAGAAGAGTCGGGTCAGGGCGTAAGTGCCTGACCCGGCCCTACAGATCGAACATCTCGAGGTCGACTTCCGGACAAAGGACGGCGTCGTGCACGCGGTGCGGGGGATCGACTTCACTCTGGACCGCGGCGAAGTGCTGGGCATCGTCGGAGAGTCGGGTTCGGGCAAGTCCGTCACCGCGCTGGCAACCATGGGCCTTCTGCCCCGGACCGCGGAGGTGCGCGGCTCCATCCGCTTCCAGGGCCGCGAGCTGCTGGATCTCAAGGAAAAGCAGCTGACAGAAGTGCGTGGCACGGGGATCGCCATGATCTTCCAGGACCCGATGACGTCGCTCAACCCCGTCTACACGATCGGGTGGCAGATCGTCGAGGCCATCAGGGCCCACCAGGATCTCTCCAAGGAGGCCGCACAAGCCCGCGCCGTCGAGCTGCTGGCCAAGGTGGGCATCCCCAACCCGGGCGAGCGGATCAACAGCTACCCGCACGAGTTCTCCGGCGGGATGCGCCAGCGTGCGGTCATCGCCATCGCCATGGCGAACGACCCGGAAGTGATCTTGGCCGACGAGCCCACGACGGCCCTCGACGTCACCGTCCAGGCGCAGGTCCTCGACTCGTTGAGGACCGCACTGCGCGAGACCGGCGCCGCACTCCTCCTCATCACCCACGACCTAGGTGTGATCGCCGGCCTGGCCGACCGCGTGCTGGTGATGTACGCCGGACGGCCGGTCGAGGTGGGAACAGCCGAGGACGTCTTCTACCGCCCGTCCATGCCCTACACGCTCGGCCTGCTCGGCTCGTTGCCGCGGCTCGACAGTGACGGGACGGAGCGCCTGCGCCAGATCCCGGGGGCCCCTCCTTCCATGCTCGGCGATCGCACCGGGTGCCCCTTCTCCCCGCGGTGCCCGCTGGCCACCGACTTGTGCCGCGAGAGCGAGCCCGATCTGGTGGTCGTGCCCTCGGTCACCTCCGACGAGGGCGAGCACCGGTCCGCCTGCCACTATGCGGAAGCGGTCGGGCGGGGCGACTACGGGCGGGTGTTCTCCGACGGCGTGATCGACAACGTGGTCGGATGAACGGCACCGGTCCTCAGCTCCTCGAGGTCACCGACCTGGTCAAGAACTTCCCCCTGCGGGGCGGCTCGTTCGTGCGCCGCAAGATCGGGGTCGTCCACGCCGTCTCGGGCGTCTCCTTCACCATCGCCCGAGGCGAGACGCTCGGGCTCGTCGGCGAATCGGGATGCGGCAAGTCGACCACGGGCCGATCCATCCTGCAGCTGATCAAGCCGACCTCGGGCTCGGTCAAGTTCGAGGGGACCGAGCTCACCGGGCTCGGCACAGCGGACATGCGCCAGATGCGCCGCCACATCCAGGTCGTGTTTCAGGACCCGTTTGCCTCGCTGGACCCGCGTGTTCCTGTCGGGGAAGCCGTCGCCGAACCGATGCAGATCCACGGCACGCGCGACCGCGGCGCGGTCCGGCGCCGGGTGGCCGAAATGCTGCGGCTGGTGGGGCTCGAGCCGTATCACGCCAACCGGTACCCAAACGAGTTTTCCGGGGGCCAGCGTCAGCGCATCGGTATCGCGCGAGCTCTCGTGCTCGAGCCGAAGCTGCTCGTCCTGGACGAACCCGTCTCCGCCCTCGACGTCTCCATTCAGGCCGGTGTGGTCAACCTCCTCGAGGACCTGCAGAACAAGCTCGGCGTCGCTTTCCTCTTCATCGCGCACGACCTGTCCGTGGTCCGGCACATCTCGGACCGGGTTGCCGTCATGTACCTGGGCAAGATCGTCGAGGTCGGCGGGCGCGGGGACGTCTACAAGCGTCCCGCCCACCCGTACACGCAGGCGCTCCTCTCCGCCGTGCCGATCCCGGACCCGAAGGCCGAACGTGCCCGCAAGCACATCGTGCTGGAGGGCGACGTGCCGAGCCCGCAGTCACCCCCTTCGGGCTGCCGCTTCCGCACCCGTTGCTGGAAGGCCCAGGACATCTGTGCCACAGAAGAGCCGGCCCTGGTCGACCGGGGCCAGGGTCATCCGGTCGCGTGCCACTTCGCCGAAGTCACGGCCGTCGTCTGAGCAGGCCCGACCCCGGGACTCCCCGCACCACGGCAGGTCACGGACGAAAGCCCAGCTCCGCCGGTGGATCGCCGAGGGCCCGTACCCCCGCAACGCGGTCTGGTGAATGGGTGAGGGATAGCCCTTGTTCCGCTCGAAGCCGTAGGGCGGGAAGTGGCTCGCTTCGTCTCGCATCATGCGGTCCCGTACGACCTTGGCCAGCACGGAGGCCGCAGCCACCGAGGCGCACTTGGCGTCCCCGTCGACGATGGGCCTCACCGCTCCGGCGAAGGGATCCTCCCGATGGCGCAACAGGTCGAACGGCCCGTCCACGAGGACGGCGTCAGGCGTCTGGTCCAGACCTTCGAGGGCCCTGCGTGCAGCGACGCGCAGCGCCTCGGTCATGCCCCACTCGTCACACTCCGCGGGCGTCGCGTGCCCGACCGCCCAGGACGCACACCACGCACCGACCGACTCGAAGATCTCCTCGCGGCGACCCTCGCTCAGCATCTTGGAGTCCCGGAGCCACGCCGGCATGGTGCGCAGCTGGACGCGTGGGCGCACGATGGCGACGCCGACCGTGAGCGGGCCGGCCCAGGCGCCTCGCCCCACCTCGTCCAGCCCCGCGACCGACTGGTAACCCTGTGCGCGGAGGCGGCGCTCTTCCTTGAGGTCCGGGGAGCAGACGGTCACAAAGCCGGAACCAGCGGCCTCATACCATGGGGGTGTGAGCACCGACGGGGGGGACGCGCTTGACCCGAATGCACGGTCTCCGCTCGTACCAGGCACCAAGGTGGACGTGCGCAACCGCTACCAGGGCACGTGGGTGCGCGGCTTCGAGGTCGCGGAGGTCAGCCCCGACGGGTATCGCATCCGTCGCATGTCCGATGGGAGCACCCTGGGTGAGCTCTTCTCCCGGGACGACGTCCGCCGGGAGCGGACGCGCCAAGGCTTCTGGTGGCACTGAGGCTCAGTCCCTTCCGGCCTTCAGCACGCCGTCGATGTAATCGTCGATGGGGATGGCCGAGAGCGTGAGCGTCTTGAGCGTGCCGCGCGAACCCAGGACCAACGCGACCCGGGCCATGGTCGTCTCGTCGGGGGCGTCGAGCACGGTGCAGAAGTCGTACTGCCCGAGAAGCGCCCATTGCGCGACGACACGTACGCCCATGGCCTCCACCTCGGCATTCACCGCCTTCAGGCGGTCGGGGTTCTCCGTCAACGTCGACGCCCCGTCGGGCCCCACGGTGGAGAGCATGAGGAACGTGGCCATGCGATCAACCTACCCCAGCCTTGGGCCGGTTCCGCGGCCCGACGCCTCCCTCAGCGCAACTGAGACCGGACGACCTTGCCCAGCGCATTGCGTGGCAGGACTTCCACGAGACGGATGTCGCGGGGACACTTGAACGTCTCCAACTGGGTGGCCGCCAACTCGCGGAGCGACACCAAGTCGGGGTCCCCGACCACGAAGGCCACCACTGTCTCGCCCCATTCCTCCGAGGGCACCCCGACCACCGCCACCTCCGCCACACCGTGGTGGCGGGCCAGGACCGCCTCCACCTCCGCCGGGTAGACGTTGTGTCCGCCCGTGATGATCAACTCGGTCCGGCGGCCCCGGATGGTGACGAAGCCATCGTCGGAGAGCGACACCAGATCGCCCGTCGGGAACCACGCGTCCGGACCGATGGCCTCGCCACGACCCCAGTAGCCGCGACACAACGACGGCCCACGCACGTGCAGCTCACCCACCCCGTGCTCGTCGGGGTCCTCGACCGCCGCCTCCACCCCGGGCAAGGGGACGCCGACGGACCCGGGACGGCGCTCGCCGACCAGGGGATTCGAGAGGGTCAAGAGGGTCTCGGTCATGCCGTAGCGTTCGAGGACCTCGACGCCGGCGTCGGCCAGTTGGTGCCAGAGATCGGCCCCGAGGGCAGCTGAGCCGGAGACGCAGAGGCGCAGCGTCGCCAAGTCCCCCGCCCGGCCGGTCGCGGCGAGCCTGTGGTACATGGTCGGGACACCGAAGAACATGGTGGTGGCCCCGCTCGTGGCGGCATCGAGGACGGCGTCCTCCGCGAACCGGTCGAACAGGGCCACGGAGGCGCCGGCCGCAAGCGCGCCGAAGAGCCCGGCCACAAGGCCGTGCACGTGGAACAGGGGGAGGCTCAGGATGAGCCGGTCCTCGGGGCTCCAGTCCCAGGCCGACACCAGGGAGGACGCGCCCGCCACCAGCGACCCGTGGGTGTGGACGGCACCCTTCGGCTTCCCCGTGGTGCCCGAGGTGTAGACGATCAGCGCGTCATCGCTGGGTACCAGATCAGCGTGCGCACCCGCAGCCCCGACGCTCCCTGCTGCGCCTGGCGCATCGGCGGTTGCCGCCGCCGCGGCCGCGAAAGCGTCGACGGGCAGCACGGTCGATGTCACCTCGGGGCCGAACAGGTCGTCTCGGTCGGTGATCGCGACCACCGGCCTGGCGTCACCGATCACGTAGGAGACCTCCTGCGGGGTCGCCGAGGGGCTGACCGGCACGAGCACCGCCCCGGCGTGCAGGACAGCGAGAAGGACCTGTACGGATTCGGGCGTCGGCCGGGCACTCCACACGACACGGTCAGCCTTGGTGACGCCGCGGTCGGCGAGAAACCTGGCCATCCGCACGACGCGTTGCGCCAGCGCAGCAGCGTCGATCACACGCCAGGGATCCTTCCCGTCGACGAGCACGGGTCGTCCGGGGTGCGAGGACCAGTGTCCTGCCCAGATCTCGGGCAACGTCGGTGCCGATCCGCGGGGCGGCGACTCCGCCCAACGACCGGGAGGGACGAGCGCCCTCACCGACCGGGACCGTTCGTCATAGTCTGGCGGTCATGACCGCCCGCCGGATTGCCATCGTTCCGCACACGCACTGGGACCGGGAATGGTACAAGTCCTACCAGGACTTCCGACTGGCGCTCGTCGAACTGATCGACACGCTGATCCCTCTCCTCGAGCGCGACGCGAGCTACCCCCACTTCATGCTCGACGGGCAGATGGCCGTGGTCGACGACTACCTCGAGATCCGTCCGGAGGCCGAGGGGCGGTTGCGTGCGTTGGCTGCGGCGGGCCGGCTGAGCATGGGCCCCTGGTACATCCTGATGGACGAGTTCCTGGCCTCGGGTGAGACCATCGTGCGGAACCTCCAGATGGGCCTGGTGAGGGGCGCTGCCTTCGGGGGCGTGATGGACGTCGGGTACCTCCCGGACATGTTCGGTCACATCGCGCAGATGCCACAGATCCTGCGTCTCGCCGGGTTCCGTGATGCCGTCGTCTGGCGCGGTGTGCCGTCGCAGGTGACAAAGAACGCCTTCGTCTGGGAAGCACCGGACGGCTCGGCCGTCCGCGCCGAGTACCTCCCCGTGGGTTACGGCAACGGCGCCGCCCTGCCCGACGACGCCAAGGGGCTCATCCGCCGGACCCAAGACAACGTGGCCGAGGTGGCTGACTTCCTGACGGGGGTGGGCGACCTGCTGTGCATGAACGGATCGGACCACCTCATGCCGCAGCCCTGGCTCGGGCGAGTCGTGGCCGAGGCCAACGACCTCCAGGACGAGTTCCAGTTCGAGGTGACCTCTCTCCCTCACTACCTGGCCGGCGCGACCAGAGAGGGTCTCACGGTCGTGCAGGGAGAACTCCGGTCGGGCTTCCGTTCCAACATGCTGATGGGCGTCACCTCGAACCGCGTCGACGTGAAGCGCCAAGGCGCACGGGCCGAACGCGAGCTCGAGCGCCGAGCCGAACCCATGGCAGCTCTGTTCCAGGGGCCCTCGGCGTACCCGTACCCCCTGCTCGAGTTGGCCTGGCTGGAGATGGTGCGGAACTCGGCCCACGACTCCATTTGCGCCTGCTCGGTCGACGACGTGGTGGACGCCGTCCTGCACCGCTACGCGGAGGCGCGAGACATCGCCTCCGGTCTGGCCGACAGGGCCATGAGAGCCTTCGCCCGTTCCCTGGCCGAACCTGGCCCGACGGTCTTGAACCTCTCGCAGCGACCGCGCTCCGGTGTCCTCGAGCTGGTCGTCCCGGCAGACGGCCCAGCGGCGACGAACGTGCAGGTGCTCTCCGAGCGGTCCGGAATGCCCGGTTCGATGGTGCTGGACGCCGACACGGTGCGCACGGTGCTGGGAATGATGCAGGGCCCGAGGATCAGCGACGACGCCTGGATCCATGATGTGCGCATCGACGACACAGAGGACGGCTTCGACATCACTATCGCAGTCGGGACAGAGGAGAAGCCGGACGTGCCGATCGCCGAGGCCAAGCAGGACGTGTACACCCGCCTTGGGGCGCGACCCGACTCCGTGGTGCGAGTCGCGATGGACCAACCGTCGACGCGCAAGATCGTCGCCCGGACGGACGAGGTGGAGAGCTACGGATGGGCTGCCTTCGCCGCAGCACCGCTCGAGAACCCGGTCGAGGCCACGGAAGCCGAAGGCTCCGTCCTGCTCTCCAACGGCTTGGTGGACGTGGCGATCGACCCGGCGGACGGCACCTTCGCCGTCGATGGCAGGCCCGGTCATGGGCGGCTGGTGGACGGAGGCGATCTCGGCGACTCCTACAATTATTCGCCGCCCCGGCAGGATTCGTTCGTCGACACTCCGGACGCCGTCTCGGTAGGCGTCGACGAGCGCGGTCCGGTACGGGCCCGGGCTCGCATCGTCGCGACGTACACCTGGCCGGATCATGTCGACGGCTCCTCGCAGGCGCGGGTGGGCGCACAGCAACTCGACGTCGAGACAGTGGTAGAGCTCGCTGCGGACGACGCCACGGTGCGCGTCACGACGTCATTCGTGAACCCGAGTGGTGACCACCGGCTCCGGGTCCACCTACCCCTACCCGAGCCTGCGACGCACTCGGTGGCAGAGAGCGCCTTTACCGTCGTGACCCGCGGGCTCACGGCCGAGGGTCGTCCGGACGAGTTCGGCCTTCCGACGGCGCCGGCGAATCGCTTCGTGACCGCGGGTCGGCTCACCGTCGTCCACGACGGCGTCTGTGAGTACGAGCTCGTCGACATCGACCACGCCCACGCCCACACGCTCGCGCTCACGGTGGTCCGGTCCACCGGCATGCTCTCGCGCCTCGGAATGGCGTATCGGCCCTTCCCGGCCGGCCCGATGACACCGGTCGAGGGCCTGCAGATGCGCGGGAAGCGGATCACGCTCCGCTATGCACTGGCGCTTGACTGTGACGACCCCTACGGGCTGGCTGACGACGTCCTGCTGCCGCTGGAGGTCGTGACGAGCCTGGGCGGCGGCCCGCGTCCCGGTTCGGGCAGCGAGCTCACCGTCGACGCCGCGGAGGTCAGTGCGCTCCATCGGGTGGGCGGGGTGCTCGAGCTGCGTGTCTACAACCCCACCGAGCGACCCACGACGGTCACCATCCCCGGACGATCGGGCTGGCTGGTCGACCTGCGCGGTTACCCGCAGGAGCACTTCGAAGGCACTTTCGGGCTACGCCCGTTCGGGATCGCGACCGCCAGGCTGCACGACTGAGTCCTCGCTGTCCTCGCTCCGGGGGGCGTTGAGAAGGCGCTCGCCGACGCCACGCAGCTCTTCGAGATCGCGCAAGACCTCGGAGATCCGCTCCCACCGCACGTTGCGCCGACGGTCGGCTGCGGCCCCTGCGCCGTCGGCCTCCTGGCCGGGTCGACCGCACCACCAGAGCTGCACGCGCCCCAGGTCCTTCAGCAACCGCGGCCGGAGCGCTTGCGCGATGAACTCGTCAGGCGCCTCCTGCATCAGGGCCGTGTGGAACTCGTCCGACATCAGGACCGTCCCCGGATTGCCGATGTTCACGATCCGGTGGGACAGGTTCACCGTCGGCCCGAAGTAGTCGCCGTCGCGCGCGAGGACCGGACCGAGGGCCAAACCCACCCGCACATCGGACAAGAGGTCGTCGTCGGCGTAGGCATCACCCAGGTCCAGACCGATGCGTGCCGCGTCGGGTGCGTTGTCGACGACGAACATGACCTCGTCACCGATCATCTTGACCACACGGCCGCCGGCCAAGGTGACGATGTCGTGCGAAATCTCCTCGAAACGGCGGACCACCGCGGCCAGCTCCTCGTCGCTGAGATGCTGGCTGAGCAGGGTGAACCCGACCATGTCGGCAAACCCGACGGCCAGGACGGGGCTCTGACCCGGCGCCAGGCCGTGGCTGCGCAACACCATGTTGCGCTGAATCCCTGCCGCCACCTGACGCCGCCAGACGAACTCAAGCAGCTTGGCCATCGCCGGGATGGTGACGTCGGCCACGCTGGCGAAGGCGTCGCCGGACAGCACCGGGTCGACCTCGGCACTGACCATGTCGCCGGGCATCAGCTCTGCTTCTGCGATCCTCGCCATCGAGGAACCGATGACCCGGGCCATCTGCACCGCCGTCTCGACGTCGGCGGCACCGATGGCCTGCAAGCCCTGAAAGAGGCGCACGGCCTCGAGGTCCAGGTCGGTGAAGGCGCGTTCGTCGTCTTCGACGCCCGGGAACCCGAGGGCGCGCCAGAACCGTTCGAGCTTGTCGAGGCTGACACCGGTCAACTCGGCGACGTCGGCCCGGGAGTAGCGCCGGCGCGAGGGGACGAGCAAGCGGTCGGCCACGAAGAGGTCGATCACGCCGTCGGCCACCGCCTGGTCGATCTCCTCCTCGCTCGCGCCGTGCATGAGGAGGATCTCCTTCAGGTGGGACAGCGCCGCGTCCCGGCGGGCCCCATCGTCCTCCTCGGGCAGCAAGTCGTAACTGTGGAAGATGCCGCTCACGCCGGAAGCCCCCGCAGCAGCGTCTCGTCCCACTCCGGGCGTGATGGACGGCTCATGAGATTCATCAGTGCCTCGGGAGGTGAGCAGCGTCCCTCCACGATGGCGTGGACCTGCTCGGCGATGGGCATCTCGACCCCGTGGGCTCGCGCCAGGCCGACCAGCGGGGCCGCACTCTTCACGCCCTCCGCGACCATGCGCATGCCGCCGACGATCTCTTCCAGCGAACGGCCCTCGCCCAGCGCGAAGCCGACGGTCCGGTTCCGGCTCTGCGGGCTTGCGCACGTCGCCACGAGGTCCCCGACACCAGCCAGACCTCCGAAGGTCAGCACCTTTCCGCCGAGGGTCACACCGAGACGGCCCAGCTCCGCCAATCCGCGGGTGATGAGGACTGCCCGCGTGTTGTCCCCCAGACCCAATCCGTCGCTGATCCCCGCGGCGATCGCCATCACGTTCTTGGTGGCACCGGCGATCTCGCAGCCGATCACGTCGGTGCCCATGTAGGTGCGGAAGGTGCGGGTGTGCACCAACCCCTGGACCCGCTCGGCCAACGCCTGGTCCGCCAGCGCCACGACGCAGGCCGCCGGGTGGCCGAGCGCCACCTCGCGTGCCAGGTTCGGCCCCGTGAGAACGCCGGCGGGGACGCCCGGGAGCACCTGGGCGACCACCTCGGACATCCTGAGGTTGCTCCCGATCTCGATGCCCTTGGCCAAGCTCACGATCGCCTCGACGTCGCCCGCCAGTGGCTGCGCCTCGGTCAGCACGGAGCGAAACCCGTGGGAGGGCACGGCCATAAAGACGACGCGGACGCCCTCGAGTGCCTCAGCGAGCGACGACGTGACAACCAGATCATCAGGGACGCGCACGCCTGGGAGGTAACGCTCGTTCTCCCGGGTCGCACGGAGGGAGGCCGCGAGGTCGGGCGAACGCACCCAGAGTGCTGTACGCCGTGCCGAACCCACGATCGTCGCGACGGCCGTTCCCCAGGACCCGGCACCGATCACTGCCACCCGTTCGTCCATGCCCCAAGAGACTATGGCGGCCCCGCAATGGGCTCCGCGTCGACCCGTACACTGTCCCAGTGTCGAGGCCCACCGCCCGGGGGGCGCAAGGCGAGTCGGATGCCGGCGACCGTCGACTGGGTCCGGAGGTCGTCCTGATCCCCGTCAAGGCCTTCCACCACGCCAAGCGTCGGCTCGGATCCACTCTGGCCGATCCCGACCGCGTGCGCCTCGTGCGTGCGATGGCGGCGCACGTGGTCGCTGCAGCCGCCCCGCTGCCCGTCGCGGTGGTCTGCGACGACGAAGAGGTGGCCCAGTGGGCGGCCGGAGTCGGCGCGACCGTCATGTGGGAGCCCGACCAGGGACTGAACGGCGCGGTCCGCGCCGGGGTCGATCGCCTCGCCCGCGCCGGCACGCGGTGGGTCGTGGTGGCACACGGCGACATGCCTCGGGCCCGTCGACTGGGTGCGTTGCCCCCGTTCAGCGGCGTGACCCTGGTGCCCGACCGTCGTGACGACGGTACCAACGTGCTGCGGCTCCCCACAGGCCACGATTTCCGATTCGCCTACGGCCCCGGTTCGTTTCACGCCCACCGGGCCGAGGCAACGAGGCTGGGTCTCGCGGTCCGGGTGCTGCGGGTCCCCGACCTCGCGTACGACGTCGACTGGCCCGACGACCTCAAGGAGCTCGGCGAGCTGTCGTGACCCCCCGGCCCCCGGACGCGGAGCCGGGGGCCCGAAGGCCCCCGGTCTCCTCGTTCCTCAAGGAACGCAGCGTCTAGCGCTTCCGCGCACGGCGGACAGTCCGACGCGCTGCCTTCTTGGCGGGAGCCCGCTTTGCGGCCCGGCGGCGAGCAGGAGCCCGCTTTTTGGCTGCCTTCTTGGCGGGAGCCCGCTTCTTGGCGGCCTTGCGAGCCGGAGCCCGCTTCTTGGCCGCCTTCTTGGCGGGAGCCCGCTTCTTGGCGGCCTTGCGAGCCGGAGCCCGCTTCTTGCCCGCCCTCTTCGCCGGAGCCCGCTTCTTGGCGGCCTTGCGAGCCGGAGCCCGCTTCTTGCCAGCCTTCTTGGCGGGAGCCCGCTTCTTGGCGGCCTTGCGAGCCGGAGCCCGCTTCACGGCCTTGCGAGCCGGAGCTCGCTTCTTGGCTGCCTTTCTTGCTGGAGCCCGTTTCTTGGCCGCCTTTTTGGCGGGGGCCCTTCTCTTTGCGGCTACTGCCACAGGTGCACCTCCCTAGGAGCATGGTCACTGAATAGAGGTGAAGCCTGCGCCACGCCGAGCTCAAACACTCCACGCCGTGCGCATTGCCGCACCTGATTCACTAGCAAATGCGAAGGATGACGCTTCCGCGACGGCTTCAATGACTCCACCGCATCACGCCGTACCAACCCATCTTCCCGAAACGTGACGTCGTATTGACGATGTGCTGCCCGGTGACGGACGCGCCAAAAGCAAACCGACAAGTTTCGCTTTGCGTGCCACACGCGGTTGTGTCGCAGCACATATCAACCCTCCCTCACGCTTCGGGTAGACACATTCTTCTGTTGTCAGCGTGCTCAGGTCAAGCATTCTTTATTCGCGCGGTGATTTCGCGTTCGAGTATGACCCTCGATTTATGCCGTTTGGTAGACGCACGTGAGGCACATGCAGCACTTGTCCGCTCCGCCAATTGGTTTCGTGTCTCTGCATTGAGTGATATGTCCCATGGAATTGTCTGTTCCGCAGCGCAAACATCACACGCATGGAACGCGACGATCATGAACATGTCGATACGGCCGATCCGTGCCTGATTTCGACCGCTGCACTTCGTGAGGTCCACCGTTTTGGAGGACACAGCATCTATGTTGGTGCTGGCACACACGGATGGATGTGGGCTGGCGCGCAGCGATCGACATTGGTGCTTGGACCACCCCGATCAGGGAAGACATCGTCCCTGGTCATACCCAATATTTTGCTGTTCGACGGTGCGGTTGTGTCGACGTCGACCAAACCCGACGTCATGCGAGCCACTGCGTCGTCGCGCAGCGGGGAGGGTTGGGCCTTCCTCTACGACCCCACCGGTGAGGTCGAGTGCCCGCCTCATGTCGAACGAGTCGGATGGTCACCGCTGACGTCGGCGGCGGAATGGGACTCGGCGATCGTCACCGCCGACTCGATGGTCGGTGCGAGCCGTCTGAGCGGTGTGCGGGGCAGCGAACAACACTGGACCGAACGCAGCGGGGCGCTCCTTTCCACGCTGCTCCACGCCGCCTCCCTGGAGGGGTCGTCCATGCAGGAGCTCCTCCGCTGGATCGATCGCCACCAGGCCGGCCCAGCTCTCGAAATTCTCCGATCGAGGTCCGGATCGGAGTCTGCGGCCAGCGACCTCCTGGCCGGCATCGTGGCCACTGATTCCCGTGAGCAGTCAGGTATCTGGTCCACGACATCGGGCGTGCTCGCCGCCTACCGCACGAGCGGCGCCTTGGCTTCCACCTCGCTTCCACCTCTCGACCTTGCGGCGTTCTGCGGGGGCCCACACACGCTCTACCTCTGCTCAGCCGGACGGCGACAGCGCCAGTTCGCTCCACTCGTCGTCGGGGTCATCGGCGACGTGCGCGACGCCGCCTACGCACGATCCGCTCGGGACGCGCGGGGCGACCGCGGTGGCCAGACCGATCGGCCCACCCTGCTTGCGCTCGACGAGGTCGCCAACATCGCCCCCATTCCCGATCTGACCTCCATGGTCAGCGAGGGAGCCGGGCAGGGACTCCTCGTGCTGGCGTGCCTCCAGGACCTCTCACAGGCGAGGAACCGCTGGGGGCAGTCGGCCGATGGATTCCTCTCGCTGTTCGGCACGACCGTCGTACTGCGCGGGATAGCCGACACCTCGACGCTGCGCGACATCAGCGCGCTCGCCGGCGATCGCGAGGTCGCCAGGACGACCGTCGGCCGCTCCGTCGGGCGGTGGGGTCGGATCCGTCCCTCGACGTCGGTCAGCCCGACCCGCCAACCACGTCTCCCTGTGGACGCCATCGCACGGGGCGCCCCAGATCGCGCCCTCGTCCTCGGCCCGCACAAGGAGGTCCAGCAGGTCTCGCTCACTCCGGCGCATGCGCATTCGCCGTGGCGCGAGCTCCTGCCCCGCGAGCGTGCGCTCAGCCGCACCGACCCGCGGGACCACGGCCGCAGCCGCTGACTACCGCCCGAGTCCGAGCTCGACCGTCACGGGTGGGCGGAGCCCGAGCCTCGTCCGCGCCTCTTCGAGGTGGCGTGCCGTCTGGATGTGATCGGCGAGCCGGTCGACCGGAAGCGCAGCGAGGCTCGAGAGCGTGTCGTCGACGCCCAGCGGTTCGGGTGCCTGTCCCACCCCCCAACGCTCCCGGTACCCGTCGATCACGGTCGCCGCGTCGGCCCACACCGTGTGCCGGTCGGAGTCGAGGGGCCGGGGTCCCAGCGCGCGCAGTGCATGGTTCGTCGGCACGACCGCGCGACGCGCCATGAGCGGCTCGGCCACGCCTCTCGCAGGGACTGGTGGTGCGGGTACCGACCGCGTGACGAGCCTCTCGAGGGCTCCCGCCTCGATCCCGTCGGGCGCCCCCGCCCCGAACGCCCGCACCACGTCGCGCCGATGGGCCCCGCCGTGGGGGGTCAACGAGATGACCGCCGCGAACGCATGCTCGTCGACGAGCCGGCGTCCCGGTCGGCCGTCCAGCTCGAGCCCCGGACCGGCGGCGGCGGCTCGGCGGGACCATTCCCCCGCGAGGTCAACGTAGGAGCGCGCCGGACCCTTGTCGGGGCGCGTGCCCGCCCACGCGATCCGCCCGGCCGCTGACGAGTGGGCACCGACCTCGTAGAGACGACGTCGAATGTCGGCGCCCCGCGAGGAGAATTCGCCAAGCACGGAGGCCGGGATCCCGGCGATCTCGGCGGCCCGCCCGGGTCTTGTCGGAGGGGACCACGCCATGCCGAGCGCATGTGTGAGGCCGGCTCGCAGGTGGGCCTCGTACACCGCTGCGGCCGCGTGCCGGTGTGCGTCGATCCCCCGGCGGTCGCATGCACTCCAGCGTCCGTCGCTTCCGTGGACGAGGTTCGCCATGACGACGTGGCTGTGCAGGTGGGGGTCGCCGTTGCGGTTGACCGCGTGGGTGAACGACGCAGCGACCATCCCGCTGGTGGGGATGACGGTGCTCTCGGACCCCGATCGCCTCCTGGCCGCGAGGCCATGGCCCTCGAGGTACACCAGCGCGCCGGCCACCCCGTCGAGATGCGCGGCCACCACGCCGTTCGCCACGTCCCGCCCGCCCAACGCGAATAGCACGCTGGCCGACTTCGGGGCGCTGAAGGTCAGGTCGTAGGCCGCGACACCCGCGCCCCGCTCGCCCCGCGCCCCGCGACCATCCGCCCCTGGCCGAAGGTCACCCCGCAGGAGCCGTTCGAAGTCGGCCGGTTGCAGAACCCCCTCCAGCCCCAGCCCCGCCGCCGCCCCACCGACCCAGGTCGGCGCCACCGGCACGGGCAGCTCCAACGCCGGGTCCGAGAGGTAATAGTCCGCTCCGTCGCGCCCGACGCCGTGGATCCCGAGCATCCGGCTCCTTCCCAGACGTTCCGCCGGCATGGCGGAACGGTCGGGTCAGGACCGGCGCTGCAGCGCCACCACCGGGATCACCCGGCCGGCGGCCTTCTTCTCGTAGTCGGCGAAGCCGGGCTGCGCCGCCACCTGCGCGGCGAACAAGCGGTCCCGCTCGGCGCCCGTCACCGGCGCCGCGAAGGCGTCGAAGCGGTCCTCCCCCAGCTCGACCTCCACCTCTGGATGCGCGAGCAGGTTGTAGTACCAGTCCGGGTTGGTCGCGGCCCCCGCCTTGGAGGCCACGACGTAGACCTGTTCACCCTCGAGCAGCGCCACCAGGGGGTTGAGGCGTTTCTTGCCGGACTTCGCCCCAGTGGTGGTCAACAGCACCACCGGCGCGTCGCCGAAGGCCGCCACCTTGCCCTTGTTGGCCCGGAATTCCTCGATAACGCCTGCGTTGAAATCCACCGTGCCCATTGCGGGCACGCTAATAGCGAGCCAGAACCTTCCTGGCCGCCGCCGCCGCCAGACCGGTCAGCTCGGGCGGGGCGACCACCCGCGCCGAACGACCGAGCTGCAGCAACAGCCGCTCGAACCACGCCATTCCGGAAACGTCGAGCACCATGCCGGTCACCGTCCCGTCGGCGTCCCGCGCCACGGCCCGCACCGGAATGGACTCGGCGACCCATCGAGCCTCCGGACCAAGCTGCACCTGTACCTCCACCGCGCCCGGTCCCGGCACGAACATCTCCTCGAGCGGTCGCGACCGGACCGCCAGCTCAGCCCCCGACGCCGCACCGTCGCCGTCCACCGAAGCCGCCCCCACCGCGCCGATGCGGTCGACCCGGAAACGCCTCACGTCACCCGCCCGGTGGCAGTAGGCGTCGAGATACCAGTGCCCGTCGATCGTCACCACCTGCACGGGCTCCACCACCCGGGTGGTCTGCTCGTCCCGCGAGCCCGACACGTAGTCGATCTCCACGGCGTGCCCGTCGTCGGCCGCTGCCCGGACCGCGCCGAGATGCAACGGCGCGTCCACATCCAACCCGACCACCTCCCGGGACCCCAGCGCGGCGTCCAACTTGGCCAACGCCCGCCGCAGCGCGTCGTCCTCCGAGCCGGGCACCGCCAACAGCAGCCGGGCCGACGCCGCCACGGCGAACCCCTCGGCCGGGGTCAGCCGCCGCGGCCGGGCGTACTCCGCCGGCAGGAACGCCCGCACCGAATGCTCCGAGACCTCGATCTCCATCAGCGTGTCGGGCGTATACGGCGGCGTCCCGCAGCACGCCGCCAGCTCCAGCTCGGCCACGAGCTCCTTCTCGCTCATGCCGAACCGCCGTGCCGCCTCCGCCGTCGGCGCCTCCCCGACCTGCGCCAGCCATCCCACGACGGCGAGCAACCGCCGCAGCCGCCGGCTCGTCTCCGCGCCGGGCGCGCTCTTGGGGCTGGCCGCCGCCCCGGTTCCGCCCTCCTCCGTCGCGGCGGCCACCACCGGCTCCGCCGGCAGTCCCGAGGCCGGCTCGGCCAACTCCTCCAGCCACGCCACCAGTTCGTCCCGGAACGAGCCTGGCTCGATGATCGTGGCGTAGTCCAACAGCCCGAGCACCCACGAGCGGATGGCCGGGAAGCCCGAGACCTTGAGGACCAGGTCCACCGACCCGTCGTCGGCGCGCTCCATCACCTTGTCCTCGCCCACCTCGTCGACGACCCGGCGCGCCTCGAGCGCGTCGACCCGGATGCGCATGTCGACGGCATCCTCGCCCTCGGCCTCCCAGGGCTCGTCGGGCAGGGCCGCCTTCACGTCCACGTCGACATCGTCTGGCACGCGCGCGCTTCCGGTGTCGCCCCGCGTCACCGCACCCTCGATCCGGTCGACCCGGAACGTCCGCACGCCCGCCCGTTCGACGTCCCACGCCACCAGGTACCAGTGGCCGAAGCGGAACCAGAGGCCGACCGGGGCGACGACCCGGGCTGCGCCAGCGCGGTAGGAAAATGTCGCGGTCGCGTGTGTCCGCACGGCCTCGAACAGCTCGACGAGCGCCGCCGACGGCACCAGCGACGCGATGGGCCGGACGTCGCCGAGCCCCGCCGCGCCCAACTTCAACAGCGCATCCCGGCCGCTAGGATCGCCCAGGTGGACGCCGGCGACGGCGAGATGGAGCGCGACCTGTTCGTCGGGTTCGAGATCCAGGTCGGGCAGGTAGAACGACTCGCGATCAATCAGGTAGCCGTACTGCTCGTGGCCGGGCAGCCGCTGCGTCAGGACCGGGATCCCCTCGTCACGAAGCAGCCGCTTGTCTCGCTCGAAAGCCTGGCGCCGCGCCGAGTGTTCGCTCGGATAGCCCGGGACCTGGTGCGCGATGGCGTCGAGGGTCAGCGGCTGCTCCGTGTCCAGCAACACGAGCACGAGGTCGGTGACGCGTTCGAGCCGGTCGAGCTTGGGGGGCGCCTCCATCGCCCAGAGCCTACGGCGGCCACCGCGCCGTGATCGCCGCCGCACACCCCTTCGACTGGCACCTGCATGTTTTCTGGCTGCTCGCGTTCCCCCTCCTCCTCGTCCTCTACTTCTGGGCCACCCGTCGCGACGGGTGGGGAGCGACGACCCGCCAACGAATCTTCTTCGTCATCGGGGTCGTCGTTCTCGTCGCTGCCGTCACCTGGCCGCTCGGCGACCTGGCCGCCCACTGGTTGCTCGTGGCGCTGGTCGTCCAGCGCCTGCTGCTCACTCTCGCGGTGCCGCCGCTGCTGGTCCTCGGGACCCCCCGGCCGCTGATCGCCCGGCTGACGAGGCCGTCCGGGGTCGACGCCGTTCTGCGGGTGGTGGTCCGGCCGCTCCCGGCGGTGGCCATCGTGACGGTTGTCGCCGTGGCAACGCTCACGACGGGCGTCGTGAGCCTCTCCGCCCGCTCGGATGCGGCCAGGGTCGCGATCGAGGTCGTCGTGCTCGCCTCTGGCTTCGTCCTGTGGGCGCCCGTCCTCACCGAGCTCCCCGGGGCCGCGCGCCTGTCGGCTCTCGGCCGGGGCGGCTACCTGATCGTCCAGTCGATCGTCCCGAGTTTCCTTTCAATCGTCTGGATCTTCGCCCGCCACGCGCTGTACCCCACGTTCAGCCACCACGGCACGGTGGCCGGCCTTTCGCCGCTCCTCGACCAGCAGTTGGCCGGCTTCCTGGCCAAGCTGAGCACGATCGCCGTCCTCTGGAGCGTCGCGTTCGTGATCATGACGCGCGCCCAGACGGCCGAGACCGCCGGCGAGGACGAGCCGCTGTTGTGGACGGATGTGGAGCGCGAGATCGAGCGGGCCGAGCGCCGGCAGCGACGCCACGGCTGGCCCGGTCCACCGGCCACCGGTCCACCGGCGAGCGGCCGCTCCTGACGTGGCACAATAAAGACGTATGGGCATGACGATGAGCCTCCGTGTCCGCGGCCAAGCGGACGCCGCGGGACGGACGACGGCGCCGTCTCGGTCAGAACTTTCTTCGACCCGACCTCGCTGAGGCGTTGGCCGCGCGGGCGGCCGTCGGACCCAGCGACCTCGTCATCGAGATCGGTGCCGGACGCGGCGCATGGACCTTTGCGCTTGCCCGTTACGCCGCGCGTGTCGTCGCGTTGGAGAAGGACCCCGACTGGGCGGCCCGTCTCCGCGACGAGCTCCGACATCGTCGCGTCGACAACGTCGACGTCGTCTGTTGCGACGCGCTGGCGTACCGAATGCCGCGCCGGCCTTTCCGCGCCGTCGGCTCGGTCCCCTTCGGCACGACGACGGCCATACTGCGCCATCTCCTTGAAGACGCTGGCAGCGGGCTACAGCGTGCTGACCTGGTCGTCCAGTGGGAGGTCGCCCGCAAACGTGCGGCCATCCCTCCGACGACAATGCTGTCGACCGCCTGGACGCCGTGGTGGTCCTTCGAGGTCGGCCGGCGCATCCCGGCAGCCGCCTTTCGCCCGGTGCCGTCGGTCGACGCGGGCCTGCTGACCGTGACCCGCCGCTGGCCGCCCCTCCTCCCCGACCACCTCGCGCCCGCCTATGCCGACTTCGTCCGACGCCACTGGAGATAGCCGTCGGGCGCGCCCGTACCGTGGGGAAATCGAACCGAACGAAGGAACCTGATCAGGCCAGCGAAGCGCTGCGGAGCTCGTCTAAGGAGAGCTCGGCAGTCTGGTTCCCGCCACATTGCGGGCAATGCTCGACGTGTCGCCACGAGCGGAGCAGTCGCGTCCCCTCGGGGTTCAACAAGACGACGAAGGACTCGGAGATCGGGTCGATCTCAAGCCCGTAGTAGGCCCGCCAGGCTGTGGTCGCAGCGTGCGCGTCCAGCGCAAGGCCCTTCAGGACGCGCCGGAACCGCATCCGGTCGGTGTCGAAGATCCACGTGCTGTGGCAGGACTCCAAAACGAAGAGCGCGTCGTCGGAGGGGGGGACCACATCGCTGATCATGCCCGAAGATTTACCAGGTTCGGCGTCGAATCGGACTCAGGACCGTTACAAATAGATGACAGTTTGTATTTTCCCAGGTGAACCCTCATTGCGGGCCGGCGTCGTGCTTCCGGCCCACGACAAGCTCCCGCTTCGTGGAGAGCTGTCGCAAGGCCCCACAGAGGACGATTCGGGTCTCCGCCGGATCGACTACCTCGTCGATGAGCCCCCGTGCCGAGGCCGGCCACGGGTTGAGGTAGGCCTCTTCATATGCAGCCTCCCGATCGCCCCGGACCCCGGGCTCGAGATCACGGTGGAGGATCTGCACCGCCCCCGACGCCCCCATGACCGCCACCTCGGCGCCCGGCCAGGCCAGGCAGATGTCGTTGCCGATCCCCCTCGAGTCCATGACGATGTAGGCCCCCCCGAAGGCCTTGCGCAGGATCAGGCACAACCTCGGCACCGTCGCCTGCGCATAGGCGAAGGCGAGCTCCGCCCCGTGGCGGATCATCCCCCGCCACTCCAGGTCCTTGCCCGGGAGAAACCCAGGGGTGTCGACCAGGCTGACGATGGGCAGGTTGAAAGCGTCGCAGAGCCGGACGAACCTGGCGCCCTTCTGCGACGCCGCGATGTCCAGCGTGCCAGCGAGGATCCGGGGCTGGTTCGCCACGAAGCCGACCGTCATGCCGCCCAAGCGCCCGAAAGCCGTCACGACCTGCCCCGCCCAGCGCGGCCACAGCTCACGGAACTCGCCGTCGTCGCAGAGCGTCCGGATCACGTCGCGGCAGTCGTACGTCGCCGCCTTCCGCTCGGGGATCACCGACCGGAGCTCGGGCGTCGGTCGCAGCACCGAGTCCTCGACCACGGCGACGGGTGGGAGCTCATCGGTGCTCGACGGCAGGTAATCGAGCAGCTCGGCCACCGCACCGTCGACGTCCTCGGACTCCATAGCGCACAGGCCGCTGGCGGTGGCATGGGTGACCGATCCGCCCAGCTCCGACAGCCCGACCTGCATGCCGGTGAACTCCGAGACCATTTGGGGACCCGATACGAACGCCACCGCTTCCGAGCTCATCACGACGAGATCGGCCAGGCCCAAGAGGAGCGCGGGTCCCGACACCACCGGTCCCGTGGCCGCGGCGATCACGGGCACCTGCCCGCTGCAACGCGCCAGGGCGGCTGCGGCCAGGCCCCATCCATGCAGTGCCGCCACCCCGTCGTGGACGTCGGCGCCGCTCGATGCGACGAAGAACACGAAGGGCATCCCGAGGTTCCGGGCCTGGTCAGCCGCCTCGGCCAGACGCACGCCGTCGGCGTGTGTGATGGCGCCCCGTCGCATGGATCCCAGGGAACGGCAGATGACGGCGTTGCGCCCGCCGATCGGCTCGACCACCGAGGTGACGGCACCGACGATCCCCTTGCCGACGTCGGGCGGGGCGTTGGTCGTGGTCACCGACGCCGAATGTAGACCGTGCCCACGAGGCACGGCGCCGCGACCGTTCATCTGCGATGACCGAGGCAACCCTCAACACCGGCGAGGTCGCCGCTCTCTCCGACAAGGAGCTGATGGAGCTGGCCGCCGAGGCGTCCCGCCAATTGGCTGCCCTGGCAGGACGCGTCGTTCTTCTCGCCGCCGAGCTCGATCGCCGCGAGGGATGGCGCACCGAGGGTGCCACCTCGCTCGAGGCCTGGCTGGTCGAACGGTGCGGTGTCTCCGTCGCGACGGCCCGCGCCTGGGCCCACGTCGGCGAACGCCTCTTCGACCTGCCCCATCTCGCGACGGGGCTCTCCGAGGGCACGCTCAGCTTCGACAAGGTGCGCACCGTGGTCGACGCGGCCAGACCCGAGACCGACGGCGCGCTCGCTGAGCAGGCGCGGGAGTGCACGGTGCGCCAGCTGGCCGAGGTGGCCCGGACGGTACGTGGCACCTCTGAGACCAGGGCACAGAGCGACTACGACGCCCGCTCGGTGCGCTACAACGACACGTTTCGGACCGTCACCGCGCAGCTGCCTCCCGAGACCTACGCCCAGGTGCGGGGCTGCCTCGAGGCCCGGGCCCGCACCCTGCCGAACGACGGCGAGACCAGGTGGGACCAGCGCCTCTGCGACGCCTTCGTCTCGTTTGTCTGCGGGTCCGGCGGTCGCGCCACCTCGGTCGTCGTCGCCCACGTCCCCCTCGAGACCCTCATCGACCGGGGAACCGGGCTGGCCGGGGAGCTCGAGCGTGGGGAGCTGATCAGTGCCGAGACCGTCCGGCGCATCGCCTGCGACGCGACGGTGGTCGTGGCGGTGGACGACGACGTGGGGCACACGATGTACGAGGGGCGCCAACGCCGCTACCCCACCGACGCCCAACGCCGGGAGCTCGCACGCCGGGACCGCCACTGCCGCTTCCCCGGGTGCAGCAACGCCACCTTCGCCCATCCGCACCACATCGCGCCGTGGAAGCCCGACGGACGGACGGACCTGCCCAATCTGGCGATGCTCTGTGACCATCACCATCACCGGGTGCATGCCCGCGAATGGTCCATGTCGGGCAACGCCAATGAAGAGCTGACCTTCGTGGGCCCGAGCGGGCGGATCATGACGTCGCGGCCTTCGCCGCTATGGGTCGCGGCACGCCCCAAGGGGGGACGGCCGGAAGGGAGCTAGAGGTGGTTGACCTCGGCGCGCCGCCAGGGTCCTGACCGGCCACCCGACTTCTCCCACAGCGCCAGGTGCTCGATCGTCATCGTGCGGTCGGACGACTTGCACATGTCGTAGACGGTGAGGGCGGCCACCGCACAGGCGGTCATGGCCTCCATCTCGACCCCGGTGCGGTCGACTGTCTCGACGTTGGCCTCCACCTCGACGTAGTCGTCCCCGATCGAGAAGTTCACGCCGATGGAGCCGACCAGGACCGGATGGCACATGGGGATCAGCTCGGCCGTCCTCTTCGCCGCCTGGATCCCCGCGATGCGGGCCGCCGCCATGACATCGCCCTTGGTAATGGCGTTGTTGGCCACCTTGGTGGTGGTCTCCGGCAGCATCGAGACACGGCAACGGGCCAATGCCCTGCGGTGCGTGGGCTCCCGAGGCGTGACGTCGACCATGCGGGCGCCGCCCAGCGGGTCGAGATTGGCCAGCATGCGGTCGGACACGAGGCCACAGTCTACGACCTGGGCCGACGCCGGGTAGACTTGGCAGTCTCAGGCGGTGAGTGCCAACGAGAGGTGACGGAGGAGCCGAGTGCCGACCTATGAATACGCGTGCACGGAGTGTGGGCACCGGCTCGAGGCCGTCCAGAAGTTCACGGACGAGCCCCTGAGCGAATGCCCCGAGTGCGGGGCACCTCTACGCAAGGTCTACGGCGCCGTGGGCATCGTCCTGAAGGGCAGCGGCTTCTACAAGACCGATTCTCGGGCCGCCGCCGCCGGCAGCGGCTCGAACGGGAAGTCACCTACAGACGGCGAGAAGACGAAAGGCGGCGACCCGGCGAGCAACGGGGGCAGCACGCCGAGCGGCGAGAGCGCGAGCGGGAGTGGAACGGGCAGCGACTCGTCCAAGAAAGAGAAGTCTCCGGACGCCAAGCCCGCTGCGTCAACGTCCAGCTGATCAGTCGCCGCCGAGCGCCATGTCGGCGATGGCCAGCGTCTGCCCCGCCGCCACGCCAGGCAGCCAGCGCAGGTCGGCGCCGATCTCGACCACCGATTGCAGCATCCGCTGGAGGGTGGAGGCCACGGTGACCTCACGCACCGGCTGGGCCAGCACGCCGCCCTCGATCAACAGCCCCTCGGCCCCGACCGAGAAGTCCCCGCTCACCGGGTTCACGCCCGAGTGCACCCCCGTGATCGACTGCACGAAGAGCCCGTCGCCCACCGTCGCGAGGATCTCGTCGTGGCCCTTCGTGCCGGGGGTGAGCACGAGGGCACGACAGCCCGCCGAGGGTGTCCCGGCAAACCCACCCCGCACCGCCGACCCGGTCGACACCGTCCCGGCGCGGCGCGCCGAGACGGTGTCGAAGACGAACATCCGCAACACCCCGTCGGCGATCAGCACGTTCCGCCGACAGGCCAGGCCCTCGCCGTCGTGTGAGGCCGCGCCGTAGGCGCGGCTGTCGGTCGGGTCGTCGACCAGCGTGATGCTGGGCGCGGCGACGGTCTCGCCGATGCGCCCGGCGAAGAGAGACCGTCCCTTGACCACCGCCTCGCCCGAGAGCGCCGAGGCCACCACGCCGAGGAGGGTCGAGGCGACCCGAGGGTCGAAGACCACTGTGCAATGGGCCGAGCGCGCCTTCTGCGCGCCGAGCATGCGCGTGGCCCGCAGCACCGCGTCGTCCATCGCCTCGTCGGGCACGAGCTCGCCAGGGCCGCGGCCGACGGTGAAACCGCTGCCCGTCTGGGTGTCGGCGCCTTCCCCCGTGATGGCGTCCACTGACAAAAAGGCATTCGTGCGCCTCCGGTACGACGAGATGCCGGTGGTCGAGGCGAGCGCGACCTCCACCCGGCTGTCCGAGTAGTCGGCCGAGGAGACCTGGCGCACCCGGGGGTCGGCGGCACGCGTCGCCCGCTCGAGATCGAGCGCGAGCGCCACTTTCTTCTCCATGGGGGTGGCGGCGACGCCGTCGTCCCAGAGATCGAGCTCGACCGCCGCCACGCCGTCGGGCTCGGCCAGCACGACGTCGGGGTCGGCGGTGGCGAAGCGCGCGTTGTCGCGGGCGTCGGCGAGCGTGGTGGCGATCACGGCGGGATCGAGGGATCCGGCCCAGGCGAAGCCGACCTGGCTCCCAGCATCGCTGCTGCTGCCGGCGCCGGCGCCGGCGCCGACGAGAACGCGGATGCCAACGCCCGAGGAGTCGGCCGACGTGAGCGACTCGACCTCGCCCTCGTAGGCCCGTACCTCGGTGTCGGTGCCGCGGGTGACATAGACCTCGAGGCCCTCGCCCGCGCGGGCCTGGGCGACCACGGAGCCGGCGAGGGCGCGCAGGTCGTCGTTCACGCCGTGCCGCCGAGCGTGACCCCAGTGATCCGCAGCGTTGCCTGGCCGCAGCCGACCGGGACGCTCTGGCCGTCCTTGCCGCACGTGCCGGGCGTCATGTCGAAGTCGGTGGCCACCGCGTCGATGCGACGCAGGATCTCGGGCCCGTTCCCGATGAGGTTGGCGTCGCGGAGCGGCTCGGTGATGCGGCCGTTCTCGATCAGGTACGCCTCGGTCGTCCCGAACACGAAGTCGCCCGTGGCGGTGTTGACCTGGCCGCCGCCCAGCTTCTTGATGTAGACGCCGGTCGGGGTCTGGGCGACGATCTCGTCGGGGTCCTCGCTGCCGGCGAGCAAGTACGTGTTGGTCATCCGGACCATCGGCAGATGTTGGTAGCTCTGGCGGCGCCCGTTGCCCGACGACTTGCGTCCCTCCTTGCGTGCCCGCAGCCAGTCCCACATGTAGTCGGTCAGGACGCCGTCCTCGATCAAGACGTTGCGCGCCGGCGCGTGCCCCTCGTCGTCCACGGCGAAGTTGCCCCACTCCCCCGAGACGGTGCCGTCGTCGACGAGGGTGACCAGCGGGCTGGCGACGAGCTCGCCCACCCGTCCGGTGTAGACCGAGGCGTCCTTAACGATGTGGTCCGCTTCGAGGCCGTGGCCGCAGGCCTCGTGGAACAGGATGCCGCCGCTGCCGCCCGCGAGCACGATCGGCACCTCGCCCGAGGGAGCGGGGCGGGCGGAGAGCTTGGTCAGGGCACGGACCGCCGCGCGTCGGGCGATGTCCTCGACGCTGTTGCGCTCGAAGATCTCGAAGCCCTCGGTCCGGGCGAGCGACTCGTAGCCCGTCTGCATGCCGGTATCGCCGTTGGCCACGCAGACGACGTTGAAGCGGGTGCGGATCTGGTCGTCCTGCGCGAAGAGGCCCTCGGAATTCGCGACGAGGAGGTGGCGCCGGCTGTCGCCGCAGCCCACCTGCACCTGGGTGATGGCGTCGCCGGCGGCGCGGGCAGCCTCGTCCGCGCGGGTGAGGAGCTCGAGCTTGCGCGCCTTGCCGACGGAATCGGGTGGCGTTCGCTCGCCCGCGCCGTGGTCCGACAGGGGGTCGAGCGCCACCGTGCGCACGCCCTCGCCGCCCCGGCGGGCCACCGCGGCGGCGGCGCGGGCCGCCGCCAGAAGCCCCGGCTCGCTCAGGTCGGCCGTGTGGGCGAAACCGGTCGTCTCGCCGTCCACGACCCTGATCCCGGCGCCCCGGGAGCGGCCGGACGACAGTTCCTCGACCTTGCGGTCGTCGAGCATGGCGCTCGCCGTTGCGGCGTCCTCGGCGAACACCTCCGCCATGTCCCCGCCGCCCGCCAGCGCGGTGGAGAGGACGCGTTCGAGCACGTCAGGTTCGATGAGAGCGGTGTCGGGCACGGCGGTATCGTAATCGTCGTGCCCGAAGATCAAGCCTCCCTGGACACCGCGGCGGGGCACGGGCCACACGCGGGGCTCAGCGCACAGCTCGAGCTCACCGTCGTCGACGGGGACACGGCGGAGCACTTCCGCACGGGCGATGTTCCCGTGTTGGCGACGCCGCGCCTCATCGCCCTCTGCGAGGAAGCCACCTGCCGGGCGACGGACGGGCACCTCAGCGCCGCGCAGTCGAGCGTGGCGACCCGGGTCCAGTTCGACCACCTGGCGCCCGTCGCCATCGGATCGATCGTGCTCGCCGAGGCAACGCTCGTGAAGGTGGAGGGCCGGCGCCTCACCTTCACCGTGTCGGCGGCGCGCCTCGAGGGCGACGGCGGTGGCCTGGTCGGCGCCGGCCGGGTGACCCGGGTCGTCGTCGACCGGGCAGCGTTCCTGGCCAAGGCGGGCGCGACGGACGGGCCCTGAGCACGACCCCGGCTCCCGCTGTCACCGGGCGTCGGCTCCTGGCCGGGGCGGGTCCCGTGGTCGCCGCCTTCGCGACCTTCGGGTTCTTCTGGGGCAGCTGGGCGGTGATGCTCTTCAACATCCAGCACGCCTTCGGGCTCGACGACGCGCAGCTAGGACTGCTGCTCGCGGTGGCCATCGCCGTGGCGGGCGCATCGAGCGCGGTCATGGCTCACTTCTGCGACCGGGTGGGGGCGCGGCGCCTGCTGTGGATCGCGCTCCTCGCCTGGGCCGTCCTGCTGTGCGTCCTGGCGCTCATGCACGAGAAGTGGGCCTTCGCCGCGGCGCTGGTCCTGACCGAGGTGGCCGGCGGCGCCATCGACACCGCCATGAACGCCGAGGCCTCGCACCGTCTCGTCGACCACCCCTCGGTGCTGGTGCGGCTGCACGCCCTCTTCAACGCGGGCGCCCTGACCGGTGCCGCAGCGGCCGCGGTGGTCATCCACGCCGGCGTGTCCTGGCGCTGGATGTGGCCGGCCATCGCCGTCGTGGCCCTGGCGGTCGGGGTGTGGGCCGCCGCCACCGATTCCGGCGCCCCGATGGCGGCGGCCTCGACCGGGTCGTCACACCCCTTGCGACGGCTGCGCCGCGACGGGCTGCTCGTGTTGCTGGCCGTGTTCGCGCTGGCCGAGATCACCGAGGGGGGCGTCGACACCTGGGGCGTCCTGTACCTGCGGAACCACCTCGCGACGGGCGTGCTGCTCGGGGCCGGCGCCTACGTGGTCGGGCAGGCCGTGGCGGCGACCACCCGGGGGGCCGGCGGGCCGGTACTCGGGCGGCTGGGCAGCCGGCGGGCGCTGGTCATCGGCGGGTGCGTGGCCGGCGCCGGCATCCTGCTCGAGTCACTGACGTCGCTGTCGGGCCTCGCCGCGGTCGGGCTGGCGCTCGGGGCGGGAGGCGCGTCGCTGTTCTGGCCGCTCGTCATGAACACGGTGAGCCGGCAGGCGAGCCAGGTGGTGAGCGCGGTTGGGGCTTTCACCGCGGCCGGCTACGTCGGTTGGGTGGCTGCGGCGCCCATCGTCGGTTGGGTCTCGCAGAGCCTCGGACCGGCCCGGGGCCTCCAGATCCTCGCGTTGGCGGCATTCGGGGTGGCTGGGTGCACCCTCCTCAGCCGGCCGACAAGCGGCCGGCCCCGCAGAGGGGTGACGGAGTAGCGTGGTGCGACCGCCATGATCCTGCAGAGCATCGAGACGCCCGCCGACGTCAAGGGCCTGAACTACGAGGAACTCGACGAGCTGTGCTCGGAGATCCGGGGCTTCATCGTCGACACGGTGACCACGACCGGCGGGCACCTGGGCTCGAACCTGGGTGCAGTGGAGCTGACGCTGGCGCTGCACCGGGTCTTCGACTCGCCGCGCGACGTCATCCTCTGGGACACGGGGCACCAGGCCTACGTGCACAAGCTGCTGACGGGCCGGCGCTACGGCTTCAAGACGCTGAAGCAGGCCGGCGGGATGAGCGGGTATCCCAACCGGTCGGAATCGGAGCACGACTGGATCGAGAACAGCCACGCGTCGACGGCCCTGTCCTACGCGCACGGCATCGCCTCGGGTTTCGCACTGCGTGAGGTCGGGGCCGACCGCCGGGTGGTGGCGGTCGTCGGCGACGGGGCGCTGACGGGCGGCATGGCCTACGAGGCACTGAACAATCTCGGGCACTCGCGGCGCCGGGTGGTGATCGTCCTCAACGACAACGGCCGGTCCTACGCGCCCACCGTCTCCCAGTTGTCGCAGTCGCTGACCACCTTGCGGCTGAACCCGACCTATACGGCCGCCCGGGAACGCCTGCGCCTGCGGCTGCGAGAGCTGCCGGCCTTCGGCGAGCTGGCCTACTCAAGCGTGCACTCGTTGACGCAGGCGCTGCGGGAGATGGTGGCTCCGCACACGTTCTTCGAGGCCTTGGGGGTGCGCTACGCCGGGCCGATCGACGGTCACGACATCGAGCACATGGAGCAGGCCTTCACGCACGCCGCCGAGTGGGACGGCCCCATCGTGGTGCACGTCCTCACGCAGAAGGGGCGGGGGTACGCGCCGGCCGAGGAGGACGACATCCAGCGCTTGCACGACGTGAAGGCGTCCAAGGCGTCCGTCGGCGACAACGCGAATGCGATCGGCAGCTCGGCCGGGCTGGCCGTCGGAGGGTCAGCCGGGTCCGACAGCGGTGGCGTGGCGTCGGCGGGATCGGCGGCCGCGTCCGACGACCTGCCCCAACGGGCCGCGACGTATACGGAGGCCTTCTCCCGTGCGCTGCTGGCAATCGCGGAGGAGGACCCGCGGGTGGTGGCGCTGACGGCGGCCATGCCGGGGCCCACGGGGCTGCTGGCCTTCCAGGCCCGCTACCCGGACCGCTTCTTCGATGTCGGCATCGCCGAGCAGCACGAGGTGACGGCGGCGGCGGGCATGGCCATGGCCGGGCTGCGGCCGGTCGTCGCGGTCTACTCGACCTTCTTGTCCCGCGCCTATGACCAGACGAACCTCGACGTCGGGCTGCACGGCTGCCCGGTCGTCTTCGTGCTCGACCGGGCTGGCATCACCGGGGACGACGGACCCAGTCACCATGGGGTCCTGGACATGGCGCTGGCGCTCTCGGTCCCTGGAATGACGGTCTTCGCACCGTCCTCGGCCGAGGACGTCGAGCCGATGCTCCGGGCGGCTCTGGCCCTCCAGGGGCCTTCGACGATCCGGGTGCCCAAGACAGCACCGCGTCACGTGGCGCCCGACGAAGTCGGTGCCGGGCTGACGGCCCGCCGCCTGCGCGACGGCGACGGGTCCGTCTGCCTGCTCGGGGTCGGGAAGATGGTGGCCGCATGCCTGGCAGCGGCCGAGGAGCTTGCGCTTGAAGGTGTCGACGCGACGGTGTGGGACGTGCGTGTGGTGTCGCCGCCCGACCCGGCGATGCTGGGGGATGCAGCGCAACACCAACTCGTGGTGACGGCGGAGGACGGAGTGCGCTTCGGGGGCGCCGGCGCGTTCCTCGTCGACGCGATGGGGACACAGGTGCAGTCCGGCCGCCTGCGCGGTCCGGCGACCCTGAACCTCGGGGTTCCCCGGGAGTACCTGGCGCAGGGCAGGGCCGACGACATCCTGGCCAACCTGGGCCTCGACGGGGCCGGCATCGCCGACAGCGTGCGGCGGGTGACGCTCGAGATGGTGACCGAACCGCCGCACTGACCGGCTGCGCACGCGGTGACGGCCAGGACGTTTGTGGGTCAGGCCAGATTGGCGCCGTTCTGTCGCACGAAGTCGTTGACCGCGTAATACGCCTCGATCGACTCCCCGGCGTCGCCCCAAAAGCCTTCCTGGACGTCGTGGGCCATCTCGCCCTTGCCGACGTAATGGTTGTTGACGTCGGTGATCTCGAGTTCACCGCGGCCGGACGGGACGAGGTCGCCGATGATGTCGAAGACACCCGCCTCGTAGCAGTAGATGCCGGTCACGCAGTACTCGGACGCCGGCGTCTCCGGTTTCTCCTCGATGTGGACGACCTTGCCGTTCTCGCCGAACACGGGGACACCGAGGTGTCGCAGGTGCTCAGGCTCGGGCACCCGCGAGAGAAGGATGCGTGCCCCGCTCGGGTCCGCGCAGAAGGCGTCGACCATGGGCCTGATGGAGCGCTCGACGATGTTGTCGGCCAGCATCACCAGCACGGGGCCGCCGTCTGCGAAATGGGCGGCGAGACCGAGGGCCTCCGCGATCCCGCCAGCCTTCTCCTGGTAGGCGTACGACAGCTGATTGATGCCGTACTCGTGGCCGTTCCCGAGAAGCCGCAAGAACTCGCCGGCGTGCGTGCCGCCGGTGACCAACATGATCTCGTCGATGCCGCTCGAGACGACCGCCTCGATGGACCAAGCGATCATCGGCCGGTCGTAGATCGGCAACAGGTGCTTGTTGGTGATGCGGGTCAGGGGGTAGAGGCGAGATCCAGTCCCGCCAGCCAGGATCACACCCTTCACGGCCGCGCTCCCGCTTCGGACACCGTTTGCATGGCGTGCTTTCTAGTCGAAGGTGAGGACGCCGCGCGCGACGCGCCCGGCGTGCATCTCGTCGACGACCTCTCCGAAACGGTCGAGCGGACAGCGTGAGCGACACCAGCTCGTCCAGCATGAGCAGTCCCGCTTGATAGAGGTCGACCATGAGCGGGATGTCGTGATGCGGCCGGGCCGACCCGTAGCGGCATCCGAGCAGGCCCCGGTCCACATAGGCCAGTGCGTTGATGTCGACCGAGACCTCGGTCCCCCGGGGCGGGATCCCGATGGCTACCGCGTTGCCGGCCCAGTCGAGGCAGTCGAGCGCGCTCCTGAGCACGGCAGGGTGTCCGACACAATCGAAAGCCCAGGTGACGCCGCCGAGGGCGAAGAGGGCACCGGCCGCCGACTCCTTGTCGGCCGGAAGGAGCTTCCGGATGGCGGCCGCGGCATCCGTCGCGCTGGCGTCGACGAAGTGCGTCGCGCCGAACTGGCGACCCAACTCCTCCTTGGCTGCGACGGTGTCGACGGCGACGATACGGGTCGCCCCCGCGATGCGCAGTCCCTGGATCACGTTGAGGCCGACACCACCCACACCGAAGACGGCTGCCGTGTCGCCCGGGCGGACTTTGGCGCGGTTCAGAACCGCCCCGACTCCGGTCAGGACGCCGCAACCGATGAGACAGGCCGAGGAAAGCGGAACCTCCTTGGGGATCTTCACCGCCTGCACCTCGCTCACGACCGTCATCTCCGAGAAGACCGAGGCGGCGGCGAAGTTGGAGGCGGGCTCACCTTTGAAGGTGAACGGCGTCGAGATGTTGCCGAGCGAGCTCCTGCACCAGGTCGGGTGGCCCGTACTGCAGGCGCGGCAGGCCCCGCAAGAGGCCAGGGTCGCGATCACCACGTGGTCACCGGGCTGCACCGAGCGGACGGCGTCGCCCACCGCCTCCACGACGCCTGCTCCCTCGTGGCCCAGCACGGCGGGCGCGGGGAACGGGATCGTCCCGTCGATCACGGACAGGTCGGAGTGGCACACGCCGGCCGCCTCGATACGCACCTGGACCTCGTTCGGCCCCGGACCGCGTACCTCGAGGGCGTCGGTGACCTCCACCCCCTCGCCGGTGTACACGATGCCTCGCATTTGCTAGCTCCTCTCGCTTGTCACGACGTGGTCGGTGCCCCTGGCGTTTCGCTCGCGCAGCTCGCGCTTGAGCACCTTCCCGCTGGCGTTCACCGGCAAAGCGTCGACGAACACCACGCCGCGTGGGACTTTGTAGTTGGCCATGGCGCCTCGGGACCAACTGAGGATGCTACGGCCGAGCTCGTCAGGGTCGGTCGCGGCGCCGGCGCCGGCGGACGGGACCACGTAGGCACAGCCCACCTCCCCCATACGGACGTCGGGGACGCCGACGACGGCCACCTGCGCCACCGCCTCGTGGGTGCGCAGTATGGCCTCGATCTCCGCCGGATAGGCGTTGAAGCCGCCCACGACATACATGTCCTTGACGCGGTCGGTGATCGTCACGTTGCCGGCGTCGTCCATGACGCCGATGTCGCCGGTGTGCAGCCAGCCGTCGGGGTCGATCGCCTCCGCCGTGGCCGCCTCATCGCCCCAATACCCGGACATGACGGTGTAGCCGCGTAGGACGATCTCTCCGGGCGCGCCGGTCGGCACCGCCTCTCCGTCCACGACGGTTCGGACTTCGAGACCAGGGATGGCCCGGCCGGAGGTCGTGGCGATCACCTCGGCGGGATCGCCTCGGCGGCACATCGTCACCGTGCCGCAGGATTCGGTGAGCCCGTACGCCGTTAGGACCGTTCCGAACCCGAGCTCATCCCGCATGGCCTGCACGAGCTCGACCGGCACGACGGCGGCTCCCGTCACGCCGAGCCGGAGCGAGGTCAGGTCGTGCTCCGCCCGCCCGGGGTCGGCCAGCAGCGTCTGGTAAAGCGTCGGGGGCCCGGGCAGCACGCTGATGCGCTCGCGTGCGATGCGCTGCATCACCGTTGCGGCGTCGAAGACGGGCTCGGGCACCACGGTGGCGCCCGCCATCAGACAGGCCAGGATGCCGGCCTTGTAGCCGAACGTGTGGAAGAAGGGGTTCACGACCAGGTAGCGATCCCCTGCCGTCAGGCCGACGATGGACGACCAGGTCCCGAACGTACGCAGGGACTGGGCGTGGGTCGTAGCCGCACCCTTGGGGTACCCGGTGGTGCCCGAGGTGAAGATGAGGTCCGAGACGTCGTCGGGCTGGACATCGGCGGCCCTCGCGGCGGTCGTCGAGGGCATGACGGACTGTGCGTCCGCCAGGAACTCCCGCAGTCCGACCACCGGGACCGGGACGGCTGGCGTGCTCGCCGCGGCGGACTCTGCGCCGTTTCGCAGGAGGACGATCCGACACAGCGGGCCTACGTCCTCTTCCTTCAGCAACGCGGGGTAGTCGGTGCCCAGGAAGCCGCGGACCGTGACCAAGGTCTGTGCGCCGGCGCTGCGCACGATGTAGGCGGCCTCACCACCCTTGAATCGTGTGTTCAACGGGACGAGGACCGCGCCACCCCGCAACAGGCCAAGCGCCGCAAGCATCCACTCGGCGCAGTTGGGCGCCCAGATGGCCACCCGGTCACCGGGCTCGACCCCCGCCGCCACGAAGGCCCGGGCGTAGCGGTCCACCTCCTCCCCCAGCTGCGCAAAGGTCAGCCGCACGTCACCCTCGACGAGCGCCTCCGTGGCTCCGTGGCGCCGCGCGGCATCCTCCACCAACCGGGGAACGGTGCCCCAGATCAGGTCTGCCCGTGGGTCTTCCTGGTCGGCGGGGGCACCACCGATCCCGGTCTCTGTCCCCATGCCGGTGCTTGTGCTCGCGTTCGCGCTCATGGGTGCTGGCTACTCACGGAGATGACCTCGCCGGACAGGTACGAGGAGTAGTCGCTTGCCAGGAACACGATGACGTTGGCCACCTCCCACGTCTCGGCTCCGCGGCCGAACAGCTCCCGTCGGCGCAGGATGGCCAGGTCCTCGTCGGGAATCGCCCGATTCAAAAACGGGTGCTCGGCCAGGCTGGGCGATACGGCGTTGACCCGCACGCCTGACGGTGCAGCTTCGGCGGCGGCGCAGCGTGTCAGGGCCATGACCCCAGCTTTTGCCGCTGCGTAGTGCGCCTGGCCGGGCTGGGCGCGCCAACCCAACACCGAGGCATTGTTCACGATGACGCCGCTCTTCCGCGGCAACATGCGCGCCAGGGCGGCCCGTGTGCAGCGGAAAGTACCGGTCAAGGTAATGTCGAGCACGGTCGACCATTGCTCATCGGTCATCTCGACCAGCGGCACCGTGCCGCCGAGGCCGGCGTTGTGCACGGCGACGTCGATCCGTCCGAAACGCGCCACGACACCCTCGTACAGAGAGCCGACCCGCGCTTCGTCACGCACATCACAGCTAATCGCGTGCACGCGCTCGCTCCCGGCCACTGCCGCGAGCTGTTCGGCCGTCTCCCCGAGCCGCCGCTCGTGGGCGTCGGAGACGACGACCGACGCGCCCTCCTCGAGGCAGCGGCGGGCCGTGGCAGAACCGATGCCCGTGCCCGCTGCCGCGGTGACGACGACGATCTTCGCGTCCAGGAGGCCGTGGCCGCCCGGGGGCGGGGGCGGGGGCGGGGGCTCGAACGACGCGCCCAGGTCTGTGCTCACCCGACCCCTTTCGGCTCGGCCGGAAGACCGAGCACCCGCTCGCCGATGATGTTGCGCTGGACCTGGTTCGACCCGCCGTAGATGGTCTCGGCCCGCGCGAAGAGGAAGGAGCGCTGCAGATCGCCGAGTCCGTAGCCGGCGTTCTCGGGCGTCGGTTCACCGGAGAGCACGGTCGCCGCTGGGCCCATGATCCGCATCGCCAGCTCGCCCAGGCGACGGTGCCAACTGGCCCAGTACAACTTGGCGATCGACGCCTCGGGCGGCGCGACCGGACCGTCGACGCCCGAGAGGCTGCGCAGCGTGTTGTACCGCATGATGGTGAGCTCGATGTGGGCCTGGGCGAGCTGCTGTCGCACCACGGCGTCGCGGGCAGCGCCCGTCTCCTCGGCCAAGGCCACGATCCGGTCCAGCTCGCGGCGAAAGCCGAGCTGGTGGCCGAGGAGCGCGACGCCCCGCTCGAAAGCCAATGTCGCCAGAGCGACCCGCCAACCCTCGCCGACACCGCCCACGACATTGTCCGCCTGCGTACGGGCGCCGTCGAAGAACACCTCGTTGAATTCGCTCGTCCGAGTGAGCTGGGTGATGGGCCGCACCTCGATCCCGGGCTGGTCCATGGGCACGAGGAGATAAGTCAGGCCTTTATGCCGAGCGGACTCGGGATCCGTACGGCAGACGACGAAGCACCAGTCCGCCTGGTGGGCGAGCGAGGTCCAGACCTTCTGGCCCGTCAACACCCACTCGTCGCCGTCCCGCACCGCCTTGGTCTTGACGTTCGCCAGGTCGCTGCCGGCATCGGGTTCCGAGTAACCCTGACACCACAGCTCGTCACCCTCGCGGATCGGCGGCAGGAACCGAGCCTTCTGCTCGGGCGTCCCGTAGTGGATCAAGGTCGGCCCCAGCAGGCCCTCCCCCATGACGTTGACCCGGCCCGGCGCTGCGGCGCGGGCGTATTCCTCGTTGAACACGACCTGTTCGGTCATGGACGCACCCCGGCCGCCGTACTCGACCGGCCAGCCCAGGCAGGTCCAACCCCCGTCAGCGAGCACCTTCTCCCAGCAGCGCCGGACCTCGAAACCAAACGTCTCGTCTCCCGAGCCGCCCCGACCGCCCAGCTCCGCGAACTCCCCCACCAGGTGCTCGTCGAGAAAGGCGCGGACCTTCTCGCGGAACGCCACGTCCTCGGGGCGGTCTCGCAGATCCATCGCCCCGGGAGCGTAGCGAAGCCGAACGCCCTGATCTGACGGGTCGTCAGATCAGGGCCGTGGCCGGCCCGAGAGCCTGGAATACTCGTGCCGCCGGGTGCCGAGTAATGGGAGGGTGGTGTCCATGGCCTATTCCGAGGGCCGGATCGTCCACGACGCCGACGCCCACATCATGGAGACGCCAACCTGGCTGCGGGACCACGCCGAGCGCGCCTACCGCGACCGGTTGCCCGTATTGCGCTATCCGGGCGGAAACGAGCTGCGCCAAACCGGCGATCCAGCCGCACAGCAGCAGGACCTCAATGCGTCGTTCAAGAAGCTGCGGGCGCGGCACGTGTCGGCCGAGTACCGCGCCGACGAGCAGACCGAAATAATGGCGCGGAAGAACTTCGCCGCAACAGGCTCGTTCATCGCCGAGGACCGGCCGCGGGCACTCGACCTACTCGGCTTCTCCAGCCAGCTTGTCTTTAACACCTTCCACAACGGACGGCTGCACGACCTCGAGCACGCCGGTGACGACGACCTCGTCTACGCGGCGGCCCGTGCCCACAACCGAGGGATGCTTGAGTTCTGCTCGGTGGACCCCCGCCTGCTGCCGTCGCTGTACGTGCCGTTGGTGGATCCGGAGCGGGCAGCTGCGGCCACCCGGGAGGCACTGGCGCAGGGGGCGGCTGCGTTGCTCGTCGCCTCCGGATGCCCTCCACGCTTCTCGCCCAGCCACTCCGACCTCTTCGGGGTGTGGGCACAGGCCCAAGAGGCCGACATCCCCGTCGTCTTCCACGTAGGCGGCACGGGGACCCTGATCGATCCGCACTATTTCGTCAACGGGAAGCCGGTGCCGCCGGACTTCCACGGCGGGGAGGAGAACTTTCGCTCCGTCGATTACATGGGGATCCCGGCGCCTCCTGCGCAGACGCTGGCCACGCTGATCTTCGACGGGGTGCTCGAGCGGTTCCCCGACCTCCATATCGGGGTGATCGAACAGGGCGCCATCTGGGTGCCTTCTTGGCTACGGCAGATGGAGTCGGCCTTCGAGGCCTTTCATCGCCACGAGGAGCGGTTGCAGACATTGTCGCTACGACCCGGTGACTACGTCCACCGCCAGGTCCGTTTCACGCCCTACCCGACTGAGGACGTGGGATGGATTATCGAGCAGGCGGGGGCTGATCTCGTGATGTTCTCCTCCGACTACCCGCACGTCGAGGGGGGACGTAAGCCCCTCGAGCGCTTCGAGGCGTCGCTGGGTGACGTGAGCGACGAGGTGCGACGACGGTTCTACGTCGACAACTTCCTCTTCCTCATGGGCAGCGCCGCGCACGCACTGGCGGCCTGAACCGTGCCATCGACGTCCACCGGGGTGACCGGCCTCGTCGAGCCGGGCTTCGAACCGGTGAGCGATGCTTTCGCGGCCAATTTCGAGGCGGGGCACGAGGTCGGCGCGGCGCTGTGCGTCCACCACGACGGGCGAAAGGTGGTCGACATCGTCGGTGGTTCCTTCGACCGGGACGGCACAGAGCCCTACGGGACCGACACGCTGCAGCTCGTCTTCTCCTCCACCAAAGGAGCAACAGCCCTGTGCGCCAACCTGCTCGCACAGCGAGGCCAGCTCGACCTCGAGGAGCCGGTCGCGACGTATTGGCCCGAATTCGCGCAGGGCGGCAAGCAGCGGCTGCCCGTGCGCTATCTCCTCTCGCATCAGGCCGGGTTGCCTGCGATCGATCGCACCCTGAGCCCCGAGGAGGTATGGGCCTGGGATCCGGTCGTCGACGCGCTGGCGGAACAAACTCCGTTCTGGGAGCCCGGGACCGCCCACGGCTACCACGCGCTGACCTACGGCTACCTCGTCGGGGAGGTGGTGCGGCGCATCAGCGGGCGCTCCCTCGGGTCCTTCTTCGCCGACGAGGTCGCGGATCCCCTTGGCCTTGAGTTCTTCATCGGCCTCCCCGAAGACCTCGAGCCCCGGGTTTCACCGATCGTGGCTGCGCCCATTGCCGGCGCGGCCCAGGGCTCGTCGGGATACTCCTCGACCCTCCTGGCCCGAGCGCTCAACATGGGCGGCGCCTTCCGAGATCGCGTCTGGATGAATCGTCCGGCGTGGCACGCCGCCGAGGTGCCGGGCGGCAACGGCATCACCGACGCGACGTCGCTCTCACGGATGTACGCGGGCCTCATCGGCACGGTGGAAGGTGGGCCGTCGGCACCCCTCCTCACCAGGGACCAAGTCGAGCAAGCCCGCACTCCCCTCACCTTCGGGCCGGACCAGGTCTTCGCTTCCGTCGGGATGCCCCTTGAGCAAAAGATCGGCCTCGGCTTCTGGCGAGCCAGCCCGGCGGCCACATGGGGGGCGCGGGGCTCGTTCGGCCACGGGGGCGCCGGAGGGTCGTACGGGTTCGCGGACCCCGAGCACGGACTGGCGGTGGGCTACGTGATGAACAAGATGGCCGAGGCCGTCCTGATCGACCCCAGGTCGGCGGGGATCATCACGGCGGTCTACGGAGCGATCGGCGCGGAGGCGAAATACATCTGATGTCGCGCCGGTTGTACTACGTGGAAAGAAAGGTTTGACATGTTCACGCGAAAGTCCCAGAAGCAGGACGACACAACCTTCGAGGTCACGAAGACCGAGGACGAGTGGGAGAAGCAGTTGACACCGCAGCAGTACGCCGTGCTGCGCCGCGCCGGGACCGAGCCCGCATGGTCGGGCGAGCTCCTGCACGTCGACGGCGAAGGCGTCTTCCGTTGTGCCGGTTGTGGCGCCGCGCTGTTCGACACCGACTCGAAATTCGACTCGGGGTCGGGCTGGCCGAGCTTCGACAGGGCCCGAGCCACTGGGACCATCGTCGAGAAGACGGACCGCACCTTCGGGATGGCCCGGACCGAGATTCTCTGTGCCCGGTGCGGAGGGCACCTCGGGCACGTCTTCCCCGACGGGCCCACCGACACCGGGTTGCGCTACTGCGTGAACTCGCTCTCGCTCACCTATGAGCCCGACGCGGAGGCGAAGGACGCGGCTGACGCGGAGGCCAAGGAGGGCGCGGCGTCGGACTGAGCCTCCGCCAGTCTCGCCTCGACGGCCCCGAAGAGCCCCTCGAGTCGTGCAGCCTCGGCGACGAGCCCGAGCCGCCTGAGCAGCGATCCGCCGAGCGCCAGGGCGCCGCAGACCTCGACGACCTCGTCTCTCAGGAAGTCGATGTGCGGCGCTCCCGCGCTCGAGTCCGGAGCCATGTCGCAACAACGACCACCGTGGCAGCCGCTGCCGCAGTCGCCACTGTCGCGGGCTCGAGCGCCAGTCGGACCATCGCCAGGGCGGAGTCCCTGGCGAGGCCCGGCCACCCCGTTGTGATTATCAGCCACGGTGACACTCACGCCTCCACCGGGAGCACGTCGGCGTCGGCGTCGGTGCCGTCCGGGGCCATCGCCCCCCGCCGCTCGACCTTGTGCACGTCGGCAGTGGCGTAGCGGAGGCTGGCGCCGACCTCGTCGGCGGTGATCTCGACTTTCGAGCGGTGCTCGCCGTCCTCGGTCTCCCAGGTCCGGTGTTCGAGCCGGCCCGTAACCACGACACGCATCCCCTTCGTTAGGCTGAGGGCGACGTTCTCCGCCAAGTCCCTCCAGCAGATGACGTCGAAGAACGACGTCGACTCCTGCCATTCGTGCGTCGTGCGGTCCTGCCAGCGGCGGTTCACTGCCACGCCGAGCTGGGCCGTGGCCTGCCCTTCCCGTGTGTAACGGATCTCGGGCTCGCGGGTGAGGTTGCCTGTGATCGTTGTCGTGTTTGCCATGTGATGCCTCGCTTTCGTCGCTCCCTTCCACCGAAGGGTGCGCCGCAGCGTGGTCATCCGCTCTTGCACGAAACCTCGCTCGAATCCTTGCCGGACGAAAAGGTTCCTTACGATTTGGGCTTCATCCCGAGGCAGCGCAGGACGAAGGATCCGAACCGGCCGGGCTCCTTGCCCGGTTGGTGGTGGTCGGAAGAGTGCCCATAACGTGAGCCGAACACGGCGTTGCTGCTCCCGGTCAGGCCCGGTGCTGGAAACGTGTTCGGTTCCTCGTACTTGGGCACCTTGCCCAGCCGTCGTTTGGGCTTTCTCGCCTTGTCTCCAGCACTCCCCACACCGCCAGTCTGGCCCAGATCGGCAGAGCGTGGGGAGACGGGGACGGGCCGCCGGACCTAGTCCTGCCCCCGCCGCACCATCCGACCTCCGACGACGTAGAGGGCCACGCCGACGACGACCCCAGCAACGATGATCCAGCGCACGACCGCGGTCTCGAGGGATGTCGGGGAGCCGTTCTGGCTGATCTCGGAAAAGCCGCCGCCGATCACCAGGGCGACGAAGGCGACCACGAAACAGACCAGCGACCCCGTGCGGGCCGCGTTACAGAAGAAGCGCGACTGCGAGCGGTCGGGACGCGAGCCGTTGCGCGCCGGCCGCGGATCGCCGCTCACGAACGGCCGCCGGCCTGCCGAACCCGCAAGGCCGGCGAGGCCTCGGCCGGCAGCGCCTCGTCCAGTGCGGCCTGGAAGTGTTCACAGTCGAAGACATTGCGGCTCGGGCAGCGCAGCGCATGATCGAGCTGATCGGCCATGGTGTCGAGGTGTTTGGCCTGGGCCCGCAGCTCATCCCGCTTGCGGGCTGCGAAGGACTTCCACCGAGGTCGTCCGCCCGTGGCGAGGAGCTCCTTGATCTCCTCGAGCGAGAACCCGGCCTGCCGGCACATGGCCACGACCGCCAGCGTGGTGAGCACGTCGGAGCGGAACTGACGTCTGAGGCCCTTGCGATCGACACTCTCGATAATCCGCTCCCGCTCGTAGAAGCGCAGGGTGGACGCAGCCATCCCGGATCGCGTGGCGACTTCACCGATGTCGAGCAGGTCAGGACGGAGAGGGAGAGAAGGCATTGACTTGAAGTTTACTTCAAGTGCTTGGCTGCGCATGTGGGCATCCTTGGCAGCGGCGACTCGGGCGGCGATTCGAGCGGCAAGTCGAGCTTCGAGGGCAGGGCGGGCAGGCTGGCGGGGGCCGTGATGACCCGGCTCAACCGGGACATGGAGCTCGCGGCGATCGTAGAGCTCTGCCCGGCCGAGGACGGCCGAGTCCTCGCGGTGGGGTTCGGGCCCGGTGTCGGTGTCGCGGAGCTCGTGCCGCGTGTCCCGCGGGGACGAGTCGCCGGCGTCGATCCCTCGGCGACGATGGTCGAGCAGGCGTGCCGGCGCAACCGCGCCGCCGTCGCGTCGGGACGCGTCCGGCTCGAACGAGCGAGCGCGGCGTCGATACCGTGGCCTGGCGGCAGCTTCGACGGTGTCATCGCGGTCAACAGCCTGCAGTTGTGGAAGCCGATCCACGCGTCGCTGCGCGAGCTGGCACGCATCCTGGCACCGAGCGGCACGTTGGTCACGCTCACACACGGCTGGGCCATCGAGAAGCGGGCGCCAGAAACCGATTGGGTGTCGATGATGACCGAGGCGCTCGCGGTTGCGGGTTTCGTCCGAATCTCCCACCGGACCGCGCGGTTTCGCTCAGGTGAGGGCCTCTTTCTCAGAGCGGAAAGACCCTCGCCCGGCGGTACGCCGAACTGATCGTGCGGCCCGATGCCACGGTGCGCCGGCGGGTCAGGGCTAGCTTGACGCATCGATGCGTGATGCGGCTGGGCGTCCACCACTCGAGACGCCCGTGGCGGCCGACGAGGGTGAGGACCAGCTTTCTCTCCGTCGGACCTCCCGGAGGAGCCCCTGGCAATTCTGGCGGTCTCCCCCCGACCAACCCGGCTGGGCGCGTCCGTCGCTCCTGATCGTCGCCGCACTGGCCGCCTTCGCCTACGGGTGGGAAGTCAACGGGGCAGTGCTCGAGACCTTCTACGGCGCAGCCGCCCGGAGCATGGCGCAGAATTGGCACAACTTCTTCTTCGGCGCCTTCGATCCCTGGGGGACGGTGACCGTCGACAAGTTGCCCGGCGCCTTCTGGGTCCAAGCGATCTCGTTGCGCATCTTCGGCTTCCACATCTGGGCCATCGTGCTCCCTCAGGTGGTGGAGGGGACCCTCACGGTGCTCGTGCTGTACCGCGCCGTCAGACGCGTCGCGGGCCCGGGTGCCGGCCTCACGGCCGCGACCGCCCTGGCCGTCACGCCCGTCACCATCCTCCTCAATCGCGGCAACATCTCCGACTCCCTGCTCATCCTGTTGCTCGTCCTCGCCGCCGACGCGGCCACTGCCGCGTACACGACTGGGCGCCTGCAGCCTCTCGTCCTCGCCGGCCTCTGGGTGGGTCTGGCCTTCCAGGCCAAGATGATCCAAGCCTGGCTCGTGCTGCCCGGCCTCTACCTGGCCTATCTCTTCGCCGCGCCGCTCCCCCGCCTCTCGCGCCGTCTCGGCCACGTCGTCGTCTCAGCACTTGTGGCGCTGGTGGTCTCGCTGAGCTGGATGACCATTGTCACGCTCGTACCGGCTCACGACCGGCCCTACGCCGATGGCAGCTGCAACAATTCGGTCTACAGCCAGGTCTTCCTCTACAACGGGTTCGACCGCGCCACCGGCGACGCGCTCGACCAGCCGGGCTGTACTCCGCCACCCGCCACGGCGCGCGCCCTCGGCCACGACCGCCGCGGCGTCGGGCGCAACCGCGGGCACTGCGACCAGCGGCGGGGCCACCGAGCAGCTGAACCGCGATGTCTACAGCCACGACATCGCCTGGCTGGTGCTCCCCTCCCTGGCGGCGCTCGTCGCCGTCCTCGTGGCCCGGCGACGGGAACCGCGCACCGACCCCTGGCGCGCCGCCATCGTGCTGTGGGGTCTTTGGCTCCTTCTGACTGCGGCCTCTTTCGCCGGGTCCCAGACGTTCCACCCGTACTACCTGGCCGGCCTCGCCCCGCCGATGGCGGCGCTGTGCGGCATGGGGTTCGCGCTCGCCTGGCGCCTCCGCGAGCAGTCGCCGGTGGTGGCGATCGTCATGACGGCGACCGTCATCGCCGGCGTCGTCTACGCCATTTCGCTCGTGCCGGACGACGTCGGAGTCCGGCCGTGGATCATCGCCTCGAGCGTCGCTGTGGCGCTCGGCGCCGTGGCCTGCCTCGTCCTCTCGCTCCGGCCGGAGCGGCGTGGCTGGGAGCTGCAGTGGGGCCTCGCGCTGTCCGCGGTTGCGCTCCTCTCGGGTGCTGCATGGGCGTCGGGCACTGCAGTCGCGGCCGACCTGGGCCCGTTCGACTCGGCGTACCAGCCTGCGTCGCTGACGGCCGCGTCACAGGCGGGCTGGGCGCGCGACGTCGCCGGGTGGCCCGCTCTGGTGGCCGGCGCCAAGCCGTACCCCGCCGACCAGAGCATCAACACGCAGGAGACCTCCGCCGAGGCCAGCATCGTCGTCATGGTCACGGGCCGCGAGTTCCTGGCCGTCGGGGGGTTCACCGGACGCGTCCCGGCCACCCCGTTGCCGCAATTCCTGGCCTACGTGCGCGAGCGCCGCGTCGTCGGTGTCCTGGTCGGCATCCGGCCGCACACGCGCAATCCCGACATGCTCTGGGTCCTCGCCCACTGCCGGGCGCTGACGGGACCGCGCGCCACGGTCCGGATCAGCAGTGGCGTGCTGCACCAGTACGTCTGCGCGCCCTCCGACGCCGACGCCCGCGCCCGCGGCTGACGGACGTCAGACGTCGAGGAAGCGGCGGATGGCGATGGCCGAGCCGATGGATCCGATCGCCATGCCCACGATCACGACGACGACGTTGGTCAGGATCATCTCGGACCCTGTCATGTGCATCGCGGTGAAGATGTTGCTGGTCGTGCGCCCGCCCCCCTCGTGGTTGATGAAGAGGTAGACGAAGTAGACGACGAAGGCGGCGAGCAGCGAGCCGACGAACCCCTGCAACAGCCCTTCGGACATGAAGGGGACGCGGATGAACCAATTCGTCGCGCCCACGAGCTTCATGACCGACACCTCGCGCCGCCGCGCGAAGATGGCCATGCGGATCGTGTTGAGGATGAGCACGGCGGCGGAGACGATCAGGACGATGGCAATGGCCAGACAGACCCATTTGGAGACGTTGATGACCGTCTCCTCGTTCCGGATGGTCTGTTGGGGCTCGGTGACCGACAGAACGCCGGCCGTGCCGTTGAAGGTGCGCACGACCTGGCCCGCGTCAGTCAGCGCAACAGGGGTGCACCAATAAGAGGTCGGCATCTCGCTGACCGAGGTGGCCTGGAAGACATCTTGGGGCAGCAGCTTGCGGGCCTCGGAGAAGTTGCGGGCCTGGTTCCAGTAGGCGCACGGCTGCACTACGTAGTTGAGCTGGGCGAGCTGGGTTCCGACCGCCTTGATCTGTTGGGAGGAAGCGGTCGGCTTCATCCAAACCGTCACCTCCGTGCCCCGCTCGAGGGTCCCGGTGGCATTGGCCGAGCCCTGGCGCAGCAGCAGCGCCGCGCCGACCAACGAGAGCGACACCGCGACGGTCAGGATGGCGGCGACGGTCATCAGGCGGTTGCGCCACAGGTTGGCCGCCGTCTCGCGGACGACGTAGTCGACGGAGACCGCCATCAGCCCACGCCCCCGGCGGCCACGTCGAGGGGTTGCTGCGCCGCGCCGTCGAAGCCGTACACGCCACGCGCCTGGTCGCGCACCATGGCGCCGTTGCTGAGCTCGATGACCCGTCGCCGCATCTTGTCGACCAGCACCTCATCGTGGGTGGCGACCACGACCGTGGTCCCCGTGCGGTTGATGCGGTCGAGGAGCTGCATGATGCCCTGGCTCGTCTGCGGGTCGAGGTTCCCGGTCGGCTCGTCGGCCAGGAGGATGAGAGGGCGGTTCACGAAGGCCCGGGCCACGGCCACGCGCTGCTGCTCGCCGCCGGAGAGCTCGTTCGGCAGGTTGTCCCGCTTGTTGGCCAGCCCGACCAGGTCGAGCACCTGGGGCACCTGGTTCGCCACGACGTGGCGGGGGCGCCCGATGACCTCGAGCGCGAAGGCCACGTTCTCGAAGACGTTTTTGTTCGGCAGCAGGCGGAAGTCCTGGAAGACGCAGCCGATGTTGCGCCGCAGGTAGGGCACCCGCCACTTGGGCAACTCGACGATGTTGCGGCCCGCCTCGAGGATCTGCCCGGTGTCGGGCAGCTCCTCGCGCAGCAGGAGCCGGATGAAGGTGGTCTTGCCCGAACCCGACGCGCCGACGAGGAAGACGAACTCGCCCTTGTCGATGTCGACGGTGACGTCGCGCAGTGCGACCGTGGAGCCCTTGTATGTCTTGGTGACGTTCTCGAAACGAATCATGGAAGAAGAGAGGTGTTGCTCCGGCCCGCACGCCCGCGCGGCGAAGCACCTGCGCAATCCTACCGAGTCCCGATCACCATCTCGGGTCACTCGCTCCGGCGCAGGTCACGGAGCCGCAGGATCGGCAGGACCGTCGGGACGGTGCGGGCCGCGGTGCGGGCCACGGGGGACGGCGCGACGAAGGCCACGGGGGTCGGCGCGACGGCGCGACGGCGCCGACCCGGCAGCACGAACGTTCGGTCAGACCCCGTCCTCGCGCCGCCGGCGCAACTCGGCCTCCATGAACGCGTCGAGGTCCCCGTCGAGGACGGCGTCCACGTTGCCGGTCTCCTGGTTCGTGCGGAGATCCTTGACGAGCTGGTACGGCGCCATGACGTAGGAGCGGATCTGGTTCCCCCACGCGTTGTCGACGCGTTCGCCGCTCAGGGCGTCGAGCTCGGCCCGCCGCTCGGCGCGCGCCCGCTCGGCCAGCTTGGCGCCCAGGATCTGCAGCGCCTTGGCCTTGTTCTGGTGCTGGCTCCGCTCGTTCTGGCAGGACACGACGATCCCCGTCGGCAGGTGCGTCAGGCGCACGGCCGAGTCCGTCTTGTTGACGTGCTGCCCGCCGGCGCCCGACGAGCGGTAGGTGTCGATGCGCAGATCCTTCTCGTCGATCTCCACCTCCGCGGACACGTCCTCCAGGAACGGCGTGACGTCCATGGAGGCGAAGCTCGTCTGGCGACGGTGCTGCGAATCGAAGGGCGACATGCGCACGAGGCGGTGCACACCCCGCTCGGTCGCGAGCAACCCGTAGGCGAAGCGGCCGTGCACGATGAAGGTGGCCGACAGGAGTCCCGCCTCCTGGCCCTCCGTCGCCTCGTCCACCTCTACCGTGAAGCCGTGGCGCTCGGCCCAGCGCTGGTACATGCGCAGGAGTATCTCGGTCCAGTCCTGCGCGTCGGTGCCGCCCGCGCCCGCGTGGACCTCGCACACGGCATCGAGCTCGTCGTACTCGCCCGAGAAGAGCGACTGCAGCTCCAGCGCGGAGAGGCGCGTCGGCGAGCGCGTCGACGGTGTCGAGCAACTCGGCCTCGAGCGGGGCGTCGGGTGCACCCGCCGCCGCCGACTCCTCGGTCAGTTCGAGGAGCGCCCGGGCGTCGTCGAGGGATGCCCGCAGGGCATCGAGTTGGTCCAGGTCGGCCGCCACCCGGCCGAGCTCCTTGGTGACCGAACGGGCGTGGTCGGGGTCGTCCCACAGGTCCGGCCGCGCCACCTCGGCCTCCAGCTCACCCCGTCTGACCTCGAGTTTCTCGCGCCCGAGGTAGCGCTCCGCCTCGGCCAGCCGGGCCCCCAGCGTCTCGAGCTCTGCCGTGAGGTCGCGGGGTGCGTCGGCCGACGGCCTGTCAGGCGGCGCCATGGCAGAACTTGAACTTCTTGCCGCTCCCGCACCAGCAGGGATCGTTGCGCCCGACCTTCTCGTGCTGCTCCTTCACGATCGGCACGAGCGCGTCGGGGTCGGGCGGCTTCGGCCCCTTCCTCTGCCCTCGACCGCCGGCACCATTGGCGCCTGCCCGCGCACCCGCACCGGCACCGGCACCCGCACCGACGCCGGCACCGTTGCCGCCGGCCCCGTTGCCCTGCGGCGCGGTCAGCGCCGAGGTCTGCGAGGGGACGTTCATGCCCTGCTCGGCGAGCAGGGAAGAGGCGAGCGCACCGGTCTCGGCCACCGGGTCCTCGGCCGCCGCGTAGACCGCCTTGTCGAGGTCGGGCTCCGCCGCCGGCGACTCCACCGCCTCGACGTGGAGGATGTAACGGAGATAGTCGTTGTCGATGACCTCCATGAGCTGACCGAACATGGAGTAGCCCTCCTGCTGCCACGCGTTCAGCGGGTCGGCCTGGACGGTCCAGCGCAGGTGGATGCCGTCCTTGAGGTTGTCCATCTCGGCCAGGTGGTCCCGCCACCGCGCGTCCATGATCTGCAGGTAGACGTCGCGCTCGATCTGGCGCATGGTCTCGGCTCCGCCCGGCATCGACTCGGCGTGCTTCTCGTAGTAGTCGAGCGCCTCTTCGACGATGGACTCGACGAGATCCTCGGTCGTCGCGGCCTGGGAGAGGTCCTCCGCGGTGAAATTGGTCGGGTAGTACTGCATCAGCGCGTCGACGAGGGCCTTGAGATCCCAGTCCTCCTCGAATTCGGTCGGGCAGTGCTCGGCCACCAGCTTCTCGGTCGCGCCCGCTAGCAAGTCCTCGGTGTGCTCCTCGAGGTCGTCCCCGTCGATGATCTGCAGGCGCCGCTCGTAGATGACCTTGCGCTGCTGGTCCATCACCTCGTCGTACTTGAGGGCGTCCTTGCGCATCTCGGCGTTGCGGCCCTCGACCGTGTTCTGGGCGCGCTCGATCGCCTTGGCCACCGTCTTCGACTCGATGGGCACCTCCTCGGGCAGGGTGCGGCCCATCACCCAGCTCATGGCCCCGGTGGCGAAGAGCCGGAGGAGCTCGTCGTCGAGCGACAGGTAGAAGCGCGACTCCCCCGGGTCACCCTGGCGACCCGAACGGCCCCGCAGCTGGTTGTCGATGCGCCGGCTCTCGTGGCGCTCGCTGCCGAGCACGTAGAGGCCGCCGAGCTTGCGCACCTCCTCGCCCTCGGCCCTGCAGCGCGCCTCGACCTCGGCCTGGTGCACGTCCAGCCGCGCCAGGCCCTCGTCGCTGTCGAGCTCGACGCCCTCGGCCGCCAGCTCGTGCTGGGCCAGCAGCTCCGGGTTGCCGCCGAGGATGATGTCGACGCCGCGGCCGGCCATGTTGGTGGCGACGGTCACCGCCCCGCGCCGGCCGGCCTGGGCCACGACCTCGGCCTCGCGGAAGTGCTGCTTGGCGTTGAGGACGTTGTGCGCGACGCCCCGCTTGTCGAGCAGCCGCGAGAGCAGCTCCGACTTGGCGACCGAGGCGGTGCCGATGAGCATGGGCTGGCCGAGCGCGTGGCGCTCGACGATGTCGTCGACGACAGCGTTGAACTTGGCCTCCTCGGTCTTGAAGACCAGGTCCGCCTCGTCGGCGCGCACCATGTCGCGGTTGGTCGGGATGGGCACCACGGGCAATCCGTAGGTGGAGGCGAACTCGCCGGCTTCGGTCTCGGCCGTCCCGGTCATGCCGGCGAGCTTCTCGTACATGCGGAAGTAGTTCTGCAGGGTCACCGTGGCCCAGGTGTGGTTCTCCTCCTTGATGGCCACGCGCTCCTTCGCCTCGACCGCCTGGTGCAGGCCGTCGGACCAGCGGCGGCCCTCGAGCGTGCGGCCGGTGAACTCGTCGACGATCTTCACCTCGCCGGCGGCGACGAGATAGTCCTTGTCCCGCTTGTACAGGTCCTTCGCCGTCAGGGCCTTGGTCAGCTGGTGGACGTAGTTGACCGAGACGGCGTCGTAGATGTTGTCGACTCCGACCGCCTGCTCCACCTTCTCGATGCCCGACTCCAGCGGGATCACCGTCTTCTTCTCCTCGTCGACCTCGTAGTCGACGTCGCGCGTCAGGGTCCGGGCGATGGAGGCGAACTGGTAGTACAGCTGGGCGGCCTCGTCGGCCGGGCCCGAGATGATGAGGGGCGTGCGGGCCTCGTCGATCAGGATGGAGTCGACCTCGTCGACGATGGCGAAGACGTGCTCGCGCTGGGCCATCTGCTCGCGGGCGCGGGTCATGTTGTCGCGCAGGTAGTCGAAGCCGAACTCGTTGTTGGTGCCGTAGGTGATGTCCGAGCCGTAGGCCGCCCGCTTGAGCACGGGGTCCTCGATGGTGGACGAGATCAGGCCGACGGTCAGCCCCAGCCAGCGGTGGACCCGGCCCATCCACTCGGCGTCGCGCGAGGCCAGGTACTCGTTCACCGTGACCAGGTGCACGCCCCGGCCGTCGAGCCCGTTGAGGTAGGCGGGCAGCGTGGAGACGAGGGTCTTGCCCTCGCCGGTCTTCATCTCGGCGATCCAGCCGAAGTGCAGCGCCATCCCGCCCATGAGCTGCACGTCGAAGTGGCGCTGCCCGAGCACCCGCCAGCTCGCCTCGCGGACGACGGCGTAGGCCTCGATGAGGAGGTCGTCCAGCGTCTCCCCCTGGTCCAGGCGCTCGCGGAACTCGACCGTCTTGTGGGCGAGCGCCTCGTCGCTCAGCGCCTGCATGTCCGGCTCGAGGGCGCCGATGGGCGGCACCAATTCGGCCAGCCGCCTGACCTTCTTGCCCTCACCGGCTTTGAGGACCTTCGTGAACACGCTCATGGCGCGCCGATCCTACCGGCCCCGGCGGCGGCCGGGCCGTACGGGCTGCGTGCGGCTGACCTGGTCTTTGACCCCACACTCGCCTGCCGCGAGGGTGACGCGCCGGTCCCGGCGGCCCGGCGTCTCCACCGGGCCCAACGGCACCACGCTGACGCGTGTCGCCTCGTCTCCGCCCGCCCCCGACAGCCGGGGACTCGACGGGCAGGGCTTACCTCTAAGCCGCACCATGCTCAGCGACCACAAGTCGCCTTACGTGGGTCGTTTCGCCTGCGACTGGCATCGACTTGCAACCACAGACCCGCACGCAGCCCGCAGCCATGCTACGTGGTGCCCGCCCCGACGCCCCGCCGGACGCTTCCCCGGGGACGGACCCTCCTCTCCCGTGCCTGGGGTTTGCCAATCGGGGTTGGGGGAAAGGACACATTCCTTGCAAAATTGATGGTTGCAGAGCTTCCAAACCGGGGTGAGCAGCCGTAACGTGAGCGGGCTCCCGAGAGACCCGCAGTCGACGGAGGGGGAGGAATCGGGACCGTGGCGGTCCGACAAGACGAATTGATCAGCCGCTGCGACGAGGTCGATCTCGCGAGAGACCGGATCCTCGTCGTACGGTGCCAGGCCGGCGACGACGCGGCCTTCGCGAACCTCTACGCGCGCTACTACGACCGGCTCCTCCGGTTCTGTCTCCGACGCCTGCACGACCGCCATGAGGCCGAGGACGCGGCGCAGGAGGCGTTCGCCCGGGCCTGGAAGGCGCTGCCTCGATTCGCCGGCGAGCGGCGCTTCTACCCCTGGCTCACCGTCATTGCGGGCAACATCTGCACGGACACGCTGCGCCGGCGGTCGCGCAGCACCCCGACGGACGAGATGGAGCTGACCGCACAGCATTCGGCGGGCGCCGTCGAAGACCAGACCTCCGAAGAGCTCGTGCTGGCCAGCGTCGACGGCGAGCTCGTCAACCGTGCCCTCGGCCGGCTCTCGGCCCGCCACCGCCACGTGCTCGCCATGCGGGAGGGCTCGGGGTGGACATACCAGCAGATCGCCGACCACGAAGGCGTCGAGATCGGCACGATCGAGACCCTGCTGTGGCGCGCCCGGCAGGCACTCAAACGCGAGTACGCGATCGTCTGCGACTCGAAGGGCGCGCTGGCGGGCTTCCTCGTCGGGGCGGCCGCCTTCGTCCGTCGCAGCGTCGTCCGCTTCGCGCATCGGGGTTCGAGCGCGCGGCAACCCGGTTCCGGCGCGGCCGGCGACCTGCGGAACGCCGTGGCGGGCATCGCCGTCACCGGCGCCGCGGTCGCGGCCGCCTTCATCACACCGCACGCGCTCGCACCCCGCCCGACCGCACCTCCGGCCGCGGGCGGTGCCGTGCTCGCCGTCCCTCCCCTGCTGGTAGGCCACGCGGCCCCGGCGGGCGCGGCGCCTGCCAACAACAACGGGGCGATCGCCTCGGGCCCGGGGGCCGGCGGTCGTGTCGGCGCCTCGACGGTCGACGGCACGAGCTCCGGCGCTGGGTCCGTCCCCAAAGTCGGCTCGGGCTCGTTGCTCGGCGGCCCGGCTCCCACGACCGTGACCGCCGGCGCGGCGGGCGCAGCGGGCGCGGCCGGCACGGCCGGCGGGTCCGTCCTGCATCAGGCGGGCGGCGTCTCGGGCGTGGTCGGCGGCGCGACGAGTGGGGTCTCGGGAGTGGTCGGCGGCGTCGCCAGTGCGGCAGGTGGCGTGGCGGCCAGCGCCGGTGCCGCGACAGGCGGGTGGCGTGGCCCAGACGCTCAACGGCGTGTCGCAGGCGATCGGCCTGGGCAGCGTCGTTCCCGGCGGCTCCTCGGGATCGGGTGGCAGCACGAGCCCGGCGAGCGGTACCAGCAGCAGCACCGGCAGCAGCGGGACGCTGGGCGGCCTGACCACCAAGGTCGGGAGCGCCGCCGGCGGCCTCCTCGGGGGCTAGACCCGGTCGCTCACGAGCCGGTGGCGGCCGAGCAGACCGTCTCCACCAGGAGACGGCTCACCACGTAGGGGTCGATGTTGGCGTTGGGGCGGCGGTCCTCGATCCAGCCCTTCTTGTTCTTCGCCGTCTGCCACGGGATGCGGATGGACGCTCCCCGGTCCGAGGCGCCATAGCTGAACTGGGTGTAGTGCGCGGTCTCGTGCGCGCCCGTGAGCCGGCTCTCGATGCCGATGCCGTAGTTGGCCACGTGCTCCTCCACCCGCTTCCCGAGTGCCTCGCAGCCGGCGATGATGGCGTCCCAGCCGCCGTCCTCGCGCATGGCCTTGGTAGAGAAGTTCGTGTGGGCACCGGCGCCGTTCCAGTCTCCGAGCACCGGCTTGGGCTCCAGCGTGGCGAAGACGTCGAATTCCTCGGCGATGCGGAAGAGGAGCCAACGCGCCGTCCAGAGCTGGTCACCGATCAGCGGCGGGGGCAGGATGCCGATCTGGAACTCCCACTGCCCCATCATCACCTCGGCGTTGGTCCCCTCGATGGCCAGGCCGGCCTTCATGCAAGCGGCGGTGTGGCGCTCGACGATCTCGCGACCGGGCATCTTGTCGCCGCCGACGCCGCAGTAGTACGGCCCCTGCGGTGCCGGAAAGCCGGCTTCGGGCCAACCCAGTGGCCGGCCGTACTGGAAGAAGGTGTACTCCTGCTCGATGCCGAACCACGGCTCGAAGGCGGCGTACTGCTCCGCCGCCTGGAGGCAGGCGCGCCGCGTGTTGGTCGGGTGGGGTGACATGTCGGTCAGGAGCACCTCGCACATGACGAGCTTGTCGTTCTCGCCGCGCAGGGGGTCCGCGCAGACGAACACCGGCTGCAGCACGCAGTCCGAGTCGCTCCCCTCGGCCTGGTTGGTGCTCGACCCGTCGAAGCCCCAGATCGGGGGCTCCTTTCCGTCCTCGACGATCTTGGTCTTGCTGCGGAGCAGCGGAGAGGGCTCCGTCCCGTCGATCCAGATGTACTCGGCCTGGTAAGGCATGGCTCTCCTGGGCTCCCTTCTCTTCTCCGCCGGTCGGGACGTGGCCGCCGCCCCGTGTGGGCGCGGATCTCCCTTGCGGTGTCACTGCAGTGTCGCCGCACCCTGTTTCGTCGCCGTATCGGTTGTGTGAACCGACGATGAAATCCCGCCCGGCATGGCGGCACCTCCCCGGACGCGACAGCGGGCTGAGCCGACCGAAGCCGACCCAGCCCGACTGTCATCCCATGGGGAAGGGGGAATATTCCCTTAGGGAATGCATTGCCTTGCCTTTACGGGCAACCCCCTGCGGCTGCTGCTAGCAGGCGGTGCCGTTCAGCCCTGCGACACAGTTGTTCGCGCTGCTGAACAGGCCAGAGATGCCATTCCCGAGTGCGAAGATGGCGACCACTGCGACGACGGCGATCAGGCCGACGAGCAATGCGTACTCCACCATGGAAGCGCCGCGCTCGGTGCGGGCACGCTCGAGCAGGTTCCCGTGGAGCCCACGGACTGCGACGAACGCATTCAAAAACAACTCAGTCATTCTCAATCCCCTCTCTCAACCGCGAGTCCGGGCGTGTGCCGGACTCGCGGACCGTCCTTTGTCTTTTGTCGTTGTCTCTCTCAGCAGCTCGTGCTGTTGAGACCGGCAACACAGTTGTTCGCGCTGCTGAACAACCCGGAGATGCCCTTACCGAGCGCGAAGATGGCAACCACTGCGACGACGGCGATCAGGCCGACGAGCAGTGCGTACTCCACCATGGAAGCGCCGCGCTCGGTTCGGGCACGCTCGAGCAAGTTCCCGTGTACTCCACGGACCGCGAAGAACGCGTTCAGAAACAGCTCAGTCATGCTCATTCCCCTCTCTCCACTCCGAGAGACCGGACGTTTGCCGGATCTCCTCGGAGTCCCACCGACATTGTCGGTAACGCCCTACTCCGACTCCATAGGCTAAATGGACCAATTGAATAGGGGGGCTTGCAGCGCTTATTCGATTGTGACCAACCCCATGACAACGGCGCGCACCAACGCGTGCGTCCGGTTCGTCACGTCGAGCTTTTGGAAGATGGCGGCCAAGTGGTTCTTGGTCGTCTTCGGGCTGATGTACAGACGTTGCGAGATCTCACCGTTGGTCGCGCCCTCTGCGAGGAGCTGCAACACCTCGAGCTCCCGGTGCGTCAACGACCACGGGCCCCATTGCCGGTCCTCGTCTCGCCGCTCCCGCGTGACTTCGGGGTCGCGGTAGTCGTCGTCGGTATCGACAGCCTCGTCGTCGCGCGTCAGTGTGGCGCGTGCGCCGCGCAAGCTCGCGCCACGGTGCACCGTCGTGCACACGGAAGGACCGGAGACCGAGACCTGTGTGTAGAACGTCCACTCGCCCGGATCTTCGAGCTCGGTCTGCGGTGCCGGCTGCGCGCTCGGCCACAGGATCGCCGAGACGGTGTTCGACATTCGTCCCCCTCAATCCGCTCCCGGTGTTGCAACCGTTGCGGCTCCACCCCGCCGAAACCGGCGGAAACTCCCAGGTAGATAGTACTCTTCAGGGGTCAAACGGTGGTCGCCGCACGATTGCAGCAAGGGTGCGACACGGCGGAAACGAACAATTCTCGCACTCGCACACAGACCGGCCGGCTGGGCCGGCGCTGTTCATGCTCCGTGGAAGGCGTGCTTGATCGGGCCGACGATCGGTCCGAGCACGATGATCATGATGGCCGGCAAGAAGCAGAGCGCGAGCGGGAAGAGGATCTTCACCGGCACCTTCGCCGCCTTCTCGCGGGCCCGTTGGCGCCGCTTGTCACGCATCTCGTCCGCCTGCGCCTGGAGCACCCGGCCGATGGGTAGTCCGAGGGCGTCGGCTTGTGACAGGACCACGGAGAACGTGACGAGGTCGTCGATGTCGGTGCGCAGCTTCATGTTCTCAAGGGCGTCGTGACGGGAGAGTCCGAGCTCCATCTCCCGCAGGGTGAGGCGCAGCTCATGACAGACCGGCGACTCGAAGCGCGCGCACGACACCTGCATGGCCTGCTCCAATCCGAGACCCGCGGCCACGGAGATCGTCATGAGATCGAGAAGGTCGGGCAAGTCGTTGGTCACCTGCATCCGACGCGTCTTGATGCGGTGCCGCAGCCAGTAGCTGGGAACCAGCCCACCGATGATCGGGAGCATGAACAGGAGGGCCAAGCCGAACTTGACGCCGATCGCGCCGGTCACCAGGGCGACGAGCGCGGTCCCGAACCCCAGCAGGACGGCCCCGACCTGAATAGCGACGAACTCCTCCGCCCGCAGGGAGCCGGTGAGCCCGGCCTTGAGCAGGTCGGCATGTACACGGTCGATGTCGCCCGACGGGTACAGGCGCGACAGGCTGCGACGGAGCCCACTCACCACGGGCCGGAAGATCCGGTGGGTCAGCGGGGTCTGGACCCGGTCGGGCGCCTGGGGGGACTCCGCGTACAGTTCCGCCTCCGAGCCCAGCCCGCGGATGAAGTCCAGCCGGCTCTGGGTCCGATGGGAGCGCCATGCCGCCACGGCCACGCCCATGAGGCCGAAGACCATCAGGGTGATGCCAACCGCCGGGACGATGTAGGCCGCGTTCATCAGTCAGTCCCCTCTCGACGTCAGACCTTGATGTTGACCATCTTGCGCACGATCATGAACCCCAGTGCCATGAGCCCTGCCGTCCCGATGAGCACGATCAGCCCGACCCCGTGGAACATCGGCTTGAGGTACCCCGGGTCCTTGCCCTCCAGGGCAACCACCAGGAAGAGCGGAATGGCGAAGAGGACGTAGCCGGACATGCGCCCTTCGGCCGAGAGCGTCTGCACCTCCCGACGCACCTCCTGTCGGGTGCGCATGAAGTTCGCCAGCGTGTGCAGGATCGGGGCGAGGCGGCCGCCGGTCGACTGCTGGATCCGCACCGCCTCGACGGCCCACTTGAGGTCGTCGACGCCCGAACGCTCCGCCATGTTCTCCAGCGCCACCACCAGGTCCGACCCCACGGCCACTTCGGCCATCACCCGGTCGAGTTCGTCCGACAGCGGCGGGCGGGCGTCACGGCGGTACATGTCGATCGCCCGCTGAAAGGTCTGGCCGCCCTCGACCGAGGCCGCCATGAGGGCCAGCGCGTCGGGCAGCTGCTCCTGCATCTGCTTGATCCGCTTGTTGGCGCGGCGTGACGGCAGGTACCAGGCCACCGCGGCGACGAGCACGATGGCGATGATCGCACCAAGGGGCGAGCGCGCCACCAGCCCGCCGACGACCGCGAGCATGAGCGCGACGCCGGCAGTGATCACGAGGTACTCCCCGGCCCGGAAGGGGATGGCCGCTCGCTCGAGGCGTTGCTCGAGCGCACCCTTCGTGTCGACGCGGCCGAAGATGCCCGCGATGCGGACCGTGACGGCAGAGAGCTCGCCGCGCTCGGGTGACTCCGTCACGACTTCCACCGGCACGCTGGACGTGCCCATGGTGTCCTCGAGGATGTCGGCCAGGGAGCGCTGACGGTTCCGGACGCGCATGATCATGGCGACCACCGCCAACGCGAGCCCGGCGCCGACGAGCACCGCGGCGACAAAGGCCTCCGTCTTCGGGGCGAGTTGGAGTGCCGCGACCATCGTCCCGCTCACTTCCCCGCGTCGCGTCGGCGCGCCAGCGTCTCGTAGATCTCCTCCGAAGGTGGCTCGACGACCGCCCGGCCGGGCCGGGTCGGGCGATGGTGGCGGCCGCTCGGCCGGGGGGAGCCCAGGGCATCGCCGTCGTTGCGGAAGAGATGCGGTGGGACCTCCACCCCGTTGAGCGCGAGCTCGTCGAGGATCTTGGGCCGCAGGCCGGTCGGGACGAGGCGACCCATGCCCTCGTGCATGTCGACCCGGTGGAAGATGTCCTGCAACAGGACCGTCTCGCCCTCCATCCCCTGGATCTCGGTGATGGAGTGCACGCACGCGAGGCCCGGCCGGGGTCCGCTGCAGCTGCACCATGATGCCGACGGCCATGACGATCTGCTCGCGGATGGCGCGCTGTGGCAGCTCGACGCCGCCCATCATCACCATCGTCTCGAGACGGCCGAGGAGCTCGCGGGGCGTGTTGGCGTGCACCGTGGTCATGGAGCCGGCGTGACCGGTGTTCATGGCCTGGAGCATGTCGAGGGTCTCGGCCCCGCGGCACTCACCGACGATGATCCGGTCGGGCCGCATACGCAGCGAGTTGCGCACGAGGTCGCGGATGCGCACTTCGCCGGTCCCTTCCGCGTTCGCCGGGCGGGTCTCCAGCGTCACGACGTGGGCGCCCTGGATCTGCAGTTCGGCCGACTCCTCGATCGTGATCAGGCGCTCGCCGTCCGGAATGAAGTTCGACAGCACGTTCAGCATCGTGGTCTTTCCGGTGCCGGTTCCGCCGACGACGACCATGCTGATCTTTCCGCGCACCAGGGCCTCCAGGAAGACGGCGGAATCCATGGTGATCGAGCCCAGGTTGATGAGATCCTGCATGACCAGGGCCCGCTCCGGGAACTTCCGGATGGTCAGCACGGGGCCGTGCAGCGCCAGGGGTGGCACGATGGCGTTGATGCGGGAGCCGTCGGCGAGGCGGGCATCCACCATGGGCGAGGACTCGTCGACCCGTCGGCCCACGGCGTGGACCATGCGGTCGATGATGCGCCGGTACTGGTGCGGCGAGTTGAAGACGATGTCGGTCCGCTCGATCCTGCCCTTGCGCTCGATCCAGATCTCGTCGAACTTGTTGCACATCACCTCGGTGATGCTCCCGTCGGAGAGCAGCGCCTCGAGCGGCCCATAGCCCAGGGAGTCCTCCAGCATCTCCTCGACGAAGCGCTGGCGCTCGATGGGCGAGATCCCGATGTCCTCGCGCTCGAGGATCTCGTTCACGGACGAGCGGACCTTGGCCCGCAGCTCGTCCGGCGACAGGTCCGCGGCCCTCGGCGCGATCTCGGCCAGCACCTTGGTCTGGACCTTCGCCTTGGACCGGGCCCACTGCTCGTCCAGGTTCGCCCGGTCGGCGGCTCGGCGCATCGGGTGCTTCGGTGGCTGACCGCCGGGGGGAGCGGCCGGCCCGCCGGGATCGGTGGACCGACGGTTCCAGGTCTGCTTCTCCTCTGCGGGGGGCGTGGCGTCGTCGTCGGCGGCGGCCAGCTTCTCGGACAGGTTCATGGCGATCAGGCCCTCTCGAGCTCAGGCACCTTGGCGGTGCGACCCTTCCTCCTCAGCCGCCAACGTCCCCGTTCTCCGCCGATCTCGGCCGTGTTGGCGCTCGTCGTCCCGAGGACGGGCGTCACGTCTCCCGAGAGGAACTGGTGCATGCTCCCCGAGAGCTTCTGGCCGATGTCGGAGTTGGCCGCCGACACCAGGGCCGGCCTGCCCTTGTTGATCGACTTCATGACCTCCCGGGAATACGGCAGCACCGAGATGATCTTGTTGTCGAGCACCTCCTGGACGTCGCCGATGTCGATGCCGATGTCCTCTTCGACCTTGTTGAGCACCACCCCGATCGTCTCGCTGCTGATCTTCAGCTTCTCGAGGGTCGTGAGGAACACCCGCATGTTCCGGATGCTGGGAAGGTCCAGGGTGACCATGCAGAGCACGCGAGTGGAATGGTCGAATGCCGCCAGGACGATCTCGGAGAGCTGTGCCGGAGTGTCGACCACGATGTAGTCGAAGTGGCGGCGCAGGGCGGCCATCACCTTGTAGACGTCCTTGGGCGCGATCATGTCGGCGTCGGCGGGGCTGAACGGCGCCGCCAGGACCGAGAACCCGAGCTCGTGCTCCTCGAGGTACTCCTCCACGTGCTCGTCGAGGTCGTCGTCGTCGACCGGCTCACGCGAGAGCAGATCGGAGATGGTGAACCGCGGCCGGAGGTGCAGGGCCGTGGAGACCTCGCCGAATTGCAGGTCGAGGTCGACCAGACAGACCCGCTGGTTGGTCTGGGCCGCCAGGTAGCAGGCCAGGTTGGTGGCGTAGAACGTCTTGCCGCATCCACCGCTGGACGATGCGACGGTGAAGACGTCGGCGAAGTGCGGCCGCTCCACGACGACGCCGTCGGCGACGACCGGGAGCGTCGGCTCGGCGCCCGACCGCGACACGTCCGCGATGTCGAAGGCGCGCTTGAGGGCCATCGAGAGCTGGCGCTTGCTGGTCGGGTACTCGACCAGGTCCACGGCGCCCGTCCGCACGATGTCGGCCAGGCTGGCCTTGGGCTTGGGCCCCAACGCGAGGACGACGGCGGGAACGGCTGCGCTCGCCCGCAGCGAGGCCAGCCGGGCCATGCCTGCGTGGCTGTCGAAGACGGGGCCGGCGACCAGCACGTCGAACGGACCCTCCTCTCGGACCTCGTCCGCGACGTCGGTGACGTTGCTGCTGGTGGCGACCTGGTAGCCCTGCCCGAGCGAGGCCTGGATGGCCCGGCTCAGTGCCGGCGAACGACTGATGACGAGAATACGGCGATTGATCATGGGAGACCTGCGGTCTGGTCGGTGCCGATGCATTCCTGCAGCGGCGGCGGATTCGTGTCCTTCTGGGTCTGGACGACCGACACCGTCTCGTTCTGCGCGAGGAACTGCAGGTCCCGGGCCTGCCCGGAGTTGACGGCGAGGAGCAGGGTCTCCGACGGCGGGATGGTGCGGCCCGCCGACGTGGGATGGCTCGCATAGGACGGGACGGTGCTCTCGACGTCGAGTACCTCGATGTTCGCCATGGCGAGCTCGGTGCACGGGAGCGGCAGGGTCGACGTGATCGAGCTCCCGGCCGACACCTTGGTGATGTTGGCGTAGACGTCGACGCGGCTTCCAGGCTGGAGGTAGCCGGCCAGACCGTTCGTGCCGGTCACGGTGATGGTCGTCCCGTCAAGGCCGGCCGGAAGCGAGATCGAGGAGGTGCTGGCCGTGAGCTCGGTCGAGCTGATCGCCTGCCCCTTCTCGACCGGGCCCGTCAGGACCTCGTTGGTCAGGGCGGAGAGCGAGGACAAGTCGCTCGGCGTGTACGTCTTGGTCGGGATGAGCTCGATGGCGACGAGGCCTCCGGAGACCATGGATTGGCCCGTCGTCCCCGCCGGGAGGTTCGACTTCGCCACCACGGCCGCCGTGCTCACGGGAGCGACGGTGGTGCCCCCGCCGGCGTGCTTCGTTGCGCCCTGCACGCTCGCGTAGGCGATGGCGCTTCCCGCGAGGAAGAGCACGAGCCCGATGACAACCAAAATGAGCGTCTGTTTCTTCACAGAGCCTTCCCCCCTCTCAACCGGTCAACCGGTGCGGACGCGTCGACGGATCCACCCGTCCTCCCGCCGTCGGTTCCGTTGGAGGGTACGACGGCGGAGGACCGGCGTACATAGGTCCTTTTGACCATTCGCGCACGCGGCGTCCCTGGTGAGACGCCCAAATGGTCCATATGTCCTATGTACCGCGGTGGACGGTCGGCCCAGAATCGACCGGGACGCATCGCAGCGTCGCGCTGGCAGGACAACTGTCCTTCAGCAGTTGCCGCGCGTGCCCGAGTTGCAGAAGAGGGGGTCCACGTTGGGACCGCGTACGTGGAGTGTTCCAAGGATCTTGCGCACGAACCGTCGGCGCGACGAGCGCGGCGCCGAGATGGTCGAATTCGCGTTCGTGGTCGTCCTCCTGATCGCCCTGCTCTACGGCATCGTCTCCTATGGCCTGATCCTCTCCGCCCAGTCGACAGTCACGCAGGCGGCGGCCGACGGCGCGCGTGCCGGCATCGTTGCGTCCAACACCGCCGCGTGTACCGCGACGTCGCCTCCGGCGGGGTCAACGTGCGCCACCGCAGAGACGGAGGCCGCGACGGACGTCGGCTGGATGGACAAGGGCACCTGCGGGACATCGGGCACGACCATCACGTGCGTGGCGTCGGAGGCACCCTGCACCTCGAACGCCGCCAACGAATGCCTCACCGTGACGGTGACCTACAACTACAACTCGAACCCACTGTTCCCCGAGCTCCCCGGGATGAGCATCATCACGCCATCCCAGCTGTCCTCCACCAACGTGCTCCAAGTCTCCACTCCGAGCTCGTAGCCGATGCGCCGGCCCAAGCACTCCCTCCTGAACCAGCTCGCCCGGCGGCGCGACGAGCGCGGCGCGACGTTCGTGTTCACCGCGCTCTGCATGGTGCTGCTCTTCTGGGGCGGCGCCATGGGCGTGAACATCGGGTTCAACGTGCTCGGGACACGTGACGCCCAGGCGGCGGCCGATACCTCCGCCCTGGACCTCACCCGCTACATCAACCTCGCCGACGGGAGCTACCACTCGGTCTCGGCCGCCAACGCCTACCTGACCGGCAAGCTCCAAGGCCTCGAGTCGGACAACGGCTGGGGGACCAACACCACGGTCACCTACACGGGTGGGTACTGGAACGCCACCGGTGCCCCGGGCTGGTCCGTGCCGACCGCCGGGCCCGCACCGGGGTGCTACGACCAGTTCCCTGCGTACAACCCGCCCTGTACGGCGGTGATGATCACCACGACGGAGCAGGTGCCCCAGATCTTCTTCGGCGGGACCGCGAGCGTGAGCCGCACCGCGATCGCCGCGGTGACGCCGGAGGACGGGTTCTCGATCGGGACCTACCTGGCCTCCGCCTCGACCAACCAACAGCCCAGCTTGCAGCAGACCGGCGTCCTGAACGACATCGTGAGCGTGCTCAGCCCGAACGCGAGCGTGACCGCAGTGGGCTACCAGGGCCTGGCCAACACCTACGTCTCCGACGAGCCAATTGATCGCGGCCTCCGGCGGCGTCCTGACGACCAACAATGTGTTGACCGCCAGCCTGCAGCCGGAGACGTGGTACTCCCTGATCGATGCCGCGGTTGGCAACCAGGAGGGCGCGCTCAACTGCGGTGCCACGCCCACGCCGTCCGCCTGTTCGGCCTACAGCGCCCTGACGACCCTCGGGAGTTTCACCGGCTCGAGCGGGGAGACGCTCTGCAATCTCGTCACCATCAACTCGAGTTGTCCGTCGGGCAGCCTCTCCGACCCCGGGCTGCACGCCAACCTCGACGTGCTGCAGCTCCTGACCACCGATGCCGAATTGATCAACGGCACGACCGCACTGAACGTGACGTCGGCGCTCGGGATCACGGGCGTCACGTCGGCCACGCTGAGCCTCGACCTCATCTCACCGCCGCAGATCGCCTACGGGCCGGTCGGCGCGACGGCGACGACGGCTCAGGTGAGTGCCGACCTCCAGCTCAACGTGGGCGGCATCGGCCTCATCAATATCCCCCTCACTGCCGCAGAGGGCACGGCCACCCTGAAGACGGTGAACTGCTCCGAGCTGAACAACACATTCGGCTCGGCCGTCGTGAACGCCAGCACCCAAGCCTCGAGCGCAAGCGTCACGGTAGCCGGGTCGTCGTTGGCCACCCTCACGGTCAATGGCGTCAGCACGACCGCACTGACATTTCCCGCAGCGTACGTCCCGCCCACGGCGACGACGGCGTTTCCTCCGTCTGGCACAACCCCGGCGAACCCGACGAACCCTTACCAGCTGGGGACGACGTCGCCCACGCTGACGTTCAGCGGGGGGGCACTGAGCGGGGCGGTGCAGACGTTCTTCAACACCTTGCAACCGATATTCGGTCCGGTGCTCCAGGCGGCCGGGGTCTCGGTGGGCGGCGCCACCGTGGCCGACCTCGCCTACAACTGCGGCGCCGTGTCGATCGTCAAATGACCGCTCCGGTGACGCTCATCGGCGGGGCCGTCCTCGGGATGGTGGCGGGCTCGCTGCTCGTCCCCGTCACCCGACGCGCGCTCACGACGTCTCTCGTGCGCTCCGCCGCAACGCAAGATGACGCGCGGGTCGCGGTCGAAGTCGACCCGCCGGGCGTGACGTGGCGCCACTGGTTGGCCCTGGCCGCCGCTTCCGGGCTGATCCCCGCCTACGTGCTGCACCATGTGGGCTGGTCCCTCATCGCCCTGCCTCCCCTTCTCCTCCTCGTCGGGCTCGTCCAGCTCGCGTATTGCGACCTGACGCGCCGCCTCCTGCCCAAGACGCTCGTGTACACGCTCAGCGCGGCGGTGATCGGAAGCGGTGTTGCCATCGCCGGCGTCATGCACGAGTGGGACCGCTTGTTCACCGCGGGGCTCGGCGGTCTCGCCTTGTTCGTGCTCTTCTTCGCCATCAACCTGATGAACCCGCGCTGGATGGCGTTCGGCGACGTGCGGCTCTCCCTCGTTGTGGGATTCGGCCTGGCCTGGGTGAGTCCCCTGGCCCTCGTCGAGGGATTCTTCTTCGCCAACCTGCTCGCCGCGGTCATCGGCGTCGGGCTCATCGCCGCCCACAAGGCCGAGCGCCGCTCTGCCGTGCCGTTCGGCCTCTATCTGGCCCTGGGCACCGCGCTGGTCCTCGTCACCTGGAGCTAGCTTCCACGAAGCCCCGCCAGACCTACCCTCGGTGTGGGCGCGGCCGGAAGTGGCGGTCGATCTCGTTGGCGTAGCGCCGTCCAAGGGAGTCCGCGTGCCGCTGGATCCAGGCGCTCAGGGCGATCGACCCGGTGGCGGGACCGCTCGTATCGGCCAAGCCGTCAGCCATGGCCCGGTACTCGTCGGCCGTCAGGAGCACGTCACGCAACGCGAACCCGAGCACCGAGGCCAGCGGCGGCATGCACGCACCCGGGACGGGGACAACGAGGCTCCGGGCGCCCACAGCGGCACGGATCTGTCGAACGAGCTCGAGGAACGTCGGTCGTTCGGGTCCCACGGCGTCGATCACCGTGGTGGCGCGCTCGGCGCCGGCCCTGACGGCGAGCGCGGCCAGGTCGTCGACGTGGACCGCCCGGATCCGGTAGTCGCCCCGGCCGCCGATAGCGAACACCGGGAGGTGGCGGAGCAGCCAGGCGATGTTGTTGATCAGCACCCCGTCTCCGCCGAACAAGATGGCCGGCCGCAGCACCGCGTAGGGCACGCCGACCTCGGCCAGCGCGTGCTCGGCCTCTGCCTTCCCGCGGAAGTAGTCATACGGGGACGAGATGCTCGGATGCGTGATGGACACGTGGACGATCCGCTCGACGCCCGCCCGGCGCGCCGCGTGGAACAGCGTACGCAGGTTGGCCACGGCCCGGTCGTGATCGGCTGCGCCGTGGGGAAAGCGGATCCAGTAGGTGTTGTACAGCGTGGTCGCGCCCTCGAGCGACGAGGTGAGGCCGAGCACGTCGTCGAAGTCGAGGGGGCACACGTCCACGACTGCGCCCGCGGGCGCGCGTTCCGGATGCCCCGTGAGCGTGCGTACCCTCCGGCCCGACGACTCCAGGTCACGCGCGATGGCGGCGCCCGAATAGCTGAAGGCGCCGGTGACGACGTCGAATCCTCGGTCGGGAAAATCCGCCACCCGAACCGGGTCCCCCTGCCGCAGCCCGGCGCGCATCATCGGCCCTCCCCGTCTGGTGCGAACGTCTCGAACAGACCCGCCAGGAGGCGGGCCCGGTCGAACAGCGCCAGCGCCGCCGACCTGTCCCCGTCGAGGTGCGCCAACATCTCGAGTCCCAGATACAGCGCGACGACCGCGTGCGCGGCGACGTCGGGCTCGACAGCGCCCGCCAACGGGGTCGTCTCGATGACCCCGCGGAGTGCGTCCGCCGTGAAGGCGCGCCACGGCGCGATCCGGGCCGCGACCTCGGCCGCGAGCCCCGGTGTCGAGCTGGCACCGGCGATCATCTCGGCCAGCACCGCGATATGACCGGCGTCGAGGTCCTCCTCGAAGACGGACTCCGCGGCATCGACCAGCTCCACGATCCCCGCGACCCGGTCGACCGCCTCTTGGTAGTGCGTGCGCCGCGTCTCGCTCACGGCGTCGAGAGCGGCCAGGAGCAGGTTGGCCACCGAGCCGAAGTGGTAGAAGATCACGCCCTGGTTGCAGCCAGCCCGGCGGGCGATGGCGCGTGCGCTCGCACCGGCGAACCCCTCCTCCTTCAGCGCGGCGATCGCGCCGTCGATGAGGGCCTCCCGCGTCCAGGCCGCGCCCGACGATGCCAGGCCTCCCACGCTCGTCTTCGTTCCCGACTTGGCCAATGTCCGCTCTCCTGTGCAAATGTTCTGATCAATTGCTCAAAGCATATGCTCGGTTACCTCCTGAGGCAAGCGGCCGCCGCCACGGGGCAGCACGCACCGGCGCGAGGCACGCCGATTTCGGCCCGGGGCCACCACTAACGTGCCGCGGGTGACGTCGCTGCTCACGCCCGAGCTCGAGGAGCGATGGAACGTCGACGGGTGGTGTGTGATCCCCGGTGCCATCCCGCCCGACGCCCTGGCCGCGGCCCAGGACGCGGTGCATCGCTACTTCCCCACGCCGGCCGAGATGGCCGAGCTCGGTGGGGCACGGGCGGGCCAGTGGCACACGTGGGACGCGCCGTGGCCGGAGTTCCCCTTCCATAGCACGCGGCTGAACACCCTCGTCCTGCACGACAACGTCGTCGACCTGGCCGAGGGCCTCCTCGGAACGACTGATCTGGCGCTCTACATGGGGATCGTCACGGCCAAGTACGCGCAACAGGCGTCGGGCTACAACCAACTCCTGCACGCCGACTACCCGAACCACATGCTGGTGGTGCCGCGACACGAGCCGGGGTACCAGCAAGTGGAGTTCTTCGTCTACCTCACGGACGTGACCACGGCGGACGGCGCGACGAGGTTCGTCTCGTGGCAGAAGACCAAGGACATACCCGTGGCGCGGCACACCCTCGACTACGTCGACTATGCCGCCCTCTACGAGGACCCGACGGATGCATCGGCGCCTGCAGGCTCCGTCGTGGCCTACCGCCCCGACGTGTACCACCGCTCGGTCGACCACACCGATCCGACGCGGTATCGGGTGATGCTCCACGTGTCGTTCCGTCACCGTGAAGCCGGCTGGGGCGGGTACCAGGCCTGGCCATTCCGCGGCTTCTCGGTCGAGCTCTCCAAGTACGTGCAACAGGCCACGCCCCGCCAGCTGGCGCTCCTGGGTGTGCCGCCTCCGGGCCACCCCTATTGGAACGAGGCCACGCTCGACGGCGTGCAGGCCCGCTACCCCGGGCTCGACATGACCCCCTGGCGCGACCCGCCGTCCTAGGTACCCGCGCCGAGGGCATGCGGGGACCCGGGCGCCACGAGTGGCCACGGCATGCTGCGCTCGGCTTGCAGCGCGAGATCGAGCAGCAGTTGCTCGCGGTGATGGCCGGCCAGGACCTGCAGCCCGACCGGGAGGCCGTCGACCAGGCCGGCCGGGATGCTCACGGCGGGGCTCCCGTTGAGGTTCGAGGGCGCCGTCAGCGCCGCATTGTTCATGATGGCCCGGGCGAAGCCGATCTCGTGGATCAGGTCGCGCCCCGGGAGCGTGGAGGGCGGTGGTCCTTCGGCCGCGAACGCGACGTCGGGGTGGGTGGAGCAGAACACGAAGTCAACCTCGTCGAAGAGGTCGGCCATCGCACCGTTGAGGCGCCTCCGGTAGCGCTCGATGGAGGCCGCCCGTTCGAGGTCGTAGTGCTCCCGGGCGGCCTCGATGCCGGCGGCAATCTCTCGCGAGAGCTCCCCGAGGCGATCGGGATACGCGTCGCCGAGGTCGACGACCAGGGGTGGCTGGTTGGCCATGGCCCACGCACCGCGCAGCGGCGGGAGCGTCGGCGTCACCGTGACCAGACGGAGCCCCGCCGCGCCGGCGAGCTGCTCGGCCGCCGCGATGACCACCGCGGCCACTTCCTCGCGCACCTGGGCGATCCCGAGGTCGACCAGGATCGCTGCGGTCAGGCCGGTGAGGTCGTGGCTGCCGAGCGCCGCCTCCCAGCCCTCCACCCGGGGCAGGCTGAGAGGGTCTCGCCTGTCGAACCCGTTGCAGGCGTCGAAGTACCGGGCGGTGTCGCGCACCGATCGCGTCAGACAACCCAGGACCGTCGTCATGGGCTCGATGGTCCCGTCGGGTCCTTTGGGGATCCGCCCGTAGGTGGCCTTGAGCCCGAAGAGCCCGCTGAAACTGGCGGGGCCGCGGATCGATCCGCCGCCGTCGCTGCCGGTGGCGATCGGCAACAGGCCGCCGGCCACCGCGGCCGCCGTCCCGCCCGACGAGCCACCCGGCGTGCGCTCCTCGTTCCACGGGTTGCGGGTCGTGCCGTGCAGCGCGGTCGACGTGCAGTTGACACCGCCGAATTCGGGTGCCGTGGTCTGCGCAGCGAGCACGGCACCGGTCGCCCGCAACCGCGCGACCGAGGTGTCGTCGTGGTCGGCGACCCGGCGACTGAAGACGCGAGAGGCCTGCGTGTAGGGCCAGCCCGCGACCTTCTCCAGTTCCTTGACGCCGAAGGGCACGCCGCCGAAGGGAAGTCCCACGTCGGCGCGGTGCGCCGCCTGCCGGGCCTCGTCGAAGTCGGTGTGGCTCGTCACGTTCAAGGGTGAGGACTCGAGTGCAGCGATGCAGGCCTCGAGGGCCTCGAGCGGCGAGAGCCGCTTGGCCCGGAAGGCGTCGACCAGACCGCAGGCGTCTCCCAGCCACGGCGTGCTCACCGCGCGCACAGTACCGGCTTCCCCTCACGGCGCGCCGCGCCGTTCTGTAGCCTCCCGGCCGTGCAGACGCGAGAACTGCAGACGCCGGCCCTGGTCGTCGACTCGGCTGGACTCGAGGCCAACCTGCGCACCATGAGCGAGGCCTTGCCCGGCGACCGCCTCCGGCCGCACGTGAAGGCACACAAGTGCACGGCGCTGTCGAGGCGACAGGCCGCTCTCGGCTCGCGCGGGTTCACCTGCGCCACCATCGCCGAGATGGAAGGGATGGCCGAGGCCGGCCTCGGTGACGACCTGCTCCTGGCCAACGAGGTCGTCGACGCCAGTCGGCTCGGCGAGTTGGCGCGCCGGGGTGCGCGCGTCACCGTGGCCGTCGACTCCGAGGTCACCGTCGACGCGGCGGCCCGCGCTGGCGTCCCGGAGGTGGTGATCGACGTGAACGTCGGGCTGCCCCGTTGCGGCTGCCGGCCCGAGGACGCAGGCCGGCTGGCCGACCGGGCCCGTGCCGCCGGCCTCTCCGTGCGCGGGGTCATGGGATACGAGGGACACATCGTCGGCCTGGAGGACCGGGCCACCCGGGAGCGAATGCTCGAGGTCTCCATGGCCCAGCTGCTCGCGGCGCGCGATCGGGTCGGCGCCGAGGTGATCTCGGCCGGCGGTACCGGGACGTACGACATCAACGGTTGGGCCACGGAGATCCAGGCCGGCTCGTACGCCCTGATGGACACCGCATACGCCAAGCTCGGTCTGCCGTTCGTGCAGGCACTCGGCGTGCTTGGCCACGGTCATCTCGGTCTCGCCGAACTGGTCCGTGGCGGACTGCGGCCTCAAGGCCCTGGGTATGGACCACGGCAACCCATCGGTCGAGGGCGGGGAGGTGTGGTTCTGCTCGGACGAGCACGTGGTCTTCGTCCCCGAAGAGCCCGTACGCGTCGGCGAGCGCATCCGCGTCCTCCCGGCGCACGTCGATCCCACCGTGGCCTACCACGACCATCTCTTCCTCGTCGACGGAGACGAAGTGCTCGACCGTTGGGCCGTCGACCTGCGCGGCTGGTGAGGGGACCGAGGCCTGTCTGCCGCGAGGCCGGGCTCAGCGGCGGCACCCCGGTAGGGTTGGCCTCGACAAGGAGGTCGGCATGGCAGAGGCCACGTTCACGATCGGGTCGTCCGCGACCTGCAGCGACGGTGCATGCGGCACGGTGTCGCGGATCGTCGTCGACCCGGTCGCGCTCGAGCTCACGCACCTGGTGGTCGAGCCACAACACCGGAGCGGACTGGGCCGGCTGGTCCCGCTCGACCTCGTGCACCCGGGATCGGACGGCGTCGAGCTCGGCTGCACCCTCGAACAGTTCGATGCATTGCCGCACGCCGAGGAGAACGACTTCCTCCCCGGTGGCAGCGGCTACGCCGACTACGAGGCGCACGAGTTGTACTACTGGCCGTACTTCGGGATCGAGGGTGGGCCCGACCCGCTCGTCGCGAACGCCAGCGCGATCGTCACGCATGACACGCTCCCTCCCGGCGAGGTCGGAGTGCGCCGGGGCGACCGCGTCCACGCCAGCGACGGGGAGATCGGCCGCGTCGAGGGCCTCGTGGTGGAGCCCGAGCGCGGGCACGTGACCCACGTCCTGCTCCAGGAGGGGCATCTCTGGGGCCGCAAGGACGTCGCCATCCCGATCGGCGCCGTCGAACTCATGGCCGACGGCATCACCGTGGCCATGACGAAACACGAGATCGGCGACCTCCCGGCGCTCGACCTCTCGAAGTCCGTGCCCTGACGTCGGGGGCGAATCGGGGCTGCACCGGGCAGCCCGCTGCTCTGTTCGTCCGTTCCCTCTTCCTTCGCGCCCCGGCCGGACCTGGGGTAGACCGGGGTCGTGCGTGCTCGGCGTCCGGCTCTCGTCGTCGCGACGGTGGTCCTCTGCGCGTGGTGCGGCTGGGTCAGCGGGTATCACCGGACCTCGACGAGCGCGGAGATCACCTGGGCGGTCTCGCTCGCCGCGGTGGTCATCGTCGACCTGGCCCTGACGCGCGGCCGATCGGGGCGCCGCTTCGGCTGGCGCCTGGAACGGGCGCGGGAACCCTGGCCGCGGCAGGGACGGGGCGGCGGCGGAGCGGCTCTTCGTGGCACAGCGCCTTGGCTGACGCTGATCCTGGTGGCCGTGGCCTGGGACGTGCTCGGGATCGACACCCCCCCGCACCGCTATCACCTCACCATCAGCGCGCTGGCTCAGGCGTACCGACCCCTGAACGCTGCGCTGCTCCTGGTATGGATGCTGGTCGGCGTGGGCTACCAGGCGGCACGCGTCCGTGCCCCTTTCGACGACACCCGCGGGGGACCAACGTCTGGCCGGACCTCTCCGCCGGCGACGGAGGAAGGCACCATGCTCGGCGCAGCGGTCCTGGCGGCGCCCACACATGCCGCCGCGCCCGCTCTGTTCCTGCCGAACAGCCCACCGGTCGGCGTCGCCTTCTGGGTCGCGCTGCCGATCGTCGCGCTGGTCGTCGATGCCGCCGCCCGCCGGTCGAGTGGGCGTGTGGCGACCGCCGAGGAGTTCGTCCGCTTCATCGCAACCAACAGACTGGTCCACATCACCCTCGTCGCCGCGTGGATCTTCGCGGGGTATCACCTCTTCGCCCGATGAGCCGCCGCAGGAGCCAAGGTGTTCCGCTGGGCGCGACGTCGGCAGATGGCACCGCACGGCGGCGCGCCGGCACGATCCTGGTCGTCGCCGGACGGCGATGCGATGATTGGTCGATGGCAGGGGTTCGACGATGCCGCGCCCCGTGGATCGGATGAGACGACACGCACGACACGCGCTCGCGCTCGCGCTGCTGGTGGGCATCGTCCTCGTCGCAGCCGCCGGCCCGTCGGGAGCCCAGTCGACGGCCACTTCCGGAGACACCTCTCCGGTGAACCTGGCGACACCGATCGACCTGGCAGCAGGATTGGCCCACCCCTCGGCGATCGTGCACGTCGGTCCCGTGCGGGTCGAGGTCCTCAGCTCGAGCCTGCTTCGTCTCGAGTACTCCCCCTCGCAGCACTTCGAGAACAACCCGACGGTGAACGCCCTCAACCGGCGGATGCCCGTCCCCCACTACTCCTTCTCCACCACTGGGGGCTGGCTGACCGTCCGCACGGCCAGCGCCACGCTGCGCTACAGGCTGGGGTCCGGGCCCTTCACCCCGCGCAACACCTCGCTCCGCCTGTCGGCCGGAGGCCGGACGTCCACCGTGGCACCGACGTGGGAATGGGAGTGCACCTTCGGACAGGTGTGCCAGGCCGGTGCGGCCACGCTGCATCGGGGGAGCCGCCCTCAGCCAGACGTTTGCCGGGTACCAGAGCACGGCGGGCTACGCGGGGTTCTTCGTCAAGCCGGGCGCGAGTGTCGCCTGGCGCGTCCTCGGGACCACGGCCGGCCCGGGTGTGGTGTCGCTGCGCTACACGAACCTGGCGAGCCCTCCGCTGACGCCGGCCCCGGACACGCTCGACCTCGAGGTCAACGGCCAGCTTCGGCAGGTCATCGATGCCGCTCCGACGACGGCGGCGCAACCCTGGGCGACCTTCACCACGACCGTTCCTCTCGTGGCGGGGACCAATTCGATCGAGGTGGTCAGCACCACGCCGAACAGCTTCGATCTGGGCATCGACAGCCTGGCCGTCGGTCCCGCCGGCTCGCCGCCCCCCGTCCCGGCATCGACCGGGCCTCTCGGAGGATGGTTCCGTGGCTTCGACACCGACACCTACAACGACACACCGACCTGCGGCCCCGGACAGTCCGGCGACACCTGCGAAGCGGGCATCCAGCCCCTCAACACCGACGGGCTGCTGGACACGGCCGGTTGGCGTCTGCTCGACGACACCCAGAGCGCGCAGTGGACCTCGAACGGATGGGTCGAACCTCGGCCTGCACGCGGCGATGTGGAGGACGGGTACCTCTTTACCTACGGAGGCGACTACGCCGGCGCCCTGCACACCCTGGCCCAGCTGACCGGTCCCGCGCCCCTCCTTCCCCGGGACGTCTTCGGCGTCTGGTACTCCGACTACACGCCGTACTCGAGCAACGACATCGAGAACTCTGTCTATCCTGCGTTCGTCGCCAACAAGGTCCCGCTCAACACGCTCTCCCTCGACACCGACTGGAAGGCGCCGAACGACTGGAACGGCTGGGAATGGAACGGCTCCCTCTTCCCCTCGCCATCGTCCTTTCTCGACTGGGCGCGCTCCCACGGCATCGACGTCACCCTGAACGTCCACTCGAGCATCGACGACAACGACCCCAAGCTCCCGGAGACAGAACGTATCGCGGGACACGACCTCGCCTCTTCCAGCTGCACCAACGGGAACTGCAAGGTCTGGGACTGGAGCTCGATCCCCCAGGCCGAGTCCAACTTCGCCCTCCAGCAGAGCTTTCAGCACCAGGGGGTCTCCTTCTGGTGGCTCGACTGGTGCTGCGACGACTCCGTCGTCTCGTCGCCGGGCGTGACCCCCGATGCGTGGATCGATCACCTCTACGCCCAGCAGATGGTGAACGAAGGAGGACGCGGCTTCGTCCTCGCGCGCATCGGGGGCTCCAACGGCGATCCGCAGCAGGTGTACCCGGCGGGGCCTTGGTCGGACCACACCTCGGCCATCGCGTTCACCGGAGACGCCTGGGGGACGTGGAACACGTTGGCCACCGAGGCCGCACTGGTTCCCGACGAAGCCACGATCGGCGAGCCGTACGTGAGCAGCGACATCGGGAGCTACCTCGGCCCCCCTCCCAGCCAGTCGGGCGCCGATCCGCCCGACCTCTACGACCGCTGGGTGCAGCTCGGGACCTTCGAGCCGATCCTCCGCCTGCATTCCAACAACGAGAAGCGCCTTCCCTGGCAGTATCCCCAGCCGGTGCAGTCCATCACCGAGTCCTTCCTCCGGCTCCGTGAAGCACTGCTCCCCTACTCCTACACCCTGGCTGCGTCGGCGAACCAAACGGGTCTTCCGATGGCACGCCCGCTGTACCTCGACGACCCCGGCGAGCCGGCCGCCTACCAGAACCCGACCGAGTACCTCTACGGGCCGGACATGCTGGTGGCTCCGGTGACGACGCCGGGGGACGTGGCGTCGACCACCGTGTGGTTCCCGCCGGGAAGATGGGTCGACTTCTTCACCGGGGCCACGTTCACGGGACCCTCCACAGCCACTTTGGCTGTGCCGCTCGATCGGATGCCGGTCTTCGTGCGCCAGGGTGGCATCGTGCCCGAGCAGCCCTCGACGGGGGGAACGGGCCCGCCGCACTCGCTCACCGCGCTCGTCTACCCGGGATCGCCGGGGTCTTTCGATCTCTACGGGGACGCCGGATCGGGCCTCGGGTACACCAAGGGACAGCACACCGAGACCCGCATCATCACGTCCTCGGGGGCGCCTGCCAGCCGTCGGCCGTCCATCGTCGTGACCATCGGGGCGGCTCGTGGGAGCTATCCGGGCGAGCCCTCCTCTGAAGCCACCACCGTGAAGCTGGTCGATGTCACTCGACCCGACGCCGTCACCTTCGACGGTCGTACGCTTGCCGTTCCCAGCGCGTCGCGGTCGGGCCCGCGCTGGTCCTACGAGGCGTCGACGGCGACGCTCACCGTGGACATCGGTTCCCACGCGGTCGAGCAGCGCGCGACCGTGGTCGCGGTCGGTGCCGCAACGGTCGCACGGGCCGAGCCGGGCGTCGCCTTGTCAGCGTCGTAAGACGTTGCGCCCTACCGAAACGAGCTCTTCCTGCGACGCACTCCACCCACGAAGCTGCGATCATCGAGATCGTCGACGAAATCCTCCCGCTCCTGGTGCTCCCACGAGCGTCGCCCTGAGGCTTCTCGGAGCTCGTCGGCCTAGGACCGAATGCCGGCTGATCCGAAGTCTCGAGGGCTTAGTACTGGCCCTTGATCACGAAATACGAACCTCGGATAGTCCCAGCCAGTTTCGACTTCTGGCGCGCGAACTTGAACGAACCCAACTCGGCGGGAACGTCCATCCCTTCGGAGAGCTTGAACCCGACCGCCCTCTTCGGATTTTCTCCATCGAGCGTGTACAGAACGTTAATCGAGAGCCCGCTCTGGTAGAACACGTATGTCCAGCGGATGTTCTCGACTTGGAACGTCGTTGCCTCGAGCGCGGGCGATGCAATGACGATGCCACGCTCCTCTTTGAGGATGTGATGCACCAAGTCGATGTCCTTCTTGGCCTTGGCGGCAGGCTGAACAGTGAAGACGTGGTCGTACTTGTTCTTGAAATAGCGTGCCTCGTTCGCCCTCAGTCCGGCCAATGCGGCCACCACCGGCGATGACTCCAGACCAACGGTAGAGACATTGACAAAATCAACGTCATAACTCATAGGGGCGAGTATACGTGTCAACTCAACTCAGCCATTGGTTGTTTCACGCTTCAAGACGCCCTTCGCATGGCCCGACCACTTCGCAGGCACGAGTGCAGCTCTTTGCGTAACGCACCACGGCTCTGGACGAACAACGATTGGCAGATGGTCTCGTGGGACACCTGCATCGATCTAAGTTCTCGGCACCTATAGGCCGAAAGTCGCCGTACGTGGCGGTCATCGAGGGCGCCGGTGAAGTCATCACCGTGGCGAGGGGATGACCGACCTGGAGCCCGGCTCCCACGTCATCGGCGTCAGTATCGGAGGCGGCGCCTTGTTTCATTGGGTATGGTCGCTCCCAGCGAGCAAAGGAGTGACCCATGGATGCGGATAGCTTCGCCGGCGCCGTGCGCAGTTCGCGCCCGGTCCTCGTCGCCGTACGGCTCGAGCAGCTCGACGATCCGACGCCGTGTGCGTCGTGGAAGGTACGCGACCTGATCAACCATATGGTGCAGGCGCCCGATTTTGCCGCCACGGTGGCCAGTACCCATGACTTCTCCAATCACCGCGGCGACGACACCGACCACGCCTCGGGTGACTATCTCGCTGCCTACGACGCGGCGACCAACCGCGCCCTCGACGCGTTCCGGGGCGAGGGCGCCTTCGAGGGCTCGGTGAAAATGCCCTTCGGAGAGCTGCCGGCAGCGGCCTTCGCGACCATCGCAACTGGCGACGCCTTCGTGCACGGGTGGGATCTGGCCAGGGCCACGGGCCAGGCGGCCGGCAACCTCGACCCTGCTCTGGCCGAGGAGCTGCTCGTCGGGGTGGTGCCGCTGCTGCCCGACGATTTTCGCGGTGCCGACGGTGCGGCGCCCTTCGGACCGAGGGTCGAAGTCGCCGACGACGCGCCGGCCGCGGACAAACTGGCTGGTTTCCTCGGCCGTCAACCCTGAGCCGCGCTGCTACCGATCGGTCGCGCCTTGGCGAAGTGGCGCGCAAAGCCAACCCTTGCGGTGGAGGTGATGGGACTTGAACCCACGGCCTCTACATTGCGAATGTCTGGTTCTCGGCGTTATGACCAGGTCCTTTCCGAGGACTTTCCTGGTAACGGCGTTTCGATCCCCTCAGGTTCCCTCACGATTCCCTCTCGATAAGGTCACGTAAGGTCACGCCCGAACGGAATCGGAGCGTGGCCGTCGGGTCGGTACCCAGGTCCGTTTGGCAAGGCTCTCGAAATGCGCAGCGCCTGGCGCCCGTTCCCGCTTGGTGAGGATCACGTTCGTCGGCGAGCGACAGGACATCATCGACCCTGTCGCGGCGGTGCCTGTCGCGGGGACGTCGCACTTGCAATTGTTGACTGTCCTGGAACGGCTGTGGCCTCAAACGGGGCAACGCAACAGCTGATTGGGGTAGTGCGGGATGGTTTACGGTGATGATGGACGGCGCCGACGCCGACACGGTGAATCCGATGCCCCAGAAGTCGTCCCCGAGCCCTCCTGGCCTCGTGGTTGTGTCAGCAGCACCACACTGCCTTGGGGGCTCATCTCATCTGCGAATCTCCGTGTCAACAAGGTCTGTGGATCCCACACCTAGGACACGACGTCGTGACTGGCGGCCCGGTGCAAGACGGCGACGGCCCTTTGAGTCACTGCTTTGGTGGTGACTTCATCGAGTCGCCAGGGAGTCGAGTTACGGCTCGATCCCTGCTTCTCCCACATGTCGCCCTCCCACACCTTGAACCGCCGGTTGGGAATGTCGAGATCGAGTTGGAGGTATGGATTGCGGTCCTGTCGTGGCGACGCGATCTGTCCCTCGAGGGACATCCACAGCGTCAGTCGGTAGGGGTGGATGCCATCGGCGAGGCGCTCGTCGACTCGTCCGCCGCCGCCATCGGTGTTCAGCCTGGCGGCAATGGCCTCAAACGCCGGCCAAATAACGGTGCAGACGAGATCGTGGGCGGCATGCTCGAACTGCTGGCGTGCTGCACGGGCCTCGGCCTGTCGTTGTGCGAAGGCCTGACGACGAGCGGCCCAAGAGCGAAGCACATCGTCGATCTCGGCCAAACCGGTCCGACTGGGTAGGGACGGAGGAACGGTGGGTGGGCCGATGTCCGGCGAGATGGTTGACACCGGAGACGTGGCACAAAGGGTAGCGAGCGTCATCATGGGACGCGGCTCCCAACGATTGAGCTGGCGCCAGTTGTTGTCCGTACTCGGTGGTGGATGTGACGGCCGGTGACTTCTTCCAGTGCGATTTTCACGAAGCAGTCCCGCTTGGCCCCGGCCCACGCCGTAAGGCGGGTTGCGCACAGTCGGTCGATCTCCAGCGGATCGTGTACGTGGTGGGCCCGGCCAACCACCAGCACACTCCACCCTTCGTGGTAGATGGCATCGGTGCCGTCGATCTCCAAGGCGGCCGACGCTTCGAATGTGGCTGTGTAGATTTCACCGCCTCGCACGGTTCGAAAGACGATGAACTCACCGTCGACGATGTAGTTGACCGGGTAGATGGCGGGACGATCGACCCGCACGACACTCACTCGCCCCATACCGTGGGCTTGGAGGCGCAGGATGCACTCCTCGCGGCTGAGGGCCTCCAGGTAGCCGGTTGACGGGCTCTGAACGTGAGCACCTCGGCCGTTGGTCGCCATTTCCCCTGCGTCGCCCTCGAGGATGTTGTTGGTGGTCACGACTTCCATCGTCACCGAAAATGGCGGGAATGTCGTAGGGACCAAGGTCCTTCCGCGTCGGACCTTGGTCACTTCGGGGCCAGGACCTGGCGCTCACCGTGGGGGACCGATGAATTTGGCGTTGAAGGGACAACGACCACGGGGACACCCGAATGCTCTACCAGTTCGAGGCTGGTGCTGCCCAAGAGGGACCCGGCGTGCTGCCCGCCACCACGAGAGCCAACTACCAGGAGGTCAACCGGTGACGGTGGATCGGCCAGGCGGAGCAGTACGGAGCAGGGATCCCCGTCAACCACCAGCCACTCGAGCTCTCGCCGGTCGAGTCCTTCGTTCAGTGCGATCTCGATGACATCGTCTGTGTGTGGGCTAGTCGTTGCGGCCAGACCGGCGTGCTCAAGGAGACCGACGGCATGGAGCACTTTCAGCCGGGTCTGACATTGGACCGCAAGGCGGGTGGCCCACCGCAGTGCGGCCACCGAGTCGGGCGAGCCGTCGTAGCCGACAGCAATCGTTACCAGCGCCCTCACCACTGGCTCCCGGCGGTCAGTTGCGCCAGGCCCTGTGCGTCAACAGCTTGATCCCGAGCACGCTTGGCGGCTCGGACCGCCTCTAGCCCCGGCCCGTTTGAGGTTGTCGCTTCGGCATCGGTTGGCCATTCGAGCAGGGCGCCCAAGGTGGCGGCAGTCGAGCAGCGCAGCGCAGCGGCGTTGTACCCGCCCTCGAGGAAGAGGGCGAGTCGGCCGGGTCGCGGAGCGTAGGTTCGCACCAGCCGGGCCAGCTGGGCGAAGTCCCCGGTGGACAGGGCCAGTTCGCCGAGCGGGTCGGCTCGGTGGGCATCGAATCCGCACGAGACGAGCACCCAATCCGGAGCGAAGCGATCAATCACCGGCTGGGCGACCTCGTCGAGGGCGGAGCGCACCACGTCACCGGTGGCCGCGGGTGGAAGGGGGATGTTCACGGTGAGCCCGAGAGCATCGGGTCCCCCGACCTCTTCGGCCCGACCGGTACCCGGGAAGAGTGGCCACTGGTGAGTTGAGACGTAGAGGACGTTGGGGTCGTCCCAGAAGATGGACTGGGTGCCGTTGCCGTGGTGCACGTCCCAATCGATGATGAGAACTCGGTGCCCCTTGGCGGTCAACGACGCTGCGCTGACGGCGACGCTGTTGAGGAGGCAGAACCCCATGGCGCGGTCGCGCTCGGCGTGGTGGCCGGGCGGTCGCACCGGTATGAAGGCAACTCCCGCGCCCTGACGCTCCAACGCGGCGATGGCTTCGAGGCCGGCGCCGGCCGCCCGGCGAGCTGCACTGAACGAGTCCGATCGGGCGTAGGTGTCGGGATCGAGGTCGCCGCCGCCCTGGTTGCAGAAGGCTTCGAGGTCGGCAAGGTACTTGGCCGAGTGCACCCGGGCCAGGTCCTCGAGCTCGGCCTTGGGAGTGGTGACGAACTCGATCTCGTCGTCGAAGTCGAGATTGCGGACCCCGTCCATGACCGAGAAGATCCGGCCTTGCTGCTCGGGGTGCAGCCGACCACCATCGTGGGCGCATGCCCCTGCGGGCCCGGCCACGATCAGCATTCTGGGGCTCCGGCGACCTCGAGCAATGGACAGACTGGGGTGATCCGGCGGGATTGCTCCCGGTCGGCCAGAGCCTGGCGGTAGGACTCGGTCGGCGTGATGTCGAAGCGCAGGTAGACAGTGCCACAATCTGTATTGGTCTGGACCTCGAAGCCGGCGTGGAGGAAGACGCCGAGCATGGTGTTGTTCTCCGACAGGGTGTCGGCCAGGGATGTCGTGATACCTCGTGCTCTTGCCGCAAACACCAGCTGGTCGAGCAGAAGAGATCCAATGCCGTGATGCTGGTACTCGTCGGCAACCACGAGGGCGACCTCGGCTTCGGCCGTGCCTTGGTGGCGGTCGAAGCGAGCCACGGCGATCAGGGTGCCGTCGATCTCGGCCACCAGCGCCAGCCGGTCGACGTAGTCGACGCAAGTGAAGCGTTCGACCTCTTTGACCGAGAGGGTGGGGTGAAACGTGAAGAACCGTAGGTAGCACGAATGAGGCGACAAGTGGTTGTGGAACACGACCAACCGCTCGGCGTCATCCGGCCGGACGGGTCGGAGGCGGTAGTGGAGATCGCCATTCGACACGACATCGCGGTCGAGCTCAGCGGGATAGCCAGGGGACTCACTCATGACGACACTGTTCTGGGCGGCCATATTCTTCACCGCACGATGACCGTGGGGCACGACGCGTGGTGCGCGCAGTGCCCTGAGACCGAACCAATGAGCAGGTCGGTCAGCTCGGAGTGACCACGCGATCCGACCACGAGGAGCGACGCACCTTTGGCGGCCTCAACCAGCACGGTTCGGGCGATTCCGTGGCGGTGCTCGCCCTTGGTCACGAGGTCGGGGTAGTGCTCCCGCACCATGGCCAGGGACTGGCTGACGATGGCGGCTGCACTCTCCTCAAGAGGTCCGAGAGGGACGACGACCCAGCCGGCCGACGGGGAGGCTTCGTAGGCGCTGACGATGTGCAGCAACGCCCCACGGAGGCCTGCTTCGTAGGCGGCCAGCATGAGGGCGCGCTCCGCACACAGAGACCCGTCGACGCCGACGACGACCCGGAACTCGCCGCCTGTCTCCTCCGGGACGGTGGATGTGGTGGTTTCCATGGCCATGCGTCCATCGTCGCCTGGGGGGACCCGAGAGTCGTAGGGACCAAGGTCCCATGCGTTGGGGTACTCGGTCCCCTTCGAGGCCAGGTGGCTCTCGATGGGGCGGCTGCTTCGGAGCAGCCGCCCCGGGCGCTGGGGTCGCCTGCAGCTCGCCCCCCTCAACCCAACAGGACTCTCAGCCAACCGGTCGCCCAATGCGGCGACTTGCTCGACGCTCGCAACACTCCCTACAGGCCGAGGCGCCTTCAGGGCTCGGGTGGCCAAGCTGGGTCCTCGCGGTCGTCACGGGTCAAGGGCCACCAGCGACGCGGCAGTCACCCGGTGGCGCAGTGCCTGGGCCCCGTCGCCCGCACTGGCCCGCTACTGGGAACTCGGAGTGCTGGAGTTCTGGCGAAACCACAGGTGGGAAGCTGGCTCCTCAGTCCCGGCATACGGAAAACGGAGACCACGTTGAGTGCGCTCTTGAGTGCAATTCTCGAGCTCTTGACGTCACTCCTCGGTGCAGCGGCGCTAGCCGAAGCGGCCTGACTACACCGGAAGATCCCTCCTCGACCTAGAGCGGGACGCTCCAGGTGACCCGGGTACCGCCTCCGGCGCCTGATTGAACCTCAAACGTCCCGCCCAGCTTCTCGGCCCGGTTGCGCAGGTTGGTCAGCCCGAGGCCCTTGCCTTGGTTTGAAAGGTCGATGCCCACACCGTCATCGACCACTTCGAGGACCGCCTCGTCACCGACGCTCAGCGTCACGGTGAAACGGGTCGCCTGCGCATGCTTGGCCGAGTTGGTGAGTGATTCTCGCAGCACGGCGAGAAGGTGGTCGGCCACCGGTTGGGGCACCGAGTTGTCGACCGATCCGACGAAGGAGACTTCGGGGCGGGCGCCGAGGGAGACAGCCAGCTCATTTGCTAGTGCGACCACGCTCTGGCGAAGTCCGCCACCAATGGCGCTGTCGCCGAGTTCGAAGATGGTGGTGCGAATCTCATTGATGGTGTCATCGACATCGTCAATGGCCCGATCGACACGCTCACGTACAAGGTCGAGATCTGGCAGGCGCTTAGTTGCCTGGAGCCCCATGCCGACGGCGTAGAGACGCTGGACAACCCGATCGTGGAGGTCCCTCCCGATGCGCTCACGGTCATCGAGCACGCTGAACATGCGCACGCGTTCGTGAAGTCGAGTGTTCTCGATAGCGATGCCAGCGGCCAGTGCGAGCGCCTCGGCTAGAGCCTCGTCCTCGTCACTGAAAGTGTCAGCGCCCATCTTGTCGGTCAGGTAGAGATTGCCGTAGACCTCGGCGCTGACCCGGACTCGGATGGGCACGCCGAGGAAGGACTTCATCGGCGGGTGGCCGGCAGGGAATCCGTAGCTGTCGGGGTG
>CAWBHA010000005.1:0-187719 GCA_963788585.1 uncultured Acidimicrobiaceae bacterium
GTCCAACGCCGACCCCGGCCCCCGGCTCGCGTCCGGCGGAAGCCCGGGGCGGGCAGCAGGGCCTCCGGCCTGCCGGGTTGCGGGTCTGCGCGCCAAACGAGAACATGTTCTATTGTCGGGGCACTGTCCGAGGCAGAGCGATCGAGTCTCTGCCCGCCATTCCGGGGGTTGGTCATGAAGAGGTTCACGGGCATCCGAGTGGCCGCGTTGGGGCTGCTGCTCACCGCGCTGACGGCAACGGGGGTGGTGGTTGCGCCTTCGGTGTCGGGCGCATCCTCCTCGATCTCCACCACCACGTTCGGCACGCTTCCCTCCCCCTGCGGCAAGGGGCACGCCACCGGCGCCACGGATCAGGGCGTGACCAACTCCAGCATCAACGTCGCCTACGGCGACGACCGGGGCTTCTCGGGTCTCCCCGGTCTCGACCAGGAGATGGGCGACGCCGTGAAGGACATGATCGCGTGGTGCAACGCGCAGGGCGGCATCAACGGGCGCAAGATCGTCGGCGACTACTACGACGCCGCCGTGACCAACGTCGGCTCGGTGATGTCGCAGGCCTGCAAGCAGGACTTCATGCTGGTGGGTGAGGGCTTCGCCCTCGACGGCACGGCGGAGCAGACCCGGCTCGGCTGCAACCTGGCCTCGGTGCCCGGGTTCACCGTGGCCCCGGTCGTGGCCAACGCGTACGAGATGTACCAGGCCTCTCCGAACCCGGCCAACGCCAGCCCGGTGTCCAGCGCGTACCAGGCCGAGAAGCTCTTCGGCTCGAAGACCAAGCACGTCGGCGTCTACGACTCCACGCTCTCCACCCAGCAGGCGTCCACCGCCAAGGCCGTCCAGGCTTTTACGTCGGCCGGTTGGAAGTTCATCCCCAACTGCTCCGCGGTGATCGACTACAACGGCGAGGCGAACTACACGCCGTTCGTGCAGAAGCTCCAGAGCTGCGGAGCCCAGATCATCTTCAACGACGCCACTCCGGGGCCGACCCTCTACGGCGCCTTCGAGGCGGAGAACCAGATCGGCTACGACCCCATCTGGGTCATGGATTCGGGTTCCTACACGGCGGCCTTCGCCCAGTGGAACACCGACGGGCTGGCCAACAACGTCTACGTCCGCATCTCGTACGAACCACTCGAGGCGGCCAAGGTCGTGCCGGCCGTCTCCCAGTACCTGGCGATCGTCAAGAAGTACGGCGGCCTCACCTCGCAGCTGGGAGAGCAGGCCACGTCCTCGTTCCTCCTGTGGGCCACCGAGGCCAAGGCGTGCGGATCCACCCTGACCCGCCAGTGCATGATCAACCACCTCTCCAAGATCACGTCGTGGACCGGCGGCGGCCTCAATGCGTCGGGCAACCCGGCCAAGAACATCCCTCCGAACTGCGGGCTCCTCATGAAGCTCGACAACACCAAGTGGGTGCAGGCCTACCCGAAGAAGCTCGGGACCTTCGACTGCTCGTCCAAGTACGTCATCCCGAACACCGGCTCCGTCATCGGCACCACGCTCAACGCCCAGGGCTACGCGACCCAGTACGCAACGTCCACGGTCATCAAGCCACAGGGGTGACCGCCCGGCGCGGCGGCGCGGCCGGCCCCTGACCTGAGCGGCGGGAGCCCCGGCCCATGCACCTGTTCCTCGAATACACGATCCTCGGCCTGGTCACCGGCGCCGTCTACGGGATCGCGGCTTCGGGACTCGTCCTGACCTACACCACCTCGGGGATCTTCAATTTTGCCCAGGGCGCCATGGCGATGTTGGCGGCGTTCACCTACTGGCAGTTCCGGTACGGCTGGAACTGGCCCGCACCGCTGGCTCTCTTCGTCGTGCTCGTCGTGCTGGCGCCGGCGGTGGGCGCCATCCTCTACGGCAGCATCATGCGCGGCCTGCGCGAGACGGCCGAGGTCACCAAGATCGTCGTCACCATCGGCATCATGCTCGGGCTGATCGCGTTGGCCCAGTGGATCTGGAATCCCGGCGTCCCGCGGACCGACCAGCTGTTTTTCGGCGTGGCGGCCAAGTTCACGGTGTTCGGGGTCTACGTCACCGACCACGAGGCGATCGCACTCGGCTGCGGCGTCCTGATCGCGGTGGGCATCCGTCTGCTCTTCAAGAGCACCCGGACCGGCGTGGCCATGCGGGCCGTCGTCGACAACCCCGCCCTCCTGCAGCTGAACGGCGGACGGCCCGAGCGCCTGGCCGCCTTCTCCTGGGCGCTCGGCGGCGGCCTGGCCGCGCTGGCCGGCATCCTCATCACCCCCATCAGTGGCGGCACGCTCGACGTCCACGTGCTGACCCTGCTCGTCCTCGACTCCATTGCGGCCGCCATGTTCGGACGGCTCCGGAGCATCTGGCTGACCTTCGCCGGCGCCCTGTTCCTCGGCCTGTCGACCACGTACGTCCTGGCCTACTTCCCGTCGTCGTGGTCCTGGGCCACGGACTTCCGCATCGCCCTGCCCATGATCACGCTCTTCGTCGTGCTGCTGGTGCTCCCCCAGGATCGGCTGCGCGGCGCCACGTTGCTCCGCACGAGGGAGCGGTTCACGGTCCCCACCATGCGGTCGGCCGTCACCTGGGGCGTGATCCTCGTGCTCGCCGTCCTGGCGCTGGAGCAGATCATGGGCACCAACGACATGTCGACCCTCACGGTCGGCATCACCTACGCCATCATCGCTCTGTCACTGACCCTGTTGACGGGCTACGCCGGTGAGATCAACCTGGCCCCCGTCTCCTTCGGGGCCATCGCCACGATCATCGTGTTCCACTTGGGTCTCTCCGGTACCGGGTTGGACCAGCGCATCACGATCTGGGGGCTGTTCCTCGGCGTCGTCGTCACCGCGCTCGTCGGCGGCCTGATCGCCCTGCCCGCCCTCCGGCTCCGTGGCCTTTACCTGGCCCTGGCCACGCTGGCCTTCGGCGTCTTCGTCTCGGACATGATCCTCAACGACATCGCCCCGCACATCCTGCCGATCTTCCACCAGCACTTCTCGATCTTCCCCAACGGGACCCTGCAGATCCCGCCGCCCAAGCTGGGTCCGATCGACCTCAGCTCGGCCAAGACGTTCCTCACCACCTCGGTCTGCATCTTCGTCCTCATCGGCCTCGGCCTGGTGGCCCTGCGACGCAGCCGCTACGGCCGCCGCTTGACCGCCATGAAGGACAGCCCGGCGGCGGCCGCCACCCTGGGGCAGAACCTGGTCAAGCTCAAACTGTCGGTGTTCATGCTCTCGGCGGCCATCGCGGGCATCGGAGGCATCCTGCTCTCGGCCGCCTCCGTCAGCGTCAGTGCCACCACGTACATCATCTTCATCAGCCTCGCCCTCGTCATGTTGACCGTGGTGGGAGGGATCGGCAACGTGGCCGGCGCCCTCATGGGAGGCATCCTGGCCGGCTGCGCCTTCCAGGTCCTGAACACCACGTTCACGAACCTCAGCATGGACCGCGGCGGGGGGGGCTTCTGGAGTGTCATGGCCAACCTGGCCCTCGTGGCGCCGGCCCTGGTGGGCGTCAGCCTGGGCCGCAACCCGAGCGGCGCCGTGCCGCAGATCGTGGCGAACTACTCCCCGCTCTGGCGGGTGAAGGGGGTGCTCGCGCTCGGTGTGCTCGCCGAGGTCGTCGTCTACCTTCTCACGCTGACCAAGGTCATGGGGAACTGGTGGTTCGTGCTGGCGACGGGGGTCATCGCCCTCGCCCTGCCCGCGCTGGCCCGGGCCGTGCGGCCCGATGCCTTCCGCGACACTCCCGTCGTTCCCCACCGCGCACCGGTCCCGGCCATGGCAGCGGTGTCGGTCACAGCTCGCGGTGAGCCCGCAGTCAAGGGAGCGGTCGATGCCCGCTCTTGAGGTCTCCGAGGTGACCATGGCCTTCGGCGGGGCGCAGGTGTTGAGCGAGGTGTCGCTCACGGTGCCCAGCAGCGGCGTGACCGGGCTCATCGGTCCCAACGGCGCCGGCAAGACCACGCTCTTCAACGTCGTGAGCGGGCTGCTGGCGCCGAAGTCGGGGCGGGTCCTGCTCGACGGGCGTGACGTCACGAGGACCGGCCCCGCCGCGCGGGCGCGGCGCGGTCTGTCCCGGACCTACCAGCGGCTCGAACTGTTCACGTCGCTCTCCGTCCGGGACAACATCAGGGTCGCCGGCGAGATCCGCAACACCTGGGGAAGGCGGGGTCGCATCGACGTCGACGCGGAGGCGGACCGCACCATCGAGCTCGTGGGCCTGGGCGACGTGGCCGAGCGCGAGGTCAGCGAGCTGCCCACGGCCCGGGCCCGGGTGGTCGAGGTCGCCCGAGCCCTGATGACACAGCCGAGGGTCCTCCTGCTCGACGAGCCCGCCTCCGGGCAGACGGAGCAGGAGACCGAGGCCTTCGGAAGGCTCCTGCGGCAGCTCGTCGACGAACGCAGCCTGGCGATCTGCCTCGTCGAGCACGACGTGAGCCTCGTCATGGGCGCCTGTGAACTGATCCACGTCCTCGACTACGGCGAGATCATCGCCAGCGGCACCCCCGACCACGTCAAGAACGATCCCGCCGTGGTCAACGCCTACCTGGGGACCCCGTGACCACCAGCACGGCGCCGATTCTCGAGCTTCGTGACATCCGGGCCGGGTATGGACCGATCGAGGTCGTCCACGGGGTGACCCTCGAGGTGCCGGCCGGGTCGGTGGTCGCTCTGCTCGGGCCGAACGGCGGGGGGAAGACCACCATGCTCAACGTCTGCGCGGGGACCTTGGCCCCGACCGACGGCGAGGTGCGTTTCGGCGGCGAAACGGTCACCTCCGTCTCCGCCGACGGCCGAGCCCGCCGAGGCATCTGCACGGTGCCCGAGGGGCGTGGCATCTTCCCGAACCTGACGGTCCGGGAGAACCTGTTGATGGCGACGCAGGTCGGCGTGCCGATGGAACGGATCGAAGAAGTGGCCTTCGCCCAATTCCCGCGGCTCGACGGCAAGCGAAAGCAGCTCGCCGGCACGCTCTCGGGCGGCGAACAGCAGATGCTGGCCCTGGCCCGGGCGTTCGCCACCGACCCGAAGGTCCTTCTCCTCGACGAGCTGTCCCTGGGCCTGGCACCCATCGTCGTCGCGGAGCTCTACGACAAGGTCCGCGAGCTGGCCTCGGGCGGCCTCTCGATCCTGCTGGTGGAGCAGTTCGCCCGCACCGCGCTGCCGATCGCCGACGCGGCCGCCGTGGTGCTGCAGGGCGTCATCGCGCTGCAAGGCTCGCCGGCGGAGATGGAGGAGGCGTTGTCCGCCAGCTATCTGGGCGGGTGATGGCGCGCGGACGCATACCGGCTCCCCCGAACGGTGTCCGGTATGCTGCCTCGGCCTCTTCGGCTGGAGGATCGTTGTCAGCTGCGAACTGGATTCGCTCCCTCTCCCCTACAAATTGGAAGTCACCCGTGTCCCGTCGCGATTGGGACAGCTGGGAATCGGAGGGCTTTCTCGTCCTACGCGGCTTCTTCTCCGAGGAGGAGGTCGACTCGGTCAACGAGTACGTCGAACGACTCTGGGAGAGCCGGCGGGAATGTGAAGACCCGATCGTCCTCGACTATCGCATCTCGACCAACCGGGAGGGTCGATGCATCCTGCGAGACAGCCCCGAGGGGGTGCGGCGCACCCCCTACAAGTTGAACGACCTCTATCTTCCCTCGCCGACGGTCCGATCGCTCTCGACGTCGCCTCGGTTGATGGCGATCCTGAGCACGTTGCTCGGTGGCGAAGCCATGGCGATCAACACCTTGAACTTCGAGCGCGGCTCACAGCAGGCCTACCACTTCGATACCTTCTACATGCCGGCGCCAGTGAAGGACAAGATGCTGGCCACGTGGATCGCACTCGAGGACATCGAGCCCTCGACCGGTCCCTTGGGCTACTACCCCGGCAGCAACCACATCGACCCGTTCCGCTTCTCACACGGGAATCTCTGGGCGGTCGAGCCCGAGATGTCCGACGTCGCGTCGTATCTCCAGGAGGAGTTGGCGGCCCACAAGCTGAAGGAGACCACCTTCGTTCCCCGGAAGGGCGACGTCTTCATCTGGCACTCGCAGCTCCTCCACGGAGGCGCGCCCATCCGGGACCTGTCCCAGACGCGGCGCAGCCTCGTCACCCACTATTTCCGGGTCGAGGAGTTCGATCTCGAGACGCGCGCCGACCGGGACCCCGGCGACACCCGTGCGCAGTTCGCCGCCGTCGGGCCGGCTTGGCGAGGCGCCTACCTCCGACCGGCGATCGAGCGAACGGAGCAGGGACAGGCGTACCTGCACAAGTGGAAGATCCTCCCGGCGACGAGCGACGAGGTGCTCGCGCTGGGCTGTGCTCCCTAGAAGCGCCGCCGACCGCGGGAGGGGTTGAGCGCTCTCCCTCTGCGGCGTACCGTTTGGCCGACGATCCGGGGGGACGACATGCGAGTGCGACGGAGATGCCGGGCGGTGTCGGGCACGCTGCTGACCGGCGCGGCCCTTGTCGCCACGGCGGCCCTGGCTCCGGTCGGGACGGCGGGCGCAGCATCCAGCACCGCACCGGGCGTGACGTCCAACTCGATCACGGTGGGCACGATCTCGACCCAGACGGGGACGCTGGCAGCAAATTCCTCCTCCGTGATCTACGGCGAGCGGGCCTACTTCGACTACATCAACGCCCAGGGCGGTGTCAACGGGAGGAAGATCGACTACAAGTACGCGCTGGACGACGGCGGTAATCCGACCACGTTCAACCAGCTCGCCAACACGCTGATCAACCAAGACCACGTGTTCGCCGTGACCGGCGTCGCGACGATCTTCTTCTCGCCCAACCTCTTCGTGGAGTCGGGCATCCCGACCTACGGCTACAACGTGACGGACAACTGGGCGGGGCCGCCCAACCTCTTCGCCGCGGGAGGCTCCACGCAGTACTACCAGGCCGGGGCGGCACAGTTCGCGTACGTAGCGCGAAAGACGCAGGCGAAGCCCTCGATCGCCATCGTGGCCTACGGCGTGGCGGCGTCCGCCAACGCGTGCCAGGCGGCCGAGAACGCGATGAAGTCCTCGGGCTACGACATCAGCTACGTCGACCTCAACATCACCTATCCCGGCACCACGGTGGCCACCGACGTGCAACGGATGAAGCAGGCTGGCTCCAACTTCGTCCTGAGCTGCATGGACGTGCAGGGCAACGTGAACATGGCCAGGGCCATCTCGCAGTACGGGCTCAAGGCGACGCAGCTCTGGCTGAACGGCAACGACGTGCCGACGCTGGAGGCCAACCAGAGCCTGATGCAGGGCGTGTACTTCGCCACGTACCACGTGCCCCTCACGGCGCCGACCCGGCTCTACCCCGGACTCACGCTCTACATGGAGCAGATGAAGAAGTACGAGCCCAAGTACGTGTACAACGAGCTGGCGATCCAGGGCTGGGAGTCGGCCGCGCTCTTCGCGCAGGGCGTCAAGGCGGCGGGCAACAACCTGACGTGGGCCAACGTGATCAAGCAGACGAATGCCATCACGTCCTTCACGGCGGGTGGCCTGACGACGCCCGTCAACTGGGCCGTCGGAGGTCACAGTGGCCACGCCCCGCCGTACTGCGTGGCCTACATCGTCGCCCGGGGGAAGAAGTTCGTCCCGACGTTGAACACGGGCCAGAACGTCTTCAACTGCTTCCGGTCGGCCAGCACGAGAGCGAACCCCGTGTTCCCGGTCCCGCCCGGCACCCCAGCCCCCCACTAGCGCAATCGTCGCGCGAACCTGCTGACGCGCACCCTCTTGGTCGACGTGGAGTGGGGGCGTCGCTAGGCCGATGGGTCCGACGTGCGCATGTGCAGCGTCGCGCCGCACCGCCGGCAGTAGACGACATCGATCGAGAGCGGATCTCCGTCACCGTTTTCGGCCGGGACGGCAATCGTGCGGAACCGAGCCGCATCGCTCACCGCCGCACCACAGCGAGGACAGCTCGGCTCGTGCGGGGCAGGGCTGCTCGCGGCCTGGGGTGACCCCGCTCCACCCGACATCAGCTTGAGCACCTGCTGGCGCACGCGCGGCAGATCCGCCCCCAGGCTGACCAAGACCGTGGCGGCGACGCCCTCGCCTTCTCGGACGAGACCGAGGAGCAGGTGCTCGGTGCCGATGTAGCTGTGGCCCATCTGGAGCGCCTCACGGAGCGAGAGCTCGAGGACCTTCTTGGCCCTCGGCGTAAAGGGAGGTCGACCACTCGGCACGCTCCCGGACATGCCGACCGTCTCTTCGACCTTGGCGCGGACAGCCTCGAGCGAGATGCCCAGCGACTGGAGCGATTGGGCTCCGACGCCCTCGCCCTCGTGGACGAGGCCGAGAAGCAGGTGCTCGGTGCCGATGAAGCCGTGATGGAGCAGGCGCGCTTCCTCTTGCGCCCAGACCAATACCCTCCGGGCCCGGTCGGTGAATCGTTCGAACACTGCGTCAAGGCTACGTCCGGCCCGCGGATTCCGTGGCCCGAGCAGGTGGACCGGCCACCCGCCGTCCCAGGCCTCCTCCCTGCGGCCACTCCGGCCGCTCGCCCGTGCCGCCGGGCCGAACCTGGCGCCTCACCTGCGCCTCACCTCACCGGTCGGAATACCGCGCCGTCGTGGCCCGCCGCAACCGGAAGGTCACCGCAACATCGAAACAGATCACGATGGCCGAGAGCGCCAGGACGAGGAACACGGCGGAGGAGTAGTCGGGCGCTATCTCGATTCTCGCGACCACGGTTCCGTTCGGCTGGGGGATGTAGATGTAGCCTGCTCCCGACGCCGTGGATCGATACTCGACCACTCCGCCCCGTCACCGAGTGGCAGCGCACACAGCGGAACGCCCGGCGAGAACACGGGCCTCCCGTAGAGATACGTGATTCCGACGGTGCTGTCGTGCGGAACGGCGAAGACCGTGCCGTCACCGGTGTCGGAGACCCACACGGACGGGCTCGACGTCGCAGCAGAGCTCGCCGGACGGCCGCAGACGGGTGGGTTGGTCACGTAGTCCGTGCTGTGGTCGGGCACGGCCCGCTCCTGTGCCGACGGGACGAAGCTCCCGACGGCAGCGGTCGACGTCTGCGCAATGGCCGAAAACACGAGGGGATGGCGAGAAAGAGCACCGCCCAGGTGAGGAAGACGCCGGGCAGGTAACGGGTCCAGTAGGTCGGATCGCTGAAGCGCGACGGCCGCAAGGGCGTCACCAACGGGATGACGAGACGATCGGTCCAGTTTTCTCCCGCCGCAAGCCGTCCGGGGCGGCCGCGCCTTGTCCGTAGTCTGCGCCCTCGTAGCCCCTGCTCCGCCGCCACGTGGCTTCGAACGTCTCGCCGTGGAACCGCATGGAGGGAACCTCGTGCGCCGCGTCGGTCGGGCCTGCCGCGGCGCGGTTCGCCGCGAGGGGGCGAAGCTTCTTGACCCGGGCCAGGTGCACCGCGGCGCGGACGCCGTAGAAGAGGGCGACGAAGAGCCCGAGCAGGGCGATGACGAACGCCAGTGAGGTTCCGAATGACACGGAGCTTCAGACTCTTCCCATCTCGGCGCCCGGCCGCACCCTAGGGGGGTGCTGATTTGCGGTCAAGGATGCCACCGGCGAGCGGGAATCGTGAGCGAGCGGCCCCTCGACCGCAGGTTCGGCGCGTCGGGCCACGCGTCAGAAGGGCGAACGCCGTGATTTCCCAATGACATCGGTGATTCGCCTCACCAAGACGGCTGATCGAGCAGTTTGGCCACGAGAGCGTCGCGCGTGGCCTCGTGTCGCGGCCGAAACTCGCCGGCAAACCACTCGAGATGGAGGAGTTCGACGAGCAAGGCAGAGAGCCAGAAGACGGTGGGGTCGGAATGGATCCGACGCTCCACGACCGATCTGGCGTCGGGGAGGTCGATGAGCACGAACCACAGGAAGGCGAGGTCGTAACCGTCCGGGTACAGCCCGGCCCACTCCCAGTCGAGGAGAAAGGAACCGTCGTGGCCGGACACAACGTTGCTCGGATTGACGTCGGCGTGGGCAAAGACCCATCGGATCGGACCCCGTGAAGCCATCTGCCGTAGTGCTTGGTACTCCGTCTGACTGAGCAGCCCGGTGTCGCCCGCCCGGCGCAGCCGCCGCTGAATCGGCAGCTTGCGGAGCCAGCGGGGCCGGTACCGGTACGAGCGGAGGGTGGTGGCAAAGCTGATGAGCCCCTCGAGATCTTGCGCGGTCAGGTCCACGGGGAACTTCGGGCCGAGACGGTGGCCGGGGATGGCCTCGAACTCGAGGGTCAAGGCCTTTCGATCGTGGCCGACCAGTCCAGCCGTCGGTACGGGCGGGCGATGACGGGTCAGGAGCTGGTTGATCCGCAGTTCGTAGGCGAAGTGGCGGGCCCAGGGTCCGGAGCCCGAATAGTGATGGTCGAGAATGGTGGCCCGGGGACCGAGCTTGTCGGCGTTCGCGACGGGGTCGTAACGCTTGGTCACCTTGGTCCCGTCTCGGGACCAGTGAATCGTCGACAGGTTTGTCCTCACCGTCTGCGGAGAGCTGGTCACGGCGTCAAGGATTCCTCTCGTCTTCGAGGTCAGCAGCCGGACCAGGCTAAGCCACGGCCGGTTCGTCGGGTGTCCCGCGGCCGGCACGCTGGACGGCAACGCTTCGTCGTCTGGCTCGCAGTCCTTCCTCTCCCATGCTGGAATTCAGGAGGCGTCCGACATCGGCCTTGGTCGCCGTGTTCGGCATACCATCTGGCATGCCCGACGTCACTTCTCCGTCTCCGATCATCGAGGTCTTCGTAAACGAGGTGCAGGCCAGCTTCCCGGAGACCGAAAGCGGCAAGTTGGCTTCGTACGAAGATGCGATCGCCAAGACCACGTCCGAAGGTGACCCTCATCGTGCTCGGCTTTGCGTCAGATGGGCCATCAGGATGGCGGATGACAAGCGTCACAAGCACCCGCGGTGGGAGCAGCTGAAGGAGCGTCACCAGATCTGGAAGGACGACTGGTTCGCCTTCGACTTCGGAGTTGCTGACGCAACGCCAGGGAGTGGTACCCGTCATGTCGTCGGGACGGCTGAGCCGATCGAGGACGTACGGATCCAGTGGGTGGACAACGCCGTCGCTGTGGCCAAGAGGCTCGGCGAGGACGACGGGTGGCAGAACTCCCCTTGGGAGGCCCTCCTGACGGAGATGATCGACTACAAGAAGAACAGGAAGGCGTAGTCAAGGGATGACCGAAGTCATTGGCCGTTACCGAGCCGTTGCGGACGGATTCCAAGCCAGACTGTTCGGCGTCAGTAGCAGGGGGTGGTCGTCGGTCTCTCCGTCTGACGGGTGGACGGCGCGCGCCGTCGCCGTCCACGTGATCGACACGCACCGACGGGTCCGAGTTGCTCTTGGTGACGTGTCCTTCGAAGAGGTCGATCCCGAGGCTGCGATTACAGCTGAGTGGACGTCGGCGACCGACGCCATCGGCGCCGCGCTGATGGACGAATCGCTGGCATCCAAGACCGTCGGCGGGATGTTCGGCGAGCATCCGTACGAATCGCTCGTCGGCCGACTGCTCTGCGCGGACACGCTCATCCACACCTGGGACCTTGCCCGGGCCACGGACCAGGATGACCGACTCGACGAGGAAGCCGCCGAAAGGGCCCTGGAGTTCTTGAGGCCGATCGACGATGCCATTCGCCGCCCGGGCGGATTCGCTCCCAAGCTCAATCCACCCCCCGGCGCCGATGCCCAGGCCAGGTTGCTCGCCTTCGCGGGCCGAGCAACCTGATCCGACCGTGAGATCGACACTCCTGGTCGATCTGATGATCCATCTTTCCGAGGAAGGATACTGACCCGCGTGCACCGCAACGACCCCGCGATCGGGTGGCACGGGAACCCCGACGATCCCGCCGAGTTCCGGTATTGGGACGGCAGTGGGTGGACCGCACGAGCGAGAACCCACACTGGTGCGAACGGGGCGGCCCACGTCGGAGCGGTGATCCGCAGGAGACGGCGCCGGGCACTGGATTCCCGGCTCCTCCACAACCTGATCACGTTTCATGCCGTGGCTTGGTTGGAGTGCAGCGTGCCATTGACACGGGGCCGGCTCCGTCGATTCACGATGCCGGTAGAGCTCCGAACTCTGGACCAAGTGCGAAGGCTCCGAAAAGAGACCTGACACAATCCATTCCAGCTGGTTCGTCGACTCCCACGTCGCGAGATCGCCACATCCGACCCGGGCCACCAACTTGCTATTTCCGATGGGTTATGTCATCATTTGCCCGGGCTAGGGCCCCCGGCGTTTTGACCACCCTTTTCGCCGGTGTTCCTCGCCCGTTGTGAGTGAGTGCGAACGGCCCGGGGCCCGGGCTGGCCCTGGGCCGTTCAGCGCCGCTCGGTCAGGGCTGTGTCCGTCGGCGGTCTTGGGGGCTCCCTTCATCTCCCGGCCGCGAGAAACAGCTGCCAACTCCCGGGGACGCCCTTCAGATCGTGCGGGCCTCTGTCGGCGAACTCGAGCCCAGAACCTGTCACGAGGTCTGTCACGGTTCTCGACACGAGGACTTCGCCGGGTCCCGCCAGCGACTCGATGCGGGAGGCGATGTGCACACCGAGCCCCGATACGTCGTCCCCACGGAGTTCGACCTCTCCCGTGTGGACGCCGGCACGCACCTCGATGCCGAGCCCCCGAGCGCCCTCGCTTATCGCCTGCGCACAACGCACCGAACGCGCAGGCCCGTCGAAGGTGGCCAGAACCCCGTCCCCGGTGGTCTTGACGAGCCGGCCGCCATAACGCGTGACCTGCCGCGTGGCGAGGGAGTCGTGCCGGTCCAAGATCGTCCTCCAGGCTTTGTCGCCCAAGAGGGCAGCCTGGCGCGTGGAGTCGACGATATCCGTGAAGAGAACCGTCGCCAGGACACGGTTTGGCTCGGCGACGGGACGGGCGCCCGTCAAGAACTCCTGGGTCTCATCGAGGGTTCGGTCGAGGTCCTCGGTCCACCAGAAATGATCAGTTCCGGCCAGTTCGATGAAGCGCGCGTCAGGGATGTGCTCGGCCAAGTGTTGGCCGAGCACGAGCGGAATCATCCGGTCTTCGCTCCGGTGCATCACCAGGGTCGGGGCGTGGACCAAAGGCAGCGCCGTCCGGACGTCGACGTCCACCAGGGAATTCAGGACGACCATGGCCGATCCCGGGCTCGCGGCCACACGCTGAAGCCGGGCAAAGGATGCGCGGACCGCGGGGTCGTCGGCGACACTGGGTGCCCACGCTCGCAGCCCCACCCCAGTGCCCCACCGAGGCTCGATGTGGTCCACGAACAGGTCGAGGTTCTCTCGTGGGACGCCGATGGTGTAATCGGGACGAGCCGCGAGGCGCGCAAACGTGTTGAGCAGGACCAGCGCCTGCGCCCGCTCGGGATGGGTGGCGGCGAAGAGAATCGCCATGGGACCACCCTCGGAGATGCCGAAGAGTGCCGCCTGCTCGCACCCGACTGCGTCCATGACCGCCCCGATGTCGAGCATGCGCCGATCCATGTCGGGAAGTTGCTCTGTCCGATCGGACATCCCGGTGCCGCGCTTGTCAAAGGCGATCACCCGTGCGAAGGATGCGAACCTCCGAAACGCCGCGGCCAGACCCGGGTCCTCCCACATCCAGTCGAGGTGGGATATGAAACCGGGGATGACGACCAGATCGATCGGGCCGGATCCGAACACCTGGTAGGCGATATGCACCCCGTCGTCAGCCTTGGCGTAGCGGGTCTCGGGTGGGTCGTCCACTGTCCCCAGTTTGCCCAATAACCGCTCGCACGCGCGAACAGAAGGCTCCGCTCCGTTCCTGGCGCGCAGGGATACCTGACCGGGCAGGTGTCTAGCTGCGCTTACCCGTGAAGACCAGAGTGCAGGTCCGACCAGAAATGGTCGGTCCCCACGAGTTCGTGCTCCCTCCTCCATAGTCCGTGAAGTCGGTTCCCACCTTCAAGACGAGAGGGTTGTGCACGTAGTACTGCTGACAGTCTGCATTTCCCACGTTCGATATGAGCGCAAAGTGGTGGTTGTCGAGCGGGAAGTCGAGACGAACTTGTTTTGTCGGATCTCCGTTCGAAACGAGACTGCACGTCTGGCCGAACTTGACGTTCAAGTCGCCACCAGCACGTCCCTTGTCACAGGACGGAGGGAGGTCCGCCGCGTGGACGCTCACAGACCTGTTACGTGCCGCGTCCGCCCCATTTGCCGGGAGCAGCGCGGAGACGCAGAGGGCCATCGCGACCACGAGGCCGAGTGTCCGCCACCGACGGGCCCCCGCCAGCCGGCCTGAGGGCCCGTTCCTCATGCTCGTCCGTTGCTCGGAGCAAGGCATTCCCCACCGTCGGCGGGAACGAAGGAAACCTTTACGCCGCTGCTGCGTCATCGTCGTGGTGGAAACAGCCCTCGGGCCGTTGAAAAGCGTGGTGCACCCTCTTGGCGGCCGCCCCAAGGCCAGCCACCGACGGGAGCCGTCAGGCGTTGGTTGCCTTGGTGTCCGGTGGCCCGGCCAGGATCGTGGGCACGTACTCGAGGAGTTGGATGCGACCATCGAACGTTCGACTGCTGCTCATGTCGAGAGCGACGTCGGGATAGTCGTCGTAGATCCGTTCACGGCCACTGCTTCCGGTAATGACGGGAAAGCTCACCACCCGGAAGCGATCGACAAGACCGGCCCCCAGGAGAGAGCGGCAAAGGGTGAGACTGCCGATGGTGCGCATCGACTTGGCGCTCCCCTGCTTCATCTCCCGCACAACCTCTACCGGGTCTCGAGCCACCAGCCGCGTATTCGCCCAAGAGAGGGGCTCGCGCAACGTGGTCGAGAAGACGATCTTGGACATGCCCGCCAGCGCATCGGTGCCGGGCTCGCCCCCGGCGGCGAATCCCGACATGAGACGATAGGTCGTTGCACCCATCAGAATCGTGTACTCGGCTTCGGGTTGCTCGTGCAACCACGTGAGGTACTCCGGTCCTTCGAGCCCCCACCAGCCCGGCCAACCCTCGGCGGCCGCGTAGCCATCGAGCGAAGTGATGAAGTCGACGAGAAGTTCCGGCAACGTCGTGTCCTTGTCCTCGGGATCTCAGGCGGTCTGCCTTCGCTACCACGGGAACACTGCGTGATCAATCGCGGTCGGCCGGCTCGTGCTGCCCGCTCCCCGCCGCGACACCGTGGTGTACCAACGAGGATTCAGGTGGCGTGCCTCACGTGCCGGCCCAGCAAGACGGCCCCGGCCCGCACAATCGGGTCGGGGCCTTCTCGTATCTACGGGAGGTGTGCGCCAACGGATTCCAACGGTGCCCGGCCCAGCGCAGAGGTCAGTTGGTTGGGTCCAAGTGGCGGGCTCACGACGGGTCTGCAATGCTGATTGCCGACACGCTGGAGCTCCCTAACCAGGTGCTCCACGGGCCGACTTTGCGAAGTCCGCCGCAAGCGTGCAGTCAGCGACGCGACCCCGGTCCGCACAATCGGGCCGGGGTCGTTTCGCGTCGAGGCAACCGGCGGAATTCGCTCAACTTCCGAACAACAGCTGAGCGCCCGGTGCCGAAACGTCGTACGGTGATCGGAGTGGCGGATTCGGCGGCAATGAAGAAGCACCGACGACCGGACGTCTGGGCCCCGATACTCCGTACCCTCCACGGGCTCAGGCAGAGCTGGCACAAAACGGGCGCCTGCTTGATTCCTGATTGCCAGGAGAGGGCGATGCACTTTCCGCCGTCACGGTTCTGCAAGGTCCATACGAGCTAGCAGCGTGAGCCCTTTCGGGTTCTGCGTCGCCGAAGAGTTGGAACCGGTCTTGAACACCGCCTCTCGCAGCGCGGAAAAACGTCGGTTCGACACGCCAACGACGTGAAACCTCAGCAAACCTGTGTCACCGGGTCGCGAGATAACCGGCGGTCTGAGGCAGGGGGCGCGGTGGAGGCTTGGACCGCTGCAGTGGACTCACGCGTATCGTGCTGCCGAACGGCGGCAGTCCGGTCGGTCGCTCCTTGAGCCAAGGCGTTCCTCGTGACTGCATCCCGGGCCGGGCGATTGGGGGCTCCCTCGGTGGAGTGCGTTGGTGCGAGACCGGGTCTACTACCTGCCTTCAGCCTTCGACCCCTTGCGAGATTGCGGCTCCGGATTCTCGCCTTACCGGCAGGGCGACCAACCCAATCAGTGTGCCATCGTCCCGGCGATCTGGAGCCTCCCTGTTTTCAACGCGACAAGGCATGCTGGCTCTCCGCGGGTTCGACTCGCTCCTACACTTCCTCAAGTGCCGACGTCGTGGAGCAGGGCGGTCACCGTTCCGTTGGCCGTATTGACGCTGGGAATAATCTTGGCGGCGTGCGGCTCCGGTGCTGGAACAGTCACTAGCGGAAAGGCAGCCATTGCGCCCACCTTCAACACGACGACAACCGCTGGTGACCCGCCGACCAGCGCACCTCAGGCCACGACGACAAATCCTTCACTGCTGTGCCCGCAGTTCCAGAGCGCTACCTATGGGATCGATCCCAACGCTCTGGCACAGACAGGGGGCGGCTCGCAACTGGTCACCGTGGTGGATCCGACCAGCAAGAGCATGGCTGGGACTTTCGTCGCGTGGGAAATGGGAGCCAACGGCTGCTGGAACCCGGTCGTGTTCGCAGGACAACCCGCACAGCCTTATCAAGCGCAGACGGGATACGGTGGCCTTCTTCCGATCTCGCAGCGGGTCCCGGGCGACTGGGCCACGCCGACCGGGCTCTTCTCCTTCGGCGACACTGTCTACGGAAACTCGACTGTGACCCCAACGACGCTCTACCCCTACGAGCACCTGGTCTGTGGGGACTGGTGGGACGAAGAGCCGGGGAGCCCGACGTACGACACATTCCAGCAGGTTCCCTGCGACACCACCCCGCCCTACGCTGTCGACTCCGAGGCGCTGTGGACCGAGACTGTGCCTTACCAGCACTTCATCGACATTCCAATGCCCAATCCACCCGACAACGGCGCGGGGATCTTCCTGCACGACAATATGCCAATCGGGTACACCGAAGGCTGCGTGGCCCTACCCAACGCTGAACTGGATGCAGTTCTCGGGTGGTTGAACCCCGCAGACAGTCCCCACATCTTGATTGCGGTCAGCTGAACCCAAAGATCAAAGCAGTCGGGCGAAGGGGCTGTCGTCTAACGATTCACGCCACCTTCCCGGCAGCGAGGATTGAGTCGGCCGCTGAGTGATCCGCCATTTCGGTGAACGGATCGATCAGCGTGTGGGTGGGTGCCCAGGCCAGGTCTGACTCCAGCAACCCGGCTGACGTCCCTTGGGACTGTCTTTCGTTCGATTCGTCGGCCTGGCCCGGTCACCCACTCGACACCTGCCGGTCGGACGGAGTGACCTCATAGGAGCTTGCCTCACACAGGCCCGTCGCTGTCTTGTCCGTCGTTCCGCTCGGTGCGGTGTCATCCCCAAACCAATCCAACGAAGGGATGACAGTGACTACTTTGGCACGGAGCATCATCGGCGGCGTCGATACACACCTCGACGTCCATGTAGCTGCAGCTTTAGACGAGCGGGGCATCCTGCTCGGCGTCGAGAGCTTCGCCACCACCGAGCGCGGCTACAAGTTGCTGCTTGGCTGGCTGAGTGACTTCGGTCCCGTCGAGCTGGTCGGCGTCGAAGGCACGGGGTCCTATGGCGCCGGGCTCACCCGCCACCTCCAGGCCGAGCACGTGAGGGTCGTCGAAGTCGACCGCCCCAATCGCCAGCGTCGCCGACGCAAGGGGAAGTCCGATCCCCAAGACGCCATCTCGGCTGCTCGGGCGGCCCTCTCGGGTGACGCCTGCGGTGAGGCCAAGACGAGGGACGGAAACGTCGAAGCCATGCGGGTTTTACGGGTGGCCAGGTCATCAGCGCGCAAAGGTCGGACCCAGGCACTCAACCAGATGCGCAACCTGGTCTCGACCGCCCCCGATCCCATCCGCACCGAGCTCCGAGGCCTCAGCGTCTTCAATCTGCTCGAGCGGGCCTCGGCGCTATCGACCCGGCGCCAAGCGCGACATCGTCTCGCTCACCAAGTTCACACTGCGGATGCTGGCCCGCCGGGCCATCACCCTCGAAGAGGAGATCTCCGAGCTCGACGCCGTCCTCAAACCCTTGGTCAAAGAGACCGCACCCGAGCTCGTCGCCACTCTCGGCATCGGGACCGACGCTGCCTCCGCGCTCTTCGTCGCGGCCGGCGACAATCCCGGGCGGCTGCGCAACGAGGCCGCCTTCGCCCACCTCTGCGGAGCTTCACCACTCGACGCCAGCAGCGGCAAGAACGAGCGGCACCGCCTCAATCGGAGCGGTGATCGTCAAGCCAACTCGGCCCTGTGGCACATCGTGCTCACCCGCATGGTCTACGACCCTCGAACCACCGAGTACATCCATCGACGCAGGACCGAAGGCCTGACCAAGAAGGAGGCGGTGCGATGCCTCAAGCGCTACGTCGCCCGTGAGGTCTTCAGTCTTCTACCTCAAGACAAACTGGGGCTTGACAGCCCATAGGAGCATCGAACGAGGATACCCCACCGGTTGGAGAACCCGAGATCCTCTACGCAGCCGCAATCCAGCTGACACCGATCATTTGGGGGCCGCCGTGCACTCCGACCACAGCACCCAATGTGCCGATCCGAATAGCCTCTCGGGGAAGGAAGGGGTGCGATGAGATCGAGGAACTGATCGATATCAGTTGCACCACCGTGCATCACAGCAACGTCCTCGATCTGCCCGGCGGTGCTCAAGCGTTCGTAGAGCATCTGCAGTGCTCTTTTGCGTGTCCGAGCCTTACCGGCTTCGTGGACGACACCACCGGTCAGGTCGATTACCGGCTTGATCGACAGCAGTGATCCCACCATTGCAGTGGCGCCCCCGATTCGCCCACCCTTCTTCAGGTTCTCCAACGTGTTCAGAGCCGCGAGCACGTGCGTGCGTGCGATGAGGTCGCTGACTCGTCGCAATACTGCGCCGACCTCGGCCCCACCGGCGGCCGTCTTGGCGGCTTCAACCACAAGAGTGCCGAGCCCGCTCGATACCGTCCGGCTGTCGATCACATGGACGTGAATCTCGCACGCAGCGGCTGCTGTGCGGGCCGACTGAAGCGTTGTCGACAAGTCACTCGAAATGTTGAGACACAGCACTGCCTCAGCCCCAGCGTTGCTTGCATTGCGAAATGCCTGTTCAAACGCGCCGGGCGACGGGCAGGCTGTTTGGGGCAGATCCGCGCTGTTCGACATTCGTCGATAGAAGTCTTCGGTGCTCAGGTCTAGCCGGTCCGTAAATTCCTCGTCGCCAAATCGGATAGTCAGCGGCACGATCTCAATATTGAACGGAGCGATGTCGTCCTGTTCCAGGTCGCAAGAGCTGTCGGTAACCACGAAGACACCGGGCATGACGCATCCTCCTCTATACGGTTTCACCATTCTGGCGTCCCAAGTACGGGAACCCGTCAATTCCCAGGGTGAGGGGAATGCCCTAGCGCATGGCGTCTCCATCCTGATGCGATGAAGGGCGGGGCCTCCGCCCCTCGTGAGATCCGAGCATGCTCGGTCTTGCAAAGAGAAAACCTCGAAAGAGGAGGAGGCCCCTATGGGACAGTACGTCGGAATCGACCTGCATCGTCGCAGCACGACGATCTATCGGATGGCAGAGGACGGAGAAGTCCTCGGCTGCGAACGGATCTTGAGTCAGCCGTTTGAGCTCGCCCAGGCCATGGCCACTGCGGGGCCCGAACCGGAGGTCGTCCTCGAGTCCACCTATGGCTGGTATTGGGCCGCCGACGTCCTCGAAGAGCTCGGCGCCCACGTCCATCTCGCCCATGCGCTCGGGAACAACTGGGGCAACCGCCGGGTCAAGAACGACGAGAACGATGCACGCGACCTCGCCGCCATGTTGCGCATCGGTCGCCTCGCCGAAGGTTGGATCGCCCCACCGCCGGTCCGAGAGCTGCGCGAGCTCGTGCGCTATCGCTACTCGGTCACCCGGCATCGCACCTCGGCCAAGGCGCAGATACACGGGGTGATGGCCAAGAACGGGATCCTGCCGATCGCCGGCGAGCTCTGGGGACCAATCGGCCGGGCCCAGCTCGACGCCCTCGAGCTTCCCGAGGCCTACGCGCTACGGCTCGATTCGTTGCGCCAGTTGCTCGCCCAGGTCGAGCGCGAGATCACCAAAATCGACGCCCAACTCCATCACCGGCTCAAGGACGATCCCGGCTATCGGGCCCTCGTCCGCCTGCCCGGGGTCGGCAAGGTCCTTGCCGCTGTCTTCGTGGCCGAGATCGGTGACATCAGCCGCTTCGACTCGCCCAAGAAGCTCTGCAGCTGGGCCGGCCTGACCCCCAAGCACAAAGAGTCCGACGAGGTCGTGCACCGTGGCTCGATCACCAAGCAAGGCTCGGGCCTCGTGCGTTGGGCTGCCATCGAAGCGGTGGGCAACTACCGGGCCAAGGGCAACGAGAAGCTGCGCGCCGACTACCGACGCATCCCTGAGCGTCGGGGCAAGTACAAGGCCCGCGTCGCCGTCGCCTGCAAGCAGCTGACCCTCGTGTTCTACGCGTTGCGAGACGGAGAAGTCCGGTGCCTCGCCACTCCGGTCGCAGCGTGATTCTCGGCCACGGACCGACGCGAGCCCGACTAACGCCGTGGCCCACCGACAACGGTGTGGCCGTCGCTCCTGATTGAGCCCGTCGGGACGTGGCCGAACCCCATCATGGCGGAGATCGCCGAATGTATGGCTGGCCGCCCAACGGACCGTGACAGAGCCAACTCGCAGTGATGGGACATATCGTCACATAGGCGTCCTCACCGAGGATGCGCCACACGTCGCCGGCGTCAACGCCAAGCCTTTGGCGGGCTTATCGCCCGACGTTGACGCCAGCTCCTTGGCGGCGCGCGTCTTCGTGCACGACGCCACTCTCCGCAATGCCTGGTCAGAAGAGAGAGCAGCCTCTAGACCGGCCCCGCCCCTTCATGTACGGCGATAGGGGTCGCCGTGGCGCGCCGGAGGCGCCCGGCAGTACTTCAGCGAATAGGGCTACCGAAGCGAATCACGTTTCCGTCACAGTCGGTTACCCAACCTTCCCTCTTGCGATAGTTCTCGTCGGCATGGAAGTCTCCGTTCGCCACCTGACCGGAATATTTGGACAAGTTTTGGCGAGGGCACAGGGGTCGTCAATGGGTTGTTCTATGTGCTTACGGTCGTTTTCCTGGTGCCTGATCGACGATGGCGCTCGGCACCACGAAGGTCGTTGTGGAACTGATACCTCGCTCGGGGAGCAGCCCACACTCCGCGCTCAGGCTCTACCCGCTGCATGACGAGCGGAGGACTACCCTACGTGGAACCACGTACCTGATCGAGAGAAGTGACTTGACCTCCCTCAGCGTCCCCCGAGCCGATTTTGATGCGCTGCTACGAGCCGTCGGATCGCTCGCGGAGTTCCGGGACCTCGACGCCCTTCGACATCACACGGTAGAGATCCTTCCGTCCCTGGTGCCGACCAACGGAGTGGCATGGAACGAGGTGGACACCGAGCGTGGGCTCATCGAAGCCGTCATGGAGCCCGATCTCGTCTCGGAAGAGCTCGCGTCCGCATTCGCGACCCACATATCCGACCACCCACTGATCGCCCACCACTCCGCCACCGGTGACGGTCGTCCGTTTGCCATCTCGGACTTTTTGAACACGCAGGAGTTCCATGCGACCGGGATCTATCAGCACTTCTATCAGCAACTGGGTGCCGAAGATCAGATCGCCTTCATCCTTCCCGACCCGCGTTTTGTCATCGGGATTGCCCTCAATCGTGCGCGGCGCGGCTATTCCGAACGAGAGCGGCAAATGCTCAATGAGTTGCGGCCTCATCTCGTTCAGGCGTACCGCAATGCGGAGGACTTTTCTCGCTTGCAACGCTCGGTGGCGGGGATGGAGGCGCTCGTCGAGCAAGGGGGCGAAGGACTTGTTTTGCTCGACCGACGCGGATCTCCCGAGCACTGGTCCCCGCGAGCACATGACGACTTCGGCCGGTGGTTCAGTGACTTAAGGCCTGGCTGCCTTCCCGAGGAGGTGATCGCGTGGCTCAGCGATCCTCTTCCGTTCGCGGCGCCACCGGCACCATTGCTGATCGACCGCGGCGATCGCCACCTCATGGTCAGACGAGTGCCCGTACCTGATGGCGAAGTCCTGCTCGTCTCGGAAGTTCACAATGACCATACGGCGGCACTTCTTCACCGCCTAGGACTCACTCGTCGGGAGGCGGAGACCCTCCTGCTTCTCACGGACGGGCACACCATCGCAGTTGCTGCATCCCGCCTTGGTATCAGCCCACGCACCGTCGAAAAGCATATTCAGCGCGGCTACAACAAATTGGGCCTCGACAACCGGGTGGCTGCGACGAATCTGGTTCGTCAATTGGAGCGGGGTGAGCTGTCAATATGACTGGAGATCGTGGGGTGATAGCCACCCATGCCCAAGAATTTCTACGGCTTCACAAATCGAAACGTCCCGGTCGTAGGCGAGGAAACCTTCAGGCCGTTGCCGCTCCCGGTCGCTTGGAATCCGTTGGCACCCTTTATGACGTTCTCCTTTGAGTAGAAGTACAACGGCTTGCCCGCGTAGGTGATCTGGAGGTCCCCACCGCTCCTCTTAATCGTTCCGATGCTCGATGGCGACAAGGAGTTCAACAGCGCTGGATGTCCCGAACTGAGCACGGGTGGCCAGGCAATACTGCAGCTGCCTGTGCAGGTGCTCTTCGCTGAGGTGTCGCCGCTGTAGGAGTAAAGCGGGAAGACTTCCCAGCCGGCGAGTGTGATCTCGAGGGCTCCAAGCACGGTCTTATTCTGCACCTTTAGCGTTGTCAATGTGCCAGGCCACGCGAGTGGCTGACCCGTTGGCGATAGCAGATACCACAGACCGTTCCACGGTGGAAGCCCAGGCTCGTCCCAGCCTTCTCCGGTGATCTGATCGGGTGAGGTTTCGAACAAGTAGAGCGGATGCCCGGCGTAAGTCACCTGCTCTCCGATACCGGCGCGTTGCACGGTCCCGAGGAGTTTCTGGCTCACACCCGGACCAGCGACGGGCGGACCCGTTGTTGTAACAGCTGGCCACTCTGCCGCCTGGTCGTTCGACGGTCCTGTGCATGTGAGGGGCATGCCGAGCAGGCTGACCGGTGTCGTTGTGCACCCATAGGTCGGTGGCTGGTCACTCGTGAGGAAGTACACGGTATAGCCGGCGTACTGACCCGAGCTTACGTCGAGCATTGGCCCGAATGCGCCAGTGCGCGTGCCGATCGTCGTCCCCGTGGTGGTTGTGGTCGCGCCTTCGGCCGGCGTCACCACCAATGCGGTGGCGAATCCGGCAGCAATAGCAGCCACAAGCGACAGGCGGCGCGCGAGCCGATTTCCGATCACGACAATCTCCTATTGTTCAGCACATGGAGCTCTCCATACCGCAGATTTGCGACTCAATGTCACTGGCTCCTATGTCCACGACAAGTATCAGCAGGGAGCAAAAGTCGGTCAATGGGTTGTTCCACGTACATGATTCGGCTGGGCAGCCCAGCGGCTGGGGAAGAAGAGGGTTGGCGTAGGATGACTATGGAGTGGCAGTTGACCACGGAAGGGTCTTTCGGTATTTGTACGCAGAGCTTGGTCGCGAGCGCGCCTTACCTTGCCGCAAACCGAACTGCATGTGTCCCGCTAGCCGAAGTGGGAGACTGTCGACTGCAAGGCAGCAAGCACCGCTCAGGCCGGATGTGACCTCAGGCGGCCGTTCCTGGCGGGCCGGTATGCAGAATCAAGCGCCACCTTGGGCGGTCCAGCCCGCCTGACGCAACTAGAGCTCGTGCCGGCTGAGGAGCTCGACCGGGTCTTGCATGCGCACCATACCGAGGTAGCCGCCGCCACGAGGGATGCTGTCGTGAACGGCGTAGCCGAGCAGTTCCTGAGCTTGGCGAGGAAGGCTGGCTGCGACCGTCGGCGGGACCGCCAGGTAGTTGTTCTCCTCGGTCCGCAACCATCCCAGGCAGTAGCTGAGGTGAGCCCCCCGGCGAGGGAACTCGGTGGTGTTGGACCCTCCGGCGTGGATGGTCCCGCCCGTGTAGACCACGGCAGAGCCGGCTGGCATCTCCGCGTACGCAATCTGCTCCTCCGTCTTTGGAAGGTGCGCGTACTGCTCAGCCGGCGCCAGGCTCCGGTCAGGCCAGCGATGGCTGCCAGGGATGATGCGGGTGCCGCCATTCTCACGAGTGAAGTCGACGAAGGCGATTACGGCCGCCATCTGCAGCTCAGGGGCTGGCTTGGGCACATCACTCCAGACCGCTTCGTCACGGTGGAGCAACTGCTCCTCCGCCCCTGGTCCGCGTTGGAGGAGGTGGCCGAGATTGAGTTGGTAGCGCGCACAGGACGGAAGCAGGATGCGGTCGCACAGGGCCAAAAGCAGCGGATGGCACATCACCTCGGTGGCGAACGTCGGGGAGAGGGCACAGGCGCCCGTGACCTGTTTCGTGCGGGGACCGTGGAACGCCTTCATGATTGGGTTGAACAGTTCCGCGTCGGGATCGGCGGCGTCGAGGACTGCCCCGACTTCGTCGTTGACCCGGGCGACGACTTCGGCGCTGAGCAGCCCCTCGAGGATCACTGCCCCATCACGCTCGATGATGGCGTGGACCGCGTCGGGGCCCGCCGTCAGAGCGTGAACGTGCTCGATCGTGGCCGGGGCAGTCATAGGAGAAATGCACCCTACCTTGACGGTGTGCCGACGCTCACCTATCGCCACGAGCCGGTCGCCTTGAGACCGTGGACTCACAACGGGGTCTGCGGTGCGCTGCAATCCCGCGTAGCCACGAGCCGGCGACAATGTATGGGGGCAGGGGTGGCGAGTAAGGAACATCATGGGCTGTCTCCGTCGATTCGCTGCCTAGGATCTCAAGGTGTCCTTTTCCGTCGCCGTGTACTGGCCACCAAATGAAGCGATGGGCGGCGCAACCGACGAGGTCGAACGATGCTTGTTCACCTCGCCCGTCGCTAGTGACGGCGACATGTACCAGCTCTGGAACATGCCATCCATTCAGCTGGGTCTGCCGTTGCTGGCTGGCGTCTACGAGGAGGGACTGGAAGCCCACGGCGAGGTCCTGCATGCCTTAAGTCAGGAACTCCAAACCTTGTCTGCTCATTGGATTGCGACAGTTCCTGATAGTGAGACGAAGAGCACCACAATCGAGAACCGCAGCTTTGAGATACCCCTGCTCGTACACTTGATGAACAGAGCCGAGGCAGTCGAGTCGGCCATTCGGCTTGCATTGGCAATCGGCGGATATCTGACCCTTTCTTGATCTCCGAGCGGGCGGACTGTCCAGGAGCCAGTTGTCCGAGTTGTAGCCGTCGGCCGCGCCCCGACCCGGCGAGCTCCTATCACTTGTCAACCCCTCTTCGGAGGCTCGGGAGTGAAAACAGCGGACACGACATTGATCAGTCACTCGGTCGAGGACAAGCTCCTAGTAGGTCACGCGTTTTCGAGATCGTGAGCCCGGGGCTGAGGGTCGGCGAGTCGCTGGAGAGTCAGCTCCGAAGAGCGACAGTACTGGGGAAAGCCAGACCCACAGCCCGAGGATCTAGCCGCGAGGCAGGTAGCGATAGACCTCGCGGGCGACGTAGCGCTTCAAGACGCGAATGACCTCGGCCTTGGTCTTGCCCTCCTTGACCCGTCGCTCGAAGTAGAGCTGGGTCTCGGGGTCGTGGGCGATGCGGACCATGACGATGCGCCACAGCGCGCTGTTGGCCTGGCGATCCCCACCGTCATGCGCCTTGACCTTGCCGTTGGTCTTGCCCGAGCCGGCCGGAACGGGTGCGACACCGCACAGGTGCGCCCATGCGCCCTCCGACTGCAACCGCTCGGGGTTGTCACCGGCCGCCATCACCAGTGCGGCGGCGGTGTCGGGGCCGAGGCCGAAGAGGTCGAGGAGTTCGGGCACGGTGGCGACAAGCAGCACCTCGATCCGGGCGTCGAGCTCGGCGATCTCGTCACCGAGCGCTTCGATCCGATGAGCAAGAGAGAACAGCGACGCCTTGGTAGCTGCCGTCACCGGATCGGGAGATCGCGTCGGCCGCAGCTTGGTCCCTTCAGCGACAAGAGCCGGCACCGAAAGTCCTTTGAGGCGGCAACGGAGCTGTTCTGGGGCGGTGAAGCCGAGGTGGCGCATCTGGATCAGGGCCTTGGCCCGAGCCTGGCGGGCTGAGCGCTTGGCCACGACGAGAACCCGGATCGCCTCGACGGCACCGTCTCTCGACTTGGGGCGCCCGCTCGCTCGACCGCTCAGCGCGGCCCGGGCGGCTTCGACGGCGTCGAGGGGGTCGGACTTGCCGCTGCGGCACCGTTCCTCTCGATTGGGTCGGTCGACCTCGATGACCTCGACGCCCACCCGGCGCAGGTAGCGCGACAGTCCAGATCCATACGAACCGGTGCCCTCGATCCCGATCTTGGTCACATCACCGACGGTCTCGAGCCAGGCGAGTAGCGCCTTGTAGCCAGCGGAGTTGGTCTCGAAGCGCTCCGTGCCGAGCAAACCGCCGAGCGGGTCGAGGGCGGCGGCCACATGGACGTCGAGGTGCGTGTCGACACCACCGGTGATCCCACGCGCAGCTTCTACGATGGTCATGGTCATCCCTCCTGTTAACGGAGTTAGGGATGGCACGGCCGTTCCGGATCGGAGCGATGGGTGGTCTGGGTTGTTCGTGCAACCCGGACCAATCACCCCAACTCGGAGACGGGACGTGCCGTCTTTCAATGTGTGGCTGGAAGGTCACGGTCGACGACGTCTTGCAACGTCACGGGACCCCAAGTCAGGCCGAACCCACCAGCACTCCCGAAGCTATTCGGACCAGCAATCAAGCGGTGGACCCTAGAGAAGTATCAATGTACGGGGGCAGGTGAGGGTCGGACCTCAGCGTTCGATTCTGGCCATGTTCGCCTCGTCGTGTCGGTCACCAGAGGCAGGCGTCAGGCTGTTCAACCGGTCGATCTGCAAGTGGCTGAGCTCGACTCCATCGGCGGCCGTGTTCTCCTCGACACGTGCCACTCGCCGGGTGCCTGGGATGGGGGCAATGTCGTCCCCCTGAGCAAGGAGCCAGGCCAGTGCGATCTGCGCTGGCGTGGCTCCGGCCTCAGTGGCCACAGCCTCGACCTCTTCGACGATCCTGAGGTTGCGTTCGAAGTTCTCGCCCACGAACCGCGGATTGGTCTTGCGCCAGTCGTCGTCAGGGATGTCGTCCACCGTGCGGATCTGGCCGGTGAGGAAGCCGTGGCCCAGCGGCGAGTAGGGCACGAAGCCGATGCCGAGCTCACGCAGTAGCGGCGAGTAGGTGCGTCCTCAGGATCCCTGGTCCACAAGGAGTACTCGGTCTGAAGCGCAGCGACAGGGTGCACGACGTGCGCACGCCGGATCGTGTCCGGGCCAGCCTCGGACAGACCGATGAAGCGCACCTTGCCCTCGGTGACCAGCTCAGCCAGAACGCCAACGGTTTCCTCAATCGGAGTACTCGGGTCCACCCGGTGTTGATAGTAGAGATCGATGTAGTCGGTCCCAAGGCGTTGGAGCGAGCCCTCCACTGCGACGCGGACGCTCTGTGGGCTGCTGTCAGGGACGCCGGCATCTCGGCCCGAATGAGAGAGGACGCCGAACTTCGTCGCCACCACCACCTCGTCCCGTCGGCCCTTGATTGCCCGACCCACCAGCTCCTCGCTGTGGAACGGGCCATAGACCTCGGCGGTGTCGATGTGGGTCACGCCCAGTTCGAGCGCTCGGTGGATGGTGCGGATCGACTCGTCGTCGTCGAGACCTCCACCTGAGGTGTAGATACCGGCCATGGTCATAGAGCCGAGGCCGATGCGGGAGACGTCGAGTCCCCCCAAAGAGATGTGCTTCATTGGTGGCTCCAAACTCGTAGTTGATGTGGTGCATCCCATCGAACACCCTCGCGATGGCTCGGAGAAGTCCCTGATGAAAGGTGTACTGGCAGGGCACCTCAGGTGCGAGGGGCGGCCTGTACCGTGATGATCGTGGACACGCCCGAGCTCCGCAACGACGTCAGGGAGTTCCTCACGTCCCGTCGAGCGAAGATCACTCCCCAGCAGGCCGGCCTTCCCGCTGGGAGGAACCGACGGGTACCCGGACTGCGCCGCACCGAGGTGGCCTCGCTAGCCGGGATGAGCGTGGAGTACTACTCACGGCTCGAGCGTGGGAACCTGGCTGGCGTATCCGAAGAGGTACTCGAGGCCCTCTCCCGCGCACTCGAGCTGGACGAGGCGGAACGGGCACACCTCTACGACCTCGCCCGAGCTGCTGCCTCGAGGCCGACCCCACGGAAGCGGGCCCAGCCCGAATCCGTTCGCCAGAGCTTGCAGGCCACCCTCGATGCCATCACCACGGCACCCGCCAGTGATCAACAACGGCCGGGGCGACATGATCGCAGCGAACGTCCTTGCCCGTGCCCTCTTCTCTGAGATGTTCGTCTCGTCACCACGGCGACCCGTGAACAACGCCCGGTTCGTGTTCCTTGACCCACGTAGCACGGCCTTCTACCGCGACTGGTCGAAGGCCGCCGACGACACCGTTGCCATACTGCGCACGCAAGCCGGTCAAGATCCCCATAACAAAGCCCTGTCCGATCTCGTCGGAGAACTGTCTACCCAAAGTGAAGAGTTTCGGACCCGTTGGGCCGCCCACAACGTCAGGCAGCACTTCACGGGCACCAAGCGTGTCCGGCACCCGGCCGTGGGGGACATTGAGCTCACTTATGAGGTCTTCGACGTCTCGACCGACAGCGACTTGAGACTCATCGTCTACACGACACAACCCGGTTCAACGAGCGAGGACGCTCTGAAGCTGCTCGCTAGTTGGACCGCCACCGAGGCACAAATGGGCGAGGACTTATCCACACGCCCATAAGTGCCGCACAGTGGCACTCAGTCCTGATGCGATGAAGGGCGGGGCCTCCGCCCATCGTGAGATCCGAGCATGCTCGGTCTTGCAAAGAGAAAACCTCGAAAGAGGAGGAGGCCCCTATGGGACAGTACGTCGGAATCGACCTGCATCGTCGCAGCACGACGATCTATCGGATGGCAGAGGACGGAGAAGTCCTCGGCTGCGAACGGATCTTGAGTCAGCCGTTTGAGCTCGCCCAGGCCATGGCCACTGCGGGGCCCGAACCGGAGGTCGTCCTCGAGTCCACCTATGGCTGGTATTGGGCCGCCGACGTCCTCGAAGAGCTCGGCGCCCACGTCCATCTCGCCCATGCGCTCGGGAACAACTGGGGCAACCGCCGGGTCAAGAACGACGAGAACGATGCACGCGACCTCGCCGCCATGTTGCGCATCGGTCGCCTCGCCGAAGGTTGGATCGCCCCACCGCCGGTCCGAGAGCTGCGCGAGCTCGTGCGCTATCGCTACTCGCTCACCCGGCATCGCACCTCGGCCAAGGCGCAGATACACGGGGTGATGGCCAAGAACGGGATCCTGCCGATCGCCGGCGAGCTCTGGGGACCAATCGGCCGGGCCCAGCTCGACGCCCTCGAGCTTCCCGAGGCCTACGCGCTACGGCTCGATTCGTTGCGCCAGTTGCTCGCCCAGGTCGAGCGCGAGATCACCAAAATCGACGCCCAACTCCATCACCGGCTCAAGGACGATCCCGGCTATCGGGCCCTCGTCCGCCTGCCCGGGGTCGGCAAGGTCCTTGCCGCTGTCTTCGTGGCCGAGATCGGTGACATCAGCCGCTTCGACTCGCCCAAGAAGCTCTGCAGCTGGGCCGGCCTGACCCCCAAGCACAAAGAGTCCGACGAGGTCGTGCACCGTGGCTCGATCACCAAGCAAGGCTCGGGCCTCGTGCGTTGGGCTGCCATCGAAGCGGTGGGCAACTACCGGGCCAAGGGCAACGAGAAGCTGCGCGCCGACTACCGACGCATCCCTGAGCGTCGGGGCAAGTACAAGGCCCGCGTCGCCGTCGCCTGCAAGCAGCTGACCCTCGTGTTCTACGCGTTGCGAGACGGAGAAGTCCGGTGCCTCGCCACTCCGGTCGCAGCGTGATTCTCGGCCACGGACCGACGCGAGCCCGACTAACGCCGTGGCCCACCGACAACGGTGTGGCCGTCGCTCCTGATTGAGCCCGTCGGGACGTGGCCGAACCCCATCATGGCGGAGATCGCCGAATGTATGGCTGGCCGCCCAACGGACCGTGACAGAGCCAACTCGCAGTGATGGGACATATCGTCACATAGGCGTCCTCACCGAGGATGCGCCACACGTCGCCGGCGTCAACGCCAAGCCTTTGGCGGGCTTATCGCCCGACGTTGACGCCAGCTCCTTGGCGGCGCGCGTCTTCGTGCACGACGCCACTCTCCGCAATGCCTGGTCAGAAGAGAGAGCAGCCTCTAGACCGGCCCCGCCCCTTCATGTACGGCGATATGGGGCAGTCTCCTGGCGTTACAGGGATCGAATCGACCCTGGGTCGTCTCGGAACGGATTCGGAAAGCAGGGATCGTCCATCTCAAGTAGTTCTCGCAGGTTGTGCTCCCAGCGAGCCCGACCACACCGGACGGGACCCAAGTAGAACGGCGCAGCGAACGAAGACTCATCACCGTGGCTGAACACGGCTATGAGCTGGTCCGGATTGATCGTTGCGCTCATCGTCAATTCGATTCCGTGTCCCTCCGCTGAAGCTGCGTACTCGTTGCGCTCGGCATCGTTCAATCTGTTCCAATCATCTGGGAAAATCACGACTTTGGTCACAGTCACCCGAGAATCATTGTCGCTTGGGAGATGTGCTACCAGCGCCCCCCTGCCGGCGGACGGGGGCATCCAGAACCCGCGGGGATTGGTGGATCGCGGTCGACAAACGTTAGGAGGCTGGGCGCCAGTCGTTGTTGCTCGAATGATCGCCTGACAACCACCGAGTGAGGTCACGATGAGCATTGGCCCGGCGGGTGGCGTCGATCTTCACGACGTCCGGATGATCCACGGTGAACTCGAGCACCAGACCGTTCGGATCGGTGAGATAGAGCGACCTGCAGTATCCGTGGTCAGCAATCATCATCACCTCGAGTCCAGCGTCCTCCGCCCGAGTGCGAATCGCCTCTTGCTGCTCGGACGTGACGAGCATCGCGAAGTGCCTGAAGAGCGAGAAAGGAGGTCGCGGTGCGAACTGTTCGGAGAACTGGCTGTTGGCGAACTGGAAGAAGGCGAGACACCCTCCGTCTCCGAGCTCGTACATCGTGTGGCAGAACTCCTGCTCCTCGCCACCCATCAAGTGCTCGGTTTCTGTCCATGTGGCAACAAGGGGTATGCCGACGACGTCCTCGTAGAATTTCCGGGTGGCCTCCTGATCGGCGGTGACGAAAGCGTGGTGGTGCAGTCGCGCTGGAGGTGTGGGATGGGCGCCTCGGGCAGAAGTGCTGAGCATCGGGATCTCCTCCAGGTTCGACTCTCTCTCATCCTGCCACTGGCGAACGTCGCCGGGCCGGCGAACTGGGCTACCCCCTGACGGTCAAGACCGCGTGCGCCACTCTTCGGCCTCGATTGTGAACAAGACGCGGGCACGTGCACCCCTCCACGTCTGTACGGGACTCGTCAGTCCTTGACTGGTAGGGCCGGACTTCCGCAACACCCGGAGGGAGGCCAGGTTGTTTGGGTCAGCGGTTGCCCACATCGTGGCTCGGTGCAGTTCGGAGAAGCTGAAATCGAGCAAGAGCCTGGTGGCCTCAGTCGCGTAACCCCGTCCCCAGCGGTCCGAGCGGAGGTACCAGCCGAACTGGCCGCTGTCCGTTCCTTGGATGCTGTCGATTCCGGCCCAGCCGCAGAAGCCCTGGGCATCTTCAACCACCAGGTTGTAGCTAGGTCTGGGATCGAGGTCCGGTTCCTGGAGCAACCGTGGCAGGCTGACCGATTCGGCTGAATCTCGATCTATCCGGAACTTCATGTAGGTGAACATGGCCTCGTCACCTTCAAGCGAGAGGAATGGTTCCCGATCTCGCGAGTCAAAGTCCCGAAGCAGAATCGGGTTCCCTTGCAGCTTCACCACGGACGGAGAATATGCGGCAATCGACCATCCCCGTGGTGCCGTACGGGGGGGCTTGGGACCGTACAGCGGCGGCGTCTGTGGCGAGCAGCCAAATGGCCGGGCGCAGCGGACAGTCGGCAGCTGCCCGCAGACCCATGTGGTTATCCAACATTCGAAATCGGTGGTTCAAACGGCACCTGCCGGAGTCAAAAAGCGGCCAGCGGTATCTTCACGCAAGACGAAGAGGATTTCTAAGGGAGAACATCATGATGGTAAAGCAACAGCAACAGTCGAAGAGCAAGGTCTGGTTCGTCTACCTGATCCTCGGCATGGTCGCTGCCATCGGGATCGCAATGGGACTGTTCTTCTCAAGCCACCCGACTTGGGTTGGTGAGCAACCTGGAAACGCAGATTACGTGCACCGCACGCTCGGGCTCTTGTCAGACCTGCCGCACATGACTGCGGAACTGTTTTACGATGCCATCGAGAACAGCATCGTCTTCTGTATCGCTTTTCTGATCGCACGTCGAGCATTCCGCAAGGAGCACGAGCTCTTCGATATTCAGCACGGCATTAGCCACGAGGACTAAGGCTTCATGGATCTTTCAGCACCCTGAAGCCGAGTCGCCGTCCGCTTCCATCGGACCAGATTGCCCTGTTGTGCGCTCTCACGCCTAACCCGGTACGCCGCAGGTGGCACCTGGTCCCGGCGTACAGGGGCAGGGTAAGCATGGGTACATGTAGCCCCATGCTCGGATCGAGCTATGCCTTCCTCGCGATGACAATCAGCTCCCCCTCACCCTGACCCGGTGGTCGCCGATCCCAGTCACCAAAAACACTTTCGACCGAGAATCCCGATGAGGTGAGCGATTGCCTGAGCAACTGCTCGCTGCGGAACCGAACGGCGAAGGGTGAAACCAACTCCTCATTGCTCTGCACGAGAAGTCGGTGGCCGACTGCGTAAACGACATCGCCCACTACGTTTGTGACCTCTGTCCAGGACTCGATTCGACCGTAGGGAGAGTCCGGAATTATCCGCTTCCGGCCGGTCCAGTGTTCCCACTCCCACGCTCGCGGGTCGCGGCTCTCAAAAGCCAAGTGTCCCCCTGGTCTGAGCGCCTCCTTCAGCCCAGTCAGGACCTCCAGCCACTCCACATCGTTCAAGATGAACTGGGCTACGTGGCCGCTCATGATTGCCAGGTCCGCGCCTGGCGCTCCGAGCTGTAGGGCATCCCCCTGAATCCACCGGACACTGTCCGCTCCTGACTTTTGCTGGGCCACCTCCAGCATCAATGGAGAGGGGTCAACTCCGATCATTCGATAACCCCTGCTGGCAAAGTCGAGCGTGATGATGCCAGTGCCGCACCCGAAGTCGACGACCGTCTGAGCGCTGACCTCCTCAGCAACGCCAAGGTAGAAGTCGGGTTGCGTTCCGGGCTCGTACGAGTTGACTGCGTCATAGATCACTACCTGGCGCGGATCGGTGAACTCGGGAATTGGCATGGCTCAAATTTCGGCTAGCAAAGCGAAAAAACTAGTGCCCTCCTGGTCCTCGTCTCGGCGTTACTCGCGTGCGCCTGCTCCACGTCGGTCCGCCGCCCGCGTCGTCGCTGGCCCCACGTATCCTCGGGCGTGACCTTCACGCCACGCTCCGGCGACCGCTGCCCCGGCTTCATCGTCGACCACACCCGCTGTTGGGCGATGGTGTACAGCCGCCAGCTCCAGGCGACGCACTGCGCCGAGACGCCCTCATGGACGGGTCGCTTGTTCAGCCCCTCGGGCGAGCGATGGTGGCGAGTCTGGGCCTGCCCAGATCATCTGGACGGGCTGACCGGGGTCAGGGAGTTCGGGCGGCGGCGGTAGCGTCCATGGAATGGCCAAGGACACGACCGAGCAGCAATCCGCCCCCGAGGACCGATGGTTTCGCCAGCTTCGGCGGTCGATGGGAATACCTGACATCGTCACCGACTCCAACGCGCGGTTCGCGCTTCGAGAGGAGGTCGGCCGCAAGCTTTACGGCGGAGAGGGGCAATTCGACAGCACGTACCAAGACGCGGCAGGCAAATTGATTGATCGGCTGGTTGAGCTCGGTGCCGAGGGAAGGCTCGATGACGTCGTCGTTCCGCCCGGATGGATGCAAAAAGGGATTCGTGCAGACTTGGGCGTCAACGAGTCAGTCGGTGAGCGGATCACTACCGGAGTCACTGGATTAGGGGGTGCCGGCGAACGAGCCGTGGCTGCCTGCGACGACATTGCAGCTCGGTTGGCCAGATTCACACGGGAACACCCCTTCGAGGACGGCCCTTGACCCCGGGTCCGGGCGGTCGGTGGAGTTCAGCCGACCGGCACAACCTCTCCCTCGACCTTGGACTCCGGTTGCTCCCAACCATTGTCCCAACCATTGTCAGGACGTTGTCCTGGTTCAGTCCGGTCGGCTCTACGCTCCACTTGGGCTGCATCGTCAGGATCGTGGACTGAGGGGCGGTTACGGCTGACGGGGCGGACTTCGGTCGTCGCCGCCTCTCCTCACTGCCGTTGTAGCTGCGAATCCGCCTCTCCCAGGGCACCCGCGAGGCGGAAGGTGGATCAGGGGCGGCCGAGCAAATCGGACTTCGGTTCTGGACCGTCAGCCGACTGCCACGCCTGGTTCACTGTCGTCTGCAAGTCAGGGGCGAGTTGTTCGGCCTGCTCGACTCGACCTCGCACGGCAAGGGCGGCGATCCGCACACGGCTCGGCGAGCGTGAAAGGCGTCCTTGCCCCGTCGGATGACCCTGCGTGGAACAGGCAAAAGAGTTGACGAACGCCGCCTTCGGGTGGGGTCGGTTCGCGTCTGTCAGACTGACGTTGGCCACGTCGAACCCCTTCCCAAGTTGGGCGTGCTGCCAAGCGAGACGACCTCGGCCCGCGCAATCGGGTCGGGGTCGTCTCGTACAAACGAACGCGAACGACAGACCCTTCGAAGCCTTGGAACCGGATTGCGGAGTGACGCGCCTCGGCGGGCTTGCTTCGCGATCGCACAAAGCGGACAACGTTGGAGTCCCATTCTCAAGTCCCCGGCGGACTCGATCCGATAGAGCCTTCAACGGGCGCGAAACGACCCCGCCACGGTGGTATAGGGAGTGTGGCGGGGCCGTTTCGTTTTGTGCCCGAGGGACAGAGGGGGGTGGAGAGTCCCCCGGGGCAACCTCTATGCATCGGCACTCGGTGTGCTTGAGCTGACCTCGCACTGTCGAGTTGTCCGAAACTTGTCAACGTGAAGCCGGAGCTGGCCGGTCTTCGTCGGGGCAGAAGATGTCACCGCACAGCTGAACGCACTCGTCGCAGATCGTCACGGATTCAGCGCGTCGCCGACGATGCCATAGCAACGCCGCACCCCAGCACCAACCAGCATCTCCCATAGAACCATCAGCAACTGTCTTGGTCATCACAATCTCTCTCCCTGGAAAATCCGATCAGCTCTACCAGGCCCGAGCTGGCGTCGCGGAGCGGTCGTGATAACGAGATGAGATCTCGTGCGAACGCGACAGCTGCTTGCCACCTCTCGGATCCCTGGAGCTGACACCTTCACCAGGCCGTATCGACCTCAGACCAACGGCAAGGTGTGTGAGCATGATTGGTCGCCGCAGCAACCGGGCCGGTCTGACTCAGGTCAAGGTATGACCAAGGTGTCTTTCGTTCGATTTGTCGACCGGCTCCGGTGCTGCGTCACGGCGCGAGCCGGCCAGACGGAACTGACCTGATAGGAGCTTGGCTAGAAGCCCCGTCACAGGCTTGTCGCTCCGCCCGGCCGGTCGCTCCACGTCAGATCAGACCTAACGAGGAGCAAGACGAGCATGACAAATTCGGCGATCCGTGTCATCGGCGGAGTCGACACGCACAAGCACACCCACTACGCAGCGGCCATCGACGACCAGGGCCGTTTACTCGGACACCAAGAGTTCTCGGCAACCGCAAAGGGTTATCGAGATCTCCTGGCATGGCTGCGCTCTCATGGTCAGATCCTGACGATCGGCGTGGAGGGCACCGGGAATTTCGGGGCTGCACTGACTCGGCATCTCGAGCGCGGCGGGCGAGCACGTGCTCGAGGTAAACAAGCCCAACCACCAGGCCCGCTACATGGAGGGGAAGTCCGACCGCCTCGACGCCGAGCAGATCGCCCGGTCGGTACTCGCCGAGACCGGCACCGCCACGCCGAAGACCAAGTCCGGGCCCGTGGAGGTGATCCGCATCCTGCGGGCGGCGCGCTCGAGCGCCATTCGGGCCCGCACGCAGGCCTTTAACCTCTTGTTCCACACCATGGTGAGCGGCCCCTCCGAGGTTCGAGACAGCCTGGTCGACCTCACCCGGCGGACCCTGGTGAACCGCTGCCTCGAGCTCGAACCTGAAACCGAAAGGGTCCTTGAGCTCATTGACGAGCCTGAACGGATGGTTCTCGCCAGCGTGAAGTTCACGCTCCGTGATCTTGCCCGGCGCTGGAAGGCACTCGACGTCGAAGTCAAAGAACTCAGCCATCAGATCAAAGAGCTCGTCGATCACGTTGCCCCCGAGCTCGTTGAGCTCTTCGGGGTCAGCACCGAGCTCGCTGGCCAGTTCCTCGTGACTGCCGGGGACAATCCCGAGCGGATCCGCAACGAGGCGGCCTTCGCCAAGCTCTGCGGTGTCTCTCCCAAGCCAGCCAGCAGCGGGAGGACCAACGGCCGTCACCGCCTCAACCGAGGGGGTGATCGTGCCGCCAACAGCGCCCTCTACATCGTCACCATCGTGCGCCTCAGACACCACGAAGCCACCCCGACTACGTCGCACGCCGAACAGCTGAGGGGCTCTCCAAGCGCGAGATCATCCGGTGTCTCAAGCGCTACATCTCTCGGGAGGTATTCGCCGCCTTGCCCCGATGCCAGGCCCCCGAGATGCTCGAACGGGCCGCTTGACAAAGATAGGAGCATCGAGCGCTTCAATCGAACCCTGTTGACCGAGTGGGGCTACGCGCGGCTCTGGACCTCAGAAGCCCAACGCACACAGGGGCTTGCCCGCTGGCTGCATATCTACAACCATCACCGACACCACACTGCTATCGGGGGTCCACCCGCGGATCGCGTCGGCAACCTCTCGGATCAATACATCTAGCCTGAACAACGGGGGCGATAACCGGGTGGCAGCGAAGCGGCCCCGTCCCAGTGGCGGGGCCGCTTCGCGTCTGGCAAACACCCCGTTGGCGCGCCGGGGTACCCGCCACCCCGCCACGGAGGGTCGCCAAGCCCCTGTACCGCGTGTCGGTACCGCGGGGCGACCTCGGCCCGCACAATCGGGCCGGGGTCGCCCCGTATAACGAACGGGAACCGCCCGATTGCGGATTGCACGAAAGCAACGGGGGTGGACTTGCCGATAAGTAGCGCCGAACGGGCTGGCGCAATCCTGTCCCCCAAGTTCCCCCCCGGAAGGCGCCGGCCCGTTCCGTGTCGTTTCGCGAGCTACCCCGGTGGGTAGAGCTGCATTGCTGGGGGTGAGGTGCCGCCATGATCAAGACTGAGCAGAGTCTTATGCAGCGAGTTGAGGATGTCCGCGAGCGTGACAACCCGCTCATTCGCTACAGAGTCGACGCGCTTGAGGCTCGCCTCGATGCGCTCATGGAGGCGCTGGCACGGTGGGCCGAGTCAACGGACGCGCTGACCGAGGGCGAGCGAGCCGCACTACTGCGCCGGTTAGCGGGCGAGGTAACACCCACGCCGTAGGCTCAGCACCGGACCCGACGAAACCGGCCCCGCACACAAGGAAAAGACGGGACCGGTTCGCCGGGCGCTACAGTGCTGCGTCGCTACTGGATCGAGGCGCCGAGCACACCTGGGGTGCTACTTCACTCCAGACAAGCAATTGGAGCGTCGGACTCGCCGACGGATCGCGCGCGCCCTCTCCGAGTTGTTCAAAGCTTGTGTCGCGCAGGGTTCGGGGGCCTCGGTTCGCGTCTGTCAGACTGATATTGGCCAACGCCGAACTTCCCTTCCCCTCCGGGCGTGACGCCAAACGAGACGACCTCGGCCCGCACAATCGGGTCGGGGTGGCGTCGCGCCTCGATGCATACGATTCGCCGTCGAATAGCCATCAAGTCCAAGTGCTCGTTCTGCGGCAAGGATCAGGACGACGTCCGCCTCGTCGCCGGACCCACCGCGAGAGTGGCGATTTGCGACGAGTGCGTCGAGGTCAGCCGATCCCGACCATCGGTTGATTGAGAGGCTTGCCACCCATCGAGCCGTAGAACACGGCGTTCCCGAACGAGAAGAGGCCACCGTCAGAGGCGACAAGGTTGTAGCCACCGTTGTCCGGCATGACCTGCATTCCGACCACGGGCTTGTTGAGAGGCTTCCCACCCATCGAGCCATTGAAGGTGGCGTCCCCGAACGAGAAGAGCCCTCCGTCCGCGGCCACGAGGTAGTACCCGCCGCCGGTAGGTGTCGCCGCGCCTCCGACTACTGGTTGGTTCAGGCGGGTGCCGCCCTCGGATCCGTGGAAGGCGGCGTCGCCGAAGGAGAACACGCCCCCGTCGGAGGCGAAGAGCCAGTAGCCCTTGCCGTCCGGCGTGACCGCACCCCCGACGATCGGCTTGTTGAGATGGACAGATCCCATGGACCCGAAGAACGAGGCATCACCGAAAGAGAACACGCCCCCGTCGGAGGCGAACTCGTAGTAGCCGCGACCATCGGGAGTTGCCGCCATCCCAACTATCGGCGCGTTGAGCGGCGTGCCGCCCATGGACCCGTAGAACTGCGCGGTCCCAAAGCTGAAGATCCCGCCATCAGAGGCCGCCTCCCAGTAGCCGGGCCCGAGCGGGGTCGAGGCGAGGCCGACCACGGGCTTGTTCAGGGGCTTCCCGCCCATGGATCCGTAGAACCCGAATGCGCCGAAGGTGAACATGCCGCCGTCGGAGGCCACCTCGCGGTAGCCGCCGAGGTTCGCCCCGATCTGGTCGGCAGGCGTGTCGTCGGCGATGCGCACGACCTCGCCGCCGACATTGACCCCGGGAGGAAGACTGGGATCGCCGGATCCCTGGAGCACGGCCCAATTGGTCGCATAGATCGACCCATTCGCCGCGACGGCGATGCCACCCGGGAACTCCAGGCCACTGCTCGCGAGCACCGTGCGGGTGCCGTCGGCGTTGACCCGGATCAGGGCGCCTGGAGTCGGCAGACCACCGGGGTCTGTGTCCGCAAAGCCAGCCTGGTCCATCTCCAACACGAGCAAACGCCCCGCCTGATCGAACGCGATGTCGCCGATCATCGTGAAGCCCCCTGCGTACTGGGTGAGCTGGCCGTTGGCGTAGCGGTAGACACTGGCCACTCCGACGTTGTTGGGAGCGCCGCCCAGCTCGCCGATGTAGAGGGCCCCGTCCGGGCCAACGGCGAGCGAGGTCGGCACGGCCTGCGCCTGGACAGGAGTGCCTGAGACCGTCTCAGTGATGAGGGGCAGCACGGCCAAGGTGCTCAACGTCCCGTTCTTGTAGAGCAAAACATCGTTGGCCGCCGCATCCGCGATCGCCAGCCCACCGTCGTAGGGCGTGACGCCATAGGGATCGGAGTCGACGGGAGGATTGCCTGGTCCGCTGCCTGCACCCATGTCGGGATTGTTCTGGGCTTCGTATGTGCCGAGATAGGACTCCGCCGTTGGCGTGCCCCCCGTTAACGGGGCGGACAGCAGGCTCCCGAGGAGCGCGCCCGCAGGTCCATACGTTTGCGCGCCCGTCGTCTGGTCGATGTTGGAGTTCTGCGTGAGGAACTGGATCTGGCCGTTGAGAATCGTGATGCCCGAGGGACCGCTCGCACCGGGGCTACCCGGGCCGCTGTTAATAGAGGGCAGGTTCGCAACAACCGTCGACACCTGGCCGCTCGGGGTAACGCGGGCGATGGCACCCGACGGGTTCGCACACGCAGCCTCGGTGCCATCGGTGCAACCGGCGGGCACGGTGTTCGTGCCTGCCTCGGTCACGAGCAGGCTGCCGTCCGGACCGATGACCAGCTTCCGCGGCTGGTTGAGGCCGGTCGCCACCAGCTGCACGTTGGCAGGGAGAGCGTACGGAGACGCAGCGTGTGCTCCGGAAGGTCCGACCGTGATGTGCGGGTGACCGAAGTCGCCGATCTGGCCTGGCCCGGCAGCAGAGGCCGTCGATGAGACGGCGAGGATTGGTACAGTGACAGCCCCAACCAGAAGGGCGAACCAGCCTTGTCGCATGTGACGCCTCATGCACGAGCCTCCTGTGTTTTGTCGCTGTCCGGCTCAGCTGCCGAACGGGCCACCTACCGAACGGCCGCACATTAACCGTGTCCGCTGCAACTTGCTTGCTCCATTCTGAATTGTCTCCCCAGGTCGACCTACTGGTCGGCGGGGTCAATCTTCATCGTCGTCTCTTCACTCTCGGCGAGGAAGGTGCAGCGGGTCCAGGTGGTGGGCCGAAACCGGGGCCCGCTGCGGGCCACAGGACGTCTCCGGTTAAAGGACAGGAGAACAACGTGTGGACCAGGTGCGGCAGTCATCGGGCTGGGCCCATCTCGAGATGACCCTGAGTCACAATCACTTCGCGTTGACCACGACGCGCGCCACGCGCTTCACGGACCTCCGCGAGCGTGAACCCGCGACGTTCCCAATCCGGACGACCTCGTCGATTGTCCTGAGCGGGCAAATTTTCGCGCACGGCCGAGATCAACCCGTGGGCTGTTCGGACGGCGTGCAGGGCGAGATCCTCCGAGTCCTCCTCAGCCCAGACCTTCCGCGCGGTCTTGGGATTGCGGATCCGGTGGAGGTCTCCCTGCAGTTCAAGAGCAGTGAGCTCGCCTTCGAGGTCGCAGTGCCTAGTCATGGCCGGGCCGCCTTTACGTCATCGAGGTCAGCGGCGAGCACAGCGACGCCGCGGCGCTGGAAGTCGGCAACCGCTACCTCATGAGGCAGCGGTGTCGTCGTGAGCTTGCAGTCGTGAGAAGCCCCAGGCCCAGAGCGGGTGCCGCAAATCTCGCATGTGTAGACCTCACGACCCCTCGTCAACCTTCTCAGTTGGCGAGCGGCGCCTTGGGCGTGGGCTCTTTTCGTCTCGCTGAGGTCGCCCACGGCGTCGCGGCACTTGTGGCGCCGGTACGCCTTGACACCGTCGGGCCTGTCCGGCCACGCACCGGCAACACCATCCGCAATGGATGCGGGGCGTCGTCGGTCATTTCGAGCGCAGCCACGAGCCGCGGGCGAAGTGCTAGCGCGTCCCTGACGACGGCGCGGACTTCGCGCTCCCGGCGGCGCTCTCTATGGCGGAATAGAGTCATGGCCCCGACCTCCCACGCCTCTTCGTAACCGATGCTGCGAACTGGCGGTCGCAGCATCGGTGCCACGGCACGGACTCGAGGCTCTTGTCGTCTCCGGGATGACCGAGGTCCCACGGAGTAACGGGCCTGCCCGCCTGACAGGAGCCCCGCTGGCTCGGGTGCCCGTGATGCGCACGGTTACCGACGCAGGTTGGTACTGCAACATCGACGGCAGCAACACCCTGTGTCCCACCTGTCGCCGGATCACGCTGAAGGAGTGACGTTCGCCGCGACGCGCAAATGACGCGCTTTGACGCGCTTTGACGCGCAACCCCAGCGAACGCGCGTCACTCCCGGTAAGCGACGGTCAACCCACTTCTAGTAGCTGACCAGCAAAAACCATGGAGGCGGCGGGCGGAATCGAACCGCCGTACGGGGCTTTGCAGGCCCCTGCCTCTTACCTAAAGAGTCCAGCTAGGAGGTCATTTCGGAACCACGCCGTGACGCCGATCACGCGAAAATCCCGCGTTCGGCGTCACGCCACCGACCGTCGCAGCACTCGCCGGCCTTCGCGGCTCAAGCCCGCCCAGACGCCGTGGCAGTCCTCCCCGATCGACTGTGCGGCGTTCAGGCACTCCTCACGGACGCTGCAACCGTCGCAGACGGTCGTGGCGGCTCTGATCGACACACCTCGCGGTGGGAAAAAGCTGGCGGATCCCATGCCCCGACACGCGGCCTGACGGTGCCACGCCGGCCGGTTCACGATGCTGGCGAGGATGTCGTCGACGTCGGGCGCGTTGGGCGTCATCAGCCACAGGAGGTCGACGGAATCCACGACTGCAACGGTACGACCGAGGTGTTCATCTGAGGCGGATCCACTGCTATAAAAGGGTGGAGCTGACGGGCTCGCCTTCCCTCGTCAAGTCCATCGCTTCGCGTACCGCCGTCGTGAAGCTGCGCCGAGCGGCCTGCACGAGGGCGTTGTACTCCACGTCTGCCATGGCTTTTCGTGATGCACCTCTAGACATTATGAGCTCAAAGAAGGTGTACGCCGGGGCATAGACCGAATCGGGTCCCAGAAGATAAATCCTCGACGTGGCGGCCTTGAGGTTCCTCATCATCTCGATGGGCAATTCGCCTGACCCCTTTGCCCTGACCACGATGTCACGGTTTAAGAACTCCTCGGCAGCTTCATTGAAGGTCGCATAGGCCTCGTATCGTCGCTCTCGCATCCAAAGGACGTCCTCATGGAGGCGAGTTGCGGTCTCTCGACGCTGCCCCGCAGTATTCGTGAGGAAGACGCCAAGTAGCGTTCCCACAACCCCGAGGGCCGCCACGAGGACGACTGTCACGTCGGAAGCCATATTCCAAGGTACGGCCGAGGTGCGCGAAACGGGCGGATGGTTGACTATCTGGCGTGACCTTCACACCCCAACCGGGCGGCCGGTGCCCCGGCTTCATCGTCGACGTCAACCGCTGCTGGGCGATGGTCTATTCCGAGCAGCTGCAGGCGACCCACTGCGCTGAGACGCCCTCATGGACCGGGCGGTGGTTCAGCCCTCGAGGCGACCGCTGGTGGCGAGTGTGGAGCTGCCCGGACCACCTCGAGGGGCTGACGGGGCTAAAGGAGTTCGGCCGGCGACGCCGGCGGTAACTAACCTGCCGTGTGGTCCTTGCCGCCGAAGTAATAGCCCACGATGACGCCCGTCACACCAAGGAGAGGCGTGAACACGCCGCTGATGGCCAGCTTGACGTTTTGAGCGCCCCAAAGATAGGCGCCTACGAGGCAGAACCCGAGAATTACGGTGGACCCGACTATCAAGTAGGAGACGCGGGTGCGAACTGTCTCACGCACTTTTGCAACAGGCGATTCTCCGACGGGGCGAACGGCCGACGCCTCGATCTCCTGAATAGGAGGAAGGTGAATTGGGTCGACCCTGGCCTCAAGAGCCGTTTCATCCGCACCGTCGTCGTCAACATCTTCGACAACTGCATCCTCGGGTGGCGGCTCCGCTGGATCGCCACCCGAAGGACCATCGGTCACGGCAGATGGAGCTCCACTAGATCTCCGTCGTCGCGCTTGACTAGAACCTTGTTGCCCTTACTGACTTCATCGTCAAGGAAGAGCTTGGTCGTAATGGCGTTTTTTAGGCCCTGAGTCAGGGTGTCACCCTTGGCCGCTGAGTGCTTCTTCAGCTCGTCAATTTCTCTCGACGGCAAGTTCGCCGTCACACGCACAACTGGAGTCAACGCCTCTGATCCTCTCTGCTCGGCCTGCATTCATAATGCAGCCCAATGTTTTGTACACCATTTGTACACCATTTGTGCACCATTTATTCCCAAGGAGTGTATGCAAGGTGCAACCGGGATTGCCACGCGCTAGGGTTCGGGCGCTCACGCCCTACTCCTTGAGGGTCAGCGGTGGAACCGTGTTCTTCCAGGCCATGCCTTCCCAAACCCATACGCGAGCACAGTCGCCGCACTCGATGGTTGTGCGGCCTCCATTCTGAGCCGGATCGCCGCCCGGTAGGCAGAAGTGCCGGCGGAACTGCCTACCCCAGGCCTCGACGGTCTCTCTCGACCAGACCCGGCCGCTGGCGAGCTCGACCTCGGGCTCGGGAAGGAAGCCGAGCGGCTGAGTCTGTCAGCGTATTGACGGCTCAACTGGTCAGCCGCCCAGTAGGGCGAACCTTCTATCCCAGTTGCACTAGCCACCCATCTAGGCAATCATCACCACGAACGCCGATTCCGGGGGGCGACCCGGCCGGCACTGGGACTAATGGCTCGAAGTCTTACTCATGACTACTAACGCGTGTTCCGCGCGGAAGGAGTACTGAAGTGCGGTATAACCGAATGGTTTCCGGAGTTCTTGCTGTCGCGATTTTGACTGCCATGGTCGGCACGGTTGTGAGTACGACGACTGTGCCATCAGCGTCCGCAACAGTGGATCCGACACTGTGCTCAGGCAACTCCGCTCGCATCTCGGTGTTCCCGTTCTTGCTCAAGAGCTGCGCGGACTCAGACGAGGTCTGGATTCAAAGTCAAATCCACGCACCAATCACCTACTCCTACTCCGGCGACCTGAGTAGTCCTGTGATTCAGCCATCCACAGACGATTCCACCAACGCATTTCGGACCCTCATCAACCCGCCAACGTCGCTCCTTCCTAGCGAGGGCCTCACTCTCTCCGCCGGACCAGGCGCTGGATCAGTAACTCTAACTCCTCCATCTCAGTCCTTGATCTTCGAGTGGGCTTTCGCGAAAGCCATAGCACCCTTGGTGCCGGACCCAGCTGAGCAGCTCATCATCGACGGAGCGGGCGTGATCCAACGAGCTACCACATGCATTTCGGCTGGTGGCTCTAAGACGAGATGTTACGTCTCTGCCCTAGCGACTTCCCTCAGCTCGATACATAACGACCTAAAAGATTTCATGGACCTTGCCGGGAAAACTCTCCTCGCGGTGCAGAAATACATCGTTCAGGTATTTACGGGGCAGTTTGCGTTCCAGAGTTATCTCGATACCGTCAAAGCAGACGACAAACTCAACTTCGATAACGATACGCTCACGATTAATCCGCTGTTGCAAATCACGACGGATAGCCTGCCCAGCGGCACGCAAGGAACCCTCTACGACCAAATCCTCCAGGCGACTGGAGGTGCGACAGGAGACACCCCGACCACATATACGTGGAAGGTGACGTCTGGGTCGCTACCTCTCGGTCTCAGCCTCGATCGGTCTACTGGCGAAATCACAGGCACACCAACATCGGCGGGAACAAGCACCTTTCAAGTGACCGTGAAGGACGACACCGACAAACAAACGGCCACTGCAGACTTGACCATTGACGTCAGCGGCGGGATTGTCCAAAGTGCGCCGGGCTCGGGTACCACGTCCTCGGCGAGTTCGACCTCCTTCACCGACCAGCTGAACACAACCGGTCAGGTCGGCCCGGTGACCTTCGTCACCATGACGAGCGTGCCCGGAATCGCCGTATCGTCATCAGGTGCAATATCAGTCACTTCGCAGCTCGGTGTGGGCAGCTACACCGTCAGCGGCACCGACAAGGACAACTCGGGTGGCACTGGTATTTGGACGTACACACTCCAAGTCACCGCGAATACATTGTCGTGCGGCGGCGCCGGAACAGTTACCCAGTCGGGAACGTTCACCGGTTCCTACTCAGGAACCTGGTCCGTGAGCTTCATCCAGGATGGCGCCGGCAACATCACTTCGGGGACACTGACAATCAACGTAACCGGGGTCGACTCCATCTCGGAGAATCTTGCCGGCGCGACGTGTCTTAGCTGGCCGGCTTCATCAGGGGCTTATACAGTGAACGCCGAAACACTTACCCAGACCGGAACGGATACTTGGTCCATCGCAACATCGGGCACATGGGTGCTAGATCCAGGTGTCGATGGCACGTATTCAGGGTCTGGCACACTCACAGGCTAAGAGGCATGACGGATCAGTAAAGGTCCGGTTCAGCAGCCAAAGCAAGACGACCCCGGCCCGCGGAATCGGGCTCGGGTCGCGTCGTCTCGGAGCGTCCAGCGGGCATCTAGATGCAGGTCGGGTTCCTCAATTGTTGACGGGTTGTCGGCCTGAGGGTCGACGCCGCGAGCCCAGGCACCGCTGCGTTGTGGCCCCCGCCCGGAGCCCCCCGGGGGGACGAGGGCCGCTCCGCGTTTCCCCGGAGCTGCTCCAACTCACATGCTCGACGGAAAGAATCCGGCCGCGGGGCCGAAAGGAGAAACCCCGCGACGGGGCGAACCGTTTGTGGTCACGAACATCAGGACTTCTTCAGCGACCCATCGGCGTTCCATGACGGCGGGATCAAGTGGCTGGCATCGATCTTCGCTGCATTCTTGATGATGTGCCGACGGATGTCGCTGTCGGCGGCTGCACCGAGGCCGATGGCCTTGATCGCATTCGCGACGTCTTCAGCGTCCTTGATGGGGAAAGACGCTTTGCCGGTTGCCGGACTGAGGATGGCGTGTCCGGTCTTCAGCATGGCCTGCTTCTCCGCGTCCGAGTACTTCGCGGCCTTGCGCAGCTGCAGTCTCGGTCGGCGGTGGAGTCGCAGTAGATCGCGCTCGAGCTTCAGCGCGCCGTTGCGCTTCTTCACCGGCGCCACGACGGGCACCACCGCGGGTGTGGGCACCCAAACGGTAAAGGCGCGGACCTCGAGCGAACCACGGAGGTTGGCACGCTGTCTACCTTTTCGGTGGGTGACCTGCGCCGCATCCTCACAATCACCGAGCGCGACATCAAGGTGTCGGGTAGATCGTCGAGTCCCGCCAGGGCGACGGCACAGTAGGCCGGTAGCTCCTCAGTGACGACGGTGCGGCCCTTGACCACGCAGCGACCGGCTACAGCGCCGCGACGGTGCCCGGCATTGAGCAATCCGCGGACCTCCTCGTTGTCCTTGGCGCGCGGCCCGAAGACGGTATCGATCTCGTCGTAGAGGATCGTTGGCGGTCCGGCCTCATCGGAAACTTTGCGGAACAAGTAAGCCGGTGTGGCGTTTACCGCGTGCACTGGTCGTGGAACGAGCGGTTCGGATACCTCGAGGGCACGCGACTTGCCACTCCCGGGCTCTGGCGAGAGAAACGCGATCCGTGGAGTGCTCTCCCAGAGGTGCATGAGGTGCGTGTGAGCCACCCATAGGGTGTGTGCCACGCAAGCGGCCTCACTCGGGTAGGCGACGAATTGCGTCAGGTAGTTTTCGACCTCGGCCAGCACGACATCGCCAGAGAGCGCCGCCGTCAGCTCGTCGAATACCTCGTTTGTTGCCGGGTCGGCCTTGTTGGCGATGCGCTTGACCTCCGCGGCATAGCCACCATCTCGACCTCGAAGGGAACAGATAACCGCCCAGCGGTCCTCGAAGGACATGTGATTGAAAATGACGCCGGCCTCATCCAAGGTAGGGCCATCCCAGCCATCAGCGATGGCGGTTTGCTGGTCCGGGAGCAGATCCTCAAACCGTTGGTCGCCCGGGTGATCGGTCTCCATCAGACGGGCTCGACCCGTCCCGACTCGGCGTAGGAATCCAGGTCGTTCAGGTCAAAGAGAATCCGACCGTCGACTTTGTAGTACCGGACACGGTGCTCAGCGACCATCCGCCGCAGCTTCCGCTCAGTTGCCCATGGCCTCTCGTTCGGGACCTTGACGAGCGGGATCAGAGTCGATGTAACCATGTCGACAAGGGTACGCCATGGCTACGCCACGTCAACGCCATTAGCTTGCCTTTGTGGCGCAGGGTTGGCTAGGGTATGGGCATGAACTTCACGATCTCCTATCCGGATCCGACGGAGCTGACCGAGTTGGCCGATGGAACTCCATTTCCGGCATCGATCTCTGTCTCAATCGTCCGCATCGGACTGGTACCGATCATCGAGATGTCACTGGAAGTTCGAGACGGTCGGCCAGTGATGACCCGGTTCGCCTACGTGACGCGCGGTCCCAAGGGCCCACCTTTGACGGCCTCAGAAATCCACGACACAAAGGTCAGCGAGATTTTCGAGTCCACAGTCCTGCACCTCGCCGCCACGGCCGGGGCGCAGGATCAGGGACTCATTCTCCCGGACGATCTTGACAAAGAGGCCGGTCAAGCAGCCGTCGATTTGGCTCGCGGTCGGCGCGGCCCCAGTGATCGTCAACTTGAGCTCGCAGCTGCCATCGCACGCGCCAACAAGTACGACCCGCGGAAAGAGGTTGCGAACCAGCTCTACGTGTCGGAACGAACTGCAAGCAGATGGATCGCTATTGCCAAAGAGCGCGGCTACCGCACAGAGGAGGACTGACCAGTGACCGAACCAATCAAGCTGCCATCGGGGCGTTGGGAGGTGCGTTACCGCGACCCGAATGGCCGCGCGCGCCAGCTCCGATTCGACACGAAGGGCGCCGCGAATGACCATCTGGCCACCGTACGAACAAAGGGGCTCGAAGGCAGCTATATCGCCCCCGAGCGCGGACGGATCACCTTCGGCTCATGGTGCGATGAATGGTGGGCTACGAAGGTCGACCTGCGGGCCCGGACCCTTGCTCGCTACGAGCGCGATCTGCGGCTCCATATCCGCCCGCGGTTTGACCGCCGGCCCTTGGCCAAGATCACGAAGACCGAGGTGCAGGCGTGGGTCGCCGAGATGCGCGCCGGCGGTACCCCCGACTCGGCAGTGCGTCGACGGTTCTCCGTGTTCCGCGCAGTGATGACGGGCGCAGTCGAGGGCGAACGGTTGGCGAAGTCTCCGTGCGCGGGAGTGAAGCTGCCCGAGGTTCGTCGCAGTGACATCGAGGTACTGACACCTGAAGAGGTCACCCAGCTCGCCAACGCCATGCCGAAATGGTGTCGTTCATGGGTATGGGTCGCCGCCTGGTCTGGGCTGCGGTGGTCGGAGATGGTCGGCCTACGGCGCCGGGACGTCGACATGCTCCGCCGACGGTTCGTCGTCAGCCAGCAGGTCGTGGAGGTCGGCTCTGAGTTCAAGGGCTTCGACCCGCCGAAGACTCAGGCGGGCCGGCGATCGGTGCCGATCTGGACGAACCGCGTCACTCCCGGTAAGCGACGGTCAACCCACTTCTAGTTGCTGACCAGCAAAAACCATGGAGGCGGCGGGCGGAATCGAACCGCCGTACGGGGCTTTGCAGGCCCCTGCCTAAACCACTCGGCCACGCCGCCGCGCCCTCAGATGAACGGGCGGCCAGCCTAACGGCCGGGGTGACCCGGCCCCCGGACGGCCTGCCTCGAGTCGGTGACCGCCGGGCTAGTGCCGCAGACGGGACACGAGCCAGAAGACGGCCGCGACCAAGACGACGACCAGGGCCACCTCGCCGAAGAAGATGAAGACCCCCGCCAGGACCCTGAATATCCAATAGGCGACGAGGACGCCGACGACTCCGAGCACCGTCATGCCGACGGCGTGCCCGAACGTCATGGGCTTCCGATCGCTCCTGCTTTCCACGTCTTTGCTCACAGACCCAATGCTACGTTCCCGCCATGCCCGCCGAAACGTCACTGCGTGACCGGCGGGCCGCCCTGCTCAACGAGCCGGGCCTGATGGGGGAGGAATTCTGCCGTGCCTACGCAGCCGAGGCCGACGCCTGGCTGTCTGCCCTGGCCGAACGGGCTGCCGGGGGCAGCAAGCGGCATTTGGCCCTCGTCGCCGTGGGCGGGTATGGCCGGGCCTCCCTGTGCCCCTACAGCGACCTCGATGTGGTCCTCGTCCACAACGGCCACCGGGACATTCAGGCGGTCGCCGACGGTATCTGGTACCCGGTCTGGGACGAGGGCGTGCACCTCGATCACTCGGTGCGCCGGCCCTCCGAGGTGTTGCACGCCGCCGCGGACGACCTCCGCGTGGCCCTCGGCCTCCTCGATGCACGCATGGTGTGGGGAGAGCCCAAGCTCGCCGAGCCGCTGATCGCCAAGGCGCGCGCCGCGTGGACCGACCGGCTGGGCACCAAGTACCTGCCGATGCTCGAGATGCAGATGGCCGAGCGCCGTGCCACCGCCGGGGACGTCGCCTTCCTGCTCGAGCCGGACCTGAAGGAGAGTCACGGCGGCCTGCGCGACGTGAGCGTGTTGCGCGCGCTGTCTGCCTACGCGCCGTTGCTCCCCGACTACGCCGACCTGGCCTCGCTCGACGACGCCACGTCGTTGCTCACCTCGATCCGTGTCGAGCTGCACCGCATGGCCGGGCGCGAGCACGACAAGCTCTTGCTCCAGGACCAGGACCAGGTGGCGGCCGCGCTGGGCTTCCCCGACGCGGACGCCCTCATGCTCGACGTCTCGACGGCGGGGCGTCAGATCGCCTGGGTCAGCGACGACGTGTGGCGCCGCCGCCGCCTGTGGGACCCCACCCCGCCGCCCAGGCGCCGATTCCGGCGCACCGCTCCCGATCCGCGCCCGCCCGTCGCCCCTGCCGACCTCGGCCCCGAGATGGTCGACGTCAACGGCGAGATCGCCCTGACGCCCACCGCGCCGGTCTCCGACGACCCCGCGCTGGCGCTGCGGCTGGCCGCCACCGCGGCGCGGCTGGACAGGCCCATCGCACGCGGCTCGTTGCACCGCCTGGCCGACCGGATGCCCCCGCCGACGGATCCGTGGTCCGACCAGACGCGCGCCGCGCTGGTCCAGCTGCTCGCCCTTGGACCGCCGACCATCGACAAGATCGAGTCTCTCGACCAGCACGGCCTGCTGGTGCGCCTCATCCCGGAGTGGGCGGCCGTGCGGAACAAGCCGCAGCGCAACGCCTACCACACCTTCACGGTGGACCGGCACCTGCTGGAGGCCGCCGCGCTGGCGGCGGAGCTGACCGACCGGGTCGAGCGGCCCGATCTCCTGCTCGTCGGCACTCTCCTGCACGACATCGGCAAGGGGTACCCCGGCGACCACACCGAGGTCGGCATGGAGGCGGTCGAGCGCATCGCGACGCGTATGGGGTTCCCGCCCGACGACGTCGCGGTCCTCGTCGACCTCGTGCGCAACCATCTCCTCCTGCCCGACACCGCCACGCGTCGCGACCTCGACGACCCGACGACCATCGCCCGCGTCGCGCGCGCGGCGGGGAATCCCACCACGTTGCACCTCCTGGCCGCGCTCACCGAGGCCGACAGCCGCGCCACGGGGCCCTCCGCCTGGGGGAGCTGGAAGGCGGGGCTCGTCGCCGACCTGGTCGAGCGCACGGACAAGGTGCTCCGAGGGGAGGCCGCCGCGCCCGTGCCACCGGACCTGTTGCCGGCGGCCCACGGGGAACTCATCGACGAGGTCCGCCAGACCGGGTTGCCCTCGGTGTCGCTGCAGCCGCCCCAGGTCATCGTCGCGGCACCGGACCGCCGCGGCCTCTTCTCCGACGTCGCCGGCGCGCTGGCGCTCAACGGGATGAACGTGCAAGCGGCCAACGTCGCCGGCCGCGACGGCGTCGCCGTGGAGGTGTTCACGGTCGAGGTGGCCCGGGGCACCTGGCCGGACACCGCCAAGCTGCGCGAGGACCTCGCCGCCGTGCTCTCCGACCGCCTGGCCATCGGCGAGCGGCTCTCGGAGCGGGAACGCGTCTACCCCCGCCGCCGGGTCTCGGCCGCACACCTGCCCGGCAGCGACGTGAGCGTGGACAACGAGGCCTCCGAAACGGCCACCGTCCTGGAGGTGCGCGCCCCCGACGAGATCGGCCTCCTGCACCGCATCACGCGGGTCCTCTTCGAGTCCGATCTCGATGTGGTCTCGGCCCGGGTGTCGACCCTCGGCGAAATGGTGGTTGACGCCTTCTACGTGCGTGAGGCCGGAGGGGCCAAGGTCACCGACGAGAGCAGAATTTCCGACATCACTCACGCAATTCGGGCCGAATTGGGCCTCTAGACCCTCCCACGCCCAGGTAGAATCCCGGCTGCCATGGCTGGTGAGCACACGCGCCCCCGCAAAGGTCCCAGGGCCTGGGTCATCCTGATCGTCTGCGCGGCCGTGATCCTGGTGGCCGTCGCCGGCTTCGTCGTGGTCGACCACAGGGACAACCAGGCGGCCGCGACCTCGACGGCCCCACCGCCGGCACTGACGGTCGCCTCGGTCTCACCCACCGGGACCGACGTCGCCGCCGGGTCGACCATCTCCGTGCAGTTCTCCACGAACCTCGCGCCGAACAGCCCGATGCCGACGCTCAGCCCGCCGGTCGCCGGCACGTGGGCCGTCCTCTCCCCGTCCCTCCTCCAGTACCAGGCGACCGGGCCGCTCGTCCCCGGCGCCACCGAGACGGTCACCGTCCCGGGCGGCGCCACCGGGGTCGTCGGCTCCGAGGGCCAGCACCTGACGAAGACGGCCACCTCGCAGTTCACGGTGGCGCCAGGCTCCACGCTGCGCCTGCAACAGCTCCTGGCCGAGCTCGGCTATCTGCCGCTGACCTTCACACCGGCGGCACCGGTGACCTCGCCCACCCAGGAGGGCAACGACCAGGTGGGCTCGTTCAGCTGGCGCTGGCCCGACCAGCCCCTCTCGCTCGAGACGCTGTGGACGCCCGGCACCAACAACGTCATCACCCAGGGCGCTGTCATGAACTTCGAGGACCAGAACGGGCTGACCACGGACGGCGTCGCCGGCCCTCAGGTCTGGAGCGACCTCCTGGCCGACGTCCAGAGCGGCAAGGGCAACACGCAACCGTGGGACTACGTCGTGGTGAGCCAGTCACTGCCCGAGTCGGCGACGGTCTACAAGGACGGTGCACCGGTCTACAGCACCCCCGTCAACACCGGCGTTCCAGGCGCCCCCACCGCGAACGGCACCTTCCCGGTCTACGCCCGCTACACGGTGACGACGATGAGCGGCACCAACCCTGACGGGTCGCACTACGTGGACCCGGGGATCCCGTGGGTCAGCTACTTCAACGGCGGCGACGCGCTGCACGGCTTCCCGCGTGCCTCCTACGGCTTCCCCCAGAGCGATGGGTGCGTGGAGATGCCGATCTCCAACGCCGAGACGGTCTTCCCGCTGACTCCCCTCGGGACCCTGGTCACCGTTCAGGCCTAGGCACCGCCGAACGCGTTTGCGCTGGCGGGCGCCCTAATCTCTGATCCCGATGTCCCCAATGCGACGGGCCGTCGACATCTCCGGGAAGATCCTCATCGGGGCCGGCGTCCTCCTGCTCTTGTTCACGGCGTACCAGATCTGGGGCACCTCCTATCAGGAGTCCCGTACCCAGGCCGGGCTGCGCACCCAGCTGCAGCAGGAGACCAACAGCGACGAGGTCCGCCACGCCTTGGCCGAGGAGACGGCGCTCGACAAGATCCCGACGGGGCCCCCGGTCACCGCGCCGCGCACCGTCGCGCCGCCCGAAGGCGAGCCGATCGGCGACATACGCATCCCGGTCATCGGCATCAACCAGGTCGTGGTGGAGGGGACCAACACCCCGGACCTGCGCAAGGGACCGGGGCACTACATCGGCACACCGATGCCAGGGCAGGGCGGCAACGCCTCGATCGCCGGCCATCGCACCACCTACGGCCACCCGTTCTACAACCTCGACTCGGTGAAGGTGGGCGACCCCATCGTCCTCACGACACTGCAAGGGATCTTCGTCTACGACGCGACGAGGAGCTTCGTCGTGTCCCCCAGCGATACCAACGTGATCAACAACGTCTTCGCCGACGTCCTGACGCTGACCACCTGTAACCCGCGGTTCAGCGCGTCGACCCGGCTGATCGTCCAGGCGAAGCTCGTGCACTCGCAGCTGTTCCCGAACTCCGGCCTGGCGGCGGCCGGCCTCCACGCCGACCCCCAGAGCGACAACCTGGCCGGCAACTCCTCGTTCGCACTCGGTCGATGCCGTCTTCTGGGGCTTCGGCACCGTGCTCGTCGGCGTCGCCATCTTCTACGGAGCTTGGCGGTTCCGGCGGCAACGCTGGATGATCTACGGGGTCGGCGCCATCGGGGTGCTCGTCCTCCTTTGGTTCTTCTTCGGCGCGGTCAGCCCACTGCTGCCGGCCAGCTTCTGACTCGGTGCTGGTCGAGCAGCCACTGCCGGACCACTTCCGCGGCTTCGCCGCCGTGGCCCAACGTGACGGCTGCACCACCTATGCGGCGATCTGCCGGGGCGTGGCCGACGACGAGGAGGTGCTCTCGCTCCTGGACCGCGCGCCGCTCCCCCAGCGCCGGCCCCTGCTGCTCCTCGCCGCGGTGCACTCCCTGCTGCTCCGGGGCGCCGACGATCCCCTGGCGGCCTTCTACGACACGGTCGTCACGGTGCGCGGCTCGGAGCTCCGTCCTTCCGGCGACGTCGTCCCTGCCTTCGCGGCGTTCTGCCGGGCCCACCGGCCCGATCTCGAGCACCTCATGGCCACACGGACAACCCAGACCAACGAGGTGGGCCGCTGTACCGCGCTCCTCCCGGGCCTCTGCCATATCGCTGCGTCCTGCGGCGGGAACGAGGCGCTGTCACTGCTCGACCTGGGGACGTCGGCGGGGCTGAACCTGCTCTTCGACGACTACCGCTACACCTACCGGGCCCAGCTCGGCGACGCCGTGCGCACGGGGGGCCCGGCGGGTTCGGGGGTGGCCCTCGAGTGCGAGGCCCGCGACGACCTGACCCAGCTGCCCGACCTGCGCACGCCCGCCATGGCCGAGCGGGTGGGCCTCGACCTGTCGCCCCTCGATCCCCGGAACGACGACGACGCGCTGTGGCTGCTCGCCTGTCAGTGGCCGGACAACCCGGCCCGCTTCGGCCGGCTGCGCGCCGCGCTGGCGAACGTCCGGTCGGTGGCGCGACCCCCGCGCCTCGAGCGGGGCGACATGATCACCGACCTGCCGCGAGTGGCGGCGACCATCGGAGGTGATGGGCCGCTGGTGGTGTTCCACTCGTGGGTGGCGGCCTACCTCGACGAGGACGAGCAGCGCGCGCTGACCGCCGCCGTGCGCGCCCTCAACGGCGAGCGGCCCGTCCACCACCTCTACTGCGAGACGCCCTTCGAGACGCCTGGCCTCCCCACGCCGCCCTCCCCCGTGCCACGCGACGGTCCTGACCTCGCCACCACCCTCGTGCACATCGGCCCGCACGCCGAGCCGGTCCGGCTGGCTGACACCCACCCGCACGGCTACTGGATCCGCTGGTGGCCACCGACCGCGCGGGCGCCTCGCTCGCCGCGTTGAGCCTCGCCTGCCGGCGGTCGGTCGGCGAAGGACGTCTACGGGGTGTCGGCCAGCCGAGCCGGAAAGCCGCCGCGGCTGATGGGTCCCCACCGATCGATCGAGAGCCGCAGGAGCACCTTGCCCTGATCGATCATGGCTCGGCGGTACTCGGCCCAGTCGGGATGCTCCCCACTGATCGAGCGGTAGTACTCGACGAGAGCCTCAACCGCCTCGGGCTGCTCCACGACCTCGATACCGCCGTCGACTTGGACCCACTCCCGGTTGAACTCGTCCGAGAGCACACACATCGAGGCCTGGCGATTGCGCATCGCATTGCGCGACTTCGCGCGCTCTGGATAGGTGGCGATCACGATCGACCCCTCGCGGTCGACGCCCATGGTGACCGGCGAGAGCTGCGGTCGGCCGTCCTGGCGAGTCGTCACCAAGACGCCGCGATGTCGCGGCCGGACGAACTCGAGCAGCCGTGCCCGATCCACGACGATGGTCGTGGCGATGGTGCGAGGCATGCTCGACCCTAACGCCCGCCGGCGTTGCGGCACCCGCCGAGGCGCTCGGTACACCGCTGCTCGGGTGTGTCGCGGCCGGTCGCACGAAAACGACCCCCGAGTCTCTTCCCGTCGGGCCGACGGGACGCCCTGTACGGGGAAGCCCTGTGAGGACGCCGTCCGGCTCAGCGCCTCGGAGGGGCGGCCGCAATGTCCGCAGGGGACGCAATGTCCGAAGGGAGGGACGGCGGGGTGAGGGCGGGCGCCAGCATCGCGGCGGCGAATCGGAACGCGCCGGACGAATAGACGTCGCACTCTTCCAGACCTCCGACGAGGGTGGTATTGCCATCGGGGCAGAAGTGCACGCCGTCCGGCGCCCGGACGATATTCGTCCCCGCCGGTCCCGTGCACGGCTCGGCCGAGAGGCACGGGAGGGTCCAGGTGAACTGCCCGTTCGCCATGACGGCCTGGCCGGCATCGTCGTACGTGACCCCGACGTTGCTCGCGGCCAGCGATTGGTAGATCTGGTTCAGAGCGGTGACGTTCTGACTGAGGCTGGCGGAGGCGTCGAGCGGCAAGCCGACCAGGATCACCTTGGTGCCGACGGACCGGAAGATCGAGATGGCCGTCTGGGTATCGGCGGTGTACTTCGCGTAGTACTGCGGCGTCCCCAAGGGGTCGCCCGTCATGCACGGGGTGAAGTCGTCCCCCGAGAAGGCCAGCACGGCGGCGGTGGGCTGCCAGTCTTCTGCGTCGGAGGCCATGTCTGCGAGGTAGTCGCAGGTTGCGGTGCCGGGGAAGGTGCGAACCTCCACCGAAGCCCCAGAGAGACCGGCGAGGAACTGGAAGTCCTGCGCCGACTCGGACACCAGCGAGTCGCCGTAGAGGGCGATCCGTGGCGGGCCGGGAGGCGGGAGCTCGGGCACCGATCCTTCGAACCGGGCGCTGCCCAGGCTGAAGATGCCCCCGTCGGAGGCGACCTCCCAGTAGCCACCCGGGGCGACCGCCATTCCCACGACGGGCTTGTCCAGCTGGAGGCTCCCGGTGCTGCCCCAAAAGGCAGCGTCACCGAAGCTGAAGATCCCACCGTCGGAGCCCACGAGCCAGTACCCGTGACCGCTCGGCGTGGTCGCCATGCCGACGATGGGGCGGTTGAGACCGATGCCGCCGGTGCTGCCACGGAAGGCCGCGTCACCGAAGCTGAAGATCCCACCGTCGGAGCCCACGAGCCAGTACCCGTGACCGCTCGGCGTGGTCGCCATGCCGACGATCGGGTAGTCGAGCGCTTGGCCGCCCTCGGAGCCGTAGAACCCGGCGTCACCGAACGCGAAGATGCCGCCGTCGGACGCGACCTCCCAGTAGCCGCCGCCATCGGGGGTCGCTGCCATGTCGACGACGGGGTGGCTGAGCTCTTGGCCGCCCTCGGAGCCGTAGAACCCGGCGTCACCGAACGCGAAGATGCCGCCGTCGGACGCGACCTCCCAGTAGCCGCCGCCATCGGGGGTCGCTGCCATGTCGACGACGGGGTGGCTGAGCTCTTGGCCGCCCTCGGAGCCGTAGAACCCGGCGTCACCGAACGCGAAGATGCCGCCGTCGGACGCGACCTCCCAGTAGCCGCCGCCATCGGGGGTCGCTGCCATACCGACGATCGGGTGGTCGACCACGAGCGCCCCGGCCCGATGGGCGGGCACGGCGATCTGCAACAGCACCGCCGCGAGACACACGATGCTGCATCCCACCGCGAGCCGCCGGCACCACCGCACGGTCAGAGCGTATTCCCAGGGCACTCCCAGCGTACTCGCGGCCCTCGATCCGAACCGACCCTGCAGCGGGAGTGTCTAGATCTAGACGTCGGGGCCCCAGGGCGCATCGCGCCGGGCCGGTACCTGCACGCCGTCGTCGGTGACCATGGCGGCCGAGCCCACGGCCTTACGCCCGAAGCGGTCGCGGATCGCATCGACGGCGGTTGTCACCTCCTGCCAGGACTGCTCGCGCGCCGTGGCGCTCTCGTTGTCCTCATGCAGGCCATCCCCGAGATCGAAGGAGAGCTGGTCGGCGCCGTCGCGACCCAACCCCGACGCGGAGACGCCGAGGAGGCGGATGCCCTCACCTGGCTCGATGCCGGCCAGCAGCGCGGCGGCCACCTGCCCGATGGCACCGCCGGTCGAGATCGGCCGTGCCAGCGTGTGCGAGCGCGTCTGCAGCGAGAAGTCCTTGAACTTCACCTTCACCGTCACGGTGCGGGTGGCGCTGGACTCCCCGCGCAGCATCGTGGCCACGGACTCGGCCATGCGCAGGACGTGCCGTTCGAGCTCGACCGGATCCACCAGGTCCTGACTGAAGGTCTCCTCGTGCCCGATCGACTTGTTGGGGCGGTTCGGGTTCACGGGATCGGGGTCCTCGCCCCGGGCCAATGCGGCCAGGTGCGCACCGCTCGCCCGTCCGAGGCGACGCGTCAGGGTGTCCGACGGCAGAGCCGCCAGGTCTCCCACCGTGCGGACCCCCAGGTCGCGTAGCCGCTTGGCCGTGGCCGGCCCGACACCCCAGAGGGCCTCGACGTCGTGGCCGTGCAGGAACGCCAACTCCGCGCCGGGCGTGACGAGCACGACGCCCGGCCCGGGATCGAGTCCGGCCCGACTGGCGCGCGGCTTGGCGGCGCGCGACGCCAGCTTGGCGATCATTTTGGAGCGCCCGATGCCCACGGCGCAGCCGAGTTCCAACTCGGCGCGCACGCGGCGCCGCACCCCGTCCGCGATCTCACGCGGGGGGCCGAGGAGCCGCACCGCGCCGGCAACGTCCATGAACGCCTCGTCGAGGCCTATGGGCTCCACCACCGGGGTGACATCGTGGAGGATCCTGTGCAGCTGCGTGCTCACCTCGGCATAGCGGCTGTGGCGGCCGGACAAGAAGACCGCGTCCGGGCAGAGCTGGCGGGCGCGCACCGACGGCATCGCCGAGTGCACGCCGTAGGCCCGGGCCTCGTAGGTGCACGAGGCCACGACACCCCGCGCGCCGGCGCCGCCGACGATCACCGGCTTGCCGGCTAGGGCCGGGTCGTCGAGCACCTCGACCGACGCGAAGAACGCGTCCATGTCGACGTGCAGGACGGTCGGGAGCCCGGAGCGGTCGGGACGGGGCGGGGGGTCAGGCACCGAGGGTCAACCGGCGGAACCCCTCGGCGTAGGCGACGCCGGCCCTCCGGCCCTCCTCGGCGGCGCGGCGGCGCACCGCCTCCCCGGCCCACCCGTCCTGGCCGGCGAACTGGGTGCGGTGGCACTCCACGGCGGCGACCTTGGACTCGATCGTGGCACTCACGTCCACCCACTCGTCGGGCTCGAGCGTCCCGGAGAGGAGCACCGTGGTGACCTGATGCGGGGGGCCGGCCTCGGGAAAATAGTGCGGGAGCGCCGACGCGGGCGCCACGGCATCGAGCAACGCGGCGCCGGCGATGCGGTGGTCCCGATGGTTGAAGTAGCTCTGGCCGAAGAACACTGCCGTGGGGTCGTGGCCGCACACGACGTCGGGCCGAAGGGAGCGGACGCGCGCCACGAGCGTGCGCCGGAAGTCGTCCGAGTCCGCCAGCTCGCCGTCGGGGAAGCCGAGGTTCTCCAGGCTGGACAGCCCGATCACGGCGGAGGACGCCTCGAGCTCCGCCGCGCGCTCGGTCGCCAATTTCTTCGGCTTCACGCGCGGGTCCACCGTCCCCTTCCCGCCGTCGGTGCACACGAGCAGGTGCACGGCGCTGCCGTCCTTGGCCCAGCGGGCGAGGGTCCCCCCGCAGGCGACGTCGGCGTCGTCGGGATGGGCGTAGACGGCCAACACGACGCCGGGCGTCTCGTCGATCACTTGCGCTTGGGCTCCGTCGTCTTGGTCAGCAACCCGGCCTCCCGCTGGAAGTCGCCCGCCTCCTCGAAACCCTTGTACACGCTGGCGAAACGCAGATAGGCGACGTCGTCGAGCTCCTGGAGTCGCTCGAGGACCGCGACGCCCACCTGCTGGCTGGTCGGCTCCGCCGTGGCGACACGCAGGGCGTCCTCCACGGCTTGCGCCAACTCCTCCATTTGGTCGTCGCTGACGGGGCGGTTCTTGCACGCGGCCCGCACGCCCTCGACGACCTTGGCCCGGTCGAAGGGCTCACGCAGCCCGCTCCGCTTCACCACCCACAAGGGAACCTCTTCGATGCGCTCGAAGGTCGTGAAGCGGCGGCCGCAGCCGAGGCACTCGCGACGGCGACGGGTCGCCTCCCCGTCCTCGGCCTGGCGCGAATCGACGACGCGGTCGTCATCGAGACCGCACCAGGGACACCGCACACCGCCGACGTTAGTCAGGGAATGAAGATGTGCTCCCCCGGCACGATGGCCGTGGAGCCGACCTCGCGGGCGAGCCGGACGGTCAGCGGGGCGGCGTGCGCCGGGTCCACCTGGGCGGCGATCGAAGCGAGCGTGTCGCCGGCCTTGACGATGTAATCCTGTCCCTGCGCCGGTGCCGCCTGGGCCAAGGTGCTGCCGCCGAACGACCGGATCGGCAGCGCCAGCAGGACGAGGAGCGTCAGCACGGCACCGGCCACCAGCGCGCCCAGGACCACCCGGCGGCGGCGCACCAGGGGGAAGGTGCGGTCCGCGCCGGGGGGTCGGGCAGGGCGTACAGCCGCGTGCGGCACGCCTCGAATTCGAGCTCAAATGCGACCGACATGGCGTCCTCCTCGTTCGAACACCTGTTCGCTACCCGGACATTGGACCACGAACACCTGTTCGCTGTCAATGGGGAGGGCGAACTCCTGTTCGTGCACGCCGGGCACCGTACGGAGTGGCTGTGACAGCCTCCTGACCTGGGTCTTCCGTGAGCAGTTGCGTTCTCGGTGCCACGGGCTGCCCCGGCGGGCCGGCCGCGAGCGCGACCGCCATCGCCGCCTCCGCACGAGCGTCCGACGAACAGATGTTTGCTTCGAGCGCCCCCTTTGGGTAGGTTGGTGCGCCACGAACGGATGTTCGCCCCCGGGGAGGGGTCCGGCGGAACGCCGGGGTGGGCACCACCGGACACGGGCGGGAATCGGACGAGACGGACAAGGACGGACAAGGAGGGACGCCGATGGCCGAGGTCCTGAGCGGGAAGCGTCTGCAGATCCTCAAATGCATCTCCGAGACGCAGCGCGAGCGGGGCTATCCCCCGTCGGTGCGCGAGATCGGCGAGGCGGTGGGACTGGCCTCCTCGGCCACCGTGCACACGCATCTCGCCGTGCTCCAGCGCGAGGGCTACCTGTCGCGCGACCCTTCCAAGCCCCGGGCCATCCAGGTCCACTTCGACCCCGACACCACGACACGACTCACCGCGGCCGCCGCGCACAATGTGCCCCTGGTGGGTGACGTGGCCGCGGGCGTCGGCGTGCTGGCCGAGGAGAACATCGAAGAACTCCTACCCATGCCCGAGCAGTTCATCGGTAGCGGGCCCGCCTTCATGCTGCGGGTGCGCGGCGACTCGATGACCGACGCCGGCATCTACGACGGGGACTACGTGGTGGTCCGCCAGCAGCAGGTGGCCGACAACGGCGACGTGGTCGTGGCCGGCATCGGCGAGGGCGAGGCGACCGTGAAGACGTTCAGCCAGCGGGGCGGACGGGTGACGCTCACGCCGGCCAACGCGGCCTACGAGCCCATGGTCTTCGACGGCGGCGACGAGGTGACGATCTTCGGCAAGGTCGTGACCGTGGTGCGCACGCTCACCTGACAGAACGCCCGGCGAAACGGGTGGCGGCCCGGCGGGTAGGGCGTCGTCAGCCGTCGTCGGTGGCCAGCACGGCGTAGAGAAGCGAGTCGCGCCAGCCGCCGGGCACCCGGTAGTGGTCGCGCAGCCGCCCCTCATAACGCAGGCCAGCTTTTTCGAGGACGCGGATGCCCGCCGCGTTCTCCGGATGGACCGTCGCACTGACCCGGTGCAGCCCGAGGGGGCCGAAGCCGATGGCGAGCAGCCGACGGGCTACCGCCGTGGCGTAGCCCTTGCCCCACTCTGCCTGCCGGATGGCGTAGCCCATGTCGCCGCTGGCGTTGAGCGGGTCGCTGGCGACGATGCGGCCGGTGCCCAGGAAGCGCCCGCCGGCCTCGGCCACCAGCTCGTACCGCAGCCGGGGCACGGTGCGCGCCGACTCCATGGCCCGGTCGACGTACTCCTGGGTCGAACGGCGGTCCCCGGGTTCGTCGGTGCCGCCCAGCCAGCGGCGGACCTCGGGGATCCAGTACTCCTCGAGCGCATCGAGGTCGGACGCGGTGCAGTCCCGCAGCGTCACGGGCGGTTCGGTCGTCGCCATGGTGGTCCCTACTTCAGCAGGCGCGAGAGGCGGCGGTCGGCCAGCACCTTGCCCCCTGTCTGGCAGGTCGGGCAGTAGGCCATCTCGTAGGACTCGAAGGACACCCGCTGGAGCGCGGTGCCACAGGTCGGGCAGGGCTCGCCGAAACGGCCGTGCACCTTGAAGCGACCGCCCAGGCTGGACTCGGAGAGGCCACCGGGGCGCTTCCGCTCCAGCTCGAGCGCCTCGGCCAGGACCTCGGTGGCGGCGGTCAAGAGCGCCTCGCGCTGCTCGGAGCCGAGGGAGCGCAGGGAGGCGAAGGGCGACAGCCCGGCCCGCTGCAGGATGTCGTCGCCCCAGCCGCGCCCGATGCCCGAGACGACGTGCTGGTCACGCAGGTCGGTGGTGAGGTGGCGGTTGGAGTCGCTGGTGCGGACGAAGGCGGCGAACTCCTCGCTCCCCGGCTCGGGGCCGAGGTCCCCCAGCGGGCCCTCGTCGCCGGGAGCCAGCACCCACCACGATGCCTTGCGCTGGGTACCGTACTCGCGCACGAGGATGCCGATCCCCGCGCCATCGAGCCCGGACTCCCCCGACCCGAACACGAAGCGGGCCACCGCGCCACGGGGCTTCGTCTTCTTCGGCGGGTCTTCCACGTCCAGGCGTCCCGCCTGGGAGAGGTGGAGCACGATGCGGGTCCCGTCGTCGAACTCCCACACCAGGTACTTGGCCCGGCGCTTGACGGAGACGAGGCGGTGGCCCTGGAGGGCATCGGGCGCCGGGTCGTAGGTCTTGAGCGACGAGAAGCCGAGCAGGTCGGCCCGCCGCAGGGTCAGCCCGGCCAGGAGCGTGTCGAGGCGCTCGGAGAGGGCCTGCATCTCGGGCAATTCGGGCACGCCACAATGTACGCATGAGCTACACCCACGGGCACCACGAGTCGGTGCTGCGCAGCCACACCTGGCGCACCGCCGAGAACTCCAGCGCCTACCTGCTGCCCCATCTGCGTGCCGGCATGTCCCTCCTCGACGTGGGCTGCGGCCCCGGGACGATCACGGCCGACCTCGCCCTCCTGGTGGCGCCGGGCGATGTGGTCGGCATCGACGCCGCCGCCGATGTCGTGGCGCAGGCACAGGCCCACGCGGAGGGCCTCGGGGTGCCCAACCTGCGCTTCGAGGTGGCCGACCTCTTCGCCCTCGGCTACCCGGACGCGTCCTTCGACGTCGTGCATGTGCACCAGGTGCTCCAGCATCTCGGCGACCCGGCGGCGGCGCTGGTGGAACTGCGGCGGGTGCTGCGACCCGACGGGGTGCTGGCGGCCCGGGACTCCGACTACGGCGCCTTCACCTGGGCGCCCGCCGACCCCCGGCTCGACCGCTGGCTCGGGCTGTACTTCGCCGTGACGGCGCGCAACGGACACGACGCCCGCATCGGGCCCCGCCTCCTCGGCCTGGCCCACGAGGCGGGCTTCGGCGACGTCGTCGCGTCGAGCTCGACGTGGACCTATGCCGACCCCGAGGCTCGGGCGTGGTGGGGCAGACTGTGGGCCGACCGCGTGCGCTACTCGCGCTTCGCCGAGCAGGCGGTCGAGTACGGGCTGAGCGACGCGGCCGAGCTCTCGTCCATCGCCGACGCGTTCACCCGCTGGGCGGACTCGGACGACGCCATCTTCGTCATCCCCCACGTGGAGATCCTGGCCCGGGGGTGAGGCGGCGGCGCGTCCTCGCTGCGCCGAGCGTCTAGTCGGACCAGAGCTTGTCGGTGTAGGTGTCGGTGCCGGGCAGGGTCGGGATGAACGGCAGCATGGCGACCACCTTTCCCTTGCCCGCGTCCTCGAGCCGGCGCCGGTGCTCCACGAAGACCGGCTCCCAGGCCGCCTCGGGAGGCGTGTTGAGGAACCACAGGAGGACCGTGCGATCGTCGCGCGCCTTCTCGCGCGGCACGTCCCCCGGCGCGTCGACCTCCAGCGCGATCGGCGTGAAGGCGGCCACCAGGTCGGCGTCGGTCCCCGGCATGAGACCCGGCAGGTGCTCGTTGCGCAGCCAGGCCCAGAACTCCTCGTTGGTCAGCGACTCGTCGCGATCGATGAAGACGGTGACGAAACCCCGATAGGGATGGTCGAGCGCCAGCTCCACGGGGACCCCATCGGGCTCACGCCGGTGCTCCCATTGGTAGAAGTAGAGCAGCGTGTGCACGTGGTCGCGCTCTTGGAACATCCGGCCGGCGGCGTGCAGCGCGTTCACCTGGCGCAGCGCCCACTTGTTCCACACGTCGTGGTAGCCGTCGAGCACCCAATAGGCCGAGATGTAGGAGCCTCGGCCGGGCTCGCCGGTGATGGCGGAGGGGTCGGGGTCGCGGAACGCCTTCAGGTCGCCCGTGGCGACGTAGCGGCGACCGGCAAAGTTGTAGGGCCCGACCATGCAGCCGGCGTAGAAATGATCCCGTTCGTACCAGTGGTTGTAGGCCACCTCGTGGCCACGGTGGGGCTCGACGAGGGTGAGCAGCATCGACCCGAGCTTGACCGGCTCGGCCTCCGCGTAGATCTCGATCGGCTTGCTCTTCCTCGGTGCGTCCTCGGGCATGGAGAGTGAACCTAACAGCAGCGCTGCGCCGTCAGACAGTCCCGGTGGCCACCACGGCGGTCGTGGGGACGACGGCCCCGCCGGCAGGTTCGGCGGTGATGCTGAGACGCGAAGGGCGCTTCGTCCCCGCCATGGTGAAGACGGATTGGTGCGGTGAGGACCCGAGCAGGCCGAGCGAGATCGCGACACCCCGGGTGATCCCCCACAGCTGGTAGGTCTGCGCGGGGCCGAGCGACGGGAGGCTCGACGTAACGAGATAGCCACGGCCGTCGGGGACGACCACGAACTCCGCCAGCACCTGATGCGAGGACGAGGACAGGTAGACCAGCCGGCGCCCCGGCGCCTGCAGCGCACCGGACACCGTCGAGGGCTGGTGGGACACCTGGGCCTGGAGGTCCGAAGCCCGGTTGTCCGCGCGCACCAACCCGATGCCCAGGACCGCCGCGACGGCGGCGGCGACCGCGGTGGCGACCAGCGTGACGACGTTGCGCGGGCGCCGACGGTGCCCGCCCGACGGGGCGCGGAAGGGCGAAGAGGGCTCGGACGGTTCGCCGCCTGCGTTCGCCGTTTCGGCCACGGCGAGCGATTCGGCCACGGCGAGCGATGGCATGGGCGGTGGCTCCTCGTCCGCCTCGCGCTCGGGCAGCTGGCTGGCGATCCGGGACCACAGGCCCTCGGGCAGCGGCTCGACCGAGTTGCCCAGCGCGGCCGCTGCCTCGCGCAGCGAGTCGAGCTCGGCGCGGCAGCGAGGACAGGTTTCCAGGTGCGCCTCGAGCTCCGTGTGCTCGTCGCCGTCGACGGCGTCGAGCGCGTAGGCGCCCAGGAGCTCACTCGCCTCGTCGTGCGACATCAGGCGTCCACCCCCCGGACCCCGGTGTCGGCCAGCGCGGCGCGCAAGCGCCGCATCCCGTTCCGGATGCGACTCTTGACCGTGCCCTCCGGCTGGTCGAGAAGCGTCGCCACCTCTCGGTAGGTATGCCCGTCGAAGTAGGCCAGCTCGATGGCCCGGCGCTCCTCGTCGGGCAGCAGACCCATGGCCGCGGCCACCTGGTCCGCCACCGCCAGATCCCAGACCTCGCGCTGCATGTCGTAGCTGCTCTCCGCGGTGCGCATGGCGTCGCGGGCCTCGCGCAGGCGGCGCGAGTTGGAGGAGCGGACCGCGTCGACCGCCCGCCCGTGGGACTGCGCAAGCAGAAACGACCTGAGCGAGCCCCGGTCGGAGTCGAATTTGTCCGGCTCGTTCCACAACCGCAGGAAGACCTCCTGGGTCACGTCCTCGGCCTCGGTGGGGTTGTTGAGCACGCGTTTGGCCAGGCCGTACACAGCCCCGCCATGGCGGCGGTAGGCCTCCGCCAGCGCCACTTCGCTGTAGCGGGCGATGGACGTGACCAGCTGGGCGTCGCTGTATTCGTCGATCCGCCGCATCGCACGGCCTGTTCGGGCCAGCCTCCCTCAATGGATGTCTGGGCTTTCGGCCATCCAGGCCACGCCTGGTCTTCGGATAGTAGGCGTTATGCGAACGACCATCGACTCCTATACGTCCCGGGCGGGACGGCTGGACCTGGAGGGTATCGACTTCGATGACTTCAAGGACGAGCCGCTGGCGCCCGCCACCCTGCGCTCGTTGCGCTACATGCACGACGTGGAGCACCACACCGTGTGCTACCTGCGAGACCTGCTGCTGACACCGGCACACCAGGATCCGCAGGTCACCTCCTTTCTGTCCTGTTGGGTCTTCGAGGAGATGTGGCACGGAGAGGCCATCGGCCGCGTGCTCGAGGCGCACGGCGAGGAGGCCGGCCCACCGCGCATCGCCGCGCTGCGCCACGGCCATCGGCGCCGACAAGCCATGACGACGCTCAGCACGATCGCCTCGGCCGCCTTCGCGGGCCGCGCCTTCGTCGCGCTCCACATGAGCTGGGGCGCCATCAACGAATGGACCACTCAGGCCGGCTACGCCCGCCTCTCCGAGACCGCCGACCACCCGACACTCCGCGAGTTGCTGCGCCGCATCATGAAACAGGAGGGCTCGCACATCGACTTCTATGCATCGGAGGCGACTCGCCGCCTCGCGGACGACGTCAAGGCACAGCGACTCACCCGCTTCGCCCTGGCGCACTGGTGGCGGCCCGTCGGCTCCGGTCTGATGCCCGAGCGAGAGGTCGGCTTCCTCGTGCGCTACCTCTTCTCCGGCCCCAAGGGGCGTGCGGTGCTCGAGCGCATCGACCGCAGGGTGGACCGGTTGCCCGGACAGGGGGAACTGCACCTGCTCACGCGTGCGGTCAAGCGTCTCGAGGTGGCAGCGGCCGCACGTTGACCGATGCGGTCCGACGCATCGTCAGCGGTGTGCAGGGCTGACGTCGCCTCCCAACGATGCGGGAACCGGCGCCGGAACCCCGGGGCGGGGTGGTCGCCACGACGTCGTGGCGGCTGCCCCGCTTCTCCCCGGCGCTCGTCGTGGGTAGGGTGGCGTCGGCTCGCGCACCCGGCGCACAGAGAGGTGACTCGTGGAGCACTCGGCAGTCAACCCGTGGGAGTGGTCGAAGGCCTTCGGCTTCTCGCAGGCGGTCAAGCTCACCGGGGCCCAGGAACTCCTGGTCTGCTCGGGCCAGACGGCCATGGGCCCGGATGGGTCGCTGCCGACGACGTCGGACATGGGCACCCAGGTGCGCACCGCGCTCGACAACGTCGTGACCGTGCTCGAGGCGGCCGACATGAAGCCGGCCGACATCGTCAAGTCGACGATCTACACGACCGACGTCGACGAGCTCATCGGCGTCATCGGGACCGAGTCCCAGCGGATCCTCGGCTCGCACCTTCCCGCCAGCACCTTGATCGGCGTCACCCGCCTAGCCTTCCCGGAGCTCAAGGTGGAGATCGAGGTCCTCGCGGCGCGTTGAGCGCCGCCCGGATCGTAGCAAGCTGCCACGGCATCACACACCCCCCGGGACTGGGGGCGGCCGATCTGCGGACACGCAACCGCCATACTGAGCCATGGCCGCCGCGACGCCCACGATGGCAGCGATCGTCTCGGCGGCCGACCGGCGCACGGCGGAGATCGTCGACGCACTGCGCACGCTCGACGCGGTCGATCTCACGTCGGCCTCGCTCCTTCCCGACTGGAGCCTGCTGACCGTCGCCTGCCACTTGCGCTACGGCGCCGCTGCGTTGACGCGCATGACGGCGGACGCATTGGACGGGCGGACCACCTCCTACTATCCCGCTGGCCGGGCGGCCGAACGTCCCGGCACCCTCGCACCCGAACCCGGAGAACCTCCCGAGTCCGTCGTGACGTCGCTGGCCGACCGGAGCGCCGCGCTCGGCGCGCTGTGGAACGGACGGAAGGACGGTGAGTGGGCGCGGACGGTCCACGAACCGCCGGACAACGTGGACCTCGGGCCGGTCGAGCTGGGTCGCCTGCCCCTGCTGCGCCTGACGGAAGTGGAGGTGCACGGCGGCGACCTCGGGCTGGGTCTGCGCGACTGGAGCCACGTCTTCGTCCGTGCCGCTCTCCCGATGCGGATCGCCTGGCTCAACGCCCGACGCGCCAATCATCGCGCCTTCGATGCCGATCTGGAGGGCTCGTGGCTGCTCGCCGCGTCGGACGGGCCGGCCTATGCGGTGGCGGTCCGGGGAGCGGCCGTCCGGGCGAGCCGGGCCGAGGCCTCCGCGGCACACGTGGCGACGGCGACGATCGAGGGGACGAGCCGGGACCTCCTCGCGTTGCTGCTCGGACGACCACCCCGTGCAGCGTTGCGCGTGCGGGGCGACCACGGGTTCGGCGAGCGGTTCACGGATGCGTTCCCCGGTCCGTGACCGGGAGCGTCTGGTCGCCTCAGGCGATCACGGCGCGCAGCACGTCGCGGGTGCGCTGCAGTTGCGCCGCGGTCACACGTTCGTCCGGATGGTGCGCCAGCAGCGGGTCACCCGGACCGAAGTTGGCGGCGGGCACGCCGTGCTCCCAGAACGACGCCACGTCGGTCCACCCGACCTTCGCCTTCGGCGGGGCCCCGCTGCGTTCGACGAGCGTCCGCAGCAACGGATGCTCCAGGGACGGTGGCGCGCCGTCTCCGGCGTCGAGCAGGTCCCACGTGTCGCCGTGCTCCGGATCGAGCGTCGGATCGAGCAGCTCGTGGAGGAACGCCTCCGCCTCGACCTTGTCACGATCGGGCGCATAACGGTGGTTGAGGGTCACGCTGGCGCGGTCGGGCACGACGTTGGCCGCCACACCGCCGTCGATCGCGACGACCTGGAGCTGTTCGACGTAGGTACACCCGTCCAGCACCACGTCACGCCCCTTCCAGTCCGCCACCCGCTGCAGGAGCGGTACCAGCCGGTGGACCGCGTTCCGGCCCGTGAAGGGCCGCGCGGTGTGGGCGCGGACACCGTGCAAGGTGATGCGCACCCGCATCGTTCCCTGGCAACCCGCCTCGACGAGGGCGCCGGTGGGCTCGCCCAGCACCGCGGCGTCACCGGCCAACAGCTCCGGGCGGGCAGTCCAGATCTCGAGCAGCCCGCTCTGGTCGCGGCCCACCTCCTCGCGGGCATAGAAGCACCAGGTGACGTCCACGGCCGGTTCCCGCACGGTCGTGGCCAGGTCGAGCATGACGGCGAGGCCGCCCTTCATGTCCGACGCGCCGACACCCCACAACGTGTCGCCCTCGAGCTTCGGCGTCTCGTTCGTCCCCGGCGGCACGGTGTCGAGATGCCCGGCCAGCACCAAGCGCTGCGCACGTCCGAGCACCGTGCGGGCCAGCACGTTGTCCCCGACGCGCTCGACCTCGAGCCACGGGCACTCGGCGAGCCTCGTCTGCACCAACGCCGCAATCGCCGCTTCGCTGCCGCTGACCGAGGGCACGGCCATCAGCTCCTCGGTGGCCTCGAGCAGATGTGCGGCCATCGGCTCAGGTGCTGGCACCGTGGTCGCGCAGAACCTGGTTCAGCTGCGCCTTGTCGTGGCGCTCACCTTCGGTCAGGCGCTTGATCACGAGGACGCACGGCACGAAGAATTCCCCGCCCGGGTACTCGCGTCGGCGGCTGGCGCGGATGGCCACACACCACGGGGGCACCACGCCCCGCGATATCTCCTCGCCCGTCTCGGCGTCGATGACGGGAATGGAGGGATCGAGGAAGCTGCCGGCGCCGAGGACCGAGCCGCGGCCGATGCGGGCTCCGCCGGTGACCATGCACCGGCTCCCCACGAAGGCGTCGTCCTCGACGACGACGGGCACGGCATTCGGCGGCTCGAGGACGCCACCGATGCCGACCCCACCGGCGAGGTGCACCCGCTCACCGATCTGGCCGCAGGAGGCGACGGTGGCCCAGGTGTCGACCATGGAGCCTGCGCCCACCCAGGCGCCGATGTTCACGTAGGAGGGCATGAGCACCACGCCACGCCCGAGGAAGGAGCCCCAGCGTGCCGAGGCGCCCGGGAGCGCCCGCACCCCCGCTTCGGCGAAGCCGTGCTTCAGCGGCAGCTTGTCGGCGTACTCGAAGGGCCCGGCCTCGATCGTCTCCATGCCCCGCAGCGAGAACAGCATCAGGATCGACTTCTTCAGCCACTCGTGGACGACCACCTCGTCGGTGGTCGGGTCCACCTCGGCCACACGCGCCTGCCCGCTGTCGAGGAGCTCGATGGCCTCCTCGACCAGCTTGGCGGCGTCGCCGTCGGCTGGTGAGAGCCCGTCCCGCCGGTCCCAGAGCTCTTCGATGCTCGCCTGCAGATCAGCCATGGTGCACCTTAAGCCACGAGGCCCGCCGCCTCAGGCGTCCCGGTGCTCGGTCAGCGCGGGCGTCGGGGTCACGAAGAGGACGCACGACGGTGCGGCGCACTCGGCCCGGTGCCACACCCCCTCGGGCACCACCAGACCATGTCCCTCCTCCAGCGCCGCCTTCGTGCGGCGTTCCCCGTCGTCGAGGTGGAGGACGATCGAGCCCGAGAGGACCTGCACCACCTCTTCTCCAACCGGATGGCGCTCCCACCACGTCCACGACGACGCGTAGTCGAAGACCGACAGCACCCGGCCGTCACGGAAGACGGCCAGCTCGGTGCGCCGGCGCCAGATCCCGTCGTCGACGGCGAGCAAGGAAATCGACTGGTCCGATGCCAGATGGAGCACGGTCCGTCGATCGAGGGTGAACGGTGCCGGTGCCACCCCTGTCATCGCTCTGTGCATGCACCCATGCTGCGGCCCTTCGACGCCGCCCGGTAGACGGCTCTTGGTTTGCCCAGGCCATAGGATCTGCCTATGACCATCCAATCAGAGGACATGGCTGTCTTCCTCGCCGTGGTGCGAGAAGGCAGCTTCGGTCGGGCCGCGCATTCCCTCCTGGTCTCCCAGCCATCGGTCAGTGAACGGATCGCCCGCCTGGAACGCGACGTCGGGGCACACCTCTTCCACCGCAGCACGCGAGGGACGACCCTGACACCCGCCGGCGACGCGTTCCTGCCCTACGCCCAGCGCACCGTCGCGCTCCTCGACGACGCGAGCAGTGCGGTGCGGGCACTCGACGCGGCACCCCGGCTCCGCGTGGCCGTGCACTCGACCTTCGCGCACCGCGTGGTGCCCATGGTCCTGGAGGCTCTCGGGTCGTTGCGTCGCAGCATCAAGATCCGTGACGCCCACTCCGACAGCATCGTTGCCATGCTCATCGACGGCGCGTCCGACCTGGGTTTCGTCGTCCCCTGCGCCCGGCCACGCGCGCTGCAGTTCACGCCGTTGCCCTCCGATCCCATCGTCGCCGTGACCGCGCCCTCCCACCCGCTTGCCGGCAAGGAGGTGGGGTTCGAGGACCTGGCGGACACGCGTCTCGCCTTCAATCGCTTTGGCACGGGCGCCGACGAATTCGTCCGGCGGCTGGGGATCGCCAGTATCCCGGAATGGCGCTGGACGGAATGCTCGGACGCCGTGACCGCATTGCACCTCGCCGCCGAGCACGAGCATGTGGCGCTGGTGACCCGGTCATTGGCCGAGGGCTCGATACGTCGGTCCGGCACCGTTGCCCTACGCCTCCGCGGCCTCCCCCGTTGGAGCGTGCCACTCACGTTGGCCTACCGGCGGACCGATCAAGAAGATCCGGCCGTGTGCGCCGTCACGAGCGCGGTGCGTCGGCTGGGGCGGCGAGGGCGTTCCGCCCCCGCCGTCAGCGGCTCCGCCTAGCGAGGCGCTCCCCCACCAGAGCCAGGCGGTCCATCGGCTGGACGACGGCGACGCGGACGTGCGCCGGCGCCCCGGGGCCGTAGAGGTCACCCGGACTCACCAGGAGCCCGCCGTCGGTCGCGAGTCCCTCGGCCATGGCCCACGCGTCGGGCCAACGCCGCCGGGGGCACCGCCACCCACAGGTAGAACCCGCCTTCGGGCAGCGGTACGGGGCAGCCGTACTCCTCGAGCACGCCGGCCAGGTAGGCCAAGCGCTCTCGATAGCGCTCCCGCTGGGCCTCGACGTGCTCGTCGTCGCCCAGCGCCGCCACGCCGGCGGCCTGAGCGGGCCCCGGCACCATGAGGCCGGCGTGCTGGCGGACCGCCCGCAGGAACTCGACCAGCTCGTCGTCGCCGGCGTAGAACCCCACCCGCACGCCAGCCAGGTTCGAGCGCTTGGAGAGCGAGTGGACGGCGACGACGCCGTCCGTGCCGTGCTTGGAGCACCGAGCGCGGCGGGCCGTCCCAGGTGAACTCGGCGTAGCACTCGTCGGAGAACAACGGGACGCCGTGGGCCCTCGCCCACGCCGCTTCGGCCGCGAGGTCGCCGAGCCCACCCGTCGGGTTGGACGGCGAGTTCGACCACAGGAGCAGCGCGCGCGCAGCGTCGGCGGCGTCGATGGCGGCGAGGTCGATGCCGCCGACGCGGCCGGGTGCGGGGCCCACCGCCACGGCGCGGCATCCCGCCAGCTGCGCGCCCATGGCGTAGGTCGGATAGGAGACGGCGGGATAGAGCACCGTGTCCCGCTCCGGCTGACGCAGACGCAGCAGGTGCGGCACCGACGCCACGAATTCCTTGGTGCCCACGCACGCGGCCAGCGCGGACGGCGGATCCGGCAGGCCAAAGCGACGCGCCAACCACGCCGCCGCCGCCTCGCGCAGCGGCAGGCTGCCCGCAGAGGCGGGATAGCCGCGCTCGGCGCCCGACGTCGCGAGGGCGTCGACGACCGCGGCGAGCGGCGGGTCGCACGGGGTGCCGATGGAGCAGTCGACCATGCCGCCGGGGTGCGTGTCGGCCACCTTGGCCAGTCCGGCGAGGCGGTCGTAGGGGTACGGGGGCAGCCGAAAGGTCACGGGGCCGCCACGAACTCGGCGAAGCGCGCCCGTCCCACGTCGTCCAGGACCACCTGGACGGTGGCCGCCTCCTCGCCGTCGCGCTGGCCCACCACCTCGCCCTCGCGGTGGATCGCCGCCAGCACGTCGCCCCGCGCCCACGGCACCACCAGCTCGACGACGCGGTCGGAGCCACGCAGCCGGTCGCCCACGACGCGCAGGAGGTCGTCCACGCCCTCGCCCGTCCGGGCGGACACCACCACGGCGCCCTCGTTGGCGTGCGCCAACGCCTTGGCGGACTCCGGTGCGCGGTCAGCCTTGTTGACCACGACCAGCTCGGGGACGCCGCCCGCCCCGATCTCGCGCAGGACCTCGCGCACCGCGGCCATCTGGGTCTCGGCGTGCGCGGCCGTGGCGTCGGCGACGTGCAGGACGAGGTCGGCGAAACGCACCGAGTCGAGGGTCGAGCGGAAGGCCTCGACGAGCTCGTGGGGAAGCTTGCGCACGAAGCCGACCGTGTCGGTGACGAGCACGGTCTCGCCACCTGGGAGGGACAGCTGGCGCGTGCGGGGGTCGAGGGTCACGAAGAGCCGGTTCGCCGCGAGCACGCCGGCGTCGGTGAGCCGGTTGAGCAGCGTCGACTTGCCCGCGTTGGTGTACCCCACCAGGGCCAGTTCACGATGCCGGCCGCGGGCGCGGCTGCGCCGCTGCAGCGTGCGCGTGCGCTCGACCTCGCGCAGGTCCGCCTCCAGGCGGTGCATGCGCCGGACGAGACGGCGCCGGTCTACTTCGAGCTGCGTCTCGCCCGGGCCACGCGTGCCGATACCACCGGCCTGCTGGCTGAGCGACGAGCCGCGGCCGCGCAGCCTCGGCAGCCGATAGCGGAGGAGGGCGAGCTCGACCTGCGCCTTGCCCTCGGGACTCCGTGCGTTCTGGGCGAAGATGTCGAGGATGACGGCCGTGCGGTCGATGGCCGTGCGGCCGAACGCCTTCTCGAGGTTGCGGTGCTGCGCCGGCGTCAGCTCGTCGTCGAACACCACCGTGTCCGCGTCGAGGCTCCGGCTCAGCTCGGCGATCTCCTCGACCTTGCCCCGACCGACGAAGGTGGCGGGGTCCGGGGCATCGCGCCGCTGCACCACCCGGCCGACCACATCCGCACCGGCGCTGTCCACCAGCTGCGCGAGCTCGTCCAGCTCCTCGTCGACCAGCTCGGCGGTGAGCCCGGGGAAGACGACGCCGACGAGGATGATCCGCTCCCGGAAGGCCCGCTCGATGAGCGTGCCCGGCAGCACGTTGTATCTGTTCATAGGCTGGTCAGCCATGGCGGAATCTCACTATCTCGCCAGCGTACGGGCCTGGTGCCCCTAAAGGCGCCGTCCACGAAATTCTCTTGTCCGCAGCGCCTCGTTCAGTGACCCCGGTATCCCCCGCTCCCTGGTGTCCATGGGGCAATTTGACCGGGTTGGCAACTCGACAAACCCAGGAGCTGACCATGAGCACCCAAAGAGGCTTGCCCTGATGGCGGCTGCGCGAGGGCTCTCCCGACTGGGTCGAGCCTACGACGGCATCACCGTGAGGGCACCGCTGGACCGCTTCGTCGTCGAAACGAATCGGTCCGGCTTGGACGTGTTCCTCCGTAAGCGCCATGTCGAGTGGCGCGGCTCGGCCCGATGACGAAGCCTGCTCGGGTCAGCGTTTTGGAGGTATGTGACGCCGTGCCGACGCGATCGTGCTCGACAGCGCTGAGTCGTTGACGCTATGCGCCTCGAAGATTCCACGATCGTCGTCACGGGCGGTACCGGTTTTCTCGGGCGTCATGTGGTGCGCGACCTTCAACGGCTCGGAGCAAAGGCAATCGGCGTCGGGCGTCGTGACTACGATCTCCGCGCCCGTGAGGCAATCGTGCGGCTTCTGGACGACACGCAGCCGGATGCACTCGTGCACCTCGCGGCCGTTGTGGGAGGAATCGGCGCCAACCAGGCCGAACCGGGCCGCTTCTTCTACGAGAACGCTCTCATGGGGATCGAAGTGCTCGAAGCTTGTCGTGCTCGAGTAGCGAAGGTCCTTCTTGCTGGAACAGTCTGCGCGTACCCGAAACAGGCAGACATCCCGTTCAGAGAAGATGCACTCTGGGGCGGTTATCCAGAAGAAACGAATGCACCATACGGATTGGCCAAAAGAATGCTCTTGGTCCAAGCACAGGCCTATCGTCGGCAGTACGGGCTCAATGCGATCTTCCTCTTGCCCGTGAACCTCTACGGACCCGGGGACAATTTCGATCTCTCGTCAGGCCATGTAATCCCAGCCATGATCAGGCGTTTTCTGGAGGCGCGCGAGACAGGCGCTCGTGAGGTCGTTTTGTGGGGGGACGGTAGTCCTACTCGGGAGTTCGCCCATGTCCGTGATGCTGCGAAGGCCTTCCGACTGGCGCTCGAGCGTTACGACAGCCCGGAACCAGTGAATGTGGGATCAGGCAATGAGATTGCGATTCGGGATCTCGCCCGACAAGTGGCGGTTGCGGTGGGTTACTCGGGGGCGATCAGATGGGACACGACAAAGCCGAACGGACAACCCTTCCGGAGGGTCGAGGTCTCGCGGGCACGTCGCGAGTTTGGTTTCGAGGCCTCGATCGATTTTGGGACAGGGCTCGCAGAGACGGTCGCTTGGTATGAGGCGACCCGATCACGATGAATGCGATCAGAGTGGCACCACTGAGAGGACCCAGCGACGCATTCGCGCGCATCTGAGCCTCGGGGTCGAGTCCGTGTGTCAGCAGCACCACACAGCGCCCGGAGGCTCACCTCACGGGCGGAACAGACGGATCAGCATCGTTGGTGGTCCTTACCGCTAGGCGCAAGCGGAGCGCCCACGAAACGCCCCTGCGGGGCAGCACTCGCTCAAGAGAGCATCCCGGGATGGATGTCCAGGTCGGCCACCTTGCGCACCGGCCCGGCGAGATGCGTGGTCGCCTCCTCGCCGGCGCCGAGCGAGACCGTGAGCACGCCGCCCGGGTTGCGCACCCGCAGGTCGCCGTCGGGCCCGACGGCGCCCCAACTGCGAGCGGCCGCCGCGGCCGCGACACTGCCGGTGCCGCACGCGAGCGTCTCGCCGACCCCGCGCTCCCAGACGCGGAGGTCGAGGAGCTCGCCCTCGCCGTCGCGCGCGACGGTGATCCACTCGACGTTGATGCCGCCGGAGAACGTGGCCTGCAGCTTCGGCCCCAGCTCGGCGATGTCGACGCTCGCCGCGTCCGGGCCGAGCAGGACGAGGTGGGGATTGCCGACGTCGACCGTCCGGGCCCGGCGGTCCCCGAACTCCTGCGGCTGATCGGGTCCGAGCCGGGCCGGGCCCATGTCGACGCGCGCCGTGGCCCACCCCCGCGTCGGCCCATCGGCGTACTCGACGGTCCGGGGGCCGCCCGCGGTGGCGACCGTGAAGACGGGCGGCGTCACCAGGCCGGCCTCGACCGCCGCCTGAGCGAGACAGCGCATCCCGTTGCCGCTCATCTCCGCCTCGCCGCCGTCGGCGTTGCGAAGCTCCATGGAGAGGTCGCAACCGTCGCGGCCCGGTCCCACCCGGATGATCCCGTCCGCACCGATACCGCGGCGGCGGTCGGCCAGCAGGCGCACCTGGGCCACCGAGAACCGGACGGCGTCGGCGGGGTCGAGCACGACCAGGAAATCGTTCCCGGCACCCTCGTGCTTGCTGGCGTGCATCCCACCATTCTCGCAGGCGGGACGGCTCAGCCGTGCGGTCCGATCGCCCGGTCCAACATTTCCTCGGCCTCGGCCGCGTCGGTGGCCCAGGCGATCCGCGGGTCCCGCCGGAACCACGACGCCTGACGGCGGGCGAACTGCCGCGTCCGCCGCACCGCGTGGTCCAGGCAGTCGTCGAGGGGAACGCCCTCCTCCACGTGGGCCAGGATCTCGCGATACCCGAGCGCCTGGCGGGCCGTGCGCGAGATGCCGGCTGGGCGGGCGGCCAGGGCCCGCACCTCGTCGACGAGGCCGGCGCCCACCATGGCGGCGAAGCGGGCCGCGACGCGCCGGTCGATCTCCCCGGGCGCGCGGGCCAGACCGATCTGTCGCACGCCCGTCGCCGGGTATGCCTCGAGCCCGGGCCCGAACGCAGAAAAGGGTCGCCCCGCCCCGAGCGTGACCTCGAGCGCCCGCACCACCCGCCGGCGGTTGGTCGGCTCCACGCGCCCCGCCCCCACCGGGTCGAGCCTGACCAGGCGGGCGTGCAACTCGACGGGATCGGCGCGGCCCTCGTCCAACTCGGCCTCCAGCGCGGTGGCCACCTCGGGGTAGCGACCCGGGATCACGAGGTCGTCGACCACCGCCCGCAGATACAGCCCGGTGCCGCCGACCAACAGGGCGTGCTGGCCGCGCGCCTCGATGCCGGCCAGCGCGGTGCGGGCGGCGACCTGGAACTGGCTGACGGTGAACTCCGCATCGGGGTCCACCAGGTCGAGCAGGTGGTGGGGCACCGCGGCGCGCGCCTCGGGGCCCGGCTTGGACGTCCCGACATCCATGCCGCGGTAGACGCACATGGAGTCGACCGAGACGATCTCGCAGTCGCCGCGCCGGCGCGCCACGGCGAGCGCGACGTCCGACTTGCCCGACGCCGTGACGCCGACCAGCGCGACCGCGGTCACGCGCCGGCCACCGGGATGCGCACGCGATGCCGGGGCCGCGCCGTCACCTCCTCGAGCCGCCCGGTCAGATGGTGGGGATGGCCGGTCGTCACCGCGACGCGGGCCAACGCGCCGGCGGCCGGCGCGCCGGTGGTGGTGGCCGCGAAGTGGACCAGCTTCCCCTGGCGGGTGCGGCCCGTCAGCATCGCGTCGTCGCGCCGGCTGACGCCCTCGACCAGCACCTCCTCGCTGTGCCCGACCCGCGCCCGGTGGCGCGCCAGCGCCGAGCGGTCGACCACCGTCTTCAGGCGCTCGAAGCGTTCGGCCACCACGTCGTCGGGCACGAAGTCCGACTCCATGGCGGCGGCGCGCGTTCCGGGACGCGGCGAAAAGATGAATGTGTAGGCGCCGTCGTAGCCCACCGCCGCGCAGACGGCCAGGGTCTCCTCGAAGTCGTCGTCGCTCTCGCCAGGGAAACCCACGATGATGTCGGTCGTGACGGCCAGGTCGTCGATGGCCGCCCGCGCGTCGGCGAGGCGCCGGAGGTACCGCTCGGCGGTGTACCCGCGGCGCATGGCGCGCAGCACACCGTCGCTCCCGGACTGGAGCGGCAGGTGCAGCTGCTCGCAGACCTCAGGCGTCTCGGCCATCGCCTCGATCGTCTCGGGTCGCAGGTCCTTCGGATGCGGGCTCGTGAAGCGCACGCGCCCGATGCCCTCGACGGCGCCCACGGCGCGCAGCAGCTCGGCGAACAGCGGGCGGCGGCGCGTGATGTCCCGTCCGTACGAGTTGACGTTCTGGCCCAGGAGCGTCACCTCCGTCACGCCGCGCCGCGCGAGCAGCCGGACCTCGGACACGATGTCGTCGAGCGGCCGGCTGACCTCGGGACCGCGCACGGCGGGCACGATGCAGAACGCACAGGAATTGTCGCAGCCGGTCTGGATGTTCACCCAGGCCGCGTAGGGCAGCTCCCGCACCGCCGCCGGACCGAGGAGGGGGTTCGTGGCGTCGCCCGGTACCGGCGCGTCGAGGATCTCCATGAGTGGGCCCTCGTCCCGGGACCGGCGGAGCAGGCCGGGCGCGCTGGCCAGGTTGTGCGTGCCGAAGACCACGTCGACCCATCCCACCTTCTCCTGGATGCGCGCGCGGTCCTTCTGGGCCAGACAGCCCCCCACCGCGATCTGGAGCCCGGGCCTGGCGTCCACCAGCTCCTTGAGGCGCCCCAGCGTCCCGTAGAGCCGTTGGTCCGCGTTCTCGCGGATGCAGCAGGTGTTGAGGACGACCACGTCGGCGTCCTCCATGGTGGCGGCCGGGGTCATGCCGTCGGCCACGAGCAGGCCGGCCAGCCGCTCGGAGTCGTGTTCGTTCATCTGGCACCCGAAGGTTCGGATGAAATAGCTCCCCGCCATCCGCGAAAGTCTAGGGAACGTGGCCGCCTAGATTCTCGACGGTGCGGCGCTGGGACAGGCATCCGATCCGGCATCTCGGCTGGGCCCTGGCCGCGCTCCCCCTGGCTCTCGCCGCGTGCAGCTCCAGCCCGGCGGGCCCGGGCGGCACGGCCGGCCAGTCCGCCGACACCACGCTGCAGAACGCCGGCCAGACGGCCCAATCGGCCCTGCACGGGTACGCGACCAAGGTCACCGGGTGCAAGACGGCGTCGAGCCCCGTCACCTGCCTCGAGGCGGCCGACCGCTCGCTCGGCGGCCAGATCCACGACTACGCCAACGTCCTCGCCACCGGTCGGGGGTTCACGGCGCCCCCGACCGACCTCGCCGCAGCGCGCAACGCGGCGCAGACGCTGGCCAACAGCCTCGAGATCCTCGGCGACGCGGAACCGAACCAGGCCAACTACGACCAGGTCCAGAACACCTTCAACGTCGACGCAGCCATCACCCAGCTGGAGAACGCCATCGCCAAGGTGGGCGGCGCCGGCGGCCGCTGAGGCACGGGCCTACAGCGCGACCACCGCGTCGTCGCCGTAGACGAGACCACGGCGGTCGGCGCGCAGCGCCATCACCCGGCCCTCGACACCCGACGCGGACAGTGCGGACCCGGCGTCGACGAGGGTCGCGTCGACGGCCGCCGCCGACACGATGCCGAGCAGCGTCGGTCCCGCGCCCGACCAGCAGGCGGCCAGCGCCCCGGCGTCGACGAGACCCTGCAAGAGCGCGGGTGCCTCGGGGAACAGCGCGGTCCGGGCCGCCTGATGCATGCGGTCCTCCGTCGCCGCGGCCACGAGCGAGGCCGGGTCGCCCAGGCCGGCGAGCAGGAGCCCCATCCGGCCCAGGTTGAAGACGGCGTCCGACCGGCTCAACGACTCGGGCAGGACACCGCGGGCCTCGGGCGTCGCGAGGTCGCGGTCGGGGACGATGGCGACGAAGGCCAGCTCGCCGCTCAGTGGCAACGACGCATGCACGGGACGTCCCCCGACGGTCGTGGCGGCCACCAGGCCGCCGAACGCGCTGGCGGCGGCGTTCTCGGGGTGCCCGTCGTAGGCGGCCGCGATGGCGAAGGGGTCCTCGGCGCCGGCCGCCGCCGCCGCGGCCGCGGCCAGTGCGGCGGAGGAGCCCAGCCCCCGGGCGACCGGTATCTGCGACCGCACGGTCACCGCGAATCGGTCGTGGCCGAGGACCTCCGTCGCGACCCGGGCCGCCAGGTGGGACGCGTCGTCGAAGAGGCCAGAGCCCTCGCCCTCACTGTGCACCTGCAGCGTCGCTGCCGGCTCGACCTCCACGCTCACGTACCGGTCGAGCGCCACGGCCAGGGTGTCGAATCCCGGCCCGAGGTTCGCCGACGACGCGGGGGCCCTGGCGCGCACGACGCCAGGTTACGCGGCTAGAAGATGCGCTGGAGCAGCGTCGGGCGCGGGACGTCCCGGTCGAGGCGGACAGGCACCACGACGCGTTGGGTGCCGAGCGTCACCGTCACCGCGCCCACCCGCGTGCCGGCGCGGGCCTGATCCGTGAGGTGGCCCACCGGGACGAAGGTACGCGCCGCCTGCACGCCGGGCCACGTGAGCACGGACGCCGACGAGGCGGCGCGCGCGTCGACGACCTTCCCGGCCTCGCTCACGTGCGAGACCACGGTGTCGCCGTCGACGACCCGGGTCGACCCGACCAGCGGCCCGGCCGCGTTGACCAAGGCCAGCCCGTGCAGGCCGGCCTGGGCGAGGGCTTCGGCGCCCTGCTGCCCGGTGACCGCCGCCAGCAACAGCACGTTGCGCCCGTGCAGCTGGCGCACGACCGCGAGCACGTCGCAGCCGCCCGCGGCACTCGTGAAGCCCGACTTGACCCCGATCGTCCCGTCGAAGCCGAGGAACGGCGTGTAGGTCGAGATGGTCCCCGCCACCGGCAGCGTGACGGAGGACATCTGGACCATGGAGGCGAAGGCCGCGTTGGCCATGTCCGGCGCGGCGACCTTGAGCAGGTCCCCGGCGGTCGACACCGAGGCCGGATCGACCCCACTGGCGTCGGCGAAGTGCGACTGCGTCATACCCAGCCGCGCCGCGTCGGCGTTCATCTTGGCCACGAACGCCGGAATCGAGCCGGCATCCCACCGCGCGAGCAAGTCCGCGTAGTTGTCCGCCGAGTGGACGAGCAGCCCCGTCATCACCTGCTGTTCGGTCAACTGCTCGTTCAGGACCACCTGCGCGTTGGAGTCGTCGTCGACGGTGTCGTTGTCGTAGTCGTCGACGTCGGCCTGGCTCACGGTGATGGTCGGCCCCGGCTGGCCGAGTGCCAGCGGGTGGTCGTGCAGGATGACGTACGCGGTCATGAGCTTGGTGAGGCTCGCCACCGGTGCCGGCTGCTCGGGCCCGGACGCGACGTTGACACCGATCGCGGGAACCGCGACGGCGCCCTCGCCCGTGGCCGGCCACGGGAGCGCGACCGCCTGCGCGGGGACATGCACGCCGCGCGCCAGGACCGGCGTCACCGCTGGGGCCGGGTCGGGTGTGTGGAGCCGGAGGCCGACGAACGCGCCTGCGGCCGCCACGACAAGAAGGAGGACGACCAGCGCGACGAGCCAGCGGCGCGAGCGCCCGCGCTGCCGGGTGCGCTCGCCGTGGCGTCCCCGTTGCGGTGGCGGCTCGGGGGGCGCCGGAGACGGATGCAGCGAGTCGAGCCGGAAGGGCGCCACCATCAACGGCGGCGCCGCGGTCTCCCGCGTCACCTCCCGCTCAGGGCGTCGAGCTCTTCGGGCGTCATGAGGACGGCGCGGGCCTTGGAGCCTTCGCTCGGCCCGACCACGCCCTGCCGCTCGAGCAGGTCCATCAGCCGCCCGGCGCGCGCGAAGCCGACGCGCAGCTTGCGCTGCAGCATGGAGGTCGAGCCGAGCTGGGAGCGCACCACGAGATCGCGCGCCTGCACGAGGTACTCGTCGTCGTCATCGTCGACGACGTCGCCGCCCGCCGGACCGTCCTCGATCCCCTCGATGCCGACGATGGCCTCCGCCTGGCCGCCCTGGGCACGCCAGTGGCCGACCACGTCGCGTACCTCCTCCTCCGAGACCCAGGGGGCCTGCAGGCGGCGCGGGATGTTCGAGGAGGCCGTGAGCAAGAGCATGTCCCCCTTGCCTATCAGGCGCTCGGCTCCGGGTTGGTCCAGGATGACCCGGCTGTCGGCCAGCGACGACACGGAGAAGGCCATCCGGCTGGGGATGTTGGCCTTGATGACCCCGGTGATGACGTCGACCGATGGCCGCTGGGTGGCGATGACCAGGTGGATCCCGACCGCCCGCGCCATCTGGGCGATGCGCACGATGGAGTCCTCGACGTCGCGTGCCGCCACCATCATCAGGTCGTTGAGCTCGTCGACCACGACGAGGATGAAGGGGAGGGTCTCCGGGGGCTCGGGCTCGTCCTCGAGCTCGGCGACGTCCTCGACGGCCGGGTGGTCCTCGCCGAGGGCGCGGGCCGCGGCGTCGCGGGCCTGCCGGCGGTCCGACACCGGCGTCGCGATGCGGCCCTCCTCGACCAGTTGGTTGTACCCCGTGATGTCGCGCACGCCGTTCTCGGCCAGCAGGTCGTAGCGGCGCTCCATCTCCTTGACCGCCCAGGCCAGTGCGTTGGCCGCCTTCTTGGGGTCGACGACCACCGGGTTCAAGAGGTGCGGGAGCCCGTCGTACTGTCCCAGCTCGACCCGCTTGGGGTCGACCAGGATCAGCTTCACCTTGTCCGGCGTGTCGCGCACGAGGATCGACGTGATGATCGAGTTCATGCACGACGACTTGCCCGAGCCGGTCGCACCCGAGATGAGGATGTGCGGCATCTCGGCCAGGTTCGCCATGACCGCCCGGCCGGCGATGTCGCGGCCCATGGCCACGTCGAGCGGATGGGAGGTGGACGAAGGCTTGGCCTCGCGCGACTCGAGGATGTCGCGCAGCGAGACGAGCTGGCGGGTCCGGTTGGGCACCTCGACGCCGATGGCCGACTTACCCGGGATGGGCGCCAGGATGCGGACGTCGGGCGACGCCATGGCGTAGGCGATGTCCTTGGAGAGGCTGGTCACGCGGGCCACCTTGACGCCCGGGCCGAGCTCCAGCTCGTAGCGGGTGACGGTCGGCCCCACGCGGCAGCCGACCAGCCGGGTCTCGACGCCGTGGGCGGACAGTGCCCGCACGAGGTCCTCCCCGGCGGCGTCGATCTGGCGCTGGTCTTGGCGCAGCTTCTTCGACGCGTGCAGCAGCGAGAGGGACGGGAGCACCCACTCCCCCGGCGCCCGCGCCGCCGCCGGCGCCCGCGGCCCCCCCACCAGAGCCGGCTCGTGCTCGGGTTCGGGCTCGGGGTCGAGGGGGATGTCGATGTCGGGCTCCGTCAGGTCGGCCGGGGCGGGTGGGTCGATGTCCTCGGGATCGGGGTGCGGCGGCGGGGGCGAGGTGGCCACCTCCTCGTCGGCCATGCCCTGGGGGGCGACGAGGAAGGGCTTGCCCCGCCACAGCTCGGCGGCCGTGCGCCCCGCCGCCGCGGCGCCCGTGCGCACGCCGCGGCCCACCGCGGCGAGCGGGACCCCGGTCGCGATCAGGATGGCCACCAGCACCAGCGCGACGAGGAGCACCGCCGCACCGGCGGTGCCGAGGCCGGCGTGCAGCGGGCGCCCGACCAGCGCGCCGAGCGCGCCGCCGCCGTTGCGCAGCGCGGGCGAGTCCGACAACCGCGGGGTGCCCTTGGCCAGCTCGGCCAGCCCGCACACGCCGAGGAGGCCGAGCCCGATGCCGATGGCCAGGCGCAGCGGGTCCGCCCCGCCGTGCTCGTGCCTGTCGTCGCGCTCGCTGCGCTCGCCGCGATCGACGAGCAGGGCCACACCGGCACCGAAGGAGACCAGCGGCAGCAGCACGCGGGCCCAACCGGCGAACAGCGCCAGGCCGGTGTTCACCCAATGGCCGACGGGGCCGAGCTGCTGGCCCCACAGGGCGAGGGCGAGCAGGACCCCGAGCGTGACGAGGCCGACCGCCCAGAGGTCGCGCGCCTGGATGCGCCAGAACGGCGGTTTCGGCGGCGGCGCGCGCCGCGCTCGGGCGGCCGGCTTCTTGGCCGCGGCGCGGGCCGGCGCCCGCGTCGCGGTGCCCCCTCGCGTCCTGGTCACCACAGTGCGGCCGAGATTACTGCCTGACCTGGTGGTTCTGGCGGACACCCGCCCCATTGCCCTACGAACATATGTTCGCTATCGTAGCCCGGATGGCACTGCGCTGGACCCTGGCCGAGAGCGACCAGCGAGGCACCCTCTTCCCAGACGAGCGGGTGGCCGAGCGGCACATCGGCAAGGGCGCGTACGCCGGGATGGAGTTCCTCCACGTCAACGCCCGCACCATCATCAACAGGGTGCCCCCCGAGAGCCAGATGCCCTTCCGGCACACGATCAACCCCTATCGAGGGTGCAGCCACGCCTGCGTGTACTGCTTCGCGCGACCGACCCACGACTATCTCGGGCTCGGCATCGGCGAGGACTTCGAGCGCAAGATCGTCGTCAAGGTGAACGCGGTCGAGCGGCTGCGCGCCGAGCTGCGGTCGTCCAAGTGGGAGGGCGGCCACATCGCCATGGGCACGAACACGGACCCGTACCAGCACGCGGAGGGCAAGTACCACCTGACGCGCGGGATCGTCGAGACGTTGTCGGGGGCACGCAATCCCTTCAGCATCCTCACCAAATCGACGCTCATCCTGCGCGACGCCGCCCTGCTGGCGGCGGCGAGCGAGCGCACCGACGTGGCGGTCAGCTTCTCGGTGGGAACGCTCGACCGCTCGGTCTGGCGGCTCACCGAGCCCGGCACCCCGCCTCCGGACCGCCGGATCGAGGCGCTGCGGCGCCTGAGCGACCTCGGGATCCCGTGCGGCGTCCTGGTGGCGCCGGTGCTCCCGGGCCTCTCGGACTCCGAGACACAGCTCACCGAGGTGGTGGAGGCCTGCGCCGCCGCGGGCGCGACGTCCATCGGCGGGGTGGCGTTGCACCTGCGGGGGACGGTGCGGGGGCACTACTTCGACTGGCTCGGGCGGGAGCGGCCCGACCTGGTGCGCCTGCACCGGGGGCGCTTCCGGCGCGGCGCCTACCAGGAGGACGCGGAGCGGGAGCGCATCGAGGGCATCGTGCGGGGAGCCGCCCGCCGCTGCGGCGTGGCGCGGGGGGACCGCTACCGCGCCGCAGCTGCCGCCCCGCCGGGGGCGCCACGGGGGGCCGGGAACCAGGGCGGGAACCAGGGCGGGAACCAGGGCGGGAACCAGGAGGACCAGCAGCTGCGCCTGCTCTGAGGGGCGCGCCGGCGCAAGGGCCCGTCCTCCCTAAGATCTCTCGCTCATGCCGGAAACGTGGACGTGGCGAACGGGTCGCCGTGTTGCCTTGGGCGTGGTGGCGTTCCTGGCCGCCACCGCCCTCGTCGTGCTGGCCCCCGCCGGTCCCGGCTCTTCCACGCGAACGGCCGGCGCCCAGCCGGCGCCCGCGCCGACGGACTCTTCGTACGCCATCGTCGACGCCGCCGGTGGCGTGATGACCTTCGGGGGCGCCGGGTACGCCGGCGACACGCTCGGGGTCCCGCTGCAGAAGCCGATCGTCGGCGGGGCCACTGACCCCGCGGGGGGCTACTGGCTGGTGGCCTCCGACGGCGGGATCTTCGCCTTCGGGGGCGCGGCGTTCTACGGCTCGACGGGGGGCATCGCGCTCAACAAGCCCATCGTCGGCATGGCGGCCACGCCCGACGGCGGCGGCTACTGGCTGGTGGCCTCCGACGGCGGCATCTTCTCCTTCGGCGACGCGGCGTTCGACGGCTCGACCGGGAGCATCGCGCTCAACAAGCCCATCGTCGGCATGGCGGCCACGCCCGACGGCAACGGCTACTGGCTGGTGGCCTCCGACGGCGGCATCTTCTCCTTCGGCGACGCGGCATTCGACGGGTCGACGGGGAGCATGACGCTCAACAAGCCCATCGTCGGCATGGCGGCCACGCCCGACGGCGGCGGCTACTGGCTGGTGGCCTCCGACGGCGGGATCTTCACGTTCGGCGACGCGCCCTTCCTGGGCTCCACGGGCAGCCTCGTCCTCAACGAGCCGATCGTCGGCATGGCGGCCACCCCCGACGGCGGCGGCTACTGGCTCGTCGCCCAGGACGCCGGCCTCTTCGACTACGGCGACGCCGCGTTCGCGGGCAGTGCCCAGTCGCCGCTGCACCCGCCCCTGTTCCCCACGCCGTTCTCGAACCCGATCCCACCAGTCGTCGGCATCATGAACGAGGCCCCGGGGCCCCAGGCCACCCACCAGGGTGGCCTGCGCGTCGCGTTCGCGGGCGACTCGCTCTCCCTCTACGAGGGCGAGTACGTCGGGCAGACGTCTCCGCCCTACGCCGTCGACGACGGGGCGGCGGCGGGCTGCGGATTCACCAACGGCGCGCCGACCCTCCCATGGGCCGACCCGGGCACTCCCTATCTGAGCTCGCCGGCCTGCGCGCTGTGGGCGTCGCAGCTGCAGTGGGTCGTCTCCCGCTTCCACCCCGACGTCACCGTGATCCAGACGGGGTATTGGGAGACCCAGGACCGGCTCTTCAATGGGAGCTACCAGTCGTTGGCGGACCCGGACTACGAGTCCTACATCGAGGGCAACCTCGTGGAGGCGGTGCAGATCGCCCACTCCGACGGCGGAGCGGTCATCCTCTCGACGTCGCCGTACTTCGCCGACGGCACGCCGTCGAACGTCGTCGACCAGTACAACGCCATCGTGCGCCAGGTGGCCGCGTCGTACCCCTACGTGTCGATCGACGACCTCTACTCGGTGCTCGACCCCGGCGGCGCCTACGCCTCGGTGGTCGACGGCATCGTGGCCCGCAGCAGCGACGGCGTCCACATCACGGCGGCGGCGGTGGACAACCTCATCGAGCCGGCCCTGAACCAGATCATCGCCAACGTCGCCGGGGCGGTCTACGCCAGCGGGGTCTAGCCGCACCTGAGCCCAGGGCGGTGGCCGGAACCGGCGCCCGGGGGCGCTCGCCGCCGCACAACAGGCGAACAACTTCCAGGTCCCAACCGCCGAGCCGTCGCGGCACCCGGACGTTCGCGCCCCAGCCTCAGTCTCAAGTCCCGCACAAGTCCTGCCGATATCAGCGTTGTGCCAGTGGATGGCGCCAAGGTCACTCGCACGCGCGGAGTCGGTGAGCCCATGGGGGAGACAATCGTGGCCAAGCCGGACGGGGCACGAGCCCAGTCGGAGCCCGGCGACCGCCCGAACACGCCCGACACGGCGCCAGCCCCCTCTGACTCCCGCTGGTTGGTGTCCGCGGCGATCTACGTCATCGCCGCCATGCTCGCACTCGGTGCCCTCGCTCTGCTGACACTCGGGCCGCTCCACGGTGCAATGCCCATCCGCCAGCCGATACCGGCGCCGGCGATGTTCGCACTCGTCCTCCTCCTCTTCGTTGCCGCCGTGTGGGCACCCGTGGAGTTGCCCTACCGAGGAAACAGCCTGACGTTCGCGCTCGACTCCGCGCCCATCATCCTCGGCCTCGTCTTTCTGCGCCCGTCTCTGCTGACCCTCAGCGCCGCGTGCGCCGAGACCATCGTCTACACGCTCACCCGCAGAAGCCCACTCATCAAGTTCGTTCTGAACGTCAGCCTCATCGCGTTTGCCACCGCTCTCTCGGCCCTGGTGTACAGAGAAATCCTCGCCGGACATGGCCCGCTCAGCGTGCGGGGCTGGGCCGCGGCGGCCCTTGCGTTGGCTGCAGCGGTGATCGTGCCCAATGTCGTCGTGCGGATCGTCTCGGCGATCTATGGACTGACCTCTGAGCACCGGACGGGCTCCCAATGGATGTTCGAGGCCCTGCTCAGTCTCACGAGCATCTGTCTTGCCCTCGTCGTGCTCGACGCCGCGTGGTTCGAACTGTGGGCCACCGTGCCCCTCCTCATCGTCGCTGCACTCATCGTCGTCGCGTACCGGGGCTACACCCGGCTGTCGCTCCGATTCGGGTCGCTGCAGCGTCTCTACGACTTCAGCCAGGTGCTCGGCTCGGCGAGCCTCGAGCCGAGCACCATGAGCGGCGACGTCCTGCAGCAGGTCTGCACGGTCATGCGCGCCCGGCGGGCGCAGCTCATCCTCGCAGAGCCGTCGGGGATCCCCCGCCGGATCTCGATGGGTGACGACAGCACGTCGGGCGTCGAACTGATCAATCTCGATCCCACGTCGTTCGTCACTGCGGCCATTGGCACCGGTGCGCCGTCGCTCCACACGACGGCGGGATCGCAGGAACGGGGCTCCTCGCACGACCCGATCGTCGGCGAGTACCAATCGGCGCTCGTGGCTCCGCTCATGGGTGAGCAACAGCCCATCGGCGCAGTCGTCGCCCTCGACCGCGACGAACAGCTGGACGGATTCGACGAGGACGATCTCCGACTCTTCGGGGCGCTCGTGGCCAACGCCAGCGCCAACCTCGAGCGCGCCCGCCTCGTGGAAGAGCTCCGGTACGAGGTGGACAGCAAGACGCACCAGGCGACGCACGACATGCTCACCGGGTTGCCGAACCGCATGCTGTTCACGACGCCGCGCCGCGGCTGCGCTGAACGAGAACACGGGCGTCGCCGTCATCCTCTTCGACATCGACCGCTTCAAGGACGTGAACGACACGCTGGGCCACGCGATCGGTGACCGTCTTCTGCTCGAGATCTCGGAGCGGCTCCAGCGGGCGAGCCCGGAGGAGGCGACCGTCGCTCGCCTCGGAGGGGACGAGTTCGCCTTCGTCATCTCCGGTGTCACGACGGTCGAGCACGCGACGGCGCTGGTCCACGAGCTGCACGCCGTTTTGTCCCGCCCGGTCGAGATCGATGGGCTGACGCTCGCGGTGACTGCGAGTGCGGGCGTCACTCTCGCTCCGCACCACGGGAACGAGGTTGCTCTCCTCCTCCAGCGGGCGGACATCGCGATGTACCTGGCCAAGGAGCGCCGCTCCACGGTCGAGGTGTACTCGGTCGAGCACGACCAGAGCATGCGCCGAACGCTGCTGCTCGGAGGCTTGCTCACGCACGCCCTCGAGACCAACACCGAGCTGAGCGTCGTGTACCACGCCATTGGGGACGTCCGCTCCCACCAAATCGCCCAGGTCGAGGCGCTCACCCGCTGGAATCATCCCGAACAAGGTTCGATTCCCCCGGACGAGTTCATCGCCATCGCCGAACAGATGGGTATCGTCAGCCAGATCAGTGACTTCGTCCTCGCCCAGTCCTGCGCCCACCTGGCCGACTGGCGGCGCGCCGGCTTGGAGCTCGGCGTCGCCATCAACATCTCGGGACGGGAGCTCGCTGACGGCTCGCTCGTCGATCGCGTCGCCCGCCACCTCGAGGCAAATGACTCTTCCGGCCGAGCTGCTCACGCTCGAGGTCACCGAGACGGAGGTGATGGCCGACCTGCTGCAGGCGAGCCGCGTATTGGACGAGCTCTCCAGTCTCGGCATCCGGATCGCCATCGACGACTACGGCACCGGCTACTCCTCGTTGGCCTATCTGCACCGACTGCCGGTGCAAGAGCTGAAGATCGACCGGTCCTTCGTCACCAACCTACCCGACAGAGGACAGCAATCTGATCATCGTCAAGTCATCGATCACCATGGCCCACTCCCTCGGCCTGAGCGTCGTGGCCGAGGGTGCCGAGGACGAGGTGACCTGCGCCATCCTGGCTGACGCGGGATGCGACTTCATCCAGGGCTACTACCTGGCCAAGCCGATGCCCGCCGAAGAAATCAAGGCGTGGCTGCTTCGGCGGCGCGTCGCTACAGTTCACACCCCATCGAAAGCACACGTCGGGGACGTCACGGCTCGTGCTGTCGAGTCAGGCCCACCGGCCCGCCGGCACCCCGTAGTTCGGCTCTCCCGCCGGCGTCCTACGGCGCAGCGCGGAATAGGCGCATCGGCCACACGCCCGCGCCGCTCTTGCGGCGAAATCCCTCACGCGAAACCGAACGCCGAGTGACTGCTCGTCGGGCCTCGAAAAGACCGGTTGTCCACAACTTGTCAAGTCGTATTTCGGCACGACTAAACCCCCGTTTGATTCGCCCCGCGGCGGCAGGCGGCCGAGTCGCGGATTCGTGCCTGAAACTGGGCCGAAGAAGCACAATTCGCGCCAAAGCCCCAGGTCGATTCACAACCAGACCGCAATGTTTGGTTGCCGTCTGGTTGCAAGAGCGGGCGTACACTCTCCGCGGGGAATCGAGGGTCCGGTTGCACGGGTTTGCCCTCGACTCCCCACTGCGTACCGAAGGCTGAAGGAGGTGAGGCCCAATGACCTGCGAAAACCGCTGGAACTGAGAGCCCACGTGATCCTCGCGCCGTCTTCGAACCGGTACGGGGTGTTGCGATGGGAAGTATCGACGCGGCTGGCCCCCGCCTTTAGTGATGCTGGGCGACAACGCACAGCTGTCAAAAGGGCGGGGGCCGCCGCCGTCATCGTCGTCACCCCACCGACTGCAGGTCCAAGGACCACGGGCCGGTGTGAGCTAAAAGAGGCTCAGTGATCAGAGTGGGTCGGGGACTCCGTGCGGTCGCGTAGGCCTGCGGGACATCGGCGTCGCCTCGGGCGTGCGTTCAACCGCCTCTGGGTGGGCTTCGCCTTCTCCAGCTCGGGCGACGGCATTGCGGCGGGTGCCGTGCCGCTCCTCGCGGTCACCGTCAACCCGAATCCGTTCGCCGTGTCGACCGTCGTCGCCGCGGACTCCCTGCCGTGGCTCTTGATGGCGCTTCCGGCCGGGGCGTTCGCCGATCGATTCGAGCGAGGTCCGGTGGCGGCGCTGTCGAACTCTCTACGCGCGCTGGTCATCATCCTGGCCGCCCTTCTGATCCTGAGCGACCGGATGACCTTGACGCTGCTCATCCTCATCGTGCTCGTCAACGCGTCGGCTCGGGCATTCTTCTATTCCTCGTACCAGGCTCTGGTCCCCGAGCTGGTCGACTCCCGTGATCTGGAGCACGCCAACGGCTTCCTCTCGGCGACCGAGTCCGGCACGGAATATCTCGGCGGCCCCATCGTCGGTACCACGCTTTTCGCCGTCGCACAAGTCCCTGCCCGTTCTTCGCCGACGCGATCGCCCTGGTGGCTTCGTGCCTTCCCTTTGCTCAGATTCCGCACGAAGGCAGCGCAGGCCGGCTCGTCGACCTCGATGTGGGAGGGAGTGCGCCTCCTCTTCGCAGACAACCGCCTGCGGGTGCTCCTCTTGCTGATTGCCTCGCTCGCAGGCCTCCAAGGCATGGAAAGCGGGGTTCTGGTCCTGCTGGCGACCAAGGTGTGGGGCATCCCCGAAGGGGCGTACGGCCTCTTCCTCGCGACCGGGGCAGCGGGCGCTCTCGTCGGCAGCTTTCTCGCCGACGGCGTGTCCCGGCGTATCGGCGGCGGCACGCGCGCTGATCGCGGCGGCGGTCGTCTCGGGCTGCGGCTATCTCGTCATGGCGGCTGCAACGAGCTGGGAGGTGGCTGCGCCGGCCTTCGCGCTCGTGGGTCTGGCGGTCGGCGCAGGATCCGTCGTGGCCACGTCACTGCGCCAACGGCTGACGCCGAAGGATCTCATGGGTCGCGTCGGCGGTGCCTGGCGAGGAATCGTCTGGGGTGCAGCGCCTCTCGGTGCACTCGCCGCAGGGGCCATCGCCGTGGCGTGGGGCATCCGCTTGCCGCATCTTGGTCGCCGGGATCCTGCAGTGTGTCGTCGCCCTCGTTCTCGCTCGGCCACTCGTCAAGAGGATCGAACACGTTCGGGGACCGCGCCGCGTGGCCTCGCGCCGTCGGCTCCTCGGCCGAATCCTCGCCGCCATGAGCACCATCGTGGCCATCGCCCATCGGGGCGACCCCGTGGGCGAACGTGAGAACACGTCTGACTGCCGTTCGCCTCCGCCATCGCACTGGGAGCCGACTGGGTGGAGATCGACCTGCGCCGGACCCGGGACGGCGAGATCGTCGTGCTGCACGACCAGACGCTGGAGCGCCTCTGGGGCGTCGAGGCCTCGGTGGGCGACCTCGACTGGGCCGAGGTGTCCCGCATCGGCGAGGGAGCGCTCCGGATCCCGTTGTTCCGTCAGGTGCTGCGGACCGTTGACGTGCCGCTGATGGTCGACTTCACGCGCCGCGAGGTCGTCCCGGGCGGCCTCGACGCCGTGCTGGCGGAGGGCGCGCTCGAGCGGTCGCTGTTCGTCACGGGCAACGTCCCGGCGCTGCGCCTGCTGCGCAACCTCTCGTCGGAGGCACGCCTTGGCCTGACCTGGCTCGACGGCAGCGAGCCGCCGCTCGAACTGCTCGAGGAGTTGGGTGCCGAGTACTGGAACCCGATGCAGGACTTCGTGACGCCCGAGGGGGTGGCCAAGGTGCACGAGGCGGGACGCAAGGTCTCGACGTGGACCGTCGACACGGCCGAGGCAATGGACGGCGTGGTGTCGTCCGGGGTGGACGCTGTCGTCAGCAATCAGGTGGCCGCGCTCGTGGATTTCCTCCGCGGCTAGGCACGGTGCCACGCCCGCGACATTGACGCCTGCGGTTACTCGGGCTCGGGTGGGGATGTCTTCCAGGGATATTCGCGTAGACGAGGGGGCTCGTTCCGTCCGTATTCGGCGCCTCTGGGATCTTTGCGTCGGGTGTATACGCGCGGGGCTGCAACCCGTATGGCAGTTGGAACGTCCGCCCATATACAACGAGCGGCAAGGTCGCCGAGTCCGCGTATACGGGCAGAAGGAAGTGACGGGTACCCTCTTGCCTCGTGGAGCCGAGCCGGCGACGGTGAGCTGACCGTGGAGGACCACGCCAGCACACTGCTCTATCTCGAACTTGGCGACATCGACCCGGGCCACTGCGCAGACCGCGCCCGCCGGCTTTCGAGCGAACCTGGCGCCATCCGCGCCACCTGGTGGGAGAACGCCGCGCTCGGGCGAACCGACCTGCCGATGCGCGTCACCGACGGCCGGGTCCTCTTCGTCGTCGAGGCCGACGACGGCTTCACCGTGCCCGCAGCGATGCCCGGCACGAACGAGGCCCACTGTTTTCGGCGCCATGCTCGGCCGAGCCAGGGCATCCTCACCGGCGCGCCGACGCGGGGGCTGCTGATCGTGTGGATCGGCCCGCGGAGCCCCGAGGACGCCCGCCGCCTCCGCGACTGGGGCGATTACGTGCACATCCGCCACATCGCCGCCGCGGGGATCCCCGGGTTCACCCAGATCTCGGTGTACGAGAACGCGACGGGGGCGGACCCCTTGTACATGCACTTCTACGAGTTCGACAGCGCCGATGCCGAGGCCACCTTCTCGACGATGAACGACCACGTCGGCCCGCGCCTGGGGGGTATGGAGAGCCCGGCCTTCGCGGAATGGGCCGACTGGCGGGCCGCGGGTGGGCGCCTGTTCTACTGCAACACCTTCAACCGCCTGGGCGAGGTCGTCACGACGAGGGCATGACGGACCTCCTGGACGCCCGGACCGCCATCTGGCTGGAGGATGTCCTCGGCTCCCCGTTTCGCCTCGTCGGCTCCCTGAGCTTCGGCGTCACCTCCGAGCTCGCGCTCGTCGAGGCGGACGGCAGGCGGTTCGTCCTCCGCCGCTACCCCGACCCGGCCGCACGCACCGACCGGCCCGGCCTGGTCCAGGACGAGGTCCGGGTGCTCCACGCGGCGCGCGCCGTCCTCGGACCCCTGGTGCCCGAGCCGATCGCCTACGACGCCGCGGGCACCGTCGCCGGCCTGCCCGCTCTCGTGATGACCCACCTGCGCGGCACCCCCGTCATCCACGGCCTCGACCCGGTCCGGCTCGTCGAGCCACTCTCCGCGGCTCCACGCGGCCGCGGCGCCCGCCCTCCCTGCGTTCCACGACTGGTTCGACCCGACCCGCGTCCGCGTCCCGGCCTGGTCGTCGGACCCGCGGCGCGTGGCGCCGCCTGGCGGAGCTCGTGACGCAGCCGGAACCGGCGACGCGTCAAGTGTTCCTCCACCGCGATTTCCACCCCGGGAACCTGCTCTGGGTCGACGGCGCACTGACGGGCATCGTCGACTGGGCCGACGGGTGCCGCGGACCCGAGCCGGCGGACGTGGCCCACACGCGCTGCAACCTGGCCCTGGTCGACGGGCTGGCCGCGGCGGAGCGGTTTCTGCAGGTGTACGTGCAGGCGAACCCCGGCTACGTCCACGATCCGTGGTGGGATGCCGTCGAGCTCCTCCCGTGGGACGACGACTTCTCGGGGGTCATGGCCTTCAACGCGTTCGGCGCCGGGCTCGACCTCGGGCGGCTCCGGGCGCGGGCGGACGGCCTCGCACGGCTCGTGTCGCGCGCAGGCCGACGGCGCCACCTGACCGGCACGAGCGTTCGAACGCTCACGTGCCGCGACAGGCCCGGACGGCGCCGTCGGCATGGCACCGCGGAGCCGCTCCCTCGCCTGCGGGTCCGTGACCAGGCCGTCGGCACCGAGTGACGATGCGGCGATCAGGAGCTCGGTGCAGGCCGCCTCCACCACGTTCGCCTTGGCGTAGCCGAGAACCCCGCGCAGCGAGGCGTGCGCCAGCGCGGCGCCGCGGGGCGAGGCATTGACCCAGGCGACCGGCTTCTCGTAGATCGAGCGGGTGTGGTCGTCCCCGATCAGCCATTCGAGGAGGTTCTTCAGCGAGCCCGGAAGTGACCCGCATACTCCGGGTCGAGAACAGCAACGTGTCGGCGCAGTGCACCAGGTCGCGCAGCCGCGCCACGACGGGGATAGGGGGGTCGGAGTCGGCGTCGGGATTGAAGTGCGGCAGGGCCGACAGCTCGCCGTAGAGCGTGCAGGCCGTTCCCGGCGGTGCCGTCCCGCGCCGTGCGGAGGAGGACAGCGGTGTTCGTCGAGGCCGCCCGCAGGCTTCCAGAGACGAGCAACACCTCACACCGCACCTCAGACCATGAGGACGACCGGGACGATCATCGGCCGGCGCCGGGTGCGCTCACCCACGAACTTGCCGAGCGCCTTGCGGGTGTGGCGGCTGAGGACCTCGATGTCGTGCGCCCCGTCGCGCAGCGCCTGGGTGACCGCCGCGCCGACCACCTCGCTGGCCTCCTCGAGGAGCTCCTCGGCCTCGGGCGCGTACACCCAGCCGCGGGTCTCGATCACGGGCGGGCAGCTCAGGGTGCCCTGCTGGCGGTCGACCGTGACGACCACCATGACGACGCCCTCCTCGGCCAGCTTCTGTCGGTCGCGCAGCACCCCGTGCTCGATGTCCCCCACCGTCCCGTCCACGTAGACGTAGCCCGCCGGGACCCTGCCGTCGCGGGAGATGCCCTTGCCGTCGAGCTGGATCACGTCGCCGTCCTCGCACAGGAGCACCTTTGCCGGGTCGATGCCCATGGACAGCGCGAGGCGCGCGTGGTGCACCATGTGGCGGAACTCGCCGTGCACGGGCACGAAGCACTCCGGGCGGGTCACGGCCATCAGCGTGCGCAGCTCTCCCTGCCGCGCGTGACCGCTCACGTGCACCGCCTCGGCCCCCGAGTGCACCACCTCGGCACCGCGTCGGTAGAGGTCGTCGATCACCTCACCCACCGACCACTCGTTGCCCGGGATCGGATGGGCGCTGATCACCACCACGTCGTCCTCCCCGATGCGCACCCACTTGTTCTCGCCGGTCGCCATCAGCGAGAGCGCCGACATCGGCTCCCCCTGGGAGCCGGTCGAGATCACGCAGACTTCGCCCGCCGGCAGAGTCATCGATGTCCTCGATGTCGACCAGGACGCCGTCGGGCATGCTGATGATGCCGAGACGCATTCCGAGGTCGACGTTCTTGCCCATGGAGCGCCCGAGTGTGGCCACGCGGCGTCCCGAGGCCACGGCGGCGTCGATGATCTGCTGCACCCGGTGCATGTGGCTGGCGAAGCAGGCGACGATGATGCGCTTGCCGGATTGGCCCGCGAAGACGCGGCGCAGCGTCACGCCGACCGTGGACTCCGACTCGGTGAAGCCCGGCTCCTCCGCGTTGGTCGAGTCCGACAGGAGCAGGCGGACGCCCTCGCTCTGGGCCAGCTCACCCATGCGAGGCATGTCGGTGCGCCGGCCGTCGACGGGCTGCAGGTCGAGCTTGAAGTCACCCGAGTGCAGGATCACCCCCTGCGGGGTGTGGAAGGCGATGGCCATCGACTCGGGCACCGAGTGGGTCACCGGGATGAACTCGACGTCGCAGGCGCCGATGCGGACGCGCTCGCCGTCCGCCACCACGACGAAGCGCGTGTTGCGCCCCACCCCCGCCTCGTCGATGCGGTGCCGGGCCAGGCCGACGGTGAGCTCAGACCCGTAGATCGGTGCCTGCAGCTCGCGCAGCAGGTAGGCCAGGCCACCCGTGTGGTCCTCGTGGCCGTGGGTCAGGACGATCCCGTCGACCCGGTCCTTGCGGTCGTGCAGGTAGGTGAACTCCGGGAGCACGAGGTCGATGCCCGGCATGTCGGGGTCGGGGAACATGATCCCGCAGTCGAGGACCACGATGCGCCCCTCCACCTCGATGCAGGCGCAGTTGCGGCCAATCTCCCCCAGTCCGCCCAGGAAGACGACCCGGACCGGCTTGGGCTTCCGTTCGCGGCGCTCAGCCAAGCGGGGCGACCGTGACCGCCGGTGGCCCGACCCCGGCCACGACCTTGGCCGCCTGCGCGTCGAGCTCGGGGGTCGAGGGCCCCATGGGCAGGCGGCACTGCCCGACCGGCAGCCCCAGCGCGCGCAGGGCGGCCTTGGCCGGGAGCGGGTTGGGGAACTCGGGGGAGGACTCGAAGTCGAAGGAGTCGAGGAGCTCGGCGTTGCCCGCGATGGCCGCGGCGAGGTCGCCGGCCAGGAAGGCGTCGATGACGGCGCGCAGCTGCGGGCCGACCCAGTGTGAGGCCACGCTGACCAGTCCGATCGCGCCGACGGCGAGGAGCGGCAACGTCATCACGTCGTCGCCGCAGTAGATCTCGAAGCCCGCCGGCACCTGCGCCGCCAGGTGCGCCGTGCCCGGCGGGTCAGCGGCGGCGTCCTTCAGCCCCACGATGGCCGCGCACCTCGCGGGCGAGACGGAGCATGGTGGCCGTCTCGATGCGACGTCCGGTCCGGACGGGGATGTCGTAGAGCAGCACGGGGAGCGTGCCGGCCGCCTCGGCCACCGCCCGGAAGTGCTCGTAGAGGCCAGCCTGCGACGGGCGGTTGTAGTAGGGCGTGACCACGAGGACGCCGTCGACACCGCACTCGGCCGCCGCGCGGGTCATGGCTACCGAGTGCGCGGTGTCGTTGGAGCCGCTCCCGGCGAGCACGGGGACGGTGACCGCTTCCGCCACGGCACGCCACAGAGCCAGCTTCTCGTCGTCGGTGAGGACCGAGCTCTCGCCCGTCGACCCGCTCAGCACCAGCGCGTCGCTGCCGTGCGCGGCCAGCCAGCGGGCGAGCTCGACCGCGGCCGGCAGATCGAGTGCGCCGTCGGCGTCGAAGGGCGTCACCATGGCGGTGACCACCCGCCCGAAGCGGGGCGAGGCCGGCGCGGGGCTCATCGCCCCTCTACGCTACCAGCGCATCGCCGGGCTCAGGCGACCTGCCGCTCGGCCGGCGAGCCGTCGGCGAAGGCGTCCTCCTCCTCGGTGGAGTCGATCAGGTTCTCGAAGGCGATGGCCCCCATCTCGGTGAACTTGGTCCGCAGCCAGCCGTCGGCGGCGTCGAGCAGGCCCAGCTTCTTGAGGTTGGGGACGATCTTGGAGAACAGAAGGATCTGGAAGTCGTCCTGCTCCGGCGCCGCCTGCATGATCTTGATCACGTCGGCGGTGGGGACCTCCATGCGCTCCCACACCTCCTGCATCGCCATCCGGTCCTTCATCCGGATGGCCGCCTCGAAGGCGAATTCCTGGCGCTCGCGCAGCTCGGCCGCACTGAGCTCCTGGTAATACTCCTGGAGACTGAGGACGCCGAAGGCGACGTGGCGGGCCTCGTCAGCCATGACGTAGCGCAGCAGCCTCTTCAGCAGTGGCTCCGTCGTCATCATGTGGATGAAGCCGAAGGCGGCCAGCGCCAGACCCTCGACCATGATCTGCATGCCGAGATAGGTCATGTCCCAGCGCGAGTCCGAGACGATGTCGTCGAGCAGCAGGCCGAGATGGGCGTTCATGGGGTAGTGCCCCGACAGCTTCTCGTCGAGGTACTTGGAGAAGACCTCTACGTGGCGGGCCTCGTCCATCACCTGCGTCGCCGCGTAGTACTTGGCGTCGATCCATGGCACCGTCTCCACGATCTTGGCCGTGCACAGGAGCGCCCCCTGCTCGCCGTGCATGAACTGCGACAGCAGCCAGTTCTGGTTCTGGATCCCGAACTCGAGAACTTCTTGTCGTCCCACTTCTCCAGAGCGGTGCCGACCAAGGCGGACTCGTCCCACCGCATCTGGGCGGGATTGGCCTCGGCGTTCGCCATCACCACCCGCTCCTGGTCGACCTCGATCGACCAGTCCAGGTCGGTCTGGGCGTTCCACTGCGCCTTCTTCGCCTTCTCGTAGAGCTTGTCCAGCTTCGGCTTGGCGCCCTTCTCGTAGTCCCAGGTGAACTCGGCCGGGCAGTTGTCGGGCACCCGGTGGTAACCCTCCACGTCGTAGTGGCCGACGACGCTGAACACCGCCTCCAGGTCGCTGATGTCCTGTCGGCCGATCAGGTCGAGGTTGGACCTCAGCTGCTCCTGCTCGTCGTCGAGCGTGGTCATTGTGCCGCCCCCTTGCTGGTTGAGCTGGTCGTGTGGGTGGATCTGTCGGAACTGCCTGCACTGCGTGGAACTGCGGGTACGGATGGGAGGAGAACCGGCCGTGGTCCCGGCGGCGTCGACGCGCAGGGCGAGGATGCCGGGCAGGACGAAGCGGCGCACGAGCGCCCGCGTCTGTGCCGGCACGCCGAGGTCCGTGCTCGGGCGCCGGGTTGGTGCAGTAGGCCATGACGATACGCACGGCCCATTCCGCCGCCCGTGAGGCCTGCTCGGGCTCGAGCCAGCGGGCGAAGAACGGTGCGGCCAGGTCGCCCGCCACGAGGAGCAGCCGGTCGAGCTGGCCGAAGGTGAGGTAGGGCAGGACGGCCCCGGGCTCGTGCTCGAGCAGGTAGGCCAGCGCGGCGTGGCCGCGCAGCCGGCGGGCGGACTCGACCATGCCGCCGACGAGGAGGTCTTCGAGGTCGGTGGCCTCACCCATGGCGACGGCGAGCGCGGAGAACAGCCGGGCCACCTCCGTCTCGACCACCGCGGCGAGGATGCCCTCCTTGCCCCGGGGGAAGGCCCGGTACACGGTCGCCCGGGACAGGCCGGCGGTCCGGGCGATTTCGTCCACGGTCGTCTTGGCGATCCCCTGGCGGCTCAGGCAGAGCGAGCGCGCCGTCCACGATGCGCACTCGCGTCGAGGAGCGGTCGTCGGCTCCGAGGTGGCGGAGGACCCGGTCACGCCCCCCAGCCGGCAGGCCGGAGTCGGCGGGCCGTCGCAGTGCCGCAGTCGCGCCCCCTGGTGAACCCATGCAATGAAACAGTATGGCGATATTTGTCTCACTGTCAACCACCCCCTGCGGCTGGTGCGGCCGTCAGCTGAGGTTGACGTGCCCCGGGGCGACCGCGGTGAGGAGAAGGGCCAGCAGGGCCAGGACGGCGACGCTCCCCCCGACCGTCAGCGCGAGCGCCACCGAACGGTCCCGCAGTCCGCCGGCGTAGTCGTAGAGGAGGGCCAACCCGGCGCCGGTCAGGACGCCACCCAGGTGGGCGCGCCAGTCGATGTCGCCCGTGAAGCCGATCAGGAAGTTGACCAGCAGGAGAAGGACGACCGGCGCCACCGGCAGCCGGCGGCGCAGCCCGATGACGACGTAGGCGCCGAGCACGCCCATGATGGCCCCCGAGGCCCCGAGGCCGTACTCGGTGTGCGGCCCGAGCAGGTAGGAGCACACGCTGCCCCCGAGCCCGGCGAGCAGGTAGAGGACGACGAAGCGCACCTTGCCGAGCAGCACCTCGACCGCCGGGCCCACAATGAGCAGCACGATCATGTTGAAGAAGATGTGCACGAAGTTGGCGTGGAGCCACATCGCGGTGAAGGCCCGGTAGTACTGGCTCTGCTGGTGGATCAGGTCGGGTTGCAGGGCGAAGCGGTCGACCACGCTCGCGCTGCGCCCGAAGTCCTCGAGGAAGAACACCACCACGTTGACGGCGATGATCGCCACGACCACCGGCGTGGGGTTGGTGGAGCCCACCGCGCCGGTGCGGCCGGGGCTGGTGTGGGTGAAGGCTGGCACCTGGCGCGACCGCCGCGCCCCCTCCGACGTGCATTGCGGACATTGCCAGCCCACCGGCGCCGCCACCATGCACTCGGTGCAGATGGGGCGGTCGCAGTGCCCGCACAGGACCGATGCCGCCCGCTCGGGGTGGCGGTAGCACGGGGGCGGGGCGGACTGCTGGCGGGGCAGCGGCTCGAGGTCGCTCAACGGATGCCGGCCAGCAGCTCGGACCGGACGAGGAGCGCCACCTGCTCGGGGTCGTTCAGGTCCCAACGTCCGGGCGACGCGATGTAGGAGAGCACCATGCGTGCCAGGAAGTCGGCCGCCCGGTCGAGGTCGGCCCCCTCCGCCATCCCGTGGCGCACCAGGTAGGGCACGAGGAATGCCGCCACCAGCGTGTGCGTCTGGTCGGCCTCGGTCGTGAGCCAGGGCAGGAGGATCTCGGGCTCGGTGACGAGGATGCGCTGAAGCACCTCGTGCTCGACCATCGCCCGGTGGGCGAAGACGAGGCCCCGCTCCATCACCTCCTCGAGGGTGTCGGCGTCGGAGACCTCCTCGTACAGGCGCAGGAAGAAGCGGGAGAACTCCCAGGCCACCACCGCGGAGAGCAACTCGTCGCGTCCGCCCGGGAAGTAGCGGTACACCGTCGCCCGCGACACGCCCGCCTCGCGCGCGGCGTCCTCGACCGTCGTCTTGACCAGGCCCCAGCGGGCGACGCAGTCGTAGGTGGCCCGGAGCAGCCGCTCCCTGACGTCCGGGTTCACAGCCCCAGCAGCGTCTCGAGCCCCACCGTGAGGCCCGGCCGCCCGGCCACGGCGCGCACGGCCGTGAGCACGCCGGGCATGAAGGAGCTGCGGTCGTAGGAGTCGTGCCGGATGCTCAGGCTCTGGCCCGGCGCGCCGAAGATCACCTCTTCGTGGGCCACCAGGCCCGGCAGCCGGACCGAGTGGACGTGCACACCCGCGGGGCCCTCGGCGCCCCGGGCGCCGGCCAGGACGACGTCGGTCGTCGGGTCGGGCGGCAGGGGGCCGCTGCCGGCCGCGGCGCGGGCGGCCGCGATGGCCGCGGCGGTGTGCACGGCCGTGCCCGAGGGCGCGTCCCGCTTGCCGTCGTGGTGCAGCTCGATCACCTCGACGCCCTCCATGTGCGGGGCCGCGATGCGGCAGAGGTGCACGAGCAGCACCGCCCCGATGGCGAAGTTGGCGGCCACGATGACGTTGGCGCCACTCCCCTCGAAGTGGCGGGCCATCTGGACCAGGTCGTCGTCGCCGAGACCACTCGTCCCGATCACCGCGTGGATCCCCTGCGCCGCGTAGTGCGGCGCGTTGTGGCGCACCGCCGGAGCCACGGTGAAGTCCACCACGACCTGCGCGCCGAGGTCGGACAGGGCGTTGACCTCACCGACGATCGTGCGGCCGCAGGCGTCGGCACCGACATGCCCCGGGTCGACGGCGGCGACGAGCTCCATGTCGGGCGCGTCCGTCACGGCACGGCAGACCGCTTGCCCCATCCGGCCGCCGGCGCCGACCACCCCGACCCTGTGCATGCCCGGCAGGCTACCGGGCGGCCAAGGCGGTCCGGTGGGACTCGAAGTCGCGCGCGTCGAACGGGCCCACTGCGCTCAAAGCGCGCGGGGCCCGGGCGAACAGCGCGGCCGCGTCGAGCACCTGTTCCCGCTCGACACCGTCGATCCTCGCCAGCACCTCGTCGACCGCCAGCACCTCGCCGTGCAGCAGCAGGGACGCGCCGAGGCGGCTCATCCGGGCGCCCGAGTCCTCCCCCGACAACAGCATCTCGGCGCGCAGGTTGCCCTTAGCGACCGCCAGCTCCCGCGCGCTGATCCCCTCGGCCGCCAGCAGCTCGAGCTCGTCGTCGACGATGCGCAGCACCTCGTCGACGTGTTCGGGCGCCGTCCCGACCGACACCGCCAACGACCCGGCGTCCTGGTAGGCCGCCCGCTCCGACCACACCGAGTAGGCCAGGCCGCGCTGCTCGCGCACCTTTTGGAAGAGGCGGCTCGACAGCCCGCCGCCCAGGACGTGGTTGAGGACGGCGAAGGCCCACCGCCGCTCGTCGAAGCGATCGACGCAGCGGCCGCCGTAGACGATGTGGGCCTGCTCGGTCGGCCGGCGGACCACCTCGAGCGGGACCACGTCGGGTGCGGGCGCCGTGCGCACCGGCGCGGCACCGCCCGCCGTCCCGGCGAAGCGGCGCTCCAGCTCGGCGGCCACCGCGTGGTGCGTGCAGTCGCCGGCCGCCGAGACGACCATGTTGGCCGGCCGGTAGTGGTCGCTGAGGAACGCGTGGATGTCCTCGCGGGTGATGCGCTGCACCGACGACGCCGTTCCCAAGGTGTCGCGACCGAGGGCGTGCGCGGGGAAGAGCGACGACTGCCAGCACTCCGACGCCAGGTCCGCCGGCTCGTCGGCGTGCATCAGGATCTCGTCGAGGATGACGGTGCGCTCGGCCTCGACGTCGTCGGAGCGGAGCGCCGGCGCCCACATGATGTCGCTCAGGATGTCGAGCCCGAGGCCCAGATGCTCGGAGAGGAGCCGCACGTAGAAGGTCGTGTACTCCTTAGTCGTGAATGCGTTGCAGTCGCCCCCCACCTCGTCGAGCTCCTCGGCGATCGCCGCGGCGGAGCGCCGGTCCGTGCCCTTGAAGAGCAGGTGCTCGAGGAAGTGCGACGCGCCGGCGAGCTCGCCGGGCTCGTCACGCGACCCGGTGCCGACCCAGTAGGCGACCGCCGCCGAGCGGACGTCCGCCATGGTCTCGGTGACCAGGCGGATGCCGCACGGCAGGACGGACGTCTCGATCAACGACGGCGCGAACGGCCGCGCGAGCGGCGGTCGTTGCCCCGGTCGCCGCGGTCGCCGCGGTCGCCGCGGTCGCCCCGTCCGGCGTCCTCGCCCGCACCCGCCCCCGGGCCCAGGTCGCCGAGGTCGGCCACCAGCTCGGCCTCGAAGGCGTCCTCGAAGGAGAGCCCCGAGCCCGAGCCCGAAGACGAGCCCGAGCCAGAGCCCGACGACGCGGCGGCCGGGGCTCCGCCACCGCCGGAACCGCGCGGCGCGCCGTCCCCGTTGGCGGAGCCGGTACCGCCTCCCCGCTGGGCGGCCTCGGGCTCCGAGGCCAGCGAGAGCGACACCTTGCCCTGCGGGTCGATGTCGTCGACGCGCACCTCGACGGCCTGCCCCAAGGTGAGCACGTCCTCGACGTTGTTGATGCGCTTGCCCCCTGCGAGCGAGGACAGCTTCGAGATGTGCAGCAGGCCGTCTCGGCCCGGCAGCACGTTCACGAATGCGCCGAACTTGGTGATGTTGACCACCTTGCCGGCGTAGACGGCGCCGACGTCGGCCGTGGGCGGGTCGAGGATGAGCGAGATGCGCCGGCGGGCCTCCTCGACGGCGTTGCCGTCCTTGGCCCCGATGGTCACCGTGCCGACGACGCCGTCGTCGTCCACCGCGATGTCGGCTCCCGTCTCCTGCTGGAGCGTGTTGATGACCTTGCCCTTGGGGCCGATGACCTCGCCGATCTTGTCGATCGGGATCTCCATGGAGACGATCTTCGGCGCGCTGGTCGCCACGTGGTCCCTGGGCTCGGCGATGGCACCGGCCATGACCCCGAGGATGGTGAGGCGGGCCTCCTTGGCCTGCAGCAGCGCCTTGGCCAACACGTCGGCCGGCAGGCCGTCGATCTTCGTGTCGAGCTGCAGCGCCGTCACGGCGTCGGCCGTGCCCGCCACCTTGAAGTCCATGTCGCCGAAGGCGTCCTCGGAGCCCAGGATGTCGGTGAGGGTGACGTAGGCGTCGCCGTCGTGCACGAGGCCCATGGCGATGCCGGCCACCGGCGCCTTGATGGGCACGCCGGCCGCCATGAGCGAGAGGCTCGACCCGCAGACCGACGCCATGGAGGTGGAGCCGTTGGAGGAGAGCACGTCGGAGACGACGCGCAGGGTGTAGGGGAACTCCTCTGCGCTCGGGACCACCGGCAGCAGCGCACGCTCGGCCAGCAACCCGTGCCCGATCTCGCGGCGCTTCGGCCCCCGCATGAAGCCGGTCTCACCGGTGGAGAACGGCGGGAAGTTGTAGTGGTGCATGTAGCGCTTCGACTCCACCGGGGTGATGGTGTCGAGCAGCTGGTTCATGCGCGGCATGCCGAGCGTGGTCACGTTGAGGACCTGGGTCTCGCCCCGTTGGAAGAGGGCCGAGCCGTGGGCGGTGGGCAGCAGGTCGATCTCCGCCGAGAGGGGCCGGATGTCGGCGACGCCGCGGCCGTCCACCCGGACGCCGTCCTCGACGATGCGCTGGCGCACCAGCTTCTTGGTCAGCGCGCGGATGGCCGCCTTGACCTCGCCCGCTCGCTCCGCGAACTCGTCGCCCAGGGCGGCCTTGATCTCGTCCCCGGCGGCGTCGAGGGCGGCGTTGCGCTCGGCCTTCGCCGTCACCAGGTTGGCCTTGGCGATGAGGTCGGTGCCCACCGCCTCCACGCGCGCCCACACGTCGTCCTGGTAGTCGCTGAAGGTCTGGTACGGAATGGTCTCGATGGGCCCGCGGGCCGCCGTGTAGGCCTCCACCAGCTGGCGCTGCAGGTTGATCGAGTCGCGGATCCACTGCTTGGACGCCTCGAGGCCGGCGGCCAGCACCTCCTCGTTCACCTTCGGCGCACCGTCCTCGTAGTACGACCACGACTTCTCGGTGCCGCCGGCCTCGACCATCATGATGGCGATCTCGCTGTCGGCGTCCTCGGTGAGGGCGCGGCCGGCCACCACCAGCTCGAAGGTCGACTCCTCACCCTCCTCGAAGCTCGGGTGCGGGATCCAGCGGCCCTCGGTGGTGTACGCCACGCGCACGGCGCCGACGGGGCCGTCGAAGGGGATCCCCGAGATCATGAGCGCCGCCGAGGCCGCGTTGATGGCCAGCACGTCGTGCGGGTTGACCTGGTCCGCGCCGACGATCGTCCCCACGATGTGGATCTCGTTGCGGAAGCCGTCGGGGAAGGACGGGCGCAGCGGGCGGTCGATCAGGCGGTCGGTGAGGATGGCCTGGTCCGAGGCCTTGCCCTCCCGACGGAAGAACGAGCCCGGGATCTTGCCCGCGGCGTAGGTCCGCTCCTCGATGTCGACCGTCAGGGGGAAGAAGTCGGCCCCCTCCCGGACGGAACGGGCCGCGGTGGCGGTGGCCAGCAGGACGGTGTCGCCGATGCGGGCGAGCACGGCGCCGTCGGCCAGTTGGGCGAGCTTGCCCGCCTCGAAGGACATGGTGCGATCGGTCCCGCTGATCGGGACCGAGACGGAAATGGCATCAGCCATGATGCTCCTCGTTTGTCGGGGGCATCTCCATTTCTGGTTCCCAGTGGTCGACCACCTCGTGCTCGAAGTGACCGGCGACTGGCAGCCAGTGGCTCGAGACGCCCGGTTCTGTGGTGCCGCTACCTTCGGATGCCGAGACGGCCGATGATGGAGCGGTAGCGCTCGACGTCGTTCTTGCGGACGTAGTCGAGCAGCCGGCGGCGCTGCCCGATGAGCTTCATCAGGCCGCGCCGGGTGTGGTGGTCCCCTTTGTGCTCCTTCAGGTGTTCCGTCAGGTGGTTGATCCGTCCCGACAGCAGGGCGATCTGTACCTCCGGCGAACCGGTGTCCGTGTCGTGGAGCCGGTACTCGGAGATCGTGGCCTGCGTGTCGGGCATGAAGGAAGAACCTCGGAAGACGTGTCGGAGTGCCGGAAACCTGCCCCGGCCGCCGTAGAGCGTACCAGCCCGGCGCTGATCAGGGGAGATCGGCCGGGGCGAGCACCCGCTCGGTGGCCTCGACGTCCGCCCGCATCTGCGCCACCAGCGCCTCGATGGAGTCGAATCGCTGCTCCGCGCGCAGGCGGTGGGCGAAGGACACCCCGGCCGCCTCCCCGTAGAGGTCGCCGTCGAAGTGGAGCAGGTACGCCTCGACCAGGACGGGCGCCGTGCCCGGCTCGTAGAAGGTGGGTCGCCGCCCCACCGAGATGGCGGCCGGGTGCAACGCCCCGTTTGCCCGGCGGAAGTGGCCGGCGTAGACGGCGTCGGCGGGCAGCGCGATGTCGTCGGGGACGGCCAGGTTCGCCGTCGGGAACCCCAGCTCCGGACCGCCGCGCCCGTCGCCGCGCACCACGAGCCCCCGCACCTCGTGGGGCCGGCCGAGCAGCCGGGCGGCGCCCTCGACGTCGCCGTCCGCCAGCAGGTGGCGGATGCGGGTGGAGGAGACGGGCTCGGCCTCGTCACCAGTCAGGCCGACCCCGACGACCTCGAAGCCGTGTGCCGCGCCGAGCGCGCCGCAGCAGCTCGACGTTGCCGCGACGGCCGTGCCCGAAGTGGAAGTCCTCCCCCACCACGACCAGGCGCGCCCCCAGCTGGTCGACGAGCACCTCCTCGACGAAGTCCTCGGCCGACTCGGCGGCCCGCGCCGCGTCGAAGGGCACGACGAGCGTGCGGTCGATGCCGCAGTCGGCGAGCAGCTCGAGCTTCTGCTCGAGGCTGGTCAGCTGCTTGGGCGCCGAGTCGGGGCGCACCACCGCTGCCGGGTGACGATCGAACGTGACGACCACGGTGGCGAGGCCGGCTGCGGCCGCCCGCGCCGACAGGTCGCGCAACAACGCGCGGTGCCCGAGGTGCACCCCGTCGTAGGCCCCGATCGTGACCGCGGTTCCAGCTCCGGGCATCGCGACCGAGGGTAGTCGGGCGCCCGTCACCGCCCGGCCAACACGACGGCGGGGCGGATCCGGTCGGTACCGGTCGGCTCGTAGACGGCCAGCAGGTCCCCCCGCTCGTCGAGCATCGCCCAGGGCCCGTCTCCCGCGGCACCCAGCGGCACCTTGTCGAGCGGCAGACCCGTGCTGATCGACGCCGCCGTGGCCGCGTCCACCCGCACCGCTTCGAGGTCGCGCATGGCCTGCGCCGGCGTGAGGACGTCGCCGGGCCCGAGGCGTGCGAGCGGGCGCATGTCGGCCGCGCCGAAGGAGCCGATGCGGGTGCGCCGCAGGTTGGCCACGTACGCGCCGCCGCCCAGCGCGCGCCCGAGGTCCTGCGCCAGCACCCGGACATAGGTGCCCGACGAGCACTCGATCTCGGCGCGGTACACGCCGGGGCGCCCCGGGTCGGGCGCGGTGTCGAAGCGGAAGACGGTCACCGGCCGCGGGCGCGCGCTCCACCTCGACGCCCTGGCGGGCCAGCTCGTGCAGGCGGCGCCCGCCGACCTTGACGGCGGACACCATGGGGGGCACCTGCTCGATCGCCCCGGTCAGCTCACTCGCCGCCGCCCGCACCGCGTCGGCGGTGACCGCATGCATGTCGTAGGTGGCGACGACCTCGCCGGACGCGTCGAGGGTCGACGTGGCGCGGCCGAGCACGATGTCGGTCGTGTAGGTCTTGGGCAGCGCACTCAGGAAACGCAACAGGCGGGTGACACGCCCGAGCCCGACCAGGAGCACGCCGGTGGCGTCGGGGTCGAGCGTCCCGGCGTGGCCCACCCGGCGCTGCCCGAACACGCCTCTGCATCGAGCCACCACGTCGTGCGACGTCCGACCGGCCTCCTTGTCGACGACGACCAGGCCGTTGACGCCCGCCGGCCCGCCGCCCGCCCCCGCGCGGCTCACCGCTCGTCGGCCGGGGGCTCCCCGTGTTGGAGCCCGCGCAACAGCTCCTCGACCCGCAAACCGGCCGCAATGGCGGGGTCGGCCCGGAAGGAGAGCCGCGGCGTCCGCTTCATGGTCGTCTGCGTGCCGATGAGGCGCTGCAGATGGCCGCGGCGCTCCTCGAGCACGACCGAAGTCGCCTCGTCGAGCGAGGCGAGATAGACGATGGCCGTCCGCATGTCGGCCGCGGTGTCGACCGACGTCACCGTCACCATCGGCAGCTCGTCGGCGTCGGCCAACCGCTCGAGCTCCTCCGCCACGACCTGGCGCAGGACCTGGTTGATCCGCAGCGCCCGCGGGTATGTCGCCGTCCGGCGTCGCACCGTCACCGCGTCAGCTCCTCAAGCTCGTGGGGTCCTGAGCACGCTCAGGTCCTGGCGATCTCGCGCTCCTCGTACGTCTCGATCACGTCGCCTTCCTTCAGGTCCTGGAAGTCCGACAGCCCGATGCCGCACTCGAAGCCCGACGCGACCTCGCGCACGTCGTCCTTGAAGCGGCGCAGGGAGTTGATGGACCCCTTCCAGATGACGGTGCCCTCCCGCAAGAAGCGCACCTTCGAGCCGCGGGTGATCCTGCCGTCGCGCACGTAACAGCCGGCGACGGCGCCCACCCTCGGCACCCGGAACACCTCGCGCACCTCGGCCTCGCCCGTGACGACCTCCTCGAAGACCGGCGAGAGCAGGCCGAGCATGGCGGCCTCCAGGTCCTCGAGCAGCTTGTAGATGATCTCGTAGGTCCGGATCTCGACGTCGGTCTGCTCGGCCAGGTCGCGCGCCCGCTTGTCGGGGCGCACGTTGAAGCCGATGATCGTGGCGTTGGAGGCGGCGGCCAACTGCACGTCGTTCTCGGTGATGCCGCCGATGCCGCGCAGGACGAAGCTCAGCTTCACGTCGTCTCGCTCGAGCCGCTTGAGCGACTCGGTCACCGCCTCGAGCGACCCCTGGACGTCGGCCTTGAGGACGATGTTGAGCGTGGCCGTCTCGCCGCGCGAGATCTGCTCGAACAGGTCCTCGAGCTTGGCCCCGGCCGCGGCGGCCACCGGCTTGTGACCCGACAGGCGGAAGCGTTGTGCCCGCGCCTCGCCGAGCGTGCGCGCCCGGGCCAGGTCCTTGGCCGCCCGCATCTCGTCGCCGGCGTGCGGCGGCTCCGAGAAGCCGAGCACCTGCACCGGCGTCGAGGGCAGCGCCTCCTTGATGTGGTCACCGTGGTCGTCGACCAGGGCCTTGACCTTGCCCCAGGCCGCTCCGGCCACGACGGGGTCGCCCACCCGCAGCGTGCCCTGCTGGACGATGACGGTCGCCACCGGCCCGCGGCCCGCCTCGAGGTTGGCCTCGAGCACGACGCCGCGGGCCTCGCCCTCGACACGGGCGGTGAGCTCCTCGACCTCGGCCACGAGCACGATCCGCTCGAGCAGGTCCTCGATCCCGGTGCCCTGCAGCGCCGAGACCTCGACGGTGATGGTGTCGCCGCCCCAGGCCTCGGGCACCAGCTCCCGCTCGGAGAGCTGCTGGAGCACCCGCTGCGGGTCGGCGTCGGGCCGGTCCATCTTGTTGACGGCGACGATGATCGGGACGTCGGCCGCCTTGGCGTGGTCGATGGCCTCGACCGTCTGCGGCATGACCCCGTCGTCGGCCGCCACGACGAGGATCACGATGTCCGTGACCTGCGCGCCGCGCGCCCGCATGGCGGTGAAGGCGGCGTGGCCGGGCGTGTCGATGAAGGTGATGGGGTGGTCGCTGCCACTCCACCTGGTACGCGCCGATGTGCTGGGTGATGCCGCCGGCCTCGCCGGCGACGACGTTCGGCCGAGCGGATCTTGTCGAGCAGCAGCGTCTTGCCGTGGTCGACATGGCCCATGACGGTGACGACGGGGGGCCGCGGCCGCTGGTCGGCCTCGTCCTCTTCCTCGTCCTCCTCGAAGTAGCGGGCGAGCAGCTCGGCCTCCTGCTCCTCGCCGGGGTCGACCAGGCGCACGTCGGCGCCGATCTCGGCGGCGAAGAGCTCGATCATGTCGTCGGTCAGCGACTGCGTCGCCATGACCATCTCGCCCTGCAGCAGCAGGAAGCGCACGATGTCGCCGGCGCTGCGGTTGAGCTTGGGTCCCGAGGTCGCGCGCGGTCGAGCCGCGCTCGACGATGACCTCGCCCTCGGGGACGGGCGCCGTCGACGGCTGGTACGTCGTCAGCTGCGTCGGCTCGAGCTCCTCGAGGTTGCGCCGCCGGCGCCGGGCCCTGCGCTGAGGCGGCCGGCGTCCGGGCAGGCCGCCACGGCCACCCGGGGGTGGGGCGCCCGCCGGCGCGCCGGCGCCGGACCGTCCGCCGAAGCCGCCCGAGGGACGGCCCCCGTAGCCACCGCCCGAGGCGCCGGCGGGACCGCCACCAGGGCGACCGCCCGACGGGCGACCCCCGGTCCGTGGCGGGTAGGCAGGACCCGCCGCCGGGTCGCGGCGAGGACGTGCGGAGCGAGCTGGGCCGTCGGCCGCCCATGCCGGGCGGAGGCGGGATCGGCCGCCCGCTCGGCCCGATCGGCGGGCGCTGCCCGGGTGGCGGGGGCACGGGCTTGCCCGACGGGCTGAGCGGCGGACGGATCGGGACGCTGCCGGTCGGGGGCGGGGGCCGGGCGGCGCTGCCGGTGTCGGGCGGTGCCGACGCCAGCGGACGCCGCCGACGCAGCGGGCGGCCGTCGCCGGCGCGGCCGGGGCCTTCGCCGCCGGCGGACGGGCGCGGCGGGCGTCGGTGCCGAGGCGGGCGGCTGCTGACGAGGCGCGACGGGCGGGGTGCCGGCGCATCGGCGGCGGCACCGCCCGCGCGGCGGGCGCGGTGGACGAAGCGGCGGCGACACGTCCGGGCCGGCGCCTTCTTGACCGGGGACGTGCTGGCGGCACCGGCGCTCGAGGCGACGGCCTTCTTGGTCGGGGCCGACGCCGTGGACGATGCGGAGGCGGACGCGGCCACAGCGGCCGCGGGCACCGCGGCAGTCCCGTCGGCGCCACCGTCGGGCGCGGCCGACGCGGCCTTCGTCGGCCTTGGCGGCCTTCTTGGCGGGTGCGGGCTCCTCGGGCTGGACCGGCCGGCGCAACCCCTCGGCGTCGGCCTTGCGGCGGACGCGGTCGGCCTGCGCGTCCTCGATCGAGGACGAGTGGCTCTTGACCCCGATCCCGAGGGACAGGGCCAGTTCGAGCCCCTCCTTGTTGGTGAGGCCTAGCTCTTTGGCCAGCTCATAGACGCGAATCTTCTTCGGCAAGTGGTTCTCTTTGTCCTTGGTTCCTCTCGGGGCCCGGCGTCAACCCAGCCCCCTATCCTCGCACATCGGGTGCGGAGCACCCCTACGCCACACCCAGCTGTGCGCGTAACTCCGTCCAGGTCGGCGACCTCGACCGCTGACCCGGAACGCCCGCTCGAAGCCGTGCCGCCTCACGGCCTCGTCCCAGCAGCCGAGCGACCCCCGGCACAGCCATGCCCCGCGCCCGGGGCCCCGACGGTCCACCGACAGCACCCCGCCCGGCAGCCGGACGATCCGGATCAGCTGGTCGGCCGGCAGGGCATTGCGGCAGCCGACGCAGGTCCGTGTCGGCGCTATGCCTCGGCCTCCGAGACTCCGGGCTCACCCGCGCCGTCCGCCTCGCCGGCCGTGCTCGCCACCGTCGACCTCCGCCACCTCGGCCGATTCGCCACCTCGACCTCGCCTCCCGCCGGGGCCTCGGCATCCGCCTCGGCCGCCCCGACGGTCTCCGTCGACCCGGCGGCCGGGGGCGGACCCGGATCCTCCGCCTGATGCGACCACTCCTCGGCCGACATCGCCTCGCCGCCCTCGGCCGGCTTCCAGACCAGCTCGCCGCTCTCGTCCTCGACCCACTCGCCCTCGGCCCACTCCTGGTCCGCCGTAGCCGGCCTCCTCCTCGGCGAGCTGGGTCTCGCTCTTGATGTCGATGCGCCAGCCGGTGAGGCGCGCCGCCAGGCGCGCGTTCTGGCCCTCCTTGCCGATGGCGAGGGAGAGCTGGAAGTCGCTCACGATGACCGTGGCGGTGCCCGGTCTCCTCGTCGAGCCGTACCTCGCGCACCCGCGCCGGAGCCAGCGCGTTCTGGATGAGCTCGACGGGATCGTCGGAGAACGGCACCACGTCGACCCGCTCGCCGCGCAGCTCGTTGGTCACCATGCGCACCCGCGAGCCGCGGGCGCCGACGCAGGCGCCGACCGGGTCGACGTTGGGGTCGTTGGACCAGACGGCGATCTTGGTGCGGTGGCCCGGCTCGCGCGCGGCCGCCTTGATCTCGACCACGCCCGAGCCGATCTCGGGCACCTCGAGCTCGAAGAGCCGCTTGATCAGGCCCGGGTGGGTGCGGCTGACGACGATCTGCGGGCCCTTGGTCGTCTTGCGGACCTCGACGATGTAGGCCTTCAGCCGCGCCCCGTGCTCGTAGCGCTCGTAGGAGACCTGCTCGGCCTGGGGCAGCAGGGCCTCGACCTTGCCGAGGTCGAGCAGCGTGTAGCGGTTGTCGGTCTGCTGGACGATCCCGGTGACGATGTCGCCCTCGCGCCCGGCGTACTCCTCGTACTTCATGTCCCGCTCGACCTCGCGGATCCGCTGCAGGATGACCTGCTTGGCGGTCTGCGCGGCGATGCGCCCGAAGTCGTCGGGCGTGTCGTCCCACTCGCGGACGACCTCGCCCTCCTCGTTGAGCTCCTGCCCGTAGACGCGGATCTCGCCCGAGTCGGGGTCGATGGTGACCACGGCCTCCTCGGCCGCGTCGGGGCGGCGCTTGTACGCCGCCACCAGTGCGTTCGCGAGGGCGTCGAGCAGTGTGTCGACCGAGATCCCCTTGTCGCGCGCGATCTGGCCCAGCGCGTCGAGGAACTCGAAATTCGTCGTGCTCATGGCCGCTTCACCCTCTCACTCTCACGCTTCTCGCTCGCCGCCTCGCGGCGCCCTTCGCGGGCCGGGCCGCCGGCCCCCACTCGAACACGGTCCGGGCCCGCTCGACCTGCTCGTAGCCGAGCCGCACCTCGCCGCTCGGGCAGGTCGGGCCCGACGACGGTGAAGCCGCGTCTCGTCGGCCGTCTCCGAGCGTCCCGGTGATGCGCCGGACCTCGGCGGTCCCGGCGTCGGACCCGGACGGTGATCCGCTCCCCGACCGCTCGGGCGAAGTGCGCCGGCGTGCGCAGCCGCCGCTCGAGCCCCGGGCTCGAGACCGACAGCGTGTAGCGGCCGGGCATGGGGTCGATCTCGTCGAGCGCCGCCGAGACGTCCCGGGTTGCGTCAGCCAGCTCGTCGAGGCCGACCCCGCCCTCGCGGTCGGCGAACACCGTCAGCTGCGTCCCGTGCACCTCCACGTCGACCAGGTCCAGGCCACGGGCCTCGAGGACGGGTGCCAGCGTCCTCGACCAGGTCGCGTGCCCCGTCCACGCCCGCCTGCTCGCCGTTTCCCTGCTCATCGCCGTCACCTCCTCCGGTCCATCGTCGTCCGAACATGCCCCCGCAAAGCGAAAGCGTGGGCCGCAGCCCACGCTTCAACGAGGTACTGATTCTAAATATGGACAGCCGGGGAATTATAGCAAGCCCCAGCGCTAATACGACCGGCCGACGACCGCCACGAGATCGGCGTCGTCGTCCCCGGGCTCGGCCAGGGAACCGTCGGGCCGTTGGAGGCAGCGGACCGTGATGGCCCGCTCGGCGAGGCGGTCTTCGCCGTCGGGTCCGAGGGCACCCAGACCGGACCCGGGCGAAGCCCACCGTCCCCGCCTCGATCGCCTCTTCGAGCGTGCCGACGTCAGCCGTCCGGGCCTCCCGGGCCGCGGTCGCCTCCTCCAGGAGATCGGCGGCGACACCCGCCAGCACACCGCCGACCCTCTTCGCCACGGTGGTCAGGCCGAGGCGTTTCCTTCACTCGGCGGTGCCGCACGACCAGCGTGACGTTGTTCTCGGCGAGGTCGCGGGGCCCGATCTCGACTCGGACCGGCACGCCCTTTGAGCTCCCAGTCGACGCTGCGCCGCCCGAAACTGGTGTCGGTCCGCTCGTCGAGGCGGACCCGGTGGCCCGCCGCACGGAGCTCGGACACCAGGCCATCCGCCGCCACCCGCACCTCCGGGGCGTCCTTCACGATCACCACCACGACCTGGACCGGCGCCAGCGCGGGAGGCAGCCGGAGCCCGAAGTCGTCGCCGTGCGCCATGACGAGCGCGCCGACGAGCCGGGTGGAGACGCCCCACGAGGTCTGCCACACGTACTCGAGCGTGCCGGTGGCGTTCGTGTACGTGATGTCGAAGGGGCGGGCGAAGTTCTGTCCGAGCTCGTGGCTGGTGCCCATCTGCAGCGCCTTGCCGTCGCCCATCATCCCCTCACAGGTCCAGGTCTGGTCGGCCCCGGCAAAGCGCTCGCGGGCCGTCTTGTGCCCCGTCAGCACCGGGACGGCGAGCACGTCGAACATGGTGGAGCGGTAGACGTCGTCGAGGATGCGCAGCGCGTAGGCCCGAGCGTCGGCCTTCGGTGGCGTGCGCGGTGTGCCCCTCCTGCCAGAGGAATTCGCTCGTGCGCAGAAAGAGCCGCGGGCGCAGCTCCCAGCGCACGACGTTCGCCCACTGGTTCAGGAGCAGGGGCAGGTCGCGGTGGCTCTGGATCCACTTCGAGAAGAAGCTGTTGATGACCGTCTCGCTCGTGGGGCGCACGACGAGCGGCTCCTCGAGCTGCTTCCCGCCCGCGTGCGTGACCACCGCCAGCTCGGGCGCGAAACCCTCGACGTGCTCCGCCTCGAGCTTCAGGAAGGCCTCGGGGATGAAGAGGGGGAAGTACGCGTTCTCGGCTCCCGCCTCCTTGATGCGCCGGTCGAGCTCGGCCTGCATGAGCTCCCAGATCCCGTAGCCCCACGGGCGGATGACCATGGTGCCGCGCGCCGGTCCGTTGTCGGCCATCTCCGCGCCGGCGATCACTTCCTGGTACCAACGCGGGAAGTCGTCCTCCCGCGTCACGATCGCGCCCTTGGTCATCGGAGAAGGCTAGCTGTCGGCTCGTCCCACCAAGTGCCCGATTGCCAAGTGCCCGAGCGCCAATTCTGCGAACGCTCATTGTCCGAGCGCTCATTGTCCGAGCGCTAATTGTCGGAGCGCTAATTGTCCGAGTGCCGCCTGATGATCTCGATCTTCTCCGACGTGTGGTTGGGATCGTCGCCCGTCACCTCGAGCAGCGCTCGCCGGTCGGCTTCCGCCTCGGCCTCGGCCCCGCTGTCGGCCGCGGCGATGCGCGCCTCGACCCCCTCTTCGACCAGTCGCTCGGCCTCGGCGACGAGCGCCTGCACCATGTCCGCCTCGGGCACGACGCGGATGATCTTCCCGCGGATGAAGAGGTGGCCCTTCTGCTTGCCCGCCGCGATGCCGATGTCGGCCTCGCGTGCCTCGCCCGGGCCGTTCACGACGCAACCCATGACCGCCACCTGGATCGGCAGCTGCAGCTTCTCGAGTGCCTCCTGCGCCTCGTTCGCCACCGCGATGACGTCGACCTGGGCCCGGCCGCACGAAGGACAGGCGATGAGGTCGAGACCCTTTCGCTCGCGCAGCCCGAGGGACTCGAGGAGCTGGCGGCCTGCTCGTGCCTCCTCCACCGGGTCGGCCGTGAGCGAGTAGCGAATGGTGTCACCGATCCCCTCGGCCAGCAGCGTGCCGATGCCCGCGGTGCCCTTCACCAGCCCGCCCGGCGGCGGGCCCGCCTCGGTGACGCCAAGGTGCAAGGGATGGTCGAACGTCTCGGAAGCGAGCCGGTAGGCGGCGATCATCAGGGCGACCGACGACGCCTTGACCGAGATCTTGACGTCGTTGAAGCCGACCTCCTCGAAGAGCGCCAGTTCGTTGCGTGCCGACTCGACCAGTGCCTCGGGCGTGGCACCGCCGTGCTTTTTGTACAGATCTGGGTGCAGCGAGCCCACGTTGACCCCGATGCGGATCGGGACGCCGCGGTCGCGTGCCTCCGCGGCGACCTGCTTGATCTCGGCCTCCTTCCGCAGGTTGCCGGGGTTGAGTCGCAGGCCCTGCACGCCGGCCTCGAGCGCGGCGAGGGCCATCTCGTGATGGAAGTGGATGTCGGCCACGATCGGCACGGGTGCACGCGGGACGATGTGGGCCAGGCCCTCGGCCGCCGCCTCCTCGTTGCACGTGCAGCGCACGATGTCGGCTCCGGCGGCGGCGAGTGCGTAGATCTGGGCCAGCGTCCCCTCGACGTCGGCGGTCTTCGTCGTCGTCATCGACTGGACGGTGATGGGGGCACCGTCACCGATGGGCACGCCACCCAGGGTGATGCGACGTGTCGGCCGGCGGGACGACAGGAGGGAGGAGGAAAGCTCCACGGCGATCAGTGCGGCAGCTGGAGCGGATGTGTGATGTCGAGATAGACGGCCGAGAGGGCCACGAACGCCAGGATCCCGATGAAGACCGCCGCCACCGGGAACAGCTTGGTGATGTCGGCCCGGTAGTAGGGCTGTCCCTTCTTGGTACGCACCCACTCGTAGCTGGCGATCGCCACGTGCCCGCCGTCGAGGGGGACCATGGGCAGCATGTTGAGCAACGCAAAGACGATGTTGATGGCAACGAGCAACATCAGCACTTCGTAGAAGCTGTTCTGTTCCGCTTGTGCGCCGAGCTGGGCGATCCCCACGATCGACACCGGTCGTGCCGCCGAGCCGGGGTTGTCGGCCGCCGACTGTCGCGTACTTGGCGTTCGTCAGCTGATGCCAGATGGAGGTGAACCCCGAGGGCGAGAAGAGCTGCCCGATCCCGTGCGCCTCCTGATCGGTCACCTGCCACATGGTCGAGAGCGCCGCCCCCGGGGCGGTCAGCGGACTGACGGAAGTCGTGGCCGTCTCGATGTCGACGCCGAGATAGCCGCGGTTCTCGAGCTTCTGGCCGCCGACCTCGATCCCCTTGCCGCTTTCGGGGGTCGCGTGCAGGTGGACGAGGCGACCGTCTCGCTCGACGCCGAGGGTGAGCGGCTTGCCGACCGAGGCCCGGACCGTGTCGGTCATCGCATTCGGGTTGTCGAACGTCTTGCCGTTGATGGAGACGATCGTGTCGCCCGGCTTCAGCCCCGCCAGGGCAGCCGGGGTGGCCTTGCCCGGCCAGTGCTCGAGCGATCCGACCGTGTAGTTGTTCGTCAACTGGCCGTAACCGAAGACGACGATGAGCGCGAGCACGAAAGCGATCAGGATGTGCATGACCGATCCGGCCGAGGCGACGACGATCCGCTGGTGGAAGGGCTGCTGCCGGTAGGCGCGCGCCTCGTCCTCCTCGGGAACCTCCTCCGTGGAAGTGAAGCCGGTGATGCGGACGTAGCCACCGGCGGGAATCGCCTTCACGCCGTACTCGGTCTCGCCGCGCCGAACGGACCAGAGCCGGGGCCCGAACCCGACGAAGTACTCGGTGACCTTCATGCCCGCCCGCTTGGCCGTGACGAAGTGCCCCAGCTCGTGCAGCATCACGATGGCCACCAGGATCACGATGAAGAGGAGCAGATCACCCCAACCCATCAGGATGAAGATCGCCGTGATGAGGGCCAGCCCGACCAGCAACTGGAGGACGCGGGCCGGGTTGTTCGACGCCGTCTCGTCCGGCGCGGTGGGCACCGCGGGCACGTCGGGCGAGTCGGGCGCGTCAGCCGAAGGCTCCCTAGGCTCGCCCTGCCCTCCCGGCGCGGCGTCCTTCTCGGTGAGCGTCATGGCCCCCTCAACGCTACCCGGCGCTTCCGGGCCCCGGGCGTCGCTCCACGATGGTGCGGGCCCGCCGCCGCGCCTCGGCGTCCGCCACCAACACGGCTTCCACCTGGTCCACGGGGTCGTCGACCCACGCCTCGAGGGTCTCCTCCACGACGTCGGCGATGGCGGCCCACCCCAACGCACCGTCGAGGAAGGCCGAAACGGCCACCTCGTTGGCCGCGCTGAGCCACGCCGGAGCGGACCCGCCGCGGCGGCCCGCCTCGTAGGCGAGGCCGATGCAGCGGAAGACGGCGCGGTCGGGCGGCTCGAAGGTCAACTGGCGCGGCTGCGACCAGTCGAGCGCGCCGAAAGGGGCAGCAACCCGGTCGGGCCACCCGAGCGCGTAGCCGATGGGCAACCGCATGTCGGGGTCCGACAGCTGTGCCAGCGTGGATCCGTCGCGTAGCTCGACCATGGAATGCACCACGGACTGGGGGTGCACGACGATGTCGATGCGGTCGTAGTCGATGCCGAAGAGCTCATGGGCCTCGATCACCTCGAGTCCCTTGTTCATCAGTGTCGACGAGTCGATGGTGATCTTCGGCCCCATCGACCACGTCGGGTGCGCCAATGCGTCGGCCACGGTGACGGAGCCGAGCCTCTCCTCGGGCCAGCCGCGGAAGGGACCGCCCGAGGCCGTCAGGAGCAGCCGGGCCACCTCGCTGGTCCCCTGGACGCACGCCAGACACTGGTGCAGGGCGCAGTGCTCGGAGTCGACGGGGACGATCTCGGCCCCGGGGGTGCGGCGCGCCTTCTGCACAACCGGAGCCCCGGCGATGAGCGACTCCTTGTTGGCCAGCGCGAGTCGCTTGCCCGCCTCGAGCGCGGCCATCGTCACGGGCAGCCCGGCGAAGCCGACCACCGCGTTCAGCACCACGTCGGCCCCACTCGCGGCGGCGGTCGTTCCTTCCTCCCCCACCAGGACCTCGGTGTCGGAAGGCATGGCATCGCGCACCTCGTCGTAGCACGAGGGGTCACCGATCACGACCAGCGACGGGGTGAACTCGGCCGCCTGCGCCACCAGCTCGACGGCGGAATGGTGGGCCGCCAGCGCATAGACGCGGAAGCGCTCGGGCTCGCGCCGTATGACGTCGAGCGCCTGGGTGCCGACCGAGCCCGTGGAACCCATCAGGCTGACGGTGCGCATCAGCTCACCCGAGGTGCAACGCCTTGACCACGAAGTACGTGGCGGGGATCACGAACAGGAGCCCGTCGACACGGTCGAGGATGCCACCGTGGCCGGGCAGGATGCGGCCCATGTCCTTGACCCCGAGGTGCCGCTTGATCATCGATTGGCTCAGGTCGCCGAGCGGCGCCACGATCGCCACCACGACGCCGTAGAGCGCGGCCTTGCTCACGGTCCAGGGGTGGATGAAGTGGACCACGATGACCGAGACGAGGATGGCTGCGACCGCGCCGCCGATCAGCCCCTCCCAGCTCTTGTTGGGGCTGATGGAGGGGGCCAGCTGGTGGCGTCCCATGGCGGAGCCGACGAGCAGGGACGCGACGTCGTCGGTCACGGTCACGATGACGGCGGCCAGGATGAAGGCGATCCCGTGGCGGTCCGGGAACAGGGTGGGGTCGAGCAGGAGCGCGGCGAACGACCCGAAGGCACCCACCCAGACGAAGACGAAGACGGTCGACGTGATGCCCGAGACCGGCTCCGCCCCCGGTTCCACCCGGGCCAGGTACCAGATGAACGAGCCGGCGACGAGCAGCACGAGGACCAGCGGCAGGGCTGCGACGCCCTTGTTGTAGGTCTCGATGAGGAGCGAGAGGACGGCGACCAGGCCGAGCAGCGTCGCCGGGTGGTAGTGGGCCCGCCGGAAGGCGGCGTACGCCTCCGCGGTGGCGAGCAGCAAGACCACCGAGACGATGACCATGGTGGCGACGTTGCCCGCGGCGAAGCACACCAGCGCGGCGATGCCCAGCAGCACGCCGCTGCCGATCGCCACACGCATGTCGCGCCCGCCCGTACCGGCGGTGCTGACGTTGCCGGTGCGGACGTTCCCGCCCGATCGACTCGTGCGCGGCGACCGCACCTGCTGGTTCACCTCGGGCGGTTCCGGCGGACTCAGGCGGGACGCGGCGACAGCTGACGCCGCTGCGGTGACGGGCGAGGCGACGCGCGGCGCCACCTCAGCCGGTTCGAAGTCCGACTCGTCGGGCTGCTCGTCGAACCCCAGAAGGTCGGCGCGGGGCTCGGCGCGGGCGTGGGCCGGCGCGGGTTCGGGCTGGACTCCGGGCTCGGGCGGGATCACCAGCGTGTCGTCCGACTCGAAGTGCCAGGGCTGGCGCTCGTCGTCGCTCTGCTCGAGCCGCTCACCCAGCAGCGCGCCGACCGCGGGCAGGTCGTCGGAGAGCATGGCGGGCTCGAAGACCTCTTCCTGGGCCTCCCAGTCCGTCTCCTCCTCGCGCCACGTCGGCGGCGACACCGGCTGCTCGCCGCCGTTAGTGCGATCGAGCACGGCGGGCACCTGGCCCGTCGGCGCGTCGTTCCAGTGCGGAAGCTCGGGATGCTCCTCGGCGACCGGCCCGGTGACCTCGCGGACGGCGTCCCCCGCCGGTTCGGCCCCGATGATGCGCACCCGGCCCGAGTGGTAGCTCGGGGGGTCCTCGTCGATGCCTGGGTCGTCCGGCTCACCGAAGCCGTGCACGCCGTCCTCGGGATCGTCGTCGAGGCCGTTGTCGTAGGCGCTGTCGAAGCCGCTCCCGACGCCGTTGTCGACGCCGTTCCCTACGCCCTCGTATTCGTCGCTGTCGTCGGACATGTCTCGTCGCCCCCTCAGACCTGGAGCAGTTCTTGCTCTTTGTTGGAGAGCAATTGGTCGATCACTGCGACCTGTTCGTGGGTGATCTTCTCGAGGTCCTTCTCGACGCGTTCCAACTCGTCCGTCGAGAGCTCACCGTCCTTCTGCAGTGCTTCGAGCTCGTGGCGCCCCGCGCGGCGTAGGTTGCGCACCGCCACCTTGCCCTCCTCGGCTTTGTGCCGCACGACCTTGACCAGCTCCTTGCGGCGCTCTTCGGTCAGCGGCGGAAACGCCAGGCGGATCACGGTGCCATCGTTGGTCGGGTTGATCCCCAAGTCCGAAGCCATGATGGCCTTCTCGACGGCCCCCAGCGACCCCTTGTCGTAGGGCGAGATGACCAACAGCATCGCATCCGGGACACTGAATCCCGCCAGTTGCCGGAGTGGTGTGGGGGTGCCGTAGTAGTCCACGAGGAGCGGCTCGAGCAGCGCAGAGGAGGCACGGCCGGTCCGGACGTTGCCCATCTCGTGCCGGACGTGCTCGATGGCCTTGGCCATCTTCTCCCGGGTGTCGTCCTTCACCAGGCCGGCGAGGTCGTCGTCCATCAGCGGACCAGCGTACCGATCTGCTCGCCGCTGAGCGCACGAGGGATGTTGCCGGGGATCATGAGGTCGAAAACCCGGATAGGCAGGTTGTTGTCCTTACAGAAGGTGATGGCCGTCAGATCCATCACCCGAAGGTCGCGGTTGATGACCTCCATGAAGGAAATCTCGTCGTAGCGGGTGGCTGTCGGGTCGATCTTGGGGTCGGCGCTATAGACGCCGTCGACCCCCGAATGGGTGCCCTTGCAGAGGAGCTCGGCACCGATCTCGGCCGCGCGGAGGGCCGCGGGGGTGTCGGTCGTGAAGAACGGGTTGCCCATGCCGGCGGCGAAGATGACGATGCGGCCCTTCTCGAGATGCCGGATGGCCCGGCGGCGGATGTAGGGCTCCGCCACTTCCGCCATGGACAGCGCGCTCAGCACGCGCGTCGGCTGACCCTGCTGTTCGAGCGCGTCCTGCAGTGCCAGCGAGTTGATCACGGTCCCGAGCATGCCCATGGTGTCCGAGGTGGCCCGATCCATGCCGCCGCTCTCACCGGTGGTGCCGCGCCAGATGTTGCCGCCGCCCACCACGACCGCCAACTCCAGGCCGCCACCGTCCATGGCGCGCCCCATCTCCTTGGCCATGCGCTCGACGGTGGCGGCATCGATGGTCTCGTCGGATGCGGCGGAGGCAAGCGCCTCCCCCGACATCTTGAGGACGATCCGGCGCGGTTCTCCCACGATCCCGCGCGTCAGGCTCCGACGACGACCTGCGCGAACGCGACGATGCGCGCCGAGCCGAGCAGCGCGGTGATCGTCTGCTTCTCGTCGCGTACGTAGGCTTGGTCGAGCAGCACGCGCTCCTTGAACCAGCCCGTCAGGCGCCCTTCGACGATCTTCCCGAGCGCCGCGTCCGGCTTGCCCTCGTTGCGCGAGATCGTCTCGAGCGTGGCGCGCTCGGCGGCGACCTCGGCCTCGGGCACCTCGTCACGACTCAGGTACATCGGCTTGGTGAACGCGATGTGCACAGCGATGTCGTGCGCCAGCTCGTCGGATCCGTCCTCGAGCACGACCGCTACTGCGTTGACGCCCCGGCCCGCCTGGCGGTGCAGGTAGGTGTCGAGGATTTGCCCGGGCGCGGCCACCAGACGCCGGACCCGCCCGACAGAGATGTTCTCCTTGAGGGTGGCGCGCAGCCGGTCGATCTCGTCGTCGAGCTCGGCGTCCTCGCCCTTGGCGGCCACCAGTGCAGCCAGCTCGTCGGCCAGGGCTACGAACTCCTCGGCCTTGGCCACGAAGTCGGTCTCACAGCGGAGTTCGACCACGGCGGCCGCATCACCCGAACGGGCGACGGCGACGGCGCCCTCCGACGCCTCGCGGTCGGTCCGCTTGGCCGCACCCGCCATGCCCTTCTCCCGGAGGATCTGGGCGGCCTTCTCGATGTCGCCACCCGCCTCTTCCAGCGCGTTCCTGCAGTCGAGCATCCCCGCACCGGTGATCCGGCGTAGCTCGGCGACGTCCTTGGCGGTGTAGTTCGCCACGGTCAGGCCACCTCCACCGGTTCTGGCGGGGTGTGCACGCGACGCGGTCGGGGTGCCGGCGAGCTGCCGCCCTCCTCGGCCGGCGCGGCCGGCGTCATCTGCCGCCGATGCTCGGAGACGAAGCGCCCCTCGACGACTGCGTCGGCAATGACCCGGCACATGAGCGAGCCGGAGCGGATCGCGTCGTCGTTCCCCGGGATCACGTAGTCGATGACGTCGGGGTCGCAGTTGGTGTCGACGACCGCGACCACGGGGAGACCGAGCTTGCGCGCCTCGGTGACGGCGATGTGCTCCTTCTTCGTGTCGATGACGAAGACGGCATTGGGGAGCCGGTCCAGGTGGGCGATCCCGCCCAGGTTGCGACTCAGCTTCTCGAGCTCGCGGGTGTGCTGCAACGCTTCCCGCTTCGGCATGCCGTCGAAGTCACCGGCCGCCTGCATGGCCCGCAGCTCTTGCATGCGCTTGACCCGCCCCGAGACCGTGGCGAAGTTCGTCAGCATGCCGCCGAGCCAGCGCTGGTTGACGTAAGGCATCCCGCACGCCTCGGCGTACTCGGCCACGGGTCCCTGCGTCTGTTTCTTGGTCCCCACGAACATGATCGTGCCGCCGTCCGCGACGAGATCCCGGACGAAGGAGTAGGCGGACTCGACCCCGCTCAGGGTCTTGCGCAGGTCGATGAGATAGATCCCGTTGCGCTCACCCAGGATGAAGCGCTTCATCTTCGGGTTCCATCGCCGCGTCTGATGGCCGAAATGGACTCCGGCCTCCAGGAGCTGTCGCATGGAAACGACGGCCATAGAGATGTTCCTCCAGTCGGTTGCTCCCCTGGCGCAGCGCCGCCTCGGAGGCGGCGACCGTGGATCGCACCAGGTGATGTCGGTCAGTGTTGCCACCCACCTCCCTGGTGGGCCGAACCATGCTAGCCGCTCGGCGTGTGCCGCTCAGCGGGGCCTCAGGCCCTCGGGTGGGTGTCCCCGTAGACCGACCGCAGGCGTTCCTTGCTGACGTGCGTGTAGACCTGGGTCGTCGCCAGGCTGGCGTGCCCCAACAGTTCCTGGACCACCCGCAGGTCGGCCCCGCCGTCGAGGAGGTGGGTGGCGTACGTATGGCGCAGCGCATGAGGGTGCGTGGGCGACGCGGCGCGGCGGTCCAGGATGCGTCGTACGTCTCTGGGTCCGAGGCGCGATCCGCGTCGGTTCACGAACGCGGCCTCCGATGGTCCCTCCATCTGCTCCCGCCCGTGTGCGAACCAGTCGGCCAGCGTCGCCACGGCGGCGTCGTGGATGGGTACCCGGCGCTGCTTGGCGCCCTTGCCGAGCACGGTCACCGTCCGGCCGCGCAGGTCGACGTCCCCCCGATCGAGGCCGCAAAGCTCCGAGACGCGCAACCCGGCGGCGTAGAGGAGCTCGAGCACGGCCAGGTCGCGCCGGTCGAGGGCATCCTGCGCCCCTACGTCGAGCAGAGAGCTGACTTCCCCACTGGAGAGCACCCGGGGCAGGCGGCCGCCGCCCGAGGGCGCGCGCAGCGAACGAGCCGGATCGGCCGGGAGGCGACCCTGCCGAGTCAGCCAGGCGAAGTAGCAGCGCAGTGAGGCGGCCTTGCGGGCAATGGTGGCGCGGGCGAGCTTCCTCGTTCCGAGCGACGCCAGGTATCGCCGGAGGTGCAGGCGGTCGACGCCGTCGGGCGCGAGGACGTCGCTGCGGGACATCCACTCGGCGAAGGCCGAGACGTCGCTGACGTATGCCTTGCGGGTTGCGGCCGAACGACCGTTGAGCCACGCCGAAAACCCCGGTAGATCCCAGTTGGGATGCACGAAACCAACGGTATCGCCCCCACCGCGAGCACTTAGGGCACTACTGTCGCTCGCGAACCTTCGGGGGGTCCGCTGGGTTCGGGGAAATGGAGGACCGATGGTCTCGAGATTCGATCGTCGATCGCTGCTGGCCGGGGCGCGGCGGCAGCAGCGGGTTTCGCGGGCGCTTCCGCCATGGGTTTGGGCTGGGAAGACGTGGCTGGCGCGATCACGAACGGTCCCGGTCGCAACGGGGTCTCGACGAAGACGCCCAAGAAGGGCGGCTCGCTGGTCTTCGGGGTGGACGCCGAAGAGTCGGGCTTCGACCCCACGCAGGCCCGCTTCGACGAGGTAGGCGTCATGTACGCGCGCACGGTCTTCGACCCACTGACGATCATCACGGCCAGCGGCGACTGGGCGCCGTATCTGGCCGAGTCGGTCGTGCCCAACTCGAGCTACACGTCCTGGACCATCACCCTGCGGCCCAACCTCACGTTCCACGACGGCACGCCGTGCAACGGCGCCGCCCTGGTGACCAACCTCGAGGCTCAGGCCAAGTCCCTGCTGACCGGCGTCATCATCAGTCCCACCCTCGTCTCGATCACCCAGACCGGGCCGCTGGCCGCGGCCATCACGTTCAAATTGCCCTGGGTGCCCTTCCCCTTCTACCTGGCCGGCGGCATCGGGGGGCAGATCGCCTACGTGGTGGCGCCTTCCATGCTCTCGAACCCGAACGGCACCACGAATCCGGTGGGCACCGGGCCCTTCGTCTTCAAGGAATGGATCCCGAACGACCACTTCACCGCCACGGCCAACCCGAACTACTGGCGCAAGGGCCTGCCCTACCTCTCCCAGATCACCTACAAGCCGATCCCCGACGAGGAGGCCCGGGCGGAAGCGCTCAAGTCGGGCACGATCGACCTGATGATCACCGACACGCCCCAGATCATCACCCAGTTCCGGGGCAACCGGAACTGGTCCTACATCGACGACAGCAGCCACGTGGCCGGCGAGCCCGACATGAACTGCGTCCAGCTCAACTGCCTGGCCAAGCCGTTCAACAACGCGAACCTCCGCCTCGCCGCCGCTATGGCGATCAACCGCAATCAGTACGCCAAGGTCATCGACGAGGGCGTCCTCCCGGTGAGCAACGGGCTGTTCATCCCCGGCTCCCCTTACTACTCCTCGACCTCTTACCCGCGCTACAACCCGTCGCAGGCCTCCAAACTGGTCAAGGCGGCGGCGCAGCAGAACGGCGGGCCGATCTCCTTCTCCTACGGGACGACCAACTCACCGGCGGCCATTCGGTCTCAGGAGTACCTCCAGCAGGCGTGGCAGGCGGTCGGCTTTCAGGTGAAAAACACGATCGTGGAGCAGAACGACATCATCAACAACGCCCTGGCCGGCAAGTACCAGGCCCTGGCCTGGCGCCAATTCGGGGCGGTGGATCCGGACCTGAACTACATCTTCTGGAGCACGACCACGGTGAGCGCGGGCTCGCTGTCGATCAACATGGCCCGCAACGCGGACCCCACGATCGAGAAGGCGCTGCTCGCCGGCCGCCAGAGCACCGAGACCGCCGTCCGAGAGGCGTCCTACAAGACCGTGAACAAGCGGTTGGCCCTGGACCTGCCCTACTTGTGGACCGACCGGGCGGTCTGGTCGGTCATCGGCGCTCCCGACGTCCAGAACTTCAACAACCCGTCCACGCCACAGGGCACTCCCGCGTACGGCATGATCGGAGGGTCGGTCTGGCCGACGCAGATCTGGATCAGCTGAAATAGAGGTTGATGAGCGGACGCATCCTGGTCGTCGAGGACGACGAACGCATCAGGTCCTCCATGCGGCTCGCCCTGGAGGGCGAGGGCTACGAGGTCCGGGATGCCGCGAGCGGCGAAGAGGGCCTCGACCTGTTCGCCGAGGCCCCGACCGACGTTGCCTTGATCGACCTCATGCTGCCGGGCATGGACGGCTTCGAGTGCTGCCGGGCGCTGCGGCGCAGCAGCGCGGTGCCGATCATCATCGTGACGGCCCGTTCGGATACCCACGACGTCGTGGCCGGGTTGGAGGCAGGGGCGGATGACTACGTCACGAAGCCCTTCGTGGCCAAGGAGCTGGCGGCGCGCATCCGCGCCCTGTTGCGACGCGCTCGTCCGGCCGAGGAGGACCCGGGCGCGATCACCTTCGGCGACCTGCAGCTCCTTCCCGAGCAAGGCGTGCTGCGTCGCCTCAACGGCGACGAGGTGCACTGCACCAGGACGGAATTCCGCCTCCTGTGCGAGCTCGCGGCAAGCCCCAACAAGGTGTTGAGCCGCGAGCAGTTACTCGACCGGGTGTGGGGCTACGACTACTTCGGCGACGGCCGCCTCGTCGACGTGCACATCCGACGGCTGCGCACGAAGGTCGAGGCGGATCCGGCGGTGCCCCAACACATCCTCACGGTGCGGGGCATGGGCTACAAGTTGGTGCCCTGACGTGGGGCACGTGCGGCCCTGAGGTCCCGGTGCCCCTTGTCCTCCGCGTGAGGAGCTGACGTGAGGCTGGGCATCGGCGCCCGGATCACCGCCGTCTTCGGCCTCGGAGCGCTGCTCCTGTCCATCCTCATGGGCGGGCTGTCCTACTTCACCGTCCGCCACTTCCTCCTGGCCGGACGCGAATCGGCCGCGCAACACCAGGCCTTCAACAACGCACTCCTGATCCGCACCACGCTGCAATCGGGCGACGCGAACCCCGGCCCGCAGTACGTGACCCTGCTCGCCTCGATCGACGCCGGATCGGACGCGCACTCGGTGCTCTACCGCCGCTCCAAGGTCTACACGTCGGGGTTGTCCGTGAACGCCTCCTCCATCCCCAACGAGTTGCGCAAGGAGGTGCTCTCGGGCCTCGCGGCGACACAGACCTATCGCGACGCTCAGGGCACGTCGGAGATCGTCGTCGGTGTCCCGGTCCGCTCCGTCGACGCCTACTACTTCGAGGTGTTCGACCTCTCGGACCTCGACCACACGCTCCGGGTGCTCGGGTTGACCCTGTTCGGTGCCGGCGTCGTGACCACCGTCCTGGGCACTGCATTGGGCCGCTTCGCCAGCGTGCGCTCGCTGCGCCCGCTGGCCGATGTCTCGCGAGCCGCGGGCGCCATCGCCGGCGGGGACCTCGACACCCGTCTCGACTCCACGGCTGCCGATCCTGACCTCGAGGGGCTGACCCATTCGTTCAACGCAATGGTCGACCAGCTCCAGGAACGCATCGAGCGCGAGGCGCAGTTCAACTCCGACGTGAGCCACGAGTTGCGATCCCCGTTAACGACACTGGCCGCCGCCGTCGAAGTGCTGGAGACCGACCGCGACAAGCTGCCCGGCCGCTCGCAGCGGGCGCTGCTCCTCCTCAGCGCGGACCTGCGACGCTTCCAGCGCATGGTGAGCGACCTCCTGGAGATGTCACGGGCCGATGCGGGCTCGACCGACGTCTTCATGGAGGAGGTGAACGTCTCCGAGCTGGTACAGCGATCAGTCGTGGCCGGCTTCGGGCACATGGATCCCGGCCTGGACCAGGTCGCCGTTGCTCCCTCTGGCGGCGACGGCGACGGCGACGGCGCCGGCGACGGCGACGGCGCCGTCGGCCGGAGCAACGGAGGGCCCCCCGGGGTCCGGGTCGACCCGGAGGTCCGTGGCTGGCGGGTGGGCGTCGACAAACGCCGGTTCGAGCGGGTCATGGTCAACCTGATGGAGAACGCGGCGCACTACGGGGGCGGCGTCACTGAAATCGCCGTCACGCCGGGGCCCTCGCACGACGAGGTCGAGATCACGGTCGACGACGCCGGTCCGGGCATCGACCCCGAGGAGCGGACCAAGGTATTCGAGCGCTTCTATCGCGGTTCGGCTGCGGGGCGGCGCGGCACCGGAACGGGCACCGGGCTAGGCCTGGCCTTGGTGGCCGAACACGTGCGCGTCATGCGCGGGACCGTGCGCGTCGAGTCGTCGCCCGACGGCGGCGCGCGCTTCGTCCTGTCGTTTCCCGTGGTCGCAGACAGGGACGGTGAGGACGAGGAGGAGGACGAGGGTTACGGCTCGGGTGTGGAGGGTCGCGCCGACGGGGCGGTGCACTCGTGACGCAGCTGCGCCGACTCGCGCCTGTCGCCGTGCTCCTCGTGGCACTTGCCACAGCGGGGTGCGCCATCCCGACTCAGGGCGCGCCGAGCACCATCGCGCCGTCCAAGGTGCCGTTCGACTTGATGGACCCCCACCTGCCGACCACGACGACGACGCAGCCCAAGCCCTCGTCGCTGGTCGGGGTGCGGGTGTACTTCTTGAACTCGGCCAGCCAGCTCGTGGACGAAACACGGTTTGTCGCGTCTCCTGCCCCACTCACGTCCATCGTCACCGCGCTGCTTGCCGGGCCGACCAAGACCGAGTCCTTCAGCGGCATCTTCACGGCGATCCCGTCCAACGTCTCGGTCCTGGCCGCCACGCAGCAGGGCAACATCGTGACGGTCAACATGAACAGCGCCTTCGGCGAGATCACGGGAACCAGCACAGAGTTGGCGGTGGGGCAGATCGTCGCAACCGTGACGGCCGAGACGGGCCTGAGCACCGGTGTCGTCTTCGAGATCGATGGCCAGCGCGCGGCCGTCCCGATCTCCAACGGCTCGCTCGTGACCGGACCGGTCTATCTGCTCCAGTTCCTCGGCACTGCACCCTGAGCCGGTGCCGTGCGACGGGCCGGCTCAGCCTGCGTGCTCGACCTCGTCGCGCCACCGCACGCGGGGCGCACCCGACCACAGATGCTCGAGGTCGTAGTAGTCCCGCGTCTCTTGGAGGAAGACATGTGCGATGAAGTCGCCGTAGTCCATCAGGACCCATGTCGCGTCCTGCAATCCCTCGATCCGCACCGGGGCGACGCCGTGCGCCTCCTTGACGCCTCGTTCGATCTCCTCGACCAACGTGCGCACGTGGCGCGTGTTCTGCGCGCTCGTGATGACGAAGGCATCGACGACGCCGAACAATTCAGCCATGGCAAGCACGACGGTGTCGCGCCCGAGCTTGGCATCGGCCGACTGGGCGGCCGTCGCCACGGCCGGCGGGAGCTGGACCAGTACGTCCAACCCTCGGGTCAATGGAGCACGTCCAGAATACCCACGGTGATGCCGAAGGCGGCCGCCAGGATGGAACAGGCGATGATCGTCCACACCCGCCGCACCCGGCGCTCCAACTTCAGCTGCGCCCGTCGGTCGGCGCGTCGTTGCGCATGGGCAGGGGACGCACCCACGTGAGGAGGGTCCGACAGCTCCGTCCACCCGGCCGGCATGGCGCTCATCTAGGGGACAGCGTACAGAGCGCGGCGGCGAATGCAATGGACCACTTCCTCGGGCACCACGTCGTCCACCGGGACGCCTGTCGCCAGCCGTTCGCGCACCTCTGAGCTGGACACGGCTACCTGCGGTCCGTCTACCCACGCCACCCGCCATCCCGGCGGGGCGACCGGGGCGGTTCCGGTGGGGCGCGACACCACCGCGAGCGTGACGAGACGCCGCAGGTCCGCCGAACGGTGCCAGGACTCGAGCTCGGGCACCAGGTCAGCCCCGATGACCAGGAACAATTCGACCGGAAGGCCCCCCGCCCTGGCCCCGGCCAAGAGCTCCTCCACCGTCTCGACCGAGTAGCTCGGACCGCCGCGGTCGATCTCCAGACGGCTCGCCTCCGCCCCGGGAACGGCTCGGGCGAGGGCCTCGGTCAGGGCGTAGCGGTCCTCGGCGGTCGAGACCTCGCGCTGGCCGGACTTCTGCCAGGGGTCGTTGGCCACGACGAGAAGCAGGCGGTCCAGGCCGAGCCCGTCGATGGCGGCACGCGCCGCGGCAACGTGCCCGACGTGGGGCGGGTCGAATGTCCCACCCATGATCCCGATGCGGGCCGGACGGGCGGGTCGCTCAGGTCCCGGCAAGTTCAGCGATCACCGGCGCCAACGCTTCCATCTCCGTCTCGTGCACGACGATGTAGCTGAAGCCGAGTTCCTCCCGGCGCTTGCGCAGGGTCTCGGCAATCTCGGACGTGGTGCCGATCAGCGCGAGCGGCGCCGCGCGTAGTTGGTCCGGCGTCAGCGCGAAGAGCGAAGCCATCGCCTCGATCACCTCTGCCGCGTTCGGGACGACCTGGACGGAGACGGTCCAACACTGCAATTCGAGATCGGCGGCGTGGTCGCCCGCTGCCTCGCGCACCCACCGTACGCGTTGGGCGTACTTCTCCACCACGGCCTCGGCTGCCACCTCGGGGCCGATGTGGCCGGCGGCCAAGCTCGGCACGACGCTCGCAACGTCGGCGTACCGGCCGGCCAGCGAGAGGATGCGCTTGCTGCCGCCTCCGATGACGAGTGGCGGGCCGCCGGGTGTCACAGGAGCAGGCGCTCCGCTCGCCTCCCTCACCTCGTAGTGCGTGCCGGAAAAGGTCGCGCTCCCCGTCTGCCACATCGCCCGCATGATCTCCAGGCTCTCGGCGAGACGGTCGATCCGTACCGAGGGCGACTCCATCGGGATGCCCGACTGCTCGTAGTCCGTCGTCATCCAGCCCGCGCCGATGCCGAACTCGAAGCGACCGTCCGCCATGACGTCGAGCGTGGCGGCTTCCTTGGCCAAGAGCACCGGGTGGCGGAAGTCGTTGTCGAGCACGAGGGTCCCGACCCGCAGCGTCGTCGTGGCCTCCGCGGCGACCGCGAGGGCGATCATGGGGGCCCACTGGTCGTCCAAATGGTCGGGCACGTAGAGAGTCGAATAGCCGAGGTCCTCGGCCTTACGCGCCAGGTCACGCCAGGAAGAAGGGGATGGCGTACGCGAGGCCTGCAGGGCGAATCGGAAGGAGGCCATTGGCAGCGATCCTACGGCGTTAACCTGTTGCGGTGACGAGCCGGCCCGAGACCTCCCTTTGGAGCGCCGCGTCCTGGCGGCAGTTCCCGGCGGCCCAACAGCCGGACTGGCCGGACGCGGATGCACTGAAGAAGGCCGAGGCGCGCCTGGCGACGCTCCCCCCGCTCGTGTTCGCGGGTGAGGCCCGTCATCTGACCAGCGACCTCGGCAAGGTCGCTGAGGGGAACGCGTTTCTGCTCCAGGCCGGTGACTGCGCGGAGTCCTTCGCCGACTTCTCCGCGGATTCGATCCGGGACAAGCTCAAGATCATCCTCCAGATGGCGGTCGCCCTCACCTACGCCGCCGGTGTTCCGGTGGTGAAGGTCGGCCGCATCGCGGGCCAGTTCGCCAAGCCGAGGACGGCGGACACCGAGCGGGTCGGTGACGTCGAATTGCAGTCCTTCCGGGGACACATGGTGAACGACGAGACCTTCGACGCCGACGCCAGGATGCCGGACCCCGAACGCCTCGTGGCGGCGTACCACCAATCGGCCTCGACGCTCAACCTGCTGCGCGCGTTCACCAAGGGTGGCTTCGCCGACCTCTCGCAGGCACATCTGTGGAACCAGCAGTTCGTGGCGACGTCTGCCGAGGGGCGGCGCTACGAGCGCATCGCGTCGGAGATCGACCGCGCCCTGCGGTTCATGGCGGCCTGCGGCATCGACCTCGGCGCCGAGGAGGGCCTGCACCAGGTCGACTTCTGGACCAGTCACGAGGCCCTGATCCTGCCGTACGAGGAGTGCCTGACCCGGCAGGACTCCATCACCGGTGACTGGTACGACTGTTCGGCGCACATGGTCTGGGTCGGTGACCGGACGCGCCAGCTCGACGGCGCCCATCTCGAGTTCCTCTCCGGGATCGACAACCCGGTGGGGGCCAAGGTGGGACCCGGTTGCTCACCCGCCGAGGTCGTGGCGATCTGCGAACGTCTGAACCCCGACCGGGTTTCCGGCCGCATGACCCTCATCACGAGGCTCGGGGCGGGCGCGATCGAGGACCTCCTGCCACCTCTCGTGCGTGCCGTCGAGGCCGAGGGTCACCCCGTCGTCTGGACCTGTGACCCCATGCACGGCAACACGTTCACCAGCGAGGGGGGACGCAAGACTCGCCGCTTCGTCGACATCCTCGCCGAGCTGCGCTCCTTCTTCGCGGTGCACCGGGGCGAGGGGACATGGCCGGGTGGGCTCCACGTCGAGCTCACCGGAGACGACGTCACCGAGTGCCTGGGCGGAGCCGAGGAGATCCTCGAGGGCGACCTCGACGCCCGCTACACGACGACCTGCGACCCCCGCCTGAACGCGCGCCAGTCGCTCGACCTGGCCTTCCAGGTAGCGGAGTTCCTCAGAAGTTGATCCGTCGTCTCGTCCTCGCCGTGCTGGTGACAGCACTGCCCCTGCTGGCTGCCGTCATCACGGAGGCGCTGCCCGCCGGAGCACCCGCGCGCGCCGGCGCCGCAGCCGCGTCGACGCCGTCGGCCTATTGGTTGGTGGCCTCCGACGGGGGGATCTTCTCCTTTGGGGGCGCGTCCTTCTACGGCTCGACAGGCGGCATGGTTCTCAACAAACCGGTCGTGGGGATGGCCGCCACCCACGACGGTCTGGGCTACTGGCTCGTGGCCTCCGACGGCGGCATATTCAGCTACGGCGACGCGAAGTTCTACGGCAGCACCGGCAGCATCGCCCTCAACAAGCCGGTCGTGGGAATGGCGGTGACCCCCGACGGCGACGGCTATTGGCTCGTGGCCTCCGACGGTGGGATCTTCAGCTACGGCGACGCCCAGTTCTACGGAAGTACGGGCAGCATGCGGCTCAACCAGCCGGTGGTCGGTATGGCCGCCACGCCCGACGGGAAGGGCTACTGGCTCGTGGCGTCCGACGGTGGGATCTTCGCCTTCGGGGACGCCGCCTTCTACGGCAGCACCGGCAGCCTGGTGTTGAACAAGCCCGTCGTCGGAATGTTGGCCGGCCCAGGCGGCGCGGGCTATTTCTTGGTCGCGTCCGACGGCGGCATGTTCGCCTTCGGGTCGGCCCCCTTCTATGGATCGCTCGGAGGCGTGCCGATCAAGAACCCGATCGTGGCGGCGGCGGCCACCTCGAACTTCAGCGGCTATTGGTTCACGGACAGCGCGGGGCTGGTCTCCAATTTCGGCCAGGCCAGCTATTACGGCTCCGCGCCCCCGAACCTCTTCAGACCCATCGTGGGCATGGCGGAGGCACCCGGCAACGGCTCCTTCGTCGGCGGCACATACCCGTCTGGGTCCTACGGCTACGACGTCAGCGTCTATCAGTGCAATAGCCTGCCGTCCGGCGATCACCAGATCGGCATTGTCCAGGTGGACGGCAGCTCGTACAACGGCACGCCGGGCAGCGAGAACCTGAACCCTTGTCTCGCAGAAGAGGCGGCCTGGGCCGGCGGCGGGCTGAACCTCTACACGTACTTGACATACGACACGTCGTCGACGAACGAGCCGGGTTGCAACGGCGACACCTCGTGCAATGCCGGCTACACAGCCGGCATTCAGGCCTACCAGGACGCGGCAAACGCCGGCGTCAACGCCGGGGTGCCCTGGTGGCTCGACGTCGAGACTGCCGACGCCGGCTGGTCGAGCAACCTGACCGAAAACATGCAATTCGTCCAGGGCGCCCTGAACGCGCTGCACGAGACCGAGGGTGTGGCCGACGTCGGGATCTATGCCAGCCCCGGCGTGTGGAACAGCATCGTGGGTGACTACCAGCCCGACGTTCCCTATTGGATGGCTGACTACCTCAGCTCCCCGAGTGGCCCAGGCTCGTGCGGGGACATCTCCCGCTGGCAGGGACAGGGCGCGCAGCTCCCGAGTGGGCCACTCGAGCTCGTCCAGTACTTCAGTGGCCCGGTGCCCGGGAGCTCCGGCGACTACGACGACGACTACGCCTGCTAGCGCTGCCTCCCGCCCAGCCTCCGCCGTCCGCTACGAGTGGCGGGCGCCCTTCGCCAACGCCGACGTCAATCTGCTGCACGCGGAGGGCTTCGGTCATGCCGCGCTCGACATCGACTGGCGGAGCCAGGTCCAACGCCACAGCCTCGGGTGGGTGTGTGCGTACGACGACGAGCGGCTCGTCGGCTTCGTCAACGTCGCCTGGGACGGAGGTCTACACGCGTTCGTCGTCGACACGTTGGTCGCAGGGGAGCGTCGCCGAGCCGGGATCGGGAAGGGGCTGCTGGCGATGGCCGTGACCGAATGCCGGCGCGCAAAGTGCGAATGGGTCCACGTCGACTTCGGGGAGGAGCTCGAGGACTTCTACCTCGGTGCGTCTGGGTTCCGGCCGACCCCGGGCGGGCTGATCGGGCTCGGCGCGTCGGCGGAACAACCGGGCTCCGGCTAGGTCCGAGCGCCGGCGTCCGGGCCGACATCGTGGTCAAGCCGCGGTGTCTGCCAGAACACCTCGATGCGCTCGAGGAGTCCGGTCTCATCGAGGTCGAAGGCGTAGGCCTCCTCCAGATGCAATTCGAGGTCTGGATAACCGAGATGCTCGGTCACCCGCGCGAAGCCCGAGCGCCCACCGACCGCGTAGGTGATCCGATGCACATCGTTCGCGTACTGCTCGGGAACGGAGCGGGCGAGCAGGGCGACGTATGCCTGACGTCCCGAAACCTCGTCAGCGAGCGGGCCCACGCGCACCACGTCGGGCGCCAACACTCCCGAAAGCGCTGCCCAGTCACGTGCGCTCAGGAAGGCGAAGAAGCGCTCGATCGCCCCGTCCCAGGCGGGATCACGCCCGGCCATGACGTTCTCGAGCCGCTGGCGAACGTGCTCGCCTTGGGTCCCCAACTCCCCCAGCATGGAGGCGACCAATCCATCCTCTGGCGTGATGACGCCCAAAAGCAGGTGCTCAGTGCCGATTTCCGGCGAGTGCCGAGCGACGGCAACGCGTAGCGCTCGCTCCAAGGCCTGCTTTGCCGCCGGCGTGAACGGGGGCGAGCTCGGTGACGACCCTGGGGTGCGAGGTCCGACGAGGCGCTCGAGCACCTTGCGTGCGCGAGCGACCTCGATACCCGTCGATGCCAAGACGCGGCCGGCCACACCATGCTCTTCGGCGGCGAGCCCCAGGAGGATGTGCTCAGCACCAATGGAGGTGTGCCCGAGGAGACGGGACTCCTGCTGGGCCAGCACGAGGACGCGGCGGGATCGGTCCGACAACCGTTCGAACACTCCCCAGAGCCTGCCACGCCCATCCCGGTCGGGCGTCAGAGGGTCGCCGAAACCACCTTCCGACGCAGCAGGTCGGCGTTGGCACTCAGGGAGTCCGTGGCGTCGAGGACCAGGTCGACGCCGGGCGGCGGGAGCCATGACGCACGTGCCCGTTCCACATGACCCCAATCGAGCTCGTACCAGTTGGGAATATGCCGGTCGCGCCCCTCGACCCGGGCACGGTGCAGCGCCTCGTCGCCACACGTCGTCATGACGACGAGGCTGTTGGCATGCTCTTCTTGCGCCAGCCGACGAGTCGCTTCGGTCTCACGCTCCCGTGCCACGCCGTCGAGCACGACAGAAGAGCCTGTCCGCAAATGGGATCGCGCCAACGCCCAGAGGAGTGACCATCCGACCGCGCGATGGCCCGGGGGATCCATCGTATCGAGCGCGTGCTGGATCTCCGGAAACGGCCGAAGTCCACTCATCGCCCAGTCGTGGGAGAGCATCGGTACACCGAGCTCGTCGGCGGCGACTTGTCCCATGGTCGACTTTCCAGTCGCCTGCAGCCCGGTAACCAAGATAAGGAGCATTGGATTCGGCCGCCCTCGTCCTACGACCCGGCTGGACCGTCGGCGAGGCGCTCGAGCCACATGTGCCCGGGCGATGAGAGCGCGAGCGCCGAAGACAACCAGTCTCGTTCTTCCGCCATGAGAAACGGCACGACGCGGTCGAAATCGACCTGGTCCTTCTCACGAAGACTCGTGCTCTTGTACAGAAGCTGGATCTCAGGGGCGAGCGCCGAACGGCCGCTTCGGGACGCCCTCCCGCTCAGGCCGGCGACCGGCCGCCTGATCCGACGATCCCTCCGGTACACCCACTCGCTTCCGTCCACGTCGTCCACCATCACCTGGAGACACCAGGGCTCACTCGCGCCGCGCCGGCACCACACGTCATGTAGGTCCGCCCTTAGCGGCGCGCCCGGAGACCAGGGTCGCAGGACTCCCGTCCCGGGCGGGTCCGCGACATGGAGGTCCCACGCGGCGAAGTGCGCCCGGACCTGTGCGAGATCCGGGCGCAGAACCACCACGTCGGTGTCGTGGTGCTCGCGAGTCTGCGCCCCGATCAGGAGGTCGAGCGACCAACCGCCGCCGAGCCACCACGCGAAGCTGGCGTCGGAAAGCACTGCCTCGACGCCATCGGGCGACAAGGGCTTCCAGGGGCCGAGCTCGCCCACCGCCGCAGACTATCCGAATGGTGCTTTCGGCCCATGAGCCGTCCGACGTGGACCGCTAGGGTGGGTTCGGACGTGGTGAACGGCAACATCGTCCGTGAGGGGACTCCGAGATGAAATTGCACAGTGCGGTGTTACGCGCGCTCTGGCGACGAGGACTGATGGCGGCCGTCGTCGCAGCCCTCGCCGTCGTCGTCGCCGCGGTCCCACGCCCGGGAGCCGCCCGGTAGCTCCCGTTTGGACGCGCTGTCGAGGGGTTCAGTCCCCGACGGGCTTCTCCCAGACCGATACGTGCTTGGCGCTCTCGCTGGTGAAGGCCTCCCGTCCCCAGTCGGCCCAACGCTCACGCAACCGAAGACCGGCGAGGCGCGCCATTAGGTCCAACTCGGCCGGCCAGACGAAGCGGAACGGCGTCACGAAGGTCTCGGCTCGACCCTCGCTGAACCAATAGTGGTGTGAAACACCGAGCTGTTGCGCCACGTCGAGCGTGTCGAAGCCGATCCGATTCGGCAGGAAGGTGAACACCCGCGTGGTCTCACCTGGGGGCAGGCGCCGCAGTGGTGGCACTTGGACCTCAATCACGAAAAACCCGCCCGGCTCGAGGTGTGCTGCCGCGTTGCAAAAGCACTCCACCTGGGCGTCCTGAGTGGTCACGTTCCCAATCGTGTTGTACACCAGATAGACGAGCCGAAAGCCTCCGTCCACCCTGGTCGAGGTGAAGTCGCCGATGGCCACATCGATGGATTCCCCACCCTCCTTGGCCCGCAGCTGCGCCACCATGTCCGGCGAGAGGTCGATCCCGCACACGGGTACCCCTCGTTGAAACAGGGGCACGGCGATGCGTCCCGTCCCGATGGCGAATTCCAGTGCCCGTCCGTCTCCCGCAAGGGAGGCGAGAAACTCTACCGTTGCGCCGACCACTGCCGGCGCGAACATGTCGAGCGAATCCGAGTCGTAGGTCTTGGCGATCCGTTCGCCGAAGTAGTTCTCTCGCATGAGCTCGCTTTCGAAGATGACGCGGCCGCGCGCCACGCGCGGAACGCCGGAAGTGTTTCATCGATGCTGCTGAGTGGCGCCGGCAGATTGCGGCCCGGCGCGACGGCTCAATCCGTCTTGACCACCAACACCGCGCAGTGGGCCCCGTGGGCCACGGAGTTCGGGACGCTGCCGAGATAGCGACGGGCACCACGCATTCCCTTGCTCCCGACGACGATGAGATCGGCCCCCACATCTGCTGCCGTGTTGAGGATGACGTCGTCGGCGGGGCCTGCCGAGGCGTGCGCCTCCACGAGCTTGAGGTCGGACCCGAAGACCTCGATGGCCCGCTCACCGACCTGCTGTGCCGCCTCCTCCACGAGAGCCTGACCCGCCCCCGAGTCGATGAGGGGCGCGCCCGAGGCCGACGCCATGCCAGGCCGCGGCGCACGCACCGCCGTCACGACATGCAACTCGGAACCCCACGAGCGGGCCAGGTCCGCGGCTGCCTGCACCGCCCTGTCGGCGGTGGGAGAGCCGTCTGTGCCAACCACGACCTTCTCGTACATCGCTCCGTCCCCTTCTCCGCCGGAGCGCTCAGCGTAGCTGGGCCGTTGAAAGTCCGCCCGGCTCACCCCGCCATGGCGGCGTAAGCCGTTTGCCAGAAGGTCGTGAAGAGTGGAGGGGGTTCCGGCGACGTCATCGCCCGCGTGGTCAGCAGGATCCCGGTGAGGCCGCGCACCGGGTCGCTGGTCCAGACCGTTCCCGTGCCACCGTTCCAGCCGTAGCCCCACGGTACGGGCGGCTCGCCGACCAGCGGTCCTGGCGCAGCCATGCCGTACCCCCACCCTCCACCCTGGCCCCCCAGGAAGAGGGATCCGGATGCACGTTGGTGCGCCGTCAGGTGGTCCACCTTCATTGCGGCGACCGATTGCGGCGAGAGCAACTGCGCTCCCTCGTGACTGCCTCCGGCCACCAGCATGGAGACGAAGGCCCAGAAGTCGTCGAGCGTCGAGACGAGCATCCCCGCCCCGTTTGCCATCGCAGGTGGGTCGTTCCACCATCCGCCCGTCGGTGGATCGAGCAGGCCGAGGGTGCCGCTCTCGGCCTCGGGCATGTAGGCCGTGGTGAAGCGGTCTACCTTCTCGACCGGGACGCTGAACGAGGTGTCGGTCATTCCGAGGGGTTCGAACAGCCGCTCGCGCAGGAAGAGCTCGAGCGGCTGCCCACTGGCCCGCTCGAGGAGGATCCCCAACACCTGCGCGCCCGTGTTGTAGCGCCAATCAGCCCCGGGTTGGTGGAGCAACGGCAGCGTCGCGAAGAGCGCAATCCACTCGTCAGAGCCAAACGGTGGCGATGGGTCCAGGGCGGACCCAACGTTCGCAGTCCGAGTTCGGACTCGGCATCCTGGATGGGATAGGTGCCCGGCAGCGCCATGATGGCGCCGAAGCCCAGGCGAAAGGTCAGGAGGTCCTCGACGGTGATGGACCGCTCGGCCGGGGTCGTGTCGTCGAGACCGGCCTCCAGACCCCGCAGAACCCGGCGATCGGCCAACTCGGGGATGAACCGCTGGACCGGATCGTTGAGTGCGACGACTCCGTCGTCGATCAGGATCATGGCGCCCGCGGCCGTAATGGGCTCGGTCAGCGAGGCGATCCGAAAAATGGCCCGACGCGGCAGCGGCCTGGCGTCGCCGAGAGCGAGCGATCCCAGGACCTCGACCTGGACGTCGCCGCCCCTGGCCACCAGGGCCGCGAGCGCCGGCACGTCGCGTGCCTCGACGCTGGGCGCCAGGCGCTCGCGCAGCCACCCCGCTCTCCGCCTGTCCAACCCCGCGCTGCCGGTCACAGGCGCAGCGTCCGTCCCGGCTCCACGGACGCGGAGGCTAGCGGTAGCGTGCCCGCATGGCGGCACTGAGCGACGTCGCGACCGTGGTTGCCGCATTGCCCGAGGTGACGGAAGGCGAGCGACATGGACACCGCACGTGGTTCGTCTCCGGGAAGGCGTTCGCCTGGGAACGCCCGTTCTCGAAGGCGGACCTGAAGCGATTCGGCGATGCCCGCCCGCCGCAAGGCCCCATCCTTGCGTTGCGCACCTCGGACCTGGCCGACAAGGAGGCGCTGCTGGCCGCGGGCACGAAGGGGTTCTTCACGATCCCGCACTTCGAGGGGTACGCCGCCGTTCTGGTGCAGCTCAAGGTCGTCGGGAAACTCCCGCTCCGAGAAGCCATCGAGGACGCGTGGCTCGCCAGCGCCCCCGAGCGACTCGCCAAGGACTATCTGCACGAGCCCTGACCCATCGGGCGTCGAGCTGACCGGTGAGCCGCCTCGTGCCGGTCGGCGCGTATACGCCGAGCCGACGAGATCCGTTTCGACTGCATACGACCCCTTCGCCGCCCATATACGACCGCGGACGAAGTACCCCGAGACGCCGTATACAGGGGAAACGAGGTCCCTGAAGTTCCCAGAGACGGATCGGGGTCAACCTCCGGGCCGCCGCACATACGGCCAGACCGAGACCCTCCGGAGCTGCCCTATACGGGCGGAACCCGACATCGGGTCCGACGGGCCCCACCGGGGAACCCCGAATGGCGGGGCCAAACAAGGGCCCGCTAGGACCTCGGCACCCCACACGAGTCGTTGAAGCGCAGCAGGATCCAGCGGTCCTCGGCCGGCACCCACTCCCACTCGGTCATGGAGGCGTGCACGATACGGACCCAGCCCCGCCGGTAGATCTCCGGCTTCACCCCGAGGAAGGCGATCATGGACGCCTCGATCACGCCGGCATGCACCGCTGCCACGACCAGCTCGCCCGGGTGCTCCGCCACCACGGCTCGAACCGCGTCGGACGCCCGGACGACGAATTCGGACCAGCTCTCACCGCCCGGGGCGATGGCAAGGGACGGGTCGTCGTCCCAGTCGGGCACACCGAACGCCGCGATCACCTCGTCCCAGGTCAGACCGTCGGCCTGCCCGGGGTGCAGCTCGCAGAGGTCGCAGCGCTGGATCACCGGACCGAGTGCCTTCGGGCCCGGACCCACCACCGGCCGCAGCCGCTCGGCCGTCTCCACCGCGCGGGGCAGCACGGACGAGTAGAGGGCCGTAGCCTCACGCAGCTCGCCGCTCTCGTAGAGGCGGTCCGCCAGGACAGCCACCTGCCGGCGGCCGAGATCGGTCAGACCGCTGCAGCCCGCCAGTCCGCCCACCACGCGGCTGACGTTGCATTCGGCCTCCCCGTGGCGCACGAGCACGATGCGCGACGCGCCCGCCTCGGGCGGGAACAGGCGCAGCACTCCCGCGGGGCCGCGATCGTCGTCCTCCGGAGCACGGGCCTCGGTCACGCCAGGTTTCCGACGAACCGTTCCAGCTGCCGGAGCGTCCGGCACTCCACCACGTCGTCACAGTGGGCGCCGTACTCCCCCACGATCGAGTCACCCGATCCCCAGTAGTCGCGCGGCTCGGGATTCAACCAGTAGACGCGACGGGCCCGGGCCTGCAGGTCCTCGAGCACCCAGGACTGCGACGCGTGGTAGTTGTTGCGCGCGTCGCCGAGGATCATGACGCTCGAGCGCGACGTCACCTGGTCACCCCAGCGTCGCTGGAACTCCGTGAAGGCGTGGCCGTAGTCGGAGTGGCCGTCCACCCAGATCACGTCGGCCTCCAGATTGATGCGCGCCACCGCCTCGGCGGGATCGACCACGCCCTCGAAGAAGCGGGTCACCTCGTCGATGCCGTCGACGAAGACGAAGCTGCGCACCTTCGAGAACTGCGACGAGATCGCGTAGACCAGGTGCAGGGTGAACCGAGCGAAGCTGGCCACCGAACCCGAGATGTCCGCGACCACGAAGATCTCCGGTTTGGCCGGCCGGGGGTGCCGGAAGCGAGGCTCGATCGGCACGCCACCCGTCGAGAGGGAGCGCCGCATCGTGGCCCGGAAGTCCAACGGCCCGCGGCGCCCGTGCCGGCGCTTGCGGGCGAGCCGCACTGCCAGCTTGCGGGACAGCGGCTGCAGCACCCGGTGCAGCATCGCCAGCTCCTCGCGGGTGGCGTGCATGACGTCGATGTCCTCGGGCAGCGGCTTGCGCACCGAACGCGCCAGCGCCTCGGCTCCACGGTCCTCTACCAAGCGGCGACGGATCTCGGTCTCGACGGCCCGCCGGAACTTGTCGATCCGCGCCTTGTACTCGTCCGCCGCCAGCCGCTCCTCCAGCTCAGTCAGCGCACCGCCCGCCGCACCCGCCTGCGCTTGGGACATGAGCTTCTCGAGGACAGCGTCGAGGTCCAGGTTTCGCAGCGTGCGGTAGAGGTAGTACGTGCCGCCGACGGGACGCCCCGGCTCCATGCCGGCGTAGCGGTCCACGGCGTTGCGGGCCACTGCGTTCATCAGCGCGGCGTCGGCCGACAGGAGCGACTTGAACAGCAGCTCGGCAAGCTCCTCGGGCGTCATGCCCTCGCCGGCGCCGCCGCCCTTCCAGGACCGGCCCTGGCCGCGCGGACCGCTCTGGCCGGCCTCGTCGCCCTCCCCCTGGCCGTCCTCGTCCAGCTCCTCGTCGGCTCCCTCCTCCCCCGCCGCGGGCCCACCGACCCGCACGGCGAAGAAGACCTCGAAGGCGGTCTCGAAGGCCCGCCAGTGGGACGAGGACTTCACGAGCGTGGCGGCCAGCGCGTATTTCAGGCCCTCGCGGTCCTCGAGCGGGATGTGCTTGACCGCTTCCGCCGCGTCGAGGTGCTCGGTCAGCGAGACCGGCAGCCCGGAACGGCGTAGCTCCGTGACGAAGCCGGACAGCAGGTCGAGCACGAGACCGCCGGCCGATCAGCCCGACGAGGCCGACAGCAGCTCCTTGCTGGCCCGTTCGATGTCGGCTTGATACTTCAACAGGATGTGTAGCGTGTCCTTGGCCCCTGCGGCGTCGATCGTCTCCACCCCGAGCAGGACGAGGGTGCGGGCCCAGTCGAGCGTCTCGGACACCGACGGCGCCTTGCGCAGCTCGAGCGTGCGCAGCGACCGCACGATGCGCGCCACCTGGTCGGCCAACTCCTCGCTGATGCCCGGCACCCGGGCGCGCACGATGTCGCGCTCGCGCTCGAGATCGGGGTAGTCGATGTGCAGGTACAGGCAGCGACGCTTGAGCGCCTCGGACAGCTCGCGGGTGTTGTTCGACGTGAGGAACACCATCGGCAGCTGCATCGCCCGCACGGTGCCGAGCTCGGGGATCGACACCTGGTACTCCGAGAGGATCTCGAGCAAGAGCGCCTCGGTCTCGAGCTCGACGCGATCGACCTCGTCGACAAGGAGCACGACGGGGTCGGTGGCCCGGATGGCCTCGAGCAGCGGCCGGGTCAGGAGGAAGTCCTCGGAGAAGATGTCCTCCTCGAGCTCCTTCCACGAGGGGCCCTCCAGCTCGCCCTGGCCGTGCTCGCCCGCCTGGATCCGCAGCAGCTGCTTGCGGTAGTTCCACTCGTAGAGCGCCTTGGACTCGTCGAGCCCCTCGTAGCACTGGAGCCGGATGAGGCGCGCCCCGGTCAGCTCCGCCACCGACTTGGCCAGCTGCGTCTTGCCCGTTCCCGCCGGGCCCTCGACGAGGACCGGCTTGGACAGGCGGTCGGCCAGGTACACGACCCCGCTGATAGCCTCGTCGGCCAGGTAGCCCACCCGGCCGAGGCCGCCCCGGACCTCGTCGAGGGACTCGAATCGAGGGGGACCACTCTCCGGTAGGCCCAAGGCCGCGCGTGCACCGTCCACACTCATCGGCGCACCTGCCCGTCGCCGCGTACGACCCATTTCAACGTCGTCAGCTCCTTCACTCCCATCGGCCCGCGTGCGTGGAGCTTCTGCGTCGAGATCCCCACCTCCGCTCCCAACCCGAGCTCTTCGCCGTCGACGAACCGCGTCGACGCGTTCACCAGCACGGCCGCCCCGTCGACCTCGGCCACGAAGCGGTCCGCCACCGCGACGTCCGACGTCACGATCGCCTCGGAGTGCCCCGAGCTGTAGCGCGCGATGTGCTCGATGGCGTCGCCGACGTCGTCGACCATGCCGATCGCCACCACCGGGCCCAGGAACTCCGTGGCGAAGTCGTCCTCGAGCGCCGGCACAGCGTCGGGCACATAGGTCCGGACGCGCTCGTCGGCCCGGATCTCTACCCCTGCCGCCGTCAGCGTCGCGGCGAGGCGGGGCAGGAGCTCGGCGGCGACACCGGCGTGCACCAGGATCGTCTCGACCGCGTTGCAGACGCCGAAGCGGTGCGTCTTGGCGTTGACCGCCAGCTCGTGCGCCATGGCGAGGTCCGCCGACCCGTCGATGTAGATGTGGCAGTTGCCGTCGCCGTCGAGGACGTAGGGCACGGTGGCGTGCTCGACCAGCGAGGCGATCAGGGCGGGACCACCACGCGGCACGAGGCAGTCGATCTGCTCGCGCAGCTGCATGAACGCGACCGCCGTCTCGTGCGAGGTGTCCTCCACGAGCGCCACGGCGTCCTCGGGCAATCCCGCCTTGACGGCGGCTTGCCGCAACAGCGCCACGACGGCCCGGTTGGACTCGAGCGCCGAGGACGAGCCGCGCAGGAAGGCCGCGTTACCCGCCTTGAGGCACAGGCCCGCAGCGTCGCTGGTCACGTTGGGTCGGTTCTCGTAGATCACGCCGACGACGCCGAGCGGCACCCGGACCCGGGTGACCCGCAGGCCGTTCGGCCGCACCCATCCCTCGGTGACCTCGCCCACGGGGTCGGGCAAGCCGGCCACCTTGCGCAGGCCGTCGGCCATGGCGCGGACCCGCTCCTCGGTGAGGCGTAGCCGGTCCCGGGCGGCATCGACCATGCCCGCCGCCTCGGCTCGTTGCAGATCGGCGCGGTTGGCCTCCACCAAGGAGGCCCACTCCTCGTCGAGCCGATCGGCCGCCAGCCGCAATGCGTCGTCGCGCACCGAGCCCGGGGCCCGTGCGACCACCCTCGCCGCCGCCCGGACGCGGCCCGCGAGCTGCTCCAATGGCGGTGAGGTCATCGAGTCAGGTTACAAGCACCAGGTCGTCCCGATGGACGACGACCTGGCTGCGGCGGCCCATCCACTCGCCGGCGCGCTCGGCGGGGACCCGGACCAGGCCCTTGGCGAACACCTGGCCGTCGGGCCCAGCGATCTCGACCGCGTCGCCGGGCCGGAAGCCACCGGTCACGCCGGTGACGCCGGGCGCCAGGAGCGAGCGGCCCCGTTCGGTCAGCGCCGCTTGCGCGCCCGCGTCGACGGCAAGGCTCCCGGAGGAACCGAGGGCGAACGCGAGCCAGAGCTTGCGCGCCGAAAGCCGGCGCTCGCGGGCGCGGAACACCGTGCCGGCGCCCGACTCGCCCGCCAGCGCGGCCGCCAGGACGCCGGGCCGCGCGGCGTCGGCGATCACGGCCTCGACGCCGGACCACGTGGCGATCTTGGCGGCGGCGAGCTTCGAGGCCATGCCGCCGCTGCCCATGGCGCTGCCGGGACCGCCGGCGAGGCGCTCGAGTTGGTGGTCGATCTCGACGACCTCCTCGATCAAGGATGCCTCGCTGCTGCGCCGGGGATCGGCGGTGAGCAGACCGGGCGCGTCGGTGAGCAGCACGAGGAGCTGCGCGCCCACCAGGTGCGCGACGAGTGCCGCCAGCCGGTCGTTGTCGCCGAAGCGAATCTCCTCGTCGGCTACGGCATCGTTCTCGTTGACCACCGGCACCACACCGAGGTCGAGCAGGTGCCGCAGCGTCCCGCGCGCGTGGAGGTACTGCGTGCGGTGCACGAAGTCGAGCGGCGCCAGCAGCACCTGGCCCGCCAGGAGCCCGTGCGGCTCGAGGCCGTCCTGCCACAGGCGCATGAGGCGATGCTGGCCCACCGCGGACACCGCCTGCAGCACGGCAGGGTCCGACGGCCGCTGCTCACCCCGGCCCAGTGCCGCCCAGCCGGCGCTGATGGCGCCGGAGGTCACGACGACCACCGTGTGCCCGCCCGCGCGGGCCGCCGCCAGCTCGCTGCTCAGGCGGCCGACCGTCTCCGCGTTCACCGACGACGAGCCCACCTTGACGACGGCGATCACGCGTCCTCGCCCCAGGTGAACGTCATCTTGCCCACCGTGACCTCGTCCCCGTCGCGCGCGCCCGCCCGCGCCAGGGCGCGGTCCACGCCAAGGCGCCGCAGCCGCCGCACCGCCTCGGCCTGGGCGCCCGCGTCGGTCAGGTCCGACAGCGCCACCGCGCGCTCGGCCGCGCGGCCCCCCACCAACCAGGAACCCCGCCCGACCCGCCGGACGTCGACGCCCTCGGGCACGGGGCGGTGCACCACCACGTCGGGTGGACCGGCGCCCGCGCCCGCTCCCGCGCTCGCCGTCTCGGCGGTCAGGCGCGCCTCCTGCACGAGCACGGCCAGCTCGGCCAGCAATGCGTCGACCCCCCGGCCGGTGGCCGCCGACAGCAACAGGTCGCAGAGGCCATCCTCGTCGCTGCCGACGTCGGCCTTGCTGCCCACGACGATCCGGGGCCGATCGAGCAACTCGGGCCGGTACGACCCCAGCTCGGAGAGCAGCACGCGCAGCTGCTGGGAGGGGGCGAGGCCTCCCATCTCCGGCGCGCCGAGATCGAGGAGCACGACCAGCACGCGGGCGCGCTCGATGTGGCGCAGGAACTGGTGCCCCAGGCCCTTGCCCTCGGCGGCACCCTCGACCAGCCCCGGGACGTCGGCCACGACGAACTCGGTGCTGTCACCCACACCCCCGACGCGGACGACCCCGAGGTGCGGCTCCAGCGTCGTAAAGGGATAGTCGGCGATCTTCGGCTTGGCGGCCGAGACCGTCGCGATCAACGTCGACTTGCCCGCGTTGGGGAAGCCCACCAGCGCTACGTCGGCCATGAGCTTGAGCTCCATGTCGAGCCAGAACTCCTGTCCCTTCTCGCCCTGCTCGGCGAAGGCCGGCGCCCGGCGCCGGTTCGACAGGAAGCGGGCGTTGCCGCGTCCGCCCTGGCCGCCCTCCGCCACCAGGGCGCGGGCGCCGTCCCGGTCCAGGTCGCAGACGACGGCGCCGTCGCCCCGGCGGACGACCGTGCCCACGGGCACCGGCACCTCCAGGTCCTTGCCACGGGCACCGTGCCGCTTGGAGCCCGAGCCGTGCGTGCCGTCGGTGGCGCGCCGGAACGGATGGTCGCGGAAGCCGAGCAGCGAGGACTCGTTCACCGAGGCGACGAGCCAGACGTCGCCACCGTGCCCTCCGTCGCCGCCGTCGGGACCTCCCCGGTCCACGTGGGCCTCGCGCCGCCACGACACCGCGCCCGCGCCACCGTCACCGGCGCGCGCGTGCAATTGGGCCTGGTCGACGAAGCCGGGCATGGCGGGAAAGCTTAAGAGCCGAGCAGTCGCCAGGCGCGCTGGGCCACCTCGTGGCGCGCCCGCTCCGCGTCGACCGTCGTCAAGCGTCCGTCCTCCACCACGGCGGTGCCGCCCACCCAGACGTGGGTCACCAGATCGCCGGCGCCCGCCCAGACGAGGTGCCCGAGCAGCTCGGCGTCGTTGACGGCAGGGGTGAAGCGCGGGTCGTCGGCACGTAGGCGGATGACGTCGGCCGGCCGGCCCATCTCGAGGGCGCCGACGGGCAGGCCGAGCGCCTCGGCACCCCCGCGGGTGGCGAGGCGGAGCGCGCCGGGGGTCGTGAGGACCCCGGGATCGCCCGCCATGGCGCGGGCGAACAGCGCCGCCAGGCGCATCTCGTCCCACAGATGGAGGTCGTCGTTGGAGGCGGGGCCGTCCGTGCCCAGCCCGACGCGCACCCCGCGGTCGAGCAGCGCGCGCAGCGGCGCCACCCCGGACCCGAGCTTCCCGTTCGAGCCCGGGCAGTGGGCCACCGCCACGTCGTGCGCCGCGAGGAGCCCGAGGTCGGCCTCGTCGAGCCAGACCGCGTGTGCAGCCAGGACGCGTCCGTCGAGCGCCCCCAGCGATGCGAGCAACGCCGGCGCGCTCATGCCGTAGCGCTCGGCCACGAGCACGCCCTCCGCGGCCGTCTCGGAGAGATGGATCTGCAGGAGCGCGTCGCGCGCCTGCGCCTCGGCGGCGATGACCCGGAGCGCTTCCGTTGGCAGGGTGTAGGCGGCGTGCGGGCCGAAGCCGACCTGGAACCGGCCCTCCTTCCCGTCGGCAGCGTCGAAGAGCCGGCATGCGCCCTCGAGCATCGCCTCCCACGAATTCGAGGGCCCGGCGTCGGCGAAGTCGAGGATGGCGACGGTGTAGGTGGTGCGGATGCCGGCTGCGAGCACTGCCTCGGTCACCGCGGACGGATGGCGGTACTGCTCGCAGGTGGTGGTGACGCCGTAGCCGAGGAGCTCGGCCGCACCGAGCGTCATGCCCCAATAGACGTCCTCGTCGGTCAGCTTCGCCTCCCGCGGCCACACGGACTCGCTCAGCCAGCGGTCCAGGGGCAGCCCGTCGCCGGCGCTGCGCAGGAGCGTCATGGGCGAGTGGCCGTGGCAGTTGACGAGCCCGGGCATGAGCACGCCGCCGAGCTCGCGCACCTCGGTGCCGTGCGCCGCCGGCAGCTGCCAGGGGTCCCCCACCCAGGAGATCACGCCGCCGTCGATCTCGACCGCGCCCGGCGCCAGCACGGTGTCTTCGGCGTCGACGGTGAAGACGGCGTCGGCGACCAGCCGCAACGTCATGGCACGCCGACGAACAACCGGTCCGACAGGTCGCGCGAGACGTGGATCGCCTCGGCGCCGCCCTCGACCGTCACCTCCACGTTGCCCTCGGCGTCACGGTCCCCCACCCGCGCCACCGCGCCGGGGATGAACCCGCCCTCGTCGAGGAGCGTGAGCGAGCCGTAGTTCAGCTCGACCTCCTCGCTGATGCGCAGCAGCCGCACCCGCTCGCCCTCGTCGACCTCGGCCAGCGGCCGGGTCTTCGCCGCCGGCGCCGTCGAGTGCGAGCCCGGAATCGGGTTCCCGTGCGGGCAGGTGGCCGGGTCGCCGAGCAGCTCGACCAGGCGGGCCTCCACGTCGTCGGAGATCACGTGCTCCCACCGTCCGGCCTCGCGGTGCACCTTGTGCCACTCGAGCCCGATGACGTCGACCAGGAGACGCTCGGCGAGGCGGTGCTTGCGCACGACCTTCTCGGCCAGGGCCCGGCCGTTGTCGGTCAGCGACAGGCGGCGGCGGTCGCGGGTGACGTAGCCGTCGTCGATGAGGCGGTCGAGCATCTCGGAGACCGAGGGCGCGGACCGTCCCAGGCGCTCGGCGATGCGGGCCTGGATCACGGGCACCCCCTCCTCGGCCAGCCCGAGCATGGTCTCGAGGTACTCCTCGACCGGCGGGTGGTACTCCTGGGGCGTGTGCGGATACGCGCGCGGGTGCGGACCCGCATCGTGCACACCGGGTCCGGGCGCAGCGGGCGCCGACCCCTGCTCAGTCATGGCAGTGGTCGGCCGGGGGCGGCACGTCCAGCGCGGGGTTGCGGTCGAAGAAACCGGTCGGGATCAGCGTGAAGCCGGCGTATTCGACCGGCATGACCGGCCAGTCCTCGGGCCGGGGCACGTGGGTGACGCCGAACGAGTGCCACAGGACGACGTCGGTGTCGACGATCGGGCGGTCCCGCGCCGTCCACTCGGGGAGTCCCGCCCCGCCGCGGTGCTGGTTCGGATAGTCCCCCGCGGCGCGGCGCTCCTCGGCGTCGAACGGTGTCACCCAGAGGTTGTGGCCGGCGAAGGCGGCCCGTCGCCCGACCGAAGAGGCGGGATCGGCCAGCAGCGTCGGCGTCGACCCGGGGAGCAGCTTGTAGGCCGTCGGCTCCCCGACGCCGTTGCGCGTGGAGCGGTTGGCGATGCGCCAGGTCCGGCTGCGGGACGCATCCACGTCGCGCTGCGCCTCCTGCTCGGACTCCAACAGCGTGACCGTGGTGCCGAACGCGTTCCCCCACGGGTTCTCGGGGCTACCTGGAGACCCCGTCGGGACCGCGTCCACCTCGTAGACCGCGTTGTCGGGTCCGTCGACCTCCATGTCGAGCCGCACGTTGAAGAGGTGCTGGTGGTAGGGCGCGGCCAACCCGGGGGCCACCATGCGCGCGTGTGCGCCCGGGTCGCTGCCGGCCACGGCCATGGTCGACATGATCCCGGTGAGCTTCACCTCGAGCTGCAGGGTGCCGTCCAGGTAGAAGTACCAGTAGAAGCCGTACTCGTAGTTCCCCACCGTGGCGATGGAGCTCACGACGAGCCGACGCGACCGCCGGACCTCGGTGCGGCCGGAGACCATGTCGACGTGCTTCCAGAGGATCCCGTAGTCCTCCTCGTGCATACAGATCGCGTTCGCCCGCGTGTGAGGCTTGCCGCGCTCGTCCGCCCAGACGTCGTCGAAGTAGCGGATCTCGCCCAGGCAGTCGCAGCCGAGCGCCAGGCTGTTGGCCATCCGGCCCAGGCCCCACTCGCCGGCGTCGAACGCGCTCTTCCAGGCGTGCATCGGGCCGGGGTCGCCGTAGGGGACGACCATCTCGCTCACCGAGGCGCGGTAGAGGATCGGCCGCACGCGGCCAGCGTCCTCGTAGCCGACCGTGTAGAGGACGAGCCCCTCCAGCGGGTCCATGCCGACGCGCAGGGACCACTTCTGCCAGCGGACCCGGTTGCCCTCCACCTCGAAGCTCGGGCCCTCGGGCTGGGTGATCTCGAGCGGCTTGAGGTCGGTCCGCAGGGGCCCGTTGTCCTCGGGGTAGTAGCTGCCCGACTTGGGCGGGAACGGCACGACCCCGAGATCGAGCACCTCGAGCACCTCGCCCCGCCCCATGTCGACGAAGGCGAGCAGGCCCTCGAGCGGACGGGCGTAGCCGTTGTCCTCCTTGGACTCCCGCAGGTAGGCGAGACAGCGCGTGATGCGCCGCCCCTCCTCGTGAGCCAGCCCGAAGGTGCCGGCCGGCCAAGGGTCGATCTGGACCAGCGACCGGTCCACGATGCCCCGGCGGTCGAGCGCCGCGTTCCACTCCGGGTGCTCGTGCAGCGCGGCGAGCACCATGATCGACTCCTCGATCTGCAGCGGCGGCCGGACGCCGCGCACGATCTCCCAACGGTCGACCTCGCCCCGCGTCACGGACACGACCACCTCGGCCACGTCGGCCTCGGGGCCCTGGAGCACGACGAGGCGGACGCGACGGTCGATCGTGATCGGCTCGCCGCGGTCGATGGCGCGCACCACGTCCTTGGGCGGGTCGACCAGGCCGACGTAGGCGAACCGGAGCGCTTCGACGGGCACCTCGGCGCGCCCGCTGGCGAAGACGATGTCGCGGGCGGCGCTGATCTCCTCCCCCGTCAGGGGAGCCAGCGGGTGCAGGACCGGCGAAACGGCCGCGGTGGGAGTCGTGATGGTGGACATGCGGGGTCGATGTTACGCGGCCCCAGCCGTGGGACCTTCTACCATCGCCCCATGGACGACGCAGCCGACCGGGCGGCGCGCAGCGCCCGGGAGCTGGCGCGACGCGTCGGGACCGAGCACCACGACGTTCTGGTCGTGCTGGGCACGGGGCTCTCGGGGGCGGCCGAGCTCCTGGGGGCCGGCGACGACTTCCTGCCCCTCGACACCCTCCCCTCCTTTCCCCGGTTCACCGCCGGCGGCCACCGGGCTCTGGGCTGGTCGGTGGCGCTGGCCGGCCGCCGGGTGCTGGTGTTCGGTGGGCGGTGCCACCTCTACGAGGGTCTCGACGCCGCCGACGTGGTCCACCCGGTGCGGACGGGGATCGCCGGGGGATGCACGACCGTCATCCTGACGACGGCAGCGGGCGGCATCCGCAGCGACCTGGACACGGGAACGGTCATGGTCGTCGAGGACCATCTCAATCTCACGGCACGCACCCCGCTCAGCGGCCCGGCCTTCGTCGAGATGGGCAACGCCTACGCGCCGCACCTGCGCGACCTGGCCCTGGCGTCGCCGGTGCCGGCCGCGGGCGCGCTGGCGGCGCGGCCGGGGGTCTACGCACAGCTCCCGGGCCCCCAACTCGAGACGCCGGCCGAGATCGCCATGCTGCGCGGCGCGGGCGCCGACGTCGTCGGCATGTCGCTGGCGCTCGAGACGATCGCCGCCCGAGAGGCCGGCGCCGAGGTCCTCGGGCTGGCGCTCGTCACCAACCCGGCGGCGTCGCACGGCTCCAGCATCGACGTCGCCGCGGTCCGGGCCGTCGGCACCGCCGCGTCCCCTGCCGTGGCCGCCATCGTGCGCCACGTCGTAGGCTCGCTCCCGTGAGCAATCCCGTGGCCCCGACCGGCGTCGACCATGTCGCCATCAACGTGCCCGACGTGCCGAGCGGCATCGCCTTCTACACCGACACGCTCGGCCTGGTACAGAACCACACGCGGCCCGACTTCGGGTTCCCGGGCGCCTGGTTGGACACGGCCAGCGGGCAGCAGGTCCACCTGATTGAGGCGGCGGTGCCGCAGAACGTGGGTCAGCACTTCGCGCTGGTCTTCGACGACGTCCCCGCGACCGTGGCCGAGCTGCGCACGCGCGGGCTGCGGGTGACGGACCCGGTGGACGTCGGCACGACGGGCCGCAAGCAGGCCTTTCTGAGCGACCCCTGGGGCAACGGGATCGAGCTGCACGAACGGCCCGCCGGCTGAACGCTCAGGAAACCGGCGCGTTCAGGACGCGGCCCGCCGCCTCACCCGACCGGATGGCACCTTCCCTGTAGCCGGTCCACGCCCCGGCGAGGTCGGTGCCGGCGAAGTGGACCCTGCCCGCTGACCGCTGCGTCGCCGAACCCAGCGCGCTGAGGACGCCCGGCGGGAGGGGTGCGGCGTAGCAGCCCCTCGTCCACGGCTCCGCGGACCAGTCGATCGGCACCCACACGTCGGTCGGCCGGCTCGGCACGGGGCCCGAAGATCCGCCCGAGGGCCAGCGGCAGCATCTTGCCGAGTTTCTTCGGCCCCTCAACGCCCGACCGCTGCCGCCAGCCTCTTCGCCGCCGACCCACTCAAGCCGCCGATGTCGTGCCCCACGAGATCGAGGTGTCCTTCGAGTGAGCTGAACCGCACCTGCGCCGGTTCGATCAAGGGATCACCGACCACCCTGCCGCCGACATCCACGGCGAGATAGGTGTGGAAGTACCGAAACGCGACCCGATCGAGCTGCACGGACGCGCCCGGCGACAGCGCGAGCCGCACCGTCCACGTCTCGTTCGGCCCCGGCCCTACCCGCACCGTGCGGACCGTCGACTTAGAGAGCGCGAGCACGGCGGGTCCGAGCAGGAGGCGACCCCGGGCGGGATCGGCGAAGGGAAGCAGCACGACGTGCGAGGCCACGTCGTGCGCGCTCGTGGCAACACCGCCGAGGGCCGGGTCGTCGGGCACCACGTGCACCCGGTAGGTGCCGCCGGCGCCGCTCGCCGGCGGCAGCGGCTGCACCGAGTTGGCCGTCACGGCGTAGGGAGCCGGGCACGAGCCGGGCAGCGATGCCACTGGTGCGGGAGCGGGCCCCGCCCCACGGGTGAAGCACAGGACCGGCCGGACGAGCGCAGGTGCCCCCGCACCCCCCGCAGCGCGTGCTCCGGCGCCGACCGGTGCAGACGACGCCGGCCGACCGCGCGTCCCGGCGGTGCTCAGCCCGGCGAAGAGAAGGGCGAGCAGCACCGGCGACAGCGATCACCGCCGCCACGACCCGCCGCCGGTACCGGGAACGCTGGCGCCGGCGGGCCTCGGGGATCAGCAGCTCGACCGGCTGTGCCCCGCCTCCTGCCTCGCCGAAGGCCTCGTCGGCCGCCGGCACTTCTCTCGTCAAGGTCTCGATCATGGTGCTACTATGTATAGCACTATGTTGCATGTCAAGGTCGACCGCGCGGAGGGCGTCGCGCTGCACGATCAGGTCGCCGCCGCCATCCGCCGCGCCATCGCGGAGGGCGAAGCGCAGCCCGGAGAGCGACTCCCCCCGGCCAAGGACCTCGCCGCCGTCCTCGGCGTCAACACGAACACCGTGCTCCGTGCCCTGCGCGTCCTGCGCGACGAGGGCCTCCTCGAATTCCGACGCGGGCGCGGCGTCAGCGTCTCGGGCGCAGCCTCAGCGAGCGAGAGTGCGGTGCGCGAGCGGCTCCGCGAACTGGTCGACTTCGCGCGCTTCCACGGCTACCGCAAAGAGGACATCGCCGACATGCTCGACGCGCTCCCCTGATCGACCGCAAGCCGCTGGGCGGCCGCCGCGGTTCAGTCGGTAACGATGCTGACGTGCTTGCGGCCGCGACGCTGGCCGAATTTCACGACCCCGTCGGCCGTGGCGAAGAGCGTGTCGTCGCCGCCACGCCCCACGTTGGCGCCCGGGTACACCTTGGTCCCCCGCTGGCGCACGAGGATGGAGCCGGCCGTCACGGCGGAACCGTCGAACCGCTTCACGCCGAGGCGCTGTGCGTTCGAGTCGCGGCCGTTGCGGGTAGACCCGCCTCCCTTGGTCTTTGACATATCAGGCTCCTCTGCCGCGGCGCGGCGTCGACGGCGTCGCTACTTCGCGGTGATGGCGGTGATCTCCAGCGTGGCGTAGTGCTGGCGGTGGCCCCACCGGCGGCGCTGGTTCGACTTGGACTTGTACGTCATGGCGTTGATCTTGGGTCCGAGCTCCGAGCCGACGACCTTGGCCGTGACCGAGGCGCCGGCCAGCTGGTCGGGCGTGGCCAGCACGGTCGAGCCGTCGACCACCAGCACGGGCTCCAGGGACACCTCCGCCCCCACCTCCTCGCCCAGCAGCTCCACGCGGACGCGCTGGCCCTCGGCCACGCGCTCCTGCTTCCCTCCGGACCTGATCACGGCATACATAAGGGCGAGATCCTAGCGCACTAGCGCAGCACGGAATCGTCGAGGGTGACCCCCCGGCCGCCGCAGACCATGCACTCGCTGGAGAGCGTCTCGAGGAGCCCCTCCGAGATCCGTTTCCGGGTCATCTCGACCAGCCCCAGCTCGGAGATGTCGAAGACTTGGGTCCGGGTCTTGTCCCGGGCCAGCGCGTTGCGCAGGGACGCAGCCACCTTGTCCCGGTTCTCCCGCACCTCCATGTCGATGAAGTCGATGACGATGATGCCGCCGATGTCCCGCAGGCGGAGCTGGCGGGCCACCTCCTCGGCCGCCTCGAGGTTGTTGCGGAACACGGTCTCCTCGAGGTTGGTCCTCCCGACGTTCTTCCCCGTGTTGACGTCGATCACCGTCAAGGCTTCGGTCCGCTCGATGATCAGCGAGCCTCCCGAGGGCAGCCACACCTTGCGGTCGAGCGCCTTGTGCAGCTGCTCGTGCACGTGGTACCGCTCGAAGATGGGCAGCCCCTCCTCGGCGGCGTCGTAGTACTCGACCCGGTCGGCCAGCTCGGGGCTCACCGCCCGCACGTAGTCGCGCACCTGCTCGAACAGCGCGCGGTCGTCGATCACCACGCCCCGGTATTCGGGGTTGAGCTCCTCGCGCAGGATGCGCACGGACAGCTCCGGCTCCCGGTAGAGGAGCCCCGGAGCGTCGGACTTCTTGGCCTTCGCCTCGATGCTGTTCCACTGCTCGAGCAGGGTCGTGACGTCGCGCTGGAGCTCGTCGGCCGAGACGCCCTCGGCGGCCGTGCGCACGATCATGCCGTGTCCGGCCGGCTTCACCTCGTCGATGACGCGGCGCAGGCGCCGGCGCTCGTTGTCCCCCAGGCGCTTGGAGATCCCGAAGGCGCTCGAGTTGGGCACGAGCACGGCGAAGCGCCCCGGCAGCGAGACCTCCTGGGTGAGGCGGGCCCCCTTGGCCCCGATGGGGTTCTTGGTCACCTGGCACAGGATCGACTGCCCCGCCTTGAGCACGTCCTCGATCCGGGGCTGCTGGGACCCCCCGCCCTCCACGTCGTCCTTGTCGTAGCGCACGTCGCCCCGGTACAGGACGGCGTTCTTGGGGATGCCGATGTCGACGAAGGCGGCCTCCATGCCCGGCAGCACGTTCTGGACCCGGCCCCGGTAGACGTTGCCGTCGATCTGGGTGGTGTCGTCGGCCGCCCGCGAGACGTAGTGCTCGACCAGCGAGCGGCCCTCGAGCATGGCGATCTGGGTCATGTGCGGCTGCACGTGCACGCAGACCAGGTACCGACCGACCTGCTTGGAGCGGCGGTCCCGCCCCGAGCGGCGCCGGCTCCGGGCCCGCTTGGCCCGCGTCTCGATTTCCCCCTCGGCGTCGCCGGCCGCGCCGCGAGGCCCTTCGGGCCCTGCCACGCCGGGAGGGACCTCCTTCGGCTCGGTGGACCCGGGCCGTACCAGCGGGACCACGGGCGCCGACTGGGGCTTGCCCGGAGGCGGCGTCGCCGGCGCCGGCCGGGTGTCGCCGATCTTGGGCTTGGGCTTGCGCTGGGGCGATGCTGCCGGAGGCGCCGGGCTGGCCGTCTCCGGCGGGCTAGGGCTGGCCGTCGCCTCCGGGCGGCGACCCTCCGGGGTCTGGCTGAACTCCGTCTCGGACATGAGGGAAAGCCCTCCTCGCGTGCTGTGCCGCGTCCGTCGGTGGTCCCGGAGCCGCTCAGCGGGAGCGGCTCGAACCGTGCGCCATCGCGTTCGATCCATTGGTGCGTTCGGCAGGCCCGTCCGGGCACCGCGGCGGTGCCCAGGGCCTTTACGAGGTCGACCGGTCGGACGCCACGCGGGTGCGTGGCCAGTTCCGCCCGGAGATGACCATTGGGGCTGGTCACGGACACTGCCAGGATCGCCGGTCGGATGTCGTCCTCAGTCTGGCGACCCTTCCGCTCCCGTCGGACCGTGAGGACGGGCGCGGCGAGCAGCGATGCCACCCGCCCCTGCAGCTCCTCACCTGGCACGCCGAGTACCTCCAACTCCCAATCACACGATGCTACCTCCTGCTGGAGCGAACCCTCCGCTTCTGCGACGAGAGCGGCCGCTCCGACCTCGATCCCCTCGGGCAGCAGCCCGGAGAGGAGGGCCGGCAGCCCGGCAATGGGGGTCTCGCCCTCGGCGGCCGGTCCCAAGCGCACGTCGAGGTACTCGCCCCGCGACTCGCAGCCCGTCGGCAGGGCGAGGCCGAAGCTGACGAGGGGATGGGGCACGAAGCCCTGCGAGTACGCCACCGGCAGCCGGCTGCGCCGCAGCGCCCGCTCCCACATGCGGGCCACGTCCCGGTGACTGGTGAACCGGATCTTCCCCGTCTTGGCGAAGCGCAGACGGAGGCGGCGCTGCCCCTCAGGAGACACGGCTGACGAGACGGACCGGGATGCGGTCGCCCGTGCTGAGGTCCTGACCGGTGCCCTGGCTCCCGCCGGCCGGTGCGACGGCCGACGCCACGACGTGCTCGAGGCCGAACCCGGTGCAGGCACCACAGTCGTAGCAGGGCGTCCAGCGGCAGTCCTCGACGCTCACCCGCGCCAGCGCGTCCTGCCAGTCGCCCCAGAGGAAGTCGCGGTGCAGCCCCGCCGAGATGTGGTCCCACGGGAGTGCCTCGTGCTCGTCGCGCGTCCGGTGGCACACCTCCTCGAGGCTCAGGCCCTCGGCGGCGAGCGCCGCCTCCCAGAGCGACAGGTCGAAGCGCTCGGACCACTCCTGGAAGGTGCCGCCGGCGCGCCAGACGCGTTCGATCACCGCGCCCATGCGCCGGTCGCCCCGGCTGGCCAGCCCCTCGGCCACCGAGGCCGCCGGTTCGTGCCAGCGGATCGTCAGGCCGCGGGCCCCCTTGGCGTGGGCGCGCAGGAGCGCCACCTTGCGCTCGAGCTCGGCGGCGGTGTCCATGCCGAACCACTGGAAGGGCGTGTGCGGCTTGGGCACGAAGCCGCCGACGGACGCCACGACCGTCACCGACTTGTGGGAGCGCCGGCCGATCTCGGCGCAGCGGGCACCCAGCTCGGCGATCCCGATCACGTCCTCGTCCTGTTCGGTCGGCAGGCCGATGAGGAAGTAGAGCTTCACCCGCCGCCAGCCCTGGCTGAAGGCGGCGTCGACCGCACCGTAGAGGTCCTCCTCGGTGATCAGCTTGTTGATGACCGTGCGCATGCGCCAGGTGCCGCCTTCGGGCGCGAACGTGAGCCCGGTCCGGCGCACCTTCTGGATCTCCGCCGCCGTGCCCGACCGTGAAGGCGTCCACCCGCAGCGACGGGAGGCTCACCGAGACCCGTCCGTCGTGCGCGGGGTCCTCGACGATGTCGCGCACGGTGTCCTCGATCCCCGAGAAGTCGGCCGTCGAGAGCGAGGTCAGCGTGACCTCGTCGTGCCCGCTCCACTCCAGCCCTCGCTGCACCATCTCGCGCACCTGAGCCGCCGGCCGCTCGCGCACGGGCCGAGTGATCATGCCCGCCTGGCAGAAGCGGCAGCCGCGGGTGCAGCCGCGGAAGACCTCGACGTTCAGGCGGTCGTGGACGACCTCGGTCAGCGGCACCAGCGGGCGGGTCGGATAGGGCCAGTCCGCCAGGTCGCTCACCGTGCGCTTGGTGACCTCGGCCGGCACCCGACGCCGACACCGGCGACGTCGACACCAGGCGCCCCCCGGCGTAGGCCGGCTCGTACAGCGCCGGGACGTACACGCCCTCGAGACGAGCCAACGACGTGCAACAGCCCGGCGCGGTCGCGCGCCGTCGGGCGGGCGCGGCCGCCAGCCAGGCGCCCACCACCTCGTTCACCTCGCCCACCACCTCCTCGCCGTCACCCAGGACGAAGGCGTCGACGAAGTCGGCCAGGGGCTCGGGGTTGAACGCGCAGTGTCCACCCGCCACCACCAGTGCGTCACCGCCGCCGCGTGCGGCGCCGTGGAGCGGCAGTGCGGCCAGGTCGAGCAGGTTGAGCACGTTCGTGTAGACGAGCTCGGCCGAGAGGTTGAAGGCCAGGACGTCGAAGGCCTCGGCCGGCAGGTGCTGTTCCACGCTGAAGAGCGGCACGCCGGCGGCCCGCATGGCCGCCTCCATGTCGACCCACGGCGCATAGGCGCGCTCGGCCAGCGCGTCCGGACGCTCGTTGAGGATCTCGTAGAGGATCTGCAGGCCCTGGTTGGGCAGCCCGATCTCGTAGGTGTCGGGATAGAGCAGGAGCCACGCCACCTTGACCGGGCGCGTGCTCGGGGGCGACCGCACCCTGCTCGCCGCCGATGTAGCGGGCCGGCTTGGAGACCGTCGGGCAGGAGGCGCTCGATCCGCGGCCAGAGGGTCTCCATCGCCCCAACCCTACGGGACGCTCAACCGCCGCCCGTCGTGGTCGGCGTCGTCGAGGGCGTGGCCGGCGTGCCCGGCTTCGTCGTCGTGGTCGTCGTCGTCGGCGTCCCGAGCGGTGCGGCGGAGGCGGGCGCCGTCTGGTCGGTGGGACTGGCCGGCGTCGGCGTGTTGACCGCCCCGGCGATCTGGTCTTGGTTGGTGTAGATGTAGTTGAAGATGTTGCGCACGAGCGGCGCCGCCGCGTCGGCGCCGTAGCCACCCTGGTCGATCACCGCCAACACGAGGTACTGCGGGTTCGGGTTGGGGCCGAAGGCGACGAACCAGCTGTTGGGCTCTTGTCCCTGTTGGTTCGACGCGGTGCCCGTCTTCCCGGCGAGGTTCCAACCCGTCGGGAAACCCTGGAAGTCCTGGTACGCCGTGCCGTGCGGGCTTGGAGACGACGCCCTCGAGCCCCTGGAGGATGGCGGAGTAGTTGGCCGGCGAGATGGCGACGTGCCCGGTCACCTGCGGCTCCATCTTCTTGATCGACCTTGCCCGTCATCGGGTCGACGATCTCCGATGGCGACCTGGGGTGCGTAGCGGGTGCCGCCGTTGGCGAAGGTCGAGTAGGCGACCGCCTGCTCGATCGGGCGTGAGCACCGTCTCGCCCTGACCGAACGCCATCTCGATGTTGTCACCGGTGTGCCACTGGGCCGCGTAGGGGAACGCCTTGGGTGCCTCGGCATGGAGCTTGGCGCGGGTCAGGTAGCTGTCGACCCAGCCCTGGGCCTCACCGGGAAGGTCGATGCCGGTGATCGTCCCCTCGCCGTAGGCGGTCGCCTCGTTCTGGATCGGCGTCTGCCCGTACTGCGCTCTGCTGCTCCCAGAACATCTCGCCCATCTTGTAGAAGAACGAGTCGCTCGACACGGTCAGCGCGCCGGTGATGTTGTAGACGCCGCCGCTGTCGCCGGGGTCGTCGTGGAGGACGCAACCGGTGTCCTGGTCACCCCGGGGGCCGGACAGCCGTCGATCTTGAAGGTCCCGGTGTCGTCGTAGGTGTACGAGGGCGTGATGAGACCGCTCTGCAGCGCCGCCGTGGCCGTCACCAGCTTGAAGGTCGAGCCCGGGGTGTAGAGGCCCTCGATGGCCTCGTCGTTCTCGGCGCCGCTCTGTTGCAGTGCGGTGAAGTTGGCCTGCGAGATGCCGCCGACCCATTCGTTGAGGTCGTAGCTCGGGAAGGAGGCCAGCGCGAGGACCTGGCCGTTCTGCGGGTTCATCACGATGGCCGCGCCGTTGGGGGCCGGCGGCGACGCGCCCGTCCACGGCGTCGACGTCTTCCGGTCGGTGAGGATCTGGTTCTGGAGGTCGTTCTCGCACCACCTGCTGCAGCCCGCTGTCGATGTTGAGCACCACGCTGTCGCCGATCTGCGGCGCGGTGGAGCTGAGCGTGCCGACGACGGTGCCGCTGGCGTCGACGGAGAGGGCTTGGCGGCCCGCCACGCCCCGCAGGTAGGGCTCGTACTGGGCCTCGATCCCCGACACGCCCACCTGGCTCCCCTGGGTGTAGCCGTCGTTGGGGTGGGCGGCCAGGTAGGTGGACGAGATGTCGCCGACGTAGCCGAGGATCTGCGTGCCGGTCGTCCCGCCCTGGGGGTAGGTGCGCTGGGCGACCGTCTCGACGCTGACGCCGGGGTACTCCGACTGGTGCGTCTGGAGGAACTGCACGGTTGCCGTCGACACGCCGGTCGCCACGGGCACCGGCTCGTAGGGGCTGTACTGGACGTTGTTGACCGACGCCTGCACCTGCTTCGGCGTTTCGCCGACCAGCGCCGCCACCATGCCGACGATGCTCGGGTTCTGCGCCGCCTCGGCGCGCGAGAGGAGGATCTCCTCCTGGGGCGTGTTCGACACCAGGACCGTCCCGTTGCGATCGACGATCTCGCCGCGGGGGGCCGGGATGCTGACCACCCGCACCTGGTTGCGCGTCACGTTGGCGGCATAGGTCTTGCCCTCGACCACCTGGAGCGTCCACAGCCGGAGGACCAGGACGCCGAAGAGAAGGAGGACGATGACGCCGACGATGCGCAGCCGCAGGTTCGGCCGTGACTCCTCTTCCTCGGGCGAGCCGACGATCGATGCAACGTTGACGCTCTTGCGCGGTCGCATGCGGGGCTGGCGCGCGTCGGCGCGCCACGAGCTCCGGCGCGTCGGGCGCGTCGAGGGCTTGGGGTGGAGCCGGTCGCCGCGGATCGGGTGGCGGAGGGTCCGCTTCACCAGATCCTGCTGTCGGCCTGGGCCCCGACCAGTGATCGGCGATGGGTCTCGCCGGCCAGCGCCCATCGCATCATCCGGCTGACCGGGACGACCAACACCACGCTGGAGACCCCGACGACGAGGAAGAGGGCCAGAAAGTCGATCTGCACCATCTGTCCCTGGCCGAGAATTGCGCCGAGCACGGCGAACAGCATGTCCGCTGCGACGCTTCCCGCGAGCGCGGCCACCGGCTTCAGCCACGCCGCCCGCGGGTCAACCGCCGTGGTCAGGGAGCCCGTGACGTAGCCGAGCAGGCATCCCACCAGGGCCGAGAGGCCGAAGGGCGTCGGGAGGACCAGATCGAAGGACAACCCCGCCCAGAACCCCACGATGGCGCCGGTCTCGGGCCCGTCCAGCGAGCGCGGCGGTGATCGGGAGCAGCCACAGCAGGTCCGGATGGGCCCCGCCGATGCGCAGCGCCACCATCACGGTCTGCTGGACCATCAGCACGATGAAGATCACGAGCGCCACCCGGAGCCATGGAGCGGGCGCTCACGGCGAGGGCACCCACTGCACGACGTCGACGTAGGCCAGCTGGTCGAGGTTCGCCCTGGGGTCGACCTCGATCGTCTCCTGGCTGGCGCCGGACGCGGTGTGGAACGAGCGCACCGTGGCCACCGGGATCCCCGGCGGGAAGGCCGCCGCGTCGAGACCGCTCGTGTACATGACTTCGCCCGTGTGCAGCGGGGTGTGCGGCGGCACCAGGTCGGCCGTCATGGAGTTCCCGGGACCCTGCCCGTCGACGATGCCCGTGTAGCCGTTCTGCGGCCCGAAGGCCACGCCGACCTTCGACTGGCCGTCGGTGACGAGTTGCACCACGCAGGTGTGGTGGAACGACTGGATCACCTGGCCCACCAGTCCCCCCGCCCCGACGACGGGATAGCCCACGTCGACGCCGTCGTCGCGGCCCTTGTCCAGGGTGATGGTCGCGGTGAAGTTGGACTCGTACTCGTCCTGGGTCTGCGCGGTGACCGTCGGCAGCGACTGGAGGAACGGGAGGTTCTCCAGCGCGGTGAGCTCACGCAGCTGGTTCTGCTCGAAGGCCTTCTCGGACTGCGCCGCCTCGATCTGGCCCAGGGCGCGCTGGAGCCGCTCGTTCTGCGACTGGACGGAGCCGTAGTCGAAGGCGCCGACGAAGAAGTTGCCGATCGGGCTGATGATGTCCTGCACGCCCTGGCGCAACGGGGCGTACACATCGTTCGCCACCGATTTCACCCCTGAAGTCAGGCTGTGCGTCCGCCCGTTGAGGTCGAGCGAGATGAGGGAGAGCGAGAGAACGACGAGGATGACGACCGTCAGCGTGCGGCGCGACCGCCGGGACCGGGCCACCCAGGAGAAACCGGTCGCTCGGTCAGCGTGTGGAGGTGGTGATCAGCACCCGCTTCAGCGCTTCGAACTCTTCCAGGCACTGGCCGCTGCCTACGGCGACGCAGTTCAGGGGGTCGCGAGCCACCACGATGGGCATGCCGGTCTCGTGCTGGAGCCGGGATTCCAGTCCGTGCAGCAGCGCCCCACCGCCGGTCAGCACGATGCCCTGCTCCATGATGTCGGCCGCCAGTTCCGGTGGTGTCCGGTCCAGGGTGACCTTGACCGCGTCGATGATGGCCGAGACCGGCTCCTCGATGGAACGCCGGATCTCCTCGGTGGAGACGACGATCGTCTTCGGCAACCCGCTCACGAGGTCGCGGCCGCGGATCTCCGCGTGCAGCTCCTGCTCGAGTGGGTAGGCGGAGCCGAGGGTGATCTTGATCTCCTCTGCGGTGCGCTCACCGAGCGCGAGGCTGAACTCCTTCTTCACGAAGGACACGATCGCGTCGTCGAGCTCGTCGCCGCCGATGCGCACCGATTGGCTCGTGACGATGCCGCCCAGTGAGATGACCGCGACCTCGGTCGTCCCGCCGCCGATGTCGACGACCATGTTCCCGGTCGGCTCGTGGACGGGGAGGCCGGCTCCGATGGCCGCGGCCATCGGCTCCTCGATGATGTAGGCGCGCCGTGCACCCGCGTACTCGGCGGCCTCCATGACGGCGCGTCGCTCGACGCCCGTGATCCCCGAGGGCACGCAGATGACCATGCGCGGCTTGGCAAAGCGGCGCTGGTGCACCCGGTGGATGAAGTAGCGCAGCATCTTCTCGCAGATCTCGAAGTCGGCGATCACGCCGTCCTTCAGGGGCCTGATGGCCTGGATGTTCGACGGTGTTCGGCCGATCATCCGCTTGGCCTCCGCCCCCACGGCGAGCGGTCGCCCGTCCTTGATGTCGACGGCGACGACGGAGGGCTCGTTCAGGACGATGCCGCGGCCGCGGACGTAGACCAGCGTATTGGCGGTGCCGAGGTCGACGGCCATGTCACGGCCAAGGAGGGAAAGACGATTTTCGGCCATAGCTGGAACTCTCCCGAGGGACTTGCATGATGGGCGCCGGGGGGACCGACACCCCTGACGGAGTGCCCACAGGCTATGGGACTCTGCAGGGGTTCACAAGGCGGACGGCGTGACACGCCTGTCTGAGCAGGGATCCACCCGCGTTTCGCGCTACGTGCCGCGCGGGCACACAGCCGGTAGCGGCTGCGGGAACCTAGGACGAGGCGAGCTCGGGAAAGAAGAGTGCGATCTCTCGCACCGCCGAATCGTGCGAGTCCGAGCCGTGCACGAGGTTCTCGGTCGTCTCGATCCCGAAGTCGCCGCGGATGGTGCCGGGCGCCGCTTCCGCCGGATTGGTTGCGCCCACCATGAGGCGCACGACGGCGTAGGTGTCCTTGGGTCCCTCCACCACCAGCAGCAGGGCCGGCGACCGTGTGATGAACGTGACCAGGTCGCTGAAGAACGGCTTCTCCCGGTGCTCGGCGTAGTGCGTCTCGGCGACCTCTTTGGTGATGGTCCGGAGCTCTGCCGCGACGAGGCGCAGTTTCTTGCGCTCCAGGCGTCCGACGACCTCTCCGGCCAGGCCCCGTTCGACGCCGTCGGGCTTCACGATGACAAGGGTGCGGTCCACGAATCGTCGACACTACACAACCGGGCCGTCCGCTCGGCCGCAGGTCCGTCGGCGGCGGCCTGTGGCGTGACGGCGGTGCGTCGCGCTGCCGCCCTCGCCGCCCTCGCCGCCGGCGGCGCGTCCGTGTCACCGGCTCAGCGCCCGGCTTCCTCCCACGGGACCGACGACGCGAGCACCTCGGCGCGTGCCGTGCCCACGACGTAGAGCGAACCCGCCACGACGACGGCGCCGTCCGCGCCGACCATGCCGCGTGCCACGAGCAACGCGGCGCGGACGTCGGGCTCCTCGTAGACGGCGAGGCCGAGTGCACGTCCCGCTTCACTCACCGCCGCCACGGGCATGGCGCGCGGCGATACGGGCTCGCACGCCACGATGGCGCTCACCCCCGCCGACGCGAGCGGTGCCAGCATGGCCGACGGGTCGCGGCCGGAGAGCATGCCCACCACCGCGACGGTGACCCCGTCGACGGCGAACTCCTCGGTCAGCGCATCCCCGAGCGCCGCCATGCCGGCGGCGTTGTGCGCGCCGTCGACGAGCAGCAGCGGATACCGTCCCAGCACTTCGAGCCGGCCGGGCACACGGACGGCGCCGAAGGCCTCGTCCACGACGTCGGGCGCGAGGGGGTCGTCGAAGAAGGCCTCGACCGCCGCCAGTGCCACCGAGGCGTTGCGCCCCTGGTGGGCGCCGTGGAGCGGGACCAGCACTTCCTCGTAGCGCCCGCCGGGCGTCCAGAGTGTGACGAGGCGGCCACCGACCGCGACCTGGTTCGACGCGCAGCCGAAGTCCCGGCCGGCCACCCAGACGGACGCCGCCCCGACAGAGGCGGCGTGGTCCGCGACGATGTCGACCAGCTCGGGGGCCATCTCCCCCACCACGACCCGGCTCCCGGGCTCGATGATCCCGGCCTTGTCGGCCGCGATGCCCTCGAGCGTCGGGCCGAGCACGTCGGTGTGGTCGAAGCTCACGTTGGTCACGACGGCCACGTCGCCGTGGACGACGTTGGTGCAGTCCCACGTGCCACCCAGACCGACCTCGACGACCATGGCGTCGACGGCCTCCGTGGCGAACCACGAGAGCGCGGCCGCCGTGAGGAGCTCGAAGCGTGTCGGGCGTTCGGGCAGCAGCGACCGAAGCATCGCCAGCTCGGTGAGGACGGCCGTCAGCGACTGGTCGTCGATCGGCACACCGTTGCGGGCCAGACGCTCGGCGACGACGTGGAGGTTGGGGCTCGTGTAGGTCCCGACGCTGAGGCCCTTGGCCATGAGGAGCGCCGTCGTCATGGCCGACGTCGAGCCCTTGCCGTTGGTGCCGGTGATGTGAATGGAGGGGATGGTGTCCTGTGGCTCGCCCAACAGCGCGGTGAGCGCGCGCATCTGGTCGAGCGTCGGCAGGGCGCGTCGGCGCGGCATGTTCCGCTCGAAGTCGATGTGGCCGTCGAGCCAGCGCGAGCGCGTCCTCGACACTGCCGAAAGGTAAGGGGACCGCCTCGTCCACCACGGCCCGACTCGGTTCCGTGTCCGAGTCGGTCAGGATGCGGCGCGGCGCGAGCGCGTCGACTTGACCGCCGCGCCACCGAGCGGCACCAGCGTCGGGGCGACCCGGTCGAGCACGACGGAGCGGTCCACCACGCACTTGCCCGACGTCGGTGCGACTGGGCAGGTCGTACATGACGTCGAGCAGCACCTCTTCGAGGATGGCCCGCAGCCCGCGGGCGCCCGTGCCGCGCAGGAGCGCCTGCTCGGCCACCGCCTCGAGCGCGTCGGGCGTGAACTCGAGCTCGACGTTGTCGAGCGCGAAGACCCGCTCGTACTGGCGGGTGAGCGCGTTCTTCGGCTCGACGAGGATCTGCACCAGTGCGTCCTTGAAGAGCGGCGACACCGCGCTGACCACAGGGAGCCGGCCGATGAACTCGGGGATCAGGCCGAATTTGATCAGGTCCTCGGGCAGCACGTGGCGCAGGATCTCGCCGTCGTCGCGGTCCTTTCGGTGCACCTCGGCCCGGAACCCGATGCCGCGCTTGCCGATGCGGCTCTCGATCAGCTTGTCGAGCCCGGCGAACGCACCGCCACAGATGAACAGGATGTTGGTCGTGTCGATCTGGATGAACTCCTGGTGCGGGTGCTTGCGCCCGCCCTGCGGCGGCACCGACGCGGTCGTCCCCTCGAGAATCTTCAGCAGCGCCTGCTGCACGCCCTCGCCGGAGACGTCCCGGGTGATCGACGGGTTCTCGCTCTTGCGGGCGATCTTGTCAATTTCGTCGATGTAGATGATCCCGGTCTCGGCCCGCTTCACGTCGTAGTCCGCCGCCTGGATCAGCTTCAGCAGGATGTTCTCGACGTCCTCGCCCACGTACCCGGCCTCGGTCAGGGCGGTGGCGTCGGCGATGGCGAAGGGCACGTTGAGCATGCGGGCCAGGGTCTGGGCCAGCAGCGTCTTGCCGCACCCGGTCGGGCCGAGCAGCAGGATGTTGGACTTCGCCAGCTCGACGCCGTCCTCCTGGGGCGGCGGGCCGGCCTGCACCCGTTTGTAGTGGTTGTAGACGGCGACCGAGAGGATCTTCTTGGCGTACTCCTGGCCGACGACGTAGTCGTTGAGGAAGTCGAAGATCTCGCGCGGCTTCGGAAGGTCCTCGAAGCTCAGCTCCGTGGACTCGTCACGCTCCTCGGCGATGATGTCGTTGCACAGGTCGATGCACTCGTCGCAGATGTAGACGCCCGGTCCGGCGATGAGCTTCTTGACCTGCTTCTGCGTCTTGCCGCAGAAGCTGCACTTGACGAGATCCCCACCTTCACCGAACTTCGCCACCCGATCGCTTCTCCCGTCCCGTACCCGATGGTCCTATGCGGCGCCGATGGCCTCGAGCGGGGCGACGTTACGCGCCGTGATCACCTCGTCGATCACGCCGTAGGTCACCGCCTCCTCGGCCGTCATTATGAAATCGCGGTCGGTGTCCTGGGCGACCTTCTCCTGGGTCTGCCCGGTGTCCTCGGCCAGCATGCCGGAGAGCAGGTCGCGCATCCGGATGATCTCCTTCGCCTGGAGCTCGATGTCGCTGGCCTGGCCCTCGACACCACCCCACGGTTGGTGCAGCAAGATGCGGGCGTGCGGGAGGGCGAACCGCTTGCCCTTGGCCCCGGACGCCAGCAGCACCGCGGCGGCCGAGGCGGCCTGCCCGAAGCAAAAGGTCGACACGTCGGCCTTGATGAACTTGAGCGTGTCGTAGATGGCGAAGAGCGCCGTGATCTCCCCGCCCGGCGAGTTGATGTAGAGGTGGATGTCCTTGTCGGGCTCCTCGGACTCGAGGAAGAGCATCTGGGCGCAGATGAGATTGGCCACCGCGTCGTCGACCGGCGTGCCGAGGAAGATGATGCGCTCCCGGAGCAGCCGGGAGTACAGGTCGTAGGCTCGCTCACCGCGGTTCGACGACTCGATCACGGTGGGAACCAAGTAGTTGTACGCCTTCATCGCGTCCCCCGCACTGTGCACCTTCACGAACTCTCCTCGCTCTGCTCGACTTCGTCGTCCTTCGACGTGTCCACTTCGAGGTCCTCCCGTGTCATCGGGTTGCCCTCTTCGTCGAAGAGCTCCACGTGGTCAAGCAGCCACTCCATCGCCTTGCCCTTGCGCAGCTCCGAGCGTACCGCTTCCGTCCGCCCGGCCGTGTCGAGTTGCTGGCGCAGTACGGTTGCGGTGGTGCCCATGCGCTCGGCCGTCGTGGCCAGCTCGGCATCGAGCTCGTCACCACTGACCGTCAACTCCTGCGCCTCCACCAGGGCCCGCAGCGCCAGATCGGACTTGACGGCCGCCCGCGCGTCCACCCGCACGGCGTCGAGCAACTCGTCGGGCGAGGTGCCTGTGGCCTGGAAGTACTCCGGGAGGCTCAGCTTCTGCGCCTCGAGGCGGTGCTGCAGGTCGTGCAGGCGCTCGTTGACCTCGGCGTCCACCAGGACCTCGGGCAGGTCGTCGTCGGAGACCAGCGCCGAGAGTGCCTCGAGGGACTTCTGCCGCAAAGCCATCTGACTCTGCATCAGCTTCACGCGGCCGATCCGGTCCTCGATATCGGCGCGCAATTCGGCCACGGTGGAGAACTCGGAGCTCTCGGCCGCCCACTCGTCGGTCGCCGCGGGCAGCTTCTTGACCTTGACCTCCTTCACGAGCACCCGGAAGGCGACGGACGCGTCCGGCTCGTTGGGGTTCGGGGCGTCGAAGCCGAGGATGGCGCCCGCCTTGGCGCCGTGGAGCTCGGCGTCGAGCTCGGGCACGACCGACCCGCTGCCCACCTCGTAGAGATAGTCGTCGACGCCGACGACTTCGGCCCCCGAGGCGTCGGTGCCGTGCAGGTCGATGGTCACCAGGTCGCCGTCGACGGCGGGACGTCCGACGACGTCGAGCTCGGCGTCGTTCTCGCGCAGACGGTCGAGCTGGCGATCGACCTCCTCCTCCTGCACGGTCAGCCCGGGCAAGGTCACCTGGAGACCGTCGTATCCCGGGATGGACACCAGGGGCCGCACCTGCACCACCGCGTCGAACGAGACCGCGCCGGCGTCCTCGCCACCGGTGATGTCGATCTCGGGCTGCGCGATCGGGTCGAGCTCGGTGTCGACCACGGCGCGGGCGTAGAAGTCGGGGAGCGACTCACGCAGCGCTTCGGCCCGCAGCGCGCCGGCGCCGCCCAAGCGCGCCTCGAGCACCTTGCGCGGCACCTTGCCCGGGCGAAAACCCGGCACCCGGATCTGGTTCGCGAGCGTCCGAACGACGTCGCCCAGGGCGCGATCGAACTCGGGCTCGTCGATCTCCACGCTGAGGCGGACGAGGTTCCCTTCCATCGGCTCGGCGGTGGCGCGCATCACGAGCCGACCACTCTACCGGGCGCTCTCAGGGCCGACGCACGCCCTAGAACATGAAGTTCATGGCGGCGAGCACCGTGCGGCCGAGCCCGGCGTCACCCCGGAGGACCACTGCGCCTTCCGCCTCCACTTCCGCCGCGGCGACCCGCCCACAGCCGAGACGCAGGAATTCGATGCTCGACAGCGAGAGCGTCACGCTCGGCGCGGGCCGGTCACCGGCGATGTGCGCCCGCCCGCCCTCGACCGCCACGGTGAAGTTGCGCGCGTCTTCCCCCGGGCCGGCGACGTCGAAGCGGACGGCGGTCCCGTCGGGGCATCCGGCCCGCTTGCCGACCACGAACGGCATGGCGTCCCGCACCCGGTCGAGGGCCATCGCCGAGGCCTCGTTCCCGCCGCCACCGGGCCGATCGAGGGCGCGCCGGATGTCCTGTTCGTGCACCCAACTGTCGAAGACGCGCACCTCCATGAAGACGGCGTGCGGGCGGTCCCCGAGCGGGCTCCAGCCGACGGCCGCCCACTGCTCCTGGGAGAGCGCGACCTCCTGGGCCCGGCGAGTCCGGGTCACCTCGACGAACTCGGCCAGGACGTCGGGGCCGGGGAGGGCGCGGCGCGCGGCGATCCAGGGCTCGTTCAGCGCGGCGAAGTCGTTCTTCACGTGCTCGCCCAGAGGCGCGTCCCACGCCGGCGCGGGGTCTCCCATGATCGACCGCTCGACGCCGATCAGGTGGGAGAGCTGATCCTTGACGTCCCAGCCGGGGCAATCGGTGCGCCGTGCCCATTCGCTCGCGGAGAGGTCGCGGCAGACGGCGGCGCTGGCGTCCCAGGTCTGCTCGAGCGCCGCCAGAGCCCTCAACCCGCGTTGCCCCCAGACCTCGAGCGAACCAGGACCCTGACCGGGGTCCTGACCTGCGCCGTTGTCCGTCACCGCCCCGACCCTAGCTCTGGACGCTCGGAGGGGTCTTGTGACCATCCCCCATTCTTTGGGACCCCCCCGCTACGTTCGTCACCGATCCAGGGCCATCACCGAGCAGAGGAGTTGCCATGGCGAACTACGAGGGCTACTGCGTGAAGTGCCGGGAAAAGCGTGAATTCGACGGCCAGGAAGTCGAACTGGCGAACGGCCGCCGGGCCGCCCAGGGCACGTGCCCGGTCTGCGGCACGAAGATGAACCGCATCCTGGGCAAGGCCAAGGTCTGAACGTCCCCCGCCGCGCCGTCGGGTCGGCCCGGGCCGACGCGTCGGGCCACCGGTAAGACGAGGCAACGGCACAAGACCGAGACGTAACGGCGACGACGCGGGCCGGTGGGCCTGCGGCCGCTCGGCGTGAGACGATCTTCGGATGCACGACCTGATCATTCGAGGCGGGACACTGGTCGACGGCACCGGCACGGCGGCGCGTGCGGCGGACGTCGCGGTCGAGTCCGGCCGCATCACCGACGTGGGGCAGGTAGAGGGCAACGCCACCCGGGTCATCGACGCCGACGGCCTCCTCGTCACCCCCGGCTGGGTGGACGTCCACACTCACTACGACGGGCAGGCGACGTGGGACAGCGAGCTCGCCCCGTCGTCGTGGCACGGGGTGACGAGCCTCGTGATGGGCAATTGTGGCGTGGGCTTCGCCCCCGCCCAGCCCGACCGCCACGACTGGCTCATCGGCCTCATGGAAGGCGTCGAGGACATCCCCGGCACCGCGCTGGCCGAGGGGATCGCCTGGGAGTGGGAGACCTTCCCCGAGTACCTCGACGCGCTGGAGCGGCGGCGCTGGACCGTCGACGTCGGGACCCAGGTGCCCCACGGTGCCGTGCGGGCCTACGTCATGGGCGAGCGGGGGGCCAAGAACGAGGCGGCCAGCGTCGAGGACGTCGAGGCCATGCGGACCATCGTCCTCGACGCGCTCCGCGCGGGCGCCCTCGGCTTCTCGACCTCGCGCACGATCGGTCACCGCGCCGTCGACGGCGAGGTTGTCCCGGGCACCTACGCGGCGGAGGACGAGCTGTTCGGCATCGGCAGCGCGTTGGGTGAGGCTCGGACGGGCGTCTTCGAGCTGGCCCCCCTCGGCTCCGCGGGCGAGCAGCCCGAGGACGTCATGGGAGAGGTGGACTGGATGCGCCGGCTCTCGGCCGCCATCGACCGTCCCGTCTCCTTCGCCCTGTTGCAGGTGGACGCGGCGCCTGACCTGTGGCGCCGCCAACTGTCCGAGTCGCTCGAGGCGTGCGCCGAGGGGGCGCAGCTCTACCCGCAGGTGGCGGGACGTGCCACCGGGTTGCTGACCGGCCACCACGCGACGTACTGCCTCTTCGCCGACATGCCGGCCTACCGTGAGCTGCGGGCGCGTGCGCTCTCCCCCGCCGACCTCGGTGAGGCACTGGCCGACCCCGAGGTCCGCCGCGCCATCGTGTCGTGGACGCCCCCGTCGCCCAGTGCGGCCACAGCGATGGAACGGGCCTACGGTCGGACCTTCGTCCTCGGCGACCCGCCGGACTACGAGCCGGGACCGGAGCGATCGCTGGCCGGCCTGGCGGCGGCGGGCGGCGTGTCACCCCTGGAGGTGGCGTACGACGAGATGGCGAAGGGAGGCGGCACCGGGCTCCTTTATCTGCCGATCCTGAACTACGCGACCGGCGATCTCGACCACGTGCACGAGATGCTGCAGCACCCGCAAGGCCTCCTCGGGTTGTCCGACGGCGGCGCCCACACCGGGACGATCTGTGACGGCGGCATGCCGACGTTCATGCTGACGCACTGGACGCGGGACCGGCGGCGCGGTGCCACGCTCCCGCTCGAGTACGTGGTGAAGAAGCAGACCCACGACACCGCACGGCTGTACGGGATGTCGGACCGGGGCACGATCGAGCCGGGCGCACTGGCCGACTTCAACCTCATCGACTACGACGGCCTCTCGCTCGGTGCGCCGTTCGTGCGGGCCGACCTCCCGGCGGGCGGGCGCCGGCTGCTCCAGAAGGCGACAGGGTACGTGGCCACCATCAAGAAGGGCGCCGTCACGTTCGAGGGCGGCGAACCGACGGGCGAGCTGCCCGGCCGGCTGCTGCGGGGCGCCCGCTAGGAGAAGACCCCGGGCGCAGACGGCCACATGTGCCCGGCCGCGCCCATTCTGACCTCTGTGGAGCGCGCAGCCCACGCGTCGGCGCGAAACAGCCCGTGCGATCGCGCAGGTCGTCTCGCCACGCAGGTGTGCGTCAGACGGCTGGCCCCCGGGAGTCTCCGGCTCGGCACGGAACCACCGGGTCGGCCCGCTAGCATTTCCGCCAGTTCGTCGGCCCCACGACGGGATGTGGCGCAGCTTGGCAGCGCGCCTGCTTTGGGAGCAGGAGGTCCGGGGTTCAAATCCCCGCATCCCGACCACAATGCGGTTGACCCCTCTGGGTGGTCAGGTGCGGCGAAGCGACACACTGCACCACGCGCGCCTCCGGCACGAGGGACACGTCATGTGGTGGTCGAACCGTTTCCTCGGCAACCAGATGCCCAGTGGGAGTTGGAAGATCAGCAGATCGAGCAGGCCGACGTGTGAGGTCTGACGGCAGCGCTGGCACTCCACGGTGAATGCACCACGCTCGGCGAGCGGGTTGGCCGACGTCGCGAGGAAGCTGTCCGACTCGGGCCGGGCACCCGAATAGAGCGCGCGCTTGCCCACCGGGAGGGCCACCGTGGTCGCCGCGTGGCTGCCCGGCTCGTCGCCACCGGCCTCCCCCGCGGCGGGCACCCAGAACAACGCACGCTTTCCCAAGGGATCCGGGATCTTGTCGCCCCCCGAGCCCGCCACGTCAGGCGATCTGCATGGCGTCGTACACGCGTGTCGACAGCGTCCGGTACGCCACCGCACCCGGCGACGCCGGCGCGTGTTGCAGAACCGAACGGCCGAGCCCGGGCGCCTCGGCGAATCGCACCGACTTGGGCACCGGCGGCTCGAAGAGCTGGAGGCCGTACCGCTCCCCCACGTCGCACAGCACCTGGCGGGAATGGGTGGTGCGGCTGTCGAACATCGTCGCGATGATGCCGAGCACCTGGAGCTTCTCGTTGGCGAACTGGCGTACGTCCTCGATGGTCTCGAGCAACTGCCCGACGCCGCGGTTGCTGAGCGCCTCACACTGCAGCGGTACGATGACCGCCTCCGCGGCGGTCAGGCCGTTGATGGTGAGCACGCCCAGCGAAGGTGGGCAGTCGATGAGCACGACGTCGTACTCGTTCAACACCGGCAGCAGGGCCCGCGCCAGGACATGCTCGCGCCCGGTCCGGCTGAGGAGGTGCACCTCGGCGCCGGCGAGGTCGATCGTCGCGGGAACCAACGCGAGCCCGTCGACGTCCGGGACGGGCTTGACCACGTCGCCCAGGTGCGACCGGCGCACGAGCACGTCGTGCAGCGACGAGTCGAGCCCCTCGGGATCGAAGCCCAGCGAGAAGGTCAGGCACGCCTGCGGATCGAGGTCCACGGCCAGGATGCGCCGTCCTTGCTCCGCCATGGCCACGCCGAGCGACTGCACGGTCGTCGTCTTGGCCACGCCGCCCTTCTGGTTGGCGACGGCAATGACTTTGACCACCGCCGGAGTCTAGGACCGCGGCGGCGGCGCTTCCCAGGGCGCGATCACCGGGCCCAACGGCTCAGCCGCGGTATGCCGCTTCCTGGCGTGCGACGTCCACCACCAGGTTCCCGAGCGCAAGGTTCACGTCGTCGAGGTGGTAGCCCCAGGCGGGCCCCAGCGTCGGCTGGACCGTGGGACGAGGGTCGCTGGCCGCCGCCACGGTGTTGATCTGGAGCCAGGATGCGCTCCCGCTCTGGCGGCACTGGGCCGTGTAGAGCCCGGGATAGGTCACCCACGGCGTCACGACCCGCACGCCGCGCGGCTTGGAGGCGACGGACGGGAAGTACGGCTGGAGACTGCCGGTCATCGACGAGAGGGTGGCGGGATTGACGCAGGCCACCTGCTGCCCGGCTGACGCGGTCTGCCCGGAGAGCAGGCTCACACCCTGGCCGGGCCGGGCGAAGAAGGATGCGGCAGGAGGGGTCGAGCCGAAGGTCGAATACGCGAGCACGCAGCCAGTCTGCGTGGCCGAGCCGCACGTCGGGATGTTCTTGAAGCTTCCCCCGACGGTCTTTCCCACCGGAACCTGGACGTTGCCACCGAGGATGATGGCCGAGACCATCAGCTTGCGCAGCCGCGGGGACGGGTCGACCTGGGCCTCCAGCAGCTTGATCAGCATGGAGGCGCCCTGCGAGTGCCCGATGAACACGATGGGCCTGCCGTGATTGTCGTGGGCGAGATAGTCCTGCCACGCGGCCACCACGCTGCCGTAGGCGGTGCCCAGCACCGTCGGGTTGATGACCTGGCCGCTCGTCGAGCGCGTCAATCGTGGCCTGCCGGTACATCGGCGCCCAGACGCGACAGACCTGCGAGAAGCGCGAGGCCTGGGCCACCGCCGCGGCCGACTCAGCCGGCTGCACGGTCAGGTCGGCGTTGTTCCCGGACTCCTTCGAGACGGTCGGGTAGACGTAGAAGCAGTCGAAGCGGGAGGCGTTGCGGCTGGCCGGCGAGATCACGAGCCTCTTCGCGCCGCTCCCACTGACGCTCGTGGCGGTGCGGGGATACGCGCACGGGTCCTTCGCCTGACCGGGCGCACACAGCCACACCGTCGTCGACGCGGCACGCGGCGCGCACGGAACGCACGGCCGCGGCGGCCGGCTGCGCCGACATGGCCGCCGGCGCCAGCACCGACAGTGCGCCCAGTGCGCAGACGGCTGCGGCCACGGCCGGCGTCGGCGCGGGGTGCCGTGCGGATGTGCCCAAACATCTCTCTTCTCGTCCTCTCGGGTGGGGATCGACCCGCCAACGCCGGGCGCCACGGTAGGCCACGAGACCAGCGGCGGGCGGGGACCCTCAGCGGCCATCTGGAGGCCCATCGGGCGCCCATTAGGGTCAGGAAAGAAAACGAGCCGTGAAGCCGTCCGGTCGCGCCGCCTCATCGCTCGGCCCCGAGGACGTCGCCGACAGAAAGCCCGCCGTGGTCACACCCCGCATCAGTCAGAAGGTCGTCGTCGGCACGGTGTTCGTGTCGGCGATGTTCATGAACATCATCGACATCACGATCGTGAACGTGGCCCTGCCCACCATCGGTCGGGACTTTCACATCCCGCCCGCGGGCGTCGACGCGATCGTGATCGCCTACCTCGTCAGCCTGGCCGTCTTCATTCCCGCTTCGGGCTGGCTCGGAGACCGCTTCGGGGGCAAGCGGGTGCTCTTGATCGCCATCGCCGTGTTCACACTCGGCTCGGTCCTGTGCGGGTTGGCCCAGAGCATGACCGCGCTGGTGATCTTCCGGGTCATCCAGGGCGCGGGCGGCGGGATGATGGCGCCGGTCGGCATGGCCATGCTGTACCGGGTCTTCCCGCCGGCGGAACGCGTCCGGGCGGCGAGCATCATGACCGTCCCGACCACGCTGGCGCCGGCACTCGGCCCGGTGCTGGGGGGCTTCCTCGTCACGACGCTGACGTGGCGCTGGGTCTTCTACGTCAACCTGCCCATCGGGATCGCCGCGATCGTCTTCGGCGCCCTCTACCTCGAGCACACGGACACGATCGACGCCGGCCGGCTCGACATTCCGGGGTTCGTGCTCGGAGGAGCCGGTCTCGGCCTGCTGATGTACGGGGTCTCGGAGGGCCCCCTGGACTCGTGGTCGTCACCGGTGGTCGTCATCAGCTGCCTCGTCGGGGCCGCCCTGCTCGCCGTCTTCGTCTTCACGGAGCTGCGCACCCCGCGGCCTCTCGTCGATCTCCACCTGCTCAAGGGACGCCTGTTCAGATCGACCAACGCCGTCATGTTCCTCGCCGCGGCGGCGTTTCTCGGGACGCTCTACCTCGTGCCGCTGTACTTCCAGGACGCGCGCGGCCTCTCTGCCCTCCAATCGGGTCTCTCGACGTTTCCCGAAGCCTTCGGGGTCATGATCGGTGCGCAATTCGCCAGCCGTCTCATCTATCCCTCCATCGGCCCGCGTCGGCACATCACCGGCGGTCTCGTCGGCCTCGCCGTGGCGATGCTCTTGTTGACGCAGGTCACGCTCACCACGAACCTCTGGTGGATGCGCGCGTTGATGTTCCTGCTCGGGTGGATGATGGCGCAGGTGATGGTCCCGAACCAGGCCGCGTCGTTCGCCATGATCGGCCCGGAGTCGATGGGGCGGGCATCGACGTTCTTCAACACCATGCGCCAGGTGGGCAGTGCGACCGGCGTCGCCGTCCTCTCGACCGTGCTCATCGGCGTGGGCTCGGCGCAGGCGAGCGGTGGGACCTCTGCCCCCGACATCACCGCGTACCATCTGGCCTTCCTCACCGCTGCGGGGTTCGCGTTGGTGGCCGCGCTCTTCTCCCTCACGATCCACGACAGCGACGCGGCGGAGACCATCGTGCGACGGCGGCGGCGGCGCACTCCTGCGGCGCCACAACCAGAGGTCGCCGTCCCCCAGGGCAGCACGGCATGAAGCGGATCGGCAGCGTCTGCGTGTTCTGCGGCTCGAGTGGGGGCACCAACCCTTCCTTCACGGATGCGGCGCGGGATCTGGGCCACGCGCTGGCCGGGCGGGGCATCGAGCTCGTCTACGGCGGCGCTTCCGTCGGTCTGATGGGCGTGGTGGCGGACGCCGCCCTCGCGGCAGGCGGACGAGCCGTCGGCGTCATCACCGAATCCCTGGCTGGACACGAGATCGCCCACACGTCCCTCGACGACCTCCACGTCGTGCGAACGATGCACGAACGCAAGGCCCTCATGTCGGAGCTGTCGGACGCGTTCGTCATGCTTCCGGGCGGCTTCGGCACCTACGAGGAATTCATGGAGTCGGTCACGTGGGCGCAGCTCGGCCTCCATGACAAGCGCTGCGGCATCCTCAACGTCGACGGCTTCTTCGACCACCTGCTCACCTTCGTCGGCCACGCCGTGGACCAAGGTTTCATCAAGGCCCGGCAGGTCGAGGCCCTCGTGGTCGCGGACGATGTCCATGGCCTGCTCGACTCGATCGTGAAACCGATCCCGGGTCAGGTGAAGGCGGTGTCCGTCAGACCGGCGCAGGGATGAGCAGCACGTCGTGCAGTTCGTCGGTTTCGCCCCACTCCTCGAGGAGTGCCCCCACCGAGGGATACGGCTTCTCTGCTCCGCTGGCCTTCTCCAGGACCGCGGGCGCATAGCCCAGGCCCTCGAAGTACCCGAGATAGTCGGCGACCGACATGCCGGAGACGCGCCGCAACATCTCGTCCTTCAGCTCGGTCGTGACGATCGGCCGATCGCGCTCGATGATCCTCGTGGCACCCTGCACGACCCGCCCCTCGGCACCCTCCACGTCCATCTTCAGCAGACCGACCCGCATCTCCACGAGATCGTCGAGCCTGAACGTCGGCACCACGACGCCGGGGTGCGCGAGCAGATCACTGTCGTCGATCAGGCCGCCGTTCGATCCCACGTGGGTCGAGTAATAGGCCCAGCCCGTCCCCTCGCCCGCGGCCACGGGGAGCACCTCGACGTTGTGCAGGCCACCCAGACGGAGGGACGAGAGGAGGAGACGGCAATTCTCGGAATTCGGCTCGAGCGCGACGACCCGACCGTCGGGACCCACCAGCGACGCCGCCAACAGCGCGTAATAGCCGAGATTGGCGCCCACGTCGACGACCGTCATCCCTTCGCGGCAATACTTCTCGAAGACCGCGGTGAGGTGTGGCTCGTAGAAGCCGGACCGAAGGCCGGGGGTGACGGCCTCATCAGCCAGATCGGCGAGCAGTTCGACGGCGCCCACACGGCAGTGCACCGCGTCCTCCTCGGAGAGTTGCACCGAGAACGCCGTCGGTGCCCGTTGGTGCTCGATCGACCCGAGGATCTTTCGGATCGTGGTCGCCCTGCTCAGGTCGCCCTCGGCCGCCGCGTCGACTTCGGCGCGCAGGTCGTACGGGAGGGTCGGGTAGAGAAGATGGACGAGCTCCTCGTAGGTGAGCCCTCGTTGCCCGACGCTGCCGCCCAGCGTGTGCACCAGCCGGTCGCGCCACGGCCGCAGTGCATCCTTGACGGCACGTGCCCACGTGTCATCCCGGTGCTCTCCCTGGGCCATGCGGGGCCAACGGTACCCCCCGGCGCCGCTCAGCCGTGACCACTCGGCTCGGAGTGATCACGGCACCCCGGGGATGTGTCGAGACATCGGAGACCGCCGGTGGGAGTGCCTCATGGGACGTGGGACTCCTGTCGCAGACCCGCAAGGGGAGAGGAGACAAGGGGGGTCTGAACTCCCCTCCCCACCCGGCCACCCCGCGGCCCGACCGAAGATCGAACGCACCCGGATGGGGACGGCCGCCCTGCCATGACCCAGTAGCAGGCACCATGGTGCTACCCACAGGGCCCGAAGAAGCGCACGTTTTGGGCTACCCGAGGGGTAGGACGACTGCGGGCTTCTCCACCACGGGCTGGCAGACGTCGCGGTGAACTTTGGCCCTCGAGGAGCGGTCTGCAGAGGCCTGCGCTCGCGATTGTTGCTTGCCCGTAGCCGGCCCGATCCGGATACCTTCGCTCGACGTGAATGTCGCTGGGGACTCAGCCCTCGGGCGTGACCGCATCCAATCGGCGCCGAGCCTCCGACGTGTTCACGCCGAGAGCACCCAACAGCACCGCCGCAGGATCTGGTGGTTGGAGAGCGAGGATCTGGGCCAGCACCTGCTGGGCCGTGACATGGACCTTGCGGCGATTGGGCTTGACCGCTGCCTCGAGCACCTTCTTTGCCGCGGGTGTCATGCGGAGGCGATCTTTCTTCATGACGTCTCTGATCCTCGGCTTGTTCGGCACGGCGCGCATAGGCAGTGGGGGCGCGTCGGTGCCCGACCCCATGCCCAGGGCACCCAGGGCTTCCTGATCGAGCGACTCAAGGGCCTGGCGAGCTTGCTGCAGGCTCACACCCAACATGACTCCGATCGAGGGATCCTCGAACAAGGCGAGCAAGATGTGATCGGTACCCGTTCGGCGATCACCTCGGCGACGAGCCTCCTCACTGGCCCGCAGATAGATGGCCCAGGGGTGAAGCACCTCTGGCACAACGGATTCGGTGGTCATGAAGACTCCTTGTTGTATTTGGTGTGCACAGACTGGCGGGTGACGCCCAACGTGTCTCCGATCTGCTGCCACGACCAGCCCTTTTCCCGGGCCGACGCGACCTGGTTCGCTTCGACCCTCTCAGCCAAGCGATGGAGCGCCAACGAGGCGCGAAGCCCTATTGCCGGGTCATCCGACGAGAGATTCACGCTGAGTTCTTCGAAGTCCATGCCTGTCAGTATAAACTGACAGGCATATTTGTCAACCTAAACTGACACAGCGAATGGCCACACCGTGCAGTGCCTCGATGCGGATCCGCTCAGGTTGTCCCGGCAGTCACGAGGGACTGGCCAGCGAGCGCGGTGCTGACCCGAAGAGCTCAACGAGCTCGGGGGCAACGTGATCGACGAGCTCTTTGATCTGATGGCTGAGTTCTTTGACTTCGACGTCGAGTGCCTTCAGCGCCGGGCAAGATCCGGAGCGTGAACTTCACGCTGGCGATAGCATCCGCTCAGGCTGGTGATTGAGCTAGAGGACGCTTTCGGTTTCAGGTTCAGCTCGAGGCAGCGGTTCACCAGGGTCCGCCGGTGGGTCGACCAGGCTGTCTCGAACCTCGGAGAGGCCGCTCGACCATGGTGTGGAACAAGAGCGTTAAAGGCCTGCGTGCGGGCCCGACTGGCGCTCGAGCGCGCTGACCGCAGGATGCGGATCACCTTCACGGGCCCGGACTTGGTCTTCGGCGTGGCGGTGCCGGTCTCGGCGAGTACCGACCGGGCGATCTGCTCGGCGTCGAGGCGGTCGGACTTCCCCTCATGTAGCGGGCCTGGTGGTTGGGCTTGTTTACCTCGAGCACGTGCTCGCCGCCGCGGTGAGATGCCGAGTCAGTGCAGCCCGAAATTCCCGGTGCCCTCCACGCCGATCGTCAGGATCTGACCATGAGAGCGCAGCCATGCCAGGAGATCTCGATAACCCTTTGCGGTTGCCGAGAACTCTTGGTGTCCGAGTAAACGGCCCTGGTCGTCGATGGCCGCTGCGTAGTGGGTGTGCTTGTGCGTGTCGACTCCGCCGATGACACGGATCGCCGAATTTGTCATGCTCGTCTTGCTCCTCGTTAGGTCTGATCTGACGTGGAGCGACCGGCCGGGCGGAGCGACAAGCCTGTGACGGGGCTTCTAGCCAAGCTCCTATCAGGTCAGTTCCGTCTGGCCGGCTCGCGCCGTGACGCAGCACCGGAGCCGGTCGACAAATCGAACGAAAGACACCTTGGTCATACCTTGACCTGAGTCAGACCGGCCCGGTTGCTGCGGCGACCAATCATGCTCACAGACTTTCCCATTGGTCTGGGGTCGATAAGGCCTGGTCCTTCGATGTTCGACCCCACCAAGAGCCGCTGCGAAGGACCGGCTGCGATAGCACGCACCGTTGTCGGTGAGCACCTCTTGGACCATGATGCCGTGGTGGGCGAACCACGTCCGGGCTCGACCCCAAAAGGCCACAGCGGTCTCCTTGCGCTCGTCGGCGAGGATTTCTGAATAAGCCAGCCGGCTGTGGTCGTCGACGGCCGAGTGGATGAAGCCGTAACCCCTCCGGCGAGGCCCAGAGCCGCTGAAGTCGACGCTGTTCTTCTTGCCTGCTTGGCGACCCAGGACCTTCCACCCCCCGCCATCTGGGATCTTGCCGAGCTTTTTGATGTCGATGTGGACGAGTTCGCCCGGACTCTCACGTTCGTAACGCCGGATCACCCGACCGCTCGGGCGATCCATCCATGAGAGCCGGTTGAGGCCCAGGCGCACGAGAACGCGATGCACCGTCGAGGGGGCGACGCCGAGGCGATAACCGATGCGAGCTGGTCCGAGCTTGAGCTCGGAGCGGAGTTCGGCGATCTGAGCCTCAACGCCAGCTGGTGTGCGATGGGGACAGCGGTGCGGCCGGCTGGAGCGGTCCACCAGACCCCCGACCCCCTCTTCGCAAAACCGCCTCCACCACTTGTAACCGGTGGCCCGAGAAATGCCCATCTCGGGCGCCACGTGGGCGATTGGCCTGCCTCCTTCGATGCGAAGGCACAAGGTCAATCGGCCAGTTGGGGTCAGACGAGCGTTAGCGTGCATTGAGCCTCCTGGGGTGAGTGTGGTTGTCTCAGCAGCTCCACACTGCTCCCGGAGGCTCACCTCATGGGCGGACCAGGATGATCAACAACGTTCGTGGTCAGTACACCTAGATCGCACATCCGGTTCGCGACCTGGCGAGGGCGCCGGTAGGAGGAACTCACACTCAGCTCATGCGGTCACGGACCCACACGAAGCGACGCCCGGTGTGCCCGGTCGCCAGAACGTCATGATCCTCCTCGTGGTCCAGGGTAAATCCCAGTTTCCGCGGAATGGCGGTGCTGGCACCGTTGGCTTGGTCAATCCGTATCGCTATCTGAGTCGCTTCGCGAAGATGCGTGAAGGCAGCTTCAACGAGGGCACTGGTCGTCGTTGTCGCGATACCTCGACCGGTCCAATCAGTATGGACCCAGTAGCCGATCTCGAAACAATGCGCGCGATCCGACGGGTGCAGTCCTGTGCCTCCCACAAGTTGATCCGCCTCTGTCTCGAAGATGGCGTATTCCCAGGCCTGGTTCGCATCGAAGGCCATCCGACCCTGCAGGAGGACTTGGCGCAGCTCGTCAGCAGTGGGCATCTTTTGTGCCCACGACATCCATTGCTGAAGCTCGGCAAAGCTCTTTTGAATCGCCGTGATCATCGGTTGTGTGAAAGCGGTGTCCCAACGGCGTAGTTCCAGTCCTTTGCATGCGAGAGTGTCGGGGAGTCGGGCCACGTCATGATGATGGCATTTCACCCAGGGATCGCATCGAACCGTCGCGCAACTCCCTCAGTCGCCCGGCGACCGGGTGGCCTTTCGTAGGCCGGGGATCAGGTGCCCGTTCTGTCTGAGCCTTGGCCAGTCCTCCCGCTGGCTTTAGCCTGTAGTTCGTGGAGTCTCGACGAAACAGAAGTTCGTCTGTCCGTAGCCAATTGCGGGTTGGAGACGGAGCGAGGGACTTGGCAGCGGGAGTTCTTCAGAGGGCATTCGCGAAGGGCCAGCTCACGCGCCAAGACCTCGACGAGCGACTTTCCCTGGTCCTTGCGGCGCGGGTCCGCAGTGACTTGAGACCCGCCCTGGAGGACCTAGAGGAATATCAGCTCGTTCGTTCCGACCCGAAGATGTGGCGCTACTGGTTGGACTGAAGGCATTCCCGCCGGTGCAGTCGTCGAAGCGCTACGGCTTTCAACGCCGCTTGGCGTTCAATCCGTGACAGAGTAAATCTCGGTGCGGCGTCCATTCGAACGGCTTCCAATTGCGCTGCTCCTCGTGCTTGTCGCGGCATGCACGATCGCGATTCTTGGCCCAGCCAGCGGAGGCGGTTCCGCTCAACCTAGGCCCGACGGTGCGGGAACGGTGTGGCTCTGCCGTCCAGGTCAGCAACCGGACCCATGTGCTGCATCCCTGGCGACGACGGTCATAGAACCAAACGGCTCACGACACATCGTGCACTACCAGGACTCCACGAATCCACCGGTCGACTGTTTCTACCTCTATCCGAACATCACACATCAGCACTCGGCGAACGCCAATCTGGACATTGATCCGCAAGAAGCCGCGATCGCCGAACTGGAGGCGTCTCCGTTCTCGCAAGTCTGCCGCGTCTTCGCCCCCATGTACCGTGAGGCAACGGGCGAGGGGTCGGGCAATGCCAGAGCCGTTGCGTATGCGAGTGCGCTCGAAGCGTGGCGCGACTATCTCGCGCACTACAACGACGGGCGTGGCGTCGTGCTGATCGGCCATTCTGAGGGCTCCTCCGTCCTCTCTGAACTCTTGACGAAGCAGATCGTCCTGTCACCACAGGTCCGAGCCCAGGTGGTCTCGGCGGTGCTCACCGGCTTGGACTTTCCCGTTCTCTCGCTGACAGATCTCGTTCCATGCGAGTCGCCGGATCAGATCGGCTGCATCGTGGACTTCAACGCCTACAGCGGCACGCCCCCGAGCGACGCCTACTTCGGCGACGTGCCACCGGTTGACGGCAAGCCCGTCGAGGACATCTGCACGAATCCGGCCAATTTGACGGGCGGCACTGGCGCTCTGGATTCGATGTACCGATTCCAGCTCGCGACTCAAGACGTGGATGGGAGCACCACCGAAGGCATCCTGTCCAAGCCCGTTCGGGAGGTCTCGACTCCCTGGATCGAGTATGCGGGCGAATATTCAGGCGAATGCGTCACAGGCGCGGGGCGACATGTCCTTGTCGTCGGTGCGAACGGGAAGGCCCCCGAACTACGGTCCTTCCCTAATCCCTCTTTGGGTCTGCACGTTGACGATCCGAACCTCGCCATGGGCAATCTGGTCGACCTGGTGCGCACGCAAGCAGCTGCGTACATGAGTACTCAGCGATCAGCGGCCACGCAATAGTTCCTGTCCCGAACGCGGGACGGTGGCGCAGTTCACGCTGTCGAGAACGCCTCTCTCTTCTCTTACGGAATGAGGGTCATAGGCGCATCCGGACTCAGTGTGCGAGAGTCAGCGGATGACCGGCAATCCTTCGTTCATTGTTGGCTGTTGCAACCTGATCGGCGACGACACCGGTGGCTACGTTCTGGTTCAAGAGTCCAAGTCTTCGGCGTGGTCCCGGTACAACCTCCCCGCCGGATAGCCTGAGGTTGGCGAGACTTTGACAGAGGCCGCCGAGCGCGAGGCTGCGGAAGAGACAGGACTTCTCGTCTCGGCTTCCCATTTGGTCGGCATCTATCAGTGTCCAAAGACCAGCGAAGGCTTTGGAGTGGTCAGCTTCGTCTTCTACTCTGAGGTAGTGGGTGGCGCTCTCACCTCGTCGACCACTCATCCGGTTGTCCGGTATTTCTCGACAGCCGAGATTGCAGAACTCGTCGCAACACGGATGGTTCGGGGTCGCCACATCCAACTTGCTCTCTCCGATCACCGTCGTGGGCAGAAGTCTCCACTCGACATCATCCAAACCGTGCGAGAGATGGGCAGACCATGACCGGTCCGTTTCGATACTGCCCGGGTCGGCGGCAATCGATTCTAGGAAACGTCATTGAAATCGGGGCGCACCGGGCTCCATATCCAAGTCCACGCCGTTCGCAACGAAGCTGATCGCGTGGTACCAGCCGCACAACATGAGTAGGTCCAGAATCTCGGCTTCGGTCATTTCTTTAGACAGGCGTTCCCACAGTCCGTCATCGATCCGAGTCCTATCGTGCAATGCATCAGCCACGTCAATGAGAACACGATCTCTCGGGCTGGACCAGCACTGATCGGCTGACGCTCCATGAGTGAGCGAGGTGATTTGTGCAGAAGTCAGCTCGACCCGGTCCGCAAAGAACGCGACGTGCACGCCCCACTCATACTCGCAACCACATCGTGCGCAGGTTCGATCGATCACGATCTCCCGATCACGCATGGACAACGACAGCCGCTTGCTGAGCTCGTAGCTACCCCAGCTCCTCATCGCCTCTGCCATAGGAAGGTTCTTGACGAATGTCCGGAAGAGAATGATGGGCGGAACGCCGGGCGGCATCATGGCCATCAGCCGATCCCCAACGTTGCCCTCGAAGGGCGGTTGGACGGGATTGATCCTGGGCATGGCTTCCTCCTGTGTTTTGATTTCCGAAACACTGACGAGAGTAGTGTTTCGGAAATCAAAACGCAATCGTCTCCCGAAAGGATCCTTGTGACTCGCAGCGCCATACCAAGACCAGGGCAGAACGTTCGGGGGTCGACCACGGGCCATCCCTTGATGGCTGCAATGGACCTTCTCGGGCGGCGCTGGGCGCTTCGCATCCTCTGGGAGCTTCGAGACGGGCCGACTGGGGCGAGAGCCCTGCGTGCCAAGTGCGACGGCATGTCGTCGAGCGTCCTCTATGACCGCCTCCGAGACCTCGATTCATCCGGGCTGATCGAGCGTACGAGCGATGATGAGTACGCACTGAGCCCAATGGGCGCTTCGCTCGGGGCCGCGCTCAGACCACTGGTTGCCTGGTCCGAGTCCTGGGCTAGGTCGTTGCACGGTCAGTGAACAATGCCTGAATGAGGCCTGCCGTCCTTGCCCTGGACGGTGCCGACCACGTCGACAAGAAGGGCATGCTGACCATCTGTTATCGGGGCTGGCTCCACCACATCGACATCGGCGCTTCTTATCGTGACTGGCGCGTCGCCATGCTCGTCAAGGATCGCGACATGGTCGCAAGAAGTTTCAGCGAGGTTCTCTGATGGTTTCAGATAGCCGAGCGTCTTGCGTGGACGATCCCAGCAGGCGCTGGTTCCACACCTTGGGGCTTCGGAGTACTTTGTGAGTTCAAGGATCTCGCCCACATCCAGCTACGTGGCCGCAGCAACGCCGACACGTCTGTCATGATCGATCCAGTGAGAAGGAAAACCTCCCGGCTATTACTGGGTGCGGTTCTCGTCGGAACCTTGACCGTGGCCGGCGTCACGGCATCACTCACTGCAGGCGCTAGCCAATCCGGGCGGAACTCACCTTGGTACCCCTCGCTCGCCGCGTTCGAACACCACGACTCGGGAAGGACCCACCTGTTTCCCGACGCCTACTTCGGCGGTGCCTTCAACGGGCAGAACACCGTCCAGATCACAAAGTCAACCGCGCAATACCCATCAGGATGGAACATCACCTACCTGAACGCCAACAGTGTCTATCTCTATGGCGGGGGTGACGGAAACGAGCAGTCATCGATCGGTTCGTTCGTAGCGAAGGTCAACCCGAATACTCTCAAGCCGATCTGGTATCGGCAGCTCGTCAATACCGCCCGGAACGGCCAATGGGACTATCCCGGCACGATCGGCATCCTGAACGACGGCTTCTTGTATGTGATCTACGGCTACCACCTGACGAAACTCAACCCACAGACCGGATCGGTCATCGCCACGGTCGCACTGCCCACCGGTGGCGCGGCGGCGGGAGACACCGCATACAACGGGTTCAACGCAGCGCCGGATGGAATCATCGTCGTGAAGTCGATCTACCGCCCAGCAGGCTGTACCGTCCAGGGCCCCGATGCTCTTGTGAAGTGTCCCGACCCATCGGCGGTCCCCAGCTCGGAGCTCTCGACAGTCGACACCAAGACGATGACCGTGATCGCGACGGTAACGATGCCAGGCGAGGTCATCGGTCGAGTGACGCTCGGGAGTTACGCGAGCCAGGAGTACGCCTACTTCTTCACCCAGGAAGGCTTCATCCGCTACAAGATCACCCCGGCCGGGATGTTGACCCTCGACCCCTCGTGGGCCACCGGGCCGCTCCTCACCTCCGGCCAAACCGTCGGTTGGGCCACTGTCGTCATGGGGAACTGGGTGATCACGCAATGCAATGGGCTGCCGGCCTCAGCTCCGCTCAGCGTGTACACGGTGAACCAGGGTGCCGCAGACGACCGTTTTACCGTCCAGCCTTTTGCCGGCGACCGCATCCCGCCACTGGTCAAGAAGGCCTACGCCAAACAGGGTCCTGGCGGCACACAGGCGGTGAGCTTCATCCCGTCCACGCTCTCGGCCGACCCCGATACCGACACAAATTTACGCAATGGATGCCATCCCCGGCGAGATCGCGGCGATCAAGCTCACATCCTCTGGGCTAACGACGATCTGGAAGGTCCACCAAACCACCACTGAGTTCATTGCGATCATCGGGCCGCTCCAGCGCCGAGCGATCGTGGCCACCGACGTCCCGACGGGGGACATCCCGGGCCACAACCGCTTCGACGAGGTCGTCTGGAGGAAGGCCGCAACCGGACAGGTGCTCGCCCGCTCGCCGAAGTTGCCAGCGATGACGTCGGCCACCATGGTCCAGCCCTATTACCGGGGTGGCGTGTTCTATCCGGGCGTGGCCGGCACCCTCTACCGGCTGCAGCCGACGGACAGCTAAGTGGGCAGCCGTGCATGACAGCGGCGCGGCCTCGCGACGAGCGGCCGGCACGGGCAGTTCGCGAACTGTCCGCTTAGGCCGACGGCTGTCAGATTTACAACGCCGGTCACGTGCCGCTAGGGCGTGGCTGTAGACCCTGAGTGTGATGGCCTGGAAGTTTGTGCGCCCCGGGCAGTGCCCTGTCCCACCAGATAATGGACAGCCTGTCGCGAGACATCGTGGACACTCCTCTAAAGGGGTGTTGCCATGGATCGGGCTCGTTATGTGGTGGATGCCGTCGTCAGCGAGGGTCGCTCGATCCGTGAGGTCGCCCAGAGCTATGGGGTCTCCAAGAGCTGGGTGGGAGCCCTGGTCGCGCGCTACCGGAGCGGTGGCTACGAGGCGCTCGAGCCACGGTCCAAGCGCCCGCACTCGATCCCGAGCCGAACCCCCGACGAGATTGAGGACGCCATCGTCTCGCTGCGCAAGGAGCTGGTCGACCAGGGCTTCGATGCCGGCCCCCACACGATCCATTGGCACCTCTCAAAGAAGCGCCACGATGTGCCGAGCGCTTCGACCATTTGGCGGGTGCTCTCTCGCCGGGGCTTCGTGGTCCCAGAACCAAGGAAGCGACCACACAGTTCATTCGTTCGTTTTGAGGCAGCATTGCCCAACGAGTGCTGGCAGGCCGACATCACGCACTGGAAGTTGGCCGACGGCACCGAGGTCGACATCTTGGACTTCATCGACGACCACTCCCGGCTTGTCGTCGCCGCCACGGCACGGCGGACCACCAAGGCACGTGATGTGACCGCGACAATGCATCGGGCGGCTTCTATCTGGGGTTATCCAGCCTCGGTCTTGACTGACAATGGTGCTGTCTTTAACGCTCAATCTCGCAAAGGCATGACCGTGCTCGAGACCGAGCTCAAGGAGCTGGGCATCGTCTACAAGCACGCCAGGCCCTATCACCCCCAGACCTGCGGCAAGATCGAGCGCTGGCACCAGACCCTCAAGCGCTTCTTGGACAAACAGTCCGCAGCTGATTCGATCGCAGTGCTCCAGCGCCAGATCAACCGCTTCGTCCGCTACTACAACGAGGAGCGACCTCATAAGGCCCGAGAGCGACTGACGCCGCGCCAGGCCTTCGCTGCACGGGACAAGGCCCGCCCGGGCACCCCCATCGTGTCGACACACTTCAGAGTCCGCACCGACAAAGTCGACCGAGGCGGCAACGTGACGCTGCGCTACGACTCCAAGATGTTCCACATCGGGATCGGCCGGCCCTTTGCGGGCACCCCGATCCGGCTCTACGTCGCTGACCTCGACATTCGGATCGTCACAGAAGACGGGAAGCTCCTGCGGGAGCTGACGCTCGACCCCAGCCGCATCTACCAACCCCGATGGAAGACCTGAGATCTA
>CAWBHA010000006.1:0-523061 GCA_963788585.1 uncultured Acidimicrobiaceae bacterium
CGCCGGATCGGCGGCGCTCCTTGTTCGCGATCTCTCGCTTACGAGAGTCCGAGTCGATCGGCCACGCTCGGACCGACGATCGTCACGTCGTATTCAGCGTTGAGCCGTTCCATGCCCTCGTGGTCGCCCTTCGCGGCGAGCTGGTCGATCTGACTTATATAGCGATCGAAGCCAACACCCGGTGTCAACAGGTTGACCGCCCGGCAGGCACCCTGGTCTGCGTGTGCGTTCGTGAGGCTGTGCGGGATGCCGGGCGGGGCGGTCGCGAAGTCACCCGGCCCGAGCTCGACAACGTCGTCCCCTAGCTGGACCGTGAGCAATCCGTCCAAAACGAAGAAAGAGTCTTCGAACGTGGTATGGAAGTGCAACGGCGGGCCGGCCCCGTACGCGAGATGCTCGATTACGAGGAGGTCAAAGCGACCCTCGTTGTCGCGCCCATTCGCTTTCCAAGTCCAGCCTGGCGTGTCCCGCAAAACATACCCTTCCACGACCTCGCCTTTCACAGTTGTGTGCGTCCTGGCGGCAACATAGATAGTAGGGGAAACGATCTGACGGCTCACTGGCCAGTACGCCGGATAGGCGACATAGGCGGAGATAGCCTTTACGTGGCGCCGGTGTCGATGAGAAGCTGCGGGGAACCCCCTTCCAGCACCCTCCGCCCCTCGCAAATAACCGAGCCGCGAATATCCCCGTTGGCCGGGACGGTGGCTCGTCCTTCCAGGCTGCAGATCGGAGCCTCTTGGCGCCGGTAGCCTGTCGGCATGCGCCTAGATCTCGACGCAATCCGGCGCCGAAGCAGTGCTCACCGACGAGGAGTTCGCCACCAAGCGAGCGGCGATCGTCGACCAGCTCTGAGGGTCGGATGATGAGCGAGCCGAGCTACAACGGTGCAGCGACGATCGTGGTCGGCGGCAGGCGGTTCGATGTCCACGCGCGGCTCGCCCGAGACGCGGCGGTGCACAAGGTCCAGAGGCGTGACCAGCGAGGCGGCACCATCGAGGGCGCGGACTCGTGGATCGGGGTCATCGACGGTCTCAGCGAGGAGGAGTTGCGGACCCTGCAAGCACTTGGCACGTTCGAGCTGCGACTGGTGAACAACGGTCGCCGCGGACAAGGGGTGCTGACGGATGCGAGCGGCCACCTCCGAGGAGTCGGCGAGGCGCCGTTCTAATGTAGGGCGAAGGGGTGCCAGCGACGCAGTACCTCTTCGGGTGTCCCACTCCCGGGGACGGTGGGATAGGTCGGCACTTCGGACTTGGGGGTGAAGCCGATCCCGATTCTCACACCCGGTGGCATGCTCTAGAGGTGGCGAGAACCCCCACGGGCCAGTATGCGACTGAAGGCAATCTCGCCTCACGCCAGCGGCTGTGGTCCACCAGCCGCCGAGTACCGAACTTTGATTTCGTGTCCTGGGTTCTCAACGTCGCCGGAGTCGCCCAGGGAGGGACTCAGCGTGTCCTCGATGTGGGCTGCGGCAATGGCATATATGAGCGTGCATTCGCTAAGAGACGGCATCGAGGACCCCGGGTCGCCGTAGACCTCTCCGCCGGGATGTTGCAGCTCGTCAGCGATGCGACGGTCGTTCTTGCGGACGTGCAAAGCCTTCCTTTCTCGCCGCGATCCTTCGACCTCGTGCTGGCACCTCACATGCTGTACCACGTGCCTGACATCGAAGTCGCGGCCAGCGAGATCCGGCGTGTACTCCATCCCGAAGGTCTCTTCGTCGCGGTCACGAACAGCGTCTCGAACCTCCAAGAACTCCGAGCCCTCGTGGAAGCAGCGGTCGGCACGGGCTGGAAGATGATCCAATCATCAGCCCAGCACTTCAATATGGAAGGCGGAGCGGCGTTGCTCACGTCAGCGTTCGAGTCCGTTGTCCGTCTGGATTGCCCTCCGAGCCACCTTGTAGTACTAGACGTCAACGTCTTGACCGACTATGTGGCCAGCGTGGCTGACGCCTATGAAGCGCAGGTAGACGTTCCTTGGTCGGAGGTCGTGAACCGTGTCAGTGAGCTGGCCCGTGCCGCCATGTCGAGGGATGGTGAGTTCAGACTGAGCACTGGAGTGGGCGCATTCGTTTGTCGATAGAGGGTGCCCCCGATCGCCGGGAAGGGATGCCACCCCCGGCACCATGGGTGTAGCCCGGTTGTCGAACTGACGGTCCTTTTACGGTGTTGGGACAGAATGAGTTGGTTGGCTTACGGCAGAACCACGACGGTGAAGTTGATGTCCTGGTTTCCGTTGGGCAGGAATCGAAATGGAGTGGCGGTCCGATTCCCCGTATTCACCACGAAGTGGTTGTCGTTCACGACTCCGTCAGGTGAGCCGACCCCACCAACGATGAGGTGACTGCTATCTGGGAACCATTCAGCCCATGCCAGAGCGTCCCCATGGTTGATCGTCACCCCTGGCACCACCCGAATACGACCCGCACCTGTGATCAGCACGAGCCGTGCCGTCGGGCTGAGGTGAAAAGGACCTGGCACGAAGGCCGCAAGCACCGACCCGTCGGGCGAAAAGCCACCACCCCAGTCGAATCCCTCTCCGAACGGGCTGTACACCGAGCGAGTCGCCAGCGTCGACGAATCGGTGATCTCGAGTGGGCAGTTCCGTACCTTTTCACAGGTTGCGGGCGCCCACGCGATGAGGCTGTTCGCGGCGCCTGGCCTCGTGTACGTACCAATGACCTTCCACACCTTGCCAATGGTGCGTACGCGTCCGGTGTCGGGGTTCCAGAGGGCCAGCGTCCGCGGGTTCCTCAAGATCTGCTGCGGCGCAGAAACGACTAGGACCCCACTTGCGGTTACTGGGGCGGGATTACCGAGGAGGCTCGGGTCGGAGAGGAACCAGCCGGTGGGGACTCGAAGGTCGTGCCCGATTGGCACGCCCCCCGGCGTGTATTCGACGAGCTCGTCAGCGCTGGTTGCGACGTAGACACGGGAGTCATCGGGTGCCGCGAAGACCTGGCTGCCTGGTCCCAGTGTTGTCGTCGTTCCGGTGGCCAGATCAAAGCGCTGCACCGTGGGATCCGCGATCGGATCCACGGTCTGATCGGCCGTCGGATACTCGGACCGGACCCAGAAGATCCCACCGCCCACGACGACCAACGAGGCCGTCGGATCGGCATCCGTCTGGGCCACGACACGTTCGCCCAGACCACTCAGGTCACCGATGTGGAGTTGCCCTTGGTAGTCGGACCACGCGACCTGCGGGATGACTCCGGCCGGCGTGGGCGCACCTGTCGGCAGGGAAGGAAGCAGGTGCGTTGGTTGATGGACACGGTTTGACGACCCGAGCGGGAGCACGACGACTGCGCCGGCCAGACCTCCGAGCAAGACAACGGTCGCGACGCCTATTGCCAGGCGACGGCGCCGTTGCCTCCGCCTGGCTTGTTTGATGATGAGTTCCCCGTCAGTCGGAGCGTTGCAGCCAGGGCTTCCCGTGCCAGTACCACCCGTGCCAGTACCAATTGTCGACGGGTGCTCCAGGACCCTCACGTGAAAGATACTAAACGAGATAGTACTATTTGTCTATGGCCTCCGGCGGCGAGCATCCCATTCCCCTCTACCTCCAAGTGGCTGCGGAGCTGCGTCGTGACATCGCCGAAGGCGAGGCCAAACCCGGAGAACGACTTCCTCCTGCTCGAGACATGGCCGCAGTTATGGGCATCAATCAGAACACGATGTTTCGTGCGCTGCGCCAACTACGAGATGAGGGCCTCCTGGAGTTTCAACGAGGACGCGGCATCACGGTGACAGGGCACGCACCGGGCCTCAGTGAGGTCGTAACACGTTGCCGTGAACTTCTTGGATTCTCAAGTCGCCAGGGATACCGCAAGGAGGAGGTGCTGAAGATCATCGAGGGATTGCCGTAGCGAGGGACGCCGCAGGGAACGGGGTGCCCCGTTCGCTGCCGATTTGGTGGGAAATTTCGTCGAGTAGTTGCGGGATGCTCTCGGGCGCGAACCTGGCCGAGTACGCAGCCCGGAAGAAGTGTCGCAGCGAGGGGGTATGGATAGGAGAGGGGAAGAGCTGACAACGAGTAACCGCGGAGGTGCAGGCTGATGGACGTCCAGTTTCTGACGAGCATTGCCCCGATCGTGCGAGACGCTGAGGTCTCTCGGTCCTTCTATGGGGACGCGTTGGGCCTTGGGTTTGAGGGCCAAGAGGGTGACTACGTGTTCACCCACGAACTCGAAGGGACGAAGCACTTCGGACTGTGGCCTCTTTCTGAGGCGGCGAATGCGTGCTTTGGAACCACCGAATGGCCCGCCGAGATCCCCGCCCCCCAGGCAAGTATCGAGTTCGAGGTCGCCGACGTGGCCGCTGCTGGAGCTGAACTCACTACGAAGGGCTATCGCCTCATCCACGGTGCTCGGACCGAGCCGTGGGGTCAGATCACCGCTCGACTATTGAGCCCGGAAGGCTTGCTTGTGGCTGTCTGCTTCACCCCGGCGTTTCAGGACACGTAGAAAGCAGGGGTGCCCCGTACGCCGGGACGATGGGACGCTTCGGCATCTTTGGGGCACGCCCAGCGAGTCCCTCGGGACGGTGGAGGGAGGAACCCCTGACGAGGAGCGATTTCAGTATCAGGTGGACTATCGAACATCAACGAAGGCTGCGGTGCTGCACATCACCCGCCAGCTGTCGTTCGAACTCGCGCCTGATGTGCACGTCAACGCACTGGCGCCCGGATTGGTGAAGCTCAGGTGGGCGGCCGCGCTCTGGGAGGGTCCCGGCGAGCACCGGGTGGCGGCGCACATCCCGTTGCGCCGCCTGCGAGTTCCCGACGACGTCGTCACCGCGGCGCTGTTCCTCGCCTCGGAGGCCGCATCCTGGGTCACGGGGCAGACGTTCGTGGTCGACGGGGGGACGACCACGCAGCCCTCGGGAGGGCTCGGCTGCGGGCATCCGGCCGTGTCACACATCCGGGCCGCGTCCCGTCTGAGTGAGGTGGCGGCGAAGACCGACCGAAGGAAGGTGACCCCATGGCACATGTCCCCCTCGACCACGAACCCAACGGCGTCGTTCCTCGCCTGGCTCGCGGGTACACCAAGCGGCGGTTCGGAAGGATGGTGGAGCCCGCCGCCGCGGCCTCGCACCATTCGGGCGTCCTCGCGGCCATGGGCACCCTCGAGACGGCGGTGCAGCTCGGGTGGAAGAAGCTCGATCCCACCCTGCGCTGGCTGGCCCTCCAGGCGACCAGCATGCAGATCGGCTGCTCGTGGTGCGTCGACTACGGGTACTACGAGGGCATGAACGGGGGCGTCGACGCCGCCAAGGTCAGGGCGGTTGCCACCTGGCACACGAGCGATCTCTTCGACCCACGTGAGCGCGCCGTGCTCGAGTACGCCGAGGTGGCGACGGGTTCCCCGGCCGAGGTGTCCGACGAGCTGGCCGCCCGGTTGCGGACCCACCTCAGCGACGAGGAGTTCGTGGAGCTGGCCGCCTGGGTGGCGCTGGAGAACATGCGGTCCCGTTTCAACGCCGGGCTGGGATTGCGGAGCCAGGGCTTCTCGGACTCCTGCGACATCCCCGGACGCGAAGAGGTGAGGACCGACACCGACGCCGCCGGCGGCGGCGCATCCGCGCCCGCTCGGACGGCCGTTGCCTGACCGCGAGACCGACGCGGCCGCGTTCGAGGAGTGGCGTCCGCTCCTCTTCGGCATCGCGTACCGGATGCTGGGCAGAGCTGCCGACGCCGAGGACGTCGTGCAGGACGCGTGCATTCGTTGGCTCCGGCGCAACGACGTGGAGGTGCGTTCGGTGCGCGCGTATCTCGTCACGATCGTGACGAGGCTCTGCCTCGACGAACTCGACTCGTCGCGTGCGCAGCGCGTTACGTACACCGGTCCCTGGCTGCCGGAGCCGGTCGTGGTCGACGAGGCCTCGGCCGCGGAGCAGGCCGACTCCTTGTCGCTCGCGTTCTTGGTCCTCCTCGAGGAGCTGACGCCGCTCGAGCGCGCCGCCTACCTTCTGCACGACATCTTCGGCTACACCTTCGAAGAGGTGGCGCGCACGCTCGGGCGCACGCCCACAGCCTGTCGCCAGCTTGGTTCCCGGGCGCGCCAGCACGTCGAGCAGCGCCGGCAGCGTTTCGACGTCGACCTCCGGCACGGCCGTGAGCTCACCGACCGCTTCCTCGTCGCCTGTGCGACGGGCGACCTCTCGAGCCTGCTCGCGATGCTCTCGGACGACGTCGTCGTGTGGACCGACGGCGGGGGCAAGGTGCGCGCCGCCATGCGGCCGGTCGTCGGGCCGCACCGGAGCTCGCGGTTCCTGATCAACGTGGCCAAGCGGTTGCACGGTGTGCCCAGGGCGACGGTGCTCAACGGCCAGCCGGCGACGGTCTTCCTGGACGAGGACAACGTCGTCGCGGCGCTCGTGCTGGACATCCTCGACGGGACCATCGTCGGGGTGCGGGCCGTCACCAACCCGGACAAGCTCGAGCATCTCTCCGCCGAACTCCTCGACTAGGTCCTCGACCCGTCGCCGGACCTCGACAGGGTGCGGCGAGCGCCCGGCGCACTCAGGAGCCGAACGTCTCGAGCTCCCGGCGGCGCACCTTGCCTGCGGCGGTACGGGGAAGGTCATCGACGATGACGAGCTCCCTGGGCGCCGCCCACGGCGCGATGGTCTCGGCGACCATCCCACGCAGCTCGTCCAGCGACGGAGCGTCGTCGTGCGGTACCACCCAGGCCACGACGCGTTCGCCCCACTCGGGGTCCGAGCGCTTCCATACCGCGACCTCGGCGACGGCGGGATGCGCGAACAGGACGCGCTCGACCAGGTCCGGCCAGACCTTCTCGGCGCCGGTCGTGATGACGTCGTCGATCCGGCCCGTCACGAAGAGCCTTCCGTCGGGGCCGATCCCCCCTGCGTCGCCGGTGGCGAACCAGTCGGCGCGGCCGTCGGGCCCGACGACGCGTCCGTCATCGTCGTCGCGGTAGCAGCGGAACAGCATGGGCGCCCGCACGAGGATCTCCCCTTCTGCCGGCGCGGGCTCGGGCCGTCCCCCGAGCACCGCCCACCCCGACGCGGTCGAGCCCACCGCGATCTCCACGCCCTCGAGCGCGGTTCCGTCGTAGACGACGCCCGAGCCGGTCTCGGTCATGCCGTAGGTGGACACGACGTTGGCGGGCAGGTCGTCGGGTGCCTTGCTGCCGCCGAGGAGGACGCAGGCGAACACGGACGGGTCGAGGCGGCCAAGGGCCGTCGCCACCAGAGACACGTGTGAGACCCGCCCCGAGCGCCCGGCCGCCTCCACGGTGTCGGCGTCGAATCCGGGGAGGACGACGAGCGGGGTCCCCGTGACCACGGATCGTGTGACGACCGAGAGCCCCCCGATGTGGGCCAGAGGGAGACATGCGAGCCAGGTGTGGCGGGAGGGATCGACCCCGAGTCGCGCCGAGGTCGCCAGAGCGGAGGCCCGGAGCGCGTCGTGGGTGAGGACCACCCCCTTGGGGAGTCCCGACGTCCCCGAGGTTGCGACGACGAGTGCGTCACCTTTCTCGACCGGAAGGCCGTCGGCGAGCGCGTGCTGTTCCCCATCGGAGCCGACGATCCGTGTCGGCCGGAGCGCGTCGAGCATGACGTCGCGCGCCGTGGGCGGGAGGCGGGGGTCGAGGGGTGCCGCCGCGTCGCCGGTGTCCCAGACGGCCAGCAGCGCATCGACAAACCCCATTCCACCAGGGAGGTCGAGTGCGACGAGTTCGGGCACCGGCCAGTAGCGTAGGGCGCCGTGCCGACTGAGGTCACCGCGAATTTCGCCGCGCCTCCCGACGGCACGGTTCTGCGCCGAGCCCGCATGGCGCGGCCCTCGGAGAGGCGGGTCGGGGTGCCGCACCAGTCTCCTCGTTCCCCGTTCACCGGGCACCGGTGAGCCCGCCGTTGAAAGTGTGGGTCGCGGGCGCGCGCCCGCGGACGCTGCCCGCGGCGATCGTCCCGGTCGTCGTGGGAACGGCCGCGGGCTACCTCTCGAGCGGCCACCTGGTCCTGACCCTCGCCGGGAGGTCGAGCGGCTGTTCGCCCGGGCTGTGCGCCGACTTCGACCGGCAGCTGTCGTGGCTGAACGCGGTGCTGGCGCTGATCGTCGCCCTGGCCATCCAAATCGGCACGAACTACGTCAACGACTATGCCGACGGCGTCCGGGGTACCGACGAGCAGCGCGTCGGTCCCGTCCGGCTGGTGGCCGGAAAACTCGCCACCGTACGCGAGGTCAAGATCGCCGCGCTGGGCGCCTTCGGCGTCGCCGGCGTGGCAGGCCTCGTCTTGGCGGCCAGGGTGACGTGGTGGTTCATCCCGCTCGGACTGCTGTGCGGCTTGGCGGGCTGGGCCTACACCGGCGGCCCGCGGCCCTACGGCTATCTGGGTTTCGGGGAGGTGTTCGTCTTCGTGTTCTTCGGCCTGGTGGCCACCGCCGGGTCGGCCTACGTCCAACACGCCCCGTTCGTCGTGGACGTGGCGGGCCACCTCTTCTCCTACGGCTACGACTGGGCCTTCGCGCTCTGGGTGGGCGTGCCCCTGGGTCTCCTTGCGGCGGCGCTCTTGGAGGCCAACAACCTGCGGGACATCGAGACGGACGCCGAGTCGGGCAAGAAGACGTTGGCGGTGCGCCTCGGCCGGCGCCGGGCCGGGCTCTGCTACGGCTTCACCTTGCTGGGCGCCGCCGTCGCCATCGGCGTCCTGTTCCACTTCCGTCCATGGGCACTCCTGGCCCTCGCCGCGGCGCCGCTCGCCGTTCCTCCCACGCGCTTGGCCCTGAGCGACGCGAAGGGGCGGAGCCTGCTGCCCATGCTGGCGGCGACGGCCCGGCTTCAGCTGGCCGTCGGGCTGCTCCTGACGATCGGATTGCTCATCTGAGGCCCGGTTCGAATGACTCGAGCCAGTGCTCCACGATCCGCCACGCCGGGACGGGCTGCGCCAGGTGGACCGCGTGACCCCCGCCCGGGACGAGCGAGGCAACGCCGCGCGGTGCGAGCGTCGCCAGTCGGAGGGCGTGCGAGGCGAAGCGCGTGTCGTCCGCGCCGGCCAGGGCCAGCAGCGGGCTCGCCAGGTCCGGGAGTCGGCCCCACAGCGGCTCCTGCGACCCCGCGCCGCACAGGCGGAGGCTCGACGCCAGCCCCGCCGCCGTGTTCCGGCGGCGCTCGGCAGCCCCGGCGGCGTCGGTGGCGGACAGGCGGGCGAAGAGCGGCCCCGCCAGCCAGCGCGCCAGGAACTCGTCCACCTCGCCCGTCGCCTCGAGATCTTCGGCCAGCGCCTCGTCGCGGTGTCGCCGGCGTGCGCGCGCCTCGGTGTCCTCGATCCCGCCCGTGCCACCGATGCAGATCACGCTGCGTACGTCGAGATATGTTCCCGTGACGACGTGCAGGGCCACGCGCGCACCCAGCGAGTAGCCCAGCACGTCACATGCGGCGTCCCCGACGGTGGCGCGCGCCGCCTCGGTCACCAGCTCCGCCGTCGCCCGCAGGTCGGCCCGCACCGGGTCCGATCCCGCATGGCCGGGGAGATCGACGGCGACGACGGTGCGCGACGCCGCCAGTCGCTCACCGAAGGGCCCCCACAGCCGCCCGGTCTGGGTGAAGCCGTGCAGCGCGACCAGGGGCGGACCCGACCCGCGCACCTCGACGTGGAGTGCCACCGCGGGTGAGCGTACAGGCCACCTTCAGCGCCACCCTGGTGGAAGAGTGGGCGCGCCTCGGGGTGACGGATGCCGTCATCTGCCCAGGCTCGCGCTCGACGCCGCTCGCGCTGGCCCTCACGGCGCGCCTGCGGACGCACGTGCGCCTGGACGAACGGAGTGCGGGCTTCTATGCGCTGGGGGTCGCGCTGGGCGACGCGGCGCCCCGCCGTGGTCTGCGTCACCAGCGGCACCGCGGCGGCGGAGCTCCATGCGGCCGTCGTAGAGGCGCACCACGGCCGGGTGCCGCTCATCGTGTGTACGGCGGACCGACCGCCCGAGTTGCAGGACACCGGGGCGCCGCAGACGATCGAGCAAGTCGGCCTGTTCGGCGCGGCCACCAGGTGGGCGGTGTCGCCGGGAGTGCCCTCGGAGGAGCAGCGGGCGACCTGGAGGCCGCTCGCGGTGCGGGCGCACGCCGAAGCGGTGCACGGGCCGGCCGGGCCGGGACCGGTCCATCTCAACCTGGCGTTCCGCGAGCCGCTCACCGGTGCCGCCGGCGTGCTCCCGGACCGCCCCGGACCCGTCATGGCGGGACCGGGACCGGGTGTGACGGTGGGGCCCGTGTCGGTCGAGCCGTTGCGCGGGCGTGGTGTGCTCATCGTCGGAGGCCTGGCGCCCCAGCCTCCCGATCCCCGTCGGATTCGCGCGCTAGGGGAGCGGCTGGGGTGGCCGGTGATGGCCGACCCGCTCTCGGGGAGCAGGATCGTGGGGAGCGTGGCCGCGGCGGATGCGATCGTGCGCACCGGACCGCCGCTGCCCGAGTCCGTCGTCCTGCTCGGCGCGCCGTGGTTGTCCCGGGCCCTGGGCACGTATGTCGCCTTGGCGGCCGCGGCCGGCGCGCGGGTGGTGGTGGTCGACCCCTGGGGGCAGTGGACCGACCCGTCACGGGTGGCAACGGAGTTCCACCGGGTTGACGTCGACGCGTGGTTGGCCGACGCCGCCCAGCACGGCGTGCCCTGCGACCCGGAGTGGCTGCACTCCTGGCGAGAGCGCGAGGTGCGGGCGCAGGGGGCCATCGATGCCGTGCTGGGCACCGACCTCAGCGAGCCGCAGGTCGCCCGGACCGTCTTCCGGCGTGCGGTCGGCATCGGAGCCACCGTTGTCGTCTCGGCGTCGATGCCCATCCGGGACCTCGAATGGTACGCGGAGAGCGTCGCCGAACCGCCGCGCGTCCTGGCCAACCGCGGCGCCAACGGGATCGACGGCGTGGTCTCGACCGCACTGGGCGTCGCAGCGGGAACGGGACGGACGCTGGCGCTGCTGGGCGACCTCGCCTTCCTCCACGACGTGTCGGGTCTGGTCAACCTGCCGGCGGTCCCCTGCACCTTTGTGGTCGTCGACAACGGCGGCGGCGGGATCTTCTCGTTCCTGCCTCAGGCGACGTCGCTCGGGCACCAGGAGTTCGAGCACCTCTTCGGAACCCCGCCGCGGAGCGACCTGGGCGCGGTGGCGCGCGGGTTCGGCTTGGTCGTGCACGAGGTGACCGCGCTCTCCGAGCTCGAGGCAGTGCTGGCCGACGTTGCACCCACGCCGGCGGTGGTTCGGGTCCGCGTGCCGGGGCGAGCGGAGAATGTCGCCCTGCACGACGCGATCAACGAGGCGGTCCGTCTCGCGCTGAGCTGAAGACCGGCGACGGTGTCGACGTCGAGAGCCGCCCGGTCGGGCTCCGGAACGTCAGCTCCACGTTGGCGTCTCCGGAGACCTTCCACCCGAGCTCGTGGACGTGGCGGTGATGTTGGTCACAGAGCTCGACCAGGTTGGACAGGTCGGTCGTCCCGTTGTCGACCCAGTGCCGGACGTGGTGCACGTCGGTGAACTCGGTGTGGGTGCAGCCCGGGAAGCGACACCCCTTGTCCCGACGGCGGATCTCGATCCGTTGCGCAGCACTCGGATCACGCCGGGTCCGCCCGAGGCTCAGGCTCTGGCCGCCGGGGCCATCGGCCGAGACCAGGAGCTTGGCGTCGCAGGCCAATCGGCGAGCCACCTCGCGGGACACCGGCCCCAACACGTCGAGCTCGGCGCCCCCCGATCCTCCGCCCAGGAAATGCAGGTCGGCATGGACGACGACGGTCGGCCGGTTGCGCCGAGCCCCGCCGGCGCGGGGCGCCCCGGTCGACGCGGCGCGTCCGTCCTCGGCGTCGCTCTTGCACACGGCGACCAGGGCGTCGGCCATCCGCTGGTCGAAGGGCCTGCGATCCCGCCGGCGCAGCGTCGCCCGCTCCAGCAGCGACCGCTTGACCACCAGGTACTGGTCCTCGGGGAGCACTCCCGCCAGGCTGCGCCGTCGGTCGTTGAAACGGAGGAAGCGGCGGGCGTAGGCCCCCGACGCCTGCTGGTCGGACTGGTCGCGGGCGGCCGTGGCAAGCTCTCGGACCTGCTTGGCCGACCAGTGCGTCGCCTGCTCCGCCAGTGCCGCATCGGTTTCGGGCTTGGCCACCTCGACCAGGGGCTTGACCTGGTCGAACGACAGCTTCCCCTGCGACAAGGCGCCCGAGATGCTCGGTAGCCGCTGCAGCTTCCCGGCCGCGGTCACCCATTCCCTCGCCGTCGCCGCGGTGACGCCGCAGCGCTGGACCAGCCAGGCGACCATGGACGTGGCGCCGTCGACCCGCCAGGCTTTGCGGCGGTCGAGTTCGACGACGGCGGCCAACAACTGGCTCTGGTGGGCGGAGATCGCCCGGTGGTGCTGGGTGACGCTGGCGACGAGGCTCTCGGTTCGCCGGGACACGGAATCGGGTCGTGGTCCGTCTCGGACGGTCGTCGCTGGCATCGGCAATGAACGGTCGCACGCCGCGCCGATCAGCGGTACCGATCGGCGGGGACCCATTCACCGTGGCTGCGGAAGGGCAGTCGCTCGGGCAGGTGGACGATCGCCTCGGGAGGACGTCGTCCTAACGCCGAGGCATCGAGGACGTAGAGATCACTGGCTTGCCGGTCGGGGTCGTCGACCACCGTCAGCAGCCAGCCTTCGTCGTCGCCGTCCCCGTCGGCCGCTCGCACGAACAGCGGCTCACTCGCGGTGCGGTCCGGGCCTGGCGTCCACGCCACGACCTCGTCGCGCGTGAAATCGAATTTGAGCAACCCCGTCTGGGTCACCGCGTCGGGCTCCGACGCAGCGGCATCCCAGGCGAGCTCCACGCTGTAGCCGTGGCGGAAGGTGCCGCCCTCGCAGGCCGCATCGAGGCGTGGATACTCGACGTGCCGTTCGTCGACCTGGAACCGCTCCACGTCCGTGCCCACGATCCGCCAGCGCTCCAAGACGGCCAGCCCGTGATTGACCGCCGTGCGGCCGAGCCCGGCCGGAGCGACCACGGAGGCGCCCACGTCGACGAGTTGCCCGGCCTCGGGAGCCTCGTAGCGACAGACGTACACGACGATGGCGGGACCGCCGCCGCCACCGATGCCATCCGCGTCCTCACCGCCCCGCCCCGCGTGACCACCGGGCTCCTCGTAGGCGCCGAGGACGTGCGTCACCAGGCAGGGTTCGAGCCGGAACCACCGCACCGCGCCGCCGTCCCCGCCGCGGGGCACCACGCCCATCCAGGTGTCGCCGCCCGGCACCCACCCGTAGGGCACGGGGCTCGCGGCGCCCGGACCGCGCAACGCCTCGGTTGGCGACTCGATGAACACCACGTGCCCGGCCGTGACCCCGATGTCGTGCTGCCACGTCGCCCGTTCCAGCTCGACCGCCTGGGCCGTCCGCAACGCGCCGCTCGCGTCCCACTCGCCGATACGCAGCCTGACGCCATCGTCCTCCGGCCCGTCCGCCGCCCCTTCCGGGCCGTCCTCTCGCCCTTCCCGGCGCGCCGGGTCGTCGACGGCGAACAGCACGCGCCCGCCGTCGGCGGCCAGGCGGTGTACGTGGGAGGCGATCGGCACCGTCAACCCGCCCGCGAATTCCTCGGGTGCGAGCAGCCGCGAGTACTGCGACGGCATGCCGCTCTCCGGGAGGGCCAGCACCGCCCCCGCGTGCCAGAAGACCCCGGCGTCGGCGTCCGAGGCCTGGCGGCGATACGACACCGCCTTGCCGTCTCGCAACTCCACCGCGTGGAGCTCGCCGCGTCGCGCCACCGCACCGTCGGCCCCGACCGCGTCACCGACCGCGTCACCGACCGTGTCACCGACCGTGTCACCGGCCGTGCCTCCGGCCGTGGCACCGGCCGGCCCGACGCGGTAGAGCATCCCCTGGAGATCCGGCGGCAGTGCGCCCTCCATGGGCAGCGGGAGCTCCCCGTCGTTCTCGGCCCCGAAGCCGATCACCGCACGGCCTCGCCGCGGTGCGGCCCGAACCATCCCGACGCGGCAGATGCAGGCTCCATGCGGCCGAACAACCTACCTGCGTATGGCAGCATCAAGGCATGCCCACGCTCTCGGAGGACCTCGCCTTCCGCGGCCTGATCCACCAGGTGACCGACCCCGAACTGCCCAAGCGCCTGGACCAGCCGGGGCTGACGGTCTACGCCGGCTTCGACCCGACGGCCGACAGCCTCCACGTGGGCAACCTCCTCCAGCTCTGCACGCTGCGGCGGTTCCAGGACGGCGGGCACACGCCCATCTCGCTGGCCGGGGGCGGCACGGGCGTCATTGGCGACCCGGGCGGCAAGCAGGACGAGCGACAGCTCCTCGACCTCGACACCATCGCGGTCTACCTCGAGGGCATCCGTCGCCAGCTGGGCCAGTTCCTCGACCTCGACCACGCCCTGTTGCTGAACAACGCCGACTGGCTCGGCACCATGTCGACCCTCGAGTACCTGCGCGACGTCGGCAAGCACTTCACCGTCAACCAGATGGTGGGCAAGGAGTCGGTCAAGGCCCGCTTCGAGCGGCCCGATCAGGGGATCAGCTACACCGAGTTCAGCTACATGCTGCTGCAGGCCTATGACTTCTACCGGCTGCACGTCGACCACGGGTGCGAGGTGCAGTTCGGCGGGAGCGACCAGTGGGGCAACATCACGATGGGCGTCGAGTACGTCCGCAAGATGTGCGGCGACGAGGTCTGGGGTTTCACCACCCCCCTCATCGTCAAGCCCGACGGGACCAAGTACGGCAAGAGCGAGTCGGGCACGGTCTGGCTCGATGCGCAGCGCACGTCGCCCTTCGCCATGTACCAATTCTTCGTGAACACCCCCGACGAGCAGGTCGGCGAGCTCTTGCGGTTCCTCACCTTCCTCGACCACGACGAGATCCGGGCCCTCGACGCGGAGACCGCCGAGCACCCGCAGCGCCGCGCCGCCCAGCGGGCACTGGCCCGCGCCGTGGTCACGCTCGTCCACGGGGCGGCGGAAGTGGCCAAGTGCGAGGAGGCGTCCGCCGCGCTCTTCGGGGAGGAGATTGGCGGCCTCAGCGAAGAGATGTTGCTCGCCGTGACCGAGGATGCGCCCACCTCGTCCGTGCCCCGAAGCGAGCTCCTCGACAATCTGACCCTGGTGGACCTGCTCGAGCGCACCGGGCTCGCCCGGTCGAAGGGCGAGGCGCGGCGCACCATCGACCAGGGGGGCGCCTACGTCAACAACGTCCGGCAGACCGAGACGGAACGGGCCTTCGGAACCGGCGACCTCTTGCACGATCGCTACGTCGTCCTCAGGAGCGGCCGGCGGAAGGTCCACATCGTCAGGGCCACATGAGCCGCCCCGGCCGCCTCGCGTCCATCGCCCTCGTCCTCACCGCCGCGCTCGCCCTCAGCTCGTGCGCCGGCGCGGACCAGCAGGGGTCGCCGGCCCATCGCATGTCGGTCTGGGTCAACGGCACGACGTTCGGTGAGGACATCGGGACGCTCGTCGCCGACAACGCCCGCATCGCCAAGGTGGCGCCCAACGGCGCCGGCGCGCTGCACGCGGCGTGCAGCACCATGATCAACGACGCCGAGATGGCAAACAGCAGCCTCCCCTCGCCCGACCCGACCGTGACCGACCTCTTGACCCAGGCCTACGGCCTCGAGGGCACCGCCGGCAACGACTGCTACAACGGAGACTCGGACCACTCGCAACTCGTCACGTCGGAGCGGGACGGCATCAAGGCCGATGCGCTTTACGAGGAGGTCGTCCAGCAGATCCGCACCATCGACGGCAGGGCGCCCGTGACGACGACGACGTCGGGCAACACCGGCAACTCGGGGGTCGGGGGCATCTTCGGATGAGCGGGACCGACGGGGACGACGCCGCCACCACCGACGCGGACGGTGCGGACGGTCCGGACGGTCCGGACGGTGCGAACGAGGAGCTGGACCGGCACCGCCGGCGGGTGCTGTGGGCACTGCCCACGGGGCTCTACCTCATCGGGAGCCGAGCCGGTGACGACGTCAACCTGATGACGGCCAACCTGGTCGTGCAGGTGTGCCTGGAGCCCAAGCTGGTGGGCGTGGCGCTCGAACGCGACTCCGTCACGGCCCGGCTCGTGGCGGCGGGCGGGTCCTTCACCGTGTCGCTGCTCGACCGCGGAGACCGTGACGTGGTGCGGCGCTTCGTCAAGCCGGTGCGCGAGGTCGAACGAGCCCCCGACGGGGCCGTCCTCGCGCTCTCCGGACACGCCGTCACCGAGGTCGGACCCGGTCGGCTGCCCGTCCTCGCCAACGCGGTCGGCTACCTCCTGTGCACTCGCACCCGCGCCGAGGCCCTGGGAAGCCACACCTTTTGCATCGGCGAGGTGACCGAGGTCGGTGGCGAGCCGTCGGAGTCCTCGGTGCTGCGCATGGAGGACACGCGCATGCACTACGGCGGCTGAGGCGTCGGCCCGGCTCGAGTCACGCCTTCGTGCCGCCACCGTCCTGAGGTCGCAGGTCGATGCGAAGCGTCAAGATGCCGTCCACGAGCTCGGCCTGGGCGTCGCCGATCATGGCGAAGTCGGTGTAGTCCCGCTGCGCCTGCTCGCGGAACCGCTGTCGTTCGGGTCCCTCGATCGGCGGCATCCCGCGGTTGCGCACGGCCTCGGCCCGTTGGCGGAAGCGCAGGACCATCTCCTGCGGGTCGAAGGGCGTCACGGCGGCCAGCGTAGAGGTTGAATAGAGGACATGACCGATGACCCGACGAGGAGATCCGGCGATGCGACGGGTGTGCCCCTCACCGCGAGCGGCATCGCGGACGAGGTCAGGGATGCCCTCGACCACGGGGACCTCGACCAGCTGGGCGCTCTCCTGAGCCCGGACGTGCACTGGGGCCCGCCGGGCAGCGCGAAGCCCCCGTGCCGGAACCGTGCCCAGGTGCTGTCGTGGTACGCCAAGGGGCGAGCAGCGGGCCGGCGCGCCACCGTCACCGAGGTGGAGGTCCACGGCAACGCGCTCTTGGTCGGGCTCCGCCTCGCGGAAGGTCACGATCGTTGGCAGGTGCTCCGCGTCGGGCCCGACGGCATCAACGACATCCGCGGCTACGAGGACCGGGCGGAGGCCGCACGCGGATTACCCCGCTGACCTGGACCAGGGCCGACGCGGCTCCCGTTGGCACTAGAATGATTCGGCGGTCGAGGTGCCCCATGCGTCTGGGCGTAGGGGCCCGGAACGCCAGGGTGCGGGCCGGGTGTGAAGAGGAGTTCTCGTGAAAAAGGGTCGCCATCGGCGCTTCGAGGAAGCGCGCAGCCTGAAGCGGTCTTCCACGGAGTCCACGGGACGGTGCGAGGAATGCGGGGCCGAGCCGGATGACGTCCATGCTTCGTGGTGCCTCGCTGAAGAGGACAAGTACGACCGCATCCTCGGCTCGACGCCGGCGCCCTCGCAGTCGGACGACGACCCCCTGAACGACTAGTTCTCGGACGAGTTCTCGCCGGCTCTCGCCAGCCGTTCCCGCGCCGAATCGGCACCCGGAACGGCCCGGCCGATCAGTTCGCCGCTGTGCCTCCGCCTGCGTCCGCGCGTGCGCAGTGCAGGGTGGGGGAGCGCGACGCCCTTCGTCCGCAACCGGTCACGCTCACGCACCATCATCACGAAGCGGTCGTAGACCTTGGAGCCGACCATCTTCGCGAGCTCAGGTCCCATCTCCTCGTACACCGGCTTCGTTCCGACGAAGGCCTCCGGCGACTCGGTGCACCACCAGTGGAACTCGCGTCCGCCCTTGCCCCAGTGGCGTCGGTCCCACTGCCGGATGACCGAGGTGACGTGCCCGTCCTCGTCGTCCACCTGGTCCTCGCGGCGCAGCGGGAGCTGCCAGCAGACCTCGGGCTTCAACGTCATCGGGTTGACGCCGCGCCGCACCGCAGCGATGTGGAAGGCGCACCCTGCGCCGGCCGCGAACCCGGGCCGGTTCAAGAAGATGCACGCGTCGTCGACCAGGCGGGTGACGGTCTCCCCGTGCTTGTTGGTGTGCACGACGGACTTCTTGGTCCCGTGGAATTGCCAATCCTCGGGTGACAGCGTGGCGGCGGCCTTCTCGACCCGGCGGGCGTCCTTCTTGTCCACCAGGTGTGCGCCGTAGCTGCAGCAGCCCTGGACCAATTCGGGTGCGGGGCCGGTGAGGACCCCCTGGCACCCGTTGCCGAAGATGCAGGTCCAGTTGCTGGTGAGGAACGTCGCGTCGAAGACCCACGTGCGCTCCTCGTCCTCGTCCTCGAAGCTGATCCACTCGTGCGTCTCGGTCGGCATGCGGGCCACGCCGAGGACCCTACAGCGCGCTGCGACCGACGTCGAGGCAGCCCAGCGGGGCGCCCCACCCCGGGTGCGCTCGCCCGCTCGCCCGGTGGTCGTGGCGCACCCGCCACGCCGTAGACTGACCCCATGGCAACGACCACCGAAGATCTGCAGGCCACGAGCCCCGTGGTTTCGCTCACGCCCGAGGCCTACCGGATCGTCAAGGAGGCGATCGAGCAGGAGCCGGACCCCGCCACCCTGGCTCTCTGGCTCGAGGTGCGCGGCGTGCAGGCCGGCACCTTCCTCTACGACCTCTACTTCCAGGCGGTGTCGGACGCCGACGACGGCGACGTCCGCCACGCCCAGGAGGCGCTCGACATCGTCGTGCCGGCCGACAGCGTCGACCGCCTGCCGCGGCGCCCGCCTCGAGTGGTCCGACGAGAACGGCGGGGGACTGGTCCTCGTCAACCCCAACACGCCCACACCCGAGGAGGCGGCACCGGGTGTCCCCCCCGACGTCCTGTCCGCCGGCATCGCGGGGCCGCTCGCCCGACGCGTCGTCGCGGTACTCGAGCAGGCGGTCAACCCGTCCATCGCCAGCCACGGCGGTCGCGCCGACCTCGTCGCGCTGAACGAGGACGACGGCACGGCGTACCTCCGTCTGTCGGGAGGCTGCCAGGGTTGCGCCATGTCGCAGATGACGCTGCGTCAGGGCATCGAGACGACGCTGCTCGAAGAGGTGCCCGAGCTGGCTCGCGTGCTCGACGTCACCGACCACGGAAGTGGGGAGAACCCCTTCTACAGCTGAGGGCTCCCGGCCCGGGGACCGGGTCCGAAGCCGTCCGAGGGCTGAAGATGCCCGTATGGCGTCCGGTAGCGTTGGCTCGTGCTGCGCTTCCTGACTGCGGGTGAGTCCCATGGGCGCGCCCTCGTCGTGATCGTCGAGGGGCTGCCCGCCGGGCTGCCCGTGGAGGCGTCGGACGTCGCCGGGGAATTGGCCCGGCGCCGCCTCGGCTACGGACGCGGCCCGCGCATGCGCTTCGAGGCCGACGAGATCACCCTCCTCGGGGGCATCCGGCACGGCCGCACCCTCGGCTCGCCGGTCGCCATCGAGATCGCCAACACCGAGTGGCCGAAGTGGGCCGAGGAGATGTCGCCCGAGCCCGGCGCCCCCTCCAAGGTGCTGACCCAGCCGCGCCCGGGGCACGCGGACCTGCCGGGGATGCTCAAGTACGGCTTCGAGGACGCGCGCGACGTGCTCGAGCGCGCCTCGGCCCGGGAGACCGCGGCCCGGGTGGCCGCCGGCACGCTGGCCAAGCTGGTGCTCGTCCAGCTGGGCATGTCCATCGTGAGCCACATCGTGGCGCTCGGCGACGCCGCCACCGGCCCGGACAGCCCGCGGCCGGGCCCGGCCGACCTCGAGAAGGTCGACGAGAGCGCCGTGCGCTGCTTCGACCCCGCCGCCGAGAGGGCGATGATCGCCGCCGTCAAGGCCGCCGCCAAGGAGGGTGACTCGCTCGGGGGCGTCGCCGAGGTCCTGGCCTACGGCGTCCCCGTCGGCCTCGGCAGCCACGTGCACTGGGATCGCAAGCTCGACGCCAACCTCGCCCAGGCGCTGATGTCGATCCAGGCCGTCAAGGCCGTCGAGATCGGCGAGGGCTGGGACAACGCGTCGCGCCGCGGCTCGGAGGCCCACGACGCCATCGTCTACGACGAGTCGGAGGGCTACGTCCGGCCGACGGACCGGGCGGGCGGGATCGAGGGCGGGATCTCCAACGGCGCCCTGCTCGTGGCGCGGGTGGCGATGAAGCCGCTGGCCACGCTCAACCGGCCCGTCCTCGAGACGGTGGACATGGCCACGAAGGAGTCGACGGTGAGCTTTCGCGAGCGCACCGACGTGACGGCCGTACCGGCGATGGGCGTGGTCGCCGAGTCGATGACGGCCCTGGTGCTGGCCAACGAGGCGCTGCGCAAATTCGGCGGGGACTCGCTGGCCGAGACGGTGCGCAACCGGGACGGCTTCCTGGCCTCGCTGGGCACGACGCCCTCGGCGGCCGTCGGCGGTGTCGCCGACGCCGGTGCGGCCGGTCCCGGCAGCGCGGCGGGATGACCCCGCGCATCCTGCTGGTCGGGATGATGGGCGCCGGCAAGACGACGACTGGGGCCCTGGTGGCCCGCACGCTGGGATGGGGCTACCGGGACTCCGATGCCGACGTCGCGGCGACGACCGGGCTCAGCGTGCCCGACCTGTTCGCCCGCGACGGTGAGGCGGCCTTCCGCCGGGCGGAGGCCCAGGTGCTGGCCGACGCGTGTGCCGACCCGGAGCCGTCGGTCGTCTCCGTGGCGGGCGGGGCCGTCCTGAGCGAGGACAACCGCCGGCTCATCTCGTGCAGCGGCATCGTCGTCTGGCTGCGGGCGCGCCCCGAGACGTTGGCGGCGCGGGTCGGCGACGGCGTCGGACGGCCGTTGCTCGGCAGCGACCCCGCCGAGGCGATCGTGCGCCTGGCCGAGGTGCGCGCCCCGCTCTACGCCAAGCTGGCCGACCTCGTGATCGACGTCGACGACCTCACGCCGGCGGAGGTGGTCGGGCGCATCGTCGCGGTCGCCCCGGCCGAGTGAGCCCGACGATGCGCGCCCTCTCCGTCGACCTCGCCGAGCGCAGCTACCCGATCCTCGTCGGCGCCGGCGCGCGCCACGAGCTCGCGCGCTTCGTCCCGCCGGGCGCCAGGTCCGCCGCCGTCGTCACCCAGCAGGCCGTCGCCGACGCCGGGTGGCTGGAGGGGCTCGACCCCGGCGTGCCGGCCGAGGTCTGCATCATCCCCGACGGCGAGGACGCCAAGACGCTCGCCACCGTCGAGGACCTGGCGCGCCGCTTCGCCCGCGGCGGCCTCTCGCGGGCCGACGTCGTGGTCGCCGTGGGCGGCGGCATCGTCACCGACGTCGCCGGCTTCGCGGCGGCCACCTACCACCGCGGCACGGCCTACGTGAACGTCGCCACGTCCCTGCTGGCGCAGGTCGACGCGGCCATCGGCGGCAAGACCGGTGTCAACCTGCCCGAGGGCAAGAACCTCGTCGGCGCCTTCTGGCAGCCCGAGGCGGTGCTGTGCGACACCGAGACGCTGTCGTCGCTCCCGCCCCGGGAGTGGGCCTGCGGGCGGGGGGAGGTCGCCAAGTACGCGTTCCTGGGCGACGCCCCCCGGGCCGACCAGCCCATCGAGGAGCAGGTGGCGCGCTGCGCGGGCATCAAGGCCGCGATCGTCGCCGAGGACGAGCACGAGGGCGGCCGCCGCATGGTCCTCAACTACGGCCACACGCTCGCGCACGCGCTCGAGGGCGCCGCGCTGGCGGACCACCACGACTGGGACGTGCGTCACGGCGAGGCCGTGGCCATCGGGCTCCTGTTCGCCGCGCTGCTGGCGGAGCGCCTGGGGCGCATCGACGCGGCACGCGTCGAGGAGCACCGCCGCGTCATCGGCAGCTTCGACCTCCCGACCGACCTGCCCCGCGGCGCCGGCGCCGGGGAGCTCGTGACCTTCATGGAGCGCGACAAGAAGGCGCAGCAGGACCTCACCTTCGTCCTCGACGGCCCCGAGGGCGTGGAGCCGGTGCGTGGCGTCGCCACCGGCGAGGTGGTCGCTACCCTGGCGGCCATGGGTGCGGGGACGTGAGCCTGGTGGTGCTCCTCTCGGGGCCCAACCTGAATCTGCTGGGCGAACGCGAGCCGCACATCTACGGGACCGAGGCGCTGGCCGGCTACGTCACGCGGGCCGAGGAGGCAGCCGGCCGCCACGGGCTGGCGCTCGAGCACGTCCAGTCCAACCACGAGGGCGCGCTCATCGATGCGGTCCACGCCGCCCGCGGCCGAGCGGACGCCCTCGTGATCAACGCCGGTGCGCTCAGCCACACGTCGTGGTCGCTGCACGACGCCGTGGCCGCGTTCGAGGGTCCCGTCGTCGAGCTGCACATCTCCAACCCCGCCGCCCGCGAGCCGTTCCGGCACACGTCGGTGCTCGCTCCCGTGGCGTCGGGGCTCGTCGCCGGCTTCGGCGCGCTGGGCTACGAGCTGGCCGTCGACGCCGTCGCGGCGCTACTCCACACCGGAGGCGCAGGAACGTGACGCACAGGAACGTGACGCACGGGAACGTGACGCACGACGGGAACGTGACGCACGGGAACGTGACGCACGGGAACGTGGAGGAAGGATTGCCATGAGTACGACCGCACTGGCCAACCCGTACACACCGGGCAACGAGGCGCTCCCGCCCATCACGGTCACGGGCCGCCTCGATCGGCTGCGCGCCACCTTCGACGAGCACGAGGTCGACGCCCTCATCGTCACCACGCTGGCCAACGTCCGGTACCTGACCGGCTTCTCGGGCTCGGCCGGCATCCTCACCGTGACCCGGGACGCCGCGCTCCTCACGACCGACGGGCGCTACCGGACCCAGTCGGCCGAGCAGCTGGAGCGGGCGGGCGCCGCCCGGGTCGAGATCGTCATCGGCCCCGCGAGCGAGCAGCGCAACGCGGCCCGCGCCCTGGTCACCGGCGGCGGCGGCGCGGGCGCCACGGCCGGCGCGGCCCCCCGCGTCGGCCTCGAGGGCGACAACGTGACCTGGAACGCCCAGCGCACCTGGGCCACCCTGCTCGAGACCGTCGACCTCGTCGCCACGACCAACGTCGTCGAGGCCCTGCGCGCCCGCAAGGACGCGGCGGAGATCGCCCGCATGGAGCGGGCCGCCGCCATCGCCGACGCCGCGCTCTTCGAGGTGCTGCCGCTCATGGGTCAGGGCGTCACCGAGGAGCACTTCGCGCTCGAGCTCGATACGGCCATGCGCCGCGGCGGAGCCGAGAGCACCGCCTTCGAGACGATCGTCGCGGCGGGGGAGAACTCGGCCAAGCCGCACCACCAGCCGGGCGGCCGGCGCATCGGCGAAGGGGACCCGGTCGTCGTCGACTTCGGCGCCACCTTCGAGGGGTACCGCTCCGACATGACGCGCACCTTCTGCGTGGACGCCGAGCCCGAGGGCGAGCTGGCCCGCATCTTCGACGTCGTGCGCACCTCGCAGGCCGCCGGCGCCGAGGCGGTGCGGCCGGGGGTCAGCGCCAAGGAGGTCGACGACGTCTGCCGCCGGATCATCGCCGACGCCGGCTGGGCCGAGCGCTTCGAGCACGGCACGGGCCACGGCGTCGGCCTCGATATCCACGAGGCCCCGACCGTCTCCCAGCTGGGCACTGCTATCCTCGCCCCCGGCTTCGTCGTCACCGTCGAGCCCGGTGTCTATGTTCCCGGGCACGGCGGCGTCCGCGTGGAGGACACCCTCGTCGTGACCGAGGACGGCGCACGCCCCCTGACCCGATTCACAAAGGACATCCATGGCAGTCTCGACCAATGACCTGAAGAACGGCATGAGCCTGGACCTCCCCGAGGGCCTGTTCAGCGTCGTCGAGTTCCAGCACGTGAAGCCCGGCAAGGGCGGCGCCTTCGTGCGCACCAAGCTGAAGAACGTCCGCAGCGGGGCGGTGATCGAGCGCACCTACCGGGCCGACGAGAAGCTCGAGCAGGCGATCATCGAGAAGCGCGACATGCAGTTCCTCTACCGCGACGGCACCGACTTCGTCTTCATGGACACGACGACCTACGAGCAGATGAGTGCCGCGCCGGAGTCGCTCGGCGACTCGCCCAGCTACCTCAAGGAGGGCGACGAGGCCAACCTCCAGATGTACAACGGCGAGATCGTCGGGGTCGACCTCCCCGCCGCGGTGGAGCTGAGCGTGACCGAGACCGAGCCCGGGATCCAGGGCGACCGCGTCTCGGGCGCCCGCAAGGCGGCCACGCTCCAGACTGGTCTGGTCGTCCAGGTGCCGCTCTTCGTGAACACGGGCGACGCGATCAAGGTCGACACTCGTTCCGGCGAGTACCTGACCCGGGCCTGACGGCCCGGCCGCCTCGTCCGCCCGCCGGACCCGGAGCCGAGGCGACCCGCCCGTGTGCCCGCCACCGCCCCCTGCACCACCGCCCCCTCCACCGGAGGCCGCCCCGCGTCACCAGCAGCGTGAGCGCGCCCTGTCCCTCCTCTACGAGGCGGAGCTCAAGGGGGAGAGCCCGCTCGATGTCGTCGAGGCGCTGCCCGTCCCGCCCGATCCCTACGTCCGCACGCTCCTCGAGCGCGCCGTCGCCACCCGGGAGGTGGCCGACGACCGCATCGGCGCTGTCGCGGTCGGCTGGCCGCTCGAGCGCATGGCGGTGATCGACCGCCTCGTCTTGCGCCTCGCTGTGGGCGAGCTGCTCGACCCGGCGGGGCCGCCCACGGCGGTCGTGATCGACGAGGCGGTCGAGCTGGCCAAGACGTATTCGACCGAGGAATCGGGTGGCTTCGTGAACGGCATCCTGTCGTCGATCGCGGCCGACCTGGGCACCCGTTCGGCCTGAGGCGTGGCGGCGCGTCGTCCGGTTGCCCTCCCGCGGCCCTCCCGCGGTGCGACGCGGGCGCGCTAGAGTTGGGGTCTGACCGTGAAGTGAGTCCCGTGAGGCTCACACGGCAGGAGGAGCAGTGGCCGAACGCGAGCGCAGTCATACGCGACCCCTCGGGGGCGTGTTCGTGGCCCACTCCCAGGTCCTGACCTCCGCCGACGTCCAGCGCGCGCTGACGCGCATGGCCCACGAGATCGTCGAGCGCAACGGGGGCATCGGGGAGGTCGTCCTGGTCGGCCTGCAGACTGGCGGGGTCCCCCTGGCCACGAAGATGGCCGAGATCCTCTGTCAGATCGAGGCGGTCGACCGGCTCGACGTCGGCAGCCTCGACGTCGCCTTCTACCGCGACGACATCGGCCTGCGCCCCGTCCTGCCCGAGGCGGTGACCGACATCCCGGTCGACCTGGCCGGCCGGATCGTGGTGCTGGTGGACGACGTCCTCTTCACGGGGCGCACCATCCGGGCCGCCCTCAACGCGCTCAACGACTTCGGCCGGGCGCGGGCCATCCAGCTCGCTGTCATGGTCGACCGCGGCCACCGCGAGCTGCCGATCCGGCCCGACTTCGTGGGGAAGAACCTGCCCACCCGGCGCGAGGAGATGGTCGACGTCGGTGAGGACGGCGTCTGGATCGGCACCCTGGAGGAACGGTGAGCGCCGCCCGCGGCCGCCAGGCCCCGGCCCCGTCTCCGGCCGCGGCCCCGTCTCCGGCCCGCCCGGCGACGCCCCGACACCTGCTTTCGGTGGCCGACCTCGGCCGCGAGGGCATCGCCGAGGTGCTGCGGGTCGCAGAAGCCTTCGCCGAAGTGGAGCGCCGGTCGGTGCCCAAGGTCCCGACGTTGCGCGGCAAGGTCGTGGCGACGCTGTTCTTCGAGGAGTCGACGCGGACCCGGCTCTCCTTCGAGACGGCGGCGAAGCGGCTCTCGGCCGACGTGCTTTCGCTCGCCGTGGCCAGCTCGTCGGTCAAGAAGGGTGAGAGCCTGCGCGACACCGTCGAGACGGTGGAGGCGCTCGGCATCGACGCCGTCATCATCCGGCACGCCTCGGCGGGTGCGCCGCAACAGGTGGCCCGCTGGGTCGAGCGCGCCCGCGTCGTCAACGCCGGCGACGGCTGGCACGAGCATCCGACGCAGGCGCTGCTCGATTGCTTCACCGTCCGCCAGGTGCTGGCGGAGCGCAAGGGAGCGGCGCCAGAGGAGCTCGGCGTCAGCTGCTTCGAGGGCCTGCGCGTCCTCATCGTGGGTGACGTCCGCCACAGCCGGGTGGCGCGGTCCGAGGTCCTGGCGTACAGCGCGCTCGGCGCCCACGTCACGCTGGCCGCACCGGGCAGCCTGCTCCCGCCCTCGCTCGAGGGTTGGCCGGTCGAGGTGGCAGAGGACTTCGACGACGCGCTCGCCGACGCCGACGTGGTCTCGCTGCTCCGCCTCCAGGCGGAGCGGGGGAGCGGGTCCTACGTGCCGAGCCTGCGCGAGTACACCGCCCGCTGGGGGCTGACGGCGCGCCGGGCCGACCGCCTGGGAGAGCACGCCATCGTCACCCACCCCGGGCCGATGGTGCGTGGCGTGGAGATCGCCTCCGACGTGGCCGACCTGCCCCGCACCGTCGTCACCCAGCAGGTGGCGAACGGCGTCGCGGTGCGCATGGCCATCCTGTTCCTGCTCCTCGGCGGGGAGTCCGGGGAGGTGGCGGCCGTTGCCTGACGTCACGCTCGTGGTCCGGGGCGGATCGGTCGTCGGCCCCGACGGCGTCGCCCGCGCCGACGTCGCGGTCGACGGGGCCACCGTCGCCGCGGTCGGCCCGTCGATCGACCCGCCCCGCGGCGCCCGCGTCCTCGATGCCGGTGGCTGTCTCGTCGGGCCCGGCCTGGTCGACCTGCACACCCATCTGCGCCAGCCCGGCCGCGAGGAGGCCGAGACGGTCGAGACGGGCGCCCGGGCCGCGGCGCTGGGCGGCTTCACCGCCGTCGTGGCCATGCCCAACACCGAGCCCCCGCTCGATTCGGCGGGGGTGGTGGCCGAGGTGCTCGCCTTCGGCCGGGGCACACTGGCCGACGTGGCGGTGGCCGGCGCCATCACCGTGGGGCGGGCGGGAAAGGCGCTTGCTCCGATGGGTGAGCTGGCGGACCTCGGGATCACGCTCTTCACCGACGACGGGACCGGCGTCCAGGACGGCGCGCTGATGCGCCGAGCCCTCGACTACGCCAAGGGCCTCGGCGTGACGCTGGCCCAGCATTGCGAGGACCGCGCGCTCGCCGGTGGCGGTGCGATGCACGAGGGCTGCTGGTCGAGCCGGCTGGGGATCCCGGGCATCCCGGCGGCGGCGGAGGAGAGCATGGTCGCCCGGGACATCGCGCTCGTCCGGCTGACGGGCGCGCCGATGCACTTCCTCCACCTCTCGACCGCGGGCTCCGTCGACCTCGTACGCCAGGCCAAGCGCGAGGGCCTGCCCGTGACTGCCGAGGCCGCGCCCGCACCACATGCTCCTCACGCACGCCGCGGTGTCCGGCTACGACCCGGTGTTCAAGGTGAACCCGCCGCTGCGCACCGACCAGGACGTGGCCGCCGTCGTGGCCGGCCTATGCGACGGCACCATCGACGCCGTGGCGACCGACCACGCGCCGCACGCCCCCGAGTCCAAGGACGTCCCCTTCGACCACGCGCCACCGGGCATGCTCGGGCTGCAGACGGCGCTCCCCATCGCCTGGGCGGTGCTGGCGCCGCACCTGGGCCCCGAGCGCATCTTCGGCCTCCTGAGCGCTCGCCCGGCTGTCATCGCGCGGCTGACGGCCACCGATCCGCGCCGGGCCGGCCACAGTGCGCAGGGCGGCCCGCTCGAGCCCGGCGCCGCGGCCAACCTGTGCGTGTTCGACCCCGCCGGGACGACGGTGGTCGATCCGGCGGGGCTGGCCAGCCGGAGCCGCAACACGCCCTACGCCGGCCGCACCTTCGAGGGCGCGGTGCGCCACACCGTCCTGCGGGGCGAGCCCGTCGTGATCGACGCCGTGGCCCAACGGTGAGCGCAGGCACACGTCGCGACGGCGACCGCACCGCCGCGCTCCTCGTCACGGCGGACGGCGCCGTGTTCACGGGCGAGTCGGCCGGGGCTCGCGTGCCGGTGGCCACGGGCGAGCTCGTCTTCAACACCGCGATGAGCGGGTACCAGGAGGTCATCACCGACCCGTCCTACGCGGGGCAGGTGATCGCGTTCACCAGCACGCACATCGGCAACTACGGGACGAACGCCGCCGACGACGAGGCCGCGGCCCCGCACTGCCGGGGGATCGTGGTGTGCGATCTGGCGGGGGAGCCGTCGAACTGGCGCGCGACCGAGGGCCTCGAGCCCTTCCTGCGCCGGCACGGGGTGCCCGCCCTGACCGGCGTCGACACCCGCCGCCTGGCCCGCCACGTCCGCGACGCCGGTGCGGTGCCCTGCGCCTTCGGCAGCGCACCCGAGGCCGAGCTGCGCGCCGCCGCTGCAACGGCCCGGCCGACCGACGGCGTGGACCTGGTCTCGGGCGTGACCGCCGATGTCGCGACCGTCCACCCGGGGACAGGGGAGGGGGCGGGGAGCGGCCTGCGCATCGTCGCCTACGACTTCGGCGTCAAGACCACCATGGTCGCCCTGCTCACCACCGTGGGCACCGTCACGGTGGTGCCGTCGGGCACCCCCGCCGCCGACGTCGTGGCCCTCGAGCCCGACGGCGTCTTCCTCTCCAACGGCCCGGGCGACCCGGCCGCGCTGCCCGGCCCCACCACCGCCGTGGCCGATCTGGTGGGGAAGGTCCCGATCTTCGGCATCTGCCTCGGGCACCAGATCCTCGCCACCGCACTGGGCGGCTCGACCTACAAGCTGCCCTTCGGTCACCACGGCGCCAACCACCCGGTGCAGCGCCTCGAGACCGGCGTGGTCGAGATCACGAGCCAGAACCACAACTACGCCGTTGCCGCCGGCTCCATTCCGGACGCCGAGACGACGCACGTGAACCTCAACGACGGGGTGGTCGAGGGGTTCCGGTCCCTGAAGGCCCCGGCCTTCTCCGTGCAGTACCACCCGGAGGCCGCGCCCGGGCCGCACGACGCGCGGTACCTCTTCTCGGCGTTCCGTGACCTGATGCTGGCCCATCCCACGTCCGCCGGCCGTTCCCCCACGCGCGCCAGGGCGCGCTGAGCGGCGTCGAAGGAGGGCCCGGAAGTGCCACGCCGCGACGACTTGCGCTCGATCCTCGTGATCGGGTCCGGCCCCATCGTGATCGGGCAGGCGTGCGAGTTCGACTACTCGGGCACGCAGGCCTGCCGGGTGCTGCGCGAGGAGGGGTACCGCGTGGTCCTGGCCAACTCCAACCCGGCCACGATCATGACGGACCCCGGCACGGCGGACCGCACCTACGTCGAGCCGCTCGACGCCCAGGTGCTGGCGGCCATCATCGAGAAGGAGCGGCCGGACGCGCTGTTGCCGACGCTGGGCGGGCAGACCGCGCTCAACCTGACCATGGAGCTGGTCGAGCTCGGCGTGCTGGAGCGCTTCGGTGTCGAGGTCATCGGCGCGCGCCCCGAGGCCATCGCCACCGCCGAGGACCGTGACCGCTTCAAGTCCGCCATGGAGGACATCGGTCTCGAGGTGCCGCGTTCGGGCTTCGCCTACTCCTTGCGCGAGGCGGAGGAGATCGCGGCCGAGATCGGCTTTCCCATCATGGTGCGGCCGAGCTTCATCCTCGGTGGCAAGGGGACGGGTATCGCGGAGGACGCCGACCGCTTCGCGGAGCTGGCGGCCGACGGCCTGGCGGCCAGCCCGGTCGGGCAGATCCTGGTCGAGCAGTCGATCGCCGGGTGGAAGGAATTCGAGCTCGAGGTCATGCGCGACGGCGCGGACAACTGCGTCGTCGTGTGCTCCATCGAGAACTTCGACCCCATGGGCGTGCACACCGGCGACTCCATCACGGTGGCGCCCGCGCAGACGCTGACCGACGTCGAGTACCAGGCCATGCGGGACGACGCCTTCGCCTGCCTGCGTCGCGTCGGCGTCGAGACGGGGGGGTCGAACGTGCAGTTCGCCGTCGACCCGGCGACGGGGCGACGGGTCATCATCGAGATGAACCCGCGCGTGTCGCGCTCGTCGGCCCTGGCCTCCAAGGCCACCGGGTTTCCCATCGCCAAGATCGCGGCCCGCCTCGCCGTGGGCTACCTGCTCAACGAGATCCCCAACGACATCACCCGGGCGACGCCCGCCTCCTTCGAGCCCACCATCGACTACGTGGTGACGAAGGTGCCCCGCTGGGCCTTCGAGAAGCTGCCGGGCGCCGAGGGGCGCCTCGGCACCCGCATGCAGTCGGTGGGCGAGGTGATGGCCATCGGGCGCACCTTCTGCGAGTCGGTGCAGAAGGCGCTGCGCTCCCTCGAGCAGGGGAGGGCGGGCCTCAACGCCGACCCGGCCGAGGCCGTACTCGACGCGTTGAGCGACGACGAGCTGGCCGCACGGATCGGGGTCCCCACACCGGACCGCATCTTCGAGCTCGAAGCGGCGCTGCGCCGGGGCACGCCCGTCGAGGAGGCGGTCGCTCGCACCGGCATCGACCCCTGGTTCATCCGCCAGCTGGGACGCCTCGCGGCGGAGCGCCGGCGCTTCGCCGAGGCGCCCACGCTCGACGCAGCCGACCTCCGGCGGGCCAAGCGGTTGGGGTTCTCCGACGCGCAGCTCGCCTATCTGCGCGGCGGGGACACCACGGCGGCCGACATCCGGGCGACGCGGCTCGCGCACGGCGTCCGTCCCACGTTCAAGACGGTGGACACGTGCGCGGCGGAGTTCGAGGCGTTCACGCCGTATCACTACGCCACCTACGAGGAGGAGGACGAGGTCCGTCCCTCCGAGCGGGCGCGTGTCGTCATCCTGGGCTCGGGGCCGAACCGCATCGGCCAGGGCATCGAGTTCGACTACTGCTGCGTCCACGCCTCCATGTCGTTGCGCGCCGCCGGCTACGAGACGGTCATGGTCAACTGCAACCCCGAGACGGTGTCGACCGACTACGACACCTCGGACCGCCTCTACTTCGAACCGTTGACCCCCGAGGACGTGGCGAACGTGCTCGACGCCGAGCGGGCGGCCGGGGGTTCCGTGGCCGGCGTGATCGTGTCCCTCGGCGGGCAGACGCCGCTCAAGCTGGCGGGCGCGTTGCCACCGGAGCTGGTGCTGGGGACGAGCCCGGCCTCCATCGACCTGGCCGAGGACCGCGAGCGCTGGAACGCGCTGTGCCACGAGCTCGCCATTCCCCAGCCCCCGGGTGGCATCGCCACCACCGTGGGCGAGGCGCTCGCGGTCGCCGGGGACATCGGCTATCCCGTGCTGCTGCGTCCGAGCTACGTCCTCGGCGGGCGGGCCATGGAGATCGTCTACGACGACGACGGGGTGCGCCGGGTCATGCAAGCCATGACCACCGGCGCCCTGGCCCGGGAGGGCGGGGTCACGGCCGAGCGGCCCGTGCTGGTCGACCGCTTCTTGGAGGACGCGATCGAAGTCGACATCGACGCCGTGCGCGACCGCACGGGCGAGGTCCTGATCGCCGGCGTGATGGAGCACGTGGAGGAGGCCGGAGTCCACTCCGGCGATTCGGCGTGCGCGCTGCCGCCCCAGACGCTGAGCGACGGGGTGGTCGAGACCCTCGAACGTTCCACGCGCGCGCTGGCCGAGTCACTCGACGTGTGCGGGCTCCTCAACGTGCAATTCGCGGTGAAGGGCGGGCAGGTGTTCGTCCTCGAGGCCAACCCGCGGGCCAGCCGCACGGTGCCCTTCGTCGCCAAGGCGACCGGCGTCCCGCTGGCCATGGTGGCGGCACGGGTGATGGTGGGCCAGACGCTGGACGAGCTGCGCACCGAGGGCCTGCTGCCCGTCTCCGCCGTCGGTCGGGTGCCGGTGCTCGACCACGTGAGCGTCAAGGAGGCGGTCCTGCCGTTCGACCGCTTCCCCGACGTCGACACGCTCCTCGGGCCCGAGATGCGCTCGACCGGTGAGGTCATGGGGGTCGACAGCACCTTCGGCCTTGCGTTCGCCAAGAGCCAGATGGCGGCGGGGACCCGGCTCCCCGACGACGGGACCGTGTTCCTCTCGCTGGCCGACCGGGACAAGCCGGCGGGGCTGGAGGTGGCACGGGCGTTCCGTGACCTGGGCTTTTTCATCGCGGCGACGCTGGGCACGGCGGGCTACCTCCGTGCGGCGGGCGTCGAGGTCGACACCCTGGTGGCCAAGGTGGGGGAGGAGGGCGTGGCGTCCGACGCCGTCGAGCTCATCGCCCAGGGCAAGGTGCAGCTGGTCGTGAACACCCCGCGCGGGCTCGGTCCCCGGGCCGACGGCCGGCACATCCGCACCGCGGCGGTGGCGCACAAGGTGCCCTGCCTGACGACGCTGGCGGCGGCACGGGCGGCGGCGGCGGGCATGGCCGACGCGCGGGCGTACCCGCTCGTCGTGCGGCGCGCTGCAGGACCTGCACCCCGCCGTCGGCGAGGCGCGGCGATGAGCGCGACCGCGTCCCGCCACGGGGCCGGCGGGCTGCTCTCGACGCGCGTCGGCGCGGTGGAGTTGCCCAGCCCGGTCATGACGGCCTCGGGCACGTCGGGCCACGGCACCGAGCTGGCCGACTACGGCGCGCTGCACGAGCTCGGCGCCGTGGTCGTCAAGTCGCTGAGCGTCGACCCGTGGCCGGGCAACGCGGCGCCCCGCGTGCACGAGGTCGGCGCCGGCATGTTGAACAGCGTCGGCCTCCAGGGCCCTGGCCTGGCGGCGTGGACGGCGCACGACCTCCCGGCCCTCCTGGCGGAACGAGCGCGGGTCGTCGTGAGCATCTGGGGGCGGAGCGTCGGCGACTACACGCGCGCGGCCGAGCTCGTTGCCGACGCCGCGGCGTCGGCAACAGCATCGGCTCCGACGACTTTGTCGAAGTCAGCGTCGAGATCTGTGTCGACAGCCTCCGCCGCGGGCGCCGACCTCGCGCCGGGTATCGTCGCGCTCGAGGTGAACGTCAGCTGTCCCAACGTCGAGGACCGGTCGCGCATGTTCGCCCATTCCGCCGACGCGACGGCGCGCGTGCTGGCGGCCACCGCGTGCGGCTTGCCGCGCTGGGCCAAGCTGAGCCCGAACGTGCCCGACGTGACCGAGATCGCAGCCGGTGCGCTCGAGGGGGGCGCCGACGCCCTCACGCTCGTCAACACGCTGCTCGGTCTCGCCCTCGACACGGAGACGGGACGGCCGGTCCTCGGCGGCGGCGGGGGAGGGCTCTCGGGCGGCGCGGTGCACCCGGTGGCCGTCCGAGCCGTCTGGGAGTGCCGGGCCGCGTTCCCCGAGGTGCCCATCGTGGGCGTCGGCGGCGTCCTGACCGGCCGCGACGCGGTGGAGCTGCTCCAGGCCGGGGCGGACGCCGTGCAGGTGGGGACCGCCACCTTCCGCGATCCGAAGGCCCCCTGGAAGGTCGCGCGCCAACTGGCGCGCTGGTGCCGGGAGCACGACACGACCGTCGAGCAGATACGGAGCGCCGCGCGCGACCGGGCCTCAGCTGCCGCAGGTCCCGGTTCCGCGGCCACGACACGTTTGTCCGGAGCACTACTTCACGAAGGAGGACGAGATGGCTGACAGTTTCGGTGACAAGGTTGCTGCTGCGGTGCGCGCCACGGGGCCGTTGTGCGCCGGCATCGACCCCTCGGGCGCGCTGCTGACCTCGTGGGGGCTGGCCGACGACGCGACGGGGCTGCGTGCGTTCTGCCGGACGTGCGTGGAGGCGTTCGCGGGCACCGTCGGCGTGGTCAAGCCGCAGGTGGCCTTCTTCGAACGCCACGGCGCGGCAGGCATGGCGGAGCTGGAGCGCCTGCTGGCCGACGCGTCGGCGGCGGGGCTGCTCGTGATCGCCGACGCGAAGCGCGGCGACATCGACTCCACCGCCGAGGCGTACGCCGACGCCTGGCTCGGTGCGGCAAGTCCACTGGCGGCCGACGCGGTGACGGCGCACCCGTATCTCGGTCTGGGCGCCTTGACGCCGCTCGTGCGGCTGGCCGCCGCCAACGGCAGGGGTGTCATGGTCGTGGCCCGGAGCTCCAACCCGGAGGGACGCGACCTGCAGCGGGCGGTGACGTCACAGGGCACGGCCGTTGAGGACATGTTGCTCGCCGAGATCGCTGCGCTGAACAATGCGCCGGACGTCCCGGCGGGGACGGTCGGGGCCGTGATCGGGGCCACTCTCGAGCCCTCGGAATTCGCATTATCCCAGCTCGGAGGGGTAATTTTGGCGCCCGGCCTCGGGGCCCAGGGCGCCGGGCCGAAGGACATCGCCGTGCGGTTCGCCGCGTGCCCCCCGGGCACCGTGTTGCCGAACAGCTCGCGGGACCTGCTGCACGAGGGACCGCACCCCGACGCGCTCCGCCGCGCGGCCGACGCACTCGTCCGCGAACTGGCGGCGCTGATGGGCTGAGAAGGGAAAATGGGTGTGAACGCCCCTGGCCGAGGCGCTATGGTCTCGCCATGCCGCAACCTCCCGCACTGACCCCCGAGCAGCGCGCCGCTGCACTCGAAAAGGCTGCCAAGGTTCGCCGTGAGCGGGCCGAGGTCAAGGACAAGCTGAAGATGGGCTCCTTGTCGCTGGCGGACCTCCTCACACAAGCGGACTCCAACGAGACCATCGGCAAGATGAAGGTCGTCTCGGTGCTCGAGTCCCTGCCCGGGTTGGGCAAGGTGAAGGCCCGGCGCCTGATGGAGACCGTCGGCATCAGCGACAGCCGGCGGCTGCAGGGGCTGGGTGCCAAGCAGCGCGAGGCGCTGCTCAAAGAGACTGCGCGCTGAACCGCCCGAGGGCGACCCGCTCGTCTTCGTCCTGATCGGCCCCGGCGGGGCCGGCAAGGGGACGCTCGCCGCAGAGCTCGTCGCCCGTGACCCTTCGCTCTGGCTGAGCCGGAGCTGGACCACCCGCCCGCCACGAGCCGGTGAACGCGAGCGGGGCGCCTACGTGTTCGTCGACCGTCCCACCTTCGAGGAGGCGGTGGCGCAGGGTCGCTTCTACGAATGGGTCGAATTCCTCGACTACCTCCAGGGGACCCCGATCCCCGACCCTCCGCCGGGCGCGGACGTGCTGCTCGAAATCGACGTGCACGGGGCCGAGCAGGTCCTCGCCAAGCGCCCGGATGCCACGGTGATCCTCTTGCTCCCCCCGTCGCTCGAGGTGCAGGCCGAGCGGTTGGCCGCCCGGGGAGACAGCGACCAGCACATCCAGCGCCGGGTCGAGCTGGGGCGGGCGGAGGTCGAGCGTGGCACCAAAATCGCTGCTCACACCGTGGTCAACGACGACCTCGGTCGGGCCGCAGAAGAGCTGGCCGCTATAGTTGGTCGGACTCGATCGGCTGCCCACTGCGCCGCGAACCCGGAGGAATCCTGATGGCCCAAGGCCGCCACACGCTCATGGACCCACCCATCGAGGAACTGCTCGACAAGGTGGACTCGAAGTTCACCCTGGTCGCGCTCGGTTCCGCCCGCGCCAGGCAGGTGAATTCGTACTACAACAGCCTCGGCGAGGGCTTGGGGAAGGTGGTCCCGCCCCAGGTGGCTTCCGTATCCGGCAAGCCCGTCTCCATCGCCTTCGAGGAGATCGCGGCCGGCAAGGCGACGTTCATCCGCCCGGACCCCGAGGAGGAGGCGGCGCTGGCTGCTGCCATCGCGGACGCCGCCGAGGCTGGCCTGCTCGAGGGCGACGGCGACGGGGTAGCCGAAGTGATCGAGGTGCTCGACACTGGCGACGAGGACCCGACGGCGAGCTAGGCGCCGGGCAGAGAGGCAGGGCGGGCAGCGCGGATGGCCGGAGACCCCGCGACCGAGGCGGCGGCAGTGAACACCGACCCCTCGGTGACGCGTCCCCGGGTGGTGCTGGGCGTCTGTGGGGGGATCGCTGCCTACAAGGCGGTGGAGGTGTGCCGGCGCCTGGTCGACGCGGGTGTGCACGTGACCCCGGTGCTGACCGACGACGCCACGCGTTTCGTCGGTGCCGTCACCTTCTCGGCCCTCGCCTCCGAACCGGTTCAGCAGTCGCTGTGGGACGAGTCGTCGCCCATTCCCCACACTCGGCTCGGGCAGCGCGCCGACCTGATCGTGGTGGCGCCCGCCACGGCGCACACACTGGCGCGCTTTGCGGCCGGGCTGGCCGATGACCTCCTGTGCGCGACGCTCCTTGCGACGCGGGCTCCCGTGATCGTGTGTCCCGCCATGCACACCGAGATGTGGGAGCACGCGTCGGTGCGCGACAACCTGGCGACGCTCGAGCGGCGTGGCGTCGAGGTTGTGCCGCCGGAGAGTGGCAGGCTCGCCGGCGGTGATTCGGGCGAAGGCCGCTTGGCCGAGCCCGCCGTGATCGTCGAACACGTCCTGGCGCGTCTCGGCCGAGCGGGCCGCCGTGACCTGCACGGCGCCCGGATCGTCGTGAGCGTGGGCGGCACCCGTGAGCCGCTCGATCCGGTGCGCTTCATCACGAACCGGTCGTCGGGCAAACAGGGGCACGCCATCGCCGTCGCTGCGGCGCGGCGCGGCGCGTCGGTCACGCTCGTCACGTCGTCTCCGCTCCCGCTGCCTTCTGACGTGGCGTCGGCGATCACGCGGGTCGATGTCGAGACGGCGGCCGACATGGAGCAAAGGGTCGGCGTCGCGTCCGAGGGGGCCGACGTCGTGATCATGGCCGCGGCGGTCGCCGACTTCCGACCCAAGTGTTCGGCGCGGACGAAGTTGTCCAAGGAGGACGGTCTTCCCGAGCTGGTCCTCGAGCCGACGCCCGACATCCTCACCGGCTTGGCGGCCCGGCGACGGCCCGGGCAGGTGCTGGTCGGGTTCGCCGCGGAGACCGACGACCCGTTGGCGCGCGGTCGGCGGAAGCTCGAGCGCAAGGGCGTCGACCTCCTCGTCGTCAATGACGTGAGTGCGCCCGGTGCGGGTTTCGACCACGACACGAATGCCGTCGTGATCTTGGATGCGGACGGGAGCACCACTGAAATACCACTGACCTCCAAGGATGCAGTGGCACATGCCGTATTGGATAGGGTCATCGCCCACCACAACGAGAAGCGGAGCAGCGCGTGAAAACGACCTTCACCTCGGAATCGGTCACCGAGGGCCACCCGGACAAAATGGCGGACCAGATCTCGGACGCCGTCCTCGACGCCATGCTCGAAGGCGACCCCGCCAGCCGCGTGGCCTGTGAGACGCTCCTCACGACCGGCCTCGTGCTCGTGGCGGGCGAGGTGACGACGTCGACGTACGTCGACATCCCGAGCCTCGTGCGCGAGACCGTCTGCGACATCGGCTACGACAACGACATCTACGGCTTCAACGGGAAGACCTGCGGTGTCCTCGTGTCGCTCGATGCGCAGTCCCCGGACATCGCCCAGGGTGTGGACGCAGCGTTCGAGTTGCGCAGCGGCAAGGGCGGCGAAGACCTGCTGAACGCACAGGGGGCCGGCGACCAGGGGATGATGTTCGGCTACGCCTGCGACGAGACGCCGGACCTGATGCCGCTGCCGATCTGGCTTTCCCATCGGCTGTCCGAGCGCCTGGCCCAGGTCCGCCGGTCCGCCGCCGTGCCGTACCTGCGGCCCGACGGGAAGACACAGGTCTCCGTGGTCTACGAGGACGGGCGTCCGATCCGCATCGACACCGTCTTGATCTCGACGCAGCACGCCGGCGGGATCGACCTGGAGGAGCAGCTGCGGCCCGACCTGATCGAGCACGTGATCACCCCGCTGCTGCCCACCGATCTCGACGCCGCCGAGCTGCGCATCTACGTGAACCCGACCGGCATCTTCGAACTGGGCGGCCCCCACGCCGACACCGGCCTCACCGGACGCAAGATCATCGTGGACACCTACGGCGGCATGGCACGCCACGGCGGGGGGGCCTTCTCGGGCAAGGACCCTTCGAAGGTGGACCGCTCGGCCGCGTACGCGGCGCGCTGGGTGGCCAAGCACGTCGTCGCGGCTGGCGCCGCCAAGCGCTGCGAGGTCCAGGTCGCCTACGCGATCGGGGTCGCGCACCCGGTCTCGTTGCTCGTCGAGACGTTCGGCACCGAGTCGGTTGCGCCCGAGAAGATCTCCGACGCCGTGGGTGAGCTCTTCGACCTCCGGCCGGCCGCTATCGCCCGCGACCTCGAGTTGCGCCGACCCATCTACAAGAAGACGGCTGCGTACGGTCACTTCGGTCGCTCGGAGAAGGAGTTCACGTGGGAGGCCACGCCACGGGTCGACGACCTTCGGGCCGCACTCGGGCTCTGATCGTCCGACCGCACCCCTGAGGGGGAGGGGCGAGCGGTGCCATCGGCCCCACCGACCCACCACGCCACAGCGACGCGCGGCCTGCGTACGGTTCGGGTACGCACCGAGGTGGCGGCGCTGGCCAAGGCGTTCGATTACGCGGTGCCGCCCGAGTGGGAGCACGACATTCGGGTGGGGACGCGTGTGCGCGCCCCGCTGCACGGGCGCAGCGTCCGCGGGTGGGTCACCGAGGACGACGTGCCGGCGTTGGAAGGGGTCGATGTCCTTCCGCTCAAGTCATGGCTGGGCTGGGGTCCGCCGGCGACCGTCATGGAGCTGGCCCGGTGGGCCGCCTGGCGCTGGGCGGGGCCGGAGTCCTTCTTCTTGCGTACGGCGTCGCCACTCACTGTCGTACGCGCCCTGCCACGGGCGCCGCAACTCGCCCCCTCCACTTCGGTGACCGGTGGCCCGTTGCGCGACCCGTCCCCCGTCCTGTCCCCGCTGCCAGGCGGCTCCCCGCCGTGGGCTCCGGCCCTGGCACAGGCGGGGTCGACGGTGGTCCGCCTTCCGCCCGAGACCGATCTGCTCGACCTGGTGCTCGACGTCGTCGACGACACCGATGTGCGGGCGCGTCAGGGCACCGTCCTCGTACTCGTCCCGTCGGCGGGATGGGCAGAGCGGCTCACCGCTCGTCTTGCCCGGCGGGGCTACCCCGCCACCGGCGCATGGGAGGAGGCCAGGGCAGGCTGGCCGGTGGTCGTCGGCAACCGGGCGGGTGCCTGGGCGCCCGTGCCGCGGCTGGCCGCCGCCGTGGTCCTCGACGCGCACGACGCGTCCTACCGCGAGGAGAGTACGCCCACGTACAGCGCGGTGGACGTGATCCTCGAGCGGGCGCGGCGGGAGGGGGCTCCATGCATCCTCGCGTCGCCTGTGCCTCCCGTCGCGCTGGCGGCGGACCCGCGGCTCCGCACGGTGGCACCGAATCCCCCGGTCGAACGCGCCGGCTGGGCCACCATCGAGCGGGTCGACCGTCGCGGGGCCGATCCGCGCACCGGCATGTTTTCCGAAGAGTTCGTGCGGCTGGCCCGTGCCGTGCTCGACGATGACGCCGCAGCGGCGCGGGGCCCATTGGTCTGCGTGTACAACCGGACCGGTGCGACCCGCATCCTCGCGTGCCGACACTGCGGCGAGCTGGCCCGCTGCACCCACTGTGGCGCGGCGGCGGCACGGCCGCGCGACGAGGAAGTGCTGCGCTGCCCACGCTGTGGGGACACGCGCCCGGTCGTCTGCACGGCCTGTGGACGCCTGCGCATGAAGGCATTGCGGTCCGGCGTCACCCGCTTGCGGGACGAGCTGGAGGCGCTGCTCGGCTCCGAGGTCGGGGAAGTGGCCGGGCCCCGGGCGAGCGGGCCCGAGCCCGACGTCCCCGCGACACCGGTGCTGGTGGGAACCGAGGCCGTGCTGCACCGGGTGCGGCGCGCGGCGGCGGTCGTGTTCCTGGACGTCGATCTGCACCTCCTCGCGCCGCGCCTGTCCGCGACCGAGGAGACCCTGGCCCTCTTCGTCCGGGCGTCGCGGCTCGTCGGGCCAGCTGGCACGGGATCCGCCTGGGCGCGGGCGCAGGTGCAGACCCGCGTGCCGGACCATCCGGTGCTGGTGGCGGTGGCCCGGGGCCAGCCGGCGCCGGTGCTCGAGGAAGAGGTCGCGATCCGTCGCGCCTCGGCGTTGCCGCCCTTCAACGCGCTGGCGTTGGTGTCGGGAGCCCTCGCACCGGCGTACGCCGATGCGCTGCGCCAGGCGACGGCGGCGTCCGAGGCCGGAAGCGGCGTCACGCTCTCGCCGCTCGACGGGGACCGCTTCCTCTTGCGGGCCGAGGCCCACGAGCGCCTCTGTGACCTTCTGGCGGCGACGCCGCGGCCGCCCGGACGTGGGTTGCGCGTCGAGGTCGACCCGGCGTCGGTGTGACGACGAGCCGATGCCGGTACCGGGGCCGTCGTCGGGACCTCCGCCCGTGCCGGCACCGGAGGCGACGCCGGTAAGATTTGGCCGATGCCTTCGCTCACGATTCGGCAATACGGCGATCCCGTACTGAAGGAGCGCGCCCGCGACGTCGACGACATCGACGCCGCGGTGGCCAGCCTCGTCGACTCGATGATCGAGACGATGTACGCCGCGCCCGGCACCGGGCTCGCGGCCAACCAGGTCGGTGTGCAACGCCGGATCTTCGTCTACGACATCGGCGAGGGCGCCCGGCCGATCATCAACCCGCGCATCGTCGAGAGCGACGGGGAATGGGTCTACGACGAGGGGTGCCTGTCGGTCCCCGGCCTGAGCTGGGAGATCCTGCGCCCCAACACCGTGCACCTCGTGGGGCTCGACCTCGAGGGCAACGAGATCTCCATCGAGGCCAGCGAGCTCGAGGGCCGGGTCTTCCAGCACGAGCTCGACCACCTCGACGGGATCCTGCTCGTGGAGCGCCTGAACGAGGAGCAGCGCAAGGAGGCGCTCAAAATCCTCCGCAGCCGCACCCTCGATCTCGCGCTCGACGATCCCGACGGGCTCTCGAATCTCTTCACGCGCTGAGGGGCGTCACCGCGGCGCGACGCGCTGTCCTAACTTGAGCGGGTGGCTCGGCTCGCGTACCTCGGCACCCCGGAGATGGCTGTCCCCCCGCTCCGCGCCCTCGTGGACGCCGGGCACGAAATCGCGCTCTGCGTCACCCGTCCGGACCGCCGGCGCGGACGAGGCGGGCAGACGACACCGAGCCCGGTCAAGGCAGCCGCAACCAAGCTCGGGCTTCCGGTCACCCAGGACATGGACGAGCTCCTCGGTGCAGGCGTCGAGCTGGCCGTGGTGGTGGCCTACGGTCGCATCATCCCGGGCCGGTTGCTCGAGCGCGTCCCCATGGTGAACCTCCATTTCTCGTTGTTGCCGCGCTGGCGCGGCGCGGCCCCGGTCGAGCGCGCCATCCTCGCCGGTGACTCCGAGACCGGGGTCTGCCTCATGCGGATCGAAGAGGGCCTGGACACTGGTCCCGTGTACGCGGAGCGGCGTGTGCCCATCGACGAGGACGAGACCCTGGCCGAACTGCGCAGCCCGGCTGGTGACCGTCGGCAGTGCCCTGCTCGTCGAAGCGCTCGTCGGGGGACCGGAGGGGTTGCCCGTCCCGCAACCGCAGGAGGGGGAGGTGACGATCGCCGACAAGGTCACCGCCGAGGACCTCCATCTCGATTGGGCCCAGGCCGCCCGCCAGCTCACGCGTGTGGTGCGGCTCGGCCGGGCCTGGACGACGTTTCGGGGCACGCGGCTGCGCGTTCTTGCGGCCGTCGCCGGCGCGGACGATCCCGACATCGACCTCGCGACACCCGGCACGCTGTCCGGTGCGTCCGTTGCCACCGGCGGTGGCATCGTCGTGCTCGAACAGGTGCAGCCCGAGAGCCGTTCCCCCATGTCAGCGGCGGAGTGGCTGCGCGGCGTGCGCCCGGCGCCAGGCGAGCGTCTCGGAACGGACTAAACATGGGCCCGGTGACAGTGACGCCGATCGACGGGTGGAGCCCCGACCAGTACGAGCGGTTTCGTTCGGAACGACAGCAACCCTTCGACGATCTCCTCATGCTCTGCCATCCCGTGCCAGGAGGTCGCGTCGTCGATCTGGGCTGCGGGACGGGTGATCTGACCAAGATCCTGCATGAGGAGATGGAGGCCAAGAAGACCGTCGGCGTGGACTCGTCGACGGCGATGCTCTCGCGGGCCAAGTCCACGCACGGCGACGTCGCCGGGCTCTCATTCGTCCAGGGCGACATCGCCACGTGGCTCGAAGAGGGGCTCGACCTGGTGTTCGCCAACGCATCCCTGCAGTGGATCGACGACCATCTGAACCTCCTGGCCCGCATGCGGACCGCCCTCGTCCCCGGCGGGCAGCTCGCCTTTCAGGTGCCGGCCAATTACCGGCATCCGTCGCATTTGTTGGCGCAGGAGGTGGCCAACGAGCCCCCGTTCATCGATGCGCTCTACGGCGATGTCCCCGAGGACCGGGGACGCTTCGTCCTGTCGCCGGAACTGTACGCGGACCTGCTCTACGAACTGGGTGCCAAGGACCAGGTCGTCCGCATGGAGGTGTACGGGCACGAGCTCGAGTCCACGGCCGAGGTGGTCGAGTGGGTCATGGGCACCCTCCTCACGCCCTACCGCACGCGGTTGAGCCCCGAGCTGTTCGCCGCGTTCGTGGAACGGTACCGCGAGCGGCTGATTGAGGAGCTGGGCGAGCGCGAGCCGTACTTCTACGGCTTCCGTCGCATTCTCTGCTGGGCGCGCTTCGGCTGAACGGCGACCGCGGGCGAGTGCAGCAAGCGTCGACACCAACGCCGCGGCAGGCGGGTCGCTTCGGCGACGTCCGCATCGCTCCGTCGGTCTTGTCCGCGGATTTCGGGATGCTGGCCGAGCAGGTGGGCGAGGTTGCACCCTCGGCCGACTGGCTGCACGTCGACGTCATGGACGGGCACTTCGTCCCCAACGTGACCATCGGCCCACCCGTCGTGGCGTCGCTGCGCCGTCACACGCCTCTGTACTTCGACTGCCACCTCATGATGACCGATCCCGGGAAGTATCTGAAGGACTTCGCCGATGCCGGGGCAGACGGCTGCACGGTGCACGTCGAGGTCGGCAACACCGACGAGCTGATCGCACAGATGCGTGAGCTCGGGCTGCGCGCTGGCCTCGCCCTCAACCCCGACACGCCCTTCGACGCCGTGCAGCCCTACCTCGGTGAGGTCGATCTCGTCCTCTGCATGACGGTGTTCCCGGGTTTCGGCGGGCAGAGCTTCATCGCGGACGTGATGCCCAAACTGGCCCAGGTGCGCGCCGAGATCGCCGCGAACGCACTGGCGATCGACCTGGAGGTCGACGGCGGGATCGACGCGACCACGGCCCCGGTCGCCGCCGCGGCAGGAGCGAACGTGTTCGTGGCCGGAAGCGCCATATTCGGACACGAGCGGCCCTGGGAGGCGGCCGACGCGATACGAGCCTCGGTCCACAAGGCCACCGGCTGAGCATGTCCCGCGCCCGTCTTTCCTCGACGCGGCCCACTCCGTGAGCGCCGGTGCCCGAGCCGTCGTCGCTGGCGGCGGGATCCTCGGGACGTGGCACGCCCTCGAGCTGGTCGAGGCCGGTTTCACCGTCGACCACCTCGAGGCCGCCCCGCAGCCCTCCGGCGCGTCGGTGCGGAACTTCGGTCTGGTCTGGGTCAGCGGGCGGAAGTCGGGCGTCGAGCTCGATGTGGCTCGCCGAGCGCGCCGCCGCTGGGAGGAGCTCAGCGCCGCCGTGCCCGGCATCGGGTTCCGTGCCAATGGCTCGTTGACCGTCGCTCGCGATGCCCGCGAGCGCGCGGTCATGGAAGCGTTCGGCGGGCACCCCGATGCGACCGAGAGGTCGATCACGTTCCTCGGTCCTGAAGCGGCCCGGGCCTGCAACCCGGCGCTCCGCGGTGACATCGCGGGTGCGCTGCACTGCAGCGAGGACGCCGTGGTCGAACCGCGTCGGGTGCTCGACGCGTTGCGGGCGCACCTGGGCGATGCCGGTGGGGGACGGGCCTACCGTTTCCACCCCGGCCGCCGGGTCGTCGGCGTCGCGCCGCGCGCCCTCGTCGACGCGGCCGGTACCAGGTGGGAGGGTGATCTCGCGGTCGTGGCCACTGGCGCCGCCTACGACCAGCTCCCGGGCGCCGATGCGATCGCGACGACCAGGCTCAGACGCGTGCGCCTCCAGATGCTCGAGACGGCACCGTTCGACGAGATCATGACGACGTCGTTGGCGGACGCGGACAGCCTGCGCTACTACCCGGCCTACGAGGCGGCGCCACTCGACGGGCTGCCCGCCCAGAGCCCCGTGGCCGCCGAGCACCACCTCCAGCTGCTCCTCGTGCAGCGCCTGGACGGCGGGCTGACGATCGGCGACACCCACGCCTACGACGAGCCGTTCGACTTCGCACTGTGTGAGGAGCCCAGCGAGGAGCTCTTGGAGCGGGCACGAGCGCTGCTGGGGACGGCGGTACCCCCGGTGTGTCGACGCTGGGAGGGTGTCTACACGCAGTGCCGGGATGGCGCGGTCTGCCTGCGCGAGGAACTGGCTCCGGGCGTCTGGCTCGTCACGGGACCGGGCGGGCGCGGCATGACCTGCGCCCCCGCGATCGCCGCCGATACGCTCAGCGCGGCGGGCGAGGCCCGATGATCGGCCCCTTCGCCCTGGCGTGTCTCGACATGGCGGGCACGACCGTGCGGGACGACGGTGCGGTGGATGCTGCCTTCGCCTCTGCCCTCGCAGCCGTCGGGGTCAGCGAGCGCAGCGCTCGGTTCCGCGACGCCCGCGTCGTCGTGCACGAGACCATGGGACAGTCCAAGGCCGAGGTGTTCGCCCGCCTCCTGAGTCCGGACGATGCCGAGGTGGCGACGGCCGCCTTCGCCGACGCCTACGAATCGATCGTGGCCGCGGGCGATGTGCGCGAGATCCCGGGTGCCCTCGACGTGCTGCGCGCGCGCTGCGCTCCCGCGGCGTACGGGTCTGCCTGACGACCGGCTTTGCCCCCTCGACCCGGGATGCGCTCCTCGAGGCGTTGCATTGGCATGACGAGATCGACCTTGCCCTGTCGCCGGCCGATGTGGGCCGGGGGAGGCCGGCACCCGACCTGATCCTCGGCGCGATGGCTCGGCTCGGCGTCGAGGACCCTCGGTCGGTCGTCGTGGTGGGGGACACGACCAGCGACCTCGAGGCCGGCGCCCGGGCGGGCGCGGGCGCGGTGATCGGGGTGCTCAGCGGGTCGCACGACGAGGCCGCCCTGGCCACGGCGCCCCACACCGCCATCGTTCCGGACGTGAGCGGACTCGTCGCCGTGCTCGAAGCCTCCTGATCTCCGTCTAACCTACCTTTGACCTGGGATTCTCGACAGAAACTGAAACGTGTTCTATAATTACGCACACAAGGCCGAGGGTACGACCCGGACGAGGGACGTGGCGCATGGATGATGTGGAGCACATGCGGCGGGCCATGGCGCTAGCCGCAGCGGTCCGATCCAGCACGGCACCGAACCCCTGGGTGGGCAGCGTTGTCGTGGCGGCCACGGAGCCCGGTCACGCCGGCGACCAGGACCACGATCAGGACCACGACCACGCCGCCGGCGCCGCCGTGCCCGTTGGTGGCGCCGTGCAGACCTTCGGTGGCGCCACCGCGCCGCCCGGTGGGCCCCATGCCGAGATCGCGGCACTGAAGGCCGCAGGCGAGGCCGCCCGGGGCGCCACGCTCTACACGACCCTCGAGCCCTGTGTGCACCACGGGCGCACGCCTCCCTGCACCGACGCCATCGTCGACGCCGGGATCGTGCGGGTGGTGATCGGCGTCGAGGACCCGGACCCCAAGGTGGCCGGCCGGGGCATCGCGGCGCTGCGGGACGCGGGCATCGACGTCGTGGTGGGGGTGGCGGCCGACGAGGTCGCCGAGCAGCTGGCGCCCTACCTCAAGCACCGGAGCACCGGGCAACCCTGGGTCGTCCTGAAAATGGCCGCCACCCTCGACGCCCGCACGGCGGCGCCGGACGGCACCAGCCGATGGATCACCGGGGAACCGGCGCGTCGCGATGCGCACCGCCTACGGGCGCGCTCCGACGCGGTCCTGGTCGGGGCGGGCACGGTGCGTGCCGACGACCCCGAGTTGACCGTGCGCCTCGACGACGGAGACGTCGACGACGAGATCGTCGACGGGGGTCGGAGCCAGCCCATGCGCGTCGTGCTGGGCGCCGCTCCGGAGGGCGCCCGCGTGCATCCGGCGCTCGAGCTCTCCGGAGAGCTGGACGACGTGCTGGCCGAGCTGGGCCGGCGCGGCGTGCTGCAGCTCTTGGTCGAGGGGGGTGCCACCGTCGCCCACGACTTCCACGTGGCCGGCCTCGTCGATCGCTACGTCGTGTACCTGGCTCCCAAGTTCTTCGGCGGTGACGACGCCCGCCCGCTTTTCGCCGGCGCCGGGGCTGGCACAATTGCAGATGTGTGGAAGGGCAGATTGGTGTCGGTCGAGCGGCTGGGGGACGACCTGCGCGTGGAGGTGGCGGCCTGATGGGGTTCTCCGAGGTGCAAGAGGCCATCGACGCCATCGGGCGCCTCGGCATGGCCGTGGTGGTGGACGACCAGGACCGGGAGAACGAGGGTGACCTCGTGATGGCGGCGGAGGCGGCCAGCCCCGAGAACATCGCCTTCTTCCTGGCCCACACCTCGGGTGTCATCTGCGTCCCACTGCTGCCCGAGCGGGCGGACATGCTCGACCTGCCGCTGATGGTCAGCGCCAACACCGAGGCGCAGCGGACCGCCTTCACGGTCAGCGTCGACTGCCGCCACGGCACGACCACGGGGATCTCCGCGGCGGACCGGGCGTCCACCATCGCTGCGCTCATCGACCCGAACACGCGCCCGAACGACCTGAACCGCCCCGGCCACATCTTCCCGCTGCGCTATCGGACCGGAGGCGTGCTCAAGCGTGCCGGTCATACGGAGGCGACGGTGGACCTCAGCCGCGCCGCGGGGCTCTCGCCCGCCGGCGTCCTCTGCGAGGTCGTCACCGAGGACAAGTCAGAGATGGCACGCCTGCCCGAGCTGGAGCGCTTCGCCAAGAAGCACGACCTGCCGTTGATCTCCATTGCCGACCTGATCCGCTACCGGCGCCAGAACGAGAAGCTGGTCCGCCTCGTCTCCGAGGCGCGCATCCCGGCGCAGGGGCGCGAATTCCGTGCGCTGGTCTACGAGTCGGTGCTCGACAACGAGCAGCACCTCGCACTCGTGATGGGTGACGTGGCGGGCAGCGAGGACGTCCTCGTGCGCGTCCACTCCGAGTGCCTCACCGGTGACGTCTTCGGCTCCCTGCGCTGCGACTGCGGGCCGCAGCTCCATGCGGCGCTCGATCTCATCGAACGCGAAGGCAGGGGAGTCTTGATCTACCTGCGCGGCCACGAGGGCCGCGGCATCGGGCTCGGCCACAAGATCCGCGCCTACCAGCTCCAGGAGGAAGGGCACGACACCGTCGACGCCAACCTCCAGCAGGGCCTCCCGGTGGACAGCCGGGAATACGGCATCGGGGCGCAGATCCTCGTCGACCTCGGCGTGACCACCATGCGCCTCATGACCAATAACCCGGTCAAGTACGGCGGGCTCGAGGGTTTCGGCCTCGACATCACCGAGCGCGTCCCGCTGCAGGCCTCGCCCAACCCCGAGAACATCGCGTACCTGCGCACCAAGCGGGAGCGCATGGGTCATTTGCTCCATGGGCTCGACGACGTCCTGTGACGACCCGCCCCGCCTGATGGTCCGGCGTGGCGTGACGGTCGGGCCACCAGATCGTCGGCACCGCCCCAAGGCCGGATCACGCTGATGGCCGGCTCGGACCTCGTGACGCTGCCCGACGGGGCGCTCGACGAGGTGGCCACCCGTGTCGGTGCCCACCTCGAGGGGGAGCACAACGGGACCGGCCTGCGCTTCGGCATCGCTTGCGCGCGCTTCAACGGGGGGATCACGCTGCGCCTGCTGCACGGCGCGCTCGAGGCAATGGGAGACGCGGGCGCCGACCCTCGTGACGTGGTCGTCGCCTGGGCCCCGGGCGCGTTCGAGCTGCCCCTCGTCGCGCGTGCCTTCGCGCACGCCGGCAAGGTCGACGCCGTGCTCTGCCTCGGCGCCGTCATCCGCGGCGACACGGGGCACTATGACTTCGTCGCGGGCGAGTGCGCGTCGGGGATCCAGCAGGTGCAGCTGGCGACGGGGCTCCCGGTGGTGTTCGGCGTGCTGACGACCGACACACTCGACCAGGCGCTGGAGCGCTCCGAGCCGGACCAGACGAACAAGGGCCGCGAGGCCGCCCTCACGGGCATCGAGATGGTGCGGCTCCTTCGGAGCAGGCCGCTCACCTCCCCCGGCTGACGCCCCTCTTCCTCCACCCCTCGCATCCCGCATCGCGCATCGCGCATCGCGCATCGCGCATCGCGCCACCCTGCGTATCGCGCCACCCCTGCGGCGAACGCCCGAGCCGCTCAGTAGAGGATCAGCTGCGTGCAGCGGTAGGAGGCCATCAGCCGTTCCGTCGTCTGATTGGTGACCGTGGCGTCCCAGACCTGGGTGGTGCGGCCGGTGTGCAGCGGCGAAGCCGTGGCGATGATCTCCTCACCTTCCCGTGCGCTCGAGATGAAGTTCGCCGAGCAGTCGACGGTCGTGAAGCTCCGCGCCCCCTCGGGCCAATGGTGATTCACCCCGAAGGCGCACAGCGCATCGGCGAGCGTGAGCACCACGGGTGCCCACAGGAATCCCGTCCCGGCGATGAGCGGATGGGTCACGGTGAGGCGCGCGACGGGGTCCTCGCCCGTTCCACCGTCGGGGATCTCGATACCGAGCAGGTTCAAGAAGTTGAAGACGTCGTAGGGGGGCGGCACCGGCACAGCTTGCCGCACGCACCACCGCGACAGGTCCGATCCCACCCGGCCGGTCTGCGAAGATCTACGCCATGCTCCGCCTCGTCCTGCCCAAGGGCTCGCTCGAACGCGCCACCATGCAGCTGTTCGAGGAAGCCGATCTGGCCGTGCGCCGTGCGTCGGACGTGGCCTACCGCGCCAGCATCGAGGACCCGCGTATCAGCGAGGTCCGCATCCTGCGGCCCCAGGAGATCCCCGTCTATGTGGCCGACGGGCTGTTCGAACTGGGCATCACGGGGCGTGACTGCGTCGAAGAGCGGGGGAGCGAGGTGGTCTCGCTGGGCAAGCTGTCGTATTCGAAGAACACGGCCAATCCGGCCCGGGTCGTGCTCGCCGTCGGCGCGGACTCGCCCGTCGCTTCGCTGGCCGAGCTGGCGGCCGCTACGGCCGGGCGCGCCGACCCGCCTGCCGCGTCAGCTCCGAGTACCCCGAGCTCACCCGTAAGGCGCTCGCTGCGCACGGGATCAAGGCCGACATCGCCATGTCTTACGGCGCCACCGAGGCGAAGGTGCCCGACATCGCCGACGCGGTCGTCGACATGACCGAGACGGGCAGTGCGCTGCGCGCCGCCGGCCTCAAGGTCATCGAGACGCTCCTCGTCTCCCACACCGAGCTCATCGCGAACCCGGAGGCGGCCGCCGACCCCGAGAAGCGCCACGCCATGGAGCAGATCCTCACGCTGCTCCAGGGGACGCTCGAGGCCCGGGGCAAGGTGCTGGTCAAGCTCAACGTGTCCGCCGAGAACCTCGATGCCGTCCTCACGCTCCTTCCCTCCATGCGGGCCCCGACCATCTCGGAGCTCTCGGGCGGTGGCGCCTTCGCGCTCGAGGCCGTCGTCGCCAAGTCCGACATCAACATCCTCATCCCGGCGCTGCGCGACCACGGGGCGAGTGACATCCTCGAGATCCCGTTGTCCAAGATCGTCCACTGACGTGGGCCACCCCGCCCCGTCCGCCGGGCCCATCCTCGGGCGGGTCACCGCCTTCGACCCCGGCCGCGGCCTCGGGACGCTGGAGGCGGAAGACGGCACGACCTACGCGTTCCACGCCACCGCCATCACCGACGGGAGTCGCCGTATCGACGTGGAGGCCGCGGTGGTGTTCACCGTGGCACCCGGTCACCGCGGACGCTACGAGGCGCGGTCGGTTTCTCCGGCCTCCAACCGGGCATCCTCCGCCTGATCCTCCCACCAGCGCCCGGCGTAGCGGCGGGCGAAGACCTCCAGCGCGGCGTCCGCGCCGCCCCGGTCTCCGGTGGCCAAGAGGTCGAGCAGCAGGCCGCGGATGACGGCCACGCCGAGTCGGCCGTGGACGCGGGCGACATCGGCCGGTACCCCGGCCTCCGCTGCCAGCGCGACATTGGCCTCGAGCCAGGTCTCGAGGTCGCCCTGCAGGAGGGGACGGCTGGCGGAGCCCCCTTGCAGGGCGCGTCCGTAGAGCGCGAAGAAGAGCCGCTCGAAGTCGCCCACGGCCGGGTCGGCCACGTACGCCCACATCTGCCGCACGAGCTCGTCGGTCTGCTCGGGCGCCGCCTCGCCCGAGCGCGGCCCACATGCCCAAGGTGCGCGCCTCGACCGCACGAACGACCGCGAGCATGAGCCCCTCCCTGGAGCCGAAGTGGTAGAGCAGCATGCGGTGGCTCGTGCCGGTCGCCTCGGCGATCCGGCGCAGGCTCTGGTCCGCCAGGCCGTCCGCCACGAAGTGTTCGATCACCGCGTCGAGCAGTCGGTCCCGTGCACTCGTGGCCCCGCCGTCCCCCTCGGCACCGGTCTGTGCCGCCGGTTGTCCTCTCATGTACCAAATGGTACATTACCTCCGGATGGGGAGGGCAGACCGAGAGGAGGCAGGCATGGCAGAGCAGGTGATCGACAAGACCGTCGTGACGCCGGCGGATCCGGCGGCGGTGTTCGCGCTCCTCGCCGACGGGTCGACGTGGCCGGAGTGGTCGCCCCTCGGGGCGTGCGCGATCCTCGAGCCCGGCGACGGCTCTCCCGAGGGCCTGGGTGCCGTTCGCCTCTTCACGACCGGCCGGCACAAGAGCCGCGAGCGGGTGGTCGAACGGCGGCCGAACGAGGTCTTCGCCTACGTCCTCGAGGCCGGGCTGGCCCTGCGTGATTACAAGGCCGTGGTGACGCTGACGCCGTCGTCCGGCGGGGGGACGACCATCAACTGGCGCTCGACGTTCCGGGCCAAGGTGCCCGGCACGGGCTGGTTGTACCGGCGCCAGCTGGGCGCCTTCATCGGCGAGACCGTGGACGGCCTGGCCGCCTGGTCCGCCCGGACCCGCGTCGCCTAGGGGACGAGCGTCAATTCTGACCGGAGCTCGCGGCGTTCTCCGAGCTGGCGTCCTCGCTGCCCTCGAGGCGCACGAAGGCCAGTCGGAGCTGGGACAGGGATTCGTGCAACGACGGCTCGGCCTCACCGAGCCGCCCGCGCAGGCCGTCGAGGAGGTAGCCGAAGCCGTCGATGGCCAGGCGGGCCTGGAAGAGCATCGGCGGTGTTTGCGACAGGTAGACCGCGGCCAGCTCGAAGAGGCCGTAGCAGTGGTTCGCCACCACGACCTCGGCCGGCGTGTTGGCCAGCTGGGCCCGCATGGCGTCCACCGCCGCCTGTGCCTCCGCCTGGGACTCGGCCTCGATCGGATCCGGGACCTCGGTCTCGGCCGCTTGGTCGTCCCCCTCCTTCTTGGGGAAATGCTCGCCCGACGGTGTCCAGATGCTGCTCATGCTGGTACTGTATGTGGTCTTGACTACATGGAAGCGGGGCCCCCACTGAGCGGCCTCCACCTGGCCACCGCCCTGCGCACGCAGGGGACCTCGTGCGCCAGGTCGATCGCCCTTCGGGCGCGGGCCCTGCCCGCAGGTCGGCCTCGCTCCACCGATTGGCTTGCGGAAGGACCGCGGGCCCGAGTGAGAGGTGTGATGACGCATCGTCGCTGAAACCACAACAGAGCATCGGATCAACGACCGAATCCGTGCCCGTGAAGTCCGGCTCGTGGACCCCGACGGTGTGCAACTTGGCATCAAGGCGCTGCCCGAGGCGCTGGCGATCGCCAAGGAGCTCGACCTCGATCTCGTCGAGGTAGCCCCCATGGCAAATCCGCCCGTGTGCCGGATCATGGACTTCGGAAAGTTCAAGTTCGACGAGGCCCAGCGGGCCAAGGAGAGCCGGCGCAAGGCCGTCCACGTCGGGATCAAGGAGATGAAGTACCGGCCCAAGATCGGCTCGGGCGACTTCGACACCAAGACCCGTCAGGTGGCCAAGTTCCTGAACGAGGGGCACAAGGTCAAGATCACGATCATGTTCCGGGGCCGCGAGGTCTACCACCCCGAGCACGGGAAGCGGATCCTCGATCGCATCGCCGAGCAGATGGAGGGACTGGCCAAGGTGGAGGCCGAGCCCAAGCTCGACAACCGCAACATGATCATGGTGCTCGCCCCCGACAAGCGGGCCCGCCAGGCGGCGCAGTCGAGAGCCTCCAACCAGCAGCGTGCCGACAAATCGGCGTCCGACGGCGAGGGCGGATCCGACGGCGACGGGAGCGGGGGTGCCGGTGCGGATTCCGGGTCGGGGTCCGTGGCCAACGGGAGCGCACCGCGTACGACGGTTGGGGAGACCAACGGGATCAGCGAAGTCGCCGCATCAGCCGAAGAGGGATGACGCAATGCCGAAGATGAAGACCGACCGTGGCGCCGCCAAGCGGATCAAGGTGACGGGCACTGGCCGGCTGCGCCGCCGCAAGGCCTTTCGCTCGCACCTGCTCGAGAAGAAGACGAGCGTGCGCACGCGCCGGCTCGGGCGCGAGTCCGACATCGCCAAGGCGGACGAGAAGGCGACGCGGAGGATGCTCGGCCTCTGAGCTCGGCGCCGTGGCGACGGAGTCGCCCCGGGCCGCGAACACCGCAACCCATCCGCACCCCAGAGACAGATCGTGAAGAGAGGAGCACCCCCATGGCCAGAGTGAAGCGGGCCGTCCACGGCCGCAAACACCACCGCGCTGTCCTCGAACAGGCGAAGGGGTACTACGGCAACAAGAGCCGTTCGTACCGGGCGGCCAACGAGCAGCTCATGCACTCCATGCAGTACGCCTTTCGGGACCGTCGCGCCCGAAAGGGTGATTTTCGCAAGCTCTGGATCCAGCGCATCAACGCCGGCGCGCGCCAGCACGGTTTGAGCTACAGCCGCCTCATCAACGGTCTGCACCTGGCCGGCGTCGAGGTCGACCGCAAGGTGCTGGCGGACCTCGCGGTCAGCGACCCCGAAGCCTTCGGCGCCCTCGTGGCGACCGCCCAGGGCGCCCTGGCCAACGGCCGGCGGCCACCGCGGAGGTCGCTTCCTGACCCAGCGGCTCGCCTTCACGCACCGGCGGGTCCGCCGGCTGCGCGGGCTGCTGCAGAAGCGTTCGGCGCGCTGGAGCGAGCGCGCCTTCGTGGCCGAGGGGACCGAGCTGATCCGGACCGCCCTCGATGCCGGTACGCCCGTCGAGTCCGTCTACGTGTCGCCCGACGGCGACGACGACCTCGCCGCACAGGAGGTCTGCCGGCAGGCGGGCGCAGCGGGTGCCCGCGTGTTCTCCCTGGGCCCCGGAGTCCTCGAGCGGGTGGCCGACACCGTCACGCCGCAGCCGATCCTGGCCGTCCTGCCGATGCTCGAGCGAGCCGTCGGCGGGCGCCGAGAGCTGGACCGCCCGGCGGGGTCCGGGTCGCTCGTCGTGGTGCTGGTCGACGTGCGCGACCCCGGCAACGCCGGCACGGTCCTGCGCGCGGCCGACGCCTCGGGCTGCGCGGCCGTGATCTATGCGGGCGACTCGGTCGATCCCTACAACCCCAAGACCGTGCGGGCCTCGGCCGGGTCGCTCTTCCACGTGCCGTTCGCCGTGCGACCCGATCCCTTCGTGGTGGCCGCGGAGCTCTCCGCCGCCGGGTTCCGCACCTGGCGACGGTCGTCCGAGACGGAGAGGACTACGCGGCCCTCGACTGGTCCGTGCCCACGGCACTGTTCCTCGGCAACGAGTCCTCGGGGCTCGACCCGTCCCTCCAGCGCGCCGCTGTCGGGATCGCTCGCCATCCCCATGGTGGGGCGGGCGGAGTCGCTCAACGTGGGCGTGGCGTGCGCGGTCGTCTGCTTCGAGGCGTTCCGCCAACGCCGGGGTGGCGGCCCCGGGGCACGTAGCATCTCGGGTGGCGGAACGACACGACATGGTGACTGAGAACGTGGAACTCGATATCGAGGCGATCGCCGGCGACGGCGAGCGGGCCATCGCGGGCGCACCGTCGACCGACGCCCTGGCCCAGGTCGAGACGGAGTACCTCGGCAAGCGCTCCGCACTGATCCGGGCGCACCGCACCCTCGGGGGCCTCGATCCCGACGCCCGCAAGGAGGCCGGTCGCCGGATCAACGAGGTGCAAACCCGGCTGAGAGCGAGCGCTGGCCGACCGCCGGGCCGAGCTGGCCGAGGCCGAGCGCGCCGGCGGCACTGCAGGCCGACCGCCTGGACCTGACCGAGGTGATCCCCGCCCAGGTCCTCTCGGCGCCCGCCCGTGGGCACCTGCATCTGGTCTCCCAGGCCCGCGCCGAGTTGGAGGACGTCTTCGTCGGCATGGGCTTCACCGTGGCCGAGGGGCCCGAGGCAGAGTCGGATTGGTACAACTTCGAGGCGCTCAACATGCCGCCGGCCCATCCCGCCCGCGGCATGTACGACACCATCTACCTCGACATCGGTGAGCCCGAGACGGTGCTGCTCCGCACCCACACCTCACCGGTCCAGATCCACCTGATGGAGGAGGCCGTCCGCGACGACTCGCTGCCCATCCACGCGGTCATGCCGGGCAAATGCTTCCGCCTCGACACCCCCGACGCCCGCCATCTCCCCGTCTTCAACCAGATCGAGGGCCTCGTGGTCGACCGCGGCATCGGATTCGGCGACCTCGCCGGCACGATCCAGGTCTTCACGGAGGCCTACTTCGGTCCGGGGATGCAGTCCCGCCTGCGGCCGGCCTACTTCCCCTTCACGGAACCGTCGGCCGAGTTCGAGATCACGTGCACGCTCTGCCTGGGCGAGGGGTGCCGTACCTGCTCGCACACCGGCTGGATCGAGCTCGGCGGTTGCGGGTTGGTCGACCCCGCCGTGTTCGATGCGGTGGGAATCGATCCGGCCGAGTGGTCGGGCTTCGCCTTCGGCTTCGGCATCGACCGGCTGGCCCAGATGCGCCACGCCATCCCCGACATGCGCTCGTTCCTCGAGAACGACATCCGCTTCCTCTCCCAGTTCTGACCGCTCCCATCGACCCGAGAAAGTTCCTCGTGCGCGCTCCCCTCAGCTGGCTCCGTGACTTCGCCCCGTTCCCCGACGACATCGGGGAACTGCGCGCCGCGCTCGACGACCTGGGGTTGGTGGTGGAGGCGGTCGAGCACGTCGGTGAGGGATCTGGGCGACGTCGTGGTCAGCCGGGTGCTCGAGATCGACGCCATCAAGGGGGCGGACAAGATCCGCCGCGTTCTCGTGGACGCCGGTGGCGCCGAGCCGTTGGAGATCGTCTGCGGGGCGCACAACTTCGCGGTGGGGGACCGGGTGCCGCTGGCGCCGGTGGGCGCGATCCTGCCCGGCGGCGATTCGAGATCGACCGAAGAGAACTCCGCGGCGTCGAGTCCAACGGCATGCTCTGTTCGGGCCAGGAGCTCGGCCTCAGCGACGACGGTGCCGGCCTGCTGGTCCTCGGCGACGAGGCGCCCGGTGAACCCGGGACCCCGCTCTGGAGGCGCTCGGCCTCGAGCCCGACGTCGTCTTCGACATCACGGTCGAGGGCAACCGACCCGACGCGTGGTCCATGACCGGCATCGCCCGCGACCTGGCGGGGCGTCTCCGGCTGCCCGTTCGACCGCGCCCGAGCCTCCCGAGCCGGCGGCGAGCGGCCAGCCCGTCGAGTCGGCGGCGACCGCGTCGGTCGACGCCCTCGATCTCTGCCCGCGCCTGACCGTGACGGTGTTCGGCGACGTGGTGGTCGGCCCCTCACCACGGTGGATCGCTCGGCGCCTCTTGCTCGCCGGTATGCGCCCGATCAACAACGTCGTCGACGCGTCCAACTACGTGATGCTCGAGCTCGGTCAACCCACGCACCCCTACGACCTGGCTCGGCTGCCCGGGCGCGGCCTGACGGTGCGCCGGGCCCGGCCCGGCGAGACCGTCGAGACGCTCGACGGCGAGGAGCGAACGGTCGGCGTGCGCGGGCGCAGCCTGGGCGACACGGGCGAGGACTGCCTCATCTGCGACGCCGAGGGAAGGCCGGTCGGCATCGGCGGGATCATGGGCGGTGCCTCGTCGGAGATCGCCGAGGGCACGACGGAGGTGCTCCTCGAGGCGGCCTACTTCGCGCCCATGGCGATCGCCCGTACCTCCAAGCGCCTCGGGTTGCGGACCGAGGCGTCCGCCCGGTTCGAGCGCGGCTGCGACCCGTGGGGGATCGAGCCGTCGGTGCGTCGCTTCGGCCAGCTCCTGGCCGAGAGCGTCCCGGGCCTGCGCACCGCCGACGGCATGCTCGACGTGCGCGGCGACGTGCCCGAGCCCTTCGTCCTCTCGGTCCCGGTGGCGCGGGTGCACAGCCAGATCGGCGTGCGCCCTCGGGCGCGACGAGATCGCCCGGCTCATCGAGCCGATCGGCTTCCGGATCATGGAGGAGGTCGGCGCCGCCTCCGGTGCGCCCGCGCGCCGGGCTCCGGCCTGGCCGGTGGGGACGTCACGGTGATGGTGCCGACCAACCGGCCCGACGTCCGACCCGAGCCCTACGGGGTGGACGACGTGATCGAGGAGATCGCCCGGACGTTCGGGTACTCCCACATCCCGCGCCGGGTGCCCACCTGGCCCCAGCCGGGCGGGCTCACCGCGCTGCAGCGTTCCCGCCGTTCCATGAAGGACATCCTGCTCGGCCTCGGAGCGTCGGAGGGCTGGACCGACACGTTCGTCTCCGCCGCGGCGCACCAGGACGTGGGGCTCACCGGACCCGCGGTGCGCGTCGCCAACCCGCTCGACGCGGAGAAGCCGTTCCTGCGGCGCTCGCTCATGCCCGGCCTTCTCGAGGCGCTCGCCTACAACGCCAGCCGCCGCCAGGCCGACGTCCGGCTGTTCGAGGACGGCGTGGTCTTCTCGCACCCCGGCGAGGGCGCGCCCCGCGTGGTGGAGCGGGCCGGGGCCGGGGGCCTCGAGATCGCCGAGCTGCCGGGTGAGCGCGAGCTGCTCGCCGTGGTGTTCGCGCTCGACGACGACGACGCCCGCCAGGCCGTGGCGTCGTGGTACGTGATCGCGGACGCGCTCCATCTCGATCGGGTCCGGCTGGTACCGCCGGGCGACGGCCTGCCGCCCCTCCCGGGTCTGCACCCGACGCGCTCGGCGCACCTGGTGGCCGAGGGTGGTGGTGACGGGCCCACCGTGATCGGCGCCGTCGGCGAGATCGACCCCGAGGTCGCCACGACGTTCGGACTGACGCGCCCGACGGGCTCGGGAACGGCGGCCCGCCGTGTGGGCTGGCTCGAGCTCGACCTGGGCCGGCTGTTCGACGACATCGCAGGTGCCTCGCCGCACCGCCACGGGCGGCGCCATCAGCCGCTTCCCGTCCTCGGACATCGACCTGGCCTTCGTGGTGGCGGACGTCTACCCGGCCGACGACGTGGCCGACGCCCTCCGGTTGGCGGGCGGCGACCTGCTCGAGTCGGTGCATCTCTTCGACGTCTACCGGGGAACGGGGATCGACGAGGGTGCACGCAGCCTGGCCTACCGCTTGCGCTTCTGCTCGCCGGTGCGCACGCTGACCGACGAGGAGGTCGGCGCGCTGCGCGCGCAGTGCATCGAGACGGTGGAGAAGGCGTTCGGGGCGACCCTGCGCTGACGCCTGGCGCGCTGTCGCCGTGGCATCGTGGGATCCATGGAGGTCCGCCGGATCGAGCCCTCCGACGAGGAGGCGCTGGCCGAGTACGCGTCGGTCCTGCGCGCCAGCGACAAGGACCTCTGGCCCGACCTCACCGGCTTCACGCTGTCCGATCTGCGTGCTTTCGCCCAGTTCCGCGGCGACGCCAAGCGTTTCGAGCTTCTGTCCGGGGGCGAGCCGGGAGGACCGATGCTCGGCGTGGGGATGGTGGAGCTCCCACTCCGTGACAACCGCCACGGCGCCGAGATCACGGTGGCGGTCCACCCGGGCCACCGACGACTGGGCGTGGGGACGGCCATCGTCCAGGGCATCAGTGCGTTGGCACGATCGGACGGGCGGCACGTGCTCAACGCGATCGTGGACGTGCCGCTCGACCGTGTCGCAGGCCACGCCTCGTTGTCGTTCGCGCCGAAGGTCGGTTTCGAGGCCATGCTGGCCGGGCACACCCGTCACCTGGCGCTCCCGGTCGACGAGGCTCGCCTGGGGGAGCTGCGCGACGAGGTGGCACACGCGCGCGATGCCGCGGCCTACCGAACGCTGACCTTCGAAGCGCCGTGGCCCGCGGCGTACGAGGCCGACCAGTGTGCGCTCTTCCGTTGCATGTCGACCGACGAACCCCACGGCGATGGGGACCATGAGGAGGAGGTCTGGGACGTCGAGCGCGTGCGGGAGAACGACCGCCTTCGTGTCGCTCGCGGGGCCCGCTTCCTGATCGCGGTTGCGCAACACGTCGCGTCGGGCCGGCTCGTGGCCTGCACCGAGCTCTCGCTCGCCCGCGACGCGCCGAAGCAGGCGTTTCAGATGTTGACCGTCGTCCACCCTGACCACCGGGGCCACCGTCTCGGTCTTGCCGTCAAGCTCGCCAACCTCGAGGAGTTGGCACGCCGGGCGCCAGCGGTCCGCACGATCGTCACCGGCAACGCGTCCGTCAACGCGCCGATGATCGCCGTCAACGACATGATGGGGTTCCGCATCGCCGGCGAGGGCCTCTTCTGGCAGAAGCAACTCTCGGGTGCATGAGCAGGGCACCGAGGCGAGCGGCCGCGTGGAGCACAGTGCACAGGACCACAGTCAGAAGAAGGACGACGTCGAGGCTGTCGACGTCTCGGCACTCGACCCGGCCGACGCGGACGCCTTCGACGAGTGGTTCGCCGTACTGCGCGAGACGGACCTCGAGCGTTGGCCAGGCGGGCCGGGGTGGCAACGTGCCGAGCGACTGGCTATGGCGCTCGACGCGGAAGGCCCAGAGGAGCACCGCTGTCTCGTGGCGCGCCGACACGGGCGCGTCGTGGGGATCGCCGACCTCGAGATGTTCCGGCACGAGAACCGCCATGTCGCGCGGGTCGAAGTCCGCGTGCGGGTCCGTTCCCGCCGCACCGGCGTCGGCACTGCCCTCGTGCAGGGCGCGGCGCGGTTGGCCCGGGCCGCCGGGCGTTCCGAGCTCGGTGGGATGGACGAGTCACCGCTCCGCGTGGGCTACGAGGACGCGGCGGGTCCGTTTGCCCGGCGCCTCGGGTTCGCTGGCGCGCTGCGCATGGTGCGCCGCCGGCTGACGCTGCCGCTCGATCCCGTGCACGAAGCGGCCCTGCGCGCCCATCCCAAGGCGTCGGCGGCCGGCTACGTGCTCTCGACCTTCGCCGATCGCTGGCCCGATGCCTTCCTGGCCGATCGCTGCGAGCTCGGGCGGCGCATGTCGACCGACGTGCCCGTGGGGGACCAGGAGCTCGACGAGGAGCAGTGGGACGAGCGGCGCGTGCGCGAGCTCGAGGCGGCGCTGGCCAGGCAGAACCGGGCCAAGGTGACGACGACGGCCCGTCATGAAGCGACGGGCCACATCGTGGCGTTCACCGAGGTCGTGGTGCCGCTCGGCGCACCGGAGTCGGCCTGGCAGCACGACACGCTGGTCATGCGGGAGCACCGCGGTCACGGGCTGGGCTTCGCCACGAAGGTGGCGAACCTGTGGGCGGTGCGGGAGTGGCACCCGGGCGTGCGGGCCATCAGCACCTGGAACGCGGCCGACAACGCACCGATGATCGCCGTCAACGAGGAAATGGGCTTCGAGGTCGTGTCCAACTCGGTCTACTGGCTCAAGGGGATCGGTGCCTGACCGCAGCGGCCGGGCAGCTCCCGCCCTCACCCGAGTTCGCATGAATATGCAAACTTATGTATACTGATGCGGTGAAGGCAGGGATCGTCGGGGCGTCGGGCTACACGGGTGCCGAGCTGTTGCGCCTGTTGGCGGGCCATCCGGCTTTCGAGGTGGCCGTGGCCACCGCGCACACCCATGCCGGCCAGGCGGTGGGGGAGCACACGCCGTCCCTCGCGGCGGCGTACCCCGGCCTCGTCTACGAGGACAGCGATCCCGCCCGTCTCGACGGGCTCGACCTCGTGTTCTGTGCGCTGCCCCACGGCGAGTCCCAGCGCCTCGTCCCCGATCTGCGGGGCAGGGTCGGGCTCGTCGTCGACCTCGCCGCCGACTTCCGGCTGCACGACGCTGCGCTCTATCCGCGCTGGTACGGCGAGCAGCACGCAGCGCCCGAACTGTTGGGCACGGCGGTGTACGGCCTCCCCGAACTGTTCCGGGACGGCCTGCGCGGTGCGACGCTCGTGGCCGCGGCGGGGTGCTACCCCACCGCGGCGGGGCTGGCCCTCGCGCCCCTGGCACGCCGGGGCTTGGTGCAGTCCACCGGCATCGTGGTGGATGCCGCGTCGGGCGTCTCCGGCGCCGGCCGCGGTACGAAGGAGTCGCTGCACTTCGGAACGGTCGACGAGGACTTCACGGCGTACGGGCTGTTGACGCATCGCCACACCCCTGAAATGGAGCAGATCCTGGGGGACGGATCCGAGATCCTCTTCACGCCCCACCTGGCACCCATGGTGCGCGGCATCCTCGCCACGTGTTACAGCCGCCCCGCTGGCGGCTCGGGCGCTGGCGGGCCTCACCACCGACGCCGTCCTGCAGGTCTTGCACGAGACCTACGACGACGAGCCCTTCGTCCTCGTGACGGACGGCGCACCATCCACCAAGGCCACGTCCGGATCCAACACGGCCCACGTGAGCGCGCGTGTCGACCCCCGTACCGGATGGGTCGTGACCCTGTGCGCCCTCGACAACCTCGTCAAGGGCGCATCCGGGCAGGCGATCCAGTGCGCCAATGCGGCGCTCGGCCTCGGCGAGACGGTCGGGCTCCCGATCGCGGGGACCTACCCGTGAGCATCACCGCGCCGAAGGGCTTCGTCGCCGCGGGTGGACCGGCCGGCATCAAGGCGAGCCTACGTGCCGGACGTCGCGGTGGTGGCCACCGCCGACGGCCGCGCCGTTCCGGCGGCCGGCGTCTTCACCGCCAACCTGGCAGCGGCCGCGCCGGTCCAGGTGAGCCGGGACCATCTCGCGGTCACCGGAGGCTACGCCGCCGGGGTCATCTTGACGTCGGGCAACGCCAACGCGGCCACCGGCGCCGCCGGCCGCGACGCGGCACACCGGCTCTGCGTGGCGGTCGCGGGTGACATCGGCGCCACGGCGGAGGAGATCCTCGTCTGCCAGACGGGGTTGATCGGGATCCCGTTTCCGATCGACACGGTGCTTCCCCAGATCGAACCGATCGTCATGGCGCGCGGCGAGGACGTGCACTCGGCCTCCCGGGCAGCCCGCGCCATCATGACCACGGACAGTGTGCCCAAGGAGGCCGTGGTCGAAGCCGACGGCTTCACCGTGGGTGCGATGGCCAAGGGCGCGGCGATGCTCGCGCCCAACATGGCCACGATGCTGGCACTCTGCACGACTGACGCGGTCGTCGACCCGGCAACGCTGCACAAGGCGCTCCAGGAGGCCGTCGCGGGGTCCTTCAACCGGATCAGCGTCGACGGCGCAACCTCGACCAACGACACCGTGCTCGTCCTGGCCAGCGGCCACGCCGCGACGCCCGCACCCGACGTGCTCGCGGCAGCGCTCCAGGCGGCCTGCGGCTCGCTCGCCGAGCAGATGGTGGCCGACGCCGAGGGAGCGACCAAGGTGGCCCATGTGCACGTGCACGGCGCGCCGAGCGACGCCGCCGCACACGTCGCGGCGCGCAAGGTGGCCGACTCGATGCTCGTGCAGTGCTCGCTCTTCGGCGAGGACCCCTATTGGGGGCGCGTCATCTCGGAGCTGGGATCGGCCGGCACGCCGTTCGACATCGACCGAGTGACCATTGCCTACGGGGGCACGGTGGTGTGCGCCGCGGGGGTGGCGGTCCCCTACGACGAAGGGCGGGTGGCCGCCCACATGGCGGGCAGGCACATCGAGATCGACTGCGACCTCGGGCTCGGCGCGGGCGAGGGTGTGGTGCTCGGGACGGATCTCGGCTACGGCTACATCGACGAGAACAAGACGACGTCGTGACCGTGCCCGGGACCGTCCCGATACCGCCCAAGGTCACCCGAGCCCAGAAGGCAGCCGCGGCCAAGACGGCCTCCGTGCTGGTGGAGGCGCTGCCCTACATCCGGCGCTTCAGGGGGAAGGTCGTGGTCGTCAAGTACGGCGGCAACGCGTTGCACGCCGCCCTTGGCGCGGACGCCGACCCGGGAGCCGACGGCGACGGCGCCGGCTCCCCAGGGTCCGTGGACGACTCCGCCGACGTCGCCCTGGCCTCGTTCGCGCAGGATGTCGTGCTCATGCGGGCGGTGGGCATGCTGCCCGTCGTGGTGCACGGTGGCGGGCCGCAGATCGGCGCGCTCATGGCGCGGCTCGGCAAGGAGACCGAGTTCCGCAACGGGCTGCGCGTGACCGACGCCGACACGCTGGACATCGCCCGCATGGTGCTCGTCGGGAAGGTCAACCGCGACATCGTCTCGGCCATCAACGTCCACGGCTCACTCGCAGTCGGCATGTCCGGCGAGGACGCCAACCTGATCACGGCGGCGCCCACCGACGTCGACTTGGGGTTCGTGGGCAACGTCTCCGTGGTGGACCCGACCATGCTGGAGCGCCTCGTCGCCGAAGGGCTCATCCCCGTCGTGGCCACCATCGGCGCCGACGAGTCCGGCCAGGCGTACAACATCAACGCCGACACGGTCGCCGGCGCGCTGGCCGAGGCGATGCAGAGCGGAGAAGTTGATCTTCCTCACCGACATCGAGGGGTTGCGTGTGGTGGCCGACGACCCGACCACGGTCATCCACCAGGCGTCGCTCGACGTGATCGACGAGATCGTCCGCAGCGGGGCGGCCAAGGGGGGCATGATGCCCAAGGTCGAGGCGTGCGCGCGCGCCGTCCGTGCCGGGGTCGGGCGGGCGCACATCCTCGATGGCCGGGTCCCGCACGCACTGCTTCTCGAGCTGTTCACCGACTCGGGCGTCGGGACCATGGTGCTGCCGTGAACGACGTCACCACCACGACCACCACCACCAGCCCTGCCACGACGACGGCAGCGGCAGCACCGGGCCGCGAGGCCCTCATGCGCACGTACGCCGAACCGCCGGTTACCTTCGTGCGGGGGGAGGGGACCAGGCTCTACGACGCCGCCGGAACGGAGTACCTCGACTTCATCACCGGGCTGGCGGTGGTCTCGCTCGGCCACGCCCATCCGGTCGTGGCCGAGGCGGTGGGCGAGCAGGCACGGACACTGAGCCACGTGTCGAATCTGTACGGGAACACCCTGGCTCCCGAGGTGGCGCGGACGATCGACCGCCTCGTGAACGGGGGGACGGGCCAGGCGGGCGGCCAGGTCTTCTTCGCCAACTCGGGCGCCGAGGCCAACGAGTGCGCCCTCAAGTTGGCCCGGCGTTGGGCCGGCGTTGGGCGCCACGTCGTGATCAGCGCCGACAATTCGTTCCATGGCCGGACCCTGGCCACGCTGACGGCGACCGGCCAGCCCGAGAAGCATGCACCGTTCCTCCCGCTTCCGGAGGGCTTCGTCCACGTGGCCTACGACGACGTGGCCGCGCTGGACGCGGCGCTCGACCCGGAAACGGTCGCGGGCGTGCTGCTCGAGCCGCTCCAGGGAGAGGGCGGAGTGGTGGTCCCGAGCTCGGACTACCTCGGCGCCGTGCGCGCACTCTGCACTGAGCGCAACGCGTTGCTCATGCTCGACGAGATCCAGACCGGCCTCGGGCGGACCGGTCACTGGTTCGCCTTCCAGGCCCAGGGTCTGGAGCCCGACGTCGTGACCATGGCCAAGGCGCTCGGCAACGGAATGCCCGTCGCGCGCCTGCTGGGCGCGGGCCGAGGTGGCGGCGGCGTTCGGCCCGGGCGACCACGGTTCGACCTTCGGGGGCCAGCCCCTGGCGCTCGCCGCGGCGAAGGCCACGCTCGCGGTCATGGAGCAGGAGGACGTCTGTCGCAGGGCGCGGGAGTCTGGTGCGCGCCTCGCCACCGGGCTCGGACAGTTGGCCGGCGTGGTGTCGGTGCGCGGCGCCGGTCTGCTGCTCGCCGCCCAGCTGGAGGCGCCGATCGCCAGGGACGTCGCCGCGCTGGCCCTGGCCCGGGGGCTGCTCGTCAACCCGGTGCGGTCCGACGCCATCCGCGTGGCGCCACCGCTCCTCGTGCGCGACGACGAGATCGACGCCGCGCTCCGTATTCTCGGAGACGCCCTGGCCGAGGTCGCCGCTGCCGCCGGTCCTGCCGGCCCGGCCGGCCCCGCCGGCGGGCGGACGTAGGCGCGGGAGGAGCGCAACGATGGTCAACCTCTTCGACGTGGACGATCTGAGCCCTGCGGCGTGGGACCGAGTCCTCGAGCTGGCCGTCCGGACGCCAGCGCAGCCCACCCTGGCGGGTCAGGGCGTCGCGCTCCTGTTCGAGAAGCCCTCGGCGCGGACGCGCAACTCGACCGAGATGGCGGTGGTCGACCTCGCGGGCCATCCCGTGTACATCCAGGGCTCCGAGGTGGGCCTGGATACGCGCGAGACGGCCGAGGACATCGCACGCACGCTCGCCTGCTACCACCGTGTCCTCTGCGCGCGGGTGTTCGACCACGCCGTGTTCGTCCGCATGGCGTCCGCGTTGGAGCGCAGCGGCTTCGACGTGCCCCTCGTCAACCTCCTGTCCGACGATGCGCACCCCTGTCAGGCGGTGGCCGACGTGCTCACGTTGCGCGAGACGCTGGGCGGGCCGCTCGGGGGCCGCGCCGTCGCCTACGTGGGGGACGCCAACAACATGGCGCGCTCGTTGGCCAAGGCAGGGCTGCTCGAAGGGATGGAGGTCCGCATCGCGTCGCCGGCCGACTACGCCTTCTCCGTCGACGAGCTCTCGGCCCTCCAGGCCTTCGGCGACCGGGTCGGGCGCGGCGGTACCGTGCAGCTGACGGACGACCCCCGGCAGGCCGCCAAAGGGGCCGCCGCGCTCTACACCGACGTGTGGACGAGCATGGGACAGGAAGAGGAGAGGGCGGCTCGCCTCGCAGCGTTCGAAGGTTTCACCGTCGACGACGACCTCGTCGACCTCACCGCGCCGGACGGCGTCGTGCTGCATTGCCTCCCCGCGCACCGCGGCGAGGAGATCGCCGAATCCGTCCTCGAGGGGCCGCGGTCGGTGGTCTGGCGCCAGGTGGCGCACCGGCGGACCGCCATGCGCGGCATTCTCGCCTGGGCCGTCGAGGAGTCGACGGGCGAGGGGGCGGCGAGCGGTCGGGGGGGATCCTCGTGAGCGGGCAAGCGGGGACGAGCCGCCTGACCAAGAACCAGCGCCAGCACCGGATCACCAAGCTCCTCGAGTCGGCGCCGGTGACGAGCCAGGCCCAGCTGGTGGCCCTGCTGGCCGACGAGGGCATCGAGGCGACGCAGACCACGGTGTCGCGCGACCTCGACGACCTCGGTGCCGTCAAGGTGCGCCTCCCCGGAGGCGACACGGCCTACGCGCTGCCCGAGCTGCCGGTGCACCAGATCGCGCCGGAGGACCACCTACGCCGCGTGCTCGGCGAGTGGGTCGTCGAGGTGGCGCACTCGGGGAACCTGGTCGTGTTGCGCACCCCGCCGGGGTCGGCCCACGTCGTGGGGTCGGCGCTCGACCGCAGCGGGCTCACGGGCGTCGTGGGCACGGTCGCCGGTGACGACACGGTGCTCGTCGTCAGTGACGAAGAGGTCGGTGGTGCGGGCATGGCCGAGCGCCTGCGCGACGTCGCCGGCATCGTCGCGGGCAAGCCGCCCGAGTGGAACGGAAAGGACGGCGACGAAGATGCCTGATCGGGTGGTACTTGCGTACAGCGGTGGCCTGGACACGTCGGTGGCGGTCCGCTGGTTGATCGAGCACGAGGGCGTCGAGGTGGTCGCGGTGGCGGTCAACGTCGGGCAGGCCGCGGACCGCGGCGGCGAGGACTGGGACGCCATCCGCGCCCGGGCGCTCGCCGCGGGCGCGGTGGAGGCCGTCGTGATCGACGCCCGGCACGAGATGGCGGAGCAGTTCTGCGTCCCGGCCCTGCAGGCCAACGCGCGCTACGAGGGAAAGTACCCGCTGGTGTCGGCGCTGTCGCTGTCCGGTCATCGTGCGGCACCTGGTGGCCGAGGCTCGCCGTCACGGCGCGCACGCGGTGGCCCACGGGTGCACGGGCAAGGGCAACGACCAAGTCCGCTTCGAGGTCGGGGTGCGCGCGCTCGCGCCGGACCTCGGCATCTTCGCGCCGGCGCGCGTCTGGGGCCTGACCCGCGACGACTGCGTGGACCTGGCGGAGAAGTGGGAGATCCCGATCACGGTGACCAAGGAGAAGCCGTACTCCATCGACGACAACCTGTGGGGCAAGGCCATCGAGTGCGGTGCGATCGAGGACCCGTGGGCGCCGGCACCAGACGACGTCTACACCCTCACCCGGGTGCGCGGAGGCGGAGCCCGTCGAAGTCGTGGTCGGCTTCGAGGCGGGTGTGCCGGTGAGCCTGGACGGCGCGTCGTTCGGTCCCTACGACCTCATCGCGCGGCTGGGAGCGTTGGCGGGCAGCCGTGGCTTCGGGCGTCTCGACATGGTGGAGAACCGTCGGGTGGGCATCAAGAGCCGCGAGATCTACGAGTGCCCAGGTGCGCTCTCGCTCATCGTGGCCCACGCCGACCTCGAGGACCTGACCCTCGAGCGCGACCTGCACCACGAGAAGGCGCGCCTCGAGCCGCGCTGGTCCGAGCTCGTCTACGACGGCTTGTGGTACTCGCCGCTGCGGAGCGCCCTCCAGGCCTTCGTCACCGAGAGCCAGGTCCACGTGACGGGCGAGGTCCGGCTGCGCTTTGCCGCACCGGGCACCTGTACGGTGACGGGCCGCCGCAGCCCGGTGGCCCTTTACGACCACGGGCTGGCGACCTACGACGCCACGGACACCTTCCGTCATGCCGACGCAGAGGGCTTCGTCCGCCTCTGGGGCCTCGGCGTGGCAACCTGGTCTGCCCGGCAGGGACCGGGCGCAAGGAGGGGCGGAGCATGACGCTGTGGGAAGGCCGGATCTCGACCGGCATGGCGGATGCGGTGGCGGAGTTCACGGTGAGCCTGCCGTTCGACCGCGTCTTGGCGAAGGATGACCTCGCGGGGTCCCGGGCTCACGTCAAGGGTCTGGGCAAGGTGGGCATCCTCTCGCGACAGCGAGGTCACCGCGCTCGTCGATGCGTTGGACCTCGTCGAGGAGGAGTTCGCGACCGGCACGTTCACCTTCGAGCCGGGGGACGAGGACGTCCACACCGCCATCGAACGGCGCGTCACGGAGCTGATCGGTGACGTCGGCGCCAAGCTGCACACGGGAAGGAGCCGCAACGACCAGGTCGCCACCGCCCTACGGCTCTGGTGCCGCCGTTCCCTGATCGGCGTGGCGGACGAGATCGTGGCGCTGCAGGACGTGCTGGCGCAGCGCGGCGACCGAGGCAGCCGACGTCTACCTGCCCGGCTACACCCACATGCAACGGGCGCAGCCGGTCCTGTTGGCCCATCACCTGCTGGCGCACGGCTGGGGGCTCGCCCGCGACGTCGACCGCCTGCTCACCACCGTCGATCGCCTCAACTCGTCCCCGCTCGGCGCCGGTGCGCTCGCCGGGTCGTCGCTGCCCTTGGACCCCGACTACGTCGCGGCCGAGCTCGGGTTCCACAGCCGGTTCGAGAACTCGCTCGACGCGGTGGCCGACCGCGACTTCGTGGCCGAGGCCCTGTTCGACCTCGCGTTGTTGGGCGTGCACCTGTCGCGCCTCGGCGAGGAGATCGTGTTGTGGTCGACGGAGGAGTTCGGGTTCTGCACGCTCGACGACGCCTACGCCACCGGCAGTTCGATGCTGCCGCAGAAGAAGAACCCCGACGTCGCCGAGTTGGCGCGCGCCAAGTCGGGGCGCCTGATCGGGCACCTCACGGCGAATCCTGGTCACGCTCAAGGGCCTGCCGCTCGCCTACAACCGGGACCTGCAGGAGGACAAGGAGCCGCTCTTCGACTCGGTGCTGCAGGTCTCCCGTGCGCTCGTTGCGCTGCGCGGATGTGTACGAAACCGCGACCTGGAACGAGGAGCGCATGCAGACTGCCGCGGACGGCGCCGCCGCCTCGGCCATCGACCTGGCCGAGATGCTCGTCGAGCAGGGCATGCCCTTCCGGCAGGCCCACGGCCTCGTCGGCGGTCTCGTGCGCGAGTCACTCGAGCGCCACGTGCCGCTCGTCGAGCTCGTCGCGGCGCACCCCGACTTGGGCGAGGCCGCGGTTGAACTGCTGGAGCCGGGGGTGGCGGTGACACGTCGGCGCACCCCGGGAGGGGCCGGTCCGGAGCCCGTCCGCGAGCAGGCGGAGCGGTTCGTGCGGCGACGTGAAGTCGACCGCCAGCGGCTGGCCCAGTGGCGCCCGACCGGGTCTCCGTCGTAGGGGCCCGCACGGTGGCTCCACGCCCCGACGCGGGAGCCACCGATCACCGGACGGCCGCTGGTTCGGGGTCCCCGGACCCCCCGGCCTGGAGGGATAGCATCGAGCACCGATGTTGGGTCACTCCGGTTGCACGAACTGGCGGTGGCGTGGCGGGCTCCCGGCGGTGGTAACCGCTCGGTGAACACAAGATAAAGATTTGCGCAAGTGGTTGTGTCGCCCGCCCACTTGTGCGCAGTCTGTACGCGAAGCCAGATCGGCGACGTGCACGGCTTCGACGGACTGAGCTGCGGACCGCCTCCCAGAGGGTGCGAGGGGGGGCCGGCGGGACCAGTCGTGCGTCGTGTGCGCGTGGTCGATTCCACCGGACACCCTCACCACGTGGAGAAGCGCATATGCATCGAATGAACGGCATCGACCCGATGTTCATCTACTCGGACACTCGGGAGACGCCCATGGAGATCGCGTACGCCTGCGTGTTCGATCCCGCCACCGCAGAGGGCGGCTACAGCTTCGAGCGGGTCACGAAGGTGCTCGAGACGCGGATGCCGAATCTCACGCCGTTCCGGCGGCGCCTCATGCCCGTGCCGCTGGGCCTGGACCACCCCCGTTGGGTCGACGACCCGGACTTCGACCTCGCCAACCACCTGCACCGGGGCGCCCTGCCGGCTCCGGGCGAGATGGAGCAGTTCACGAAGATGGTCGGCCGAGGTGATGAGCCGGCCGCTCCAGCCCGAGCAGCCGCCGTGGGAGATGCACGTGATCGAGGACCTGGCCGGCGGCATGGTCGGCTTGATCGCCAAGGTGCACCACTCGGTCATCGACGGCGTTGCCGGTGCCGCCCTGCTGGCGCAGCTCCTGGACCTCACGCCGGAAGGCAGCGCGGTCACGTCACCCTGCCCGCCCTGGTTGCCCCAACGACTGCCGTCGCAGGAGCGAGGCTCGTGACGGACGCCCTGCCCAACGTGTGCACCAGCCCCGTGCGAGCGATGCGCGCGGCCCGCGAGGTCGGCCGCACCGCCGTGCGCATGGCCCGGCGCGCGCTGGACGACGCCACGGGACCGGTGTCGATCCCGCTCGGAGCGCCGCCCATCTTCGAGTCGCCCGTGCGCGCCCGACGAGCCATCTCGTTCGCCGTGCTCGACATGGGGGACGTGCGGGCGCTCAAGTCTCGCTACGGGTCGACGATCAACGACGTCGTGCTCGCGGTCTGTTCCGGGGCGCTGCGCAGCCACCTGGCCGCCCACGACCAGGACGCGGACAGCCCGCTCGTGGCGGTCGTCCCCGTCTCGGTGCGACCAGAGGACACCGAGACGGCCGGAAACCAGCTCTCGGCCATGTTCGTCCCCTTGTCGAACGACCGGCAGACGCCGCTCGAGCGGCTGCGCACCGTCACCGAGGCCAGCGCGTCCTGCAAGGGACAGGAGCGAGCCGTCGGATTCGGGCCCATGGCGACGCTGCTCTCCGACGCGGTGCCGCCCGCCCTGGCCAAGCCCGTCATCCAGCTGGGCGTGCGCGCGGGCGTCCTGCGCAAGGTCCGCGCCGGCAACCTCATGATCTCCAACGTCCCGGGGCCCGACTTCCCACTCTTCTTCGCCGGGATGGAGCTGCGCGCCGTCTACCCGCTCGGTCCGGTCATGGACGGGGTGGCGCTGAACATCACGGTGCAGAGCTACCTCGAGTCGCTCTTCGTGGGGATCAACGCGTGCGCGACGGCGGTCGAGGACCTGCCCGGCCTGGCCCGGGCCATGGAGGCCGAGCTGCTGCTCCTGACCAAGATGGCGGCGGGGAGCTCGCGGCGCACGAACCATCACCCGCACGCGACCGGGTCCGATCGCGGGTCGAGCGTCCCGAGCGTCTCGTGGCGGGGGAGCGCGGCCACGCCGGCAGGCTCCAGCGGGGTGGGCGCCACGCCCTGATCCGCCCGGAGCGGAGGCCCCCCGGGATGGGTGGCGCCGTTCCGCCCGGTGGACCAGGGTGGGCCGGTGCAGCGTGCAGACCTCGAGCGTGGCCCTGTCGCGGTCGCACCCTGGCTCCTGAACAAGCTGCTGGTCCGCGGCGACCGGGCGGGTCGGATCGTGGAGGTCGAGGCGTACCACGGGGCCGACGATGCCGCCTCCCACGCCTACCGGGGCAAGACGCCGCGGACGGAGGTGATGTTCGGCCCGCCCGGGTTCCTCTACGTCTACTTCACCTACGGCATGCACTGGTGCGCCAACGTCGTGTGCGGACCCGAGGGGGAGGCGGCGGCCGTCCTCGTCCGCGCCCTCGAGCCCACGTCCGGCCTCGAGGCCATGCGGGCGGTTCGCCCGGCGGCGCGTCGTGACCGCGACCTGTGCAGCGGCCCGGCCAAGCTGTGCCAGGCCCTCGGGATCACCGGGGGCGACAGCGGGCTCGACCTCCTGGCCGCGAGGCCGCGGGCCCGTGCGGCTGCTGGACGACGGGACCCCGCCGCCCCGGCGTCCCGGCCGCGGGACGCGGATCGGCATCACGAGCGCGACGGAGAAACGCTGGCGCTTCTGGGTGGCCGGCAGCCCGTTCGTTTCGCGATCCTGAGCCGGCCCTGAGCGGCAGACCCTTTCGGCGCCTTGACCAGGATGATCATCCCTGACGCGTGCGTCACGCCGGTGTCACGACCGTGCAACAACGGCGGCGCAAGATGCTGGCACTCGCAGCCACGTCAGCCGACGTGCGGTAGATCGAGGAGATCAGCAGGCGGTGCACGCACCCCAGGTGGCCTGAGGCGACAGGTCGGGGGGCGGAAAGCCCGTTGTTCTTCGGGCACCGGGTGGCATGCGGAGGGCCGGGTGGCTCACCGCATGCCACCGGTCGGTGCGGGATCTGGCGAAAAGGGGACCGGGCCGATCGGGCGGGCATCCGCGGCCGCCGGCGGGTGTCCCGCTACGATTCTTGGTGGAAGGGCCGCTCCGGGGGCGCACGCCCGCTGGAGAGCGGCCCGCGAAGACGCGTTGACGCTCAGCCGTCGGGTCTGCTAGGGTGACACACCCGTCGGAACGGCCTCCCCTGGCCCTCCGACAGCCGAAGGAGACTCTCCGGCGAAGCAATTCGTCCGGGGCCAGTCCTTTGGACCACCACGGCACCAACACCGGCTGGATAGGTGTGTGCCCGGTCGCTCCTTGAAAACGGAATAGTGAGAGCCAAAAGCCAGTGCGGGCAATTCATCCGGACTCAAACGGATGGGTTGTACGTCAATTAAGCATTACGCAGGCCTCGAAACCCTTTGGGTGAAAGGGCCTGTGGTTACTAATAGTTCGAGTCAAACTATGGTGACTCTCTGATTTTCGGAACGTCCTGTCCGTTTGGGCCGGGCTGACCGTAAGTCTCGATGGAGAGTTTGATCCTGGCTCAGGACGAACGCTGGCGGCGTGCCTAACACATGCAAGTCGAACGCGCTCCATTCGGTAGCAATACTGATGAAGAGCGAGTGGCGAACGGGTGAGTAGCACGTGAGCAACCTGCCCCGAAGACTGGGACAACACCGGGAAACCGGTGCTAATACCGGATATCCCTGTCGGACCGCATGATCTGACAAGGAAATGTTTTTCGCTTCGGGAGGGGCTCGCGGCCTATCAGCTAGTTGGTGGGGTAACGGCCCACCAAGGCATCGACGGGTAGCTGGTCTGAGAGGACGATCAGCCACACTGGGACTGAGACACGGCCCAGACTCCTACGGGAGGCAGCAGTGGGGAATCTTGCGCAATGGGCGAAAGCCTGACGCAGCAACGCCGCGTGGAGGACGAAGGCTTTCTGAGTTGTAAACTCCTTTCAGCAGGGACGATAGTGACGGTACCTGCAGAAGAAGCACCGGCCAACTACGTGCCAGCAGCCGCGGTGATACGTAGGGTGCAAGCGTTGTCCGGATTTATTGGGCGTAAAGAGCTCGTAGGCGGTTTGATAAGTCGGGTGTGAAACCTCCAGGCTCAACCTGGAGCCGCCACTCGATACTGTCATGACTAGAATTCGGTAGGGGACCACGGAATTCCTGGTGTAGCGGTGAAATGCGCAGATATCAGGAGGAACACCAGCAGCGAAGGCGGTGGTCTGGGCCGACATTGACGCTGAGGAGCGAAAGCGTGGGGAGCGAACAGGATTAGATACCCTGGTAGTCCACGCCGTAAACGTTGGGCACTAGGTGTGGGGACTATTCAACGGTTTCCGTGCCGCAGCTAACGCATTAAGTGCCCCGCCTGGGGAGTACGGCCGCAAGGCTAAAACTCAAAGGAATTGACGGGGGCCCGCACAAGCGGCGGAGCATGTGGCTTAATTCGAGGCAACGCGAAGAACCTTACCTGGGTTTGACATGTAGGGAAAAGCCGTAGAGATACGGTGTCCTTCGGGGCCTTACACAGGTGGTGCATGGCTGTCGTCAGCTCGTGTCGTGAGATGTTGGGTTAAGTCCCGCAACGAGCGCAACCCTTATCCTATGTTGCCAGCGTGTAATGGCGGGGACTCGTAGGAGACTGCCGGGGTCAACTCGGAGGAAGGTGGGGTCGAAGTCAAGTCATCATGCCCCTTACGTCCAGGGCTGCACACATGCTACAATGGCCGGTACAACGGGCTGCTAATCCGCGAGGAGGAGCCAATCCCCAAAGCCGGTCTCAGTTCGGATTGGAGTCTGCAACTCGACTCCATGAAGTCGGAGTCGCTAGTAATCCCGGATCAGCAACGCCGGGGTGAATACGTTCCCGGGCCTTGTACACACCGCCCGTCACACCACGAAAGTCGGTAACACCCGAAGCCGGTGGCCCAACCTTTTAGGAGGGAGCCGTCGAAGGTGGGATCGGTGATTGGGGTGAAGTCGTAACAAGGTAGCCGTACCGGAAGGTGCGGCTGGATCACCTCCTTTCTAAGGAGTGTCATCGGCCCTTTCGGTCTTTGTATCGAAAGAAACGCCGATCACTACCCAGTTGAACACTGGCTATTCGGGCGCTCTCGTACACCGGCAGATGATTGGCCGCCTTTGATCGAATGGCACTGCGTCACTTTTGTGGCAATGTGCGGAGATCGGAGCCCGCCTTTCACGGATCGGTCCCTGCGAGGACGATCGGACTCTCACTGTTCCGTTTTGAGGGAGCGGCCCCCCGGGCCGGTCCCGGTGACGTCCTTGCCGGCCTGCTCGAGTGCAGGTGCCGCCGCCGGACGCGAGTCGAGCCCAGGTGAGCTCCTCGTCCCCGGCACCGTGGTGCGTGTGCGTGTTGTGCGCCGGCGTCTGGACCACTCATCCCGTGTGTGCCCCGGTCGGGCGGTTGTTCCCGCTGCGCAACGACGTGTTGTGCGGCGTGGAGTTCCGGCCTCGGCGTGCGCCGTTCAGCCCCTTGAGAATTCCAAAGCGAGCACGAGCATCTTTGTTCTCCAAGCTACAAAGAGCCAACGGCGGATGCCTTGGCGCCTAAAGCCGAAGAAGGACGTGGGCGACTGCGAAAAGCCACGGGAAGCTGTCTACCGAGCGTCGATCCGTGGATATCCGAATGGGGCAACCCAGCACCTGTCATGAGGTGTTACACCCGCCTGAATGTATAGGGCGGGGCGAGGGAACCGGGTGAATTGAAACATCTAAGTAACCCGAGGAGAGGAAAACAACAGTGACTCCCTGAGTAGCGGCGAGCGAAATGGGATGAGCCTAAACCGTGCCGGTGTCAAAGCCTGGTGGCGTTGCCGGTATGGGGTTGTTGGGACTCGAGAGACGGGGCACCAGACCTGTCACGGAGTTACAAAACCAGTGTCTAGTGGAATCAGTCAGGAAAGCTGAACCAGAGAGGGTAATGGTCCCGTACACGAAAAGCACTGGACTCCGCTTGAGCACCCGAGTAGCGCCGGATCCGGGAAAGCCGGCGTGAATCTGCGAGGACCATCTCGTAAGGCTAAGTACTCTTAGGCGACCGATAGCGAACTAGTACCGTGAGGGAAAGGTGAAAAGTACCCCGGGAGGGGAGTGAAATAGTACCTGAAACCGTTGGCTTACAAACAGTCAAAGCGTCGTTGCTCCATCGTTGCCGTGATCCCTTCGGGTGAGATCGGTGACACAAGATGGATGTCAACCGTGATGGCGTGCCTTTTGAAGAATGAGCCAGCGAGTTACGGTGTGTGGCGAGGTTAACCAGTGATGGGTAGCCGAAGCGAAAGCGAGTCTGAATAGGGCGTCGAGTCGCATGCTGTAGACCCGAAGCCGAGTGAGCTTGCCATGGGCAGGCTGAAGCGAAGGTAAGACTTCGTGGAGGGCCGAACCCACCTAGGTTGAAAACTGGGGGGATGACCTGTGGCAAGGGGTGAAAGGCCAATCAAACTCGGTGATAGCTGGTTCTCCCCGAAATGCATTTAGGTGCAGCGTCGGGTGTTCAGCATCGGAGGTAGAGCACTGGATGGGCTAGGGGGCCTACAAGCTTACTGACCCCAACTAAACTCCGAATGCCGATGCTCTAGAACCCGGCAGTGAGACCACGAGGGATGAGCTTCGTTGGTCGAAAGGGAAACAGCCCAGATCGCCGGCTAAGGCCCCTAATTCTTGACTAAGTGGAAAACGATGTGGGAACGCAAAGACAGCCAGGAGGTTGGCTTAGAAGCAGCCACCCTTAAAAGAGTGCGTAATAGCTCACTGGTCGAGTGGTCCTGCGCGGATAATGTAACGGGGCTCAAGTCAAGAGCCGAAGCCGCGGATTTCCGTCATTAGACGGGAGTGGTAGGGGAGCGTCGATCTCGCAGAGAAGCGGTGGTGTGAACCGTCGTGGAGCGTGGTCGAGTGCGAATGCTGGTATGAGTAGCGAGAGAGGAGTGAGAAACTCCTCCGCCGTAAGCCCAAGGGTTCCTGGGGAAGGCTAATCCTCCCAGGGTAAGTCGGGAGCTAAGGCGAGGCCGAGAGGCGTAGTCGATGCACAACTGGTTGATATTCCAGTACTACCGTGTCCGCGCCCATTCCAAGCCAGGGGTACTAAGGGGATGACCTTCGGGTCGAACCGACAAACCCTGGGGCGGACAGCAAAGGAGCGACGCAGGAAGATAGGTGAGCCCAGGCGTTGGTTGTCCTGGGGTAAGCGTGTAGGGAGGGATCTAGGGAAATCCGGATCCCATCAATCCTGAGACGCGATGCCGAGCCGTTCCAGGCGAAGTCACTGATTCTATGCTGCCTAGAAAAACTTCTAGCGAGCTGACACGGTACCCGTACCCCAAACCAACACAGGTGGGCGGGTAGAGAATACCAAGGCGATCGGGAGAACTGTGGTTAAGGAACTCGGCAAAATTCCTCCGTAACTTCGGGAGAAGGAGGGCCTCGATAGGGTGACGGACCTTGCGTCCTGATGCCCAAGGGGGCCGCAGAGAATTGGGGAAAGCGACTGTTTACTAAAAACACAGGAGCGTGCGAAGTCGTAAGACGATGTATACGCTCTGACGCCTGCCCGGTGCCGGAAGGTTACGGGGAAGGGTTAGCCCTCGGGCGAAGCTCTGAACCTAAGCCCCGGTAAACGGCGGCCGTAAGCACAAGTTGCGGCTTCAGGGGAGTAATTCCTTGAAACAAACTCTGCTAAATGCTGGAAACTCCGAGTATCCGGCGGTACTCATCCATGTCACACCCAAGGAGTTGGGTGCATGACGTGGAAAGTGAAAATCCGTCCGGTGCGGACAATCAGCAGGAAAGACCCTGTTCCTCTAACTGGCTGGATCGGATCCCAAGCGACCTGGGTAACTGGGTGGCCGGATTCGTCGATGGCGAGGGAAGCTTCAACGTCCCTATCCGTCGAGAGCGTCTTCGTCTAGCCACGAAGAGAACCGGGAATCCTCAGAGGCCATATGCAGAGCTCCCTCTATGAAGCAGAGGGATGAAGATATGGTCCGCACCTCATGGCGACATGAGGAATCGGTGAACTATAACGGTCCTAAGGTAGAACCCCCATAGAGTGCAATGGGTGCTGCCCTCCGCATCGGTGACGATGCGGCGAGTAGTCGGCCATATGCTGGAAACTCCGAGTATCCGACGGTACTCATTCATGTCACAAGCGCTCTTTATGGTTTGGGCATGAGTAGTAACAATCCGTTCGGTGCGGACAATCAGCAGGAAAGACTCTGGTACTGCGGATGGATTGCCGGTTTTGTGGATGGGGAAGGCTGTTTCAGCTGCCCCATTTTTCGAAATCGGCAGACGGCGCTTCGTTGGCAGGTGCAGCCCACCTTTGTGGTGGTCCAGTCAGCGTCGAGCCGGGATGTATTGGAAGACCTTGCACGCTTCTTCGGTTGCGGCAAGGTGTATGTGAATCGCAGACACGACAATCACCGGGAAGATATGTACCGGTATTACGTGGGACGGTTCGCAGACCTTCGGGACGTGATCGTCCCGTTCTTCCAAGAGCACCAGCTTCGAACGTCGAAGAGTGCAAACTTCGACAAGTTCACGACGGTGCTTCGTCTCATGGAGGAGCGCAAGCACCTCACGGTTTCCGGCTTGATTGAAATAGCTGAGATCGTGGAGACGATGAATCATCGAAAGCCATCTGAAGTCCTGAGAATCCTCAGAGACCAAACGCCGACCACCTCACAGGTCACATAGGTAGTCCCTGTGAGATGAAGTTATGGTCCGGTCCCTACGGCGACGTAGGGAGATCGGCGGAAACGACCGATCCGCCAATCACTCCAATGCTGTTTGAGTGATTGGTTGTAACAGAACAAGCGAAATTCCTTGTCGGGTAAGTTCCGACCTGCACGAATGGCGTAACGACTTTCCTACTGTCTCAACCACAGACCCGGCGAAATTGAAGTACGAGTAAAGATGCTCGTTAGCTGCATCAGGACGGAAAGACCCCGTGGACCTTTACTACAGCTTGATGTTGAGTTTTGGTACTATTTGTGTAGGATAGGTGGGAGACTTTGAAGCATTGGCGCTAGCCAGTGTGGAGTCAACCTTGAAATACCACCCTTTTAGTGCCGGGACTCTAACCTCGGTCCGTGATCCGGATCAGGAACAGCGTCAGGTGGGTAGTTTGACTGGGGCGGTCGCCTCCTAAAATGTAACGGAGGCGCCCAAAGGTTCCCTCAGGCTGGTTGGCAATCAGCTGTCGAGTGCAATGGCAAAAGGGAGCTTGACTGCGAGACCTACAAGTCGAGCAGGTGCGAAAGCAGGGCATAGTGATCCAGCGGTTGCTTGTGGAAGCGCCGTTGCTCAACGGATAAAAGGTACCCCGGGGATAACAGGCTCATCTTCCCCAAGAGTCCATATCGACGGGAAGGTTTGGCACCTCGATGTCGGCTCGTCGCATCCTGGGGCTGAAGCCGGTCCCAAGGGTTGGGCTGTTCGCCCATTAAAGCGGTACGCGAGCTGGGTTTAGAACGTCGTGAGACAGTTCGGTCCCTATCCGATGCAGCCGTAGGAGATTTGAGAAAGGCTGTCCCTAGTACGAGAGGACCGGGACGGACGTAGCTCTCGTGTGCCAGTTGTCCTGCCAAGGGCACTGCTGGTTTGCGACCTACGGGTGGGATAAGCGCTGAAAGCATCTAAGTGCGAAGCCCGTTTCGAGATGAAATCTCCCACAGGGTTAACCTGGTAAGGCCCGTGGCTAGACGACCACGTTGATAGGCCGGAGGTGTACGTGCAGCAATGCATTCAGCCGACCGGTACTAATCGGCCGAGGGCTTGGAGACCTTTTTCGTGCTCGTGCTCGCTTTGGAACGCTCAGGGGCTGCATCATGCAGCCACGGGCGCGGCTTGCTCCTATTGACGGGAGCTTGAGCCCGCCGAGCGCACGGTTTCCGGTGGCCATAGCGGCGGGGAAACACCCGTTCCCATTCCGAACACGGCAGTTAAGCCCGCCCGCGCCGATGGTACTTGGGGGGAGGCCCCCTGGGAGAGTAGGTCGCCGCCGGGATTTCTCACTGACGAGATCCCCTCCGAGCTCCGGCTCGAGGGGATCTCGTCGTTTCGGGACCCGAGCCGAAGAGGGGCCGCTCCGGACACCTTTGCCGCCGGCAGACCACGAAACCCGGCATCGGTGTCGCCGATGGGTCATGGCGCGCGACATGCGCCCTCCCGTTCTTGGTCGGCCTCGCTGACAACGGTGGCGTCCGCGCCGCGACGTTCTTCCGCCTTGGCCATCGCTTTGGCCACGTTCGCACCAGCGAGGCCTGCCGCGCCCTACCGACGTGAACCGCCGCCTGCGTCCGCCCAGGGCGACACGGGAGCGCCGCGTAGAATCGGACCATGCCTCCGAGCTCTCCCCGGCCGAATCGTCGCGCCCCGTCGGCGCGACGCGGCAGGGACGGGGAGACCGGCGCGGCCGTCGGGCGGGGGAGCGGGTCGTCGCAGCGGGAGCACCGCCGGGCGCGGGAGCAGCACTGGGAGGAGCAGCAATCCTCGAGCCGGTAGCCCACGCAGAAGCCCCGGCGAGAGTCGCGGGCGGCCTGGCGGTGGGAGCGGTGGTGGTCGACCGTCGTCCCGGCCGAGTGGCGGTGCCCAAGGCCAAAGGCGGTCCTCGGCGACGGACGCGTCCAAGGCTGGTGGTACACGCCGAACGAGCAGGACCGGAACAGGCGGTCAGAGCCGAACGGGTGGCGAAAGGCGAACAGGCGACGGTCCACGCACCGGGCGGCCGACCTCGAGCGGCGGATCCTCCCGATCCGCGACGGCGAGGGGTGCACGCGAACGCGCCGCGTGACCGCAGCCGCACCCCGCAGCGACGGTCGGGGACGCCGACGTCGAGTTCGTCCAGCCGTGGACCGCGGGGGAGCGGAGCCGCAACCGCACGACGACCTGCCGCAACACCCCGCACCACGCGGGAGGAAGAGCGACCGCTCCCGTCACGCACCAAGTCGTGGGGGAACGTGGCCCGTCGGGGGGCGCGGGAGGTGCAGAGGGGAAACGATGCCGGGCCCTCCGGTGCGGAGCCCGGGGGCGGCCGTGACCGCCGGGGCATGGCGCCGCCGCCGACCAATCGGACCCCGAGCCCGAACCAGCGCCGGGACACGTCCTGGGTGCGGGACGATGGTGCGCGGGAGTGGTCGGACTCGGCGCCGCGGCCCGCGAAGAAACGGACCACCAGCAACGCCACCGCGCGGACCGACCGGGACGCCCCGAAGCGCAACTGGGCGCCAGGCCCGCCACCACGCGCCACGGCCCGTGACGCCATTGCGGCCCTCTCGGCGCGGCACACTCACCCTCTGCCCCCCGAGCTCGCCGCCGAGATCCGCAATGCGGCGGACACGGCCACGGCCTACCACCGGGAGCGCCTGGTCGAGCGGGCGGAGTCGGCCTACGGCTCCCTCGAGCGCGGGCGCGACCTCGATGCGCTGCGGGCCATCAAACCAGTGGCCGACGAGGTGCCGACCGTCGCCGGCGTGCGCGAGCTGGCCGGCCTGGCGGCGTACCGCAGCGGTCGGTGGCGCGAAGCCGTGCGCCACCTGCAGGCGTTCGCCTCGCTCACCGACTCGACAGAGCATCTCCCGGTCCTGATGGACTGCCAGCGCGCGCTGCACAAGCCCAAGAAGGTGGCCGAACTGTGGAGCGAGCTCCGCCAGAGCTCGCCCGAACCCAACGTGCTGGCTGAGGGCCGCATCGTGGCTGCGGCGTCCCTGGCCGATACCGGCGACCTCAACGGCGCCATTGCGATGCTGGCCACCGCGGGCGCCGGCAAGGCGCTGCGCAACCCGTCGGACCGCCACATCCGCCAGTGGTACCTATTGGCAGACCTCTACGAGCGGGCCGGCGACCTGCCTCGGGCACGCGAGTACTTCGAACGCGTCCGCCGCGCCGATCCCGAGGCCTACGACGTCGCCGATCGGCTACGCGGCCTGGGACCTGAACGCCGGTCCGGGCCGCGGTCCAAGGTGAAACGGACGAAGGGGGCGCCGAGCGCCAAGCGCTGAACGTCAGTGCCCGAACGTCAGCTCGCCGTGGTCGAGGTCGTGGAGGGTGCGGCCGGTGGAGCTGGCGTCACCGCCGGTGCCGGCGCAGGGGCAGGCGCGGGCGGCGCCGTCGTCGGGGCCGGTACGGGCGCCGTCGTGGTGGTCGTCGCCGGCGCGGTCGTCGTGGTCGTCGGCGGCGGCGCGGTGCCGTAGTTCGGCCCGACGACCGTGACCAGCGTGCCGATCGGCGTGAGCGGCCAGACCAGGGCGGCGTCGTCGTAGCTCATCTCGACGCAGCCGTTGCTCTGGGGCGATCCGTAGGAGGCACGGATGAAGCCGTGTAGCGCGTCGCCCCCGTTGAAGTAGCTGGCATAGGGCACGTTGGGGTCGTTGTAGGTGGAGCCGTCGGGATTCGTGCCCTTCATGTCCGAGTAGCGCACGTGCTCGAACACGGCGTAGGAGCCGTCCGTCGTGTCGGCACCGGGTGCGCCCGTGTTCACCGGGATCCCCACGTACTGCGCGGCGCCGTTGTTCCACAGCGTGAGGTTTTCGGGCAACGCCTTGTTGACGAGGATGTAGACGTAGGGCGTCTGGTCGACCTTGCCGTTGATCGTGTCATTGATCAAGGCCGCCCAGACCGCTGGGCCGGCGATCCCGTCCACCCCGAGGTTGTTCTGGGTCTCGAAGGCCTCGACCGCCGCCTTGGTGATCTCGTTCCCGGTGCCTTGGGTCCACTGCGACGTCAGCTGGCTGGGCAGCGAGGGCCAGCGCCAGGAGAAGGTGCCGGCCTGGTCCTGGGCCAGGTCGGCCCGCGAGGGCTGCGTGCCGCTGGGGGAGAAAGCGAGCGGGAGATAGTCGAGGCCGGCGAGGAGCTGCTGCAATCGCAGCGTGTCGCCTGCGGCCACGTCGAAGGTCAGCGCATGCGACGAGGAGAGCACGTCGCCGTCCGTTCCCCGGACCCCGCGGTCGCCGCCCGGGATGGTGACGACCTCTTGGGTGGAGGGGATGAGCGGCGAGTCGAGCTGGTAGTCGAGCGTGGTCGGCGTGGTCTGCACCCACCGGCCGGCGATCCCGGGCGACAGCGAGAGCGAGTGCGACACGGTGCGCAAGGAGACCGGCTTCGAGAACGTGACCGCGATCGTGGTGTTCGGCGCCACGTTCTCGGCGCCCGCGGCGGGCGTGGTGGAGCGGACGTACAGCCCCGCCGGATGCGTCCCGCCCCCGCCGGCCGCCGAGTGCCCTCCCCCTGAACCGGAGGCGGTGGTCGGCGTCGTCGAACCGGAGTTGCCCATGGGCGAGGTCCCGTTCGTGAAATACAGAACGGCCGCGATGACGACGATGGCGCCGGTCAACAACACCCAGGGCCGCAGGCGCAAGGGCCTGTCCGGCCGGGACTCGAGAACGTTCATGAGCCTCCGCTTGCTCCCGACGCCGCGAACTCGAATTCGGTCGGGCCCCAGCGTATGGGTCCGGTGTCTCGGGAATGCGTCAGGCGTGACGCAGGAACGACGGGAATGTCGTCGGCGAGTTCGACAGCGAGTCCGACGGCGGATGTGACGCTGACGGGGAGGCGAATGTGACGGTGAAGGGGAATTGTCGTCCCGTTCGCGGGCCGGCTTTACCCGAGCGACCCTCCGGGAGTCCTCGATGACCCTCCGGTAGTGTGACGCGAATGAGCAAGACCACCGACATCCGGTCGCTGCTGGGCGACGACGCGGACGCCCTCTTGTCCTACACGGCGAAGGCCTTCCCCTCCGAGGGCCTCACCCTCCCGGGGCCCGACTACCTCGATCGTGTCTTCACCACCAGCGACCGCAACCCCACTGTGCTGCGCAACCTCGGCACGATGTTCAACCACGGGCGCATGGGCGGGACCGGTTACCTCTCGATCCTCCCGGTGGACCAGGGGATCGAGCACTCGGCCGCCGCCAGCTTCTCGAAGGCCCCCATCTACTTCGATCCCCTGAACCTGCTCGAGCTCGCCCTCGCCGGCGAGTGCAGCGCGGTGGCCACGACGCTCGGGACCCTCGGGCTGGCCTCACGCAAGTACGTGCACCGCATCCCCTTCATCTGCAAGCTGAACCACAACGCGTTCCTGCACATGCCAAACACCTACGACCAGATCATGTTCGGTTCCGTCCAGCAGGCGTTCGATCTCGGCGCGATGGGCGTCGGCGCCACCATCTACTTCGGCTCGGACGACATGGACCGCGAGCTCCAGGAGGTCTCGAAGATGTTCGCCGAGGCGCACCGCCTCGGCATGTTCACCGTGCTCTGGTGCTACCTGCGCAACCCTGCCTTCACGAAGGACGGGGTCAACTACGAGACCTCGGCGGACCTGACCGGCCAGGCCAACCACATGGGCGTCACGATCGAGGCCGACATCATCAAGCAGAAGCAGCCCGACAGCAACGGCGGCTACACCGCCCTCGGCTTCGGCCGCACCGACCCGCTCGTCTACGACGAGCTGACGACGGACAACCCCATCGACCTCACCCGCTGGCAGGTCGTCAACTGCTATGCCGGTCGCATCGGCCTCATCAACTCCGGCGGCGAGTCCAAGGGCGCCGGCGATCTGCAGCAGGCGGTCCGTACCGCGGTCATCAACAAGCGGGCCGGCGGCATGGGGCTCATCGTGGGCCGCAAGTCCTTCTCGCGTCCGATGGACGAAGGTGCCGCCCTCATCCGCACCATTCAGGACGTCTATCTCGACCCCGAGATCACGATCGCCTGACCCCTGGCGGGACCGGCCTCGCCGGCTCCACCGGGACAGGTCCCGGAGGCCGGACCGGCACCGCCGAGGCGACCAGGCATGCAGGAGGGTCCCGGAGGCCTGGGATTAGGATGAACGCAACGAAGAATTCGGACGGAGAGTGCCGCGCGCCGCACCGCCGGGAGCGCGCCGGGGCCCACTGGAGTGCGGCCGTGACGCTCGGTGTCCTTGATAGGAGATGAGGCAGCCCGTGCCATCGGGAACGCAACACGGAACGGAGCAGTTGGACCAGGTCATCGTGCGTTTCGCCGGCGACTCCGGTGACGGGATGCAGCTCACAGGGGACCGGTTCACCACCAGCAGCGCCCTCCTGGGCAACGACCTTTCCACCTTCCCCGACTTCCCGGCCGAGATCCGGGCCCCGGCCGGCACCGTCAACGGGGTGTCCGCCTTCCAGGTGCACATCTCGGACCACGACATCCTCACCCCGGGTGACGCGCCCAACGTGCTCGTGGCCATGAACCCCGCCGCCCTCAAGGCCAACATCGACCTGATGGCCAAGGGCACGGTCCTCGTCGTCAACAGCGACGCCTTCGAGGAGCGCGACCTGACCAAGGCCGGCTACGTCGCCAACCCGCTGACCGACGGGTCGCTCAGCGCCTTCACCGTCTACGAGGTGCCGATGACCTCCATCACCCAGGAGGTGTGCAAGGAGGCAGGGGTCAAGCCGAGGGACGCGGAACGCTCCAAGAACTTCTTCGCGCTGGGCCTCATCAGCTGGCTTTACACACGGCCGGTCGAGCCGACGATCGAGTGGATCGCCCAGCGCTTCGGCGCCAGGCCGCAGGTGGCCGACGCCAACACCCGAGCTTTCCGGGCCGGATACGACTTCGGCGAGACGGCCGAGCTGTTCGAGTCGAATTACGAGGTCAAGCCGGCGACCTTCGAGAAGGGCGAATACGTCCAAGTCACCGGCAACCAGGCCCTGGCCTGGGGGCTGATCACCGCCTCGCGGCTCGCCGGTCTGACGATCTTCCTCGGCAGCTATCCGATCACACCGGCGTCCGACATCCTCCACGAGCTCAGTCGGCGCAAGGAGTTCGGGGTCCGGACCTTCCAGGCCGAGGACGAGATCGCCGGCATCGGCGCCGCCCTGGGGGCGTCCTTCGGCGGTGCCCTCGGTGTGACGACGACCAGCGGCCCCGGGCTCGACCTCAAGTCCGAGACCATCGGCCTGGCCATCAACCTGGAGCTGCCGCTGGTCGTCGTCGACGTGCAGCGCGGCGGTCCCTCGACCGGCCTGCCCACCAAGACCGAGCAGGCTGATCTGCTCCACGCCATGTACGGCCGCCACGGCGAGGCACCGGTGCCGATCGTCGCGCCGCAGACGCCGAGCGACTGCTTCGCGACGGCGATCGAGGCGACCCGGATCGCCGTGAAGTACCGCACGCCGGTGATCGTCCTCTCGGACGGCTACCTGGCCAATGGCGCCGAGCCCTGGCGGCTGCCCGACCTCGACACGCTCGAGGCGATCGACCCGGAGTTCGCCGCCGCGCCGAACCACGTCGAGGCGGACGGCACCGAGTCCTTCCAGCCCTACGTCCGCGACCCCGACACGCTGGCGCGTCCCTGGGCGCCGCCCGGCCTGCCCGGCCTCGAGCACCGCATCGGCGGCCTGGAGAAGGAGGACGGCAGCGGGAACGTCTCCTACGAGGGCATCAACCACGAGCGCATGGTGCACCTGCGGCGCGACAAGATCGCCGGCATCGCCGCCGACATCCCGCCCGTCGAGGTGAACGACGAGACGGGGGACGCACAGCTGCTGCTGGTGAGCTGGGGTTCCACCTACGCCGCCGTCTTCGCCGGGGTGAAGCGGGTCCGGGCCCGGGGCATGAAGGCGGCGCACGTCCACCTGCGGCACCTGAACCCGCTCCCGCCCAACCTCGGTGAGGTCCTGGACCGCTACGCGCAGATCCTCGTGCCCGAGGTCAACCTCGGTCAGTTGAGCCGCATCCTGCGAGCCGAGTTCCTGGTCGACGCACAGACGATGTCCAAGATGCAGGGCGTCCCGTTCCGCGTCGGCGAGATCGAGGCAGCCATCACCGCGCTGCTCGGAGGGAAGTCATGAGCGAGTCCAACGGCTCGGCCGACCACAACGGCCGCGCGAACGGCACGGGCGGCGCCAACGGCGCCACCGCCACTGCTACAGCCACGGCCACAGCCACGGCTGTGCCCGTCACCAACCGTAAGGACTGGACGAGCGACCAGGAGGTGCGCTGGTGCCCCGGCTGTGGTGACTACTCCATCCTGGCCGCCGTCCAGATGCTCATGCCCGACCTGGGTGTGCGGCGGGAGAACACCGTGTTCCTCTCCGGCATCGGCTGCGCCGCACGCTTCCCGTACTACATGAACACCTACGGGATGCACTCCATCCACGGTCGGGCGCCGGCCATCGCCACCGGCTTGGCCACGACGCGCCCCGACCTGGACGTCTGGGTCATCTCGGGTGACGGCGACGCGCTCTCCATCGGCGGGAACCACCTGATCCACGCGCTCCGCCGCAACGTGCGTCTGAACATCCTGATGTTCAACAACCAGATCTACGGCTTGACGAAGGGGCAGTACTCGCCGACCTCCGAGGTGGCCAAGGTCACCAAGTCCACCCCGTTCGGCTCTGTCGACACGCCGTTCAACCCGGTCTCACTCGCCCTCGGCGCCGAGGCCACCTTCGTCGCACGCACCCACGACATGGACCGCGCCCACATGCAGGAGACATTCCGCCGGGCCCACGAGCACGACGGCGCCGCCTTCGTCGAGGTGCTGCAGAACTGCAACGTCTTCAACGACGGCGCGTTCGAGAAGATCACCAGTCGCGACGCCCGGGCGAGCATGCTCATCCCGCTCCAGCACGGGCAGCCCATCGCCTTCGGCGCGCAGGGCGAGGAGCGCGGCGTGGTCCAGCGGTCCGACGGCAGCCTCGAGATCGTGTCGGTGGCCGAGGTGGGCCGGGACGCCCTCCTCGTGCACGACGAGAAGCGCGACGACCCCGGCCTCGCCTTCGCGCTGTCCCGGCTGGCCCGGGGCCCCTACGAGCCGACGCCGATCGGGGTCTTCCGCGCCGTCGAGCGTCCCGAGTACGGCACGCAGATGGCCGAGCAGATCAACGACGCCCAGGAGAAGCGCGGTCTGGGCGACCTCGGCACGCTGTTGCGGTCGGGCTCGAGCTGGACGGTCGACTAGGTCGACTGGGCCAACCGGGTCGGCGAGAGGTCGATGGGGCGGCACGGCCTCCTCGAGCGCCTTCGCTACTCGAGCTCCTTCCAGTGCTCGCGGCCGAAGAGCCGCCCCCAGCGTGCCGTCAGCGACGGGCCCTCGTCATGGGCCGTGTCGGGGTGGAGCACCAGGGCCCCCTTGGGTGCCGGCAGCGCGTCCACCTCGTCGTCGGAGATCGACGAACGCACCGCCGCCGTCGTGATGTCGACGACCTGGTCGCGATCGACGAAACGGAGGCCGTGGTGGTGCGTCTTCACCGCGAGCCCGTCGAAGAGGTCGAGCTCCGGTATCTGCAACACGTGCTCGACCTTGCCGAACTCCGTTCCCGAGGAGCTCAGGACGGGCGTCCCGACCTCCAGCGCCATGTACGAGATGGGTCGACCCTCATCCATGGGGCCATCCCTTCGTCGATCGAACGGTCGATCGAACCGCCGACCCAACCGTCGATCGAACCGACGATCCAACCGTCGTCCCAAGCATTATCCCGACTGTCCGTCCGCGTGTCATTCCGATCAGTTCCGATCCGGTCCGATCAACTCACGGCCGGCCGGCGCTCGACCTCGTCGCGGATGCGCTCGAGCGTCGTGCGCATCCCGTTGCGGTTCGTCTTGCCCCGCGCCCACCCGAGCAGCGCCCAGTAGAGGCGCAGCGACCGGGTGGGCCGGAGCGTGAAGGACTCCGTGACGTCGCTGCCGTCGCCGGCGGGCGTGATGTCGTAGCGCCATACGTTCAGGGGTGTCTTGCCCGGGGACCCGACCCCGAAGGCGAACGTCTTGCCGGGCTCGCACTCGGTGACGGTGCACGTGGTCCAGTAGACGGGGCCCCTGCCGTTGCGTCTCACGTGCCCGCGGAAGCGGGCCCCGACGGCCGGGCCGGTGGCGCCGTCGACCCATTGGGCCTCGAAGGTCTCGGGGCTGTAGCTCCCGATCCGCGTCACATCGCTGACCAGGTCCCACACCTGCTCGGGTGGGGCGGACATGTGGACGGTCACGGCGTCGTGCATGGCGCGTTCCTCAGGGGAGGTCGAGGGACCGGAACACCATCCCGGTCCTGGGCTTGGGGCTGAAGAAGGTGGTCTTGGGGGGCATGCGCCGGCGCTCGTTGGCCCATTCGTCGATCTGCTTCACCGTGACGGGGCGGAGCAGGAAGGCCGCCTGGCCCTCGCCCTCCGCCAGGGCTTCCACCGCCTCGGCGACGCTGTGGCGGTGCATGACCTCGTGGGGCGGCAACTCCTCGAGGACGGAGGCGAGGAGGTTCGAGTCGAGGTCGTTGCCGGGACGCTCCTGCAGGTCGGGGTGGGGGAGGAGCAGATAGGCCTGGCCGCCCGTCACGAGGGCGAGCGAATTGGAGTCGGCCAGGGCACCGAGCGTCCGCTCGTCGGCCGCCCCGGCGCGCACGACGTCGAACCAGCGGCCGAGTGCGTCGACCAGGTCGAAATCCTCGGGGAGGCCGCTCACGGTGCGGTGGATGGCGCCCACCGTGAGCTGGTCCTCGGCCAGCTCCACCAGGAGGGCCATGACGAGGTCGTAGGGCCCGGGCACCCCTCCGTTGGCCGCACGGCACTCGGCCTGGTACGCCCGGGCGGTCTCGTAACGGTGGTGCCCGTCGGCCAGGACCACCGGCGCAACGGCCATGGCGTCACGCACGGCGGCCACGGCGTCGCGGTCGCTGAGGACCCACAGCTGGTGGCGCACCCCCTCGTCGTCGTAGGCGTCGGCCACCGGCTCGTCGTCGGTCGGGTCGAAGGTGGCCGTCACGCCCACCGCCATCGAGAGGCCCCAGATGGGGGACAGGTTGGCCCGCGTCGCCCGGAGGAGATCCAAGCGGTCGCTCTTGGGCTTGGGCAGGGTCTGCTCGTGCGGGAGGATGTCGCTCTCGGCACCGGGCTCGGACAACCCCAGTGCCCCGATCACGCCGGTGGTCGTGCGACCCGAGGTGTCCGTCATCCGGTAGGGGTAGAGGCTGGGCTCGGGGTCGGCGACCAGGATTCCCTCCGCCTGCCAGCGGGTGAACAGCTCGGTCGCCACGGCGTAGCGGTCGCGGCGGCGGGTCAGGTCGGCTTCGGGCAGCTCCACCAGCACGGCGTTGGCCGGGTTGCGCGAGGCGAGGTGCACGCGCTCGGTCGAGCTGATGACGTCGTAGGGCGGCGCGATGACCTGGGCGATGGGCGCACGCGTGGGCCGATAGCGCAGACCCTGGAACGGTTCGAATCGCGGCACTCTGCCCACTCTGGCACAACGAGGACGGAGCCGCCGGGTGGCGCTCCCGTACACTTGCGGCGTGGACGACGACGGCTTGGACCGCATCTTCACCGTGCCCAACGTCGTCACGATGGTGCGTCTCTTGTGCCTCCCCCTCTTCTTGTGGCTGCTCTTCGGTGCCTCCGAGCAGACGGCGGCCGCCATCCTGCTCGCCGTGCTGGGTGCCACCGACTGGATCGACGGCTACGTCGCGCGGCGCTTCGGCCAGGTCTCCACTCTGGGCAAGGTGCTCGACCCTTTGGCCGACCGCCTACTGGTGGGCACGGCCGTCATCTCGATCCTGGTCTACGGCGCCGTGCCGCTGTGGTTCGGCATCGCCACCATCGCTCGCGAGGTGCTCGTGTCGGTCATGGTGTTGGCGCTGGCCTCACTCGGCGCCGCGCGCATCGACGTGTTGTGGGTGGGCAAGGCGGGCACGTTCGGGCTGATGTTCGCCTACCCGACGTTCTTGTTGGGCTACGGCGATGCGTCGTGGCAACAGCCGATCAAGGTGATCGCGTGGGTCACCGGCAGCGTCGGCCTGGCACTGGCGTGGTATGCCGCGGGCAGCTACATCGGCCCCGCCAGAAAGGCGTTGCGCGACGGCAGGGCGGCGAGGCGGAGCCGTGAGGCGGAGCCCGGCCTGGAGCACGAGCACCGCGTCAACGGGAGTCACGCGTGAAGGCGGTGATCATGGCCGGCGGCGAGGGCACGCGGCTGCGGCCCCAGACGTCGAACCTGCCCAAGCCCATGTTGCCCTTGGTGGGGCGGCCGATGATGGAGCACATCGTGTCGCTCCTGCGGCGGCACGGGATCACCGACATCGTCGTGACCGTCGCCTTCCTGCCCAACGCCATCCGCAGCTACTTCGGCGACGGCAGCGAGCTCGGCGTGCGGATGGCATACGCGACCGAGGAGACACCGCTCGGGACGGCCGGATCGGTGCGCAACGCGCGCGAGCAGCTCACGGAGCGCTTCTTGGTGATCTCGGGCGACGTGCTCACCGACATCGATCTCACCTCGGTCATCGCCTTCCACGACAAGAACCAGGCCCTCGCCACCATCGCCCTCAGCGCGGTGGAGAACCCGCTCGAGTTCGGCATCGTCATCACCCACGAGGACGGCACGATCGAGCGCTTCCTCGAGAAGCCGGGGTGGGGCCAGGTGTTCAGCGACACGATCAACACCGGCATCTACGTGCTCGAACCGGAGATCTTCGACCGTATCCCCGAGGGGCGTGCGGTGGACTTCTCCAGTGAGGTCTTCCCGGCGGTCCTCGAGGCCGGCGAACCCCTCTACGGCTATGTCGCCGACGGCTACTGGGAGGACGTCGGCACCACGGCGGCGTACCTCAAGGCGCACGAGGACATCCTCGACGGGAAGGTCGAGGTCGACGTGTCCGGGTTCGAACTGCGCCCGGGCATCTGGGTGGGCCGTGACTCGTCCATCGACCCGTCGGTGCGCATCGACTCGCCGACGTTCATCGCGGAGAACTGCACCATCGATCACGACGCGGTGCTCGGGGCCTACACGACCCTCGGCGCCAACGCGCAGGTGGCGGCCCGGGTCGAGCTGCAGCGCTCGGTCATCGGCGAGAACTCGTACCTCGGTCCGTCCGTGCGGGTCGAGGGCGCCGTGCTGGGACGCTCCTGCGACCTGCGGGTCGGCGCCCGTGTCGAGCCGGGAGCCGTGGTCGGCGAGGGCTGCCTGGTCGGTGCGCACGCCGAGCTGCGCAGCGACGTGAAGGTCTACCCCTACAAGGTGGTCGAGGCCTCCGCCCAGGTGAACGCCTCCATCGTCTGGGAGTCCGGCGGGGCCCGCACCCTGTTCGGCGCCGAGGGCGTGGAGGGCATCGCCAACGTCGACATCAGCCCGGAGCTCGCCGTCCGCCTGGCCAAGGCGTGGGCGTCGGGATTCGAGAAGGGGACGTCCATCACGGCCTCACGCGACACGAGCCGTACCGCCCGCGTGCTCAAGCGCGCCCTCATGGTGGGGTGCAACTCGGTCGGCGTGAACGTCAACGACCTCGAGCTGGCGACCGTCCCCGTGACGTGCCACCACGTGCGCATGCGGGGCAACCGGGCCGGGCTGACCGTGCGGCTGAATCCCGACGACCCTCAGTCGGTCGTCATCCGGTTCTTCGACCAGCGCGGCATCGACCTCTCCGAGAGCGACCAGCGCCGGGTCGAGCGCATGTACCACCGCGAGGAATTCCGCCGGGTCACGGCGGGCGAGATCGGCGACATCGATTTCTCGCCGCGCACGATCGAGCTCTACACGGAAGACATGGTCGAGGCCTTCGGCCTGCGGCCCGACGCCGAGCGTCAGGTCAAGTTGGTGCTCGACCTCTCCTACGGTGCGACCAGCCTGGTCATGCCCAACCTACTCTCGAAGGTCGGCGTCGACGTGCTCAGCATCAACCCCTTTGCGCAGACGCCGGGCATGATCTCGATCGACCGCTCCGCCAGCGAGGCGCGCGTCGCCGACGCGGCGCGCGGGTCGGGTGCCGATCTCGGCGCGGTGATCGATGCCGGCGGCGAGCGGCTCACGCTGATCGACGGGACCGGTCGCGTGCTGAGCCACGACGAGGCGGTGCTGGTGTTCATCGAGTTGTCCGCCGCCGTGGGGGAGGCGTCGCGCGTCGTCCTCCCGGTGACCGCGTCCGACCGTGTGCTGCGGCGGTGCGCGGCGCGCGGCATCGAGGTCCGTCTCGCGCCACTCTCATCGTCGGGATTGCTCGAGGTCGCCGCGTCGGGTGGCGTGGCGTTCGCGTCGGACCAACGTGGCGGGTACGTGTTCCCGTCCTTCCTCCCGGCCTTCGACGCATCGGCCGCGCTGACGCGCCTCGTCTCCCTGCTGGCGCGGAGCACGACCTCCCTGGCCGAGATCGTCGACGCGGCGCCAGCGATGCCCATCGTCCACCTGGAGGTTCCGTCGCCCCTCGAGCAGAAGGGGCTGATCATGCGGACCCTGATCGAGCAGCTCAGCGAGGACGAATCGCAACTCGTCCTGGTCGACGGGATCAAGGTGGTGTCCGACGACGGCTGGGCACTGGTCGTGCCCGACCCCGAGAACCCGGTGACACACGTCTGGGCCGAGGGTGCCGACCTGCTCGCGTCGGAGGCCCTGGCCTCGGCGTACGCGAAGCGGATCGAGGGGATGTCGGCGTAGACGCGCCATCTGCGAATCGGTTGGCGGTCCGATATGGTCGCTCCCCATGAATATCCCCGAGGACTTGCGTTACTCGGCCGAGCACGAGTGGGTGCGCGCGGAGGGAACACACGTGCGTATCGGTATCACCGACTACGCCCAGGACGCGCTGGGCGACATCGTCTTCGTCGACCTGCCCGCGGTCGGCAGCGTGATCGAGGTCGGAGGACAACTCGGCGAGGTGGAGTCGACGAAGTCGGTGTCGGAGATCTACGCACCGGTGGCCGGGACCATCACCGCGGTGAACGACGCGCTGGCCGAGGGGCCCGAGCGGATCAACCAGGACCCGTACGGGGAGGGGTGGATCTGCGAGCTCGAGCTCGCCGGGGGCGCGGACACCTCGGGCCTGCTCGACGCCGTCGCCTACGGCGAGCTGACGGCGGACTGAGCAGCACGGTCAGGCATCGTATGCAGGCAGGAGAAGCGCGGCGTGGGGTGGGGTACCGTGGACGTCGTGTTCTGTCACAACTGCGGGCACAAGAACCCCGAAGGCGTCAACTTCTGCTCGTCGTGCGGTCAAGCGCTGCTCGCGGACGGCGATGACGCCACCATCACCCTCCGCCCCACCGAAGAGGCGGAGACCTCCGAGGACCCGCCCGATGTCACCTTGGTGGAGGTGCCGCACGGCGCCGGCGTGCTCGTCGTCACCCGGGGCCCCAACATCGGGGCGCGCTACCTCCTCGGCGAGGACGTGGTCCGTGCGGGCCGTCACCCCGAGAGCGACATCTTCCTGGACGACATCACCGTCTCGCGCCGCCACGTGGAGATCTCGCCCGTCGACGACGGCGCCTACTCCGTACGGGACGTGGGCTCGTTGAACGGCACCTACGTGAACCGGGAGCGGATCGACGAGGTACGGCTCGCGCCCGGCGACGAAGTGCAGATCGGCAAGTTCAAGCTCGTCTACCTCGTGGCTGGGAACGAGTGAGCAGCCGCACCTACCTCTCGATCGGGGACGTTCTGACGCTGCTCAGGGAGGAGTTCCCCGACGTCACCATCTCGAAGATCCGGTTCCTCGAGTCCCAGGGCCTGGTCAACCCGGAGCGGTCGCCGTCGGGTTACCGGAAGTTCTTCGACCACGACGTGGAGCGCCTGCGCTGGGTGCTCCGGCAGCAGCGGGAGCATTTCCTGCCCCTCAAGGTGATCCGGGACCGGTTGGCCAGCGGGGAGCTGGAGGACCCCGTGGCGGACCCCCCGAACGGCAAGCAGGCCCGCCACGCTCCCTCCCGGGCCGACACGGGGTCGCCGACGCCGGCCCCGGTGGGCGCGGCGGCGCAGCAACCGACCAAGGCCGACGAGGAGGCGATGGCGCGGATCCTGGCCGATGCCTCCCGTCGGACCGCCCGGCTGCCCGAGGAGGTGCAGGCGCGCCGTGGGCTCCCTGTCGTTGGCGACGGCGAGCAGGGTGCGCCAGCCGCCGCCGCCTCGGCCGGCGCCGGCGCCGCGGCCGCGCCGGGCCCGGAGCTGGTGCAGCCCGCACCGCGCACCACCACCGCGGGTGGCCACCGTCCCGAGCGCGCGGCGTCCGCTCGCGCCGGAGCGCGCGAGGACGGGGGCAACGGGGCTTCCCTGCCCGCCGGCGCCGAGGCGCCGACGCGGGCCGGTGCGGCGGCGGAGGCGCAGGCCGAGGCGGCGGAGTCGGCTGCGCGTACCGGAGGGACCGGAGGCAGAGAAGCGCGGGCACGCAAGGGCCCGGCCCATGCCTCGGACAAGGGCGGGGGAACCGGCGCCCGGGCCGGCGCCATCGCGGGGAGCGCCGGCACCATTGCGGCCGGCGTGGTGACGGGAGCGAGCCTGACCGCGGAGGAGCTGGCGGCGGCGAGCGGGCTCACGTCGGAGGAGCTGGCCGGCCTCGTGTCCTTCGGGCTGCTCGAGTCGGTGATGGTGGCGGGCATCGCGACCTATGACGAGGAAGCCCTCACCGTGGCGAACCTGGCTGCGTCCTTCCGGGCGTTCGGGATCGAGCCGCGCCACCTGCGCCTGTACCGCAACGGCGCCGACCGTGAGATGGGCCTCATCGAGCAGGTGGTCATCCCCTTGCTCCGGCAGCGGAACCCCGAGTCCCGCCAGCGGGCCATGGAGGCGGCCGATGAGCTGGCCGGACTCGGCCAGTCCATGCGGGCCACGCTGGTGCGCTCGGCCCTGCGCAGGCACCTGGGGGGGTGACGCAAGCCCGGGATCGGGCGCTACATTTCAGTCATGGTCCGTGTGCTTCTCCGAGCCGTCAGGGTGGACCTGCAGTCGAACACACCGGTGCTCCTCCTCCAGGAGACCGAGGGCGAGGGACGCACGCTGCCGATCTTCATCGGGAGCCCCGAGGCAACGGCCATCGCCTACGCACTGCAGGGCGTCACCATGCCGCGCCCGCTCACGCACGACCTCATGAAGGACATGCTCGGGGCCCTCGACATCAACGTCGAGCGGGTCATCATCACGGAGCTGCGCTCCCAGACGTACTACGCCGAGATGCACCTGGTGCGTGGCGAGGAGCGGACCGTCGTCTCGAGCCGACCCTCCGACGCGGTGGCGGTGGCGGTGCGCACCGAGACCCCGCTCTTCGTCTCCGACGAGCTCATGGAGTCCGAGGGGATCATCCTGGCCCTCGACGTCGAGGAGGAAGAGGACGACACGCCTGACGAGTTGGTCGGGCAGTTCCGCCAGTTCCTCGACTCCGTGCGCCCGGAGGACTTCGAAGGGTGACCTCCTCCCGTTGGGCGCTCGCCTTGCTGGCGTGCGCCTTCGTCCTCGCGGCCTGCAGCAGCTCCAACGCGCCGAACAGCACCACCACCTCGACGACGCGGCAGCAGCAGCGGACCACCACGAGCGCACCGTCGGGCAACACCTCCGTACCGAGCACCACGAGCACCACGGGTGCGTCGGCGGCGGGGTGCAACCACATCTCGGCGACCTCGGGCCAGGGGCAGGGAGCGGCCGGCACGATCACGGGAACGGTGACCGTCACGAACACCGGGTCGACCCCGTGCACCGTCAACGGCTACCCGATTCTGGCGCTCTTCTCCGGGAGCGGGGCACCGCTCACCGTCACGGTGGTCAACGGTCTCACGGTGAGCATCTCGCCTCCGGCCGACGGCGCGCCCGCGGCAGTCACCCTCGCCCCCGCGGGAACCGCGCAGTTCGCCTACCAGTTCTCCGACGTGCCCGTCGGCTCCGAGACGAGCTGTCCGACCTCGGAGGCGGCCTCGGTGACGATGCCGGGCGCCACGACCGGTTCGGCCAACTTCGCGTTGGCGATCGATCCCTGCAACAACGGGACCGTGCACGTCTCGCCGGTCTACAGTGGGTCGTAGGACCTCAGGACCCGGACCCGGACCCCGACGCCGGGGTCCCTGGTGGGGGGTTCAGCTCCCCGGTGCGACGAGGACCCGGCCCCGTACCGCCGCGTCGATCATGCGGTCGAGGGCTGCGGTGAGACCGTCGAGGCCGATCTCCTCGTGCACCATGTCCTCGCAGCGCTCGAGCGGGAACGACCCGGCCAGGTCCGCCCACAGGGCCCGGCGCTCGCCGATGGGGGTCATGACCGTGTCGACGCCGAGGAGGGCGACGCCGCGGATGATGAACGGATAGACGGTCGTGGACAGGTTGTTGCCGCCGGTCAGGCCGCTCGCCGCGACGGCGCCGCCGTAACGGACGGTGCGCAACGCCTCGGCCAGCGCCGTGCCACCGACGCAGTCCACGACACCGCCCCAGAGCTGCGGGCCGAGCGTGCGCCCGTCGTTCTCGGTGAATTGGCGGCCGATGACGCGTGATGCGCCGAGAACCTTCAGGTACTCGTGCTCCGCGGTCTTGCCCGACGACGCCACCACCTCGTAGCCCTCGTTCGCGAGGAGCGCGACGGCGGCGCTGCCGACGCCTCCGGACGCCCCGGTCACCAGGATGGGCCCGTCATCGACGGTGGTGCCGTGTTGCGTCAGGCTCCGCAGCGACAGGAGCGCCGTGAAGCCCGCCACCCCGATGATGACGGCGTTGCGGCAACTCAGCGCATCGGGCAGCGGCACCACCCAGTCGGCCGGGACGCGGGCGTAGCCCGCAAAGCCGCCGTGATGGGCCACGCCGAGGTCGTAACCCTGGACCAGCACCCGCTGGCCTGGGGTGAAGTCCGGGCTCGAGCTCTCCTCGACGGTGCCCGCCAACTCCACCCCAGGGACGAGCGGGAACGAACGGGCCACCCGGTTGCCCTGGCGCGTGACCATGGCGTCCTTGAAGTTGATCACCGACCACTCGACCCGTACCAGCACGTCGCCTTGCGGGAGGTCGTCGTCGCCGAGCTCGACGACCGCGGGACGGATGACCTCGCCCGACTTCGACAGCACGTAGGCGGGGAAGCGCATCGGCTCACTGTAGAGGGCGGCGCCTGCTCCATCGGGCGTCGCCTTCTCCACCGGGTACGTTCGCACCATGGCCACAACGGCAGGTTACGGGCGCTGGGATTCGCCGATCGCGGCGGCCGACGTCGCCCGGGCCAAGGTGTCCCTCTCCGACCTCTGTTCCGACGGCGACGCGCTCTACTGGCTCGAGTCGCGGCCCGCCGAGGCCGGTCGCGTCGTCATGGTGCGCTCCGGCGCGGACGGCCTCACCGACCATTCGCCGCCGGAGGTCAGCATCCGCAGCCGCGTGCACGAGTACGGCGGCGCAGCGGTGTGCATCGTGCCGGGCCGGGAGGCCGGCGCCTTCGCCTACGTGGACCTGGCCGACCAGAGGGTCTGGTTCTGCGACGGCGCCGGTGGGCCGGGCCGGCCCGGGTCAGCCACGCTGCGCGCGCTGACCGCGGCACCGCCCGAGGGTGAGGTCCACAATCACGGCGGGCTGAGCGCGACGGCCGACGGGGACTGGATCCTGGCGGTGCGCGAGGTGCACCGACGAGGCGCGGTGCGGCCGCAGCGCAGCGTCGTCGCGCTCTCGACGCGCCGGGCGGAGCCCGGCCCGTGCACGCTCGTCGAAGGACACGACTTCTACGGGCAGCCCCGGGTCCACCCGACGGGCGCCCGCCTGGCGGTGGTGGCGTGGGACCACCCCGACATGTCGTGGGACGCATCGGTCGTCCTGGTGGCCGGGTTGCGGCAGCGCCCCGGCCCCGCGGGCCCCGCGCTCGAGGCGGAGGGTGCGCCGTGGCCGGTCGCGGGCGGGCCGGGCGAGTCGGTAGGGCAGCCGCGGTGGGCGGGCGACGGCACGTTGCGCTTCGTCTCGGACCGCGACGGGTGGTGGCAGCCCTACGCCCATTCGGGCGAGCCGGGCGAGGCGCCGCCCGCCCGCAAGCTGAGCCACCTCGAGGCCGAGTTCCACGGGCCGGACTGGGTGCTCGGGCAGTCGACCATGGCTGAACTGGTCGACGGCACCTTCGTCGCCCGCGTGACCGCCGTGGGCCGCGACGCCCTTGTGCTACTCCCGCCGAGGGCCCCCGCCTCGATGGCACCGGAGCGGCTCGAGCAACCCTGCGTCTCCGTCTCCGCGGTGTGCGCCCACCGCGAGGGCATCGCGGTCATCGGGACGACGCCGGAGGCACCGTCGAACGTCTGGGTCTGCGCCCGCGGAGAGGCGCCGCGGCCCCTGCGCCCGCCGCCCGCGCAGGTCCTGGCCCAGCGGGACGTGGCCCGCGGCGAGGCCTTCTCCCTGCGCGGGCGTTCCGGGAGGCCCGTGCACGCAACGCTCTACCGCCCGACCCTGGGCGCGACGAAGGGCCCGGCCGGCACCACGCCGCCGCTCGTGACGTGGTGCCACGGGGGTCCGACGTCGTCGTGCCAGCCCGGCCTGGATCTGACGCTGCAGTTCTTCACGACACGCGGCTTCGCCGTCGCCTGTGTCGACTATTCGGGGAGCGCCGGATACGGCCGTGCCTACCGGTGCGCCCTGTGGGGCCAATGGGGCGTGGCCGACGCCGAGGACTGCCTCGACGCGGCGCTGCACCTCGCCGCCCGGGGTGACGTCGACCCGCGGCGCATGGCGGTGCGGGGCGGCAGCGCCGGGGGCATGACCGCCCTGAACGCGCTGGCGTCGGGTGAGGGGTTCGCCGCCTGTGCGTCCTGGTACGGCGTGACGGACCTGATGGGCCTGGTCGCCACGACCCACGACTTCGAGGCGCACTACACCGACCGTCTCATCGGCCCCTTGCCCCGGGACGAAGGACTGTACGAGGAGCGCTCGCCCCTGCGGCGGGCCGCCGCCATGGATGGTGCCGTGCTGCTCCTCCAGGGGAGCGAGGACCCGATCGTGCCCCCAGCGCAGGCCGAGGGCATGCGCGATGCCCTCGACGCCGTGGGGACCCGCTGCGACCTGCGTTTCTTCGAGGGGGAGGGACACGGTTTCCGCCGGGCCGACACGCTGACCGCATGTCTGGCGGCCGAACTGGCGTTCTACCTCGAGGAGCTGCGCCTCTAAGATTTGCCGGGGTTCGCTGCCACCGATGCCCCCGTGTGCGAGGCTTTCGAGACACCCATGCCGACTGCTTCTACGACGACGATCCCGACATGGCCCAGCGGTCTGACGGCCGCGTGCCGTCGTGCCTTCGAGCGGGTGAAGGCCATCTCCCCGGAGTCCGGGGACGCGCTCTTGTACGGGGCCAGCGCGCTGTTCGCCCTGCTGACCATCCTCACGTCGACCAACGCGCTGTACCAGGTCTGGGGCCGCATGGCGCTGCTGCCGTTCGTCTTCGGCGCGGTGGTCTCGACCGTGCTCACCGTGGTGGTGCAGCGGGCCCGTCGGCGTCAAGCGGCCGGCGCGCTGACGCCCCGCCAACATCATCGGGCCTGGGTGGCGCGCATCGTCGTGGCCGTCTTGGTGTTCGCCGGCGCACTGGCGATCCCGCTCGGCTTCGAGATCCTGTGGCGCTTCGACGGCGTCGCCGGGTCGCACCAGCAGCCCGAGGTCGTCACGGTCGAGGTCGGTGGCCAGGATCTGGTGCGGGGACAGGACCCCTATCACACGCTGGTTCGCCTGCCGCATGCCGTGCCGTACCACGCGCCCGGCGAGCCGGACTACGCCGGCTTCCTGCCCTATCTCCCGCTCATGGCGGTGGCGGGGATCCCGAGCGACATCTGGCCCAACAACGGCCTCAGTGACGCCCGCATCTTCTTCTGCCTCACCACCCTGGGGGTTTCGGCCTTCGCGCTCTACCTCTGCCGCGCCGACGGCCGACGCAAGATCCGCGCGTTGCAGGCGCTGGTCATCTTGCCCCTGGCGTCGCTCCCTCTCGCCACAGGGGGGGACGACATCCCGGTGGTCGCGTTCCTTCTCCTCGCGGTGGTGCTGGCGCAACGGCGACAACCCTTCGCGTCAGGTCTGGTGTTCGGCATCGCCTCGGCGATGAAGTTCACCGCCTGGCCGTTGGCCGCGCTCGGGCTGTTCGCGGCGCGCGGCCGCAACGGAGAGCGCCGGCCGATCTCGATGCTCGCCGGCATGCTCGTGGTGGCCGTCCCGACCATCTTTCCCTTCGCCCTGCGCGGCCCGTTCGCGCTGATCGACGACGTCGTGCTCTTCCCGCTCGGGTTGAGCGCCATTCCCTCGACCGCCGCCAGCGCCCTCCCCGGCCACGTGCTCGTGAGTGCGTTCCCGTCGTTGAGCCGCGCCCTGCCGCTGTCGGTCGGCCTCGTGCTGGCGGTGCTCCTCGCTCGTCATCTCTACCGCCATCCGCCCCAGACCGTGTCGGAGGTGTGCACGATCTCCGGGATCGTCCTGGCGGTGCTCATCCTGCTGGCGCCGAACCCGCGGGTGGGCTACCTGCTCTACCCGGTCAACTTCTTGGTCTGGGCCTACCTGTTGGCCGAACCCTCCGGCCGGTCGGCGCCGCCGGCCGACGCGGTACTCGCCGAGGGCGACCGCGAGAGCAAGTCGGCGCTGTCCGGCGCCGCCCACTGACACCGAGACATCGACGAGCCCGTACTGAAGCATCGCCGAAGCCGAACGGCTACGACGACTCGTCGTCCTCCTGGAACAGGCGAACGGTGAAGGGCGTCGCACCGGTGGGTGGCGCGCCCTTGCCGAACGTCGTCGGGGGGATGGTCGCCCCCATCTCCCAGTAGTACCCGTCGGTGCCGGCGAGCTTGCCGAGGACCTCGAGCGTGTTGGTCGCGTTCGCCGCGGGGCCCTGGTCGAAGACCTGCCAGCCCTGCTGCTTCATGACGGCCGCGAAGAAGGAGAGCACCTCGGCCTGGGTGGCGTCGGCGCGGAAGCTCACCTGGGCGTCGAACTGGCCCGAGCCTGCGCTGGTGTTCTGATGGGACTCCCGCACCGAGCCCGCGGGGACGAAGACCGCGTTGAGGATGTTCGTCGGTGGCTCACCGCCGGTGACGATCGGCCCGAGGAGGCCCGCGGCCGACTCGGCCTTCAGCGAGGACCCCGACACGACGACGGGCACCGAGGTGGTGCGGACAGGGGCCGGCGACTGCGAGGTCACGATGCCGATGGTCACGAACACGACCAGGATGAGCGTGGCCAGACCGAGCACGACCATGGCGGGCCGGATGGAGAAGCCGCCCGGAGTGGGCGGACGCCGAGGCGGCTCGGTCCGGGTCCCCGGCTCGGTCCCCGGAGGGCGTCCGGGCGGCGCCGGGACCCCGTCGTCCCGCCACCCGGTGTCGGTCTCGTGCAGCGTCATGGCAAGGCCAGCCTACGGCGGCCCCGACCACCCGAAATGGTCGAGGGGCCCATGCCCGGCGCCCAGGTGCCAGGTGGCCGAGCCGGCCAGCGCGCGCGCCACGAAGGCCTTGGCCTCCTCGATGGCGTTGGGCACCGTGGACCCCCTGGCCAGGAGCGCGGCGATCGCCGCCGAGAGGGAGCAGCCGGTCCCGTGGTCGTTGCCGGTGGCCACCCGAGTCCCCGCCAGCACGGTCGTGCCGTCGGGGCCGGCCACGACGTCGTCGGCCGAGTCGCTGAGGTGGCCGCCCTTGACGACCACGTACCGGGCGCCCGTCGCCCGGATCCGCTCCGCGACCGCCACCCGGGCCGCCACCGTCTCGAGGGCCTCGACGGAGGTGTCGCCGAGAATGGCCGCCTCGCGGCAGGTTCGGCGTGGTGACCAGCGCGTGGGGGAGGAGTGCCTCGAGGTAGGCGACGACGCCCTCGGGCTCCATCAGGGGGTGCCCGGTGGAGGAGACGAGGACCGGGTCGACGACGAGCCGGGGGAGGCGCCCGCCGGCGGCGAGGCTGGCCACCTCCTCGACGATCGGCCCGTTCGCCAGCATGCCCGTCTTGACGCTGCGCACCCCGAGGTCATCGAGCACGGTCTCGACCTGCTGGCGCACGAAGGCCGGGTCGAGCGCCACCACCCCGCGCACCTCGGCCGTGTTCTGCGCCGTGACCGCGGTCAACGTGGAGGTGCCGTGCACGCGTAGCGCCGCGAACGTCTTGAGGTCCGCCTGGGCCCCGGCGCCGCCTCCCGAGTCGGAGCCCGCGATGGTGAGCGCGGTCGGCGGCGTCTGGTCCGACCCGTCCATCGGGTCCGTCTGGTCCGTCGCGTCCGTCGGGTCCGGCACCGAGCCACCATAGGCGGGCCCCGGAGTATCTTCGTTCCCGTGACGACCGGTGACGCTCCGGTGACAGGCGGCGGCGACGCCGACGCCGACGCCCTCTGCATCGCCGGCGAGCGCCTACCGTCGCGGCTCCTCGTCGGCACGGGCGGCATGACGAGCCTCGATGCGCTGCGGGCCGCCCTGGAGGCCTCGGGCACCGCACTGGCCACGGTCGCGGTGCGGCGCATCGAGACGACGGGCCGGGGCGCGCTGCTCTCGCTCCTCGATGAGCTCGGAGTGCGGGTGCTGCCGAACACCGCCGGCTGCGCCACCGCGTCCGAGGCGGTGCTGACGGCGAAGCTGGCCCGCGAGGCGTTCGGCACGGAGTGGGTCAAGCTCGAGGTGGTCGCCGACGACCACACGCTCCTGCCGGACGCGGTCGAGCTCCTGAGCGCGGCCGAGCAACTCGCCGAGGACGGCTTCGTGGTGCTGCCGTACTCCAACGACGACCCGGTCCTCGCGCTGCGGCTGCAGCAGGTGGGCTGCGCCGCGGTCATGCCGCTGGGTTCGCCCATCGGCAGCGGCCTGGGCATCCGCAATCCCCACAACATCGCCCTGCTCCGCGCGTCGGTCGATGTCCCGGTCATCCTCGATGCGGGCATCGGCACCGCCTCCGACGCCGCCCTGGCCATGGAGCTCGGCTGCGACGGCGTGCTCGTCGCCACGTCGGTGAACCGGGCACACGACCCGGTCGCCATGGCCCGCGCCATGCGCCTGGCCGTCGAGGCGGGGTTCGCGGCGCGCCGGGCGGGTCGGATCCCGCTGCGCTTCCACGCCGAACCTTCGAGCCCCCTGGAGGGCCGCCTCGACTTCGGCCACCCGCGCGCTCCCTGAGGGCGGACTCCTTCCGCCAGACCACCCCCCTTGCTCCCCGTTTCCGCCCCCTGGGGCGCCCTTGACGCGTTTCTGAGGGAACCCTAAAGTTAGGCTGTCCTAATAAAAGGGAAGGGAGGCGGCGTGGTAGCGACGAAGCGGCAGGTCACCTTCCTGTTCGTCCCGCTGCTCGTCACGCCCTTGGTGTTGGGTGCCTGCAGCTCGAGCGGGCCGGCCTCGGGCACTGCCGGCGGTGGGGGAGCCGCGACCGCCAAGGCGCCCGAGGCGCTCTGTCAGCAGCTCAACGGGATCCTTTCCGACGGGCCCGACCCGGACGCGGACCCCGTCGGCTACGCGCTGAGCCAGATCGAGCCGCTGGAGGGCGTGCGCACCTCCGACTCCAGCATCAAGGCCGCGCTGGCCCGCTTGATCCCCGCCGATCAGCAGCTGGTCGACTCGAACGGGGCCGACAAGGCAGCGGCGGCGAGCGTCACGCAGGCGGACGATGCGATCAACCGATCCTGCCCCGGGGTGGCGCCGTGACGCGCCGGCACCCGCACACGCTCGTGCGCCGCAGCGGCGGCGCACTGCTCGCGTTGGCCCTCGCTGCCGGCGTGCTCGTGGCCGGGACGGCAGTGGCCGCGCCGCCGGCCGGCGCGGCGGGCGCGCCGCTCACGCTCTACAGCGGGCAGCACGTGCAGACGACGCAGGCGTTGGTGAACGCCTTCGAGAAGAAGACGGGCATCACCGTCAACGTGCGCTTCGACGACGAGGACGTGCTGGCCGACCAGCTCGTGACCGAGGGCTCGCACTCCCCGGCCGACGTCTTCTTCACCGAGAACTCGCCCCCGCTCCAGTACCTCGCCTCCAAGCACCTGCTCGCGCCCGTGCGGAAGTCGACGCTGGCCCAGACCCCGTCGAAATTCAACGCGCCGAAAGGCATGTGGGCCGGCGTGTCGGCGCGGGTGAGCGTCATCGTCTACAACACCTCGCTGATCAAGTCGAGCCAGCTGCCGACCTCGGCCATGCAACTGGCCCAACCGCAGTGGAAGGGCAAGATCGCCATCGCGGGCGGCGAGACGGACTTCCAGCCCATCGTGACGTCGGTGGCACGCACCTACGGCACGGCGGCCGCCCTCAAGTGGCTCGAGGCGGTCAAGGCCAACGCGGGGAGCCACCAGTACCCCGACAACGAGACGATCGCGGACGAGGTCAACCGCGGCCAGGTCGCCCTCGGCATCGTCAACCAGTACTACTGGTACCGCGAGCGGGCCGAGGTGGGCGCGTCCAACATGCACTCGGCCATCGCCTACTTCGCCCCGCACGACGTCGGTTATGTCGTCGACGTCTCGGGCGCCGGCATCCTGAGGTCCTCGCAGCACCAGGCCGAGGCGCAGCGCCTGCTCGCGTTCTTCACCTCGGCGCAGGGGCAGCAGATCATCGCCCACAGCGACAGCTTCGAGTACCCCATCGCCTCCGGGGTGACCACCGCGCAGCCAGAGACCCCGTTCGACCAGCTGCAGCCCAACAGCATCACCATCGCCCAGCTGGGCACCGGTGCCGAGGCCATCAAGCTGCTGCAGGAGGCGCAGCTCTTGTGACCGGCGCCACGCGGTGAGATGAGCACGGCGGCCGCTCCTCCACGTGACCCGGAAGGAAGGCGAGACGGGGGAGCGCGCGGGGGAGGACGCGGCGAAGGGCACCGCGAAGGGCACCGCCACGAGCACGACAGGGGTGGGCGGCACGGGCCGCACGGACGCGGTCACGAAGGGCACTGGCACCGCCGAAGGGCCCGGCTGCAGCACCACCTCCACCACCACCACCTGCGGGGACATCTTCGAGCGGCCCCCCCGGCCCTTCTCGCGCTGGCCGCCCTCGTCGCCGTCGCGGTCCTCACCCCGCTGATCTTCCTGCTCGTCCAGGCCTTTCAGACCGGGTGGGCAACCCTGGAGCCGCTGCTCTTCCGCAGCCTGACCGCCCAATTGATCCGCAACACGATCACCCTGACCGTCGTCGTCACCGTGCTGTGCGCGGTGATCGGCACGCTGCTGGCCTGGTTCGTCGAGCGCACCACGCTGCCGGGCCGGCGCATGTGGGCGGTGCTGGTCGTCGTCCCGCTCGGGATCCCGGACTTCGTCGTCAGCTTCGGGTGGAAGGCCATCTTCCCGTCCTTCGCCGGCTTCTGGGCCGCCGTCCTGGTCATGACCCTCGCCGTGTACCCGCTCGTCTTCCTCCCGGTCGCCGCCAACCTGCGCAACGCCGACCCGGCACAGGAAGAGGTGGCCCGCAGCCTCGGCCTCGGACGCCTGCGGACGTTCTGGAAGGTCACCGTCGGCCAGGCCCGACTGGCCATCCTCGGCGGCGGCGTGCTCGTCGCCCTCGTCTGCCTGGCCGAGTTCGGCGCCTTCGAGATCCTCGGCTTCCGCACACTGACCACCGAGGCGTACACCGAGTTCACGGTCGGCTTCGACACCGCCGCGGGCTGTGCCTTCTCGCTCATCCTTGTCATGCTCGGGGCGATCCTGCTGCTGGGCGAGGGCGCGGCGCGCGGCAAGGGCCGGAGCGCACGCATCGGTGCCGGCGCGGCGCGCCTCGCGCTGCCGCGGCCGCTCGGGCGGGCCACCCTGCCCGTGCTCGCCGGCGTGGCGGCGGTCGTGGTCCTCGCTCTCGGGGTGCCCGTCGGCGAGATCATCTACCTGATCATCCAAGGCGGCACCTCGACGGTGCCCAACGCGGAGTCGCTCTGGAGCGCCACGCTGACGACCTTCGGCTATGCCTCCGCGGCCGGCGCGGTGGCCACGATCGGCGCCCTGCCCATCGCGCTGCTCTCGGTGCGCTACCCGAGCCGGCGCATCCGGCTGCTCGAGCGGACCTCCATGCTCGTGCTCGCCGTCCCGGGCATCGTCATCGCCTTGAGCGCGGCCTACGTGACGTTGCACCTCCTGCAGGGGCGCTGGTACCAGACCACGCCGCTGCTCATCATCGTGTACGCCGTGATGTTCTTCCCCATGGCGGTCGTCTCGGTGCGTGCCGCCGTCGCCCGAGCGCCGGTCGGTCTCGAGGAGGTGGGCCAGTCGCTGGGCGTCTCCCGTCTGTCCGTCTTCTGGCGCGTCACGCTGCCGCTCATCGGTCCGGGGCTGGCCGCGGCCTTCTGCCTCGTCTTCTTGGAGACCGCAACCGAGCTCGTGGCCACCTTGATCCTGATCCCGACCGGCGAGCAGACCCTCGCCACGGGGTTCTGGGCCCAGCAGACCAACCTGAGCTACGGCGCGGCGGCCCCCTATGCCGGCGTGATGGTGCTCATCGCCGCCGTGCCGAGCTACGTGCTGGGCCGGTGGTTCGACCGCTTGCCGGCCCGCACGGCCGCGGCCGGTGTCACGGCCCCTGCCGCGACCGGCACCGCACCCGAGGTGCTCCCAGCGGCCACAATTGGGCGATGAAGGAGCTCGCCGTCCGTGGCGTGGGCAAATCGTTCGGTGGCCCCAAGGTCCTCGACGGGGTGGATCTCACCGTCCCGGCAGGCAGCTTCACCGGCATCTTGGGCTCCTCGGGCAGCGGCAAGACGACACTGCTGCGCATCATCGCCGGCTTCGAGCGCCTCGACCGCGGCGAGGTCCAGCTCGGTGGCGAGGTCGTCGACGACGGCCGCCACGTGTTCGTCCCGAGCGAGCACCGTCGCATCGGCTACGTCCCGCAGGAGGGCGCGCTGTTCCCGCACCTCTCGGTGGGCCGCAACGTCGCCTTCGGGCTCCGGCGGGGCCCGCACCGGCGCCAGCGCGTCCTCGAGCTCCTCGACATGGTCGGGCTGACGGGCCTGCACCGGCGCTACCCCCACCAGCTCTCGGGGGGCCAGCAGCAGCGGGTGGCGCTCGCCCGTGCCCTGGCGACGGATCCCGAGATCGTCCTGCTCGACGAGCCGTTCTCCTCGCTCGACGCCAGCCTGCGCGCCACCGTGCGCGACGAGGTGCACGACGTGTTGCTGCGGGCCGGGACCACCTCGATCCTGGTCACCCACGACCAGGACGAGGCCCTTTCCATGGCCGATCAGGTCGCCGTGCTGCGCCACGGAGTCATCGCCCAGCTCGACACGCCGTCGGGCCTCTACCGACGCCCGCTCGACCCCGCCTTGGCGCGCTTCCTCGGCGAGTCCAACGTCCTGCACGCGGCCGTGGGAGCCAGACGGGGCGGCGGGGGCGGCGGGGGAGGAGCAGACGGAGGCGGGAACGGAGGCGGGAGCGGGGGTATGGCGGCGGACACCCCGCTCGGGACTCTGGCCGTGGAGGGCTGGCCCGATGCGTCGCCGGGAGGGTGGGCCCACGTCATGATCCGGCCCGAGCAGCTGCTCATCGGTGAGGCGGAGTCGGCCCGGGTGGCGGCGACGGTCGAGAGCTACCAGTACTTCGGCCACGACGCCGTGGTGCGCGTGCGTCCCGAGGTCGACCTGCCCGAGCTGGTCGTGCGGGTGACCGGGGGCGTGCCGCTCGTCACCGGCTCCCGGGTCGGACTGACGGTCCAGGGTCCGGTGGTGGCCTGGCCCGTCGACGAGCCGGACCACGCGGTCAAGGACGCCGGCGGCGCTCCGCCACGGGCCCGGCGCGGAGGCCGCCAAAAAGCCCGAAACACGCCTCCGTAACTACAGCGGTGTCGTCCCCATTGCGGTAGAGTTCCCGGCGGAGATCCAGTGCAGTGGAGTGCAGTGGTCTGTAGGGAGGTGGAGATGGTGGACGAGTCCGCGACCCATGTCGGGGGGTTTCACGGTCCGCAGGTGTGCGGCCTCGTGGGGATCTCGTACCGACAGCTTGACTACTGGGCCCGCACCGGGCTGCTGCAACCTTCGGTGGCAGCAGCGAAGGGGAGCGGGTCGAGACGCATCTACTCGTACTCGGACGTGCTCGAGCTCAAGGTCATCAAGCAGCTGCTCGACGCGGGCGTCTCGCTCCAGTCGGCGCGCCGCGCCGTGGAGTGCCTGCGCGAGGATCTCGGTGCCGACCTGGCGTCGGCCAACCTGGTCTTGACCGGGAGCACCTCGGTGCTCGCGCGCTCCAACGGCGAGGTCGTCGACCTTCTGGCCGGCGGCCAGGGGGTGTTCAACATCGTGCCGCTGGCGGGCGTGGTCGAGGAGCTCGACGCGGACATCGTAGGCCTCGACGCGGCGACGGCCGCGGCGTCGCGCGCGGAGCACCCTGCCCGTCTCCAAGCTGCGCGGGCCGCCGGGGAGTGACCACGACGGACCCCGCGCGCATCGGGCGCACACGCCATCCGGCCTGTGCGCCCGCCGGCCAGACGAGGTTCGCCCATCCATCCGAACGCCTCTTCGCCGCGCTGCTCGACCTGGCCGGCGAGCGCTGGGAGTACGAGCCGGTCGAGTTCCCGCTCGAGTGGGACGGGCGCGGGGCTCCCGTCGCCGGCTTCCGGCCCGACTTCTATCTTCCGGAACGCGGTGTCTTCATCGAGCTGACCACGGCGGATCAGCGTCTCGTGACGCGCAAGAACCGCAAGGTGCGGCGCATGCGCGAGCTCTACCCCGAGGTCCCGATCTGCGTCGTCTACCAACGGGACTTCATGGCGCTGCTCGAGTCGCACGGACTCGTCCCCGTCGCGGGAGCCGCCTAGCCCTAGTCTGGCGCGGTGAGCGCCGACGACGCAGCCGCAGGTGGGTCCCTCAAGGTCTCGCCGCTGCACGCGGCCCACGTCGCGCTCGGCGCCAAGATGGTGCCGTTCGGCGGCTGGGAGATGCCCCTGGCCTACCCGAGCGGCACGGTGGCCGAACACCGGGCCTGCCGCTCGACGGCGGTGGCCTTCGACGTCAGCCACCTCGGCACGGTGCGGGTCAGCGGGCCGGACGCCTTCGAGCACCTGCAGCGCTCGTTCAGCAACGACCTGACTCGGGTCCACCCCGGGCGGGCCCAGTACACGCACCTGCTCGACGAGGACGGCTTCGTCGTGGACGACCTCATCGTGTGGTGGGTGGACGAGGAACGCTTCGACGTGATGCCCAACGCGTCGAACACCTCCGACGTCCTCGATGCCATCGGTGGAGGTGACGTCACCGAGGAGCGGGCGGTCATCGCACTGCAGGGCCCCGAGGCGCGCCGGCGCCTGAGCGAGGTGGCACCCGCCGCCGCGGCGGTGCACCGTTTCTCCGTCGAGCGGTTCCAGTGGCGCGGGGTGACGTGCCTCGTGGCCGGCACCGGCTACACGGGGGAGGAAGGCGTCGAGTGCGCCGTCCCGGCCGAGGTGGCTCCGGGCTTCTGGGAGGCCGTGCTGGCCCAAGGCATCGAGCCGGCCGGGCTCGGCGCCCGGGACACGCTGCGCCTCGAGGCGGGGCTGCCCCTGCACGGCCACGAGCTCGGCCCCGGGATCACGCCGCTGCAAGCAGGGCTGGGATGGGTCGTCGGGTGGGAGAAGGGACCCTTCACCGGGCGGGCTGCGCTGGAAGAGGAGCGCGCCACCGGCCCGGCCCGCCGCCTGCGCGGGATCGTCGCGGAGGGCCGCCAGCCGCTGCGCGACGGCGCCGAGCTCTGTCACGGCGACGATTGGGTGGGCATTTTGACCAGCGGCAACTTCTCGCCCATGCGCGAGCGGGGGATCGGGCTCGGCTTCGTCGACGCCGACGCGCGGCTGCTCGACGGCGACGCACTCACCGTTCTCCAGCGCGGCCGCGAGCTGCCCGCCACCGTGGTGCGGCCACCCCTGTGGCCGGTCCGCGAGGAGAGCGACTAGAGAGGCCCGCCAGCCAGGGCGCCCGCGACCGCCCGGCCGGCACCGGCGGGAGCCGTATGATGGCGGGACAACCGAATACGCCGTTTGAACCGGAGCGCGAGAGTCCCCGCAGCACGCAGTCGAGGGGACGCCGGAGGAGCAACTCTCCCCGAGAAACTCTCAGGCCGACACACCGCTTCGGCGAGGCAACTCTGGAAAGCGGGCGCTGCGGCGGCCGCACCGAAGGTGGAAGTCGCCCATGGGCGGCGAGACTCTCAGGTCCCACGACAGAGCGGGGAGGACATCCGACGACTCCTGCGTGAGGCAGGCGAGGAGGCCCCCGTGAGCGACCCGCGACCCCGAGACGACGGCGACGTCCTCGAGCCGTTCGACGACTTCGTGCACCGTCACGTCGGAACCTCCGACGAGCAGCACGCGGCGATGCTCAAGGTGCTCGGGTACGACACCCTCGATGCGCTGATCGACGCCGCCGTGCCCGGCAGCGTCCGCAGCCTCGGGACGCTCGACCTCCCTGCCGCCCGCTCCGAACGTGCCGTCCTCGCCGAGCTGCGGACCCTGGCGGGACGCAACCTCGTCGCCGAGCCGATGCTGGGCCTCGGATACTCGGGGACCGTCACGCCGGCCGTCATCCGGCGCAACGTGCTCGAGGGCCCGGCCTGGTACACGGCGTACACGCCCTATCAACCCGAGATCAGCCAGGGCCGGTTGGAGGCGCTGTTGAACTTCCAGACGATGGTGGCGGACCTCACTGGCCTCGACACGGCCAACGCGTCGCTGCTCGACGAGAGCACCGCGGTGGCGGAGGCGGTCACGCTCATGCGACGACGCGCGACGGTCGAGTCGTCGCGCGTCGTCGTCGACGCCGACTGCCTGCCCCAGACCCTCGCCGTGCTCGAGACCCGACTGGCGCCCTTGGGGATCGAGCTCGAGGTCGCCGACCTCGACGCCGGGCTGCCCGAGGGGCCCTGCTTCGGCGTGGTGCAGCAGTACCCCGGTTGCTCGGGAGCCATCCGCGACTTCGCCGGCGTCACGGCGGAGGCGCACGCGCGCGGCGCGCTGGTGACGGTCGCCGCCGACCTTCTGGCTCTGGCGCTGCTCGTGCCGCCCGGCGGCTGGGGGGCCGACGTCGTCGTCGGCTCGTCCCAACGCTTCGGGGTACCGCTCTGGTACGGCGGCCCGCACGCCGCGTTCATGGCGGTCAAAGCCGGCCTCGAACGGGAACTGCCCGGTCGGCTGGTGGGCCTCTCCGTCGACGCCGAGGGGCGGCCCGCCTACCGGCTGGCGCTGCAGACACGCGAGCAGCACATCCGGCGCGAGAAGGCCACCTCGAACATCTGCACCGCCCAGGTGCTGCTCGCCGTCGTCGCCTCCATGTACGCCGTGTACCACGGGGCCGAGGGGTTGCGGGGCATCGCGCGCCGGGTGCACGCGCGCACGGCCGAGTTGGCGGATGCGCTCGAGCGGGCGGAATTCGGCCTGGTCCACCATGATTTCTTCGACACGCTGGTCGTGCGCGCGCCCGGCCGGGCGGCCGAGATCGTGGCTGACGCGCTCGAGCGCGGGGTGTTGCTGCGCCTCGTCGACGACGACCACGTCGGCATCTCGTGCGGCGAGACCACGACGTCGGCCCACGTGGCAGCCGTCGTCGCCGCCTTCGGCGCCGGCTCAGCGGGAGGGAACGGTGGCGCCAACGAGGCGATCGCCGGGACGGAGGGACACGGCGGGGGAGCGCAGCGGCGGAGTGCACTGCCCGAGGCGTTGCTGCGGCGCGGTCCCATCCTGGTGCATCCCGTGTTCTCCGAGCACCGATCGGAGACGGGCATGTTGCGCTACCTGCGCCGCCTCTCGGACCGCGACTTCGCGCTCGACCGGGGCATGATCCCCCTGGGTTCGTGCACCATGAAGCTGAACGCGACCACCGAGATGGAGCCGGTGAGCTTGCCCGGCTTGGCCGACGTCCATCCGTTCGCACCCGCGTCGACGACACCGGGGTACCAGGCGCTCATCGAGCAGCTGGAGGGGTGGCTGGCCGAGGTCACCGGCTACGCCAAGGTCTCCGTGCAGCCCAACGCCGGCAGCCAGGGGGAGCTGGCGGGGTTGCTGGCCATCCGCGCCTACCACCGGTCCCGGCGCGAGGCCGAGCGCGACGTCTGCCTCATCCCCTCGAGCGCGCACGGCACCAACGCGGCGTCCGCGGTGATGGCCGGGATGCGAGTCGTCGTGGTGGGGGCGCTCGCCGACGGGACGGTGGATCTCGACGACCTGCGAGCCAAGTGCGCCGAGCACCGCGCGCGCCTGGCCGCCATCATGGTGACGTACCCCTCGACCCACGGCGTCTACGAGCAGGACATCACCGAGCTCTGCGGGGTGGTGCACGAGAACGGCGGGCAGGTCTTCATCGACGGAGCAAACCTCAACGCGCTGCTCGGCCTGGCCAAGCCGGGCGCATTCGGTGGGGATGTCTCGCACCTGAACCTGCACAAGACGTTCTGCATCCCCCACGGTGGGGGCGGCCCCGGCGTGGGTCCCGTGGCAGTGGCCGCGCACCTGGTGCCGTTCCTGCCGTCGCACCCCCTGCACCCGGACCCGCAGCGGCGCGAGGGCATCGGCCCGGTCAGCGCGGCGCCCTTCGGGAGCGCCGGCATCCTGGCCATCAGCTGGGCCTACATTCGGCTGCTCTCGGGCGCGGGCCTCACCCAAGCCACCAAATCGGCGGTGCTCGCCGCGAACTACGTCGCGGCGCGGCTCGCCTCGTCCTACCCGGTCCTCTACACCGGGAGGAACGGGTTGGTCGCCCACGAGTGCATCTTGGACCTGCGGCCCGTGACCAAGGCCACCGGAGTGACGGTCGACGACGTCGCCAAGCGGCTGATCGACTACGGCTTCCACGCGCCGACGGTGAGCTTCCCGGTGGCCGGCACGCTCATGGTGGAGCCGACCGAGAGCGAAGACCTGCGTGAGCTCGACCGCTTCTGTGACGCCATGATCGCTATCCGCGACGAGATCACGCGCGTGCAGGATGGCGTCTGGGCGCTCGAGGACAGCCCGTTGCGCAACGCCCCGCACACCGCGGCCGCCCTGGTCGCGTCCTGGGAACGGCCCTACGACCGTGAGACCGCCGTCTTCCCGACCGGGCAGACGGCGGCGAAGTACTGGCCACCGGTGGCGCGGATCAACCAGGCCTACGGCGACCGCAACCTCATGTGCACCTGTCCACCGCCGGACGCCTTCGAGTCCTGAGGGGGCCCGCTCAGAGCAGCCCGGCCAGCCCGATCCCGGTGGCCGCGGCGGCCAGGCACACCACCAGGCTGCCCAGCGTGTAGACGAGCGCCGTGCGCCCGTGACCGGTCTGCACGAGGTGCACCGTCTCCCAGCTGGCGGTCGACCACGTCGTGTAGCCGCCGCAGAACCCGACGCCGGCGATGGCCAGCACGCGGGGGACGAGCCCGTGGTAGAGGGCGAGACCGGTCAGCACACCGAGCACCAGCGAACCCGAGGCGTTCACCACCATCGTGCCCAGCGGAAGGGGATCGCTCCGGCGTAACCCGACGTGGTGGATGAGCAGCGCGCGGACGACGGAACCGGCGCCGCCCGCCGCCGCGACGACCAAGGCGAGGCCGAGCGTGGGGGAGGAGGCGCTCATCTCGGCACGAGCCGCCGGCCGAGATCGTGGCCCGCCACGACGAGCGCCAATCCGCCGACGACGGTGGCGGCGAGATAGGCGAGGCAGGTGCCCAGGTCACCGTCCTTGACCAAGAGGCTGGCCTCGACGGCCAGCGTCGAATAGGTCGTCCAGCCGCCGAGGAAACCGATCACCAGGAACGGCCGCAGCGCAGGGGCACGGTGCGACACGTGCTCGGTCAGGGGAAGGACGAAGCCGATCGCCGCGGACCCGCTCAGGTTGACGAGCAGGGTCGGCCAGGGAAATGACCCCGGCGGACCGGCGTGATGCGCTTCCAACAGATAGCGGGCGACAGTGCCCAGCGCCCCGCCGACGAAGACGGCCGCGATCGTGATGGCCGACAGCTCGAGCGGGGGTACTTGCGGGTCCTCGAGCGGGTCGCGGCGGCCGATCCTCCTCGTGCGCCTGGTGCTCACGCGTGAAGGGGTCGTCCTCGTCGGGTCGTTCGTGCAGCTGCTCGTCCATGGCCGGCCCTCCCGTGCCACCTCCCAGGAGCCATCAGCCATGTCGTGCCGGCGGTTTGGGGACGTCGCCCCCCGGCGGGACCCATCGCCGGTCGGTGCTGCTGCGCCACCAATGCTAACTGTGGCGGGACGCGTGGGTCGGCCGGTGCGCCCCGGCATGCGGCCGGCCCGGCCTGGTCGCGACGGCGCCCGCGATTCAGGCGCGGCGCGGCCCGGGCGCGTGGCGGAACTCGAAGGGCTCGCTGGGGCGTCCGGCCACGACGTACCAGCACTCGCCCGTGCTGTCGGCGTCGAGGATGCGCCGAAAGGCGTCGACGACGTCGGCCACCTCGATGATCGGGAAGCCCATGTCGAGCAGCGTCTGCTCCGATCCCTTGATGATGTTCGTGTGGGCGAAGGAGGGACACAGGGCGTGGACGCGGATGCCGTCGGCGGCGTAGGACTGGCCGAGCGAGCGCACCAGGCCGACGACGGCGTGCTTGTTGGCCGCGTAGATCGGGTCGAAGGGCGCCGCGACGAGGCCGGCCATGGACGAGGTGGCCACGATGGTGCCCCCACCGCTCGCCGTGATCGCCTTTCGGGCGGCGGCCACGCCGTAGACGACGCCGTCGAGGTTGATGGCCATGGAACGTCGGTAGGCCTCCGGATCGAAGTCGTCGCCCATCCCGCACCACGAGGTGACGCCGGCGTTCAGGTGCGCGACGTGCAAGCCACCGAAGGTGTCGACCGCGGTCTCCACCGCCACGCGGCTGGCCGCAGGGTCGGCCACGTCGGTGCCCACGAACAGCCCACCGACGTCGTCGGCCACCTCCTGGCCCCGGGCGGTGTCGATGTCGGCCACCACGACGTGCGCGCCCCTCGAGGCGAGGTGCCGGACCACGCCCTCGCCGATGCCGTTGCTCCCGCCCGTGACCAGTGCGACCTTGCCCTCCACGTCCATGGCCAGGATCGTAGGGGACCGTGACCGCGTACGGCAGGAGGGCTCAACCCACGAGCGCAGCCGGCAGCGGCCGGGCGTGGACGACGCTCAGGTGCTGGATGGGTCGAGTCAGCGCCACGTAGAGCAGGCGGAGGCCGCGGGCGTCGTCGCCGGCGATGTCGGCCGGCTCGACCACGACGACCGCGTCGAACTCGAGCCCCTTGGCTGCGGGGGCCGGGACGATGGTGGTGCGACGGGTCATGGCGTCGCGCTCGAGCAGACCGACGTCGGTGTCGTGCCGAGCCAGCTTGGTGAGGGGGGTGACGAGGCCCTCGGGGGCGATCACCGCCACCAGGGCGTGGGAGCCGGCGAGTGCCTGGGCCTCGGCCAGGGCAGCGGGGAGCAGTTCCTCCGGCACGACCCTCCGTACGGCTGGATCGGAGCGTCCCGCCCGGATCGACGACGTCGGCGCGATGCCGGGCGCGGCGTGCCGAAGGAGCCGCGCCGCGAAGTCGAGGACGCGGCCGGGGGCGCGGTAGCCGAGCGTGAGCTCGTCGTGCTCGGCCGGAGCGACGGTGGGGAGATGGGCGCGCACCTCGTCCCAGCCGGCGTAGGTCCACGGCCCGGTGGCCTGGGCCAGGTCGCCCAGGACGGTGACCGATCCGGCGGGCGCGCGGCGCGCCACCATGCGGAACTGCATGGGGGTGAGGTCCTGTGCTTCGTCGACCACGATGTGGCCGTAGCTGCGAGTCCGCCCCCCGGTGAGGAACGCCGCCTCGTCGAGCAACGCGAGATCGTCGACGCTCCAAGCCGTGGTGGAGACGCGCGCGTCGCGGGAGCGGAGCAACAGCTGGCGCTCCTCGGCCGAGAAGAGGTGGGCCCCGTGCTCCTCGAGCTGCGTACGCGAGGACAGCAGGTCGCGCACCAACGCGGCGGGGGACACCGTGGGCCAGAGCGTGTCGAGCAGAGCCACGAATTCGTCGGACCGCGTCAGCTCGCCCTCGAACCACGCCTCGTCAGCGCCCAACCGGGCCGAGGCGCGGAAAACGCGGCGGGCCTCGCTCACCAGCCGGGCGCGCAGGGCGAGACGCCCCGCCTTGTAGGGCGCCCGACGGGCCGCGATGGTGGCGACGAGCTCGTTCACCTGCGCCGCGTGAAGCGTCCCCCGGGCGAAACGGGCGCGCAGCGTCACGTCCTCGGCGAGGGGCCGCCGCCGTCCCTCGAGGGCGCGCCGGAGCAGCTCACCCATGCGCGGGTCGCCCTTGAGCCTCCGCACGGCCATCGGTTCGGTGGCGCGGATCTTGGTCTTCGGCGCGATATCGCCGATCGTCGTCTGGACGACGGCCTCCTCACCGAGCGAGGGCAGCACCTGCGCGATGTAACGCAGGAAGGCCCGGCTCGGGCCGAGCACCAGCACGCCGTCGCGGGAGAGGCCCGGGTGGTTGTAGAGGAGGAAAGCCGCCCGGTGCAGCCCCACGGCCGTCTTGCCGGTGCCGGGCCCTCCCTGCACGGTGAGCATCCGGTCCAACGGGGCGCGGATGATCTCGTCCTGTTCGGCCTGGATCGTCGCGACGATGTCGAGCATCTCGCCCGTCCGGGCCCGTTCGAGCTCGGCGAGCAACGCATCGCCGCCACGCAGTCGGGTGGCCACGGCGTCACCCTGACCGGCTCCGAAGAGGTCGTCGGCCACGGCGACGACGGCGTGGCGGTCGACCATGATCTGGCGCCGCCGGGCCAGCCCCAGGGGATCCTTGACGCTGGCCCGGTAGAAGGGAACGGCGACGGGGGCCCGCCAGTCGACCACAACGGGATCGGACCGCTCGTCCTCGACGTGGCGCCGGCCGATGTGCCACGTCGGGCCGTCCTCCTCGTCGATGCGGCCGAAGAGCAACGGGCGCGGGCTGTCGGCGAGCAGCGCTACCCGTCGCGACAGCGCGGCGACGTAGTCGAGATCGGGGTTGCCCGCAGCGACGAGGTCCGAGAGAAGGCGCTCCGCCCGCTGTCGCATCGCGGCCAGTGATGTCAGCGCCCCGTTGAGGTAGTCCTGCTCTCCGGCGACCTCGGGATCGGGGAGAGGCGAGGCGGCCGTCATCTCGCCACTGGACGCGTAAAAGCGCACGCGAACGCGTGCGCGAAAAACTCCCCGGGCATCCCGGGGAGACTACCTGATTTTCGACCTCGTTACAACACCCTCAGCTGGTATTTCGCCCTTCCCGTCTGTCCCGACTTTGAACCTTTAACCAAGGGGCCTTAGTGGGTGTCACTTTATTGAATTCCCCTCGCTAAATCAAGCCCATTCTCCCGTACATTCAAGAATCCGCGGGACGGCCGCAAGCTCGGTTCCGCAGCGTCCGCCTCGTTGGGCCCTCGTCGGGCCGTCCGATTCTCGCCGGCGCGACAGACCTTGACGGACGACGCGCGGCATCGGCGCCCGGTATCGGCCCGGACGCAACCTCTTTGCCGACGTGCTCGTTCTCCGTGTGTCTGCGGACCTTGCTGCGGTGATCTGATGACTGGCCTGTCCTTGCGAAGACCGCGAGCGGCCGGTGCCGGAGGGGTGGGCCCACACGGCCGGGTCCCGAAGCCCCGTTTGCCGAGTTTCTGCCTGACTTAACATAATGAACATTATGGGCGTTCTGTCGGGATTCTGTCCCAGGTCACGGACGTGCGTAGGTACTGTCGAGTCATGGCGCACGCGCGCAGCGCGGCAGCGACCAGACGAGGAGGGATGGACGCCGAACTGGCCGCCGCCACGGCGTTCCTGAAGGAGTTCTCGGGCGGGACGGCGAAGCAACGCGCCCGTCGGCTCCCGAAGGCGCCTCTGGAGGCCATTCGGCGGGCGGCGCTCGAACACCCTGATCCCTATGCCCGGAGGAGCTTGCTGTTCTTCTTGGATCACTACGCCAACGACGAGTCGATGGGCGTGTTCGGGGCGGCCCTACGCGACCCGGTTCCGTTCGTGCGGAACATGGGGCTGCACGCGTTGGCCTGCGAATCCTGCAAGGCGGGAGAGCTCTGCGCGGCCGATGTCGTTCCCGCGGTCATCGAGCTGTTCGAGGGGGACCCGAACCCGGAGCTTCGCTCGAAGGCGCTCGTGCTGCTCCTGCGTCTCTCGGGCCGCGACCGCAGAGCCTGGGCCACCCTCGAGCACGCGGCCGCCGGCGACGCGGATCCGGTGATCCGCCGGGCGGCCACGGACGCCGTGCACGGCCGGTATGTGGCGCCCCGGAAGCGTTACGAGCGCAGCGAGCGACGCCACGCGGGTGCGGCGAGGCGTGGGGGCGCGACGACACATTGAGCCGGCGGACGCTGCTCCCGACGGACAGGACTCCGTCAGCCCTCAGGAGGGGTCACTCCCCTCCCCTCGCCCCGGCTCCCGACTCGGGCGCTGCCAGCGGCACGCGTGGCCGACCCTCGTGGGAGCCGAGCGCGTCCCAGCTGGAGAGATTCTTCGAGCCCGAGGGCGGGTGACAACCCCCTGAACTGCGCTTTTAGCTACGATTTACACAGAAGACCAAGCGGGCTCACAGCTGGGGTTCGGCTCATTGTGAAATCGCTTGTCTGAAATTGCAACATGGGCAAAGCGGGAGCAATCGACGCGCCGGAAAAGCCAGCTGATCTGACCGAAGAGTTGCCGCTCGACGACGAGAGCGTCCTCGCGCCTGAGCCGCCGTCGGTGTGGCGGCGGTACCGGTGGCCCATCGTCGGGGTAGTGGTCGTCCTCATCGCCGCGGCGGTTGGCCTGAGCCTCTGGCTGACGTCCGGCTCGTCCACCCCCGTCGGACTCACGGTGACCACCGTCACCGCCCCGGTCACCACGGGGACGATCCAGCAGACGGTGGCGAGCTCGGGCACCCTCGAGCCGGCGAGCCAGGCCACCCTCAACTTCGCCGTCTCCGGCACCGTCACCGGCGTCGACGTGAAGGCCGGACAGACGGTGACGGCCGGCCAGGTCCTCGCCACCGTCGACCCGACGGCGCTCACCGAGGACGTCAATGCGGCGCAGGCGTCGGTGACCGCAGCGGAGGACCGGCTGGCGAGCGACGAGGCTTCGAACGCGGCAACGAGCACGATCGACACCGACGAGGCATCGGTGACGTCGTCTGAATCGTCACTCTCGACCGCGCAGACCAACTTGAACGACGCGTCGCTGACCTCGACCATCGCCGGCACTGTCGCCTCGGTCAACCTCACGACCGGCCAGCAGGTGACGGGCACGGGCTCGGGCGGGGGCGGCACAGGCGGTTCCAGCGGCACCGGCGACACCGGCGCCAGCTCGGACGCTGCCGCCAGCGCGGACAGCGGCTCGTCGTCGACGGGCTCCGGGTCGACCTCGGGCCAGATCACGGTCATCGGGACCGACTCGTACATCGTGAACACGACGGTCGACGACACCGAGATCGGCCAGATCACCGACGGAGACCAGGTGGACATCACCCCCAGCGGCTCGGCGACGCCGGTCTACGGCACGGTCGGCTCCATCAGCCTCGTCGGCAGCCAGACCTCCGACGTCACCACCTTCCCCGTGGTGATCGACGTGACCGGCAACCCGGCGGGCCTCTACGCCGGCGGGAGCGCCGACGTCAGCATCATCGTCAAGCAGCTCAACGACGTGACCGAGGTCCCGACCGACGCCATCTCCTACAGCACCAGCGGCCAGGCCACCGTGACCGAGGTGGTCAACGGCGCGCACGTGGTGAAGGACGTGACGGTCGGCGCGGCGGAGAGCGGCGAGACCCAGATCCTCAGCGGTATCAGTGCCGGCGACAAGGTACTCGAGCGTGAGGTCAAGTTCGTTGCGCCGAGTGGCGGCGCCGGCGGACTCTTCGGCGGCGGCGCCGGTCGACTCGGCGGTGGGGCCGGCGGTGGCCTCGGCGGCTTCGGTGGCGCCGGCGGCGGTGGCTTCGGCGGCGGCGGGGGCTTCGGCGGCGGCGGAGCAGTTTCCGTCGGCGGAGGCGCCGGGTGACCACCGCCACGCCAGACACTCCCCCCCAGGGCCTTCCCGCGGTGGGGGCACTCGACGAAGCGGTGATCGAGCTGGAGCGGGTGACGAAGGTCTACCGCACCGGTTCCATCTCCGTTGCCGCGCTGCGCGGCATCACCATGAACATCACGCAGGGCGAGTACGTGGCCATCATCGGACCTTCCGGCTCGGGCAAGTCGACCCTCATGCACATCCTGGGCTGCCTGGACGTCCCGACCTCGGGCCGCTATCACCTGGCCGGCGAAGACGTGAGCCACATGAGCGAGACCGCGCTAGCCGAGGTACGCAACCGCCGCATCGGCTTCGTCTTCCAGCAGTTCAACCTCTTGGCCTCCATGACGGCGTGGCAGAACGTGGAGCTCCCGCTCGTCTATGCCGGCGTTGGGCGCGCCGAACGCAAGGAGCGTGCGCTCGAAGCGCTGGGGCGCGTCGGCCTGGCCGGACGCATCAATCACCGCCCCGGTGAGCTTTCCGGCGGTCAGCAACAGCGCGTGGCCGTGGCACGGGCCCTGGTCACCGAGCCCGACCTCATCCTGGCCGACGAGCCCACGGGCAACCTGGACTCCAGGTCGGCGGCCGACGTGATGCGCCTCATGGGCGAGCTGCACGACGCGGGGCGCACGCTCGTGCTCATCACCCACGACGTCGAGGTCGCGTCCGCGGCCGGCCGGGTGGTCGGAATCCGCGACGGGTTGCTCTCCGAGCGCGACGAGAGCCACCTCGAGAGCCAGAGCGTGCGGTGAACTGGCTCGAAACGTTCCGCACCGGTGTGAACGGCGTGCGCAGCCACCGGCTGCGCTCCTTCCTCACCGTGCTCGGGATCCTGATCGGGATCGCCGGCGTCATCATCGCCGTCGGCCTCGGTGAGGGTGCGTCGAGCCAGGTCACCTCGGAGATCAGTGCACTGGGCTCGAACGTGCTCACGATCACCCCAGGCAGCACCACCTCTACGAGCGGGATCCGCGAGGCGCTCGGCTCCGCCTCGACGCTGACCATGAGCGACGTCTCAGCCCTCCAATCGCCCGTCGACGCCCCCGACGTCAAGGCGGTGGCGCCGATCACCTCGGACACCGAGGTGCTGACCGCCGGTGGCGAGACGGCCACGACCAGCGTGCAGGGCACGACCCCCACCTGGCTCACGGTGCGCGGCCGCACCCTGGCCGAGGGCCGGTTCATCGACGACCAAGACATCTCCGACCACACTGCGGTCGGCGTGCTCGGGGCCACGACCGCCTCTGAGCTGTTCACCCGCGGCGACCCGGTGGGCCAGACGGTCGACGTCGACGGCGTCCCCGTCACGATCGTCGGCGTGCTCACCTCGTCGGGCGGCTCGACCTCCTCGTCGTCGGGCGCGTCCGACCCCGACGACACCTTGATCATCCCGATCACGACGGGCGCCGAGCGGATATTCGGCGGCACCTCGCGCAATTCGGTGAGCTCGATCGCCGTCCAGGCGCGCTCGTCGGCCGACCTGACGGGGGCGTACCAGGAGGCCGACCATCTGCTCCTCCAGCTCCACGGGATCACCAACCCCACCGAAGCCGACTTCACGATCACCTCGGAGCAGTCGCTGATCTCGGCGGACACCTCCGTGGACCACACCCTCACCATCCTGCTCGGCGGCATCGCGGCCATCTCCCTCATCGTGGGTGGGATCGGCGTGATGAACATCATGTTGGTCTCGGTCACCGAACGGGTGCGCGAGATCGGGCTGCGCAAGGCGCTCGGCGCCACGCCCCGCGTCATCCGACGCCAGTTCCTCGTCGAGGCATCCGTGCTCGGGATCCTGGGCGGCATCGTGGGCGTGATCGGTGGACTCCTCGGGGTCATCTACCTGCCCGGCCTGATCGGCGACCCCATGACGACCAGCCCGACGGCCGCCGTGGGAGCCCTCGCCATCGCCCTGGCCATCGGCGTCCTCTTCGGGGTCTACCCGGCCAGCCGGGCTGCCTCGCTCGCCCCCATCGACGCCCTGCGCAGCGAGTGAGCGCCCGGACCGGCACCCACGCGGGACGACGGGAACCAGACCGCAGACCCAGCAACCAGGAAATCAGACCACAGATAACGGAAAGAGAAAGAGGAACAACCGAAATGCAGACACTGACCAGCCGAAGCACCAACCGCCGGCGCTGGGCTCGATTCCTGGGCGCCGGGACCACCGCCCTCGTCGCCGTGGCGGCCGTCGCCACGGCGGCCGGCGCCGCCACGACATCGAACGCGCCGAGCGGCGCGACCGGGAGCGTTGCCGCACTCAACGCCTCGAGCATGGAGGTGCAGAACTCCACGACGGGCCAGACCACGGTGAGCTGGACGCCCACCACGCTGTTCTCCAAGACCGTCTCCGAGGCCGTCAGCTCCTTGGCCCCCGGCGACTGCATCTCGGCGACGGGCACGGCCTCGAAGAGCTCCAAGACCACGATCGCGGCTCGCACCATCACCGTCTCGACGCCGACGTCGAGCGGCTCGTGCACCGGGTTCGGTGCCCGCGCTGCGGGTGGTGGGGGCGCCGGCGCGTCCGGTGGCTTCCAGTTTCGGGGCGGTGCCGGCTCCGGCGGGGGCGCTCGTCGCTTCGCCGGAGGCGGCGCGGGCGGAAGCAACTTCCGCAAGGCCTTCGCCTCGCTCTCCGTGGCGTCGGGAAAGGTGACCGGGGTCAGCGGGTCGACCGTGACGCTGTCGGGCATCACCCTCTCCCCCGGCAGCTTCGGGCGTGGCTCCAGCAACGCCAAGTCCAACACCAAAGCCAAGAAGCCGACCACGCCCAAGACCCAGACCCTCAAGGTCACCACCTCGAGCTCGACGACCTTGAACGCGACCCAGTCGGTCTCGGCCACCGCCCTCGCGGTCGGTGACTGTGTGAGTGCTTTCGGCCCGGCGGCCAGCACCGGCTCCGTCACGGCGACCACCGTCCGGATCACCTCGACCGGCGGCGGCACCTGCTCGGGCGGCTTCGGCGGCGGCGGGTTCTTCGGCGGCGGCGGCGGGCCCGGTGGCCCCGGCGGGCCCGGTGGGCCCGGTGCCGCCGGAGGCAGTGGTGCCTAAATCGCAGACGGGTTGGGGCCGTGCCGGCCACCGCCGCGCCGTCGTCATCGGTGCGGTGGTGATGGCCGTCATCGTGGGTGGTGGCATCGCCGCCTGGACCCAGGTCAGCGGTGGCTCGACCGGTTACCGCCTGGCCAGCGTCACGCGCACCGACATCGGGACCTCGATGACTGTCGTGGGGAACGTCGAGCCAGTCAGCGATGCGGCCGCCTCCTTCCAAGTGGGGGGACAGGTGGCGACCCTGACGGCCACGCCCGGTGAACAGGTCACCGCGGGGGAGACGCTCGGCACGCTCGACACGACCGCCTTGAGCGAGTCGGTGTCGTCGGCGCAGTCGACGCTCAATGCGGACCAGGCCAAGCTCGTCGAGGACGAGGAGAACCAGTCCAGCGCCGCCGCATCGACGCCGTCCAGCACCTCGCCGTCCAGCACGTCGAAGGGTCCTTCGTCGTCCTCGGGGAGCACGACGACGACCACGCCCACCCACGGCGGGACGGGTTCCACCGGGGCCGCGAACGCCACGGTGACGCAGGATCAGACCACGCTCACCCAAGACGAGCAGACGCTCTCGACCGACCAGCAAAAGGAAGCCGCAGACCTCACGCAGGCCCAATCCGACTGCACGAGCGCCAACACCAGCGCGCCGGCCGGCCAGGCCACCTGCGAGGCGGCGCTCCAGACCGTCTCGGCCGACGAGCAGCAGGTCTCGAAGGACCAGGCGACGGTGTCGAAGGACGAGACCGCCCTGGGACAGGCCTTGGCCGCCCTTTCGTCCGGCGGCACGTCCGGCGGCGCGTCCGGTGGCTCGTCCGGCGGCTCGAGCACCGGGTCCCCCTCCGGTGGCGCCGGTGCGAGCGCCATCGTGAACTCCGGGTCCTCAGCGACCCAGTCCGAGCACGTGCTCACGGCCTCAACCAGTTTCACCGGCAACACGGGCGCCGGCGCCGGCGCCAGCGGGAGCGGCAGCGGGACGCCGGGCGCCAGCGGTGGATCGGGATCGACCGATGCCGACACCCCCGAGCAGATCGCCACCGACCAGGCCGCCATCGACACCGCGGAGGCCAACCTCACCAACGCCCAGGCGTCGCTGAACGAGGCCTCGCTCACGAGCCCCATCTCGGGCACCATCGTCTCGGTCGGCATCACCGTCGGCGACACCGTGAGTGCCGACTCGAGCACCGACATCATCACCATCATCGGGACGCAGTCCTACGAGGTGCAGGCCACCCTCGACAGCACGCAGATCCCCTCCGTGAAGGCCGGCCAGTCCGCCGCGGTCGAGGTGGACGGCGTCAACGGCTCACTGAGCGGCACCGTCTCACAGGTGGGCCCGGTGCAGTCGGGTGATTCCGGCTACAGCTATCCCGTTGTGGTCTCCCTGCCGGACCCGCCCAGCGGGCTCTTCACCGGGTCGACGGCCAATGTGAACATCTCGACCGGGAGCGTGTCCGATGTGGTCGCCGTGCCGACTTCCGCCGTGCAGACGCTCGAGACGCGCAGCTACGTGCTCGAGCTCGTCAAGGGCGAGCTGAGCCGGAAGGTGATCAAGGTGGGCATGGTGGGCCCGAGCTACACGCAGGTGCTGTCGGGACTCGCGCCGGGACAGACCGTGGTGCTGGCCGACTACGCCGAGGCGGTCCCGTCGTCGAACACCAACACGAACACCTTCGGCGGAGGCCTGGGTGGCCTCGGCGGAGGCGGCTTCGGCGGTGGCGGAGGCTTCGGCGCCTTCCGCGCCGAGATCAGCAAGGGCGGCGGCGCGGGCGGCGCGGGCGGCGCTGGTTTCGGCGGCTGAGAGCACGGCGGCGGCGCCCGGTCGTGGGGGCCACGGTGCCGCCGACCGGGGCGGCCCAACGCGTCCAGCCGGCCCAGGGCACTACGGTGGCCGCGTGCCCCCGATCCACCTCGATCAGCTCAATCTGATCGTCACAGACGTGGAGGCGAGCCGCGCCTTCTACGTGCGCCTGGGCCTCGATTTCGGTGACGCCCGCGATCCGGAATGGGACGACCGCCACGTCTCGGCGCGCGACACCGACGGGAATTCCCTCGACGTCGACCTCGACAGCACGGCGTTCGCCCGGCAGTGGGACGAGGGATGGCCCGGCGGCACCGGGGCCATCCTCGGGTTCAAAGTCGACGGGCGCGACGAGGTGGACGCCCTCGTGGCCGAGCTGTCGGCGGCCGGAGTGCCGGTCCAGCAGGCGCCCTACGACGCCTTCTGGGGCGCGCGCTACGCCGTCGTGAGCGACCCCGACGGCAACGGTGTCGGGATCATGAGCCCCGTCGACGACGCCCACCGCAGCGCCCCCCCTCCCCCGCCGTGAGCACCCCGGCCGACGAAGCGGTCGAGGTGATGATCGAGATCCCCACCGGCAGCCGCAACAAGTACGAGTACGACCACGAGAAGGACGTCATCCGGCTGGACCGCCGCCTCTTCACCGCCACCACCTACCCGGCGGACTACGGCTTCGTGCCCGACACCCTGGCCGGCGACGGTGACCCGCTCGACGCGCTGGTGTTGGTGGCCGACCCGACGTTCCCGGGTTGCGTCCTGCGGGTGCGCATCCTCGGCATGTTCTCCATGCGCGACGAGAAGGGGCTCGACGACAAGCTGATCTGTGTGCTCTTCCACGATCCCCAGTGGGACGACGCCCGCGACATCGAGGACGTGCCCGAGCACCTGCGCAACGAGATCGCCCACTTCTTCCGCATCTACAAGGAGCTCGAGCCGCACAAGTGGGTCGAGATCCGAGGGTTCGTCGACCGCGCCGCGGCACTGGCCGAGCTGGAGTCGTGCCGCGCCGCCTACCGTGCCCTCGACGACTGAGAAGAAGGAGAGCCGTTCATGCCCCATCCCCGCCAGGAGGTCAAGGAGACCATCGACCGCTACCACGAGCTGCGCCGGCGCATCGACGACGGGCTCGAGCCGGACGCGTTCGGGGCGCTGGCCGACTTCTACACCGAGGACGCGGTGTACGTGGACGGCGCCTGGGGGCGTATCGAGGGGCGGGACGCCATCGCGCGCTGGCTGGTCGACTCGATGCTCGGTATGGAGGACTGGAAGTTCCCCATCGAGTTCACGGCCATCGAGGGCGACGACGTGGTCGTGAAGTGGACGCAGGTCATGCCGCGCTCGAGGCCCGACGGGTCGCCCTATCGCCAGTCGGGCTACTCACGCCTGCTCTACGCTGGTGACGGGAAGTTCTCCTTCGAGGAGGACACCTACAACATGGCGCACGTCCTCGAGGACGTCGAGGCGAGCGGCTGGACCCCGCGCGACGGCAAGATGAACGTCCCCCCGGCGCACCCCGACCGGAACTTCGACATCCCGGGGGCGCCCCCGCTCTGGTAGCCCTGGTGCGCCGCTCGGGCGACTACGGCGTCCCGCCGGTCGAGCCGGTCCCGCCCGAGTTGCCGAAGCCGGGGAACCCTCCCCCGCCGAAGGGATTGGTGCTCCCACCTCCCGACGGCGACTGCTGCGCCTCGGCCTGGTCGCCCAGCGTCGCCGTGGTGGTCCGTTTACTGTCCCCGACGTAGTAGGTGATCGAGACCGTCTGACCGGCCTTGGAGTCCTCGATCACCTTCTGCAGGTCCTCCGAGGAGGTGATCGAGGAGCCGTTGACCTCGACGATGACGTCGCCCTGGACCAGGCCGGCCTTGCTGGCCGGCGAGCCGGACACGACGCTGAGGATCACGGCACCCGTGGTGGGCGTGAACCCGTACTGCTGGCGGAGCGACGGCGTCAGGGTCGTGATGTCGACCCCGAGGTAGCCGCCGCCGTTACCGCTCTGACCGCCCTTCTGGAGCTGCGGCAGAAGCGCCTCCACCTGGGCCGTCGGGATGGCGAAGCCGATGTTCTGGGACGACGTCCCGTCGCTCGTGGTGCCGGCCACGGCGGTGTTCATCCCGATGACCTGGCCCGAGGTGTCGATCAGGGGGCCGCCGGAGTTGCCCGGGTTGATGGCGGCATCGGTCTGGATCGTGTTCTGGAGCGTCTCGGTCTGGGTGCCCTCGCCGCCGGCGGTGACCGAACGCCCGAGCGCGGACACGATGCCCTGGGTCACCGTGGGGGTACCCGCCGCCAGGCCGAGCGCATTGCCGATGGCCACGACGGCGTCGCCGACCACGGCCTTCTGCGAGTCACCGAACGTGACCGTGGGAAGGTTCGACGCATTGTTGATCTTGAGTAATGCCACGTCCTTGGTCTGGTCGTAGCCGACGAGTGTCGTGGGCAGCGGCTTGGTCTGCCCGTACTCGGTGACGGTGATGGCGCCGGTGTTGCCGCTCTCGACGTAGAGCTCGATCACGTGGTTGTTCGTCACCACCTCGCCGTCCGACGTGATGATCATGCCGGTCCCCTGGTCCTCGCTGCCCCCGGCCTTCACGTCGATGGAGACGACCGCCGGGATCACCTTGTCGACGAGCTGCGGGATCGTGACATTGCCGCTGAGGACGGCCGCGCCCGGTATCGCGCTGCCCTCGTGGATGACGGACGGTGTGCCGTTGCCGTTGTTGTTGTGATCGGCGATGGCCGTCACGCCGGCACCGATCACGCCGCCGATGACGGCGGCCACCAGGGCGACGGGGAGCCAGGCCCGCATCCGGCCCGGGGTACGCCTCGTGCCGTTCGGCCGGGGGCCGGCACCCGGATACGTCTGGTCCTTCGCCGGCGGATAGGTGAAGGGGACGGCCGCAGGCGCGACCGAGGCGACGGGACTGACCGGCGTCACCGGGCCCGGGTCCTCGCCACCCGGTTGCTCCCACTGGGGCTGCGGTGGCACGGAGGACGGTGCATCTTCGCTGCCGGCCTCCCCGTACGCGGGCGACCCGGAACGGGGTGCCGCGTCGGGGGCGGCGGGAGCGCCGGGGGGAACAGCCGGTGCAGCGGGTGCAGCGGGAGGGGCCCAGGTCGGCGATTCTGGTGCGGGTGGCTCGGCTGGGTTCGCCGCCGCCCCGGGGGGCTCCCAGCCACCAGGTGACACCGAGGCGTCGGGCGTGCCGGGAACCGACTCCGGCCCGGGCTGCTCGGTGTCCTCACGCATGTGGATCCTCCTGTGGGGGGCAAAAAGGGGCCGCGGCGCCGCTGCTTGGTGATGTCGCCATTTCGGCTGCTCCCGCGCTCCGTGTGGACGTCCGAGGGCCCATGTTACGGGACGCCGCCGTCGAGCCCGCATCGGGCCCACCCCGAGGAGCGTTCGAGGGGAGGTAGCGTGTCCGCCGCATGTCACGCCGCATGGACATCGAACTGACCAGCCAGACGGGCGACGGGAACTACACATGGCGCGCCGCGGGCGCGCGCCAGCCCAAGGGCACCGTCGACGCGTCGCTCGTGCCGGCGGGCGAGAAGGTCGGGGCCGTCCTGCAGGCGGAGGTCGACGTGAGCCTCGAGGGAATCGATGTCCTGGCGCTGACGCCGGTCAAGCCGGCGCGCTCGGTGGAGAAGACGGAAGGGCGCATCGAGGTGAAGGGCACGCCCCGGCGCGCGCCCGACGTGTCGGTCATTCTCGCCCCGGGTTCGGGGAGGCGTCGCCGCGACGACGACGGTGAGCGTGGCGAACGGCGCGGCGGGCGGCGTGGCGAGCGCGGAGGTGACGGTGCGCGCGGACGCGATGGTGAACGCGGGCGCGACGGTGAACGCGGGCGCGACGGACGCGAGGAGCGCGGCGACCGTCCACGCGGCGGAGCCGGACCGCGCCGCCCCGGTGGCCGCCGGCCCGGTGAGGACGGCCGTCCCGCCCGCGGCGAACGCCCGGCCACGCCGACCTCGACCGTCCACCGCAATGCCATGTTGGGCTCGTTGCGTCCGGAGCAGATCCCGGTGGCCGAGCAATTGCTGCGCGGCGGGCTCCAGGCGGTCCGCCAGGCGATCGAGGCGCAGAACAGCGCGGCCAAGGCCAGCGGGAAGCCGCCGGTGGCGTCCGACGCGCTGTTGGCGATGGCCGACGAGCTGCTGCCCACCGTGCGTCTGGCCGACTGGAAGGACCGTGCCTCGGCGGCGCAGACCGCCGGCAAGGAGTACCGCTTGCGGGAGCTCCGGGCCGTCGTGGCCGCCTCGCGCACCGTCAACCTCGATGAAGAGGGGCGCGCCCTGGCCAAGGCGCTGCAGGAGTCGCTCGACCAGCGCACCACCGCACTCCGCGAGGAGTGGCTCGCCCGCATCACCAACGCGCTCAACGACGGGCGCGTCCAGCAGGCGGTCGAGGCCTCCATTCGCCCGCCCGAGCCCGGGACCCGGTGCCCCGCCGAACTGGCGGTGCGGCTGGCGGCCGCCGCCGGTGATGCCATGACCGCCGAACTTGCGCCCGAGGACTGGATGCGCCTCCTCGACGCCGTCGTGGCGTCCCCGGTGCGTCGGACGGTCAAGCCGGCGGGTATTCCCGACGACGAGGTGGCGCGTCAGGCCGCCCGCCATGCTGCCGGCGCCGTGCCCGCCCTGGCCAAGCTGCTCGGGCTCCGCATCCCGCCCCCGCCGCCGCGGCCGGTCACCTCGGCCCGGCGTTTCAGTCCAACCGGCGGCTGAGCGTCAGCAGGCGGGCCGTGAAGCCCGCCGCCTCCAGGCGTTGCTTGGTCGTGCGGTCCCCCGGCAGCGCCAGGGCGTCGACCTCGGTGCAGCCCCGGGCGCCGCACCACCCCACCCCGGCTTCCATGAGGGCCGTGCCGACGCCCACGCCGCGCCCACCGGCCTCGACGTAGCAGCACTCGATCCGGCCGGTCACCCTCCCGGGCAGAGTTTCGTCCGTCGTCACGGCCAAGAGGCCGACCACAACGCCGTCGTACTCGCCCACGAGCAGCTGGGCATTGGACCTGGTCCAGCGCTCGAGGAGCGTCACCGGGGAGGCCTCGCCGAGCAGCGCGGCTCCACCGCGCATGGAGGCGGCGCTGACCAGGGCCTGGGAAAGCAGCCGCGTGCAGGCCTGGCGGTCCGCTGCGACTGCCGGTCGGGCCAGCTCCACGGCGTCAGTCGTAGGACGGGCCGCTCTGCGCCTCGTCGAGAAGCTGCCCGGCCCGGTTCAAGATCGTGCGGCGGTTGCGCGTGGACGCCTCGTAGCGCTGCACCGCCCGCAGCTCATCGGGTCCGAGACTCTCGAGCCGGCGTACCACCTGCGACGCGCTGAGCGTGTCGTAGTCGGCCAGTGCGTCGGCCACGACGGCCTCGGCAACCGGGTCGGGCGGGGGCCGCACGGGCGCCGTGTCCGCGTCGTCCTCGGGTTCGTCGACGGCCGTTCCGCCGCCTCCGTTGTGCAGCAGGTCCTCGAGGCGGTCCGTGACGCGGCGCTGGCTCTTGGTGACGACGAACCGGCCGACGATCCGTGCGTTGGCGAGCTGGAGCTCGACCTTCCGCCGTCCCTTGGCAATGAGTTCCGGGAGGTCCTCGGCGACTGCGACGGCGACACCGACGGGGGCGAAGACGCAGACGTCGATGGTGCGGCGCAGCGGGTTGTCCTCCGCCTCGGGGCCCTCAGGCGCGCCCTCGACCGGGTCCGGTCGGTCAGTCACGGTCCTGCTCAGACACAGTCCCGGCAGAGCATCTTCTTCTTGTCCGCCAGCTGGCTGGGGTGCTTGACCAGGAAGCAGGAGCGGCACACGAACTCGTCGGGCTGCTTGGGCAGGACCCGCTCGTTCCCCTCGACCTTGTCCTCCTGGTCGGTGGCCTCCTCGTCCTCGGGCTCGTCCTCGACGACCAGCCGCTCCTTGAGGATGACGTCCAAGCTGGCCTCGACGTCTTCGTCGTCGGGCTCCTCCTCCTCCTCCTCCTCGTCACTTTCGCCGCTGCGCTCGACCACGGCGGCCGGAGAGGGCGTCAGGATTTCGTCGACGTCTTCCTCGACGTCCTCCTCGTCGACGACATCGGGAACGTCCTCATCGTCGTCGTCCGCAATGTCTACGAGGTCTTCCTCGTCCTCGATGTCGACATCGATGTCGTCCGCGTCGATGTCGTCCGCTTCCACGATGTCGGAGGCCTCGGGCTCCACCTCTTCGACTTTGGCTTTCTTCTTGGTCGCCATTGTGCCGCGGGAGCATAGACGGTCCGAGAGACCGTTCAATCGCCGTGAACAGCGTCCCCGTGGGGGTCGAGAAGGGGGTTAGACGGAGGGTTCTTCGGGTCGGGGCGGGAGGGCCCTGGGGTCTTTGGCGCCATGTCGCCGGCTCGGAATCGCCAGGCCTGCGACACGTTCTCTACTCGACCCCCAGGGCCAACCACCGCCTCTCACAGCACATCCCCCCCTTACGGCTTCAGCGCTTTCTTCATCAGCAGCATCCTTAGGGGCGTCGGGGACTGCGCCGTACATTAGGCAAGACGGGGGTGGGCCCGTCAAGGAGCTTGAAGGTGCCGCCACCAGGGAGAACAAAGGTACTTCCTGGTCAATGCGTTGCAGATTTTTCCGCCCGCCGACGCTCGGTCCGGCGCTCCGATTCGAGGCGTTCCAGGTCGGTCGACCCGTGGTCGACGAAGGACATGGCGTCGGCCAACGCACGGTGTCCCGCCACCTCCGCGATGGCGCGATGCATCTGCTGGGCCACTCTCCGGTAGGCCGGGTGTCCCTGTGTGCCCGAGCGCAGCTCGATGAGGTGCATTGCCTCACGCGCGTTGAATTGCATGACGTAGCGGATGCGGTGCGCCAGCGCGACCGCATACGAGGCCTGCTCGGGAAAGTCCGGCAGGAGGGAGCGGAACAGGTCCTCCGCCCGCGCGATCGCCTCGTCGTAGCGTTCGCCGAGACCGGCGTCCGCGACGAGCCCCGGCATGTCGTAGCCGAGCGAGACGCCGAGCCGCTGCCACTCGATCGTCAGCATCCGGTGACGTTGCAGGTCGCGAAACGCGCCGTAGTCGGTGACGAGCTCGAAGCGATAGTCGGTCCGCTCGAAGGCGCGGCCGGGACGATGCCGCCGGTTGCGCCGGTCGCCCACGTAGGCCTGCAACAGCGCGACCCGATCCTCATGACCGAGCCGGCGTACTCGCCGGGCCGCCTCGCGCTCGGAGCAGCCGAGTTGCGCGAAACATGCGGCGACCAGGACCTTCTCTTCCCCATCGGGGTCGAAGTCGAGAAGGGTGACGCTCTCGCCTTCGCCCTGGCCGGCGTCGACGGAAGCCGGCGCGACGCCGGGGACGAGGTCGGGCCACAGTCGCGACAAGACCCGTGCCGTCCTGTCGCGGTTCGACGCGAGGTAAGCCGACCACTCGCCGCCACGCGCTTGGACGTCCACGCGCTGGAGGAACGACGGGATGACCTTGCGCAGCTCGGACAGCATCATGTCGGCGTAGTACCGGGCCTCGGGGAGCGGGTGGGCGCGCATGCGCAGCAGCAGTTGCTCGTAGGACTGGCCCGTCGCATAGATACCGATGTTGGAGAGGCTGGCCGCCGGCAGCAGGCCACGCAGCGCGTCGAGCGACTTGGCGCGCGTCGCCTGCCGGTACACGAAGTCGCTGTCGCCCGCCTGCTGAGGGAACTGCTCGGCCACCCAGGCCTGCATCTGCGGGAGCAGCGCACCGTAGGTGTCGAAAACGCGGTCCATCTCGCCCACGAATCGTGCGCCATGGGGAGAATCGAGGATCTCGGGGGGTCGGTAATAGCGGTACTGCCCGTTTTCGAGTCGTTGGTTGTACGCGATGTAGCGCGTCGACTGTTCGAGGTAGGCCATGAGGCGACCCCACTCCAGCACCTTCGACAAGACGTTCGAGGCTTGTTCGCAGGCGAGGTGCACCCCGCCCAGTTGCGCGACCGAGTCGTCGCCGTACTCGACGAAGACCTTCTCGTAGAGCCGCTCCGCGCGGGCGAGCCCGACGGTCGCGTCCACCGACGCGTCGCCGGAGATGTCGAGGTCACCGACGAACTCGTCGAGGAAGAGCCGGCGCAGACTCTTGGCCGAGCGCGAGTAGCGGGCGAAGAGGGCGCCCTTCACCACTTCGGGCAGGTTGACCAGGGCAAATACCGGCTGGTCGAGGTTGGTGACGTACCGGCGCAGGATGGCCTGTTCGTCCGCGCTGAAGCCCTCTTCGGAGTACGGGAACATGCCCGGCTAACCATAGAACGGGGGTGGCGCGGCGGTGGCGGATGTCTCAGGAGCCCGGCAGCCCCCCGGCGACAACGCCCCGCAACAGGCAGTCGACTGCCTCCCGGGCCGCCGCGGCGACCCCCGTGTCGGTCGCCGTGTGGGACACCTGCTGGGCCAGGTCGGCCACCGACTTCATCGTCCGCACGAAGTCGCCCGGGGCCAACTCCCCGACGTCGCGGGCCGCCACGGCGAGGGCCGTGGCGAACGAGGCCCCGCGGACCCAGGAGGCGACCGCGGTGGCCAGACCGGGTGCGGGCAGCCGGGTGCGAGGCACCAGAAGGGCCTCCTCGATCCCCCGGATGTGCTCCGCCATGGCCTGCACGGCCTCGCAGCGCCGGGTGAGCTCGAGCGTGCGCGCACCGCCGAGACGGTCCTGGAGAGTGCCGCGCCGTTTTCCGGAGCGGTGGCCATGGTGCCCGTGGTGGCCGGGGACACGTCGGGCCCGGCGTGGCTCGAAGACCACCGAGGAGAGCACGCCCGCCACCACAGCCGGCTCCGCTCCCGCGAGGACGTCGCTGCCGAGAGCCTCCGAGATGAGCAGATCGGCCTCGTGGTAGATGCGCGAGAGGCGCCGGCCGGCGGCCGTCAGGCTCCAGCCGTCGAGATAGCCCATGTGCTCCAGGGCGTCGACGCGGTGGCCGAGCTGGCGCAGGAGGAGGTCGGGCTTGCGCGCCTGCCACTGGGCGAACGACCGCTGGAGCACCTCGCCTGCGGTCGCCTCGTCGAAGCGCGCCACGAGGTTGACGGCCAGGTTGTACGTCGGCCGAAACGCGGAGCGGAGATCGGGGGGCGGGGCCGCTGCGACGCGCGCCGCCTCCGCGAAGGTGATCTCGCTCGACCAGGCCACGACGGCGTGGCCCTCCTCGTCGAGCCCACGGCGCCCGGCCCGCCCGGTGAGCTGCAGGTACTCTCCCGAGGTCAGTGTGGCCCGCCCCGCGCTGCCGTATTTGGTGAACCGCTCGATCACGACCGATCGGGCCGGCATGTTGATACCCAAGGACAGCGTCTCGGTCGCGAACACGACCTTGAGCAATCCGGCTGCGAAGCACTCCTCGACGGTCTCGCGGAAGACGGGCACGAGCCCCGCATGGTGCGCCGCCACTCCCCGCTCGAGCCCCTCGAGCCACTCGTCGTAGCCGAGCACGCCCAGGTCCTCGTCTCCCAGACCCTCCACCCGGCGCTCGGCAATGGCACGGATGGCGGTGCGCTCGGACCCGTCGGTGAGCCGGACGCCGTCGCGCAGCACCTGACGCACGGCGTCGTCGCATGCGGCGCGGCTGAAGATGAAGACGATGGCCGGCAACATGTCGCGCACGTCGAGCTCTTCGACGATCTCGGTGCGCAAGGGCGCGCGCACCGGGAGGCGCGGGCCCCGGCCGCGCGGCTGCCAGTGGGCGGAGCGGCCCTGCAGCGCCCGGCGGACCGCCTGGTCGACGCGCAGGCCCTCCTCCGCCGGCTGGCCGTTGTCGGTGAGCAGCGGGCACAGCACGGTCTCGTCGTCCTCGCGCCGGTGCACGGCGAAGTGGTGCCGCAGGACGATGGGTCGCTCGCGCTCGACGATCACCGCGGTGTCTCCGCGCACAGAGTGCAGCCAACCACCGAGCTCGCCGGCGTTGTTCACCGTCGCCGACAGGCAGACGAACCTGATCTCGGGCGGGGACAGGACGAGCACCTCCTCCCAGACGCCACCGCGGTAGGGGTCCTGAATGAAGTGGACCTCGTCCAGGACGACCGTGTGCAGACCCTCGAGCAGGTCCGAACCGGCCAGGAGCATGTTGCGCAGCACCTCGGTCGTCATGACGACCACGGGCGCTCTCGGGTGCAGGGTCGTGTCGCCGGTGAGCAACCCCACGTGGTCCGCGCCATAGGAGGCGACCAGCTCAGCGTGCTTCTGGTTCGACAGGGCCTTGAGGGGAGTCGTGTAGAAGGCCTTGCCGCGGGCGCCCAGGGCCCGCCGGACGGCGTAGTTGGCCACGAGCGTCTTGCCCGATCCGGTCGGTGCCGACACGAGGACCGAGTGCCCGGCGTCGAGCGCCCGGAGCGCCTCGTGCTGGAAGTCGTCGAGGGCGAAGGGCAGGTCGGCTTCGAATTCCGCCGCCCGCGCCGCGTCCCGGACGGGCCACGGGTCGGCCGTCAACGCCCGAGCAGCTTCCCGATCCCGATGGAGATGAAGTAGAAGGCGATTAGCGGGATGGCGAGCGCGAGCATCGAGAACGGGTCGGAGCTGGGGGTGAAGACGGCGGCGACCACCACGATGATGATCACGGCCCAGCGCCAGCTCCGGAGCAGGCGGGACGGTGTCACGACCCCCGCGAGTTCGAGGGAGACGAGGACGACCGGGAACTCGAAGGTCAGGCCGAAGATGGTCATCATCAAGAGGATGAGGCCCAAGTACGGAATCGGGTCGTAGATCGCCTGCAGGTTCGGGCCGCCGACGGACTTCAGCCAACCGAGGGCGTGGGGCAGGGTGATGTAGGCCGTGGCCGCGCCCAGGAGGAAGAGGAAGAAGGCGCTCAGCACGAACGGGACGGCGTAGCGGCGTTCCGACGCCTTCAACCCGGGGGTGACGAAGCGCCAGACCTGGAAGAGGATGACCGGCGAGGCGAGGACGAGGCCGCCGAACAGCGCGATCTTGACCCGGAGCGTCAGCCCGTCGAGGGGCGAGGTGACGAAGAGGTTGCACGTGTTCCCCGAGGTGACGATGAACGAGCTCCCCGGGCTGGTGTGGTGCCCCGTCGAGGCGTCGACCGAGCAGAGTGGCCGCAGCAGGAAGTGCAGGATCGGCTCATACGCGAACACGGCGACCGTGGCGGCCACCACGAAGACGAGCACGCAGATGATCAGACGGCGCCTCAGTTCGCCCAGGTGCTCGCCCAGGGTCATGTGGTCGGGAGACGGCCGGCTCTTGCGCTTGGCCGTGAACGGGAGCGTGACCACGGGCCGGCCGCTCAGTTCAGGCTCGGGTCGCCGGGCACGATGGCGTCGGATGGCTGCGGCGACGACGTCGTGGCCCGGTGCTCGGCGCGGACCGGTGGTTGCGGCACGGGCCCGTTCGCCCGGGGGGTCTCCTCAGGCGGGGCGCCGTTGGGGTTGGCGCCGTTGGGGTTGGCGCCGTTGGCGGCGACGGTGTCGTCGGCCCCCCTGGCATCGGCCACCCCGCTCTGGGGCACCCCGCCATCGGCCACCACGGGAGGGTCCGGCTGCCCGTCTGGAGGTCCCGGCGGCTGGAAGGAGCCGTCGGGCGCCTCCCCCCTTGGGCCCTCGCCGTCCTCGTCCTCCGTAGACATGTTCGAGAGGTGGTTCAACAGCGCCGAGGGCGACCGGGCCAGTCGTGCGATCTCGGAGGTCGGCGGCAGGTCCGGCATGGTGCTGCGCACCTCGGATTCCATGCGGTGACGGAATTCGTTGAAGGTACGCCAGGCACCGCCGACCTGGCGCGCCACCTGGGGCAGCTTGTCGGGCCCCAGGAGGATGATGGCGACCACGGCGATGACGAGCAGTTTGCCTGGGTCGAGGTTGAACATGTGCCTTCACTCTACGGTGCCGCTAGAGCGACTGGATGAGCCGCTCCACCCGCTCGTCGTGCGACTTGAACGGGTCCTTCAACAGGACGGTCCGCTGGGCCTGGTCGTTCAGCTTCAGGTGGACCCAGTCCACCGTGAAGTCGCGCCGGCGTTCCTTGGCCCGCTTCACGAAGGCGCCGCGCAGGCGGGCGCGCGTGGTCTGCGGTGGCTTCGTCATGGCTTCGCTGATGGCGTCGTCGGTGCAGGTCCGGTCCATCTCGTCGCGCTGCTGCAGCTTGTAGAAGAGCCCGCGTGTCCGGTCGACGTCGTGGTACATCAGGTCGATCATCGCCACCTTCGGGTGGGCCAGCGAGACGTCGTGACGGGCGCGCATGTGCTCGACCAGTCGGTGCTTGGCCACCCAGTCGCACTCCCGCCACAGCGAGGTGGGATCGGCCTCCAAACCCTTGAGGCAGTGCTCCCACATGTCCAGCGCCCGGTCCTCCTCCGGCGACAGGCCTCGGCGATCGCGGAACTTCAAGGCTCGCTCGAGGTACTCGGTCTGGATGTCGAGCGCCCGCATCTCACGCCCGTTGGCCAGGCGCACCCGGCGTTGGCAGGTGATGTCGTGGCTGATCTCCCGGATGGCCCGGATCGGGTTCTCGAGCGTGAGGTCCCGCAGCACGGTCGACGAGTCCTCGAGCATGGCGAGGAGGATCGACGTCGTACCGATCTTGAGGAAGGTGGCGTACTCGCTCATGTTGGAGTCGCCGACGATGACATGGAGCCGGCGGAAGCGCTCGGCGTCGGCGTGCGGCTCGTCCCTCGTGTTGATGATCGGCCGGCTGCGCGTGGTGGCCGAGGAGACGCCCTCCCAGATGTGCTCCGCGCGCTGGCTCAGGCAGAACACCGCACCCCGCGCGGTCTGGAGGACCTTGCCCGCACCCGCGTAGATCTGGCGCGACACCAGGAACGGGATCAGCACCTCGGTGTAGCGGTTGAACTCGTCGTTGCGCTCGGTGAGGTAGTTCTCGTGGCAGCCATAGGAGTTCCCGACCGAATCCGTGTTGTTCTTGAAGAGGTACACCTCGCCACGGATCCCCTCCTCTCGCAGGCGGGCCTGGGCTCCGGTGACGAGCTGCGCGAGGATCCACTCCCCCGCCTTGTCGTGCACGACGACGTCGCTGATGCGGTCGCACTCGGGCGTGGCGTACTCGGGGTGGCTCCCGACGTCGAGGTAGAGGCGTGCGCCGTTCTCGAGGAAGACGTTGGAGGAGCGACCCCAGGAGACGACGCGCCGGAAGAGGTAGCGGGCTACCTCGTCGGGGCTGAGGCGCCGTTGGCCGCGCAAGGTGAAGGTCACCCCGTACTCGTTCTCCACCCCGAAGATGCGGCGTTCCACGATGAAACCGTACCGCCGCCTATGCCAGCAGTTGTGCCAGCTCCGTTTCCTCGATCCGCCGGAAGGTGCGGCGTCCATTACCTCTGCTCAGGATGGCAACCTCCAGGTCGCCTGCGGCCAGGGTCCGGTCCGGGCCGCCCAGGGCGGCGCCGGCGGCCTTGACGGCGGCGGCCAGGTCCCAGTCCGCCTGCCACGCTGCGGCGACGCGCTCGGTGATCGTCTCGGCGTCGCCCCCGAGGACCGTGAAGCGGTCCTCGTCGGTGATCGTGCCCTCGTAGGCGATGTGGTACAGCTGCTTCTCGGTGTCGCCGAGCTCGGCCACCAGAATCTCGACCTCGAGCGGCTTCATCTCGTGCGTGAAGACGTTCCCGAGGTACTGGGCGTAGAGGTTAGCCAGGGAGCGGGCGTCGACGTCCTCCCGGCTGAACGCGAAGCCCTTCGTGTCGGCGTGGCGCACGCCGGCCACCCGCAGCTGGTCGTACTCGTTGTACTTCCCCACTCCGCCGAAGGCGATGCGGTCGTAGATCTCGCTGATCTTGTGGAGCGACCGCGAGGGGTTCTCGGCCACGATGGCGATCCCGAGATCGTAGGTGGTCGCCACCAGTGAACGGCCCCGGGCGATGCCCTTCTGGGCGTACTCGGCCCGGTCCTTCATGACCTGTTCGGGGGCGACGTAGAACGGCATGCTCATCGGGCACGCTCCGCCTGCCTCCGGGCCACCAGCGCAGCAAAGCGCTCGGCCACCTCGTCTTCGGGCACCTCGCGGTAGCCCTCGGCGTCGACCAAGGCGATGATCGGGTAGATGCCGCGCACGGGGTCGGGACCGCCGGTCGCAGAGTCCTCGTCGGCCGCGTCGTAGAGCGACTGGATGGCGAGGTCGAGCGCCTCGTCGCGGCCCAGGCCTTCCCGCCAACCCAGCTTGACGGTGCTGCGCGCGTCGCGGCCACCCGAACCGGTGGCCTGGAAGTCGGTGTCCTCGTAGTGCCCGCCCGTCACGTCGTAATTGAAGATCCGGCCCGTCTGCCGGGCCGTGTCGTAGCCGGCGAAGAGCGGGACGACGGCCAGGCCCTGCATCGCCAGCGGGAGGTGCTGGCGCACCATTTGGGCCAGCTGGTTGGCCTTGCCCTCGAGGGAGAGCGTCGAGCCCTCGACCTTCTCGTAGTGCTCGAGTTGCACCTGGAAGAGCCGGACCATCTCGATCGCCATGCCGGCCGTCCCCGCGATGGCCACGGCTGAGTGACGGTCGGCCGGGAAGACCTTCTCCATGGCGTGGTGGGCGATGATGTTGCCCGCGGTCGCGCGGCGGTCGCCGGCCATGACGATGCCGTCGGTGTAGCGCAGCGCCACGACGGTGGTGCCGTGCGGCAGCTGCACCTGACCGCTCGCGACCGTGCCCCCGGCTATGGGCGCGTGCGGATCGGCCCGCTCCGCGTTCAGGCGCAGTAGCCCGACGAAGTCCGGACCCGGATCACGCTCCGGGGGAAAGAGTGGAAGCGCCACCGGCGACTACTGCCCACCCTTTTGCACGTAGTTGCGCACGAACTCCTCGGCGTTGTCCTCGAGAACCTCGTCGATCTCGTCGAGCAGGTCGTCCAGCTCCGCCTTGATCTTCTCGCCCCGCTCGGACGTGGCCGGTGCGGCCTCCTCGACCTCGACCTCCGCCTCCGTCGACCGGGTCGTGGAGCCCCGTTTCTTCTGTTCCTGTTCTGCCATCGTCCTGAGTCCCCGTCCTGTGTGTCTCGATCTTCGCCTAGGAATTGAGCCGGTTCAGCAGGTCCGCCGGCCCGGTGCTGTCAGCCAGCAACGCGCCGGTGTGCTCGGCTGTTCCCTTCAGGGGATCCATCATAGGGACGCGTCGCAGCGGGTCGGCGCCGATGTCGAAGACGAGCGAGTCCCAGTTGGCGGTCACGACGGCTTCGGGCCAGCGAGCCAGGCACTTGCCGCGGAACCAGGCCCGGGTGCCCAGCGGCGGCTCGGCCACGGCATGGGACACGGCGGCCGGGTCGACGAGCCTGCGCAGCCCGAGGCGCGTGAACACCGACTTGTCCGGTCGGAGGTCGTGGTACTGCAATGCCAGTGCCGCCAGACGGGGATCTTGCCATCCGCAGCCGTGCCGATCCTGGTAGGCGAGCAGGAGCTCGCGCTTCGCCACCCAGTCCAGCGTGTCGGCCAGGGTGGCCGGGTCCGACTCGAGCCCCCCGAGAACGGCTTCCCAGTGCTCGAGCACCAGCGCGCCCACCGTCCCGTCGTCGCCCAGCGCGTCGAGCCCGTGCTCCTCGCCGTACTTGCGGGCGGAGCCGAAGAGCTCCCACTGGAGCTCGAGCGCGGTCGCCGTCGAACCGTCCGTCAGCGCGAGTGGACGCGTGAGGGAGAGGTCAGCCGACACCTGGTGCAGCGCGCGCACCGGGTCCGACAGCGACAGGTCGCGCGACGGCCCGGCGTCGTCCTCCACCATGGCGAGCACGATGGCCGTCGTTCCCACCTTCAAGAAGGTGGCGATCTCAGACAGGTTGGCGTCTCCTACGATCACGTGCAGGCGCCGGAAGCGCTTGGGGTCGGCGTGAGGCTCATCGCGGGTGTTGACGATCGGGCGCTTCAGCGTCGTCTCCAGTCCGACGATCTCCTCGAAGAATTCGGCCCGCTGCGAGATCTGGTACTCGACGGTCTCGGCGTCGAGCGCGGGGGTCTCCACTCCCACCTTGCCCGACCCCGTGAACAGCGTGCGCGACACGAAGTGCGGCACGACGCCCTCGATGACCTTGGCGAACGGCACCGCCCGGTCCATCATGTAATTCTCGTGGCAGCCGTACGAGTTGCCCTTGCCGTCGGAGTTGTTCTTGTAGACGATCGGAGCCGGCTGATCGGGAATGCGGAGCGCGGCGGCCACCATGGACCGGCGCAGCACCTCCTCCCCCGCCTTGTCGTAGACCAGGCACTCCATCGGGGTCAGGCACTCCGGGCTCGAGTACTCGGGGTGGGCGTGGTCGACGTAGAAGCGGGCGCCGTTGGTCAGGACGGTGTTGGCGAGATGGGTCTCCACCATCGGCGCCAGCGAGCCCTCGCGGGCGAAGCCGCGGGCGTCGTTCCCGGGCGTCTCGTCCTCGAAGTCCCAGCCGATCTGCTGTTCGACGTCGGCGGCATAGGCGTTGACCAGGACCGAGGACGCGGCGATGGGATTCTGCTCCGGACCGGGCGAGAGGATCCCGTATTCGGTCTCGATACCGCAGACCTTGGTGGTGGCCACGCTGCGACCCTAACCCCCTGTGCCCCGCCGGCGGTACCCCTCAGAGGTACTGGCCCGTGCCCACCCGCTCGATGGAACGCCCCCCGTGCACCTCGCGGTCCTCGGTGAGCAGCGTGCGGACGTAGACGATCCGCTCGCCCTTCTTGCCCGAGATGCGCGCCCAGTCGTCGGGATTCGTGGTGTTGGGGAGGTCCTCGTTCTCCTTGTACTCCTGGCGGATCGACTCGAACATGTCCGCCGTGCGGATGCCTCCGGGCTCGCCCGCGATGACCCGCTTGATGGCCAGCTTCTTGGCCCGGCGCACGATGTTCTCGATCATCGCCCCGCTGGCGAAGTCGCGGTAGTAGAGGATCTCCTTGTCGCCGTTCTGGTAGGTGACCTCGAGGAAACGGTTCTCGTCGTCCTCTTTGTACATGTCGGCCACCGTCTGCTCGATCATGGCCTGGACCGCCTTGTTGGGGTCGCCGCCCCCGAGTCGATTGACCTCGGCCGCGTCGAGCGGCACGCTCGTCGTGAGGTAGCGGCTGAAGATCTGCCCGGCCGCCTCCTCATTGGGCCGCTCGATCTTGATCTTCACGTCGAGGCGCCCCGGCCGCAGGATGGCGGGGTCGATCAGGTCCTCGCGGTTGGAGGCACCGATCACGATGACGTCGCGCAGCGACTCCACCCCGTCGATCTCGGCCAGGAGCTGCGGCACGATGGTGGACTCCATGTCCGAGCTGATGCCGGTGCCGCGGGTGCGGAAGAGCGATTCCATCTCGTCGAAGAACACGATGACCGGCATCCCCTCGTCGGCCTTCTCCCGGGCCCGCTGGAAGACCTGGCGGATCTGGCGCTCCGTCTCGCCCACGTATTTGTTGAGCAGCTCGGGACCCTTGATGTTCAGGAAGAAGCTGCGCACGTTGTCGTTGCCGGTCTTCTCGGCCACTTTCTTGGCCAGGGAGTTGGCGACGGCCTTGGCGATGAGCGTCTTGCCGCACCCCGGCGGGCCGTACAAGAGGATGCCCTTGGGGGCCGGGAGCGAATACTCGACGAAGAGCTCGCGGTGCATATACGGGAGCTCCACGGCGTCGGTGATGGCCTCGATCTGTACGTCGAGGCCGCCCACGTCCGCGTAAGTGATGTCGGGCACCTCCTCGAGGACGAGCTCCTCGCTCTCGAGCTTCGGCAGCTTCTCGATGAGCAGCTGGGTACGCACGTCCATCAGAAGTGAGTCGCCCGCCCGGATCCTCGTGCCCATCATGTCCTCGGACAGCTCCGCCACCCGCTCCTCGTCCGCCCGGGCGAACACGACACAGCGCCGCCTGTCCTCGAGCTGCTCCTTCAGCGTGACGACCTCGCCCGAGAAGTCGCCGTCGCGGACGAGGACCACGTTCAGGCTCTCGTTGAGGACGACTTCGTTCCCCTTGCGGATGGCGCCGGGGTCGATGTCCGGGTGCAGGCTCACGCGCATCTTGCGTCCGCTGGAGAAGACGTCCACCGTGCCGTCCTCGTTCACGCCGAGGAAGGTCCCGTACGCGGCCGGTGGCTGCGTGAGCTTCTCCACCTCTTCGCGCAGCGCGGCCAACTGCTCCTTGGCCTGCTGCAGCGTGAAGGTCAGCTTCTCGTTCTGCGAGGTCGCCTGGGCGAGTTGCCCCTTCGACTCGAGCAACCGCTCCTCGAGCGACTGGACCCGGCCGGGGCTCTCCTGCAACCGCCGCCGGAGCGCGTGGATCTCATCCTCGGCATCGGTCAGCTCGGAGCGGAGCGCTTCAAGCTGAGCAGCGGTTTCGTCGGGAGATGCGTTCACCATTGGTCACCCTAGCCCTCGGGTCGGCGGGTTTTGCCGGCAACTTGAGTGCACCACGGATGAACCGGGAATGTGGGCCCGAACAGGTAGGGTGGAGGGACTGCGACGCCGGATTGACGGCTGTCGGAGCGCCTCACTACGGTCAAATTGGCCTGTCGGGCGGCTGTGACAAGGGAGAGGCTCGGGACATGAAGGTCTGGATCGATCAGGATCTCTGCACCGGCGACGGCCTGTGCGAGGAGATCGCGCCGGCCGTGTTCACCCTCCTCGACGACGGCCTCGCCTACGTGAAGGAAGGCGACGACATCAAGAACGAGCCGGGCGGGTCCGCCGGGATGGCCGCCGTGCCGGGCGACCTCGAGGACGCGGTCGTCGAGGCCTCCGAGGAGTGCCCCGGCGAGTGCATCTTCATCGAGCGCGACTGATCCGCTTTCCGCCCGGCGCGCCTCTTCCCCGACCAGCCCCGGCCGCGCCCTGCGCCCCCGTCCTCGGCGCCTCGCCGGCGTCAGGGCGGCGTCACCGTCGGCTCAGGGCTCGAGCGCACCGCCCAGCAGACCGCGGAACTCGTCGTCGCCGATTGTCGCTGCGTCCCTGGGCCGGATCCGCAGGGTCCCCTTGCCGCTGGACAACGTCGGGTGGCGCGCCGCGAAGCCTCCGTCGTTGTCCTTGCGCCAGCCGTACACGGACACGCCGTGCCGCCAGACGCCGAGGTTGAGGCGCCGGTCCCCCACCCGGTAGCCCGGCATGCCGTAGGACAGTGCAACCTCGACCTCGGGGTGCTCGGCTAGGACGATCGCATGGAGCCGGTCGAACAGTGGCCGCCGCGACGGGTCGATGGCGTCGATGTACGCCTGCAGGTCGGGATCCATGTCAGGCGTGTAGTCGCCGCGCGGTCGTGAGGAAGCCGGTGTGGCCGACCATGCGATGGTCGGGCCGCACCGAGCGTGCCTCGATGTGCCAGGTCCGTCGCATGACCTCCTGCGTCTCGGCCAGGCCGAAGCGCGCGCCGTCGGCGTCCAGCGCCTGGCGTAGCAGAGCCGTCTGGTTGATCGTGGGCAGGTACGCCAGGAGGATGCCGCCCGGGCGCAGTGCGGTGCCGGCGGCCTCGACCACCTTGTGCGGCTCGGGCATGTCGAGCAGGACGCGGTCGAGATCGGCCTCGTCGATGCCCGCGGTGACGTCGCGGATCTCGACCCGGTACGGGACGTCCCCCAGCGTGTCCCGCACGTTGGCCTGCGCCCGTACGGCGAAGTCCTCGCGCAGCTCGTAGCCCACGACCGATGCGCCCGCACGTAGGACCGTCAGGGAGAGGGCGCCCGACCCCACCCCCGCCTCGAGCACCCGCTGGCCCGGGGCGATGTCGGCGGCGATGAGGATGGCCCCGAGATCCTTGGGATAGATGACCTGTGCACCACGCGGCATCTTGAGGACGACGTCGCTGAGCGTCGGACGCAGCGCGAGGAACGTCCGCCCGGTCGAGCCGGTGACCCTGCAGCCCTCGGCAGCCCCGATGATGTCGTCGTGCGCCAACACCCCCGCGTGGGTGTGGAAGGTGGCGCCGGCGACCAACGTGATGAGGTAGCGGCGGTCCTTGGGGTCGATGAGAAGCACCCGCTCCCCCGTCGCGAGTGGGCCCGGCACGGGCGTCAGCCGTCGGCGACCGGCGCGGCTGTGAGGGCGGGAGGCGCCTTGCGGTCACGCACCGTGATGAGCACCTGCTCACCCGGTGCCACCTTCACGGTCGACACGGCGCCGCCCCGGTCGTTCAGGACCCGGCGGAGGAAGAACGTGGCGCCGGCCAGCAGGAACCAGTACCAGTTCCCGGCCAGCCCGCGGCGGACGCCCGCCCGCAGGAAGCGTCGGAGGAGCACGTCCACGTCAGAGCCGCCTGATCTCGACCACGGCCGACTTGGCCCGGCCGCGCCGGCGACCCGCCAGGAAGGCCAACGCGATGACGAGGATGCCGATGGCACCGGCCACGGCCAGTCCGCGCGGCGCCGCCGCGCGCGCCGTCGCTTCGCCTTCGCCCACCACCTGTGCGTACGCCGCCTGGAGGTCCTCCCGCGTGATCAGTCGCCCGTTGCTCCCTACCCTCGTCGTCGTGGCTGCCATCAGCTCGCTCCCTCCTGTCGATCCTCGCCCGTGGCGTCCACGGTCGTCTCGCGCCGGGCCGCCACCACCGGCAGCTTCTGCTTCCCGGGTCCCGCTGTGACGCGCCACGCGGCGACGCCGACGACGGCGATGCCGAGCACGACCACCACCGCGTAGGGCACCCACGACCAGTCACCGGTCAGCGCAGCGCCCGTCTCGGTCTGGAGGAGGCGCAGGATCCCGATGAGGATCAGCAGGATGCCTCCCGCCAGGAAGAACGAACCGGCGATTCCCATGGAGAGAAAGCGCCCGAGCCCCCGGAGGGGCTCGACGGTCTCCTGCTTGATGTAGTCGACCGTCAGCTGGAAGGCGTCGTCCCCGGCGTTGCGCAGGCCGTGGCTGCCGTTGTCTGACCGTGGTGCCATGTGGCGCACAATCCTGGTGCCTGGGCGGACGGTGTGCAAACACCGTGCCGCGGCGTGCCTCAGTCGCGGTCCCGCAGGACGTAGGTCGACGAGGCCCGCGCCACCAGACGCGCCTCGTCCTGGTCCGGCTGCCGGGCCAGGACGCTCGCTTCGACGAAGGCCACGGTGCGTCCGCCCGAGACGACCTCGGCGACACAGGTCAGCTCGGCGCCCGGCGTCACTGCAGCGAGGAAGCTCACCTTGATCTCGGCGTTGGCGCAGAAGACCCGGCGTCCTTCGACGAACGTCACCGCGGCGGCGCCCATGGAGGAGTCGGCGAAGGCACCGATGAAGCCCCCTTGCATGATCCCGGCCGGGTTGGCGAACCGCTCGTCCGCCTGCATGCGCCAGGTGCAGCGTCCGGGCGCGGACTTGTCCACACAGGTCATGCCGAGTGTGAGATCGCTGTTCGGGGGTACCTGCATACGCGATGCCATGGGCCGGAAGCGTAGGCGAGCCCCTCGCGGCGCAGCAGGGGCGGACGGTTAGGGTGACCGTGTGACGGTGCAGACATCGCCTCAGGTCGTGCAGGACCCCCGGTTGGTCGAGCTGGGCATCAACGTGATCCGCGGTCTCGCGATGGACGCGCCCGAACGAGCGGACTCGGGGCACTCGGGCACTGCCATGGCGCTGGCGCCGCTGGCGCACGTGCTCTGGACGCGCATCATGCACTACGACCCGCGCGACCCGCAGTGGCCGGATCGTGACCGCTTCGTCCTTTCCTGCGGGCACGCCTGCATCCTCCAATACGCGATGCTCCACTTGACCGGCTACGACCTCTCCCTGGAGGACCTGCGCGAGTTCCGCCAGTGGGGCAGCCGGACGCCTGGGCATCCCGAATACCACCACACGGCCGGGCTCGAAGTGACCACCGGCCCGCTCGGCCAGGGGTTCGCCAACGCGGTGGGCATGGCCCTGGCCGAACGCTGGGTGCGCACGACGTTCGGCAGCGAAGTGTGCGACCACCGCACCTTCGTCATCGCCAGCGACGGTTGCATCATGGAGGGCATCTCCCACGAGGCGGCCTCGCTGGCGGGGCACCTCGGTCTGGGGCGGCTCCTGGCGGTCTACGACGACAACCACATCACGATCGACGGGCCGACCGAGCTCGCCTACGGCGACGACCCGGTCGAGCGCTTCGAGGCCTACGGGTGGCGTGTGCGCTACCTGGGCGAGATGGCCAACGACGTCGACAGCCTGGAGGCGGCGATCCGGGAGGCGTTGGACTTCCCCGCCGACGGCCCCGACGCCAAGCCCAACCTGCTGGTGCTGCGCAGCCACATCGGGTGGCCGTCGCCCCACCTGACCGATACCGCGAAGGCGCACGGGTCCCCCTTCGGCGAGGCGGAGATCCGCGCCACCAAGGAGATCCTGCGCCTGCCGACCGACCAGACGTTCTGGGTCCCCGACGAGGTGCGCGAGTTCTACGGCCTGGAGGTCGGCCGCGGGGCGCAGGAGCGCGCCGCCTGGGAGGAGCGCTTCGCCGCCTGGGGCGGTGACCGCGCCGCCTGGGACGCGGCCCATGCCGGTCATGGCCTCCCCGGGTGGGACGACGACCTCCCCCACTTCGAGTCGGGCACCGAGCTGGCGACGCGGCACGCCCTCAATCAGTGCATCGACGCCACCGCCGACCAGCTGCCCGGCCTCATTGCCGGCTCGGCGGACCTCACCGGCAACAACGGCGTGAAGCTCGCAGATGCCGAGGCGCTGGAGGCGGGGACGCCCGGAGGGACGCAGCTGCACTTCGGGATCCGAGAGCACGGCATGGGCGCGGTGATGAACGGCATGGCCCAGCATGGCGGCGTCCTGCCGGTCGGCGGGACGTTCTTCGTCTTCTCCGACTACATGCGTCCCGCCGTGCGCCTGGCCTCGATGACGGGCTGCCACGTCGTCTACTCGTGGAGCCACGACTCCATCGGGCTGGGCGAGGACGGCCCGACCCACCAGCCCATCGAGCACCTGGCGTCGCTGCGGGCCATGCCCGGCGTCAGCCTCATCCGCCCCGCCGATGCCAACGAGACGGCCCAGGCGTGGCGCCTGGCGGTGGAGGCGGGGAGTCCCGTCGGCCTGATCCTGACCCGCCAGGACATCCCTGTTCTCGCCGAGACGGACGGACTGGCGCCCGAGGGCGTGCAGCGCGGCGCCTACGTGCTGGCCGAGCCCGAGGGCGGACCGCCCGTGATCGTCCTGGCCGGCTCCGGGAGCGAGGTCCAGCACTGTGTGGCCGCGGCGGCCACCCTGGCGACCGACGGGGTCCGTGCCCGCGTCGTGTCCTTTCCGAGCTGGGACCGCTTCGAGGCGCAGCCCGACGACTACCGGGCCTCGGTCTTCCCGGCGGGCGTGCCGGTACTCAGCATCGAAGCCGGGTCGACCTTCGGGTGGGACCGCTACGCCGACGACGCCATCGGTATCGACCACTTCGGCGCCTCGGCCCCGGGCGCGATCGCAATGGAGAAGTTCGGGTTCACGGCGGACCACGTGGTCGAACGGGCCCGGGCCCTCCTGGCGCGTCGCGGAGGCTGACCCGGCTCCCCGCGCCCGCCGCCCGCGGCGCGTGCCACGACGAACGACCGACGACGAACGACCGACGACGAACGACGAAGCGACGGGAAGGGAGCCATCCCCGAATGACCCGACTACAAGAGCTCTACGACATCGGCGGCCAGAGCCCGTGGCTGGACAACCTCCGCCGCGACTGGATCAAGGGAGGGCAGCTGGCCGAGTTGCTCCGGCTCGGCGTGCGCGGCATCACGTCGAACCCGACGATCTTCGCCAAGGCCATCAGCGGCCAGGACACCTACGACGACCAATTCCGTTCTCTCATGCACGACCACACGGTCGAGAGCGCCTACTGGGAGATGGCGATCACCGATATCCGCGACGCGTTGGAGATGCTCCGACCGCTCTACGACGAGAGCGACGGCGAGGACGGCTTCGTCTCGCTGGAGGTCTCGCCCGCCCAGGCGCACGACACCGAGGAGACGGTGTCGTCCGCCCGCGAGCTGCACGAGCGCATCGCCCAGCCCAACCTCCTCGTCAAAGTGCCGGCCACGCGCCAAGGCATCCCGGCCATCGAGACCCTGATCGGCGAGGGACGGAGCACCAACGTCACGTTGATCTTCGGGCTCGACCGCTACGACGAGGTGATGGAGGCCTACCTGCGCGGCCTCGAGACGCTCGTCGCCGCCGGCAGGGAGGCCGAACTGCCCAAGGTGGCCAGCGTCGCCTCCTTCTTCGTGAGCCGCGTGGACACCGAGGTCGACCGCCGCCTCGAGACCCTGGCCGGCGGCGAGAACGGCGACCCGGCCCTTCTCGCCCGCCGCGGGACCGCCGCGGTCGCCCAGGCCCAGGCGGCCTACCAACACTTCCACCACACCTTCGCCGGTGACCGCTGGGACGCGCTCCGGGCCAAGGGGGCCCGCGTGCAGCGGCCGCTCTGGGCCTCGACGTCGACCAAGAATCCGGGCTATTCCGACCTCCTCTACGTGGACAACCTGATCGGCCCGGCCACCGTGAACACGATGCCCGAGCAGACCCTGCGCGCCTTCGAGGAACACGGGACGCTCAGCCGCACCGTCGATGCCGACCCCGACGCCGCCGCCGCCGCCCTGGCGCAGCTGGCCGATTCGGGCATCGACATGCTCGATGTGGAGCAGACCCTCGAGGACGAGGGCGTCCACTCCTTCGCCAAGTCGTTCGACGAGCTGCTGCAGTCGCTCAGCGACAAGGCCGCGACGTTCTGACCGCGCAGCGAATCGAGTGCCCGGATCCGTGCTGACAAAGGTCGACGACCTTCCCCGTGCCTTCTGCGACGCTGTGCGCGTCGCGTTCGCGGCGCGGCCGGGACCCCGCTTCGCGCTCGTCCTCTCGGGGGGGCCAACCGCCAAGGCCTGCTACGAGGCGCTGGCGACCGCGGGCGGCGTCGAGTGGGGCATCGTGGACGTCTACATCGGCGACGAACGCTTCGTGCCCCACGGCCACGAAGACGCCAACGTGCGCATGATCCGCGAGGCGCTGCTCGACCACGTCGACCCCGTCGGGTCCTTCGCCCCCATGCCCACGGGCGGCACGCCGGCCGAGTGCGCCGAGGCCTACGCGCGCCTCGTGGCGGACCTGGTGACGGGCCCCGGGATCGACCTGATCCACATGGGCATGGGACCGGACGGCCACACCGCCTCGCTCTTCCCGAGTGCGGCGAGCCTCGATGCGGGCCCCGGCGAGCTGGTGGTGGCGACGGAGGACCCGTCGCGGCGCAACCCGCACCCACGGCTCACACTCACGCTGCCGGCCATCAACTCGGCTCGCCTCGCCCTCTTCACGGTGGCGGGGGCCGCCCACGCGCCGGCGGTGGCCGCGTTGGCGCGCGGTGAGGACCTGCCGGCGGCCCGCGTGCACGCCCACGAGACGATCTGGCTGGTCGACGCCGCCGCGTCCGCCGCCGCCCCCTAGATTGGCGCCGATGCTCTCCGACGCCGACCTCCTCCACACGCCGCTCGCCGACCTGGCCGAGCTGGCCCGGGTCGTGCGCGACGGGGCCCACGGGCGGCGCGTCACCTTCTCGCCCAAGGTCTTCATCCCGCTGACGATGCTGTGCCGCGACCGCTGCGGCTACTGCACGTTCGCCAAGGCGCCGGCCCGCCTGGCCTCCCCCTACCTCACGCCGGAGGAGGTCCTCGCGGTGGCCCGCGCCGGCCGCGACGCCGGCTGCCACGAGGCGCTCTTCACGCTCGGCGAACGCCCCGAGGAGCGCTACCCCGTGGCCCGCGACTGGCTCGCCGCGCGGGGCCACGCGTCGACGGTGGACTACCTGGCCGAGATGTGCCGTCTCGTCGTGGAGGAGACCGGCCTCCTCCCCCACGCCAACGCGGGTGCGCTCTTCCCCGACGAGCTGGCCCGGCTGCGTGCGGTGTCGGCCAGCCAGGGAATGATGCTCGAGTCGCTGACCGAGGGCCTCGCCGCGCACCGCGGCGCACCAGACAAGGCGCCGGCGCGACGTCTGGCCACGCTCGACGCCGCGGGCGAGCTGGCCATCCCCTTCACGACGGGGATCCTGGTCGGCATCGGTGACGACGCCGCCGGCCGGCTGACCGCGCTGCGCGCCATCGCCGCCTCCCACGCACGCCACGGCCACGTGCAGGAGGTCATCGTGCAGAACTTCCTGCCCAAGCCCGGCACGGCCATGGCCCATGCGGCGCCCTGTCCACCCGAGGACCTCCAGTGGGCCATCGCCGCCGCGCGTCTCGTGCTCCCGCCCGACATCCACGTGCAGGCGCCGCCGAACCTCTCCGACGACCTCGCCCCGCTCCTCGATGCGGGGATCGACGACTGGGGTGGTGTCTCCCCCGTCACCGCCGACCACGTCAACCCCGAGCGGGCTTGGCCGGCGCTCGACGTGCTGCGCGCCGCCACCGAGGCAGCCGGCCACAGCTTGGCGCCGCGCCTCACCGTCTATCCGTCCTTCGCCCACGACCCCGACCGTTGGCTCGACCCGGCCTTGCGCTTCCCCGTCCTCGATGCGTCCGACGCCGAGGGTCTCGCCCGCGACGCCCCCTGGTGCTCGGGCGGTGAGGAGCTGCCGCCGCGGTTGCTCGTCTCGCCGCTCGCGCCACCTCGGCGCGCGCGCGGGGGCGGCGGCGCCGTGGCGGAGGTCCTCGACGGCGTGGCGCTGGGCCAGGACGTGGGCGAACCCGAGATCGTGACCCTCTTCGCCGCCCGCGGGCCGGAAGTGCGTGCCGTGGCCGAGGTGGCCGACGACCTGCGCCGCCGGGCCGTGGGCGACAGCGTGACCTTCGTGCACAACCGCAACATCAACTACACGAACGTCTGCACGTTCAAGTGCCGCTTCTGCGCCTTCTCCAAGGGCCCGCTGTCGCTCAACTTGCGCGGCGCGCCGTACCTTCTCGAGCTCGATGAGATCACCCGCCGCGTCGCCGAGGCCGAGGCCGAGGGCGCGACCGAGGTCTGCCTCCAGGGCGGCATCCATCCCAGCTTCGACGGCGACTACTACCTCCACGTGCTCGAGGCCGTGCGTGCCGCCTCGACCAACATCCACATTCACGCCTTCACCGCGCTCGAGGTCACCGAGGGCGCCCGCCGCTCCGAGGTGCCGCTGGCCGAGTACCTCACGCGCCTCAAGGACGCGGGACTCAAGACGTTGCCGGGCACGGCCGCAGAGATCCTCGACGACGAGGTGCGGGCCGTCCTGTGCCCCGACAAGGTCAACACGGAAGAGTGGCTCCACGCCCACCGCACCGCGCACGCGGTCGGCCTCCGTTCGAACATCACCATCATGTTCGGCTCGGTGGAGCAGCCGCGCAGTTGGGCCCGGCACATCGTGCGCACCCGCGCGCTCCAGCGCGAGACGGGCGGCTTCACCGAGTTCGTGCCGCTGCCTTTTGTGCACATGGCCGCCCCGATCTACCTCCAACGCAAGGCGCGGCGGGGACCGACCTTCCGGGAAGCCCTGCTGATGCACTCGGTGGCGCGCATCGCCTACACGGGCGACATCGACAACATCCAGGTGAGTTGGGTGAAGATGGGCGCCGAGGGCGCGCGCGAGGTGTTGCGTGCCGGCGCCAACGACCTGGGCGGGACGCTCATGGACGAGAACATCTCGCGGCGGCAGGGGCGCGCCACGGGCAGCGCATGGGCGTGGAGGATCTGGAAGCCATCGTGACGCCGCTCGGTCGCCCACTCGTGCAGCGCTCCACGCTCTACGCGCTGGCGGGAGCCTCACCGGGCGCGTGAGCGACCAGAGCGAGAAGGCCGAGAATACGGAGGAGTCGGAAGAGGCGGAGGAGGCCGCGCGGCGGAGCGCGTTCGACGCCCTCTTCCGAGACCGCTCGCTGTCCGCGGCCCAGGCCCGCGAGCTCAACTCGATGCTCGACGTGCTGGACGAAATGGCAGAGGAGGGCACGTCGGTGGGTGACCTCAAGATTGCCAGTGCGGCGCTCGGAGAGATGGCCGAGGCGTTCCGCGTGTTCCGGCCCTACCGGCACGTGCGCAAGCTCACCATGTTCGGCTCGGCCCGGACGCGGCCCGACGACCCGGTGTACATCCTGGCCCGCAACCTGGCCGCGAGGCTGGCTGCGGCGGACTGGATGGTGGTGACCGGCGCCGGGCCCGGCATCATGGCGGCCGGGCTCGAGGGCGCTGGTCGCGAGCACGCCTTCGGCGTGAACATCCGCCTCCCAAACGAGGAATCGGCCAATCCCTTCATCGCCCAGGACCCGAAGCTGGTGGAGATGCGCTACTTCTTCACCCGGAAGCTGATGCTGATCAAGGAGTCGCACGCCTACGCCATCCTGCCGGGGGGCTTCGGCACCCAGGACGAGTCCTTCGAACTGCTGACCTTGTTGCAGACGGGCAAGGCCGAGCCCGCACCCGTCGTCATGATCGAGACGCCCGGCGGCACCTACTGGCACGCCTGGCTCCGCTTCATCGAAGAAGAGGCCATCGCGGCCGGCTGGGTGTCCCCCGACGACCGTGCGCTCTTCAAGGTGACCAACACCATGGAGGAGGCCAGTGAGGAGGTCCTCGGGTTCTACCGCAACTACCACTCCTGTCGCTGGGTGGGTGACCTGCTCGTCCTGCGCCTGCAGGTGCAGCCGAGCAAAGACGAGCTGGCCGACCTGAACCGTCGCTTCGCCGACATCGTGACGCGCGGCACCATCCGCAACGCCGCACCCTTCCCGCCCGAACGCAACGACCACCCCGAACTTCCCCGCCTCGCCTTCCGCTTCGACCGCTTCCACTACGCTCGGCTGCGTCAGCTGATCGACGCCATCAACCAGTGCACGGGATGACGCAATGAACTTCTCCCTCAGGCGCCTCACCGCGCGCACGGCAATGCGGTTGCTCGTGGCCGCAGCCGCCTCGGCGGTACCGCTGGCCCTCTGTCTTGGGGCAGGTCAAACAGCGACATCGGCCGCCTCGACTCCCCCGCCCGCCAACTCGGTGGTCCCGTTCGGGTCGACCTCGATCGGCGCCAACAGCGTCAGCAACCCGAACGCGCCGATCGTCGGCATGGCGGCGACGCCGGACGGCGACGGCTACTGGCTCGTCGGGAGCGACGGGGGCATCTTCAGCTACGGCGACGCCGGGTTCTTCGGCTCGGCCGGCTCCCTCCAGCTCAACGCCCCGATCGTCGGCATGGCGACCACGCCCGGCGGAGGCGGCTACTGGCTGGTGGCCCGCGACGGCGGCATCTTCAGCTACGGCGACGCCGGGTTCTTCGGCTCGGCCGGCTCCCTCCAGCTCAACGCCCCGATCGTCGGCATGGCGGCGACGCCGGACGGCGGCGGCTATTGGCTCGTCGGGAGCGACGGGGGCATCTTCAGCTACGGCGACGCCCGCTTCGCGGGCTCGGCCGGTGGGCTTCCCCTCAACGCGCCCGTGGTCGGCATGGCCGCGACCCACGACGGTGGTGGCTACTGGCTGGCAGCAGCCGACGGCGGCATCTTCAGCTACGGCGACGCCCGATTCTTCGGTTCGGCCGGCTCCCTGCACCTCAACGCGCCGATCGTCGCCATGGCGCCAACCGGTGACGGCGACGGCTATTGGATGGTCGCCCGCGACGGCGGTGTCTTCACCTACGGCGACGCCCCCTACTTCGGCTCCCTGGGCGGCCAGACGTTGCCCGGACCGGTGGTCGCGATGGCGGCTTCCGGGAACGCCGGCTACTGGCTCGCGGTGGGATCTGACCCACTGGCCGGCAAGGTCGTCGGCATCGACCCCGGCCACAACGGGCTCAACTACACCGCACCGAACATCATCAACCAGCCCATCTTCAACGGCACTGGCGAGGAGTCGTGCGACACGACCGGCACCGAGACCGCCAGTGGGTACACCGAGGCGCAGTACAACTTCAACGTGGCCACCTACCTTCAGGCCGACCTGCAGGCCGAGGGTGCAACCGTGGTCCTGACTCGCCCCAACAACGAGGGCGTCGGCCCCTGCGTGACCACCCGCGCCGCCATCATCAACAACGCCCACGCTGACGTCGCCGTCGACATTCACGCGGACGGTGGCCCACCGAGCGGACGCGGCTTCACGGTGCTCGAGCCGGTCGCGGACGGCCCCAACGACGGGGTGATCGCGTCATCGGCCGCCTTCGCTGACATTCTGAGCGACGTCTTCCCCACCGTGACGGGCATGCCGCCAAGCGACTACAGCGGGGTCGGCGGCCTGGAGTTGCGAGACGATCTGGCCGGGTTGAACCTGACCACGGTGCCGAAGGTTCTCATCGAGTGCGGCAACATGCAGAACGCCTCCGACGCGGCCATCCTCGTCACACCGTCGTTCCAACAGGCCGCCGCGGCCGCCATGGCTCAGGCCATCACGCAGTTCCTCACCGGCGAGCCGGCGTAGGCAGGCTCAGCGAACCGGGCGCCCCGGCGCGCCCACGCCTCGACGAGGGGCAGCCGGCCACTCATTGACCGAGCTGGGCACGGATCAGCGTCGAGTAGACGTGGCCCCGGGGAGAGGATTCGGACGCCACGAGATCGATGGCGGACACGCGGAACGTCGACTCGAACGGGATGGCCGACATCTCGCCGAGGGCCGCCACGCCCAGGCGACGCCCCTTCGACCGCGCCAGCGTGAGATGCCCGTTGAAGGCGGGCCCGTCTTGCTCCGGCTCGGGCACGAGGGGCACCGTGGCCGAGCGTACCGCGTCGGCCAGGCCGTCGAGGCCCGCTGCGGGCAAGTGCAGCACCCGCACCCCGGTGAACCATGCCGTCCCGGGGCCCAGGCGGCATTCGACGGGGCCGGGGAACACCGCGCCGCATGCCACGAGTGCGTCGCCCAGGGAGCCCGCCACGTTCTTCTCCACCTCGCCCAGAAAACGCAGCGTCACGTGCCAGCGATCCGGTCCGACGAAGCGCAGCCCCTTGGTCCGGCCGAGCTCCAGCTCCAGGCCAGCCAGCCGGCGCCGCGTGTCGTCGTCAGGCCAGACCGCCACGAAGAGGCGCACCGCGTGATGGACCGGTCAGCCGGCGCCGTCGTCGGGCGACTCGCGGCCCCGGCCGGATCCCTCGTGCAGGGCGGCGATGGACCTTTCGAGCGCGCGACGGGCCTTGAGGATCCGGCGCTCCATCGCCAGCGCTTCGCCCGACTCGGCCGAATCCGGATCCCCCGAGGTGGCGCGGCGGAGGGCGTCCATCGCCATGTCCGTGAGCTCGTCGAGCATCCCCTCGAGCCGCTCGGCCATGTCCACCATGGCCTGATGCGCTTCGCTCACCTCGGCAGCGGCGTGCTGTGCACCTCGTAGGCGCCGTCGGCGAACGCGGCACGCATGACCTTCTTGTCGAACTTGCCCACACTGGTCTTGGGTACCTCGCTGATGAAGGTCCACTGATTGGGTAACCACCATCGCGGCACCCGCTCGGCCAAAAAAGCCACGAGATCGGCGGGCGCGGGCGTACGGCCGGGCTTGGGGACCACGGCGACGAGCGGACGCTCCGACCACTTCGGGTCGGGGATGGCGATGACGGCCGCCTCGAAGACGTCGGGATGCGACATCACCGTGTTCTCGAGCTCGACCGACGAGATCCACTCTCCTCCGGACTTGATCACGTCCTTGGTCCGGTCCGAGATCGTCATGTAGCCCTGCCCGTCGAGCGTGCCGACGTCGCCGGTGCGCAGCCAGCCATCGTGGAACTTGCCGGGGTCCTCGTCCTTGTAGTACGACCCGGTCACCCATGGCCCCCGGATCTCGAACTCCCCAATAGAGACGCCGTCGTTCGGAAGTATGCTGCCGTCCTCGGCGACGACGCGCACCTCGACGCCGCCCACCACGCGGCCGGCCTTGACCTTGTAGTACATGTCATCGTGACCGCCTTGCCTGCGCGCCGGGGGCAGCCCGAAGGCGGCCAGAGGGCTCGTCTCGGTCATGCCCCACCCCTGGATGATCGTCACCCCGAACCGCGCCTCGAACGCCTCGATCAGCGACTGCGGGACCGCCGCCCCACCTGCCGTGATGGCACGCACCGTCGAAAAGTCGATCGGCGTGTCGAGAGCCAGGAGGCCGTTCCAGATCGTCGGGACCCCGCAGGCCAGCGTCGGATGGTGCTCGTTGATCACCTCGGCGAGCTGCTCACCCATGAGGTACATCTGCGGCAAGATCATGTCGGTGCCGGCCAGCCACGCGCCGTAGGGCGTTCCCCACGCATTGGCGTGGAACATCGGCACGATGATGAGGATGCGGTCGGTCTCGGTCATCCCGACGGACGACGCCGACTGCTCCGCCATCGTGTGCAGCCACGTCGAGCGGTGCGAGTACACGACGCCCTTGGGGTTCCCGGTCGTGCCGCTCGTGTAGCACATGGCGGCGGCGGACCGTTCGTCGAGGTCCGGCCACTCGAAGCCAGGCTGCTCGGCCGCCAACAACCGCTCGTAGGAAAAGGTCTCTCCCAGCGCGGAGGTGTCGCCCTCTCCCGCCACGATGATGGTCTCGACGGTTTTGAGATCGTCCTTCACATTGGCCAGCAACGGGATCAGCGAGGCGTCGACGATGATGACGCGGTCCTCTGCGTGGTTGATGACGTAGGCCAGCTGCTCGGCCGGGAGACGGATGTTCAAGGTGTGCAGGACGGCACCCATGCAGGGGATGGCGAGATAGGCCTCCAGATGGCCCTGGTTGTTCCAGCAGAAGGTCCCGACCCGGTCCCCCTGCTCGATCCCGAGGCGCTGCAGCGCTGCGGCCAGCTTCTCGGCCCGCATCGCCACCTCCGCAAAGGTGGCCGTGCGGTGACCCCCCTCCTCGACCGTAATGACGCTGCTGTCCCCGTGGACCTGCTGGCCGTGCTGGAGGATGTCACGGATCAGCAGCGGGGCGTCCTGCATGGTGCTCTTCATGGTCCAAGTATGGCGAGAGGGGCCGCGAACTGCTCAGGGATGCGGTCTACCTGGTTCGATGTGCCCAGACAATCCGGTTTCTCCCGTCCCGTCCACCCCATTTGGGTAGAAAATTGGTAGAACGCGTTGGGGAGAGACGGTCCCACGAGGAGGTCGCAATGTCAGGTCAACGAAGCACCGCCAGCGTCCGAACTTGGGTTCTTCGAGGTGGCGGCCTGCCGCTCGAAGAGGCGACCGTTGAACTTGGTGAAGAGCCGAGAATCATTGACGACACGCCAGGTAGACAAGCGCTTTTCTTTGCCTTCGACGGTCCCGGCGTCCTAGGGCTTCGCGCGGATGCATCAGGGAACCAGGGGCGTCATGTTGCTCCTGCCGCGGATGCAATCACCGACAGAGGCCCGATATCTGCGTGGATCGAAAGCGTGGGGCTTTAATCTTTCGGCCTGCGCATCCCTCCGGATCGGGCACCTCTGGGTCGGTGACCACACTTCAGTGAACTCCGTCCGTCAACATTGGATCGCCGCTTTCTTTGTTAGAGGTGTAAGAACAAGCGACTTACGCACGACGAGCCGAATGAGTCCTCTGACGCGCATCTCTTGCGCCTTGTCCTGCCTGGAGTTGCTCATCGCCTCTGTGCCAGGTCATGACCAACCGCGCGCGCGAGCCTCTGGTCGTCTCTGCTGATGCAACGAGTGCCCGTGGCCGGACTGACTCGACTCGACTACGGGCGACGTGTAACGGAGGGACTTCCCAGCCTCATCACAGGAAAGGGCGCGCCAACCGCATCCCCCATTGACAACGTTCCGAGATTCACAGTAATTAACCCCGGGACTCTCACACGGGGCGGTGTATCTATGAGCGACACGTCGCAAGGACCGGGCTGGTGGCTGGCATCCGATGAACGCTGGTACCCGCCGGAGTTACACCCCAACTATCAGCCTCCGCCACCACCTGCGCCGGTAGGCACTCAGGCTGCTCCGGTGAGCACTCCGACTGCGCCGGTAACCGCTCCGGTCCAATCCAACCCTCAGACTTCTGCGGGCGGAACGGTTCTGGGAATCGTAGGGCTGGTGGCGTTGCTCGTTGCAGCCATCGGACTTTTTATGCCATGGGCGACAGGTTCGGTTTCTGCCGGCGGGGGCATTATCAGCGCGAGCTGGTCGACGACGGGAATCGACGCACACCCAGATGGCATCATCTACCTCCTCCTGTTGATCGCCACTGGGTTGTTTGCTGCGTGGAACCTACTGGCCGGAAATCGCAATAGCAGCCTTTTGCTCTTCTTGGGTTGGATCGCGCTCTTGGCGATGTCCGTTTATGAGATCTTCTACATCTCAGGCAAGAGCGGGGCATATAACTCCATCTTTGGAGCAGATGTCGCGTCGAGCAGCATCAGTAGGGGCAATGGAGTGGTCGTATGTGCGTTCGCGGGATTGATCGGATCAGTATTGGCTGTGATCGGCCTTTCGATGACCTGGTCTCGAGAGGGCGTGCAAACGAGAATGAGGCTCGTAACGATTGCGGTGGCGGTAGTGGCTTTCGCGGTGGTGGGCGCCGGTGTAATTGGTCATGTCAGAGCTAACAGCGGTAGCACTGGCAGTGTCAGTGTCGGGAACTCAGGGAATCAGGGAACTCAGGGAACTCAGGGAACTCAGGGAACTCAGGGAACTCAGGGAACTCAGGGAACTCAGGGAACTCAGGGAACTCAGGGAACTCTGGATGACGATCGAAAGTCCAAGCATGACGAGCCCTCCGATCGTGCGCACACGCCGGCCTCCGACCCGGATCGAGGTTCGCGGCCGTGGCATTCCGATCGGATCCGGACGATGGCCCTTGCCTGCGCCGACGATCCTTGTGTGCCTTGTAGACGCCTCGAGGGTTTCGTACCTACCTACGCCCGGATGCTCGAGAGAGCGCTCGTATTTTCGTTAATCAGATGTCACCTGATCCGCCGGTCTGTGCGGAAGGAAGGCCCAGCGACAAGTTAGGGATCTGACGGCGGGACGGGATCAACTTTCGGCAACATGACGGTCGCACCAAGACCGATCAGCCCGATGACCCCGAGAGTGATCATCGCAATGCCATACGAGCGCTTTGGGTCAGCAAGGCCAGCCACCAGAATTGTGCCGGCCACTGCGGTCCCCAACGACGACCCTAGGTTGGACACACTACGTGACAACCCAGAGATCTCCCCTTGCAGACGTTCGGGAAAGGAGGACTGCACGACATTGACCGACGGGGTCAACATGAGTCCGAGGCCTGTCCCGATCAAGAAGAGCCCCGGAGCGAAAAACCACACGCTGGGATGACCTTTGACCAGCACCAAGAGCACGACGATGCCAACGACCGTGATGACGAATCCACTGATGATCAGCGTCCGCTGAAGGAACCGCTTGGCCAATGGACGAGCCGCCAGGGACGACAACAAGATTCCCACGGTGGCAGCCGTGAAGACCACCCCGGTCTGGATGGCGTCGTAGTGACGGACGACCTGGAGGTACGCGGCGACCGTGAAGGACGTTCCGAGCAACACCGCCCACTGCGCGTTTTGGGTGACCAAGGCCAGGTTCGACGTGCGGTTGTGGAAGAGCGACGTCGAAAGGAGCGCTTCGCGTCCGTTGCGTTCCCGTCGCCGAATCCAGACAAAGAAGCCAAGCAACACCAGTGCCCCCAGAACAATGAGCCCCGCCATCAGCGCAATGCTCTCGTCCGCGGCCATGATCCCCCCCACAAGGATGACAAGGCCCGCTGCCGAGAGGACCGCACCGACCAGATCGAACGGACGCGTCGGGTCCGCACGTAACGGGTCCACGAGACGACGGGCGAGGATCAAGATCACCGCAATCACCAGCGCTTGAAAGACGAAGGCGGCGCGCCAAGTGATCGTTGTAGTGATCACGCCGCCAATCAGTGGTCCCATGGCTGCTCCGACACCTCCCATGGCGCTGATCACGCCGAAGGCCCATGCGCGCGACTTCAGGTCCGTGAACAACATCGTGGTGAGGATGTAGACCGGCGGAATCAAGAGGGCAGTACCAACCCCCTCCAAGATGGAGTTGCCAAGAATCAGGGCGCCGAGGCTGGGAGACAGCGCACTGAGCAACGCTCCGATGCCGTAGACGATGAGCCCAAGTCTGAAGCATGATTTTCTTCCGAAACGGTCCGTCAGCTTGCCGCACGGAATCATCAACGCTGCCATCACGAGAAGAAAGAGCGTGATGCAGACCTGCACACCTTGGACGGTCGTGTGCAGATCAACACTGATGTCGGTGATCATGACGTTCATGTTGGATCCGGCGAAGCTGCAGATGAATTGGGCCAGAGCGAGAGGGACGAGCATCACTCGCAGCGAGGGAGTGGGGGTCCTGTTTCGGGTCGCCTCAGTCATCGGGTCCAGACTCCAGCGCATTTTTGGGGGCCTGCGCCACAAGATAGACCGTACGGGGTCAGTTCATCGAGGAACCGGTTAGCCTAGATCGCTGCCAATTCGGGATGAATCGAATCAGCGCAAGGTTGGAGCGACATGCCCGTGAAGTGAGTCTTCGTGAGTCACAGAGGACCACCGTCCCAGAGCGCCGCAATGGGCGAACTGTTTCTTCCGAGGATGACGCGTCCGCGTACTTCCCGAGGCGGATCTACCAGTTCGGGCTGTTCTGACGGCCGCCCTGGGTGCTGCCGCAGTTCGTCGGAACGGTGGGGCAGTTCGGCACAACCGGGTGTGCGGACAACCACCGATTCGGCTTCGCGGGGTGCTCGACCTTTGCCGTGGCCTGATACAGCGCCTTGGCTTGGCATGACTTCTTCGTGGGGACGATTGGGGCGTCGGCAGCACTGACCGGACTCTTGTTCGTCGCCATCTCGATAAATCTCGAAGAGATTCTCAAATACCCACAGTTGGCAGGTAAAGCAGCGGAGACCCTCGGAATTCTGCTGAGCGCCCTGGTTGTTTCGGGCTTCGGTCTGGCACCGGGACAAAGGATCGTGTTCTTTGGTATCGAGATTGCAGCTGTTGGTGCCGTCGTGGCCACGCAGATTCTCTGGGCGGCCCACGGAAAGAAGACGCCCGATGAACCGAAGGCTTGGGTGGTCGAACATCTGGTGCCTATCCGCGAGTACGAACCCCGGTCGACGTAGCGTAGAGAGCATGGATGCTATTGCACTGAACGACAGAGCGCTCGTGGAGCGGTACGACGCCCTACGTGCGGATCTCGACCGTACCCGTGACACGGATAAGCGCCTGGCGCTGCATGGGGAACTTCGGAACCTCGCAGCGGAGCGCCAACGCCGGCATCCCTTGGCGATCACTCCGCTTCGTTCCTAACCCGCCCGCGCGGCGGCTCGGTAAGCCGTGGCCGTGCGCAGTCTATTTCCGGCGATGAGCAGTTCCTTGCGTATGCAACACCTGAGCCGTGGAGGCGATCCGCCGCCGATGCCTGTTGACGCGCCGGCGCCGCAGACGTCAACGAAGACGATCCGGACACAGCAGTGAGGAGCAGCACCGAGCCGACCGCGCCGAGAACTATCCTGCGCCAAGTTCTCTCCCGCAACTTCGGCTCCTCCGACTGGTTGGCCGGAAGAGTGTAACCAGTACTTCCCCCGTATTCGTCCTCGGCCCGCAAAGACGGATGCTGGCTACGCCGTCGGAGCCGACCGAGGGGGACCATTCACGGCGGCGACGCTCCCGAAGTGCTGGGGTCACGCGGCCGCCCAGCGATGTCCGATCCGGCATCTGCCGACGGCAGGCCTTCCCGAACGCGCGCCGTCGTGACGACCACCAGCGCCAATGTCACGATCGCTCCGACGACGAACGCCGCCTGAACCGGGAACTCGCCTCCTGGAGGCAACCAGGGACCGGTCACCCCGAGTACGTGACCCCCCTTGTAGGCCTGGAGGGCCCGATCGAACGAGGCGACCTGTGCGACCAAGAGCACGATCCCCACGACGATTACCGACCGCGTCAACATCCGGCGAGACACGTGGTGCCGGCCTCGCCACTCGAAACTGGATGCCACCAAAGGGAACCCGATCACCACCGGGAGCCAGTACCTGCCCTGCCAGTGGAGCACGTGGGTGTCCATCTGAGGCGCGTAGAGGACTTCCGGCATGGCGACAACGGCCAAGGCGAGAACGGGGAGGGCTCTCCGGCACGGGCCCGACAGGACAAGGGCAGCGGCCGTCAACGCCGCCAAAAATGCCGTCCACACGCCGACAACCCACGCCGGCGCCGAGATGACGAGCAAGCCAAAATCGCCGATGCACTGCCGGAGCCGAACCGCGGAGAGCCGAAAGTTCGTCCACATGTTGGAAAACAGACCGGCGGGGTGGGGTGGCGGAGCGCCGATGAGTTGCGGCGAACCGTCGAAGAGCAGGAAGAGGGCGGCGATCGCGAAGGCAACAGCGACGGGGATCCACAGCGGACGGAGGCTCGGGTTGAACCGCTTCCGAAGATCTCGCCAGCCAACGAGGAACCCGAGGACGACCGCGATGATCACGGCGTCGAGGGGACTCGTCGGCCGACTCAGTACGAGCAAGATCACTGCCGTCGCCGTCCAGACCGCGAGGGCACGCGGCACGACGGGATGTGTCAGCACGCAGAGAGCGCCGCACCATGCAGCAAATCCCGCAGCGATCTCGAGCCCGCTCGAGTTGAGCACCGCCATGAGGAACAGCACCATGGGCGACAAGGCGATGAGCACCCCAATGAGCAGCGTGCGACGCGGGGCGTAGCGGAGAATGAGCCAAATGCCAAGGGCAACCATGGCCGCGTTGAGGAGGTCCCCTGCGACGCGCATGGCGTAGATGGCGGCCGAGCCAGACAGGACCAACGAGGGGACACCGACGACGACGTAGTACAAGGGTGGCGAGTTGGAGAACTCGGTCGGGACCAGAGCGGTGGTCGCATGGCCCGGCGTGCAGGCTGGGGGCCGGACCCAGGGACTGTCGAACCAACACGGCACCCGGACCCATGAGATCGGCTGGCCGTCCAGCCGTTGCTCGGGCACGTCGAACTGACCTCGCACGATCGCAAGCGCCTGTGCGGTATGGGCCGCTTCGTCGGGAGCAGCACCGATGGGAGTGGCGAAGGACCATGCGCCGAGCATCAGGCCAACGCCCACGAACGCCCAGACGAAGAGGGCGAACGATCCCGCTCGACGCCCTGGTTCCCGGGCCGCGCCCTCGCCGACCGGTCCCGGAGGGAACACGTCTCCCGCCTGCGCGTGCGTTCCGGGCGGTCCTTCCACTGCCGGGCGAGGCTACCAAGCCGATTGCCTGATGCGATGCCCTTCGGGCCGAGCCTCCCAAGGGTGCCGTACATTCGCCTGTCTGCGGTTCGGCTCCGCCAGTGCATCGGTAACTTCGGATGACTCGACACGCCCATCCCGACCTGGGTCGTCGTCGTGTGGACCTCGTGCCTCGGCGCCTTGACGCTCCTCGCCCTGGCGCTCTCGGCGCCCTGTCGACGCGCCCTCCCCATCTTGGCGTTGGCCATCCTCGCCATGCCCGAAGTCGTCTACGCACCCCAGATGGACACCAATGTCATCAACTGACAGGGCAGGTACTGGCTCCCGGTGGTGATCGGGTTCCCGCTGGCGGCGTCGACCTTCCAGTGGCGCAGCCGCCACCTTGGCGCGCACCCCGAACGACCTGGTTGCCGCCCGGAGACCTCTACGCCGTCGTGGTCGCCTTCGTCGTTGGGGCGGTCGTGACGCTCGCCCCTCTTGGTCTTCGTGGCGATTCCTCGAGGGAACCTCGATTCGGTGGTTGTGCCTGACCTTGTGGGATCCGATCACCTCCAACAAGGTGGTCGATGATCGTGTCATGAGTCCCGGGGGTGGCCTCTTGAACCTTCTCCGCGACTAAATCAGTGTCACGGTGTCCAGATCAGCACCGATGGGAAATGTCGAGCCCGAAGAAATAGGCGTCTGGATCCCCGCCGAGCTTTCGCGCGATCTCGTCAACGTTCTTTCGAGCCTCTGCGGTACCTACGCCCGGGATGGACTGTGCAGATCCCACTCGTCCCAGCTGTCCGCGCCAGATCCAAAGAGCGCTCAGCAAGATGGAGAGCTCATCATCAGAAAGATGACCATCGATGCCGTCTGCTGCCGCGACCTTGCGCGCTTCTCGGCGCCTCATGCGGGATCCCTGCTCTCGATCGTACAAAGGGATGGCTCCGGCCATTCCGCTGGATTGCGTGTTCGATGATGTTCCAGAACCCTCACCCCGTAGACGCCCCACTTACTTCGAAAACCGCCGGGGAGAACTGTAGTATGAGCGTGAAGAGTTAGGGAACTGTGAGAGCTCCCATCTCGTGGCGATGCAAGAGACCATTCAGCCAGATCGGACGTGTCAGAGAACGCTTCGGGCGGGGTGACGGACGAAGGCACCGGAGGGTTGCTGTGCTCGACCCTTTGCTGCACTCTCACTCACGTGCCACCCGCAGTCCGGTGTCGCCGCGTGTCTCTATCGGCAACCGGCGCCGTCAAGTTGTGCGTCTGTTGTTTCGCGTGCCATTTCGTCGGCCGTAAGAGCGAAATTCCTGGTGCCCGCTCGCATCGCTGGAAACACCAGCCAATGGATCCGTTATGAGTTCGGGCTTTGATGGCTCAAGCCCGGTAACGACAATTGTGCCGAGGATTCGACTTGGCCGCCAACTGCCCCATACGTGGCGCTTGCTCGCCTTGACCGGCGGCTCCAGAGCGGTTCGGGCATGCCAACCGTCTTCGGTTCGAGGGAGCAACCCTACTGACGGATGGCTCTCTCGTGACTCACGCTTGACCACCGTGCCTTCGCAGTGCCCCTGGCGACAGGGAGCCGACCGTTCGATGTCATGGTTCACACACAAGACGTCGCAGCCAGAATCCGACCACGCCTCCACATGGGTTTGGCCTCGTGAAGGGCGTTGCAGTCGTCGTCTTAGCCCTCGGTGCGGCTGCAGGGCTGATCGGCACCGCCGTGGTGGCCTCGACGATGTCCGTGCTCGGCGTCGGCAGTACGGCACCCACGGCCTCGTCCGCCGCCTCGGCGACCACTCCCCCGGTCATGTTGGCCCTCTATCAGGACGCGGCAGCGACCTGCCCGGGACTGCCCTGGACGATGCTTTTGAATGACAGGTTGATCCGTACTCTCGGAGAATGCTGCAGACTAGTGAGAAGAGACACCCCAAACGGCCGATCATCGCGGCTGCCGTAATCAATTTGGACCTCTGACGGACAAAGTTGGTCCGAGTATTCGACTCCACAAGCGAAACTGGCATGCAGCAGCGGGTTACGACTTCACAACCACGAAGCGCTGTACGGCACCGAACGGAGTCCCATCCCAACTCAGAGATTCAACGATGGGGCCCTCCTCCTGTCGGCGGTCACGCAGTCGACGTTGTCCCTCAAGTCCTCGTCGACGCTCGTGTCCGTCAGCGCCACCTAGGCCGCACCCGACACCTTGCTCTCCTTCGGCAGGTCCTGGACGCACCCGGAAGGAGCCAAGGCCACGCCCAAAAGGAGACCTTCGCCGCTTGATCTTTCGTTGTGATGGGCGTAGACCGCTACGTAGCCAAGTACGGCTGAAGAAATGGGCGAGAAGTCGAACCTCGATTCCGGGGCTGACCTACGTGTGATCGCTTATTTGGGTTGCTGGTCTCTCCAGGATGGAACCGCCTGAGGAGTAAGACGATGTCCAGGCAACGGTATGCCTTTGTACGGGTGTGGGCTGTAGCGCTTTTTGCGTCGCTGTTGACAGTGACTGGGTTTGTCTCTGGGGCGTCTTCGGTGGCCGCCACGACAGCTCTCACCACGAGCGTGCTAGTGCCCGCCAATGGGGCAAACGTCTCGGGATCGACCTATCTCGACGCCTCTGCCTCGAATGCCACCAGCGTCGAGTTCCTTCTCTTCGGCGGCACCTACGGCTTTGACGCCCCGGTGATCTGCACGGCCACCCTCACCTATTACGGATGGTTGTGTGACTGGAACACCACCACAGTTCCCAACGGCTCCTACACCCTGGTGGCCGAGGCCTTCAACTCGGGTGGAAGCACTTACAGCTCTGGCGTCACCATGACGGTCAAGAACCCGTTGCCGACCACGAGCATCCTCATCCCTTCGAACGGGGCGACGCTGTCGGGAACGACCACCTTGGACGCCTCTGCCTCGAATGCCACCAGCGTCGAGTTCCTTCTCTTCGGCGGGACCTACGGCTTTGACGCCCCGGTGATCTGCACGGCCACCCTCACCTATTACGTATGGGTGTGCAGCTGGAAGACCACGACGGTCCCTATTGGCGCATACATCCTGGTGTCGCTGGCCTCAGGTCCAGGTGGAAGCACGGCCAGCTCGGGAGTCGACATCACCGTGGGTCACCCGCTGATCGCCACTGCCATCACTACTGGGGGGTTCGATTCGTGCGCCATCGTCCCCGGAGGGACCGTCGAATGCTGGGGCTATAACTACAACGGCCAGCTGGGAAACGGGACGACCGAGAATTCATCGACCCCGGTGACAGTGACCGGACTTACTGGAGCGAGAGCCCTATCAGCGGGCGACCTCTCAACCTGTGCTGTTCTGAGCCCCGGGTACGCCGATTGCTGGGGGGACAATACTGACGGCGAACTGGGGGACGATAGATCCGTCAGTTCCTTGACCCCCGTGGAAGTAGTTGACATCGGCCCGGCGACCCTTATCGCAGTTGGGGACGACTACGCCTGTGCCACCCCCGCGATCGAATGCTGGGGCGACAACGAAGAGGGCCAAACGGGGCCGGGGTTCCTCGGGGGCTTCGCGCTAACGCCTCAGCCGGTAACGGGGCTCGGCGTCACCGAGGTGACCGCTCTCGCTGCGCAAGGGATGTCGACCTGTGGCCTTCTCACCGGAGGGACCGTCGACTGCTGGGGGGCCAACGCGAACGGCCAACTGGGGAACGGGACCACCACGGATTCGGGGACCCCGGTGCCCGTGAGTGGCCTCACCAGGACGACGGCCATCGCAGGTGGCGACGTCCACGCCTGTGCCCTCCTCACCGGGGGGACGGTCGACTGCTGGGGGGACAATACGTACGGCGAACTGGGGAACGGGACTACCACGGATTCGTCGACACCGGTGGCGGTGAGTGGCCTCAGCGGGGTGACCGCCATCGCCGCTGGGAACTACCACACCTGTGCCCTCCTCACGGGAAGGACCGTCGAGTGCTGGGGCTACAACGCCGGGGGCGAACTGGGGAACGGGACCACCACGGATTCGTCGATCCCGGTGGCGGTGAGGGGCCTGACCGGGGTGACCGCAATCTCCGCTGGCGGGGGTGACACCTGTGCCATCGTCACCGGGGGGACCGTCGAATGCTGGGGGGACAACGCCGAAGGCGAACTGGGTGATGGCACCAACTCTGGACCTGAGACGTGCGTCAGGTACGGCGGTTCTTGCAGTACTTCGCCGGTGGATGTGACCGACTTGCCGTAGCCGGACGGCCTCTCCGGTGGCCACGACCAACCAACCTCCCTGCGACCCCATGCTGACCTTCTGCCAGCGAGCGATTCCAGCAGCTCCGGGTGCCCGATCGCCGAGCGGCGGCCTCAGAGGTGGTTCATCCTTCTACCCCTACTTCGGTCGCCCCGGTCGGGGTAGTAACGAAGGCCGACTGGGGGTCTGGAAGCTGCAAGCGGCGGCGTAGCCGCCTTCCGGCCGTCCTCGACAGCGTTGCCTCAGACTGTATGCAGGCCGTGCGGCTGATCCCGTAGCGCTTAGAGCGCCTGACGAAGTCGCTGCGGCATATCGTCGGTGTTCTCATCAGGCCAAAGGGTCCTTACGCCTTTGCGGTGCTTCCGCCGGTAGAGGGACGACCGTTCCCCGGGGTGGCAACCGCCCGTGATCCGGTACCAGCGTTCCGATGAAGGCAAAAGGCGTCGTCCTCATGGGCGTGTCGGTGGCACTGGCCGCCGTCCTGGTCGGCACGGCGGTCCTGGCCGCCGCCGTCTCGATGCTCGGTGCCGGCGGCTCCGCCTCCGGGGTCTCTGCAGCGGCCACGGCCAAGATCCCACCCGCCATGCTCTCCCTCTACCAGGAAGCGGCTGCCACGTGCCCCGGCCTCTCTTGGACGATCCTCGCCGCGATCGGCACCGTCGAATCGGACAACGACCAATCGACACTTCCCGGCGTGCACAGTGGTGCCAACCCGGCGGGAGCGAAGGGTCCGATGCAGTTCGAGCCAGCCACGTTTGCCGAATATGACGAGCCGGTCCCGCCAAACGGCGCCGATCCACCGAGTCCCTACGATTCGGTCGACGCTGTCTACGCCGCGGCCCGCCTGCTGTGTGCCAACGGCGCCTCGGGCGGAACCGATATCGCGGGAGCCGTCGATGCATACAACCACTCGGCGTCCTACGTGGCGCAGGTGCTCGCTCTGGCCCAGTCCTATGTCGGCACGACGGCCGCATCCTCCGCCGGGACCCCCGTGTCGGACGCCGGTGCCGTTGCCGTGGAGTGGGCACTCACCCAGATCGGGACGCCCTATGTGTGGGGCGGCGAGAGCCCCGGGATCGGTTTCGACTGCTCGGGACTCGTCCAGGCGGCCTACAAGGTGGCCGGCGTTGCCCTGCCGCGTATCGCCCAGGATCAGTACGACGACACGCCCAAGCTGCCCCCCGGCGTTCCGTTGGCGCCAGGAGACCTCGTCTTCTTCGGTCGTGGACCCTCCTCCATCGACCACGTCGGGCTCTTCGTCGGCATCGTCAACGATAAAGAGGTCATGGTCGACGCTCCTGACACGGGAGCCGACGTTCGTGCCGAAGCCTTCCCGGCCACCGTCGGAACTTCGTTCGGAAGCCTGGTGTTCGTGGGCGCGACGCGGCCCTGAGACCCGCGGGCGTCTCGGTCACGGCCGACGATCGGACTCTCCGTCCTGGCCGGCTTCGCAGCTGCGGCGATGACCACGTTCGTCGACGAGGGCCCCACATTCGGGGCAGACCCGGTCGGCCTGACAGGGCCGCTCACCGCCCTGGGCCGCGTCGACGCCCCCGCCCCCGTCCTCGCATTCGACGCACGCCAAGGGTGTCCCCACACGGCCGGCGCGGCCCTCGACACTGAGCACCCACGGGCGCTCTTGCCACGGCGGTTGGTGACGCACGTGCTGGCCGTGTCCACACTCGAGCACGACCACCCAGTCACCCGCATCATCGCGTTCGAAGCCCACGATCGCCCGCGCCGTACCCGTCATTCGCCCTTGAGTTCTCCGATCGGCACATCTGTCTCCGCTCCGTTCGTCGCCGCGTTGGCGGCGCGCCGGAGGGGGTCAGCACGCGCTCGGCGTGACGCTCCTCTTCGAGGAGTTTCTGCCGAACGTCCAACAGGTCGAATTGTGTGATCAACCCGTCGAGACGCGTCGCGTCGGCACGGTCGACGACCGGGAGCCCCCAAGCCCCTCGTGCGCCATCCGGTCGGCGACGCTGCGCAGGACCTCGTCGGGGTAGGCAAGCGCCGTGGGCGGAATCATGACGTCTCGGACGCGCAGATCCGAATCCTCCTTCGCCTCCAGGACCGCCGACCAGGGCAGTACACCGACCATACCGGTGTCACCCAGCACCGGATAGAGCCGTTGACGCCGCTGGGGCGACCCTTCCGGAAGTGCCTGTAGACCGCGTGGACCCGCTGGCGGGCCACATCCAGTGAATACGTCCGCTCAAGAACTTGAAGGCGTCCTCGCAGCGATAGACCGCCTGGGTCATCAACCACGCGTCGAAGCCCGTGACGACGCCGAGCAAGGCGGCGCCGAGGAGTACGAGGCCACCGAGCGCGGCGTGCGACGGCGTCGGGAAGATGGGTTGGGGCGTCAGCAGACCGTTGTTCGCCAGGACCATGCGCAACCCGTCCGCCGTGGCGGCCGCCAAGCCGATCAGCACCATCGAACGGGGCTTGAACTCGAAGGCCAACAGCTCGACTCCGAACAGCGTGGCGGCGACCGGCGTACCGAACACGGCGCTCATGCCGGCGGCCGCCCCGGCCACGAGCAGCGCTCGTCGCTGCGCCGCGGTAAGCCGGAAGAGCTGGCCCACGATCGAGCCCAGCGCACTGCCGGTCAGGATGATCGGTCCCTCGGCCCCGAAGGGTCCCCAAGATCCGATGCTGACCGCGCTCGAAATGGGCTTGAGCACGGCCATCCGAGGCGCTACGCGGCTGCCGTTGACGAGGATCCGCTCCATGGCCTCGGGAATGCCGTGCCCCCGGATCTGCTCGGAGCCGAACCGATCCATCAGCCCGACGATCAGTCCCCCGCCGACGGGTATGACAACGGCGAGGAGGCCCAGTTGGTTCGCGTTGGGCGAGAGGTGGTGGACGCTGAGGCGCTGGTAGTAGAGGAGATTGGTGAGGAAGCCGATCATGTCCAGCAGCGCCAGCGCGATTCCGGTCGCCAACACGCCGATGACGACGGCAAGGGGAACGATACGCAGGATCGCTGGCGTCGTCGTGAAATCGCCCAACGCGCGCTCGGGAGCCGACGTTGGGCGGTACGTCTGGTCCGGTCACAGAGGCGTCCGCGGCGGCCAGCGGTTCTCGCTCGGAACCGGCCCGAACACCGTCCTCTCCGCCATCCACCACTTCCATCGTGCCACGATGCTATCGTAAGACGATGCGTCTGCGGGATGCCGATTATGAAGACCTGTTGACGCTCCGCACCGGCCTACGGCGGTTCCTGCGTTGGAGCGAGCAGCAGGCAGAGGAGGCTGGTCTTACGCCGGCCCAGCATCAGCTCCTCCTCGCCATCAGGGGTCACAGCGACCGACGGGGCCCGACGGTGGGCGAGGTGGCCGACTATCTGCTCCTGCGCCATCACAGCGCCGTAGGACTCGTCGACAGGGCGGTTTCCGCAGGTCTCGTCCAGCGGATCCGCGATCCCGAAGATCATCGGATTGTTCGTCTGCAGCTCACGACGGAGGGACGCAAGAGCCTTGAAGCGTTGTCCGCCCAACATCTCGAAGAGCTGCAGCGCCTGGCTCAGCGGCTGCCGACTGCCTGGCGCGGACTGATGCCGCGCCAACCGCTACACGGCATCGACAGCCGTCCCTAGCCCTAGCCCTAGCCCTAGCCCTAGTTCGGGACGGACCCCCGCTCCTCACCATGCAAGAACCCGATGATGTCCGGGACAGCCGCCGCATCCTGCACTAAGAAAATGTGGCCGCCGTCGTAGAGCGCGAGCCGGGCGCCGGGAATCGTCCGGGCGAGGAACTCGGTGTTCGCCGGTGGGGCGATACCGTCAAAGCGGCCGCCGGAGACGAACGTCGGACACGTGATCGCCGCGAGACGGTGCGCCGTGTCGTGCCCCGCGCGGGCCGCCAGCTGGTTCTTTAGGCCGACTCCCGGGTCACCTCCGGCATCCTCTCCCCGACCGCTCAGCATGCGATCGGCGATCAGCTGGACTTGATCGGGGTGCGCCGCGCGCCATGCGGCATCCCAGCGCGTGTCGAGCAGCTCCATCTGCTGCGCGCTTCGCTTCTCCGTGTCGAGCTGGAAGAGCTCCTGTAGCGGGTACGACGACCCTCCCACTCCCCCGGCGGAGGTGCAGGCCAGGGCGAGACGCCGCACCCGTCCCGGATAGCGGATCGCAAGCTCCTGCGCCACCATGCCACCGAAGGACAGGCCCAAGACCAGGCAGTCGTCCCAGCCGAGCGCATCGAGGAGGGCAGCGGCGTCGTCGGCGAAGTCCGCCATGCCGTACGGCGCCGCCGGAACGCTCGATTGGCCCAGACCGCGCTGGTCGTAGGCGAGGATCTCGAACGCCTCGGCGAACGGCCCGTCGGTGATCCTCGGTGTCTGGCGGAGGTCGCCTCCGGTTCCCGATATCGAGAGCAGGCGCTCCCCCGAACCGGTCATCTCGTAGTAGAGCGAAACCCCGTTGGCCATGCGGTGCGGCATCGGGACGGCACTGTACCTACCCCGTCCGGGTATTACGACGGGATGGCGCTCCGAGCGGTCTGCGGGAGTCAGGACGTGTCTCGTCACCCCGCTATGTGCGGCACCCGGGAGATCTCGTCGTAGCCCGTATATGCCGTCTTCGAGAGGTCTCTCCGGCGCAGTGTTTGGAGCTCTGGAGGGAGCGCCTCTCGGTGTATACGCGGCGGCGTCGGGCCATATGCAGCCCGACTTGATCGTCCGGAGCCGACGTATACACCTCGAACACGCGCACCGGCGCCGACGGGACGACCGTTCTCGGATGCCCGGGTCTCGGCGACGTCGAAGCGACCGGCAGTAGCGGTCAGCGCAAGGCAAGTTGTCCCGGCGCGATGGGCGCCGGGAGGGACGTTGTCCCCATGAGCCAGCGGTCGACCGCAGCCGCGCACGAACGGCCCTCGGCAATGGCCCAGACGATGAGGCTCTGCCCCCTCGTCTGGTCACCGCAGACGAAGACGCCGTCGACGTTGGTGGCCCAGTCCCCGTTCGCCTCGACGGTGCCCCGTGCGCCGACCGAGATCCCGAGCTCGTCCACCGCGTTTCGGCGCTCGGTCCCGACGAAGCCCATCGCCAAGAGCACGAGGTCACACTCGAGCTCGAATTCGGTGTCTGGCACGGCCTCGAACACCGGCCGGCCGTCCTCGGTCCGCATCTCCACCGTGTGGCCGCGCAAGGCCCGGACAGTCCCTGCACCGTCGTCGACGAACTCGGTGGTGGTGACCGAGAAGAGCCGACCTCCTCCCTCCTCGTGGGCGGAGGAGGTGCGCAGGATCAACGGCCAGAGCGGCCACGGGTTGTCGGCCAACCGATCGCTCGGGGGTTCGGACATGATCTCGAGCTGGTGCACCGAGGTGGCTCCCTGGCGATGAGCCGTCCCCAGGCAGTCGGCCCCGGTGTCGCCCCCACCGATGATCACGACGCGCTTTCCCTTGGCGGTGATGGGCGAGGACCCGAGCGCACCCTCCCGGACGAGGTTGGACGGCTTCAGGTACTCGAGGGCGAGATGGACGCCCGAGAGCCCACGTCCCGGCACGAGCAGCTGGCGCGGCAATGTGGCCCCGCCGGCGAGCACGACCGCGTCGAAGTCTGCGTGCACCTCGACGGCGGGGCGCACCCGCACGTCGGGTGCACACGCCGTCCCGAGGCCACGCTCCTCCCCGGGCTCGACAGGACCGTCACCGACCGCGCCCGATGGGCTTCCGCCCACCGAGGTCGAGCAGACGAAGGTCACGCCTTCGGCTTCCATCTGGGCCAGGCGGCGGTCGAGCACCGCCTTTTCCATCTTGAACTCGGGAATGCCGTAGCGGAGTAGGCCGCCCGGTCTCTCGGCGCGCTCGAACACGGTCACTGCGTGGCCAGCGCGCGCCAGCTGCTGCGCCACGGCCAGTCCGGCCGGACCGGACCCGACGACGGCCACCGACTTGCCCGTCCGGACGGTCGACGCTTGCGGGTTGACCCAGCCCTCGCTCCACGCCCGCTCGATGATCTCGTACTCGATCCGTTCGATCGTCACGGGATCCTCGTTGATCCCGAGGACGCACGCCGCCTCGCAGGGCGCCGGGCACAGCCGGCCGGTGAACTCGGGGAAGTTGTTCGTGGCGTGCAGACGCTCGATGGCCTCGGAGAAGTCGTCGCGGTAGACCAGGTCGTTCCATTCCGGGATGAGGTTCCCGAGTGGGCATCCGTCGTGGCAGAACGGGATCCCGCAGTCCATGCAGCGCGCCCCCTGTTCCTTGACCGCCTCCTCAGGGAAGGACTCGTAGACCTCGCGCCAGTCGCGCACGCGGACCGGGATGGGCCGCCGCCGGGGCAGCTCGCGGCCGTACTCCATGAAGCCGGTCGGCTTACCCATGAGCCGCCTCCATGACGGCCTCGTCCACCGAGCGCCCCTCCGCCTCGGCCAGCCGAGTCACCTCGAGGATGCGACGGAAGTCGCGGGGCATCACCTTGACGAATTCGAGGACCTCTTCGTCCCAGCGCTCGAGGAGGCGGGCCGCCACGGCCGACTCCGTCTCGACGCCGTGGCGCTCGATCAGCGCGTGGACGCGGAACGCGTCGGTCGGGTCGAGCGGTTCCACGTCGACCATCTCGAGGTTCACCCGCTGGCCGAAGGTGCGGCCCGGGTCGTAGACGTAGGCGATCCCGCCGGACATCCCGGCGGCGAAGTTGCGCCCGGTGGGTCCGATCACGACGACCAGGCCGCCGGTCATGTACTCGCAGCCGTGGTCGCCCATGCCCTCGACGATGGCCGTGGCGCCGGAGTTGCGCACGCAGAAGCGCTCCCCCACCTGGCCGCGGATGAAGACCTCGCCGGCGGTGGCGCCGTAGAGGATGACGTTGCCCGCGATGATCTGCTCCTCGGCCGCGAACGGCGAGCGCAGCGGCGGACGCACCACCAACCGGCCCCCCGAGAGGCCCTTGCCGAAGTAGTCGTTGGCGTCGCCGTAGAGGCGCATGGTGATGCCCCGCGGCACGAAGGCACCGAAGCTCTGCCCCGCCGAGCCGGTGAAGGTCAGCGAGATCGTGTCGTCGGGCAGCCCCGCCGAGCCGTAGCGCCGGCTGATCTCCGAACCGAGCAGCGTCCCCACCGTTCGGTCGACGTTGGTGATAGGGACCTCGACCGACACGGGCGTCCCGTCGGCCAGAGCGGGCGCGCACTCGTCCAAGAACGCGTGATCGAGGGCCTTCTCTAGTCCGTGGTCCTGCTCACGCAGGTGGCGCCGACCCATCGTGTCGGGCACGTCGGGCTGCGTCAGCACCGCGGACAGGTCCAGGCCGGCGGCCTTCCAGTGGGTGACCGCCGCGTCGGCGTCCAGCAGATCGGAGCGGCCGATGGCCTCGTCGAGCGAACGCAGGCCGAGTTGGGCCAGGTGCTCGCGAACCTCCTCGGCGATGTATTCGAAGAACGTCTCGACGAACTCGGGCTTGCCGCTGAACTTCGCCCGCAGCGCCGGCGTCTGGGTTGCGATGCCGACCGGACAGGTGTCCAGGTGGCAGACCCGCATCATGATGCAGCCGGACACCACCAGCGGTGCCGAGGCGAAGCCATACTCCTCCGCGCCGAGCAGGGCGCCGATGACGACGTCGCGGCCCGTTTTCAGCTGTCCGTCGACCTGCACCACGATCCGGTCGCGTAGGCCGTTCACGAGGAGCGTTTGCTGCGTCTCGGCCAGGCCGATCTCCCAGGGAATGCCGGCATGCTTCAGCGACGTCAGCGGCGCGGCACCCGTGCCCCCGTCGTGGCCCGAGATCAACACGACGTCGGAGTGGGCCTTGGCCACGCCGGCGGCCACCGTGCCCACGCCAACCTCCGCCACCAGCTTCACGTGGACGCGCGCCCGCGGATTGGACGACTTGAGGTCGTGGATCAGTTGGGCGATGTCCTCGATGGAGTAGATGTCGTGGTGCGGCGGCGGCGAGATGAGGCCCACCCCCGGCGTCGAGCTGCGCGTCTTGGCGATCCAAGGCCAGATCTTCTTGCCGGGGAGCTGGCCGCCTTCGCCCGGCTTGGCCCCCTGGGCGATCTTGATCTGTAGGTCGTCGGCGTTCACCAGGTACTCGCCGGTCACGCCGAAGCGCCCCGATGCCACCTGCTTGATCGCACTCCGCCGCAGGTCGCCGTTGGCGTCGGGGGTGTAGCGCTCGGCGTCCTCGCCGCCCTCGCCGGTGTTGGAGCGACCGCCGATGCGGTTCATCGCGATGGCCAGCGTCTCGTGCGCCTCGGCGGAGATGGAGCCGTAGGACATGGCCCCCGTCGAGAAGCGTCGCATGATGCTCGAGGCGGGCTCGACCTCCGAGAGGGGGATCGAACCGCCGGCTGCGGGCTTCAACTGCAACAGCCCGCGCAGCGTCCCCAGCCGCTCGGCCTGGCCGTCGACGGCGGCGCTGTACTCCTTGAAGATCTCGTAGCGCTTTGCCCGCGTGGCGTGCTGGAGCTTGAACACCGTCTTCGGGTTGAAGAGGTGGAACTCGCCCTCGCGGCGCCACTGGTACTCGCCGCCGTCCTCGAGCTCGCGGTGGGCCAACTCGGTCGGCCGGGGCTCGTGCGCCCGGCGGTGGCGGGTCGCCACCTCGGCGGCCAGGACAGAGAGGCCCACGCCGCCAATGCGCGACGCGGTGCCGGTGAAGTACTCGTCGACCAGGGCGCCGTCGAGACCGATCGCCTCGAAGACCTGGGCGCCGGTGTAGGAGGCCACCGTCGAGATCCCCATCTTGGACATGACCTTCAGCACGCCCTTGCAGGCCGCCTTGATGTAGTTGCGACGGGCCTGCCGCGGCGAGATGCCCTCGAGGAGCCCCTCGGAGATCATGTCGTCGATCGAGTCCAGCGCCAGATACGGGTTCACGGCCGCCGCGCCGTAGCCGATGAGCAGTGCCATGTGGTGCACCTCGCGGGCGTCGCCCGTCTCGATCACCAGACCCACCTTGGTCCGGGTCTTCTCGCGCACGAGGTGGTGGTGGATGGCGGCGGTGAGCAACAGGGAGGGAATCGGGGCCCAGTCCGCCGTCGCGTTGCGGTCCGACAGGACGATGAGGTTGGCCCCGTCGGCGATGGCGGCCGACACCCGGCGCCGCACGTCCTCGATGGCCCGGCGCAGCGCCTCGCCCCCGGCCGCCGTCGGTGCACCGGCCTCACCCGCCTCGCGGACCTCGAAGAGGCCGTCGATGGCGAAGGCCTTGAAGCCGGGCGTCTCACCGTGCTCGTTGACGTACATGAGCTTGGCCAGGTCGTCGCGGTCGATGACCGGCAGCGGCAGCAGGATCTGCCGGCACGACCCGCAACGCGCATCGAGGAGGTTGGCCTCGGGGCCGATGGTGGCGGACAGCGAGGTGACGAGCTCCTCCCGGATGGCGTCGAGCGGCGGGTTGGTGACCTGCGCGAAGAGCTGCGTGAAATAGTCGTAGAGCAGGCGCGAGCGGTCGGAGAGGACGGCGATCGACGCGTCCGAGCCCATGGAGCCGATCGGCTCCGCTCCCGTCCGGGCCATCGGGCCGACGATGACGCGCAACTCCTCGTTGGTGTAGCCGAAGAGGCGCTGCTGCGAGACGACGCGTCCGTGTTGGGGCGTCAGCATCGTCCGGGCCGGCACGTCCTCGAGACGCACCTGGTCGGCGGCCAGCCACTCCCTATAAGGGTGCTCGGCTGCCAGCTCGGCCTTGATCTCCTCGTCCTCGACCAGGCGGCCCTTGGACGTGTCGACCAGGAACATGCGGCCCGGCTGCAGGCGGCCCTTGCGCACGACGCGCTCGGGCGCCACGTCGAGCACGCCCACCTCGCTCGCCAGCACGACGAGCCCATCGTCGGTGACCCAGTAGCGGGCCGGGCGCAGGCCGTTGCGGTCCAGCACCGCCCCCACGAGCGTCCCGTCGGTGAAGCAGACCGCGGCGGGGCCGTCCCACGGCTCCATCAGCGAGGCGTGGTAGCGGTAGAAGGAGCGCCGGTCTCGGTCCATCGTGGCGTGGTTCTCCCACGCCTCGGGGATCATCATGAGCACGGCGTGCGGCAACGAGCGTCCGCAGAGATGCAGCAGCTCGAGCACCTCGTCGAAGCTGGCCGAGTCGCTCGCCTCCGGGGTGCAGATCGGGTATACCCGAGCGAGGTCCCCCGGGATGAACGGCGTCTCGAGGAGGGCCTCGCGGGCCCGCATCCAGTTGCGGTTGCCGGCCAGCGTGTTGATCTCGCCGTTGTGGCACAGGTAGCGGTAGGGGTGGGCCAGGGGCCAGCTCGGGAAGGTGTTGGTCGAGAAGCGCGAGTGCACGAGCACCAGCCCGGACTCGAAGGTGGGGTCGCGCAGGTCGGGGAAGAACTGGCGCAGCTGCTCCGAGGTGAGCATGCCCTTGTACACCAGCGTCCGGGCCGACAGTGAGGGGAAGTACAGCCCGTCGACGGCGTGCTCGACCCGCTTGCGCAGGACGAAGGCGCGTCGCTCGAGTGCCATGGTGTCCAGCCGCGTTCCCTCGAGTCCGTCGGGTCCCTCGGGTCCCTCGGGCGCCGGCGCCACGAAGAGCTGCTCGATCACCGGCATGGCGCCCCGCGCCGTCTTGCCGAGGCCCTCGGGCTCGGTCGGCACGGCGCGCCACCCGAGGACCGCCAGCCCTTCCTCGGCCGCCGTCTGCTCCACCACGGTGCGCGCTTTGGCGGCGTCGTCGGCGTCCGTGGGCAGGAAGGCCAAGCCGACCGCGTAGCCGCCGGCGTCGGGCAGGTTGAAGCCGGCCTCCCGGCAGGCGCCGAGGAGGAAGCGGTGCGGGACCTGGACGAGGATGCCGGCGCCGTCGCCGGTATCGACCTCCGCGCCCGAGGCGCCGCGGTGGGCCAGGCGCTCGAGAACGGTGAGACCCCGGTCCACGATGTCGTGGTCGGGACGGCCGTACAGATCGGCCACCATGCCGACGCCACAGGCGTCGTGTTCGTATGCCGGGTCGTAGAGGCCAGTGGCCATCGGCGTCCTTCCGGGTTGGGAAAGTTGGTCGGCTACCGGGACGACGTTGGCCCGAAGATGGAACGACCAGAATACACGACCTCCCTCGTAGGCTGGGCACATGCCGGCACCGTCACACGTGCACGTGGTGGGGGGTGGCGTCATAGGGCTCGCGTGCGCGTGGGAACTGTCACGCGACGGTCATCATGTGACGCTCGTGGCCCCGCGTCCCGGGCACGACGGCGCCTCGTGGGTTGCAGCCGGGATGCTGGCGCCGGTGACCGAGGCACAGTTCGGCGAGGCGGCACTCACGGCGCTGCTCCTCGAGGGCGCGGCCCTGTGGCCGGCCTTCGCGGCCGAGCTCGAGGCCGCCACGGGGCACACGATCGGCCACGACACGACGGGTACGGTGACCGTCGCCCTCGATGCGTCGGACCGCGCCGCCCTCGACGACCTCCTCGCCTACCAGCACGCGCTCGGCCTTCCCGCGGCACGGCGCAGCGCCAGCCAGTGCCGCCGCCTCGTGCCGGCGCTGAGCCCCGCCCTACGCGGCGGCATCGAGGTCCCCGGCGACCATCAGGTGGACAACCGCGCCCTCCTCGCCGCGCTCGTCGAGGCCTGCCGCCGCCACGGCGTCGACGTCGTCGCGGGGACCGTGGCCGCCATCGAGCCCGGGCCCGCGCTCGTCCTGACGGACGGCCGCCGCCTCGACACCGCCCACGTCGTCCTGGCCGCCGGCACCGGCCTCGCCGCCATCGCCGGCCTGGCGTACGCCGGGCTCCCCGTGGTGCGCCCGCTCAAGGGCCACATCCTCCGCCTGGGCCCGCCGCCCGGAGACGTCGCCGAGGGCAAGGCGCCGCCCCCGCCGCTGCTCGGGCGGACGGTGCGCGGCCTCGTGCGCGGGCGCGCGCTGTACCTGGTGCCGCGACGCGGCGACGGGTCGGTCGTGGTGGGGGCGACGGTCGAGGAGCGCGACGACATGGCCGTGCAGGCCGGCGCGGTGCACGAGCTGCTGTGCGACGCGCGGTCGATCGTGCCCGGCATCGACGAGCTCACGTTGCTCGAGGCGGCGTGCGGGCTGCGGCCGGCCACGCCCGACAACATGCCGCGCATCGGCTGGACCGCCCTCGACGGGGTCCTGGCCGCGACGGGCCACGCCCGCAACGGCATCCTCCTGGCGCCGCTCACCGCGGCGGCCGTGGCCAGCCTCCTGGCGCGGCGCCCCGTGGCGCCCCTCGTGCGAGCCCTCGCCCCCGCTCCCGCATGACGACGCTTGCCCTGCGCGTCAACGGGGAGCCGGTCGAGGTGGCGACGGGGGCCACCATCGCCGACCTCGTAGCCCAGCTGACCGAGGAGGACGACCCCAAGGGCGTCGCCGTGGCCGTGGACCGCTGTGTGGTGCCGCGCTCGGAGTGGGGCACCACCCTCGCCCGCGCCGGCTCCCTCGTCGAGGTGGTCAGCGCGACCGTGGGCGGCTGAGCGACGGCCGGGACACCGGAACAGCGGGACACCGGGACCTTTGTGCGCCGCCGCCGGGCGGTGCCAGACTCGATCGATGGCCTCGATCCCCCCTGCCACCGGTCCCACCGCGTTCGTCCTGGCCGGGGGCGGCACCAAGGGGTCCTTCGAGGTGGGGGTGCTCCAGTACCTCGTCGGCGTCGAGGGCATCGTGCCCGACGTCATCACCGCCACCTCGGCCGGTGCCATCGCCGCCACCGTGCTCTCGCAGGCGCGCGGTCGCGACGAGTTCGCGGACCGCGTCGCCGAGCTCGAACGCGACGTCCTCGCCTGGACGCGTACGGACCAGATCTTCGGCAAGCAGCCGTGGCTCGGCGCCCTCGACGGCACCCGGCTCGGCCGCGAGATCCACCAGGAGCTGACCGAGGGGACCCGCCCGCCCTTCCCCCTCACCCCGAGCACGGTGCTGGCTGGGAACGACGCGAACGCCGGGAGCGGGACCGTGCCCCCGTGCACCCCCGACCGGCGGGCGCGGCGCCAGTCCCGCAAGGCCCGGCGCAGGCGGCAACGCCACATCCTGCGGCTGCTCGCCGGTGCCGGGTTCCGCTTCCCCCGTGTGCGCCGGCAGCTGCGTTCGAGCGGGAGCTCGGTGCTCAACCTCGACCCGCTGGCCGACGCGCTGCGCCACGGCAGCGAGGACGGGGTACGGGCCATCGATCCCACCCTCGTGGCGCGGCCGGGGCTGCGGCTGCGTCTGGCCGTGACCGCGTTGCGGGCCGGCGTGCTGCGCTTCGTCACCGAGGACGGGATCATCGTGGAGGCCGACGGCCAGACCCCGGCGACGGGGCCGGCCGGGGGCCCGGTCGACCTCGTCGACGCCGTGATCGCCTCGGCCAGCGTGCCGATGGTCTTCCCGCCGCACTCCATGGCGGACGACGACTACGTCGACGGCGGCGTCGTCGAGATCGTGCCGGTCCGGGCCGCCAGCACGCTCGGCGCCACCCGGATCATCGCGGTGGTGGCGGTGCCGCTCGCGTTGCCCCGCGACGAGCGCGACTACGCCGACGCCCCCGCCGGGTCCATCGGGCTCCGTTCCATGGCGATGATCGGCGTGGCGGAACGGCAGCTCTCGAACCTCAACGTGCACCTTCCCGACGGCACGACGCTCACGACGATCGACCCGGTCGTCGACGTGGTCGGCCTCTTTGAGATCGAGCCGGGCCTCCTGCGCATCAACAAGGACTACGGCTGGCTCCGGGCGGCCGACCTCCTGGCCGGGACCGGCACCGGGGCCGGGGGCGACGCCGACGGCGACATCCGGGCCGACCTCGCGGAGGGGACCCACGCCATCGTCGAGGCGCGCCGCCAGGCGTGGCGCCTCGAGGAGACGTTGTGGCGGGCCAAGTCGGCCGGCACGACCGACGCCGGGTCGCTCGCGCTGGTGCGCGAGCAGAAGGAACGCATCCGCGACCTCGTCGACCGTCGCAAACAGCTCGGCTTCCCCATCCCGGAGGGATGTGCCGACTGGTGGAGCGAGTACGAGGTGCACACGGCCGAGCGACCGCCCTGGCTTCCCGAGCGCGCCCTCGACCGCCACCGGGCCGGCCCGTCGCGTCCGCCCCTTCGCTCCCCGCGAGAGCTAGACCGTCGGTCCCCCCAGCCAGCCGCGCTTGCGGAAGAGCCAGACGAGCACCACGACGGTCACGAGCTCGACGCCGATGGCGAGCACGTAGAAGCTCCACGTCGATGAGATCCGCTGCACCAGGTAGGAGAAGTTCTGCCCGAAGAAGCCGGTCAGGAAGCTCAGCGGCAGGAAGATGGTGGCGATGATGGTCAGCTGCTTCATCACCTCGTTGAGCCGGTTGGAGACGGTGGAGAGGTGGGTGTCCATCGCGCTCGAGAGCAGGTCGCGATAGTTGTCGATGAGATCGGCCAGCCGGATGAGGTGGTCGTAGAGGTCGCGGAAGTAGCGGGTCGCCTCGTCGGTCATCCCCGGGATGTCGGTCACCCCGGTCGAGATGCTGGCCATCATGTCCCGCTGCGGCGCCACGAGCCGCCGCATCTCCATGAGGGACCGCTTCATGTCGAAGAGCTCGCCCAGCTGTGCCTCGGTCGGCTGCTTCAGGATCTGGTCCTCCAGCGTGTCGATGCGGTCGTCGAACTCGGAGAGGACGGGGAAGAAGCTGTCCACCAGCGCACTCAGGACCAGGTACACGATCACGATCTGGGGTGTGGCGACCTCGCGCACCTCCGGCCGGCGCTCGAGCCGCTCGTGCACGTTGGCCACGTCCTTGCAGTGGCCCCGGTGCAACGTCACGACGTAGCGGTCCGTCCAGAAGCAGTGCACCTCGGCGTCGCCGGTGTGCTTCGGATCGGCGCCGCGTGCCACGAGGAAGACGAAGGTGTCGTAGTCGTCGACGCGCGGTCGCTGGTTGAAACGCTCCGACGCCTGCACGGCCAGCGGGTGGAACCCGAAGTTCGTGCGCAGCAGTTCGGACACGTCGCTGTCCTTGGCCGAGACGTCGAGGTCGAGCCAGAAGAAGCCGGTGCCGGCCAGCGCGGCGAGCGCGTTCTCCTTGGTGGCGGGGGTGTCGTGGCCGTCCTGGCGCAGGGTCCCCTTCAGCACGCGCCCAGTCTCCCCGCCCGCCCGCGGGACGCGGTGGACCCGGAGTGCCGCCGCCGTCAGCCGCCAGCCAGCAGCCGTCAGCCGAAGCGCGCCGGGGCGAAGCCCGGCGGCAGCGGGACCTCGTCGGCCGGCAGCGGGACCCCCGCCATGGTGTGGGCGAGTACCCGGGCCGAGTACGGCCCCTGCAGCAGCCCGTTGGCGCCGTGGCCGGTGGCCACCCACGCGTTCACCCAACCCGGCAGGGCGCCAACCAGCGCCCGGTCGTCGGCCGACGTCGGACGGAGGCCGACGCGGGTCTCGAGATAGGTGGCGCCATCGAGCCCCGGCGCCACCGAGAGGCACTCGCGCAGGAGCTCGTGCAGGCCGGCCACCGTGACGCGGACCGAGTAGCCCGCGCCGGTCTCGAAGGTGCCCCCGCAGGCCACTCTGCCCCCGGGCCAGGGCACGAGATAGTGGGTGAGCAGCGGCTGAGCGATGGGCCAGCTCACCGTCTCGGCCTCGACCCCGAGATGCACGATCTGCCCCTTCGTCGGCCCGACCGGCAGCGTCCGGCCGAGCCACTCCCCCATGGCCGCCGTCCAGGCGCCTCCCGCCACGACCAGCGCGTCGCAGGCGACGTTGCGGTGGCCCTCGACGGCCACGGCGTCGATCCGGCGACCCCCCGATGCGCCGCTGCCGGCCACCACGCCGTGCACCGCACCGGCGACGAACGTCACGCCCCGCGCCGCCGCGCCCTCGCGCAGGACCGCCGCCATGCCCCGTCCGTCCACGCGCGCCGACCCGGGCGCGTGGAGCGCACGGTGCACCGGGCCGAGCGGCGGGAACAGCGCCCCGGCCTCTTCCGGCGTGATCTCCGTGACGTCGCCCGGTGAACGCCGCAGCGCCATGTCCGCGAACGGGGCGAACCAGGTGTCCTCGTTGGCCCGCAGGCCCAGCGAGAGGATGCCGCACGCCCCGTAGCCCGACGTCTCGATCGCCGCGCCGTCGACGGCCAGCCGCGCCAGCACCGCCGGGTAGTGCAGGCCGGCCTGGTGCAGGAACGGCCACATGGCCGGGTCGGTGTCGACGCTGGTGGCGGGCGAGAGGATCCCGGCGCCGGCGTCGGTGGCCCGGCCCGGGTGCGAGGCGTCGACGAGAGTCACCCTGGCCCCCAGGCAGGCCAGCTCGTAGGCCAGGGCGAGGCCGACCAGGCCGGCGCCGACCACGGCGACGTCGCCTCGCGGTGCTGCGTTCACGGTCCCGCAGTCCACCAGGCCCGGCGCCGTCGTGCCAGCGGTGGGCCACACTGAGTGCCGTGCAGCTGGTCCGGACGCCCGAGGAGCGCTTCGCTGACCTGCCGGGCTGCGCCTTCGCGCCGCACTACGTCACCGTGGCCGGAGGGGTGCGCATGCACTACCTGGACGAGGGCCCGGCCGGCGCCGAGACCGTCCTGCTCCTGCACGGGCAGCCCACCTGGTCCTACCTCTACCGCACGGTCGTGGCCCGGCTCGCCGCCCGCGGCCTGCGCGCCGTCGCCCCCGACCTGGTTGGCTTCGGCCGCTCCGACAAGCCGCTGGCCCGGAGCGCGCACTCGGTGCGGGCCCACGTCGACTGGATCGAGCAGTTCGCCGACGCCGCCGGGCTGGCCGGCGTCACCCTCGTCGCCCAGGACTGGGGCGGCCCTCTCGGCCTCGCGCTGCTCGACAGGCGACCGGGGCTCGTGCGCCGCGTCGTGGCGGCCAACACGGCCCTGCACACGGCCGACGCGTCGTTGGCCGGGCGCCTGACCTGGCCGTGCCACGCCGCCGACGACGGGACCGTCACGGTGGCGCAGGCACTGCTCGACTACCAGCGCCTCACCCAGGAGCTCACGCCCTTGCGGCCGAGTCTCTTCGTCCAGGGGGCGGCCGCGTCGGCGGTGGCGGACGACGTCCTGGCGGCCTACGACGCACCGTTCCCCGACGAGGCCTACTGCGCCGGGCCCCGCCAGCTGCCCCTGCTGATGGGCCTGACGCCATCGAGCGCGTGCGCCCGCCAGAACCGCCGCACGCTCGATGCCCTGGCGCGCTTCGACGGCCCCTTCCTCACGGCGTTCTCCGACGGCGACCCGGCGACGCGGGGCTGGGCCGAGGTGCTGGCGGCGTCCGTGCACGCCGGCGACGCACGCGACCAGGTGACGATCGCCGGCGCGGGCCACTTCTTGCAGGAGGACCGCGGCGCCGAGCTGGCCGACGTGGTGGCGGCCTTCGTGGCGGGGACGCCCCCCGCCTCCTGACGACCGGTTACGAGGCCGGCGCCGACTCCTCGGGTGCCTCGGCCGGGGCGTCGGCGGACGCATCGGCCGGTGCCGCCGTCAGCGCGTCGGGCTCGGGCGCGCCGGTGCCGACCTGCGCCTTGAGCGCGGCCAGCTCGTTGTCGACCTGCGCATCGGTGCCGACCTGATCGAGCTCCTTCTGGATGTCGTCGGTGCCGCCGCCCACGTCCTCGAGGACGCCCGACTCGAGCAGCTCGTCGAGTGCGCCCGAACGGGCCTGCATCGTGGCGATCTTGTCCTGCGCCCGCTGGAGGGAAGCCCCCGAGTCGTTGAAGGACTTCGAGATGCCGGCCGCGCTCTCGTCGACCGTGGAGATCGCCTTGGCGGCCGTGTACTGCGCCTTGAGCGTCTCCTTTTGGGTACGGAAGTCGTTGACCCTCTTCTGCAGCGCGTCGAGCGTCGTGGTGAGCTTCTTCTCCTCCTCGTCGAGCTGCTGGCGCTGCGGCTCCATCTCGTCGATCTGCTGCTGGGCGGCCGCCTTGCGTGACAGCGCCTCCTTCGCCAGGTCCTCCCGGTTGGCCTGCAGCGACTGCTTGGCCTGGTCCTGGAGGTGGTCGATGGTGTGCTGGAATTGCTCCTCCTGCAGCTCGAGCCGCTTGCGGGAGGCCGCGAGGTCGACCAGGGCCCGGCGCACCTGTGTGATCTGCTCGAGCATCTTCTCGTAGGAGAGGTCGAGCATCTCGTCGGGCTTCTCGGCGGCGTCGAGCGCCTTGTTGGTCTTCGCCTGCACGATGTCGTGTGCCCGCTGGAAGATGCCCATGTCTGCCTCCGTGAGGGGAAAGTCGTCGGCTCTACCATAGAGTCCGTTCGCTCGGTCCGGGGCGCCACGGCCCCGGGACTCGGGAGCCCGAATCGTTCTGGGTGCCGCCGAGCGTGGTGACCCTTGCCCATCCCGATCACGACCCGGGCCCGCGGCCGTTCGGCGCGGCGACCGCCGAAGGCTCAGGCGAGGCACGCGGTGCCGATGCGCCGGAGGCGACGGTCTCGCCGGAGGAGTACGCCGCGTCTGGAGCACCGATTCGTCGGCCGATTGGGGCGATGCCAAGGGGCGCCCGCGCGGCACCGCGGTGACGGCGTCCCGCCCAGCCGGCACGGGGGCCGAACGCAAGAACTGTTGTGCGGCCGTTGTGTGCCTTGGGTTCGAACGGCCCTACAGCCGCGTTCGTGGCGGGCGCAGCATGCCAGTTGGAGGGCGCGGTGTGCGGGGGGATCCGTCACCGCGCTCTCCGACCGTACCGGCCGGCGCGCCGCGAGATCCATCGGAACCGCGCGCGGCGGCAACGTGTGCGCTGGGCGCATCACCGACGCGACCGTTGTGACGCCGTTGTCGAGGTTTGGGGCCGAAGGGCACTACAGCACCCAGCATCGGTCCGTCAGCATGTGTACGTCGAGGGGCGCGGTGACCGCGGGGAGTGCTCGGGAGCACAGTCACCGCGCCCCCTTCACGCGCCTGGGGCCCCGCGTGGCTTGCGCGCACCTCTTGTCGAGCGAAGTCGGGCCCGTCCCTTTCGCCGTCGGGGCAGCGTCGGTGCGCTCGAGCAGCGACTTAGGCGATGTGCCCCGGCGCTTGGTTGACCGTCTTGTAGGCGCGCTCGCGCACCCGCACGATCTCGGACTCGCCACTCGGCGTGGCTGCGTCACCGGGCCGGGAGGGCAGGTCGAAGTCCGTGTACATCACCCGGCGCTCCCGCTCGATCGGCGGGTAGCTCATGTGCAAGGTGCACGAGCAGTGGACCGTGACGTCGCCGGTCCGGGTCGGGAGCGCGACCTCGGGCAAACCCCAGGAGCGACGGAAGAAGGCAGGCTGCACGAGGGCACGGTGGGAACCTGCCACGACGGCGAGCTGGCCGGAACGCTCGTCTGCCCCCGTCACCGAGATCCCGACCGTGAGGCTGCAACAGCGATAGGAGTGGCGGCCGAGGCTGCAGTCCTTGTGCCACGGAACGTCGGAGATGCCTTCGACGACACCGACCGGCTTGACGAGGGCCTCGATCGCGTTGCCCTCGGTGCGGAGGCGATGGCCTTCATCGGCCAGTCGCCCAATCCGCAGGAGGCGGTCGTCGGCCAGCAGCGACGCCGTGGTCGGGCTCATCTCGTGGAAGTACTGCAGCCGCACGGGCCGCCGCGTGCCATCCGCGGTCGTCGCCCACCACGAGCGGCCGTCGTCGGGCTCGTAGTCCCCGATGGACGCGTCGATGTCGGCGTCGACCTGCTCCATCTCCCCCGACGTGAACACGTCGGTGAGGTGGAGGAAGCCGGCCTCCTTGAGGAAGTGCAGCGCTTCTCCGGGGTCGTCGTCGGGAGCGAAGCCACGGTGCAGGTCCAGCGCTTCGCCGTCACGGTCTCGGAAGCCCACCGACCCGGCGGTATGGACGGGACGCCCGTCGATCAGGGATCGGAGGACCACCCACCAGTCGAGGAAGTCGCCCAGATTCCCTCTCGGCATGTCGAGCCCCCCGGCGGTCATCAGGGTCATGGGCGTCCGCTGGTCGAAGACGATGTCGGTCAGCTCTTCTTCACCGAGCCGGACGGTCGCGGCCTCACCCGCCGCCCCGGCGGCGACGCGGACGGCATCCCCGTCCAGCGCCATCGTCCAGGCGCCGGCAGGTGTGTCGAAGGTCAAGGGAGCGATGCCGAGCTCGAGTGCGCCCGGCACGGCCAGTTGCGAGCGGTCCGCCGCCAGCGCCGGCAATTGGTTCTCGAACAGGTCGACGATGTCGACGGCCGCCACATCGTCGTCGTACCGGGATCGGAGATCGAGGCGCACGCGGGGAAGGCTAGCGGCTGAGGTTTGCCGCACCACTGCTTGGTAGCCTGACTCCCGTATGACGACCCTGGTAGTTGCGACGGACGGCTCGGACCTGGCCATCGACGCGGCGATAAGCGGGCTGGCTCTGCTGAAGGCGGCGGACCGGGTGCTCGTGGTCTCGGTCGTCGACGGGCCCGACGCCTCGCTCGCCGACGACGCGACGGGCCATGCCGCAGCGAGCATGACGGACGACGAACTGCGCGGCAAGGTCCGAGACGCCGAAGCGCAGAGCCAAGCCGCCGTCGACACAACCGTCGCAGCGCTGCAGGCGCGCGCCGGGTTGCCGAGCGGGGTCGAGACGATGGTGGTGGAGGGTGAGCCCGGTGCCGCTCTGTGCAAGCTCGCGAGTGACGTGGGCGCGGTCGCGCTTGTCGTCGGTTCCCGCGGCCGCGGCGGGATCAAACGGGCGCTGCTCGGTTCCGTGTCGGACTTTGTGGTCCGCAACGCGCCGTGTCCGGTGGTCGTGAAGCGATAGAGCTGATCGCACCCCAGCCGAGGTGACGATGCCATCCCGCATCGTCACCGCGCGTGGCGAACACGACGGCGGCGCGAGGACGGCGTGGGCGTTGGGACGAGGAGGGCGTCCACCAGCCCGGTCCGCGGCCCCGGACGGGCAGAAGGTGCCCGGCGACTGCGGTACGTGACAAGGCCGTGTCGTGTGTGCCAAGCTTGAGTACGGCACGTGAGGGTTTCGCCAAGGCCCGCCGCCGATACGTGCCCAGCCAGCGAGACGACCCCGACCCGCGCAATCGGGTCGGGGTCGCTTCGCTTTCTCGGTAACCCTGCCGCTCCACTTGAGCGTGTTCCGCGAGAGTCCTGGTGACGGCGGCGTCAGTGTGGGCGCGACAGGGGGGCTGAGAGCAAGCCTCGTCCCGTCATTTCGCCGTGCTGAGAACGCGCACCACCAAACGCTCCGAACCCGAGTCGCTCTGCAATCTGTCGCCCGGACTCAGCCGGTCGATCGGGGTCGCCGGGTCGGCTCTCAGACTCCCCGTCGCGTCTACCAGGACTCCAGCGCCCGAGCATCGAGGTTGATGACGGCGGCGAGATTCCCTACGCGGCTCCTGACCGCCTCCGTGTTCGACAGGGGATCCGTCGCGACCCGCTGAGCCGTCAACGCGACCTCGACGCAGTTGTTCAGCATCCGTGCAATCTGCATCCCAAGCCCTGAGTCAGGGCACGGGTTTGCGGCTAACCAAGCTGTCGCGACCTTGGTGGCGGCCCAGAGCTCGTCGGCGGCCGCAAGCATGGAGACATCGTTTAGCCGCAGCGACACGCCCAACCGGCGCTCGGCGACAGTCACGAATCCGAGGACCTCGCCTCCTCGTATGCGCCAATGTGCGGTCGACTCTGTGTCCATGACAGCGAAGCTCCTGTCCCTTCCTGTGATTCTTGCGACACGCCGGAAGACCACATAGAGCCGTTCGACCTCTCGATTCACAACACCCGAAAAACATGGAGCGGTGAAGGGCGCCGCTCTCATGATCCGAGCCTCGAATCGAGGATTGAAGGAGACGACAGGCCCCTTCTGTTTCAACCGGGCTGAAACAAACGCAAGGTTCCGATGTGCGGTGCGTTTCGACTTCGTGGCTCTTCTCTGAGGTGTCGTGACGAGGGGAGCCGGATCCGAGTCAAGGGGACTCGGGGAAAGGCAGGCGCATCATGGACGACCGGCGGCGGATACCACGCCAAATGGCGGGGTGGAGCGGCTTCTGTCACGTCGAGGGGGAAAGCGCCTCGGGCTGGCGCGATTGCCGCGTCGTGGACATCTCGATGCTCGGCGTCGGAATCCGCATGCATTGCACCCGTCCCACCGGCCTCGTGGGCCGCCGGGTCTCGGTCGAGTTGCCGGCGGTCGGAGACTCGGTCAACATCCGTTTCGAAGGCGAAGTGAAGAACGTCTCCCGGACCGCCACACGATCCGCTCGGATCGGGATCGAGTTCGTCCATCTCTCGAACACCGAGCGGGCGATCCTCGAGGTACTCAGCCGCACCAACAGCGAGGTCATGCACGCAACTGCGTAGGAGTATCGAAGGAGACGCGGAATTCGCTGTGCCGACCGTCGCTGCCGGGCCAACTCTTCGGTCTCTTCGAAGAAGGGGTCGGGTTCGCCGCCTTCGTCGATCACTCCCCCAAACGGATGCAACAGATCAACGGCTCTTGCCCGTCGCGAAGCGCACTGGGACGCAACTCGACTGCCGCCAGACGCGAGACAGCCCCGGCGGTTAGCCGGGGCCCTCGCCCGTTTGTCGGACTATCCAGGCCACCCGGGGAGGGGACCTACATGCCGTATCGGACGGCTCACGGCGGGCCCTTAATCGCGCGTGGCAATGTTGTCGACCCTGTGTGCTGGGCGACGAAGGGTCAGGTTCGGCTTGTTGCCACGGAGGCAACCCGGGCGCGAAGGCTCCCATTCTGTGTACGGCTCGCTCGATCAGGTCAGGCTCCGATGCTCCCGGTACGTGGCGGAGCACCGCAATTCGGTGCGGCAACGTAGGGTCGGCCCGTGTTCAGCCTCACCAGCTCAACAGGGCTCAAGCTCGCCGAGATCGCGTTTCTGCTGATCCTGATAGCGGGCATCTGGCTGGTGGCCGCGGAGATCCCAGCGCTTGGGCTGCATCGGGCGAGGACGATCGTCGCGGGTGCCGCTCTCGCCGTTGCGGGGGTGCTCCTCATCGTGGCCACGCACTGGGGTCACTTCGGGTAGCGCGCAGCCTCCGCGGGTCCTACGGCCTCGACTTTGCGGAACAGCGGGACGTCGGTCCTCAGTCGCGAGAGCTGACGCGGTACGCAACGAAGCCGCGTACGACGACTTATGGCATCCGCCGCGGAATCGCGGACAGAAGGGCTTGGTCGATTGCTCGCAGCCACTCGATACTCATCCGTACAGGCTCGCAATCACATCAGATCTCACTCCCCCGCGGTCGAAGTCGTTTGTGGCCGTGCCCGAAGCCTGCTTGCGACAAGTCCGCAGTGGAACGCCCATTGTTTGGACCTGTGAGTCCCCAGCCAATGCGGCGGTCGGCGTGGCCACTTGTTGCTTCGGATGCCGAAACTATGGGACCATGCGCGTGGTGCACATGCTCCGACTACCACAAGTCCGGACATGGATACGTCGTCGTCTCGACTCGCTCGGGCAAACTTGGCACGAGACGGGGGCCTGTTTCATCCCTGGTTGCGAAGAGAGAGCAATGCACTTCCCGCCTTCACGGTTCTGCAGGGCGCACACGGGCTAGCGCCGTTGCGTCAACGAGTGCCCCTAGGGCATCCGTGACGGTCTGACAACGTCGGCTTCCAGGGTGTGGTGGGTCGTGGTGGAAGCGCGGCGCACGGTCTGGTCGGGCCTGGCGGGGCCGGTGTTCGGGAATCACTACCAGTAGAAAACCCGTGCCCAGGCTGCGCCCGGGTGGCCGAATCCCGTTCAGCGTGAAACTACGGTTGTCACTTCGTTACGGGAGCGTGAACTGCGTTGCTGAACGTTCCATGCAGCCCTATAACGTCAAGTCGTTGACAACGGACGCGGATCGTCGAGGCTACGGATCGACCCTGACTCTCGGGCGCTCCATCACTGGACCACCACGATGCGTTTGAGGATGCGGGCTCACGGAGCTCGAGGCAAGCAGTTGCAGCGCTTCCGTCGCGGCCTTTCTGCACTTGTGGGGTGCCTGATTCTGGTGCCGGTCGCTGTCGTCTGGGACATCACCGTCCCGGCTGGTTCCGCAGTGACGTTCTCGGCCAGCACGACCACCACGCTGTCGGTCGTGGCATTGGCGGGCTCCACGATCCCCACGCTCAGGGCAACGGTGAGCGGCCCCCCCGCGGACACCGGGACACCGGCGGGCACCGTGACCTTCGCCATAAAGGGGTCCAACCCAATCCAGTGCGACGACCTCACCACGAACATGATCCAGATGTCGGGTGGCGTGGCGACCTGCAAGGTCACCTCCGGTCTGCCGGCGTCGGGCTCGTCCGAGACGGCCCAGGCGACCTATTCGGGTGACGCCGCGTTCACCTCGAGCGGCGGCACCGTCACGTCGACCGACGGCACGTTCATCCCCTCGCCACCGCTGATCGTGACTCCTCCGGCGAGTATCCCCAACGGCTGCTCATCGGACGCCGCTCCCGCACTTCTCTCGTGGTTCTCGTCCTTGCCGCAGGGTTCGACATCTAAGCCGATCGTGATCAAGTTTCCGGCCCAGGCTTGTTATGTCGTGAACGAAACGCTGTTACTCCAGGGTGCGTCCGACCTGACGATCGACGGAAACGGTTCGACCTTCGTAGAGACTGTCAGCCCGACAAACGCGATGCCGATGGTCGAGCTCTGGCAGGACACGAGCCTGACCATGGAAAACATGAATATCGACGGCAACTACAACGGGAACGACGTCAGCGAGGGTGACTACGGGTTCGTCTTCGAAGGTGATACCGGGGTTTGCCTCACGAACCTCCAGATGCAGAACATCCAGGGCGACTTCCTGTACCTGAGTCCACCGTATGACATCACCAACAGTACCGATGCATTGAACACCAACATCTCGGTCACCAACTCGACCTTTACGAACGCTGGATATCACGGTCTGACGGTCCAGTCGGTCGATGGCCTCAACGTCTCTCACGACACATTCGACGGCATCGGCACCGATGCCATGGACTTCGAGTACGACGACTACTCGACGCCGTTCAACCCCGATGGAACGCCGTATTGGGCGGCGCAGGACAACGTCACCATCTCGGACGATACCTGGGAGAATTGGGGTGGGAGCGACTGGTTCGCTTCGGTCCAGGGCCAGGACCCGGGCGTCCAGGAGCAGCACCTGACGATCAGCGATAACGACTTGGAGAGCTCCGGTCCGCTCTTCGAAGTGGTGGGGACGGATCCACGCACCACCACGGCGCAGTACACGGACGCCGACTGGACCATTACGGGCAACCATTTTGCTCCGGGCTACTACGGTGAGCCGTATCGAGGCGGCATCAGCCAGGCCAGCCAGATCTATGACGTGGCCGGCCTGAACTTCAACAACAACACGTTTCCGCTGTGCGCTTGGACCTATGAGTCACCACAACCCTTCAGTGACTGCGCGGCTCCCGATTACTTCGAGATGGACCTCAACGTGATTACTGGCGGTTCCATTGCCGGGAATGACTTCTTGGGCGCAGAGGGCATCGTCCAGCCGCAGCCGTACAATCAGGAGCTGACCAACCTCGTGCAGTGCTCGAACACGTACGGTACGGGAACTCAGGACGGGCCGTGCACATGACGGCCCAAGCTTGAGCATCTGGTTTGCAAGAGTAAGGCAGGCTCGCAGCTAGGGCCTCGGACCCACGCATCGCAACTCCACCGGCGTGAAACAGTTGCTCCCGATCTTGCATGGCGTTGACGGTCCAAGACGCTCTTCTGTGGGCACAGGATTCGGTGCCGCGTGCAGGTCTTTCGCATTCAGATCTCAAGCGGCAAGGCGCTTTCGCCGAGGGTGAGAGAGGTCGGCCGCAACGACAGAGCCCCTGAAAGCATTGGCGCGAAAGGAGCTCTGGCTATGCGTTGTGCTCGACCGTTACCGAGCCTTGCCCTCCATCACACGAAGTCCGTCTGGTGACCTCTCATGATCAGACGGACACGATTGGGTTCCACCATGACGACCGCATCGCAGACGACACGCGCTAGTCAGCAACGAACTCGATCACGCTTCCCGATCGTTCGAGCGACGACCTGGTTCAAGGCGGATATGTCGTGACGAGGGTGGCCGAGAGCGATGGACCAGTCGATGAGAACGCACCGCGCGCCGATCCGGGCGAGGGGCGAGCGCAAAGCGGGACAGCGCCACTGGACACCGCCCGCATGGCGCGATCAATCGGGTTGCTGGGAGCCGTAGGTCTCTCGCTGGCCCTCGTTGCTCCGAGCCAGGCCGTCAACATCAACCCCCAGGCGGCAGAGCCCTTCGTGGGGCGGGCCATCCCATTGGCCTTCCTGGTGTCCTTCATCGCGGTCCTCTTCGTGGCCTATGCCGTCACCCGGTTGTGCCAGCGGATCCATGGTTCGGGGTCGCTTTCGACACTGGTCGCCCAGTCCCTGGACCACCACGCCGGCGCCGTTACCGGATGGTTGCTCTGTGGGGCTTACATCCTCTTCGTCGTGGTGCAAGCAGTGACCTGTGCCATCTTCATGGGCGCGCTTCTCAACGGCCTCGGTCTCGTCCACTCCCTCCCCAACTGGTTCTACTTCGTCACGGCCATCGCGTTGGTGGTGATCGGTTCGGTCGTGGCGAGTGTTCGGGTCCGGCGAGCGCTCGGGCTCCTGTTGTCCTTCGAGTTCGGCACGATCGTGCTGATCGTCATCGTCATGGCCGTCGTGGCGTGCACCGTGATCTTCAGCCACGGGCCGAACGGCCAACACTTCACATGGAGCGTCTTCAAACTCTCGGGTGGTGGGAACCTGGGTGACGCCGCTGTTTTCGGGTTCCTCTCCTTCGCGGGCTTCGAGGGTGCCGCCGCCCTCGGGGAGGAGACAAAGAATCCCAGGCGGGACATTCCGATCGCCGTCACCGGTACCGTGGTCTTTGCCGGCATCTTCTTCGTGGCCATCATCGCGTTCGAAGTGATGGGCTTCGGCACCACGACGTCTGGACTCCATTCGCTCTACTCGTCAGGCGCCTTGGTGGGCTCATTGGCCCAGCTCTATGCCACCAACTGGATCGCCAACCTGATCCGACTGGGCATTGTGATCGGCGCCTTTTCGGCGCTAAGCGGGAACATCCTGGGATCGGCCAGGATCATGTACGCCGTCACCCGCCATGGGTATCCGACCCTGCCCACCGCTCGTCTCCAGACCCGGCAGTCCGTGCCCGTCGCGGGAAACTTCGTTATCGCTTCCCTTGTCATCGTCTTCATTGCCGTCTGGTGGGCAGTCCTCAATCAAGCGCCCTTTGCCACCTTTGCCGCCGCCGGCACTGCCGGGACTCTCCTCATCCTGGCCGCCTACGTGCTCACCTCGGCAGGGGCGACGCGCCAGGTAGCAAGACGGGTCGACCCTGGGGTGCCCCGATGGCAGGCAGTAATTCCCGTCTTGGCCATCGTCGTGCTGGGCTACGTCTTCTACAAGAGCGTCGTGCCGTGGCCGAGCGGAGGGCAGGCGTGGGCACTCCTGGTTGTCGCTCTCTGGACCGCCGTAGCCATCGGGACCTCCCTCCATCCGCCGCAACGCTTCTCGAAATTCCTCGGTGTCGACGGCGCGGTCGAGGCCTTCTGACCGTCTCACCCCGTCCATGCGGGTTCCAACCGTACGGCCGACGTGGCCAACCGGACCCGTGCTTGACCGTCGGGGATCCGCTTCACGCCCCGCCTCGGCGACGGCTGCCCTGGCTTCATCTTGGGAGCCCACGCGCTGCTGGGCCATGATCCGCTCCCGCCAGCTCCAGGCGACGCACTGCCCCGAGGCGCCTTCGTGGACCGGACGCTGGTCCTCGCCGAGTGGCGACCGCTGGTGACGTGTGTGGGCATGTTCGGACCACCTGGACGGACTCACGGGGCTGGGAGCTCGGGCGGCGAGGCTGACGCGCACCGGCCCTGCCCCCTGATCGCGTGAGCAGGGGCTTTGCTGTGACGGAGGACGGTGAGAGAGGGTGTGTCCGCCGTTCCACCGATATCGGCAGCTCTCCTCCGGAATCCGTTGTTTTGGCTGGAGCCGCGGCGGGTAGATCTCGCTGGAGTTCGAGCCCCGACTCCCCCGTCCGCTCGAGCCCACTGGCGACGGCCCCCGGGTTCTCTATGTGGCGCACCCCCGGGGGCTGTTTCGCGTCGGTCCCGAACCCTCGGCGGGGCACGTCAGCGGCGTCACAGCCGTTGCCACTTTGCGCCGCTGATCACCAGAGTGCCGCAGTTCAACGAGGCCGGGTTGGTCGCCCCCGCGTCCGTGCCAGGCAAGAAGGCCGAGACGAGAGACCCGGACGTGAGCCCAAGGCCGCCCAAAAGGACTGCTGCCGCCAAGCGGAGAGGGTGACGTCCTCCACCCTGTCGCCGATACAGGCTGCGAATTCTCATGACGCTGCAGATCGTCGTAACGAGGTGGGAGTTACGTGACGCCCTCGTTACGTGGGGGTTATCTTTTGCAGGCGCCGGTGCGGGTGGCGGCTACGGGCACCCGGTTTTCACAGCCCTACCAAGTCTCCAGCGCCCGAGCATCGAGGCTGATGACGGTAGCCAAATGGCCGATTCGACGTCTCACCGTGTCCGTGTCCCAGAGAGGGTCCGTGACGACCTGCTGAGCCGTCAAGGCGACCTCTGCGCAATTGTTCAGCATCCTTTCGATCTGTCTCCCGAGCTGTGCGTCGGGACATGGGTTTGCCGCCAACCAGGCTGTCGCTCCCTTGTTGGCTGCCCAAAGCTCGTCGGCTGCGGCGAGCATTGAGACATCGTTCAGGTGCAGAGACACCGAGAGGCGGCGTTCAGCGGATGCGACGCATCCGAAGGCCTGCTGCCCTCTCTTTCGCCAATCCAGGATCGATTCCGCGTTCACGGCAATGAGGGGTTCCGGTTCACTCTCCGATCTTCGCGAGATGCGTCTGCGCCCCATAGAGCCGTTCGGACTCTCGGGAGACAAGGGACGGAAAACACGTTGATCGAGTTCCGGTATCGACCTCGAGACCCGTGAGTCCGTTGTCGGGCTGTCTGGGGACTTCCCTATCGACGATCCCCACCACGGGATGAGATCAAGATCCCTCGAATGCGGCACAGCGGCGAACGAGCGGAAACCCCTCGCAATGCCGTGAACAGGCCCTTCTGAGTCAGGCCGGCCGGGATCTGCACCCGGGACCGGACACTCCGAGGGATTCTTCGCGATCTGTGGCACTGGTTCTCAGACTCCGCGGAGCCAGATTTCCGTCGGTGGTGCGGTGTGTAGCGGCCGGACCAAACCGAGGGCCGACGGAACTCAGGGAGTTTGGTCGGCGACCGATGCGCTGACCCGGGAGTGGTATCCCCTATCCCAGGAGGGATGAGACCGGAGACGCACGCACTCCTCCGGTTGTTGAGTGTGACGTAGACGACGGCGCTTGGCGTGGACGTCCCTACGGTGAACAGGGAATTGCAACCCACCCAATAGATGCCGTCGGGCAGGCTCGTCGTATCCAGTCATAGAGGTACCCGACGAACGTGGGAGTGGCGTTTCCGCGAAGCTCTTCTTGCGAGCTCAAGCTTCCGCCCCCGATGAAGAAGTTGACGACGTTCGTGCCGGCGGGAGCCGTGCAGTTGAGCGGTACGGTGCCGCTCACGGAGGCGATGTTCGTTGGCAGCACCACGTGGGAGTGTCGTCCATGGCAACCGTGATCTCGTCACTGCCACACGCTCCGTTGGCCTAGCAGGCTGTAACGCTCAGTGTGTACTGATCGGAAGTCTGTAGCACGTCGTCGGTATAGATGCTTTTGGTGTTCCAGTCATAGACCAATCCGACGAGCGAGGGGGTGGTGGTTCCGATGCTGCAGCCGCTCTCGCACAGCGCACCCGTGTAGCTGAAGCTCACCGAGCTCACCCCGGGGCGAGGGGATGGCGTCGAGCCACTGGCTGGCCGACAGGGTCGCTCCGGCGGAGGGCAAAACGATCGAGACGCTCGGGTCCCCGTTGTCTACCCTGGTCGAGATCTCGCCGGGGGCGTCACAGGAGGCAACGGGACCGGTACGGCCGAGAGGAAGTAGGTACCGTCGGGCACGCCGGTGCTGTTCCATGTCATCGCCCAACCCACCAAAGATTCAGAAGTGACCGTGGCGATGACATCATCGCTCAAGTTGCCCCCGCTCAGTTCGAACTGGACCTCGGTTGTTCCCGCGCCGGCGCTGGCGTCGAGCGGTACCTGGGTGCCCGAGACCGTCGACCCGCCGGCCAGTGCCAGCACGGTGGAGTCCGGGGGAATTGCGCCAGCAATCTGCACCGGCAGTGCGGAAACCAAACCTTTGAGCCAACTTCGCAACACAGCCATAGGCGTGCTGCAACGGGGATCTACAGACGATGAATGCTCGGTCTTGCTGTCCCGGCCCTGCCTCCTATTGCGGGGCGCTGATGGCGAGCCTGCTCACGACCCGAATACCTCGAGGGGATGAGTGAGTTTGGCTGGTTCGGCCGGTGAAGACGAAGGACGCCTCGACAACGTCTGGCCCCGAGCGAGCTGACACTCCCAACGGAGGTCTAACACCCGTCGTCTCCGGGGAAGGAGGTATAGGCATCGAGCGTTATTGGAACGGAAGCACTCGTGCCGCTGACCCCGCCCGCGTATGAGGCGACGCTCTGGATCGAGTAGGACAAAGCGATAGGTCCGCACGACCCCGATCCTCCGGGAAGCACGCCGATCCAACCGACAAGAGTTGGGGTTGCGCTGAGGGTGAGTGAGGGGGGACCACCTTGACCGGTCAAATCGATCGTGACCTCGGTCACACCAGGCGATGCCACGGCGTCGATGAATTTGAGTCTGGCTACCGTTCAGCGTGGCACCGCTCGCCGGGAATACCACGGTGGTGCTCGGAGGCGGGTTGTTCACCGTGAGGGGGACTGACGTACTCGTCGCACTGACTCCGCCCGAATATGCGGCGATGCTATTGAGCGTGTAGCTGCCATTCGACACTGTGGTGGAATTCCAGGCTGCCAACCACCCATAGATGGTGGGGGTGCCAGTGGCGATTTGCACGTCGCTCAGATCCGAGGGTCCTCCGCTCAGTTCGAAGGTGACCTTGGTCGCTCCCGCCGAGGCGATGGCATCGAAGTATTGGGTCGTGCCCGAAATCGAGGCACTGTACGCTGGCAGCACGACGGTGGTGCTCGGGGACTGGCCGTTCGCAGCCTGAAAAGGCAGCATGATCACCGCTGCAGCCAGCATCAGAGCCGCCGAGACAACACCCGCCCGCATTCGTCCCATAGCAACCTCCCCTTTCGTGAGGGCTTGCATAACACCAGGGAACGATGCCCGCAATCCGACTCGGGCCAAGCCGATGCTCCCCCTTCGCCGCTGGAGCCAGACGGTGCGCTCTGCCACGCCTCGAAACCGCACCTCTGTATCGTCGAGCAGTGGGCCACTACGCCGACGTTGTCCTAACCGTCGAAGCCCGGTGGCGATCAGTCCCGTGGGGCGCGCTAGAAGGCAGGGTGGAAGATACGCCCGAGTCCTACACTTCGCTCATGGGCGTCTATGTGATCTCGTACAACCTCAAGGATGGAGAACCTAAGCGATATGAGGCGGTGCTCGACGCGCTCAAGTCGATCGCGACAGCCGAGGACGTCTGGCACGACCGTGAGGTTCTTGACTCAGTCGCATTGGTCGTCACGGACGATTCGCCTGAAGAACTGAGTGTCCACCTAGAAGATACCTTCACGCTCGATGATTCTTGGGCCGCGTTCGATATAACGAACTCGCCTTTCTTTGCACATTCGCCAGGCACGCTCAATGCATGGCTGGATAGCCACCTGCCGCCGCTGCGGCGTTCCTAGGCCATTGGATCACTAAAACGGAGGCATGCCTTGTGATGAACGGAGTATCCAAATCGCCGTCACCGTGAGGGGCCAGGACGATCAGGACCGCGCATCAGCGCAAGCCAAGGCGGTGCTCGATCAGTTCCACCCCAAGGTCCAAGTCGGCGATACGGTGCTAGTCCGACACGATCTACCTCATGCGTTCGGACTTGGCGACGCCTGACTCTTTACCTTCACCTAACACGAGCTGCCATCCGGTGACGTTTAGCTAGGGGCTCCGGGGCAAAGAGGGCCTTAGTAAGCTGGTCCTCAGAGACGAAGGAGTGCCGAAATGCCCGACGACCCCGGCAAGGCCCATTGGAACGTGGCCGATTGGCAGGGCAAGATGCTGATCGATTCAAACGGCGAAAAGATCGGCAAGTTGCAAGATATCTACCTTGACGTCGAAACCGACGTACCGCAGTTTGCAACGGTGAAGGAGGGCTTCATCGGCCGACACCTGACCTTTGTGCCGCTGGGCGGTATCCAGATTGGTCCCGATGACTTACGAGTGGCGGTGACCAAAGAGCAGGTGCGAACTGCACCCGACATCGAGATGCACGGCGACGAACTCTCGCAGGCCGAGGAGTCAACGCTGTATCACCACTTTGAGCTTAACTACACGCCCATCAGCACGAAGAGCGGACGTCGTCTCGCTCGGCGCTCATAGGATCGACCCTCTAGTACAAAGGCAGTGCTCAAGATCCTTTGGCCATCTGCCGGGACCACCAGTCCTCAACATGGGCGCGCATTGCCTGTTCCTCCGAACGTACTTCTTCAAACTGTGCGTCCGTGGCGGCAATCAGATCGACAGCCGCATCAAGCTTGGCATTTGTTGATGCCTGATCTTCGTTACCCGCAAACGAAACAACGAGGACAAGGTCTTCGTCTTCCGTTCCTGCTTCGTAAGGCGAGCCGACCGCGAGCTCATTGAAGATCTGGATCCATTCATCCACTGGTTGAAGCGCATTCGCTGGTCGAAGGAAGACCGCGACTCCACCGTCGGGCTTCGTCGCTACCTTCGGATTTGCTCCTGGCGACCTCAGCTGTGTCATGCCCAGACGCTATCTCAGACAAGCGTCAATCGGTCATTAGGTCGAGGCGAGCGCGAGCCGCGAGCCGAAAAGATCAGGGCGCTGGTTTGATGATGTGCGCAGCTTGTCGGCAACGGCACTCGAGCTGGCGCGAGGCTTTGAAGAACACCAAAACGAGCTGTGGACGCCGAGCTCCGTCGCAACGCCTCGACTCGGACCTGGCGCCTCGAATACAAGGCGTCGACGGCGCAATGGCATGCCGAGCGCCGAGCCCGGCGGCCGAAGGTGGCCAAGTTGACGACCAACGATGCGCTGCGTGACTACGTCCAGGAGCGATTGTCCGGCGTGCACAGGAGACCCAATGGCCGCCTGATCGGCCCACCTGGCCCGAAGTGGAATGGAAAAGGCAAGCCTCATCGGGCGGATCGTCGCTGGGTGAAGGGCTGGAGTCCCGAGCAGATCTCTGAGCGCCTGCGGTTCGATTTCCCCAATGATGAGTCGATGCGGATCAGCCATGAGGCCATCTACCAGGCGCTCTACGTGCAAGGCCGTGGTGCGCTCCAGCGCGAGCTAGTGGCCTGTCTTCGCACCGGTCGAGCTCTGCGGGTTCCTCGGGCCCGGTCACAGAAGAAGCCCTGGGGCCACGTCACCCCCGAGGTGATGATCAGTGAGCGACCGGCCGAAGCCGCCGATCGGGCCGTGCCTGGGCACTGGGAGGGCGATCTGCTTATCGGGTTGGAGCGCTCTGCCATTGGGACTCTGGTTGAGCGAACCAGAGGTTCACGATGCTGGTCCATCTCCCCCGAGAAAATGGGTATCACCACAAGCACACACCGAAGAACGGCCCCGCACTCGCCGGCTACGGAGCGCTCACGATGAAGGATGCACTGAGTGACAAGATGACGACGCTGCCCGAAGCGCTCCGCCGATCCTTGACGTGGGACAGAGGCAAGGAGCTCTCTGCACACGCGGCGTTCAAGGTGGAGACCGGCATCCCCGTCTACTTCGCCGACCCTCGAAGCCCTTGGCAGAGGGGCACCAACGAGAACACCAATGGGCTCCTGCGTCAATACTTTCCGAAGGGAACGGATCTCTCGCGTTGGAATACTGACGATATCGACACAGTTGCCGACATCCTCAACGGCCGTCCACGCAAAGCCCTCGGTTGGAAGACACCGGCCGAAGCCTTCAACGAGCACCTACACTCGCTCCAGAAAGCCGGTGTTGCTTCGATCGATTGAACCCAGTCAGTACACCTCGTGGGCCTTCACCGAGAACGTCAGGCGTCTCGGTCTTATCAGCTCCATGGGTCACGGTCGGCGACTGCTACGACTGCGAGGATCCTGGTGTCGTGATCCACTCGGCTCTGGGAGGATCTCGATCGTCTTTGCTTCGGGTGGCCTGACCCTTGTTATGACCGACCTCGTGTCCTTGCGTTGACGTGTCGGTCACCCGAGGCCGGGATGTCGTGCACCACCAGCCGAGCGGGCAGTGACCTCATAGGAGCCTGATCGAACCGGGTCCCATCGCAGTCCTGTCCTTCCCGCCCGGCCGGCGGCTTGACCATCGAACCTGCGAAAGGGATCAACAGCTTGCCGATGAGACCGGAGCGACCAGCGCCGCGTTCTGGCGTCGAGCCGAGACCTTCTTTCGAGCCCACGGAATTGTCGTCGAACGGGTCATGACCGACAACGCGTTCGCCTACCGGGGACGACTCTTCAACGAGGCCCTGGCCGAGCACCGGATCCTTCACCGGTACTGCCGGCCCTATCGCCCCCAGACCAATGGAAAAGGTGGAGAGATTCAACCGGACCCTGCTCGAGGAGTGGGCCTACATCCGTCCCTATACATGCGAGGCGGCTCGGACCCGGGCACTTGACCGCTGGCTCCATCGCTACAACCATCACCGCGTGCACACAGCAATCGGGGATCCGCCCATTTCCCGCGTGACCAACGTCCCGGGGGACTACATCTAGTTCGGGCGGCCGCCTAAAGATCGACTTGACGATCTATAGGAGCATCAACGCCCCCATGGAGTCGTTCTGGGGCTCCATGCAAATTGAGCTCCTCAATCGACAACGTTGGCGTACCAACCTGCCATTGGCCGTCGGCATGGCCGACTGGCCTCGCTCGACGAAGAACAGGTCCATTCCCATCCCCCGGCAGGCCGCCTGGTCGTGCCATACCGGCCGGTTCGCGATGCTGGCGAGGATGGCGTCGACGTCGGGAGCGTCGCGCGCCATGAGCCATTTGATCTCGAGCTCGTTCATGCGGATCCCACGGTAGAGCCGAGGTGTTCGCCTGCGGCGGATCTGGGCGAACTGCTCAGCGTTGTCGGGCCATTGTCTTGGTTCAGTCCGGTCGGCTCTACACCACGGGGGCTCGGATCGTCAGGGTCATGACCGAGAGGTGGTTACGGCTGACGGCGGTCCCTCTGTCGTCGCTGCCTCTCGCCACTATTACCGTCGCATCGGTGACCTTCACGCCGAAACCTGGCGGCCGGTGCCCGGGGTTCATCGTCGATCACACCCGCTGTTGGGCGATGGTCTATGACCGGAACCTCCAGAGCACTCACTGCGCCGAGACGCCATCGTGGACAGGTCGGTGGTTCAGTCCTCGAGGCGACCGCTGGTGGCGGGTGTGGAGCTGCCCCGACCACCTCGAGGGGCTTACGGGGCTCAAGGAGTTCGGCCGGCGGCGCTGACCGTGACCTTCCTCTCCGTCGAGCGCAGGTGCCGACACAGAATCGCACCAGGCTGACCTGCCCGGACTTTACGCCTGCATCTTCCAGGGATAGTGTGTTTTACGACTTGGCGGTCCCAGGCGGGTCGGCGTATGGGCATTTTCAGGCGTTCTAATCGGGTGACATGTCCTCAGTGTGGTACGTCGCATCCCGCCATTTACGGCGATCGATCGTGCCTCATATGTGGGTCGAGGATTGAGGTTGCCAGCGGATATCAAAAGGACGCTGGCACCATGATGCTCGAGAAGCCGGAAGAACAATACAAGGCACAGATTGCTGCATTGCAGTTGGAGCGCGACCAGCTAACGGCCGCTCTACGGGTTGCACGGACCCCCGAACACCGGGTCAGCGTTTCGGACTACGAGTGGCATGTACAACTGGCTGCGAAAGGGATCGCTGACCGCAGCGCATATCCGATCCCAAAGTCCGTCACGACGGCTGAAGCGTTCTACCAAATCATGGCGGGCGCCGCCGTTGACGCCACCGGCCTTTGGACTCTCCTAGAGCGAGTGGCCCGAGCAGAGAGCGACCTCGAGATCATACAAGACGCACTACGGCACGCGGATGCCAAGGCTGCGAAAGCGCGCCACCGGGCAATGACCGATACAGCCGCTTCTTTGGACTTCTCTGTTCCTTCTGTCTCTATGCAGGTGGACGCGGAACGCGCGCTAAAGGCAAGCCCCACGACCGGGGGTGCTCCATCCCCCAAACCGCCGGCAGTGGCCAAGACACCAGCACCAAAGAGAACGGGTGGGCTGTCGCCGCGGCGTAGATTGAAGCGGGCCGTCAGACGCGTGCGGATAGTCTTACGCTGACCACTTGGACGGGCTGACGGTTCTGCGGGGGTTTGGGCGGCGGGATGCCTCAACAGCGGGGCCACGGAGCCGAGCATTTCGGAGTCGCCCCCGGTGACCGGCTTTGTACCTTCCTACGGCGTCGCGTCACCTAGCTTCTTCGTTAGGGCAGCAACGAATATGTCGATGTGATGGTCACCTTGTTCCAACAGCGCGGCACACGCGTTGGATCTGGCTAGTCGTTGATCTCCATCTACGTCAGCCAGGCTCCTGAAGGTGACGGCCGCATTCCAATAGACGCCGGCTGCCGCCCCTAGCTCACCTCCCGCTTTTCCGAAGCCCCTCGGTGCGTGCGAGCGTCTGAGCCAATCGCTGAGTTTGCTGCAGGCAGAGACCACATCCGACGCAATTGCTTCGTCCGACTCGGATGGCGTGAGGTGTTCCGTCTGGAACACCTCACGGAGGCGGTCGACCGCTTGAGTAACAGCCACTCGGTATTCCTGGGCACTAGAAGCCCATTTGCGCCTCGCGGCTTCAGGTTCAGGAGTCCCGGACACCATCGCAATATACGCAGGTCAGGAGGGTCAGTTTGCCAAACATTCGCGGTCTGTTCAGCTTCAGGTAACCCAAAGTTTGCCCTCTCGTCACGCTGGCCTGCGACATTGCAGCGGGACCATCTGCGCGAGGGAGGGCGAAGATCGAGTGACCGAGCTGATCGTGGCGGGTTCACGGGGGGCCGAGGAACTCGGAGAGCTGCTGCCTCAGACAGCCCTCGTCGCCTCGGGGCCAACGGTCACCGATCTCCTGAACGAGGCCCCCACCAGCAAGTTCCATCGACGTACAGTCATCATCTCGGGGGTCGGTTTCTTCACCGACGCCTACGACCTCTTCGTCATCGGGACAGTGGCCGCGCTCGTGGCCGTCCAGTGGCACCTCAGCACGCTGCAAACGAGTTGGGTCACCGGTGCAGCCATTCTCGGCGCTTTCATTGGCGCCTTCGTCTTCGGTCGCATCGCGGACGTGATCGGTCGGAAGAAGGTCTACGTCACGGTAGCTGTGATCATGATCATCGGGGCGATCGCTTCGGCCTTGGCCCCCGACTTCCTCTTCTTGGTGGTCGCCCGGCTTGTTCTCGGCCTTGGCATCGGTGGTGACTATCCCGTGTCGGCCGTGTTCATGAGCGAGTACTCCAATCGCCATGACCGGGGCCGACTGGTTGGCTTGGTCTTCTCCATGCAAGCGCTGGGCCTCATCGTCGGCCCGCTGGTGGCCCTCTTGCTGCTGTCCTCCGGCATTGGAGACTCGCTGACTTGGCGCATCCTCTTGGGCCTCGGCGCCATTCCCGCCGCGGCTGTCGTGTACCTGCGCTCCAAGATGCCCGAGTCGCCCCGCTATCTGGCCCAGGTCCAAGGTGAGGACAACCGTGCCGCGAGCGAGCTGGAGCAATTCAGCGAGGGCGTGATCGCCGAAAGCGCCCGAGCCGAAACCGCCGCGGGCCGTATGCGGCTCGGCGCCTTCCTCACTGATCCGCACATGTTGAGACTGCTCCTCGGCACCGCGGGCGCGTGGTTTCTCTTCGACTACGCCTACTACGGCAACACCCTCTCACTGCCCGCCATCTTGAAGGAGGTGGACACCACGGCCAGCGTGGAGACGAAGCTGCTGTGGTCACTCGGGATGTTCGTGATCTTCGCCGTCCCTGGCTACCTGCTTGCGGTCAAGCGGATGGACCGCATCGGCCACCGCCGCCTGCAGTTCATCGGGTTCTCTGTGATGGCAGCCTGCTTTGTCCTGCTGGCCGCTGTACCTCAGTTCACCCAGCGGGTCGCACCGTTCTTGGCCATCCTGGGACTCAGCTACTTCTTCATTCAGTTCGGGCCGAACATGACGACGTTCGTGCTGCCGTCTGAGGTTTTCCCCGTAAGTATGCGCACGACCGGACACGGTGTGGCAGCCGGAATCGGCAAGCTGGGCGCCTTCGTCGGGGTCTTCCTGGTTCCGGTTCTGCAAGACCATATTGGATTGCGCGGCCTACTCGCAGTCGCCGGAGTCTCCGCGGTGCTGGGCTTCGCCGTCACGGGCCTTCTGCCCGAACCGGCGGGACGAACCTTGGAAGATGTGGCCGACTACCGGTCTGATCCGACGACACCAGGACCTGTGCGAGTTGTCACCACCGACGATTTGACGAACCGGGAATTAAAGACCGCATAGAAGCGAAACTGCCCGCAGTCGCATTTGATCGGTTGAAGTTGGGGACCCCATACGCCGGGTCCAGGCACACAGAAGTCATAGAGTTCTAGGGTGCGAATGAATTGGGCGGAGTCCATTTACATCAACAGTGGATTGCGAACCAAACGACTGCGGCGAAGCGTGATCCCGAAGCTCGTCGCGCTGGGGGGCCGTACCGAGGGGCTCGATGTCCTCGACATCGGCTGTGGACCGGGTGAATGCGTAGCGGGAGAGATCGAGGATTTCGGCGCCAATCGCGTCACTGCGATCGACTTCGATCCGAAAATGGTGCGACGAGCCAGTGGTCGACTTGCCGAGTATGGAAATCGAGTGACCGTCGTAGAAGGTGACGTCACGAATCTTCCGTACGAGGACGGAGCGTTCGATGCAGTATTTAATTTCGCGGTGTTGCACCACGTGCCTGACTGGAAAGCAGGGCTACGAGAAATCGCTAGAGTTCTGAGGGTCGGTGGACGACTGTTCTCGCAGGATCATGACGTCGCCAATCATGATTGGCTGTCTCGTCATCTGTTCGAACACCCTCCGAATCGGTTCACGAACGTCGACTTTCTCGATCAAGTAACGAACGTCGGTCTGCGCCCGTTGGACGTAGACGACCGGCCCGGGCAGCTCCTGGTCGTTGCACTCAAGCGCTGACGAGTTCTCCAACCAGTACCGGGTACCCCCTGCCGCCGGCTCGGTGTTACTCCTTATCGGGTTGGTGCCCTCCAGAAGAATTCGAGTTGGATGTTGTCGGGGTCGCGAAAGGTGAGCATGGCGTTCCGGGTGTACCCGGGCTCCTTGACTCCTGAGTGCGGGATCCCGAGCTCGTTCAACCGCTCCGCCCACTCGTTGAGGTCTTCTCGGCGATCAACCAAGAACTCCAGGTGATCGAGCCCCGTACGGAACTCGCTGAACGGTTCGCCGGAGTACTCCTGGTGACCGACGAGGGCGAGGACGAACTGGCTTTCGGGGTCCACCAGAGCGACGTAATGCAACCGACCGTCTTCACCTGCGTAGTCGTAGAGCACTTGGAGGCCCAGGAGCTCTGAATACCAGGCTGCACTCGTCGCGGGATCACCGACGGTCAGATTGACCTCGACGCGGCCAGAGATCGACGGCACAGACCGGAGTCTGTCAGCTCCTCCCAGAGCCCGGAAGCGGTGCTGCCCCACTTCATTGATACTTCTCTGGTTCCTTCATGAGGGTCGCCACCGTGGCGGCGTAGTCCGTCCACGACGTCTCGAGGTAGTCCTTCCACTCGTCCGGCATGGCCATTAGATCCGGTCCCCAAGTGAAAGCCGCTTCGACGCCGCGTGGGCTCGCTCCACCTGGGCCGATTTTGCGTAGACATCGAGCATTGTGCGGGAGCGCCAGCCCGCCAGCGCCATTAGGTCGCCCTCGTTGCCGCCTTCGGCCAGCCAGGTATGGGCGAAGGTGTGCCTCAGTTGGTGCCAGTGCAGCCGGGGTACCCCTGCGTCATCGCACATACGGTGCAGCACGTCGGTGACCCCACTGGTCGACATACGGCCCTGTCGCCCGACCCAGAGCAGCAGATCGTCACCTACCGCCTCTGGACGCTCCCGTTCGAGCTGACGCAGGTAGCGGTCAACTGCTGCCGCCGTCTTGGCGCCGTAGACGACCGCCCGGACGCGGTTTCCCTTGCCTCGTACAGCCGCCGTCTGTCGTCCCAGGTCGATGTCGCCCTGCCGGAGGTTCGTCACCTCGGACAAACGGCAGCCTGTGTCGAGAAACACCCGCAGAATGGCTGAGTCGCGGCGGTCGTTGAGGGAGGTACCCGAACGCGCCTGGAGCAATCGCTTCAGGGTGTCGTCCGGGACGATGGCCGGCGGCTCCCGCTCGAAAGCAGGCGCCCGCATACCCGCCATCGGTGAGAGCTCGAGCTCTTCCTCCTCGACGCAGTGCCGGAAGAACTGCTGCAGAGACTTGTACCGGACTAGGGCTGTGGCGGGTGAGTTCTTCTCGCCCTGTTCAGCCACGAAGTCCCGGATGTCGTCTCGGGACACGTCGACGGTGAGGTCGTGGCCGCGCGCCTTGAGGAAGTCGCCCAGCAGACGGACGCTCAGGGTGTAGCTGTAGACGGTCTTCTCGCTCTTGCCCTCGGCCCTCAGCGTGCGTGCGAGGGAGTCGGACATCCGGGAGATGCTGACCTTGCGAACGGACGTAGCTCGTCGTGCCATGCCCAAGTTATACACAGTTGGAGCATTGTGCCCGCGGATCTCGGTGAGTTATCTAGCAGAACCCCTGGTGGTCGGGCTGCCGGGATTTGAACCCGGGACCTCTTGACCCCCAGTCAAGCGCGCTAACCAAGCTGCGCCACAGCCCGTTTCCTGCTCAGAGCCACAACCCTGCCGGTGATCCCGAGCCGAAAAATGGTCACTTGCTAACGCCTTGCTAACACGGCATTCCAACCGACCATCGGACAGGCTACTCAGTTCCGCGGGCAACTCCCTTACGCCACCGACCGGCGCAGCACCCGCCTGCCCTGAGTAGACAAGCCGCCCCAGACCCCGGCGGTGAGCGGATCAGCCAGCGCCGCATCGAGGCACTCCACTCCTGACGGACCTCACAGCCCTCGCAGACGACCGTGGCGGCGCTGCGCGACGAACCTCGCTCAGGGAAGAACGACGTCGTGCCCATCGCATCCCTCGGCAGGCGGCCTGACGGTGCCACGCCGGCCGGTTGATCAACTCAGCGAGAACGGCGTCGACGTCGGGAGCGTCGCGCGCCATGAGCCATTTGATCTCGAGCTCGTTCATGCGGATCCCACGGTAGAGCCGAGGTGTTCGCCTGCGGCGGATCTGGGCGAACTGCTCAGCGTTGTCGGGCCATTGTCTTGGTTCAGTCCGGTCGGCTCTACACCACGGGGGCTCGGATCGTCAGGGTCATGACCGAGAGGTGGTTACGGCTGACGGCGGTCCCTCTGTCGTCGCTGCCTCTCGCCACTATTGCCGTCGCACTGTGACCTTCACGCCGAAACCGGGCGACCTTTGCCCCGGCTTCATCGTCGACCACACGCGGTGCTGGGCCATGGTCTATAGCCGCCAGCTCCAGGCGACACACTGCGCCGAGACGCCGTGTTGGACCGGGCGGTGGTTCTCCCCTACTGGTGACCGCTGGTGGCGGGTGTGGGCGTGTCCGGATCACCTCGAGGGGCTGACGGGGCTCAGGGAGTTTGGCCGGCGGCGCTAACGAGTGGGCATCTGGACTTGAGGACGCAGCACTTCGGAGGCACTCCCCGCCCGACCGACGGTTAGGAATCGGGAGGGACCTGGGCTCTGCGCGCTATTGAATTCCTATCACTGATAGGCAATACTCCTATCAGTGATAGGGAACGAAGCACCGAACCGACACGAAGCGAAGGCCGCCGCCATCCTGGACGCGGCCTGGGTCCTCGCCCGAGAGCACGGCATCGCCGGCGTCTCGTTGCGGCAGCTCGCGGGGCGGGTCGAGATGCGTCAACCGTCGCTCTACGAGTACTTCGCCTCGAAGAGCGCGCTTTACGACGCCATGTTCGCCGACGGCAACCGCCAGCTCCTGGAGCGCATCAAGTCTCTCGACCTGCCCGCCGATCCGCGCAGTGCGCTCAAGCTTCTCGTGAGGTCCTGGTTGGACTTCGCGATGGAGGACATGGCCCGCTGCGAGCTGCTCTTTCAGCGGCACCTTCCTGGCTTCACCCCGTCCCCCGAGTCTTACGCGCTCGCTGAAGATGCGCTCATGGCGCTCGGCGAGCTGGCCGAGGCCGCCGGGGTCACCGAACCCGGTGATATCGACTGCATCGTGGCAGTCGCCGGCGGACTCCTGGATGCCCAGATGGCGAACGACCCGACCGGTGATCGCTGGATCCGCCACCTCAACCGACTCATCGATCTCTTAGTAGATGACGCACTGCAAAGGAGCAAGTGATGATGCAGACCTTCGACCACGACGAAGTCCGCCTCGTGATGAAGGCGACACCCGAAGACATCTACGACGTGATCGCTGATGTCACCCGAATGCCGGAGCTGAGCCCAGAGGTCGTCGAGTGCCGGTGGCTCGATGGGGCAACCGGCCCGGAAGTGGGAGCTCGATTCGCAGCCGCAACAAGTTCACGCGAGGTCCCGTAGTCGGCAACAAACCCGAGATTACGGCGGTCGACCCTGGGCGTCGCATCGCGTGGAGCCGAACCGAGCCCTTCGGCGGCACCGTCGAGTGGACCTACGAGTTCCTACCCCACCCCGCCGGCACGGAGGTGGTCGAGTCGTACTGGGCGATCAAGCCGGTAAGCCGGATCGGCTGGCTCATCATCGGCACCTTCTCCAGCAAGGACCGGCAGAGCCTCCAGCGGACTGGGATGGCGGAGACACTTGAGCGCCTCCGCGACGTCGTCGAACCAGGACGCGGGAAGTCCCGAAACCGGCTGTTCTCGTGCCCCCTAATGGCAGCGGATCGGTCTTGACGAAAGACTGATCTCCGAGCCGCCGGTTGGGCAGCACTGTTGTCCCCCGGACCTTGAGTCCTAGCGTTAGATCGTGCCCCGATCGGTCGGTGAGGAGCCTGACGGCTGTTGGGGTGTCGTGCCTAGAGCACGCGATCGGTCTGAAGTCGCTCAACCACCCCAGCAGCAACTTGTAGCCGCGCTCGGTGGTGGTGAAGCTCTCGACGCCGAGCAGGGTGCCCCGCTCGTCTAAAGCAGCAGCTACATGGACGTCGAGGTGTGTATCGACGCCGGCGGTGATGCTCCGTGCCAAAGTGGTCACTGTCATCCCTTCGTTGGTTTGGGTTTTGGGGTGACACCGCACCGAGTGGAACGACGGACAGGACAGCGACGGGCCTGTTTCAGGCAGGCTCCTATGAGGTCACTCCGTCCGACCGGCAGGTGTCGAGTGGGTGACCGGGCCAGGCCGACGAATCGAACGAAAGACAGTCCCAAGGGACGTCAGCCGGTTTGCTGGAGTCAGACCTGGCCTGGGCACCCACCCACACGCTGATCGATCCATTCACGAAAGTGGCGGATCATCGAGCGGCCGCTTCAATCCTCGCTGCCGGTTAGGGGCGCACCGTCACGGACCATCTGGACCGGCTGACGGGACTGCGGGAGTTCGGCCGACGGCTTCCTCAGTAGGGCGCGAACCGACCCACAAAGAAAAGGGTCGACTCGCCCACCTGGTCCCCGTCGAGCAGCTTGGCGTTCCACTCAGACGCCGCCCTTTGTTCCGCAGGCGGTAGTGCGAATGACGGACGGCGCCTTTCGGGCCCACTCCCGGTGGCCTTCGCAGTTTGCCAGTTCACGAGATCGGGCGCCACAGAGCATTCTCAGGCGTTAGGACCGTGGACCTGGGCCCTCAGTCCGTTGTGTTTCCGTTGTTTTGGCTGCAGCCTCGGCGGGTACTCAAGGAGCAGGGTTCGGCACGGTGGCCCCACCTCCAACGACCGAACCCATCGGGCGACGGCCCCCGGGTCTCTCGTCACCGCGCACCCGGGGGCTGGTTCGCGTGTGTTCCCAGGTTCGTCTCGAGTATCAACGGACGCGGAGCGGCCCAGCCAGGAAATGGACTCACTGACGGGGCCGGCTCCTAGGGTGCACATTGCTCAACTGGCTGGTGGGCCGAAGTCGAGCATGGACAATGTGTCCGGGCCGCCAAGCATTCCGGACACACCGCTTCCGAGTGCCAGACGGGCGTTCCGATGCAGGTGGAGCAGTGAATTGTCTAATTTGATTAATCTCGATGGGTTATGTCAGGATTTGTCCGGGTCCGGACTCCTGGCCGATGGAAACTCACCCCCCTTTTGGTCGGATGGTCCAGCCCGCATTGTGCGACGCGAGCGGCCCGGGACCCCAACCCCCGGGCCGCTCCGCGCGCACCTTGGCCCGACGCCCGCAAGGAAGAGCAGCCAACGCCAGCCTGGGCCGGCAGAGGGAAGCCCGGACCCGCTGCGTCACAGGGCGTCCTCCGAAAGGAGGCAGAGGAACGCCGTACGGATTATGCGGCGGTGCCGAGGGCTCCAACCAAACCCGATGAACGGCAACGAGACACGCGTCGCGCGGCTCCCCTCCTTGGATCGCAACCAAGTCTGACACCCGGCCGTTGGAACGCGGAGCTCCTGGCTCAGCAGCTGCGGCAGCCTCCGACATGATGGGCGGCCGAGGAGGTGGCCTTGAGCTTCGAGAAAACGCTCGTCACGACACGCTTAGAGGTGCGGCCGCCTCGTGAAACGGACCGCGTCCGCTTTACCGAATTCTTCCGCAGCGACGCATTCATGGTGTTCTCGACCGGAGCAGTGACCGAGGAGGCCGCCAACAGGCGTTTCGATCACATGCTCGCCATGTGCGAGAACATTCCGTTTTCGAAGCAGCCCATCATTGAGCGGGCCTCAGGCGTCGTCGTCGGCTATACGGGCGTCGATTACTTCGCCCTCGAGGGTGAGCAACGTCTCGAGTGGGGGTACCGACTGGTGCCTGAGCGGCGAGGATTGGGATACGCGACCGAGGCAAGCCAAGCCCTCCTCGCCCGCGCGAGTCAAACGTTTTCGGGCGAATTGCTTGCGATCATCGACCCAGCCAACCATGCCTCCCAGAACGTCTGTCGGAAGCTTGGCTTCGCCTTCCTGAAGCAGGCGCCCGTGGATGGGGACGTTCGGAACCTCTACAGCCTTGCCATCGGCAACACGGGTCCGCCGACAAGCGTCCAAGCGCCGTAATCCCTGAGCCCGAAGAGGCGGTCCTCCCCAGTACGCAGGATCGAAGATGCGAACCTGCGCTGTGATCCTCCGTAGCGCGCGAGAACTCACGACACACCGGGTCGGTGCGAAGAATGCCCCAGACCGCCGTTTGCATCAACAGAGAAACCCTTCGCGTTCAGTCAACCGTGAGGTGGGCGGCGGTAGGCAAGCTCGTCGGGCCAGAGGTTGACGATTTTGTAGCCCGCTTGCCTGAGGAGCCTCTTGAGATCCAAGTATCGGCTCCGACTCAGGTGTTTCTTCTCAAAGATCAGGAACTGCGGCGCCCACGAAGCCGTGAACGGGAGATCCCGAATGATCTGGTCGTCGAAACCCTCGGCATCGATGTGAAGGAGGTCGACCTTGGTAAGGCCCGTTTCGTCGATCAACGACGCCACGGTCCTGGATTCCACCTCGACGGTGAAGATACGGCTCGCGAGCTCCGGGAGCGCGTACGCGTGGCTCATGACGACGTCCCTGTCCAACGACGTGAGCTGCATGACCCAATCAGGGTCTTTCGGCCGAGGGTCGACGGAATACATCGTCATGGTGCCCTCGCCGGCTCCGATTGCAACCTGGAAGAAGGACAGCCCCGGCGCCCCTTCGTAGTTGGCGACCAATTGCTCGAAGAGCCCCGGCACGGGTTCGACCAAGATCCCCGACCACGCACAGGACCGGACCACTTCATGGAGAGGATCGTTCGCCTTGCCGTCGCAGGAGCCGACCTGCACGAAGGTGAGTGGCCTGCCGGAGCGCCTGGCGATCTCCGCCACGACCCCTCGGGCATTCCACGCGCACATCTTGCACCACAGGCTCCAAGGCAGATGGGTTGCCAGCCACGCCGCGTTGGCGATACGACGACGGACGGAGTACTGCCAACGCCGCTGCAGCCTGAGAGAAGCGCCTAGCGACGAATCCACCGCATGACCCGCTGGAGACCGTGCCGACGCGTGTCGAGCACTTCGTCAGTCACCGGTAATCGGATCGTTACCATCTGAACGACGCTACTGCGCAGAGATCCGGTTCGAGTCCATCGATCATTCCTGACAGTCGGCGATAGCGTGAGCCCATGACGGAGCCGGACGTCGAGTTCGTCTTGTTCGATCTCGGAGGAGTCCTGGTCGAGCTCGGGGATCTGGCGGCTCTCCAAGAGATGACCGGGTTCCGCGGCGACACAGATGCATGGCAGCAGATCTTGGAACCCTGGATGAGTCGATTTGAGACAGGCCAATGCTCGGCGAGCGAGTTCTCGACCGGAGTCGTTGCCGAGTGGGGAGTTGCCATCACGCCAGCGCGGTACCTGGAGATCCTGCGTGAGTGGCCGATCGGCCTTTACCCCGGCACGACTGAGCTCCTTTCGGAGATCCACCAAGCCGTGGAGATCGGATGCCTGAGCAACACCAACGCCTTGCACTGGGAGGACCAGGCTGCACGCTGGCCGGAGCTGGAGACGTTCGATTACCGATTCCTCTCGTTTGAACTGGGCCTGAGGAAGCCCGACGGCGCGATCTACCAGGCCGTCGCCGAACGGCTGCCGTACGACACGGACCGGGTGCTCTTCTTGGACGATCTCGCCGTGAATGCCGATGCGGCTCGCTCCTTCGGGTTCCGGTCCGAGCAGGTCCGAGGCCTCGATGAGGTTGTGGCTGTGCTCCGGGACCATGGACTGCTCACTGTTTCGGAGGGCGTCCCCTGACCGCCCACAAAGGCAGGGGCTGGTCGTCTCGGCGGAAGTCCGACGTGAGGCGAAGGCCAAGGTTTCGCCTCCGGGTGGGGCCGAATTCCCTCCCCCGAACACCGGGTACCGGGCTCCCCCTCGGGGTCGCGTCCGATCCGTCAGGATCTGGGCATAGAGTGAAAGCACACCTACGTCAGTCACGAGACAAGGGTGGCAGCGGCCCCTCCTCCACCCAACGAGGGGCCGCTTCGCGTGGCGGGTCGGCGCGGATCGAGGCGGACACGCAAGCTGCCGTCGGGGCGGCAGACCCGATCGACGAACGCGGCGCCCGGACGGAGGAACACGTGCCTCCCCTAGGTCCCGGCCGCACCGCTGTGGCCTGGGGAATCTCCGAGCCGAATGTCCTCAAGCGCACAGACCGTTCGTCCGACATACACCGGGTGGCAACGATTTCCCGGGAGACCGACCTCGACCGCCTGCACTTTCTCATCGAAACACAACGGCTGATCAACGCCGGCGCGTCCGAGGCGGAACGCGTCATGGCCGTCGTCCTCGAGCGGGTACAGCACATCACGGACGCTGATGGCGCAGCGGTCGAGATCGTCGACGGCGACGCCTTGGTCTACCGGGCCGTCAGTGGCATCGCAGAAAACTCGGACGGGATCCGCGTCGACCTCGAGTCCACCCTGTCGGGTCTCTGCGTCCGTATGGGCATGCCTCTGCTCTGCCGTGACACCGAATCCGACTCCCGAGTCGACCGCGAGGCGTGCCGCATGGTTGCCGCTCGTTCGATGGCGGTGGCACCGCTCGTCCATTCCGGCGAGACCGTAGGCGTGTTCAGCGTCTTCAGCAGCGAGACGGACCACTTCAGCAACGCCGACAGCGATGTCATCGAGCTCATGGCCGGCTTCCTTGCCCCTCATCTCTCGAACTCCTCGAAGCTCGAGGATGAGGCACACCGCGCCCTCCAGGACCCTGTGACCGGGTTGCCCAACCGCATGATCCTCATGGACCGGCTCCAGCAGGCGGTCTACGACGCCCGCCGTTACGCGCGCCCCTTCGGCTTGTTCGTCGTCGAGCTCGAGGGCCTCGAGGCGCTGAGCAGCGCGCTCGGTCGCGACGCCACCGATGCCGTGGACGCGCCGTCGGGCGCGGTCTGGACGCGACCGTGCGCTCCGGGGACACCCTGGCCCGCATCGACGGCGAGCAGTTCGTCATTCTGTGCATCAACGCCGACCGAACGGTCGTCGAGGAACGGATCCGCACTCGCGTCGACTCGGTGCTCGACTCCGTCACCAACGAGATCGGGATGGACGGCTGCCGGTTGACGGCCAATGTCGGCATCGTCTGGAGTTCTGGAAGCGACGCAAGCCCCGAGAGCTTGCTCACGACGGCCACCACGGCTGCCTACCGGGCCCGGCGCCAGCGCGGTCCGTCCAGCCCCGCCGTCTGAGGCCACACCCTTCCGAACTCGTCGCTTCGTCACCTCACGTGGTCCAATGACCGCATGACGACCGATCCCACCTCAGATCCTCGGCTCGACCCTCGACTTCGACGCCTTCTCCAATTCGTGCCCTCGAGCCCACTCGGGGACGTCTCGAGCCGCGAGGAGCTGCTGGCGGAGGCCAATTCCGAGAAGGCCCGAGAGGGTCGCGAGGCCTTCCGTTCCATCCAGGACCTCTGTGACACCGAGGAGGCCGCGCCGACAGCCGGGCTCACCCTCCGTTCGACGCAGTGCACCTCGGAGCCCGACGGCAACACCATCAACCTGCAGATCATCCGCCCGGACACGTCTGAAACGCTGGCCTGCGTGTACTACATCCACGGCGGAGGCATGGCGGCCCTGTCGTGCTTCGACGGCATGTACCGAGGCTGGGGCAAGCACATCGCTGCCAACGGCGTCGCGGTCGTCATGGTCGACTTTCGCAACTGCGTCGTGGCGTCGTCAGCTCCCGAGGTCGCCCCGTACCCGGCCGGTCTCAACGATTGCGTGTCGGGGCTGCACTGGGTGGTGTCACACGCGGACGACCTCGGCATCGACCCGGCGCGGATCATCGTGGCCGGCGAAAGCGGCGGGGGAAACCTCACCCTTGCCTCCGGCCTCAAGCTGCGGCGGGACGGCGACCTGGACCTCGTCAAGGGGTTGTACGCCCTCTGCCCCTACATCGCCGGGCAGTGGCCTGCACCCGGCTGCCCCTCTTCAGTCGAGAACGAAGGGATCCTGCTGCACCTGCACGACAACCGCGGCGCCATGGGCTACGGCATCGAGGCATTCGAGGCCCGCGATCCGCTGGCCTGGCCCTCCTTCGCGACGGAAGAAGACGTGCGCGGCTTCCCACCTACGGTCATCAGCGTCAACGAGTGCGACCCACTCCGCGACGAGGGGGTCAACTTCTACCGGCTCCTTCTCGCGGCCGGCGTGCCAGCCCGCTGCCGCCAGATCATGGGGACCATGCACGGCACGGAGATCTTCAGCATCGCCTGCCCGGAGATCAGCCGCGACGGCGCCCGGCACATCGCGGCCTTCGCCCGCGACGAAGCGCAGATCTGACCCGAACCCACGATGGCCGGGGGCTACGCTCCCCGCCGTGAGCAAGCTGGATTCGCACTGCCCTCGTCTCGCGCGCCCCGGGACCCTTCTCCTCGGCGCTCTCGGTCTCGCGGGTCTCGTGGCGGCCCCGAGCGCCGCCGCCTCGACGTCCTCGCACGGGTCGTCGAGCATCGCGCGCTGCCGCGCTGGCCCCCGGGAAGATCGACCACATCCTCGTGATCGAGTTCGAGAACGAGGGCTACGACGTGACGTTCGGTCCCGGGTCCCCGGCCACATACCTCAACGATACGCTCCGCCCGAAGGGTGAGCTGCTGCAGAATTACTACGCCATCGGGCACAACAGCCTCGACAACTACATCGCCCAGGTCTCCGGTCAGGGGCCGACCATGGACACACAGGCCGACTGCGCCGACAACGGCTTCGCCTTCGCCAACGTGGTCCCGGGCACTCCCGACCCCGACCAGGCTGCCAACCCCGGGCAGGTCGACGGTGAGGGCTGTGTCTACCCAGCTGCGGTGCAGACGATCGCCTCGCAGCTCGACGCCAAGTATCCCCCCAACAAGAAGTCGCACGTGGCCGCATGGCGCGCCTACGAACAGGACATGGGCAGCACGCCAGCGCGTGACGGAGGCACGCCGGACCCGACGGGCGGCACCGACTGCGGGCACCCGGCGATCGGCGCCACCGACACCGCCGAGGTGGCCACCCCGACCGACCAGTACACGACCCGGCACAACCCCTTCGTCTGGTTCCACTCGGTCATCGACAACACGGCCGAATGCAACGCCAACGTCGTGCCGCTCGGGACACTCGGCCCAGACGGCGCACCGGCGCCCAGCGGCCACCTGGCCCTCGACTTGCAGCACGCCGGCACGACGCCTCGCTTCGGCTTCATCACGCCCAATTTGTGCAACGACGGCCACGACGACCCGTGCGCCGGGCCCAACAGCACCAACGGCCACCAGGGCGGCCTCGTCGGCGCGGACCAGTTCCTCCAGGCGTGGATGCCGCTCATCCTCTCCTCGCCCGCCTACAAGAGCGGCACCATGCTGGTGGTCATCACGTTCGACGAGTCCGATGTCGGCGGCTCCGACTCTGCGCTCGCCTGCTGCGACGAGCAGCCCGGGCCCAACACCCATGCACCGGGCAACGCCGGTGCCTCCTCGGACGCCACGGCACCTGGCGGCGGCCAGATCGGCGCGCTGCTGCTCAATTCCCGGTACGTCGCGACCGGTTCGACCGATACCACCGGTACGTACAACCACTACTCGGCGTTGCGCAGCTACGAGGACCTGCTCGGCCTCACCACGGGCGGCAACGACGGTCACGGCCACCTCGGCTTCGCGGCGCAATCGGGGCTGGCACCTTTCGGCCCCGACGTGTTCCCGCCCAAGACGAGTCACGGGTCGCACTGACGCTCGGAGGCCAGGCGCCCAAATGTGGCCCGAGGGCCATCAGTCCAAGCGGCGAAGCCCTTCCCGGTAGCGCTTGGCGTTGGCGATGTACTCGTCCACCGAGATGCGGATCATGGCGACGTCCGACCGCCCCTCGAGGATTTTCGCCGGGACGCCCAGGGCCAGCGCACCGGCCGGCACGACCACGTGGTTCGGGACCACCGCGTTGGCCCCGACGGTCGCGCCCTGGCCGATCCGGGCCCAATGCAAGACCACGCTGCTCGAGCCCGCCAACGACTCGTCATCGAGGACGCACCCCTCGAGGTGCACGAGGTGTCCTACCACGCAGCGGTCGCCCACGATGGTGGGGAAACCGGGACCGGCGTGGATCACCGTCCCGTCCTGAATGGAGGTGCCCGCGCCGATGGTGATCGTCCCGTAGTCACCGCGCAGGACCGCCCGAGGCCACACGCTCGACTGGGCACCGATCGTCACGTCGCCGATCACTGTGGCATCGGGATGGACGTAGGCCTCGGCGTGGATCCGCGGTGCGACGCCGTCGATCTCGTAGAGCGCCATTCGTGCGACGCTACACGTGCGCGGCGATCCAGGTCACACCCTGGTAGCCGCGATAGCCCAGGTAGACCACGCTGGCCACCAGCATCGCCTTGAAGTACCACGGGATGGGCTGGCGTTCCTGCTCGGCGAGGATCGTGCCGCAACGCGGACACTCTCCTTCCTCGCCCAGGTCCTCGTCCTCGACGAGCGCGTCACACTCCTCGCACCACGCCATCAGGTCCGTCCCGTCCTCACTTGCCTCACTTGCCTCACTTGCCACCGACGCGCACCCGGAGCTTCATCGGCGTCGAGCCGAGTTCGAACTTCTCGCGCAGCCCGCGCTCGATGTAGCGGAGATAGGTCTGCGGCAGCCGGCCGTTGGTGAAGAGGGTGAAGGTCGGGGGGTCGATGGCACCCTGGACGATGTAACGGATCTTGGCTCGGGGTGCGGGCTGACGACCCTGCAGCTCTTGGACCGTCCGATTCAGCGCACCGGTCGGCACCCGCCGGTGATAGGTCTCGACCACGCCGCGGAGGGCCGGGAGGATCCGTTGCACACCTTTGCCCGACAGGGCCGAGATCTTGAGCACGGGCGCCGTGCCCAAGAATGCGAGGCGGTCCCCCACCCCTGCGAGCACGTCGTCGCGGTCGTCGACGGCGACCTGGTCCCACTTGTTCAGCACGACGATCGCGGGGCATCCCGACACACCGATCCGCTCGGCCAAGCGCTGGTCCTGGTGCGATGCACCGACCGTCGCGTCGATGACCAGGAGGGCGACGTCGGCCCGTTCGAGGGCACGCAGGGCACGCATGGTTGCGTGTTGCTCCGTTCCCCGATCGGTCTTGGACGGTCGCCGAAGCCCGGCGGTGTCGATGAAGCACACCGGGCCGTCCGGCGTCTCGACCACGGTGTCGATGGCGTCACGAGTCGTCCCGGGCAGGTCATGGACGATGGATCGCTCCTCCCCGAGGAGTCGGTTGAAGAGGGTCGACTTGCCCACGTTGGGCCGTCCGATGATGGCCACACGCGGCGTGCCGTGGTCGACCTCCCCGTTCTCGCTCTCGGCGAACGCCGGAGTCGACGTCGCGGCAGGAAGCGGGACGGGGAGGAGGCCCACCACCTCGTCGAGCAGGTCGCCGGTGCCCCGGCCGTGCAGCGCGCTGACGGGAAAGGGGTCGCCGAGCCCCAAGGAGACGAACTCCCATGCCGGCGCCTCCCGGTTGACGTCGTCCACCTTGTTGACCACGAGGCGCACCGGCGGTCCGGCACGTCGGATCATCTTGGCCGCCGCGAGGTCTTCGTCGGTGACGCCGGTCGTCACGTCGACCACCATGAGGACGACGTCGGCGTCGGCCAGTGCCCGCTCGGCTTGCGCGCGTACCTTGTCGTCGAGCGCGTCGCCACCGGCGAGCCACCCGCCGGTGTCCGTCACCGAGAAGGGCACGCCGGCCCACTCGGCGTCGAGCACCTTGCGGTCGCGGGTCACACCCTGCTCCTCCTCGACCACGGCGGCCCGGCTGCCCACGATCCGGTTCACCAAGGACGACTTGCCGACGTTGGGCCGGCCCGCCACCACCACCATCGGCGTCATGATGCGCAGGTAGGGCGGAACGATGTGCCGTCGAGCGCCTTGCGCAGCGACCCTCCCTCGGTCGGCACCACCTCGACCGGCCGCGGCAGGTCGGCCAGGGTCAGGCCGTCGAGGAAGCGGCCCTCGTTGAGACAGGCGTCGGGCAGCAGGCAGCGGGTCTCGTCGGGGACGCCGGCCAGGGCTCGGGCGACGTCCTCACCGGTGAGCAGCCCGGCCACGCCGATGTTGCCCCCGAAGAAGTCGTTCGGCACGGCGCGCAGCGCGACGTCGGGTCGTGGATGCGCGGCGACCAGGGGTGCGAGCACGCGGGCACCGTACGTGCCCGTCAGCACGACGACGGGACGCTCGTCGCGGCCGTCCGGTGCCGTCGACAGCCGTGGGGCGCGATACCCCTCGGCCGGCGCCGCGTCGACGGCGGCGAAGAACCCGTGGCGGACCCCGCCCGGCCCGGCCCGTCCGGGACGGGCGAACGACTCGGTGAAGGACCGCGCCATGCCGATCCCGTTCTCGTGCTGGGGGTAACCCTCGTAGTGGCGCGCCGGGGGCAATTCGCGCCCCGCCAGGAGGTAGTACTCGTCCGCGGCGAAGACCATGCGGTGCCCGACGGCCGCGCGGAAGAGGCGCTGCCACTCCTCGAGCGTGTCGAGGACGTGGGCCGCCTCGTCAGGACTGTGTGGGCGCATCTCGGGCTCGTTCGAGTACCGGCTGACGCCGAGCGGTACGACCCCCACGCTCGCCAGCTCGGAGTAGCGGTCCAGGATCCCGGCCAGGGTGTCCTCGAGAGCCGGGCCGTCGTTGACACCGGGACACACGACGACCTGGCCGTGCACCTCGATCCCACCCTCGAGGAGTACCTGCAACCAACGCAGGCTCGTCGCCCCCTTGGGGTTGCGCAACATATGCGCCCGTAGCTCGGGATCGGTGCTGTGGATGGAGACGAAGAGCGGGCCGAGCCGTTCGGTGAGGATGCGCTCGGCGTCGAGCTCGGTGAAGCGCGTGAGCGTGGTGAAGTTCCCGTAGAGAAAGGACAGCCGGTAGTCGTCGTCCTTGAGGTAGAGGCTGCGGCGCATGCCCTTGGGCAGTTGGTAGATGAAGCAGAACGCACAGTGGTTGTCGCACGTGCGGATGCGGTCGAACACGGCGGAGGAGACTTCGACCCCGAGTGGCTCCCCGGCAACCTTGTCGACGCGCACGAGCCGGGGCACGGGCGCGCCCGTGCGTCGCACGAGGACGCTCAAGGCGTCCGCGTCGCTGAGTCGTTGGAAGTCGATGACGTCGCGCGGCTCCTCCCCGTCGATGCTGAGGAGCTCGTCGCCCACGGCCAGGCCGGCCCGGGCTGCCGGCGACGCCGCAGTGACCGAAGTCACCGTGGGAGCTGACATGACCCCAAGAGTACTGCCGATAACCTGGACTTTGTGCCCGGAGTCGATCGAGTGATGCTCGCAGAGCCGCGGGGGTTCTGTGCCGGGGTCGAGAAGGCGATCAAGGCCCTGGCCTGGATGGTCCGGGTCTTCGAGCCGCCGGTCTACTGCTACCACGAGATCGTGCACAACCGACACGTGGTCGAGCGCTTCCGCGAGCAGGGCGTGGTCTTCGTCGACGACGTGGCCGAGGTGCCACCCGGGGCACCCCTGATGCTCAGCGCCCACGGGTCGGCCCCGCAGGTGGTCGACGCCGCTCGCGCCCGTGGCGGTGTCGTGGTCGACGCCGTGTGCCCGCTCGTGACGAAAGTGCACCACGAGCTCAAGGTGCGCAGCCGGAAGGGCTACACCGTGTTGTACGTCGGGCACGCGGGCCACGAGGAGGCGGTGGGCACGATGGCCGTGGCACCCGACTCCGTCCGCCTGCTCGAGCACGCAGAGGACCTCGACGCACTTGACGACGTCGCGGTCGAGGGAACACCGGTCGCGCTGCTGGCGCAGACGACGCTCAGCCACGACGAGTGGCGAGGCCTGATGGAGGCGGCCCGCAGCCGCTTCCCCGAATTGTGGATGCCCAACCGCAGCGACCTCTGCTTCGCCACGACGAACCGCCAGGCCGCCCTCAAGGCGATCGCCTCGAAGTCCGACGCGGTGGTCGTGATCGGATCGGCCAATTCCTCCAACACCGTCGCCCTCGAGCAGGTCGCCCGGACCGGCGGCTGTCCGCGGGTGCTCCGGGTGAACGAGGCCGACGAGATCCCCGACGACCTGACGGGCACGGTCGGCGTCACCGCCGGCGCCTCGGCGCCCGAAGCGTTGGTGGACTCGGTCATCGCCCGCCTGGCCCCCGCACAGGGCGTGACCGAGATCACGGTCACCACCGAGGACGAGTACTTCCCGCCGCCGCCCGAGCTGCGTGAACTCCTGCGCGCCGTGGGCACCACGCTGGGCCTTTTGGCCGGCCGCCCGCTACCGCCCCGGGCCGATCCGGCGGCCGAGGACCGTGCCGTCTCCGCGGCGGACGTCCTGGACCTGCTGGCCTCCTGAGGCCGCACGGCGCGATGATTGCACCATGACGTTCACCCGTATGGACGAGTCGACCGCCGAGCAGTGGCAGCACATCGTCGTCGAGTCGATCGAGAACCAGCCCCGCGTGGCGGAGCGCGTGCTCGCCATGCTTGCCTCGCTCGAGGAGATCACCGACGGCTTCGAGGTGGACCAGCTGGTCCACTCCCTGCAGACGGCGACACGGGCCGAGGAGGCGGGGGCCACCGACGAGGTCATCGTGGCGTCGCTCTGCCACGACATCGGCAAGGCCGTCTCGGTCATGAACCACCCGCACATCGCTGCGGAGATCCTGCGTCCCTATGTGGACGAGGACACTTACCACATGATCTGGGCCCACCAGGACTTCCAGGGCCGGCACTACTACGAGTACCTGGGTCAGGACCCCAACGCGCGTGACAAGTACCAAGGCGCGCCGTGGTACGGCCTGGCCGAACTCTTCGCCGACGAATGGGACCAGACCAGCTTCGATCCCGACTACCCCACCAAGCCCCTCTCGCATTTCGAACCGCTGGTCCGCCAGGTCTTCGCGACACCCAGGACATTTTGAGCCCTCGCCGCGGCGCGACGTCCGGCGCCGCCGTTCATACGGATCCCGAGCAGGCGCGCCGCGTCATCGCGGCGGCACGCCAGGAATTCGACGAGCGCTACCCAGACCTGAAGCTGGCGCCGGTCGTCGGCCTGATCTGCGCCTACGAGGAGGAGGCCAACATCGGCGCGGTGCTGGCCGCCATGCCGGCCGTGGCCTGTGGGCTCCCGGTCACGACCCTCGTCGTGGTCGACGGAGGCACCGACAAGACCGACCAGGTGTCCAAGGACGCCGGCGCCGTGACCTACGTGCTGACCCAAAACCTCGGCCACGGCTACGCGTTGCGGGTGGGCTACGCCCTGTGCGTCGAGCTCGGGGCGCAGTACGTCGTCACACTGGACGCCGACGGCCAGAACGACCCCGCCGAGATCCCGACCATGCTGCAGCCGCTGGTCGACGACGAGGCGGACTTCGTGGTGGCCTCCAGGGTGCTCGGTCGCGACACGACCAGCGACCGGACCCGCAAGTTGGGCGTGCGGGTCTTCTCCTGGACCATGAGCCTCATGGGACACACCAAGCTCACCGACACCTCCAACGGCTACCGGGCGCTCCGGGTCTCCATGCTCGACGACGTGGCGTACCGTCTCGTGCAGCCGCAGTACCAGACGGCAGAGCTGCTCATCATCGCCATGAAACGGGGCTGGCGGATCACGGAGCGGCCCACGCTCTGGCTGCCACGGGCTTCCGGGACGACGAAGAAGGGCAAGAACTGGCTCTTCGGGTTCCGCTACGGGCGGGTGGTGCTCGAGACGTGGTGGAAGGTCCGCAAGGAGCACCCGCACACGTAGCCCGACTGTCGGCGCCCCTTCACTCGGCGCCCTTCACTCGGTGCCTTAACTCGGCGCCTCAGATGGCCGACACCTCTTCTGTCGGCGCGGGGAGAAGAATGGCCAACAGCCACACTCCACCGTCTCGACCGAGAGGCACCGATAACCATGCGATTCCACCGTGGCAACCAGAAGGGAACGGAGCTCTGGACCCCCGAGAAGCCCTCCGTGCACGTCCTGAGCGACGAGGAGGACCTGCGGGCGGCCTTGCGACGAGCGGCCGAGTTCGACCAGCGGACCGCCGACGCGCTGCTGACCCGCTCCGCGCACTACCGGGCCCTCCTGGATCAGGATCCCTCCGAGCCCGCACCAGCGGAGTAAGCCCGGCCCGAGGCGACCAGGGGCGACGGGGCTCGGCCCACGCGTGGCCTCAATACCGCCCGGTCCTCGCCCGAGCCTCGTCGTAGACGGCCTGCAGCTGCGGCACCAGCGCCTCGGTCGCGGCGTGCACCGCCGAACGGGAGACGCGCCCACCGCCCGTCCGCGGTGGCGGTGGGATGGGAGGGCCGATCACCACCTGGATGGTCAGCGGCTTCGGGACCGAACTGCCCTTGGGCATGGCCAGATCGGACCCCCCGATGCCCACGGGCACGATGGGCGCGCCGGTCCGGGCGGAGAGGAAGGCCGCACCCTCCATCAGGTCTTCGATTACCGGACCCTCCCGCCGCGAGCCTTCGGGGAACAGCACGAGCACCGAGCCCCGGCGCAGCACCTCCTCGGCCCGCTGGAGCGCCTCGCGGTCGGCCGATTCCCGGTGGACGGGGAACGCACCGACCGAAAGAAGCAGCTTGCCGAGCCACTTGTTCTCCCACATCTCGTCCTTCGTCATGAAGAAGAGCTTGCGGTCAGTGCAGAACGCGGCGAAGCCGAAGTCGGCGAACGACCGGTGCACCGGCGCCAGGATCACGGGCCCGGTCTCTGGCACGTGCTCCCGGCCGCTGACCACGGGACGGAACCACGCCCACAACGCCGTGACGAAGATCGTCCGCTCGACCCGATAGAGAGGCGTGTACCGGGGATCCACCTCGAAGACCTGGTGCCGGCCCGGCGCCGAGGTAGGAGCAGATGCGGGGGCGCCTGCCCCGCTCTCGTCGGACCCCGACGCAGGGCTCGATGCGTTCACAGCCACGACAGCACCTCCTCGACCACATCCTGCACCGTACGGCCGGTGGTATCGAGCCGACGGGCGTCAGTGGCCGCGCGGAGGGGCGACGCATCACGGGTCGAATCGATCCGGTCCCGGCGCGCCACGGCCTCGGACGCCTCGTCGTGACGGCGGCGCGCCCGCTCCTCGGCCGACGCAGTGAGGTACACCTTCACCTCGGCCTGCGGGAAGACGACGGACCCGATGTCGCGGCCCTCCACCACTCCCCCACCGTGCGCCTCGGCCCAGGCCCGTTGGCGCTTGACCAGTTGGCTGCGGACGTCGGGATTGGCCGCGACCAGTGAAACCGCCCGGCCCACCTCGGGCGAGCGGATGGTGGCGGTGACGTCGCGTCCGTCGATGGTCACTCGCTCCCCCACGTCGATGGTGGCCGCCTCGGCCAGGGCCGCCACCGCGGCCCGGTCGTCCGGAGCGGTGCCGAGCTCGAGGGCGAGGGCAGCGATGGCGCGGTACATCGCGCCCGTATCGAGACGGTCGACTCCGAGCCGATCCGCCACTGCGGTCGAGACCGTCGACTTGCCGGCGCCGGCAGGGCCGTCGATGGCGACCAACAGTGCCCGTGGCCCGAGATCGCCCTCGGTCAACGCACGAAGATCGTCCAAGAAGCCGGGGTAGCTCGTCTCGACGGCACCGAATCCCGTGATCAGGCTCCGTTCCCCGTGGCGGGCGGCCAGCGCGGCCACCGCGGCGGCCATCGCCATCCGGTGGTCGCCCCGGCTGTCGAAACGGGCGGCCCGTAACGGGCCACCTGCGCCGATGACGGCGAGGGTGTCCCCTTCGACCCGCGCCTCGGCGCCGAAAGCCTCGACCATGGTGGCCACGGCGGCCAACCGGTCGACCTCCTTGACCCGCAGCTCGCTGACGTCCGTGAAGACCGTGGTGCCCTCGGCGACGGCGGCGGCCACGGCGAGCGCGGGCACCTCGTCGAGCGACGGGATCTCCGCCGCGGCCACCCTGGTGCCGTGCAGCGGGCCGGCGGAGGCCCGGACGGTGACCGTGCCCGGCTCGCCGTGAGCCAGGGTGACGGACGCCCCCATGCGCTCCAGCACCGAGACGTAGCCAAGTCGGGCGGGGCCGCTGTAGACCCCGGGGACGTCGACGGCGCTGCCCGGCACGACACAGCCCGCCACGACGAAGAATGCGGATGCCGACGGGTCGCCCGGTACCGTTCGGTCGACGGGCCGCAACGCCGAGGCGCGCACCTTGACCACCCGTCCCTCGCCCCAGGGCTCGACCGTGATGTCCACGCCTGCGTCGGCCAGCATCTCCTCGGTATGGGTGCGGGTGGTCACGGCCTCGCGTACCGTCGTGGTGCCCGAGGCCGACAGTCCCGCCAACAAGATGGCCGACTTCACCTGCGCGCTGGCCACCTTGGACGTCCAGTCGATGCCGCGCAGCTCGCCGCCGCGCACGCGCAGTGGAGGCAGGCAGCGCTCCCCGCGTCCCGCGACGTGGGCGCCCATGAGATCGAGCGGCTCAGCCACGCGATCCATCGGCCGCGCCGAGAGGGACGCATCGCCCGCCAGCTCGGTCTCCCAGGGGAAGCCCGCGACCAGCCCGGCGAGCAGGCGCATGGACGTGCCCGAGTTGCCACATTCGAGCGGCCCCTCAGGCCGGTGCAGCCGGGCCCGCCCGCCGTGGATGGCGATGCTCCCGTCCGCGAGATGCTCCACGCCCGCGCCCATCGCCTCCACTGCGGCCAGCGTGGCCCCGACGTCGGCGCCGTCGGAGAGCCCGCGGATCACCGAGGTCCCCTCGGCGAGTGCGCCCAGGAGCACGGACCGATGCGAGATCGACTTCTCACCCGGCGTGCGCACCGTGCCACGGCACGGGACGCCGCCGTCGACGACCAGGATCCGCGGCGCTGTCACGACAGGTCCTCGGCCACGCAGCGGTAGCCGCGCGCCTCCACGGCCGCGGTGAGGGTCTCCGCGTCGGCGCCATCGACCACGAGGATGAGCACGCCGCGGGGACCCTCGGCGGAGTGTGCGATCTCAATGTCGTAGATGCCGATGCCGGCATCGCCGGCCAGCGACGTGATCTCGGCCAGGACCCCGGCTCGGTCGGGCACGGGAATGCGCAGCTCGGCAAGGTGGTCGGGCCGGGCGACGCGAGCCGGAAGGCTGCGCCGGGCCGCGCTCGCCTCCTGCAGCGCGTCCAACAGGGCAGCGCGGTCCCGCGCGGCGACCCGGTCGCGCATGGCCTGCAAATCGGTCAGGAGGCCGTCGAGCGCCTCCACGATCGGTTGGGCGTTCTCCGCGCAGATGTCCGGCCAGATCCCCGGATGACCCGCCGCCACCCGAGTCATGTCGCGGAAGCCGCCGGCGGCCAGCCGCAACAGCGCACCGTCCTCCTCCGCCCCGGCGCTCGCCGCGTTCATCAGCGTTGCCGCGACGAGGTGTGGCACATGGCTCACGACGGCGACCAGACGGTCGTGGTCCGCTGCCGAGAGCACGAGCATGTCGGCTCCCAGGCTCATGACCACACCCTTGAGGCGGTCGAAGACGGCCAGGTCGGTGACGGCCGTCGGGGTGAGCACCCATACCGACCCCTCGAAGAGGTCCGGGTCGGCACCGCGCAGCCCGATCTGTTCCGAGCCGGCCATGGGGTGCCCGCCGATGAAGCGGGGATGGTCGGCCGCGGTGACGATGGCCGTCTTCACCCCGCAGACGTCGGTCACCACCGCATCGGCCCGCCGCGCGGGGTCGGCCAACAGGCGCCGTACCTCGCCGGCGACCGCCGACGCGGGGACGGCGACGAACACCACCTCGGCCTCGAGGTCGTCTCCGGTCGCATCGACCACCCCGTCGGCCAGGGCCTCTTGCAACCGATCCTCGTCGGCGTCGACGCCGGACACGTACCAGCCTCGCCGACGCAGCCCGAGAGCGATCGAGCCCCCGATGAGCCCGGTCCCCACCACGAGCGCCCGGCGGCGCGGTGCGCCCTCAGCCGGGGAGGTCATCGCGGAGCCCTTGGGCCCCGTGGAGATAGACGTGGAGGATCTCGTCGCGGGACCGAGTGGTGTGGACGTGGAGGAGCACCCGGATGCACTTGGGCATGGCGCCCGGCACGGGGATCTCGGCGGCGCACAGCAACGGCACGGTCCCGAAGCCGATCTCCCTTACTGCCGTCGCCGGGAACGTGCTGGTCACGTCCGCCGTGGCGGTGAACAGGACGCTGACGATGTCCTCCTCGACCAGCTCGTTGCGGGCCATGATCTCGAGCATCAGCTCCTGGGACCGCGCCGTGACCTGGTCCACGGTGTCCTCGTCGACCGTTGTCGCCCCGCGCAGACCCCTGACCTTGAGAGCGGGTGCCATGGCGGGTCACTCTACCGGCAACGCCTCGGCATTCCGCGTCCGAGCCCGCCTCCGGCTCTCGGGCCGGCCTGCCCTCGTCTGCCCGTCTCTGCAGCCTCGTGGGAGCCCGTTTCGGGTCGTCTCCGCGGTCCTCCGGTCCGACTCGTCGCGGCGGTATACGTCTGCTCCTGAGAGTTGGTCGCCGCTGCATACCGCGCGCCGCTCGGCCGCGAATACAGCGCGAAGGAACCTCGCAGGGGCCGCGTACACACCCTGAACGCGGGGAGCGGTTCGTCCGGTTTCGTCAACCGTTCTTCCGGGGACCCACACCCTCCGGGCCGGCTCGCGGGCTCGCCGCCGCGGCCAAGGCTCGGACTTCGCCGGCCTCGAGGTGGCGCCAGCGCCCGGGTGGCAGGCTCGTGTCGCGCAGCGGGCCGATGCGCGTGCGAACGAGGCGCTCCACCGGGTGACCAACCGCCCCGCACATGCGGCGCACCTGGCGGTTGCGGCCCTCGTGAATCACCAGGCGCAGCACCCCTGGGGCGAGGACGCCCACCTCGGCCGGCGCCGTGCGTCCGTCGTCGAGGTCCACGCCCTCTCGCAGCGCTCGCAGGGCGCCCGGGCCGGGGGTGCCCCCCGCCACTTCGGCCACGTACTCCTTGGCCACCCCGTGGGACGGATGGGTCAGCAGCTGGGAGAGCGCACCGTCGTTGGTCAGGATCAAGAGGCCTTCAGTCGTGCGGTCCAACCGGCCGACCGCGAACACACGGGGTTCGGCCGGCACCAGCGACATGACGGTGGGTCGCCCCTGCGGATCGTCGGCCGTCGTGATCAGGCCGTCGGGCTTGTTCACCAGGTAGTAGACGAGGTCGGGTGCCACCGGCACGAGTGCCCCGTCGAGCTCGACGCGCACCGTCGCCGGGTCGACGCGACGGCCGAGCGCGGCGACCTCGCCGTCGACGGTGACACGACCCGCTGCGATGAGCTCTTCGCAGGCCCGCCGGGAACCGATGCCGGCACGGGCGAGCACCTTCTGCAGGCGCTCACCCTCCGGCCCCTCAGGTGTCGTCGGACGCCGCCTCGATGCCGAAGCCGAGAGCGGACTGGAGGTCCCGCTCGAAATCGCCCGCCACATCGGGCCCGGGCAGGAATTCCTCCACCGGTGGCAACTGGTCCAACGAGTCGAGCCCGAGGCGCTCGAGGAACAGGTCGGTCGTGGCGAAGAGCGCGGGCTGACCCGGACCGTCGGCATGGCCCACGACGGCGATGTAGCCCCGCTGCTCGAGCAGACGCGTCACCCCGTCGACGTTGACCCCCCGCAACGCCGAGATCTGACCGCGCGAGACGGGTTGACGGTAGGCGACGATGGCCAGTGTCTCGAGGGCCGCGGTCGACAGCCGGTGCGATACCTCGCGGTTGGCGAAACGCTCGACGTAGGGCGCCAGATCGGCGCGGGTCTGTAGCCGCGCTCCGCCAGCGATACGGGCGAGCATGAAGCCCCGGCCCTCACGGTCGTAGGACTGGGCCAGCTCGTCGAGCGCCTCCTCGACGCGTTCGACGGGCTCTTCGACCAGCTCGGCCAGGAGCCGAGGGGGTAGCGGCTCCACGGCGACCAACAGGATGGCCTCGATCGTCCTTTCCAGCTCGGCGCGCTCCACCGGGCTCACCACCTCACCCTTCGTAGTCGTCGATCTCGTACCCGCCGAGCTCGGCCAGCCCGCGGCCGGTGCTCACTCCAGCCAGCTCGTCGCCACCAAGCCAGTCGATGCGCAAGTCGCCGAAGGTCCGCCCCTGCCCGAGGGTAACCCGACCCATCTTGCACAGCTCGAGCAGGGCCAAGAAGCGCACGATCACGTCGATGCGCGTGTGGCATCCGGCCACCAGCGTCCGGAAGGAGGTGGCCCGCTCACGCTCGGGAACGGCGATCAGCTCGGCCACGGCCTCGGACACCGAGACGGTGTCGACGGTGACGTGTGAGAGGTCGACCCTCGGCACGGGGCGCTCGGCGGACCCCCGCAGGTAGGCCTGCGCGAGGTCTGCCGGCGTGACGCCGGCGAGGAGATCGGGGGCGTGCACGGCGAAGTCGTCGTCCAGCCCGACTTCGCGCGGAACGCAGCGCGAGGCCTGCTCGGCCAGGGCGACGAAGACGTCCGCCGCGGCGGCGTACGCCCGGCACTCGAGCAGCCGCGACAGCAAGAGGTCGCGCTCCTCCCATCCCACGAGGTCCTCGTCCTCCTCCACGACCTCGGAGCCCGGCAACAGTTTCTGTGACTTCAACTCGATGAGGATCGAGGCCACGAGCAGGAACTCCGAGAGCAGGTTGAAGTCGATGTGGTCGCGCTGCTCGTTCAGGACGCTCACGAAGCCGTCGACGACCGGCAGGAGCGGGACGTCGAGGACGTCGACCTCGTGGGAGGACACGAGGTGGAGCAGCAGGTCGATCGGACCCTCGAAGACGGGCGTGGAGATCGCGTAGGCCACCCGCCGACGTTACCGAACACCCGGGCACTGCCCGCGACACCCCGGCCGGCCTGCCCGGGAACATCCCGGTGCGCCCTACCATGGCGCCCCATGAACAGGGTCCTCTCCGGCATCGCGCCATCGGGCAACTTCACCTTGGGGAACTACCTCGGGGCCCTGCGCCACTGGGTGTCGTTCCAGGACGCGCACGACGCGTTCTACTGCGTCGTGGACCTGCACGCACTCACCACCGACATCGACCCGGCGCAGCTGCGGGCCAACACGATCGACGCCGCCCTGAACCTGCTCTCCGTGGGCCTCGAGCCCGACCGCTGCACCCTGTTCGTCCAGAGCCAGGTGCCCGAGCACACCCGGCTCACCTGGCTGCTCGAGTGCACCGCCACGGTGGGAGAGCTCCGGCGGATGACCCAGTTCAAGGACAAGGGCAGGGGCCAGGAGGCGGTGCGGGCGGGGCTCTTCACCTACCCCTGCCTCATGGCGGCCGACATCCTCCTCTACGGGGCCGACGCCGTCCCGGTCGGTGACGACCAGCGCCAGCACCTCGAGCTGGCACGCGAGGTGGCGGTGCGCTTCAACAACCGCTACGGCGAGACCTTTGTCGTCCCCGAAGCGGCCATCCCCGGCACGGGCGCACGCGTCATGGACCTCCAGCACCCCGAGCGGAAGATGTCAAAGTCCGTCGACTCCCCGCTCGGGACCATCGGGTTGCTCGACTCCGACGAGGACATCACGCGCAAGGTGCGCCGCGCCGTCACCGACACCGACGGCGAGATGCGATACGACCGCGCCGCCAAGCCAGGTCTGGCCAACCTGCTCGACCTCTTGGCCGCGGCGACCGGACGCACCCCCCAAGACGTGGCGCAGGGCTACACGCGCTACGGCGACCTCAAGGACGACGTGGCCGAGGCCCTGCGCGACCTGTTGCGGCCGGTGCGCGAACGACGTCTCGCGCTCGAGGGCGACCCTGCCTACGTCGACGCCGTGCTGGAGCGCGGTGCGGCACAGGCCCACGGGGTGGCGGTGGCGACCTACGCGCGCGCGGCCGATGCGATGGGCCTGCTGCCCGAGAGCTGACTCAGATTCCGAGGACGCCGGCCCACCAGCTGTAGAGCCGGTCGAAGAGCCATGTCAGCGGCCCGACGTGGCCGTTTCCCGTTAAGAAGAAGTTGAGGAGAACGAGGATCGAGCAGCGTAGGCATGGTGTACTGGCGGTAGCGGAGGTAGGTCGGCCACCAGCGCGCCGGTATGAAACGCTCGACGACAGCCGAGCCGTCGAGTGGCGGCACGGGCACCAGGTTGAAGGCGCAGAGCGCGACGTTGACCCAGCCGGCCAAGAAGACGATCTGCGCCGCGGTCGACCACTGCGCGACCGTCGAAAGGCCGAACGGCAAGCCCGAGCGGGCGAAGTGCACGAAGACGAGTCCGAAGACTCGCAGCGAACACCGCGTTGATGGCGGGCCCGGCGAGCGCGACAAGCACGCCCTCGTTGCGCGGGCTCCGCAGGTTGGCGGTGTTGACCGGCACCGGCTTGGCCCACCCAATGACGCCGAAGGAGGTGAGCGAGAGCAACGCTGGCACGATCAGGGTACCGACCGGGTCGACGTGGGACACCGGGTTGAGCGTCAGTCGGCCGGCGCGTGCCGCTGTGTTGTCGCCGAACATCTTGGCCACCCACCCGTGCGAGATCTCGTGCAAGATGATCGACGGCACGACGCAACAGAAGACGATGATGTCCTGCTCGGTGATGTTGTGGTGGACGACGAGCGCCACCACCAAGATCGCGATGGCGGCGATCCACAGGGTGCGCTTGGTCCGCTGATCCATCGGGCGCCTCCCGGAGGAGGCACCGGGGGTGCGCACCTAGTGCTTGGCGGCGTCGACGATGCAGAGGCGGGCCGCCGGCATGGCCTCGAGCCGGGCCGCACCGATGGGCTTCCCACAGACCTCGCAGTTGCCGTAGGTGCCCTCCTGGAGCCGCTGGATGGCGGCCTCCACCTCGTCGAGGGCCTCCCGGAGCTCGGTCGCCAGCCGCTCCGCCTCGCCCCGCTCGGCCGTGACCTGGCTGGAGTCGGCGAAGTTCGAGTCGTAGTTGAGGCCACTCCCCTGGTCCGCGAAGCCCAGCTCCTTCAGCTGGGCCTGCAACCCGGCCTGCTCCTCGCGCAAGAGGGCGGAAAAGTCGGCGCTGGCGGTCTCCGCCGTGGGGGCCTCGTTCGGCATGGAGTCATGCTACGCGGTCCCTCCCCCCCTTTGTTCCCGCCCGCGGGTGGGCGCCCTCGTACGCCCGCCGCAGGTGCTCGGGCGACACCTTGGTGTAGCGCTGTGTCGTGGCAACGGAGGCGTGGCCGAGAAGCTCTTGGACGACCCGGACGTCGGCGCCCCTGCTCAGCATGTGGGTGGCGCAGGAGTGGCGCAGGACGTGGGGGCTCACTTTGGCTTCCAGGCCGACTCGCGCCGCGTACCGCTTGACGACGCCGAAGACCCCGACGCGGGTGAGACGTCCCCCTCGGGCGTTGAGAAACACCGCCTCCGCGTCGCTGCGGCGCGCCCACTTCTTCGGGACGACCAGCGCGCGCCCCTTGCCCGACAGCCAGTCCGCCGAGCGCGGCGCGGGCCAGCCGGCCCAGCGGGACGACGCGCTCCTTGTCCCCCTTGCCCAGCACGCGCACCAGTGGCAGGCCCTCGGTCTCGACGGCGTCGCCGACGTCGCCCAGGTTGAGCCCGACCACCTCGCTGACGCGGGCGCCCGTGCCGTAGAGGACCTCGAGCAGCGCACGGTCACGCAGGACCATCGGACCCATTCCGACCACGGCCCCGAGCAGGCGTTGCGTCTCCTCCTCGCTGAGCGCCTTCGGCAAGAGATCCGTGACCGACGTCGAGGGCAGGTCGAGCGCCGGGTCGTCGGTCCGCATCCCCTCCTCGACCAGAAAGCGGTGGAAGCCCCTGATGCTCGACTGCGCCCGGGCCACCGAAGCGGCGTTGTGCGTCGCCCGCAGGCCGGCCAAGTGCGCGGCCACCTCCGCGCCCGTGGCGGCGTCGATGGCGTGGCCGGCGGCGGCGCGCACGGTCGCGTCGTAGGCGGCAAGGTCGCGCCGGTACGCCGCGAGCGTGCGGGGCGAGCGTCCCCGCTCCACCTCGAGCCAGGACAGGAACTCCTCGGCCGGCCGGGGCAAGGCGCCCGTCACGGCAGCCGGCCCGTCCCGGCCAGGCGCTCGGCGCGCCAGGAAGAGCCCGAGCACCGTCGACTCGTCCTTGAGCGTCCCGTCGGCCACCAGGTCGTCGAGGTCGGCCAGACGGATCCGCTCGACCGTCATGTACCCCTCCTCGATGCCGTCCGGCCGCGCCTCGGTGATGCTGAGCCCGGTGGCGAGAAAGATCATCGTCAGCTGGTCACTCCAGCCCGGCGTGTTCCAGGTGCCGATGAGGGGCTCCCAGTGCGCCGCCTCGAGCCCGGCCTCCTCGGCCAGTTCGCGCCGCGCCGTTTCCTCCGGCGTCTCGTCGGGCTTGTCGCGCGTCCCGGCCGGGATCTCGAGCACCATGGTGTCGACGGCCACGCGGTACTGGCGGACCACCGACACGGTGCCGTCCTCGTGCACGGGAACGACGGTGACGGCGCCGGGGTGGCGGACCACCACCCGTTCGAAGGCCGTGCCCGCCGGATCGAGGAGCTCGAGGCGCTCCACCCGGAAGAGCCAGGCCCGCAGGAGCTCCTCCTGCGCGACACGTCGGAAGCCCGGCACCGGCGCCCTAGGTGACGGCGTCGAGGTCGAGGAGATGCGGCTCGCGGCCCTCGGCCCGCTCCAACGCCGCCCCCACCAGGTTGCGAAAGAGCGGATGGGCGCGGTCGGGCCGGCTCTTGAACTCGGGGTGGGCCTGGGTGGCCACCCAGTAGGGATGATCCTCGAGCTCGACGAATTCGACGAGGCGACCGTCGGGCGAGCTGCCCGAGCAGACGAGGCCCACCGCCTCCAGCTTGGTCTTGTAGCGGTTGTTGAACTCGAAGCGGTGCCGGTGGCGCTCGGTCACCCCGAGGGTGCCGTAGGCCTGGGCGACCTTGGAACCGGGCAGCAGCACCGCTTGGTACGAGCCGAGCCGCATGGTCCCGCCCTTGTGGGTCACCTCGGCCTGGTCGGGCATCAGGTCGATCACCAGGTGCGGGGAGAGGCTGTCGAACTCGCGCGAATTCGCCCGCTCCAGGTGGGCCCAGTCGCGGGCCACCGAGATCACCATCACGTGCAGTCCGAGGCACAGCCCGAGGCACGGGATGCCGTTGTCGCGCGCGTAGCCGGCGGCGGCCACCATCCCCTCGATGCCCCGCTCGCCGAAGCCACCCGGGATCACGATGGCGTCGAGGCCGCGCAGGCGTTCGGTGGCCAGCAGTCCTGGCACCAGCTCGGCGTCGATCCAGTCGAGCTCGACCTCGGCCGTGTGGTGGAAGCCGGCATGGCGCAACGCCTCGACGACGGACAGGTACGCGTCGGGCATGTTGACGTACTTGCCGACGATCCCGACCTTCACTCGGCGTGTCAGCGACTCGACGCGACCCACGAGCGCCTCCCATTCGGAGAGGTCGATCTCGTGCGAGGCCTCGTCGATGCCGAGCGTGCTGCAGACGTAGGCGTCGAGCCCTTGCTCGTGCAGCACCAGCGGGATCTCGTAGATGCTGGGCGCGTCGACGGCGGAGACCACCGCGTCGATGGCGACGTCGCACTGCAGGGAGATCTTGCGCTTCAGCGATTCGGAGATGGGCTTGTCGCTGCGGCAGACGATGACGTCGGGCTGGATACCACGGCTGCGCAGCTCGGTCACCGAGTGTTGGGTCGGCTTCGTCTTCTGCTCGCCCGAGACGAGGTAGGGAACGAGCGTGAGGTGGACGTAACAGACGTTGTCCCGGCCGATGTCCCGACGGAACTGCCGGATCGCCTCGATGAAGGGCACGATCTCGATGTCGCCGACCGTCCCGCCGATCTCGACGATGACGATGTCGACGTCCTCGTCGGCCAGGCGCCGGATGCGGTCCTTGATCTCGTCGGTGACGTGCGGGATGACCTGGACCGTCCGCCCGAGGAAGTCACCGCGGCGCTCCTTCTCGATCACCGAGCGGTAGATGCCGCCCGTCGTCGTGTTGGAGCGCTTCGACAGGTTCTCGTCGATGAAGCGCTCGTAGTGGCCGAGGTCCAGGTCCGTCTCGCCGCCGTCGTCGGTGACGAAGACCTCGCCGTGCTCCCCCGGGTTCATGGTGCCGGGGTCGACGTTGATGTAGGGGTCGAGCTTGCACATCGTCACCCGCAGGCCTCGGCACTTGAGGAGCCGACCGAGCGAGGAGGCGGTGAGTCCCTTCCCGAGCGAGCTCGAGACTCCGCCGGTGACGAAGATGAACTTGCTCACGCCGCCTTCGGGACGCCGAGCATCGCGTCGGGTGATCGGTGCACCGGACCACGATAATCGAACGCGGGCGGACTCGTGGCGGACCTACCCACCGTGCGTCGCGCCGAGCAGCTCGCGGGCGTGGGCGCGGGCGGCGTCGCTCCCCGGGTGGCCCGACAGCATCCGGGACAGCTCGGTCACACGCGCCTCGCCCTGCACCGCGGTGGCCGTCGTCACCGTGCGGCCGCCCGTCGACGCCTTCTCCACCATGACCTGCGCGTCGGCCTGCGAGGCGACCTGGGCCAGGTGAGTGACGACGAGCACCTGGCGCTGGCACGCCACCTCGTGGAGCGCCTCACCGAGGGCGAGCGCCGCGGCGCCGCCGACGCCGGCGTCCACCTCGTCGAACACCATCGTCTGGGGCCCTCCGAGGTCCACGAGCCGGATCGCCAGCATGGCGCGGGCGAGCTCGCCGCCCGACGCGGCACGGGCCAGCGGCTGCACCGGCTCGCCCACGTTCGCCCCGAGGAGGAGCTCGACGGGCTCGCCGGTCCCCTTGGGTGCCAGGCGCACCTCGACGCGGGCCCCCGCCATGGCCAGGGCGCCCAGCCGCTCGCCCACCTGCGCGCCGAACGCGCCCGCCGCCTTCGCGCGCACGCGGCGCACGGCCGCCTCGGCCTGGGCCAGCTCGGCGCGGCGCGCGTCCTGTTCGGCCTGGAGCCGCGCCGCCTCGCCCTCGGCGTCCTCGAGCACGGCGAGTCGCGCCGCGCCCCGCACGCCGAAGTCGGTGACGGCGGCCAGGTCCTCGCCGTACTTCCGTCGCAGGTCCGCCAGCAGGCGCCGTCGATCCTGGACCGCGGCCAGCCGGGCGGGGTCGTCCTCCCAGCCCTCGACCTCGTCGCGCAGGGAGCGGGCCACGTCGGAGAGCTCGACACCGGCCGCCGCGGACGCGCACGCGGTAGGGGTCGAAGGCCGCGCGCCCGGTGAGCGCACCCGCGGCGCGCGCCAACAGGTCGAGGGCACCCCCCTCGCCCGCCGAGGGATCGATCGACTCCGCCGCGTCGAGCGCGGCGGCGCGCGACGCCCCGGCGTCGGCCAGGCGATCCTCCTCGGCCAGCAAGGCCGCCTCCTCGCCGGGGTCCTCGAGGCGAGCCGCCGCGATCTCGGCCACCTGATACCGCAGGACGTCGGTCTCGCGGCGCGCGCTGCTGCGCGTCGCCCCCGAGCGCGGCCAGCCCGTCGTCCAGTGCGCGCAGCTGACTGCGCAGCGCGCGGACGCGGCTGAGATCGGTCCCGGCGAAGGCATCGAGCACGTCGCGCTGTGCGGAAGCGGTCACGAGCGCGCGGTGCTCGTGCTGGCCGTGGACCTCGACCAGGTCCGCCGCCGCCTCAGCGAGCGCGCCGACGGACGCCATGCGCCCGTCGACCCAGGCCCGCGTGCGCCCCTCCGCCGGCACCGAGCGGGCCAGGATGACCTCGACGGGATCCGCACCGCCGGACCCGGGAGCGGGGACCACGAAGCGCGCCTCGACGAGCGCCTCGACCGCGCCCGCGCGCACCATGCCGGGGCTGGCGCGTCCCCCGAGGACCAGCTGGAGCGCCTCGACGACGAGCGTCTTGCCGGCACCCGTCTCGCCGGTCAACGCGGTCATGCCCGGTCCGAAGGAGAGCGTGAGGTCCTCGATGACGCCGAGGTCCCGGACCCGCAGCTCGGTGAGCACGGCGCGCTCAGATCTCCCGGTCCGCCAGCAGCCGGAAGCGGAGGATGCCGCCGAAGGTCTGGGGCGCGTGGCGCACCACGCGCACGGGTCGCTCCGCCACCTTGCAGGTCACGGTGGCTCCCGGCTGCAGCCGCCCCACCTCCGCGCCGTCGATGACCAGCACGCCGTTGCGGTCGGGGACGACCTCGACGCGCACCGCCTGCTCGTCGGTGAGGACGAGGCTGCGGTCGAGCGAGAAGTGCGGGGCCACCGGCGTCACCACGAGGGCGCGCAGCGTGGGCGCCAGGATGGGACCGCCGGCGGAGAGGTTGTAGGCGGTCGATCCGGTCGGGGTGGCGATGATGAGGCCGTCGGCCGAGTACGTGAGCGCCGTCTCGCCGTCCACGCTCGTGGCCAGCCGCACCGTGTGGCCGAAGTCGATCTTCTCGATCACCACCTCGTTCAGGGCGAGCAGGGTCGAGACGCCATCAGGCAGGGAACGGTCCGCGATCACCACCTCGAGCGCGCAGCGCGCCTCGACCGACGCCTTGCCCTCGAAGACCGCCGTCAGTGCCTCGCGCACCTGATCGGGCAGCAGGTCGGGCAGGTAGCCCAGGCGGCCGAAGTTGACGCCCAGGACCGGCACGTCCGCGGCGGCGGCCAGGCGCACCACGCGCAGGAAGGTGCCGTCGCCGCCCATGCTGACCGCCACGGTGGTGCCGGCGAGGTCCACCGCGCCGAGGTCGGTCTCGGCCCCCGACTCGGTCACCCGGTCGGGGCCGCTGAAGCGCAAGATGCGCGCCACGTCGCCGCGTTCGGTCAGCCAGGCTGCGGTGTCGGTCGCCAGCGCCAGCGCGTCGGGACGCTGGGGGTGGACGAGGAAGGTGACGGTCGCCATCGTCGGCCTGGCGGCGCGGGCTCAGCCGGCCGGGTCGTCCGGCGGACGGACGGTTCCCGCCTCCGACACGGCGGCGGCGAACAGGGCGGCGGCCTCACCGGACGCGTCGGACGCGGCAGGCCCGGCGGACCGTCGGGCGGTGCCCTTGCGCGCGTGCACCAGGAACTCGACGTTGCCGGCGGCGCCGGTCAGGGGAGAGGCCATCGCCCCCATGATGCCGGTTTCGACGTCGGCGAGCGCGGACGCCACACCCTCGAGCGCGCGCCCCCACAGCGCCGCGTCGCGCACCACGCCCCTGCCCCGCGACACGGCGGCCCGGCCGACCTCGAATTGCGGCTTGACCAGGAGGATCAGGTCGGCGTCGGGAGCGGCCACGGTCCCGGTCAGCGCCGGGACGACGCTGCGCAGCGAGATGAACGAGAGATCCGCCACCACCAGGGGGCACGGCACGAAAGCGGGGTCGGCGGCGCGCAGCACCTCTGCGGTCAGGGTGCGTACGTTGGTGTGCTCGAGCACGGTGACGCGCCGGTCGGCGCGCACGACGGGGTGCAGCTGCCCGTGGCCCACGTCGACCGCGTAGACGTGGGCGGCCCCGCGCTGGAGCAGGCAGTCGGTGAAGCCGCCGGTGGACGCCCCCGCATCGAGGGCGCGCCGGCCCGCGGTGGGCACGGCGAAGCGGTCAAGCGCCGCCGCGAGCTTGCGACCGCCGCGGCTGACGAAGGGGGACGGGGGGGCGAGGAGGACGACCGGCTCGTCCTGCGCCACGAGGCGCGCCGCCTTCTCTGCCGGCGCGCCGGCGACGAGGACGCCGCCCGCGGCGATGGCCGCCTGGGCCTCCGCTCGGGTGGGGACGAGGCCACGGCGCACGAGCTCGCTGTCGAGCCGGCGGCGGGCCCCGGCGCTCAGCTGGCGGCCTTCTTGGCCGACTTGGTGGCCGGCTTCGTGGCGCCGACGGAGCGGCCTGCGGCCGCCTTCGGCGAGGAGCCCTTGCCGCCGCGGACCGGGCTGACCTTCTGGGCGGCGGCCCGCGCCCGGTCGGCTGCCGTGCCGGCTTGGGAGCGCACGCCCTGGGCGGTCTTGCCGGCCTGGGAGCGCACGTTCTGCGCCGTCTTCCCGGCCGTCTTCCCAGCCTGCTTCGTCACCTTGCCCGCCTGCGAGGTGACGTCGCGGGTGGTCTTGCGGCCCGCCTGGGCGGACGTCTTGAGGATCTCGGCCACCTGACCGGCGAGATGCTCGAGCGACGAACGGTCGAGCCGCTCCAGCTGGGACGCCACCTCGTGGCGCACCAGGTCCAGCACCTGCTCGCTGGTCCGGCGGCTGCGGTCGGTCAAGCTGTCCACCCACTCCTGTGCCTGGCTGCGCTGGATGTCTCCCGCGTTCACCAACTCTCGCACGATCTCCTCGGCCCGGCCGCGGCTGACCTGTCCGAGGACCGTCCCCGCATCGAGGTACTTGCGTATGCGCTCATTGCTAGCCATTGCACAAGAGTATACAAAGTGCTAGCTGCTAGCAAGCACTTTTTCCGGGTGTGTTCCCGGTCGTGTGGTCGGGCTATCTCGATCCCTGCGGCACCTCCACGGGCAGCGCGCAAGAACAGCGTCCTTGTGTGCCAGCACCCGGACGAACGGCGCCGAACCCTACTTCCGGTCGAGGGTTTCTCCCACGAGCGTGACGAGGTCCCTGGCCTGGGCCGCCGCATCGGTTCCCGCCGGGACCGCTCCCGCCGGGGTCACCCCCGACAGTACCAGCGCGAACGGGAGGCCCAGCTGTGTCGCCAGCGCCCCGTCGGTGGACGGGCGGTCCCCGACCACGGCGCGCAGCTCGCCGGCGCCGACCCTCGCCGCGATGGCGTCGGCCGTCGGCGGGTGCGGCTTGCCGGCCACCTCGGGCACGGACTCGGCCGCGGTGGCAACGGCGGCCAGGATCGAGCCGGCGCCGGGGACCACGCCGTCGGGCGTGGGAAAGGTGGCGTCGTCGTTGGTGGCGACGAGGCGCGCGCCACCGCGCACCGCGGCCGCCGCGACGCGGAGCGCGTCGTAGGTGAAGTGGCGCGTGATCCCGACCACGACGGCGTCGGCCGGTCCGTCGGGGACCACGCGCACGCCGCGCGCGGCCAGCGCCTCGACGATGCCGTCCTCGCCCAGGACGACTGCGGTGGAGCCCGGGGAGAGGAGTCCGGCGGCCACGTCCGAAGAGCGCAGCAGGTCGTCGTCCGTCGCGGTGATGCCACAGTGGGCGAGCTGCCGCTGCAGCTGCGCCCGCGTAGGCGCCGAGTTGTTCGTGGCGAAGAGGACACGCACGCCGGCGCCGCGTAAACGCGCCACCGCCTCGTCCGCGCCCGGGATCGGCCGGCCGGCGAGCCAGATCACGCCGTCGAGGTCGAGGACCCACGTCCCCCGGGGCGGCGGCGGCCACATGGGGGGAGGCTAACCGCGTCCCTAGACTGGGCCGTCGTGGCGGAGCTGCGGGTGGACGGCGACGACGTGGTGCGCCATCTGGACGCGCTCGAGAAGGCCGAAGGGGTACATCGCGACATCCGCGTGCCCTTGCGCTCCGTCATCGCCGTCGGCACGCGTCGGGGGAACTTCGGCTAGGACTTCGCCGCGGTCCACGGCAAGGGGCCCGCGGTGGTGGTCGAGCTCGAGGGCGCCGCCTTCGGGCGCCTCGTCGTCACCGACGACCGGGCCAGGGCCATCGCCGCGGCCATCGAGGGTTCCCTCGGCCCGCGCTGAGGACGCGGGGCCGAACCGGGGCCTACTCCTCGGTCTCCTCGGTCTCCTCGTTCCCCTCGGTCCAGGGCGGGCAGAACGACAGGCTGCGCACCGCGTCGCGTCGGGTGACGAGGCCGACGACACGATCGCCCTCGACGACCGGCAGCCGTGAACGGTCGTGGCGGCACATGAGGGAGACCGCCACCTGGAGCGGCACATCGACGTCGATGGCCACCACGTCGCCGGCGTCGGCCAGCTCGGCCAGGCGCACCTCCCTCGGGTCGCGGCCCTTGGCGACCACCTCGGCCACGATGTCGCGATGGCTCACCGCCCCGGCCAGGCTGCCGTCGGCCTGGCACAGCGGAAGCCAGTCCTCGCGCTGAGCGGCGAGGACGCCAGCAGCCTCGGCCACCGTCTCGCTGGTCCGGAGGACCTCGACGTCCCTCTGCATCACGTCCCGGACGGTCCTCATGGCGAACCTCCCACGGTGGGCCGGCGGGCGCGACCGGCTCCCCCACCACCCTCGCGCCGGCGTGCCCGGCAGGCAATGCCCGGCCGCGGCCTGCGGGGCGGGACTGGCCGGGTGCCCCTCAGCCCAGCCCGACCAGGCCGGTCGGGTCGGCCAGCACCTGGCCCACGGCGGCCAGGAAGCGCGAGGCGGCCTGTCCGTCGACGAGGCGGTGGTCGAAGGAAAGGCTCAGCGTGACCACGTCACGCAGCGCCACGGCGCCGTCGAGCTCCCACGGGCGCCGCTGCACGGTCCCGAGGGCCAGGATGGCGGCCTCGCCCGGGTTGAGGAGGGGCGTCCCGGTGTCGACGCCGAAGATGCCGATGTTGGTGATCGTGATGGTCCCGCCGCGGAAGTCGTCCAGCGTGCAGCGCGCCGCCCGGGCGCGCGCCGTCACGTCGCCCAGCGCGCCGGCCAGCTCGCGCAGGCCCATCCGGTGGGCGTCCTTGACGTTGGGGACCACCAGGCCCCGCGGGCCCGCCACCGCGATGCCCAGGTTCACGTAGTGCCGGGTGACGACCTCGCCCTCTGCGGAGTCCCACTGCGAGTTCAACGCCGGGTAGTCGGGAAGCGAGAGCACCACGGCGCCGGCGGCCAGCGTGAGGATGGTGACGCGCACCCCCTCGAAGCTCCGGCTCGCGCCGAGCCGCCGGAGGAGCTTCGTCGCGGGCGTCACGTCGAGCGTGAGGAACACGGTCGCCTGGGGCGCCGACGCCACGCTGCGCACCATGGCCTCGGCCATGTGCTTCTGGACCCCGCGTACCGAGGCCCTCGACTCGCGGGTGCCCTCGGCGGGCGACGCCTGTCCCGCCGCCGCGCCCTCCAGGTGGGCCGCCAGGTCCTCCCGGGTGACGATGCCGCCCGGCCCGCGTCCGGTGACCTTGGCCAGGTCGACGCCCTGCTGGCGCGCCATGAAGCGCACGGGCGGAGGTGCCAGCGGCCGCGACCCGTTCGCCGCGCCCGGCGCGCGACCGCGCGTGCGGTGCCCCCGCCTGGTCCGGCGGCGGCTCGCGGGCGCCTCCGCCGGCCCGTAGCCCCCGAGCATCGGCACCGGCGCCTCGCCGCCCTCGCCCCGCGTGCCGGTGTCGAGCGCAACGAGCGGCGCGCCGACGGCGATCGTCTCCCCCACGCCGGCGAACAGGGCGACCACGATGCCGGCGTGCGGGCTGGGCAGCTCGACCACCGCCTTCTCGGTCTCCACCTCCACGAGGACCTGGTTCAGCGCCACCTCCTCGCCCGCGGCCACCCGCCAGGTCACGACCTCGGCCTCGGTGAGCCCCTCCCCCAGGTCGGGCAGCAGGAAGTGCTCGATCCCGTTCACGGGCTCAGGCACCGGTCCACCTCGTGGAGGATCCGGTCGGCGTCGGGCACGTAGCGCCCCTCCAGCCGCGACGGCGGGTAGGGGATGGCCAGGCCACCGACCCTGCGCACGGGCGACTCAAGGTGATAGAAGCAGCGCTCCGAGATCCGGGCCGCGATCTCGGCCCCGAGGCCCCCGAAGACCGGCGCCTCGTGCGCCACCACCAGGCGGCCCGTCTTGCGCACGGACGCCTCGATCGTGGCGAAGTCGATCGGCGAGAGGGACCGCAGGTCGACGACTTCGAGGGCCGTGCCCTCTTCGGCGGCGATCACGGCCGCATCGAGCGCCGTCGCCACCATGGCGCCGTAGGCGACCACCGTGGCGTCGGCGCCCTCGACGACGACCCGCGCCCGGTCCATCGGCTCGGCCGACACGGGTGCGTCGTCGTCCACCTCGCCCTTGTCCCAGTAGCGGCGCTTGGGCTCGAAGAACACGACGGGGTCGTCGCAGGCGATGGCCTGCTGGATCATGCGGTGGCCCTCGACCGGGTTGCTCGGGGTCACGACGCGCAGGCCCGGGGTGTGGGCGAAATAGGCCTCGGGGGACTCGGAGTGGTGTTCGACAGCGCCGACCCCGCCGCCGTAGGGCACCCGGATGGTCAGCGGCATGGCGACCCGGCCCTCCGTGCGGTAGCGCAGCTTGGCCACCTGGGAGACGATCTGGTCGAAGGCCGGGTACACGAACCCGTCGAACTGGATCTCGCAGACCGGTCGGTAGCCCCGCATGGCCAGCCCGGCGGCCGTCCCGACGATGGCGGACTCGGCGAGCGGGGTGTCGATGACCCGCTGGTCGCCGAAATCGCGCTGCAGTCCCTCGGTGACCCGGAAGACGCCGCCCAGGCTCCCGATGTCCTCGCCGAGGAGCACCACCTTGGGGTCGCGCTCCATGGCGCGGCGCAGCCCACGATTCAGCGCCTTCCCCAACGACATGACCGTCGTCACGGCTCGGCCCCGAAAGTCGCCTCGTAGGCCGCGAGGGCGGCCCGCTCCTCCTCGAGGAGCGGGTGTGGACCGGCGTACACGTGCTCGAAGAGCGCAGCCGGGTCCGGGTCGGGCAGGGCGAGGCAGCCCTGGCGGAGGGCCGACGCCGCCGCCGCCGCGTGGGCGTCGACCTGGTCGTCGAACTCGGGGCCGACGAGGCCTTCCGACCCGAGCAGCGTACGCAGCCGCGTCACGGGGTCCTTGGCCCGCCATTCGTCCTCCTCGCCGCGGGAGCGGTACAGGGTCGGGTCGTCGGAGGTCGTGTGCGGGCCCAGCCGGTAGGTGACCGCCTCGACGAGCGTCGGTCCGCCGCCGGCGTCGGCGCGGGCGAGGGCGAGGCGGGTCGCCGCATGGACGGCCAGGACGTCGTTCCCGTCGACCTGGATGCCGGGGATGCCGTACCCCTCCCCCCGCTGGACGATCGGCGTTCGGGTCTGCAGGCGCACCGGCTCGGAGATGGCCCACTGGTTGTTCTGGCAGAAGAAGACGACCGGGGCGGCGTACGTGGCGGCGAAGGCGAAGGCCTCGGCGACGTCGCCCTCGCTCACCGCGCCGTCGCCGAAGTAGGCCACGGCGGCCGACCTGGCGCCGTCGAGCTTGATGCCGAGGGCGTAGCCGGTGGCGTGCAGCGCCTGGGCGCCGACGACGATCGACGGGATGGCGATCCCGTGCGCCTGCGGGTCCCACCCGGAGAGCGCGGTCCCGCGCCAGAGACGGAGGGCCTGGACGGGATCGACGCCGCGGCAGTAGGCCACCCCGTGCTCCCGGTAGCTCGTGAAGACGAAGTCGTCCGGCCGCAAGGCCCGGGCCGACCCGACCTGCGCGGCCTCCTGCCCCAAAAGGGGCGGCCAGAGCGCGAGCTCTCCCTGCCGCTGCAGCGCCATCGCTTCGGTGTCGAGGCGGCGGACGACGACCATGTCGCGATAGAGGTCGCGCAGCTGGTCCGGACCGACGTCGGCCACCAGCTCCCAGTAGGGGCAGCCCAACATCCGCTGCCCCTCGACGGAGACCAGCTGGACGAGCCCGTCGGACTCCGCCCACTCTGGCAACCGCTCTTCTGGCAACCGCTCTTCTGGCAACCGCTCTTCTGGAACCCCCAGCCCCACGGCCACGTGGACTCCCTCCCGCACCGAGCTCTCCTGGCGCCACACCCTATTGCCGCGGCCCGGGGCAGAGAAAAGCACCAGTTCAGGCGTGGGGGTGGGCGTGCGTACCGGCTCGTTCCCTGCCCGGCCCGTTCGCCCGGATGGCTCCGGCAGGACGGAGGCCCCGAGTGCTCAGGAAGCCTTGCGCCGCGTGGCCGGCTTGGTGCGTGCCGTCGCCTTGGAGGCCTTCGCCGCCCCCTTCTTGGCCGGCGAGGCCGGCCGCCGGGCCGCGGCGCCCTTCGCCGCGGGCGGTCGCTTGCCCTTGGGCGCCTTGGCGCCCGGCCGCGCCGCCGCCGCGATGCTGGCGTTCAGCGCCTCCATCAGGTCGACGACCTTGGCCGGGGCCTCGGGCACGTCCTGGATCACGATCTCGTTGCCGTTGCGCTTCTCCTCGATGAGCGCCTCGACCTTTTCGCGATGTGTGTCGTGGTAACGCTGGGGGTCCCAGTCACTCTCCATCGACTCGATCAGGAGCTGGGCCATGGAGCGCTCGCGCTCGCTGACCTCGGCGGCGTCGGGCAACTCGAGCTCGCGCCCGGGGCGCGCACCTCGTCGGAGAAGTACATGGTGTGCAGGGCCAGGGCGTCGGCGTCAGGACGGATGGCGACGAGGTACTCCCTGTTGCGCATGACCAGGGTGGCGATCCCGATCTTCTCGGCGTCGCCCATGGCCTGGCGCAGCAGCGCGTAGGCCTTGTCGGCCCCCTCGCCCTCCGGGGCGAGGTAGTAGCTCGAGCGGAAGAAGACGGGGTCGATGTCTGCCTGCTCCACGAAGTCCGAGATCTCGATCTGACGCGACCGCTTGGGCTCGGCGGACTCAAGCTCCTCGTCCGTCACGATGACGTACTCGCCGCCGCCGAGGTCGAACCCTCGCACGATGTGGTCCTGGGGGACCTCCTCGCCCGTCCGCTCGTTGACCTTCTTGTAGCGGATGCGGTCCGACGTCCCCTCCTCGAACTGGTTGAAGTGGATGTTCTTGTCCGACGTCGCCGGGTACAGGCCGACGGGGATGTTCACCAGTCCGAAACTGAGGGCCCCCTTCCAGATCGTGCGTGGCACGCGCACCAAATTACCAGTCCAGGCCCGGTCCACCACCTTGTTACAGGCCTTCGCCACACTGAGGCCATGGTCACCAGCGCCCCCGTCGGCTTCGGCCCCACCCTCCTGGGTGGCCTGGCCGAGCTGGGCCCGCTCCATGCGTTGACGGGTGACCTGACCCTTGAGCTGGGAATATCCGTCTGGCTGCGGCGCAGCGGCACCTCGCTGGCGGAGGCCAGGGAGCGGCTCTTCGAGATGCGCCGGGCCATTCTGGAGACCTGTGGCCTCGATCCGGAGACCGAACCGGTCCCCCTGGTGGGGCGCTCGCCCCGCTCGGACGTGCTCACCCTGGTCGACTATCTCGGCGGCCTGCTCCGACGCGCCGCGGCGGCGGACGGCTGCAGCGTGCAGACGGCGGCCCGCCGGACCATCGCGGCGCTCCCGGCCCTCCGGGACGAGGCGCTCGGGGCCTGAGCGGTCAGAAGCCGAAGCCGGCGATGATGTCGCCGTTGAGGGCCTTGCCGGCCATGCTCCCCAGCCAGGGCGCGTTGCCGTAGGCGAACACGTCTCCTCTGTTCGAAGCGACCCAGTAGCCCTGGCCGTCGGCGGTCGGGAACATGGCGTTCGCCGGGTTGAACGCGTTGACGTACCCGGCCGGGAACCCGAAGTTGACGGCGTCGCCGTAGTTCGCCACGACGCCGTTGGCGTACAGGAGCCAGTAGCCCGATCCGTCCGGCGTGGCCACGGCGTTGACCACGGGCACCGATTGCGTCCCCGGGGCGCCGTAGAACGGCGCGTCGCCGAACGTGTACACGCCGCCCGTGTTGGTGACGAGCCAGTACCCGTTCCCCGTGTGGTCCGGCATGACCGCCACCGCGGTCCCGGCGCACCCGCCGATGCCGGGGCACGACCCCTCGAACTGCGCGTCACCGAAGGCGAAGACCCCACCGTCGGACGCGACCATGAAGTACCCGCGCCGGTTGATGGAGGGGACCATCCCGACGATCGGGGCGTCCAGGCTGTTCGGCTGGCCCGAACCGGCCGGGTGGATCCCGAGGCCCGGGACGGAGCCGTAGAAGCCGGCGTCGCCGAAGCTGAAGATGCCGCCGTCGGACGCCACCAGCCAGTACCCGTCACGGGTGATGGTGGGGGTGATCCCGACCACCGGGCGCTGGAGCGGGACGCCGCCCATGGAGCCGTGGAACGCGGCCGCCCCGAAGGAGAAGATGCCGCCGTCGGATCCGACGAGCCAGTACCCGCGCGGCGCCGGGCCGACCTGGAACGTCTGCGGCACGCCGGTCGCGCCCTGGTAGTCCACGCCCGGCCCGACACTGGCCGTGACCGAGCAGGCGCCCGTGGTCAGGAACAGGACGGTCAGGCCGTCGGGCTCGACACCGCACACACCGGGGGTGTTCGAGGCGACGGAGGTCGAGCCGTCGCCGTTCGTGGCCACAACCGCGGTGAACCCGGCGAACTCGACCGCGGCGCTGGGAATGTTGGTGACGGTCGGGGTGGAGGGCGGGGCGGGACCGACGGTGAAGGACTGCGGGCCGCCGCTGGCGGCGAGGTAGTTCGTCCCCGCTGCGACCTGCGCCGTCAGGGAGCAGGTGCCCACGCCGACGTAGCTGACGCTCAGGTTGCCCGAGACCGTGCAGACGGCGGTCGAGTTGGAGGTGACGTACTCGACGCCGTTGTCGTCGGTGTTCGTCCCCTTCACCGCGGCAGCGAACCCGGCGCCGAAGAACGCGCCGCTCGTCGGGAGGTTGCCGATGGTCGGCGCAGTCGGCGTGGCCTTGCCCACGCTGGCGGTCGTGTCCGAGCCCGAACCGCCGTCGTAGGCGGTGTCGCCGCCGTAGCTGGCGATGGCCGAGTAGGTGCCCGCGCTGGCGTCGCTGACCGTGCAGGTGCCCTCGCCGCCGGCGGTGAGCGTCGACGGGGCGCACGCCACCGTGCTCGGCCCGCTGACCGACCAGGTGACGCTGCCGCTCGGCGTCCCTGCCCCACCCGTGACGGTCGCGGTGAACGTGAACGAGCCCTTGTAGACCACGCCCGCGGCGTCGTCGGTCACCGCGGTCGTCGAGGCTGCCTTGCCCACGGAGGCGCTCGGGTCCGAACCGGAACCGCCGTGGTAGTTCCTGTCGCCGGCGTAGGTGGCGGTGGCCGAGTAGGTGCCGACCTTGGCGTCGCTGACCGTGCAGGTGCCGTCCCCGCTGCCGTCGAGGGTCGATGGAGGGCAGCTGACCGTGGTCGGCCCGCTGACCGACCAGGTGACGGTGCCGGTCGGCGTCCCGGCCGAGCCCGAGACGGTGGCGGTGAAGGTGAACCTGCCGCCCGCCACCACGCCCCCGGCGTCGTCGCTCACCATGGTCGATGACGCGGCCTTGGCCACCGTGGCGGTCGTGTCCGAGCCCGAACCCCCGGCGTAGTTGGCGTCACCGCTGTAGGTGGCGGTGGCCGAGTAGGTGCCCGCGCCGGCGTCGCTGACCGTGCAGGTGCCGTCCCCGCTGCCGTCGAGGGTCGATGGAGGGCAGGTGACCGTGGTCGGTCCGCTGACCAGCCAGGTGACGGTGCCGGTCGGCGTGCCGGCCGAGCCCGAGACGGTGGCGGTGAAGGTGAAGCTGCCGCCCGCCACCACGCCCGAGGCGTCGTCACCCACCATGGTCGATGACGCGGCCTTGCCGACGCCGGCGGTCGTGTCCGATCCCACGCCGGGGTCGTAGTTGGCGTCACCGCTGTAGATGGCGGTGGCCGAGTAGGTGCCCGCGCCGGCGTCGCTGACCGTGCAGGTGCCGTCCCCGCTGCCGTCGAGGGTCGACGGAGGGCAGGTGACCGTGGTCGGTCCGCTGACCAGCCAGGTGACGGTGCCGGTCGGCGTGCCGGCCGAGCCCGAGACGGTGGCGGTGAAGGTGAAGCTGCCGCCCGCCACCACGCCCGAGGCGTCGTCACCCACCATGGTCGATGACGCGGCCTTGCCGACGCCGGCGGTCGTGTCCGATCCCACGCCGGGGTCGTAGTTGACGTCGCCGCTGTAGGTGGCGGTGGCCGAGTAGGTGCCTGCGCTGGCGTCGCTGACCGTGCAGGTGCCGTCCCCGCTGCCGTCGAGGGTCGAGGGGTCGCAGGTGACCGCGCTCGGCCCGGTGACCAGCCAGACGACGGTGCCCGTGGGCGTCCCGGCCGAACCCGAGACGGCCACGGTGAAGGTGAAGCTGCCGCCGGCCACCACACCCGTGGCGTCGTCGCCCACCATGATCGTCGGGGTCGCCCCGGCCGCCCCGGCCAGCCCCCCGGCGGGGCCGAGCGCCAGTGCGCAGACGACCACAGCGGCCAGGGCGGCGAACCAGGGCCACCGCTTCATCCGTCGTCTCCCGGCGGTCCATCGCCGCCAGAGGGCGCGGCGGGCACGGGCGCGGCGTCTGGGAATTCGACCGCGCCCCGCTGCGTTGCGTTCATTCGCCTCCCGCCCTCATCGAACCCCCAGGATCCCTCCGGGGCTCCGTAAACCTACCGGCCTGGGCCTAGCCGTTCCCGGCGCGACGGCCCCGGACGCCGCGGGCTGCCGGTGCGTCGCCAATCGGCGGCAGCCTACGGCCAGCTTCCAGGGGGAAGCTCCTTGGTGCCGCCGGAGCACACTCCCTGCAAGACAGTATGAACGGCATGCGAACTCGACGGCGGCGCAGGCTGCTCTGGGTGGTGGCCGGCGTCGTCGCGGTGGTGGTGATCGGCGCCGTGGCTGGTCCCTACATCTACATCCACTTCATCGAGGGACCGGCTCCGACCAAGCTCGAGCTCCCGGCGAGCAGGGAGACGACCTCGACGAGCGGACGGACGGGCGCGCCGGCCAGCACGGGATCCGACGTCTCGGGCACCTGGAACGCCGGGCCCGGCTCGCTCGCCGGCTACCGGGTCCAGGAGGTGCTGCTCGGGCAGAGCGCGACCGCGGTCGGGCGGACCAGCAAGATCTGGGGCTCGCTCACCATCGACGGCGCCACGGTCACGGCCGGCGCGTTCAACGTGGACATGGCGAGCGTTGTCAGCGACCAGAGCCAGCGGAACGCGCGCTTCGACGGCCCGATCATGGACGTCAGCCAGTTCCCCACCGCGACCTTGACGCTCACCTCGCCCATCAGCCTCGGCGTGGTCCCCGCCGTCGGCCGCATCGCGCACTATCGGGCCACCGCGGACCTCGTGCTGCACGGCGTCACGAAAGCGGTGGCGTTCCCCGTGTCGGCCGAGCGGACCGGAGGCCAGATCGCCGTCCTGGCCGACATCACCGTCCCCTTCGCCGAGTGGGACATCGCGAACCCGAGCATCGGTGGCTTCGTCTCCACGGCCAACCAGGGCACCTTGGAGGTCCTGCTCCACCTCACCCAGGGAGCGGGCAACCCGGCGTCCACCTCGACGGGTACCGCCGGCAGCGTGGGCGGAGGAGGACCGGTCACGATCCCGAGTACCACCGTTCCCCCGCTGACCGTGCCCTCGCACTGAGTGCCCCGACATCCCCTGTGTCGACGAGACACGGCGGTACCATGCTCCCGGGCCGTCGCCGACCTGCGAAGGGTTCTCAGGGTCGAGCCTGCGGGCGCGTCGGGGGCCGTTTCGGGTATGGGCGAGTGACGCTCTCCCGCCGCGCATCATCTCGAGCACCCCAGTGACGACCTTCGACCAGCCCTCTCCTCCCGAGCGCAGCCGCCTGACCGACCCGCGTTCCCGCCTCGGGCGCCTGACCGGCTGGGGCCCCGCCCTCGTGTCCGTCACCGCAGCCTTGGCCTATGGGCTCTACATCGCGCTCCGGACCTACGAGGTCGATCTCGGCGTCTATCTGCGCCTCGGGGGCCGCTACGTCTTCACCCCCCATCTGTACTCGAACGACCTGCCGAACACGAGCCTGCTGTTCACGTACCCTCCCTTCGCGGCGCTCCTCTTCGCGCCCTGGGAGCGCTTGTTCGGCACGGTCGACGCGGTCCAGACGCTCTGGACTCTCGGCAACCTCGCGGTGCTCGTCGGGCTCCTCGTCGTGTCGCTCCGACTGGTGAAACCCGGCCTGAGCCGCAACGCGTCGTGGCGCCTGGCGCTGGCCCTGAGCCTTCCCGCGCTGCTCCTGAACCCCGTCCTCGTCACCGTCGGCTTCGGCCAGGTCAACCTCGTCGTCGTCCTGCTCGTCATGTGGGACCTGCTGACCGAGCGCCGGATCGGCCGCTGGCAGGCACCGCTCGGTGTCGCCACCGGCCTGGCCGCAGCCGTCAAGCTCACGCCGCTGCTCTTCGTCCCCTACCTCATCCTCACGCGCCGGTCCCGCGGCGCACTGCAGTGCGTCCTCACCTTCGTGGTCTGCGAGCTCGTGACCTTCGTGGTTTCGCCGGCGTCCTCCGTGGCCTACTGGACCCGGGCGCTCTTCCGCCCGGGCCGCGCCGGAGACCTCTCTGCCGTCACCAACCAGAACCTGAGCGCCGCCCTCGAGCGCATCAACCACGGCGCGGTGCCGAACGCCGTCCTGTTCCCCCTGCTGGTCGCCGTCACCGCCGGAGGCCTCTGGCTGGCGACGGTGGCGCACCGGCGTTCCTCGCCGCTGCTCGGCGTCCTGGTCTGCGCGGGGACGTGCCTCCTCGTCTCACCCATCTCCTGGGACCATCACCTGGTCTGGGTCGTGCCTGCTTTGCTATGGCTCGCGCTCGCGCCCGACCGCCCTCGCTGGGGACGGATCCTGGCGGCGGGGGCGGCCGTGCTCTTCTGGTGCGCGCCGATTTGGTGGGTTCCCTACAAGAACACGTCGGACCTGCACCTCAACGTGTGGCAGCTCATCGCCGGCAACTCCTTCTTCCTGGCGATGGTCGTCTTCCTGGTCGGCGTCTCGGTCCTCGTGTTCCGCGGGGTGCGCCGGCACGGGCGTGGCCGCCCCTCGATCGAACCCACCTGAGCGTTCCGGTGACGAGGCCGGTCCTGCCGGACCGCTAGCTCCACTCGAAGAACTTGCGGCGCTTCGTTTTGGTGGCCGCCGGTGACGGCGCCTCCTGGAGTGCGGCCGCTCGATGGACCTGGAGCCAGGCGGTGAGCGCCGCGACGTCGGCGAAGTCGACCTCGCGGTCCGTCTCCATCTCGTAGAGCACGATCGTGCCGTCGGCGACCGTCACGGAACACTCGACCTTCCCGCCGGCCACGAAGCACCAGAGCGGCGTGGCACCGGGACTCGTCCTCGGTTCGAGTCGCCAGCCCGGACGCCCTTCGAAGCACGCCACGAACTCCTGCAGTATCCGGTCCCCGTGACCGCCCATGTGCCGCTCCCCGATTTCGCGCAACCTGCCGTCCACGGCCAGATTACGGACCGCAGCCAGGGCGGTGCGACCTTGCCATGCCGGTCGGCTCACTTCTTCCGAGCGCTCACGCAGACCACCGCAGCGAAAGGCGTCCAGAACGCGGGATCCGCCAGCAGGGCGATCACCTCGTCGAAGTCGGCGGGGCTGACAGCCAATCGGGACCGGGCAGACGTGAAGGTCGCAGTCCAGAAGGCGGCCTCCGCCGAGCCACCGTGCAGCATCGGCGCGTCGACGAGGACGTCGATCTCGTCGACCGGGTGACCGGCGACAACGCTCGGCAGGAGCCGGGCCCACGTCCACCGCCCGACCAACGGCACCGCGACGCGGGCGAACACCGACGACGTGGCGCCCGCGAGCAACGGGTAATAGTCCGCCTCCTCGAAGACGGCGACACCCCCCGAGGGGAGTGCTCCGATGGCTGCCTCGACGATCCGCTCGGGGTGCTCGACGTGCATCAGCACATTCCGCGTGTGGACCAAGTCGGCGCTCTCCGCGGGGAGGTCCAGGTCCTCCAGCCGGCACTCCAGTACCCGCACATTGGGCCGCCCTTCGAGGTGCCGGCAGAGCGTGGTGTCCCGGTCGACGGCCACGACGGACCCTTGTGCACCCACCTTGCCGGCGAGCCATGCCGCCATGGAACCCGCGCCGGCGCCAAGCTCGAGACAGCGCCAACCGGGACGGACCCGCTGACGGAGCAGGTCGACGGACCGCGGATCCGCGATCTCCTCGAGGAGCCGGAGCCGCTCCGCCTCCTCGGTCAAGGCATTGTCGAACCAGTAGCGGTCGGTCACCGGGACATTCTCGCCCGATGGCCGCAGGAGACAGCGCTCGGCCGGGGTGCGGACATCCCCCGCACTCGGCTGGTCGCTCCGCTTCGAACGCACGGACCGAAGTACCAGCGGTCGGCGTCTTCGGAGGCACGGCATCCGGCAAGCGAACACGGCGCGGCGCTCGCGGCATCGAGCCCGATCGTTCGATGGACCGACGGAGGGCGAACGCGTGATCAGGAGGTGACGGGGCGGTGTCCCGGGATGACGACCGGGCGCCCGTGCGTCAGCTGCACACAGCGCCGCGGAACCGACGGTGACAGATCGCCAAGCCGTGCGGACAGCTCGCGAGTGTCGCGTGATGGGAACGCGAAGGCCGAACGAACCCCGCAGACGCCGGTCTAGGTTCGGAGCACGCGGGAACAGCTACGCGCAGTCGTGTTTCGCCTCACCCCGCGGCCGGGCTGCGCTCCCGCAGCCGAGCCGATGGCCTTGCGACCACCACCCTCGCGAGGCCATCGGCTCGTGCAGGTATCGGCACCACGTCTCCGGCGTTGTCGGTGGCCCACCCGGGGGGCGATGGCCACGGTCAGGTCGCTCGACCCTCTCCCGGCGACCGCCGAGGCGGGAACCTCAAGAGCCCTTCCGGTGCGAACTCTTCGGCGCCAACGAGGTGCCCATCACCGGCTGCATTGCGGCAGCGAGGGCACCCTGCAGGTAGTCGACGTACTGGTTCGTGATTTCGGAGGCGTCTGCGTAGACGTCGTACCTCCCGATGACGGCCGTGCACACCGAGCTGCAGAGCCACGAGGTCGGTGAAATGTACGTGGCACCCGTCGCTTGCGCCGCCGCCTGGAGCGTCTGCTCGTGGTCGGTCAGCACGGCCTGACTGGCTGGCGTCGTGCACGCTTGCACATTGGTCCCGTTGGCGGCCAAACACTGGGGACCGGTCTGCGTCAGGTAGGGAATGTCTCCCAGCACGACTTTCTTGGTTCCCCGCGACGTGATCGAGCCGAGGGAGCTCTCGAGACCGAGTTGCCATTGCCCCAGCGTCGGTGGCTGACCATTGGGCACGATGCCGACGCCGTGCCACCAGCTGGTCAGCACGACCACGGCGGGATCGAGCGCATTGATCCTGCTCGTCGTGTACTGGTGCCACGTGTCACACGCGGGGTACGGCCCATCCGTCGGCCAATACCAAAAGCTGAGATTGACGGCCGGGCAGACCGCCTTCATGAGCACGACCAGCTTCCAATGGGCCCGCGCAGCCAGTGCATCGAACGCCGGGAACCACATGCCGGCATGCGAGTCGCCGAGCAGGACGATCGTCTTCGAACCCTTGGGGTCGCCGAAGACGCAGCTCCCAACCGTTGCCATCGCGAAGGCGGGATCGCAGCCATGCTCGTTGAGGACGGTCAGGGCATGATCCGCCGCTGCCTCGCTCAAGGGCGGGTTGACGCCACTCGGCACCGTGGCGATGCTCGGAGCGGACGCCACTGCCTGCAACACCTGAGCCGTCGAGGCGACCGCCGGTGCCTGTTGACGTGCAGGCGCCGCAGACGTCAACGAAGACGATCCGTACACAGCAGTGAGGAGTAGCACCGAGCCGACCGCGCCGAGAACGATCCTGCGCCAAGTTCTCTCCCTCAACTTTGGCTCCTCCGCCTGATTCGCCGTCGCCGACCTCTCGGCGACCTCGCACGGCCGTCTCGCGTCAGGACCGAATGGTTGCGGCCCGAACGATCACGAAGCGCCGGATCGATGTCCCCGTGGTGTCGCGACCGCGAGTGTAACCACTGCTGCACCGCCCCCGGGGAACAGCCGGGTGGCGTCACGACGGTCACCGTGACATCGACGGATCCGGCGGCGGGTACCCAGGTCCCCGCGGCTCCGACAATTCGTACGCAACAAGACGGGCGGCGGGCACCCCGTCGGGGCCGACAGACCGGGACCGCTCACGGCGACGACGCTCCCGAAGGGCTGGGGTCACGCGTGCGCCCGGCGATCTCCCACCGATGCGAGTCGCGATGGACCATGCGCCGAGCATCAGGCTGACGCCCACGGACGCCCAGACGAACAGTGCGAATGATCCCGCTCGCCCCGGTTCGCAGGCGGTGCCTTCGCCTCCCGGAGGGAACACGTCTCACAGCTGCGCGACCGTTCCGGGCGATGTTTCCATCGCCCGGTGAGGCAACCAAGCCGATCTCCCGATGCGACGTCGTTCTCCCGGTGTGGCGACCCCGACATCACCAAGCTCAGCGCGAGCGCTTGGCACAACCTGGAACCCGGTGCCTCGCCCGGCGCGACCCCAGGGGTGTCGTCGATCGCTTTGCGCTACCGAGTGGCCAATTGTCACGGTGTGCCTGGGCGCGTCCAACGTGCGGTGAGAGCTCGCCTTTCGTAACATCACGCGTTGGTCGTGAGCCGAATCGGCCATGACGCATCGGGGGCGTCTGAGATGAGCGGGGTCGCAGTTGTCGGAAGAAGGGTCAGGCTACCCACCTGGGAGCGAATCTGGCACGTCCTGTTGTGCATTGGGCTCGGGACCTCGCGAAAATTCCGACGGTGAACGCGATCGCGGAGCTGCCGCGGTTCCAATCACGGCGGGAAACAGCGCTCACAACGGTGCTGCACCATGTGGCGCACCCTCGCCCGTCCATGCCTCGTCGTACGAGTCCGTCCTTCACGCGTCGGTCGACGCGCGGATCGGAAGCCGAGCTCACGCACGCGAAGACCGCGCACGGGCGGCACCGGTGCCACCGATATCGTCCTAGGCGGACGTCGCTGCCGACTCGCCGGTGCGCCATCAGGAGCCACACCCGAGCGGATTCTCCGAGGGTCCAATCCCAGAACAGGACCTTCCTGGAGCCGGCTGGTATCCCGACCCTCAGTACGACGAGTACGTGCGCTCTTGGGACGGCCGGTTATGGAGCGACCAATGAGGCCGCGCAAATCCGTCGCCCTCGCGGGGACCTCCGATATTCGCTCTGCGGTGCGGGCACATGCACTCGGTAAGGCCACGCGACGTCACGCCGAAAGCACGCCACGGCGTTCTCGAGGGTTTCTCGGTCGATGCGACGCGCCCCTACGTCCGGAACCGGGTCTTACTACAATCGCCCCGAATGAGGGACCTTCCGGCTCGATGCGCCAGCTGAGCCCCGCGACCGCCGACGGCGTCATCTCTGCTCCGCTCGGAGAGGCTGAAGACCGGATTGCTTCTCGCCCCATGAGCTCCGCCACCGCCGGTCGCACGCAGCCTCGAACCGTCGTCGTCTTCCTTTGGGCCTTCCTCGGAGTGGGGACGATGATCTGCGCGTGGTCGTTGGCCACGCCCATCGGAGCGGCTCCTGATGAGCCAGCGCACGTGGCCCAGGCGGTCGCGATCGTGCGGGGACAGTTCGACGGTCCAGTGCATCGATATGTGATAGGGCTGCTCGCCACTGTCCGCGTCCCGGGTTGGGCCGCGAACATCATTCCCTGCTTCGTGAAGGACGACGAGCTGACCCGCCCGATGGAATCGGGTGTCGCGGTGGCGTGTCCCGACACCTTGAGTGATGCGACGAGGCCCGCTCTTGTCCAAACCCAATTCTCCAACGCTCCACCGCTCTACTACGCCGTCGTCGGGATTCCGTCGTTGTTCCTCTCGGGTCCGTCCGCGCTGTATGCGATGCGTCTGGTCAGTTCTCTCGTGAATGCTGGCCTCGTTGCACTGGGTATCTCGCTGTTGATCCGCTATTACCCTCGGCGCATCCCCCTCGTCGGGGTCCTCATCGCCTTGTCGCCGATGGTGCTCTTCCTGATGGCGGTCGTCAGCTCGAGTGGCCTCGAGATCGCCTCTGGATTCGCGACGTGGTGTGGCGGCCTGTGCATCGTCGAACACGCGCAGGTCCCGCGTGCCCTGGCGATCTGGACGGCTGTCGCCGCCGTCGTGCTCATCCTGTGCCGGCCGACGAGCCCGTTCGACGCCGCGATCATCGCGGTCGTCATGGTTTTTCTCATCGGCTGGCGGGGGCTGCGCCAGAGGCTGAACCCGAGCCTGGTGCCGCTCTGGAGTCCCGTGCTGGTCGCGGTGATCATCGCGGGTTGCTTCCTGGTCCTGTTCGGCGCCCCCCACCTCACCGGCCTCCCGCCGCTCCATCCGGCCGGCCTGCTCTCCAACATGTGGACGAACATTCGGCTCTCCGCGGTACGGCTTCGCCAGTGCATCGGGGATTTCGGCTGGCTCGACACGCCGGTCGCGACCTGGGTCGTCGTCGTCTGGACCTCGTGCGTCGGCGGATTGACCGTCGTCGCCCTGACGCTCTCGGCGCCCTGTCGACGCGCCCTTCCCGTCCTGGCGTTGTTGATCCTCGCCATGCCCCTCGTTCTCTACGCACCCAACATGGACATCCATGTGCTCAATTGGCAAGGGAGGTACTGGCTCCCGGTCGTGATCGGGTTCCCACTGGTGGCGTCGGCCTTCCAATGGCGATCCCGGCGTCTCGGAGACCGCCTCACCGACAGGCCATGGGTCGCCCCCGCCCTCCTGCTCGGCTTGGGGCTGGTGCTCCTCGCTGCCCAGGTTGCATCCTTCACCCGAGCGCTGACACGCTATGAGGTCGGCCTCGGCGTGCAGGGGCGGGCACCCACGATCTGGTTACCGCCCGGAGGCCACGAAGTCGTCGTGGTGACCTTCCTCGTTGGCGCTGTCGTGACCCTGGCACTCATGGTCTTCATGGCGACTCCTCGGAGGAAGGTCGATCCGGTGGGTGTGCGTGATCTGATGGGATCCGATCACCTCGATCAGGGTCGTTCCTGAGCCCCGCAGATATCGGGGTAGAAGAGGCCTGCCCCTCGGAACCGCGCCCGTCTCAGCTGTCGTAGAACCCCAACGGGTGCAGACCGACGAGTGTCTGCTCGCGCGGCGTCCGGGCCCGAGCTACTGCTTCGTCACCCAGCTGGTTGGCCACGGATGTCGGCCGGATTCGTTGCGCGAGGTCGCGACGTCCGTAGTGGCACTGGACGAACATCCGTCCGGGATCTCCGCTTCGGGGGGGCAACCGCCGGTGCCAGATGTCCGAGACGAAGAGGGCAACGTCGCCTGCCTCGGCTACGACCGGCACCGCGCCTCGACCCTCCCACCGAAGATCATCGTCGGCGAGCTGCCGCGAGGGGGGTACTTGCCCTGATATGTGGCTGCCCGGGATGACCCCCGTGGGACCCGCTTCGAGCGGGCAATCCCAGAGATAGAGGTGGGCCGCGATCGCGAAAATCGGATAGGGAATTCTCGGGTCCCATGGAACAGTGGGGTCGCGAGGGACGTGGGGCCCACCGTCGATGTGCCAAAAGCGTCCGAGATGCTGGTTCTCGCCGGATTCTTGCCGCCACGCCGTATTCGCGATGACGTGACAGTCCTCTCCGATGAGTGGCTCGACGACCTCGAGGATCCGGGGGCTTCCAATGGCCTGCTGGACAAGGCTGCTCCGGTTGAGCATCTCGTGACGAAAGGGGGCGGAGAGCTCGGGCGGATCTCCCCGCTCATCGGGCGGATACTCGTCGAAGACCCGTTCGACATCGGCGCGGAGCCCAGCGAGCTCCTCCCCGGCGAAGACGCCAGGGAGGACGACGTATCCCTCTGCCTGGAGGCTCTCTACCGCTGAGGGTACGGGTCCCGGGCGGAGCGAGAAATATCCGGACTTCCGAGTGAGCATGCACCCGATTCTGCCGCCAAAGCCCCATGGGATGCACTGCTCAGCCGTTGCGGGCGCATCGAGGCTGATCGCCTGGGCAAGCCGGAGCACCGCGGGCGTGCCCGACGGGTCCTCCACTCTGCAGCGCGTCGCCTCCTCTTCGGTGTCAGCGGGAGGAGTCCGCCGTCACCATCACGGTCGAGGGCTGACTCTGCCGTCAGGTCCGAGACACCGCTTCGGGTTGCCCGATCTGCGTGTTCAGTTCGGCCTCGAGGGACCGGTCGTCAGCTCTGCGGAGGCATCTCCCAGCAGGTCATTGCCGGTACTTCCCGAACCGGTACCCCGTACGTACCGCGACGCGCATCGAAGCCTCGACCGTTCGGTATCCGACGATTGCGGACTGCCCGAAGGAACGACGGGCTCGATCCTGGAGCGGCCAGCGCGCACGAACTTGAGGCAGAATATGGTCCCCTGCGAATTCCAGGAGACCATCAATGGTGGAATCCCTAAAGGTCATCATGGCAACGGATGGATCTGAAGCTGCGATCGACGCGGCGCGACGATCGATGAATTTGCTGCGCCCCCACGCTCATGTCGCGGTCGTCATGGTGATTCCCGAATACGAGGACCCCCAGGAGGATGCTGGGGGGTTCGAAGGCCCCGTGATCACCGAGAAAGAGGCGGCCGAGGATTGGAAGAAATCGACGGCCGCGGGACAATCCGCCCTCGATCGGACGGCGTCGGTGCTCGGGCCTGACGTCGAAGTACGACTCCTCCCAGACGACGAACCGACGGGTACCGTTCTCGTCCGAGTTGCCCACGAGATGAACGCAGACGTGCTGGTGATCGGTTCCTCAGGCAAGAACTGGTTGCGCCGACATCTCGGTGGCTCCGTCAGCGACTACGTCGCGCATCATGCTCCGTGTCCCGTGATGCTGATCCGCCACGACCACTGAAGTCGGTGGGCACCTGCGGGCCGCGTGAACCACTCGGGTCAACGGCCATCCACACACAGCTCTTCGGGAGGACGCCTGCTGGCCCGTCCTGACACTCTCCCGTCGGTCGTGCGTCGTCACTCTGGTTGGCTCGGTACCGGTGCGGGGAAGGTCGCACTGACCGCAGCCTGACTCGAAACGCAATGGCTACCCGTTTGCGGCACCTTCCGTCTGTCCAGCGTTTGGTTTGTCCAGCAATCGCCAGGAGAACGTGTTCAGGGTTCGGCTTGGCGGGAGCAATCGGAAGAAGACACTGTCGCTAGTATTCGGCGCACGCCGCAGCTGTCGGCGGAAGGGTGATGAAGCTGGTACAGACCGAATCTGAGCTCGACTCCGGACGGCGGGACGCGGTGGGGGGACAGCATGACTGGGCGATCCCGGCGTTGCTTGTCGGATGCGCATTTGGCTTCCGCGTGCTGCTTGGCTCCGTCTTCACCTACTACGGCGGCGACGCACCCGGCTACACGATCGTCGGGAGAAATCTCGCTGCGGGCCATGGGTACAGCGTCGCTACCCACGCTCCCTATTTGGCAACGGACATCCGTCTGCCGGGCTACCCGGCGTTGTTGGCTCTCGCGTTCTCCGTCAGCAGCTCCCAGTGGGCGGTCATCCTGCTGAATGCGCTGCTCGGAGCGATCAGTACGTTGCTGGTCTGGTACATCGCCCGGGGTCTACATCTGACACGGGCCGTGGCGCTGTGGTCGACGGGGCTCGCCGCTTTCTGTATTGCGACTGCGTCGTTCGCGGGGATCGCCCAATCCGAGAACCTGTCGGTTCCCGCTGTGTTGGCCCTCGTCTACTTCGTGTTGATCAAACCACCTCGAACCGTCCTTCTGCTCTTCGTCTTCGGCAGCCTTTTGGCCTGCGCGGCGGCCCTGACGCGCGACGAACTCGTGCTCTTTGTGATCTTGACGGCCATCGTGGCGGCCCATCGGGCCAAGCTCAGGGTCATTGGCACCGTTCTGCTGGTCGCGTGTTTCGTGCTCGGACCCGGAGCCTGGGTCATCCGCAACCAGATCCAAGTCCATCGGACCGAGTTGGTCGATTCGTTGATGTCCGATTCTGTCGTGGTGGCCACGCTCAACGGACAGAACTTCTCGGCCCCGCTATACGTCCGATCGCAGAACATGGCGTTTGATCCGCGTACGACTCAGGCCCAACGAGCTCAGTTCCATCAGCAGGTCTACGCCTACGCAAAGCACATGATTCTGCACGAGCCCTTCACCGTGGCGGAGCAGCAAGCGACGTATTACCTGGAAGCTTTCTTCCCTGTCCCGATCTACGGCGTGACCTATACCAGCTCACTCCTGTTCTTGGAGCGCATGGCCTGGTCGGTCCTCCTTCTGGTCGAGTACGCCTTTGCCACGGTCACCGCGGTGAAGTGGTGGCGGATCGGACGCCGCAAGGACATCGTGTCGATTGGTCTCTTTCCGGCATTTATCGCGGCGTTCATGGTGTTCATCGATCCGCAGCCCCGGTTCTGGCTCCCCTCGGTTTTGCTGTTGCTTCCCGCCGCGGTGACGGGTGCAGTCGATCTGGACTATCGCGCGCTTGCCGCCAAGATCACCGCAGTCCCGGGTCCGCCACCCGCGCGTCCATGATGGGCGTTCTTCTCGGCGGTAGGCGGCACCGTCTTCGGTCGCCAAGGACGTGGTTCTCGCAGTCGCTCAGGAACCACCGAGCGCATGTGGAAACCATCACCAATCGCGAACCACTTCCGGACTTTCAGAGTCACGGGTTCAGCGAACTCCTCGATCGAACCAATCGCCGACGGATTGGCAACCAGCCCGCAACCAAAGGCTCGTACCATGCCGAGACCGGAATGCGAGGGGGATCTCGATGGAAGAGCCAATACCGTCGGGCGCCGAGGTCACCGAAGACGATTGGCGTAGCGCTCGCACGAGGACCAGACGGGCTGCCTACATCGGCGGCATAGTCGGCATCATCGTGGGCCCACTGCTCGGGCTGCTGGCCGTCTACCTGACCTCGCTCACGGCTCCCGGCGGTCCCCGTTATCTGGTTGACGCCATGTGGATGGCGGTCCTGGTCGCACCTATGGCGATCATCCTGTCGTTGCGTAGCGTGAGGGAACAGGACAAGAGTGACGGCGTCATCGCCACCCTCGCCCGCCAGTTCGAGGCCCAGGCACGCGGACAGAAATTCGAGAGCCGCCTGGCAAATGCCTTAGACATGGCCGAGGGGGAACCCGAGGTCGTCCGGGTGATCGAGCGATCCTTCGGAGCCATCGTGCCCGATGCGCCCATTGAGCTCCTGCTGGCCGACAACAGTCACGCACACCTCCTGCGCATGGCATCGGCCTCGCCGACGGGAGCGCCGCCGAGTTGTGGAGTGGATTCACCGGATCACTGTCCGGCGGCGCGTCGGGCGCAGGTGCAGCGGTTCTCCGACAGTGAGGAACTCGACGCGTGCCCCAAGCTCCAGGGCCGACCCGAAGGTGCCATATCTGCCATGTGCGTGCCTGTCTCCATCATGGGTCGTTCAGTCGGGGTCATCCACGTCACCGGTGAACAGCACACCGGGTTCTCGGATAACACCGTGCAGGACCTGGAGACCTTGGCCAAGCTGTCCGGCGCCCGGATCGGTCTTCTGCGGGTCATGGCCGAGACCCAGCTCCAAGCGACCACCGACAGCCTCACGGGCCTGCTGAACCGACGTTCTTTCGAGCAGCGCGTCTCCGCGGTCCGCCACGAGGAATCGCATGTCGTGATCTCCATGGCCGATCTGGACCACTTCAAGCTCCTCAACGACAGCTACGGGCACGAGACCGGCGACCGGGCGCTGCGATTGTTCGCCCAGGTTCTGCGAGAATCGCTGCGGGCCCAAGACCTTGTGTGCCGTCATGGCGGGGAGGAGTTCGCCATCGCGATCCCGGGGTGCGGCATCGACAAAGCACGCGAGATCCTCGAAGCAGCGCAGAGTCGACTCGAGGCTGCCACGGTCGTGGCCGGTCTCCCGAAGTTCACGGTGAGTTTCGGAGTCATTCAGGCCGACCCGAAAGACGATCTCCCGACCATACTCAGCCGAGCCGACACCGCGCTGTTCCGGGCCAAGCGCGAGGGTCGCGACAGAGTGGTTGTTCTCGACGGCGATGTCCAACAGTCCCCTGTCAGCAACGACACTTCAGAGATCCTGAGTAACGGCAACGTCCGCGTGCTGAACGGCAGAAGCGGGCTCGAACTCTCGGGCGACGATCTCGTTTTGGAGGAACACCGGTAGCCGGAGCACATCTGCGGGTGTGACCGATCAAGCGGGTAGAATCGAAAGCGTCGCGAGGTTTGCGGGGTCCGAACCGATCGCCATTTCCTGTCCGCTTGTCGCTTCTCAGCGCTTCAAATGGGTCGCGTTGCCAAGAGAACACTCCTCCGCCATGACTCGCTGGAGAACATTGGTGTCCGAGGACCGATCGCCACCGCATTTCCTACCTGCCGTGCCTGTAGCGACGTACTACTCCGCTTCCGAACCACGCCAGCCCTCCTGTGAGTGCCGCAACGAGAACAATGATCCAGAGCGACCACACGAAGTGCCAGAGCAAGAAGTGGACCCGGATCTTCTCAGTGTTCTGAATCATGAACACGACAAGCGCCGCTATTCCAATGAGCGAAACGATGACCCCGCCGCCGATCCGACCCCCACGAGGCATCACGGACTCCCTTGCTCGACCAACCACTTCGTCGCCACAGCGTATCGGCACAGGTTCATCGCTCGAATGCGGCCGGTGGGACGCGCCAGGACTTCTGACGCTGGCCGCGCACCGTCCCCGGCAGCGACAACCGGCTTCGTCCCGTCGTCTGTGCTTGCCGAGCCCGTCCGCCCGGCAAACTCCTTTAGGTTCTGGACGGTCCCGTCCGATACATGACTCATGTCGCTTCGCGCGAAGGCGGTTTCGCTGGTTTTGCGGGTCGTCGAGTGTCCGCAATGCCGGAAGGAGGACGCCCGCAGAACGAATGAGAACGCATCCGCTTCTGACGGACAATTGGAGGCTCTGGGCGAGTTGGCAGCCACCCGTCGAAGCGCCTGAGGTCGCGATTGACCGCTCCGCCTTTGCATCCTCTAGCGTTTCACCATGCCCATGTCCGATTACGTGAGGCGGGTCCGCGAGCTGATCGGGAAGGAACTGCTGCTCTTGCCTTCGGTCAGCGTGCTCGTTCAGGACGAGGATGACCGTCTTATGCTCGTCCAACACGCTGACTCTGGCCTTTGGGGCCTCATCGGCGGAGCCGTGGAGGTCGATGAGCGTCCGGATGAGGCCGCCATCCGCGAGACCGAAGAAGAGACCGGGCTGCGCGTCGAGCTGACCCGTCTCGTCACCACGCTCGGAGGCCCGCGGTATCGAGTCACGTATCCCAACGGCGACGAGGCCGCGTACGTCACCATCGTCTACGAGGCGCAGGTCTCAGGAGGCGTGCAGAAGCCAGACGGCGACGAGGTTCTCGACCTGGGTTGGTTCGGGCGCAAGGACCTCGGGAAGATAGAACTCGGCACGATCGCCCAGGCCACACTGGAAGAACTGAGCTGGCTGGCCGCGTGAGAGATCCGAAGATCGGAGCAGACCGTCTTGTTGCGCCCTAGGTTCGCACGATGACGGCGTTCATCAAATACGTCACGTTCGATTGTGCCGATCCACGGCGGCTCTCGGCCTTCTGGTCTGAGGTGACCGGTTACCAACCCGTAGCCGAGGAAGATGATTTTGCGGCACTCGCTGCCCCCGATCAGCGCGGAGTTCGAGGGATCTTGTTCTGGAGAGTTCCCGAACCGAAGACCGCAAAGAGCCGAATGCACGTTGACCTGGCCACCAAGAACCCAGAACGCGAGATCGCGCGGCTCGTCGCTCTCGGTGCAACGAAGGTGGAATACCGAGAGGGCAACGACGCTCGCTGGACGGTCATGTTGGACCCAGAGGGAAATGAATTCTGCATGGGGTGAATCGCCGTCGTGCCCGCCGGGGGTCTCACAGTCACTCAGGCCTCCCCGTCCCGGCGACCCGTACCCGTGACACAGCTTCATCGCGGCGCCCGGCCGCCTGCCGGCCATGTGACGTTTACGCGAACTCATCGACAGGCAGTCGATCTCTGACGGGCAACGTCGCATGATTGCGAATTCTCGAAGCCCGACAGCAACCAATTCACTTCACAGGAAGGTTTATATAGAGCTGCGCAAAAAAAGGGGGCGTACATCTCGTGAACAGCAGCAGCCGGCTGCAGGTCCCGTTGTGACGCGTCGCAGGTCGATTCGCACGCTCGTCTCGGCGATGGTCGTGTGGTCAGCCATCTTCGCAATTCTTGTCCTGGGAGGTCATGAGGACATGACACCAGCGCACACTGTGTCCGGCGCCGGGTCAATCAGCACATGGCCTCCAGCCATGACGTCGCCACCAGCAACGGCATCGCCTCGATCTTCGACCCTGCCACCGGCCACCTCAGTGCCTCGATCTTCAACCCTGCCACCGGCCACCTCAGTGCCTCGATCTCAGGCAGACCCCTCCACGTCGCCTCCAGCCACGGACGCACCGTCTCGCGCGGTCATCGTGCTCCCCCTCCGTACTCCCCTGGCGATGAACCCAAGTCTCGCACCGGCTTCGCCTCCTGCTGCGACCTCGAGCGCCCTGTCGGGAAGCTTGGCGCCGGGAGCCCCCGCCGACTCGGCTTCGGTCGCCCAGGAGGTTGCCCCAGCGCTCGCCGACGTCGACGCAACCGAGCCGGGAGGCGCCATGCAAGCAGGATCAGGCATGGTCCTGACCGCAACGGGAGAGGTGCTCACGAACGACCACGTCGTCAGCGGTGCAGATCAGGTTGCAGTTCGGGATGTGGGAAACGGCCAGACGTACGCTGCGACGGTCGCCGGCACCGATCCGAGCGATGACGTCGCGGTCCTCCAGCTCGCCGGAGCACGTGGGCTCCAGACGATCAATGCCGCGAATCCTTCCACCGTTATGGGCGGAGAAGGCATCGTCGGCATCGGCAACGCAAAGGGTGTCGGAGGAGCCCCGAGCTACGCCGGAGGATTCGTCACCGCTCTCAGTCAGGACATCACCGCCACGGACCCGATTGATGGAGGAACCGAGTACCTGAACGGCACGATTGAGACGAATGCCCAACTGATACCGGGCGATTCGGGCGGGCCTCTGGTCGACAGCAATGGGCGCGTGATTGCCATGGACACCGCGGTCTCCACAGACGGCGGCTACGCCATCCCCATCCAAGAGGTGCTTGCTGTTGCGAATCAACTCGTGGGTAGCTGATCGACACCTCCTCCGCGTTGCAGGTTCGTCTACGCAATCGCCCTGAGGCATGACGACGACTGAGCAGGGGCAACCCGATTGCGTTGCAGCTTCGGTCGTGCTCGCCCGCGCGTGGGAGCCTTCGACTCTGGTGCCGAACGGAGGTGGGCCATGCGACCTTCGAGGGTCTTCCTCGTCGCAGCCGCGCTGTCGCTGGCCCCGGCTTTGCGCGCCCTGTCGACGCACGTCGCGGGGGCCCAGCCTCCGAGCACGGACGCCGTGGTTCCCTCTCCCGGCGCCACGGATTCGAGTACACAAGTCGGGCTTGACGCCGCCGCCTCCGCGGGAGCGACCCAAGTCAAGTTCGAACTTCCCGGAGGCAGCCTGAACGACTAGGTGATCGCGCCGGTCACTCCCACCATCTCTGGCTGGGTCGCGCGGTGAAACGGCACCGGCGTCGCCAGTGACGCCGCCACGCTCCAAAGCCGGCCTCAGGTGCAGAAGCGGTCAGCCCCACCATCTTGGTCAACGTGCAAAACCCCAGTCTTCCGGCTTGAGCGATCGAATTGATTGCGCGCGCGTTGGTATGGCTAAACGTCCACCGCAGGTTTAGGGCATCCTGATTTCAACTGGGCGTCCGAACCCGGAGCTGGCACAAGGATCCGTCTCGGCTCATCTCTGCCGCCACAGCGGATGGCACGAGCGCGGGTTATAAGGGCGTCTTACACTGCCCAGTGTGACCACCAAGAACCCCTCCGACATCGACTGGGCCGACGTAGCCGCTCGGGCACGGGCCGAAGTCGGTGACGACCCTGTCGTGCGCTTCAGCGACCACTTACGAAAGGTTGCGATGGCAAACCCAGGACCGTTCTACCCGCGAGGTGCTGATAACGCTGGATGACCGCCTTCGATTCCGCGTGGTCCGCCTCTAGCTCTCTACGTCGAATGAACGCAGTAGAAAAGGTTGATCATCGAGTCATTCCGGGTTCATGACGACGACGACACAGCACCCGCTGGATCGCCTCTTCGCTCGGCGGGTCCTCCTCTTCGTCTACTGGGGCGTCGCCCTGTTCCTCGCACCGTGGATCGTCGCTCTCTACCTGGAGCAGCCGCCGAATGGGACCGCTTACCACCTGCACTTCGTGCGATTCGGGGTCTCGTTTCTCATGTTGGTCGGCATGCTGGGCACGGCGGCAGGGGTCTACAAGCGATCTCACTACACGCCCATTCTGGCGACTTGCACCGCGACGGTGGCGGCAATCACCGGGTGGTTCTCTGTGGTCACCACGACCGGGCCGAGTTTTGCGTTCTCACTTTCCTACGCACTCATCGTCCTACTCCCAGTGGTCGTGTTGTGCATCTGGATCGTCTGGTGCCTCTCGCGACCGCCGGGCGAACGCGTCCATCCTCCGAAAGTCGCAGCTCTCTTTTTGACCATCGGGGCGATCGCTCTGATCCCCTTGCTCGTCGTACTTAGCCAGGGACTCCCCTCCCAGCACGCCGCGCACCATCTTCGTATGGTGTGGACCGGGCTGGACATTCTCGAGCTCATCGGCCTCGTGGCGACAGGGTGGTGCATCTACAGACAGCTGCCGGGCCTGGTGGTCGCTGCCGCGTTCACCGGCACGCTGCTCTTCTGCGACGCTTGGTTCAACGTGGTCGCTACCACTGGGAGCGTCCAGGCTGCTGGCGTGGTGATGGCCGTCGCGGAGCTACCGCTTGCGATCCTCTCCTTCACTGTGGCCAGGCGGGCAGCGCGCCGAGGTTGAGCCCGTGACGGCGGCCGCTGGCAGTGTCGGAGGGGTCCTGTCACACGGCACCCTCAAACAGCATCAAGAATCCCTGCTCCGCTCGCCACAGTTGGATGTGCCGGCGGCGGGACTGCGGTTATCGAAAACCGCGCCACGACTCTGCCAGCCATCATCATCCCTCGGTCACGAGTTCACGACGCCCGTGACACCATCGGCGATGAGGTACAGACCGACCATGAGGAAGACGACGGCGGCGATTGTCGGGCCCGCACGCACCACCCGACCCCGGAGCGCTTCCAGGTGCTGTTGGGCCTCACCAGGGCGCCGGGCGAAATACCGGAACGCCAATCCGACAGTGGCCGTAGAGACGACCGTGAACAGGAGGAACGCGACGAGCGCGACCTCTCAGGCTCCGTGATCGCGGATCACGACGACGGCGGCTGCTGCGGTGAGTGCCCACGGCTGCTTGAGGACCCCCACGATGGCGGCCTGCCACGGATTGAGCCTCTGCAGGCGTGCGGTGAGATTGCGGGTGACGCCCGAGGGGGTCTTCGGCAGGTTTCGGTTTTGCCACTGTCGCTTCGCAGCGAGAATGAGCCCTATCCCTAGAAGGAACTCGATGATCTCTACGGCAGTGCAGCCGCCACCGTGTTGCGCACTATGAGTCCCGCCGACCGGATAGCTGACGCTGAAGACGATGACCAGCGAGACGCTCCAGCCGATCAGAAAGGCCGCGGCGTTCACTTTCGCCCGAGTCGTCGCCAAGAGCAGGATGAAGACAACGATCGTGGCTGGGGACAGACTCGCCAAGAGCCCCAGCAGCACGATGGTGATCACCAAGCTCATAGGAGGCCCAGTGTCCCCCAGCTGATTGCAGTGCTCCATTCAGGTCGCAGGACAGAGGCAATTCTGGCCACCACGTCACGTCGTCGGAGCGGGTGACGGCATACCGTCGGCACTCCCCAGCTTGGTGTTGGCGGGCTCCTCGCCCGAACCCAGCAGCACGATGCCGACGATGGCGATCAGCAGGCCGACGACCGCCGAGGTCACATGGCCGCCGCCGCTGGCCGAGAGCCTTTCTCCGTAGACGGCGATCCCCAAGATCACACTGGAGAAGAGCGTCACGGCGTTGCTCGAGGCCATGGCCGGAGCGAGGACGCCGGTCTTGAGCGCCCCTTGCTGAAGGGCGAACCCGACCACGGCCGAGACCACGAGGACGTAAACCGACCAGTCGGCGAGAAGTGACAGTGCTCCATGGCCCAGCTCCCCGACGAAGGACTTGGTCACGGCGGCCTGGAGCCCGTAGCCGAGGCCGGCAGCGCTGCCGAACAGGAGGGCCTTCGATCCACCCTTCATCGTGGTTCCGAAGGCAGCCAAGACACTGACGAGGACCGACGTGCCGAGGCAGGCCCCCCACCATAAGGAGGCACTCGCGTGGTTCGTGCCTCCGCTCGGGGCACCGGCCCACAAGAAGAACATGATGCCGACCAGGACAGCCAAGGCTCCGAGCCACTCCCTTGGCCCTATGTGCTGTTTGGTGAGCCAGATCCCCAGCGGGAGCGCGATCACCAGGCTCATCGCAGTCAGGGACTGCACGACGACCAACGGACCGCGGTCAAGCGCCCCGGCCTGAAGGATCCACCCCGCAGCCTGAAAGATCATTCCGGCCAACCAGACCGGCTTATGGAAGATCTCGACCAAGAACCGTGGATCGTTCTCCCCCGACGAGGTCTGCAGCGTCCCTTTCTGCTGCAGGACCGTCCCGAAGGCGAACGCCAATGCGGCCAGTGCCGCCAACGAGTACGCCACTGTCGCCCCCTAACCTTGGCCCGTCGACTGCCTTGAGCCGGACATGAGATCTGGCCTCACCGTGGCCGTCGTGCTCAGACGACTATTGGCTCCTCGACCTGCCCGGGGGGAGGAGTGCCGGTCACGGCCTTCCAGCCGATAGCAGTCAGGCGGGCGCTCATCATCTTGGCGATGGCGAGGCCGATGCCGGCTGCAGCCGCCCACAGCAGGGCGTCTGGCCACGAGAACCCCGCCTTTGTGGGATCGAACGGCGTCACAGGTGCAGTGTCCTTGCGGACGGCCCGGTAGGTCGCCCTGAGCAACTTCCGGGCGAGCAGACCGCCCAGCATCCCGGTGACGGTGGATACCAGCTTCCACATCCGCTCGCGCCCGATCACGTTGGGCGCCCATCTCTGGACATACCCGAATTCTACCTGCGCCCGGCCTGACTGTCCCCGTACATCTGCGATTCTTGGCCGGCGGCGAGCCTCTCCCGTGGACAACTGTCCGACTCGAGTCAAACCGGAGCGGCACGGTGGAGGGGATCCGCTCGCCCGCGCCGGTCGAGAACGCCGTTCCAGCCAATCGAGGCAGACGAAGAGGTTGGACACTGCAACGCATCGTCCATCAAGGCAGACCAAAGTGCATGATGGAGACGCGCCGAATCTGTAGGTCGACCACGATCGGAGAAGAGACGACGGATGTGACGCAACGACCCGACACCGCGCCACCCGCCGTGCCGCAACTCACCGTCGAGGAGCCCGTCAAGCTCGCCAAGGAGGGGCGCGCTCGCGCCCCGATCGTCCCAGGCGGAGTTCAGTCCTGCGACGGATCGAACGACAGGCCACGACCCGGGTGTCCGAACGACGCCCGATCCTACCGACGGCGGCTGCTGCACGGCGCTCTGCGACGCGTCACCCCTCACCCACTGCGGCGATGGCCGCCTCCAGCGTCGGGTAGAACCGATCACGATCGAGCGTCTCGAACAACCCGTACCGAGATACCAGATCTTGGAGCCGGCTACGCATCTCCACGAACGCCATGTGGATGCCCGAGGCATTGAGCTCCCGGTCCAGTTGCTCGAGCATCCGGGCGGCTGACACGTCGACATCGGTCATTGCCTGACACTGGACGACGACCCACGAGGGACGGCGTTCGGCGACGACGCGGCGGATCTGGGCGCGGAAGGCTGAGGCGTTTGCGAAGAACAGCGGGGCTTCCCAGCGGTAGACGACGATCCCCGGAATTTCGTGTGCGTTGGGGTGCCGCTCGATGTTGTGCCACCCTCCCAGCTCCTGCACGTCGCCGAGGACGGCCCCGTGTGGTTGCCAGCTGCGGCGGAAGAACAGGAGCACCGCGAGAACGATGGCAATGACGATCCCCGGCAGGACCCCGAGCACGATCACGCCCAGGCTGGCGACCACCGAGAGGATCAGGGCGCTCTTCCGGACCTTGGAGTAGCGGACCAGGGCCCCGAGGTCGAGCAGCGACAATGCGGCTGCGATCAAAACGGCAGCCAAGGCCGACTGCGGGAGGTCGGCAAGCAAGGAGTTGAAGAACAGCAGCAGCGCAACGACGATCCCGGCACCGACCAACGAGGCCAGTTGGGACTTGGCCCCTGCCTGCTCGACGACCGCCGTGCGCGACCCGCTGGTCGATACGGCGAAACCCTGGAGCAGGCCTGCGGCGAGGTTGGCCGCCCCGATGCCGATCATCTCCTGGTTGGGATCGACGTCCTCACCCCTACGGGCCCCGAAGCTTGAAGAAGTGGCGATCGTGTCGGCCAGTGACACCAGCGTGATGCCTACCGCGGCGACCGTCAGAGGTCCAACATCAGCCCACTTCGTCCAGGGCACTGAGGGTGTGGGGACCCCGCGAGGCAGCGTCCCCACGGTCGAGACCCCGTGCGCGTGCAGGTCGAAGATCGCGGAGACGACGGTGGCCGCCACGATCCCAACGAGGACAGCAGGGACGACCTTGGTGAATCGGGACAGCACCAACAAGATGGCCAATACCCCGAGCCCGACCACCAGCGCTGCCACGACGGTGCGGTCGAGTCCGAGCGCGAAGGCCTTGAGCTCGGGCCCAAAGCCCTCGGCATCAGTCGAGAACCCAAAGAGCTTGGGCAACTGGCCCACGATGATAATGAGGGCGAGGCCATTCATGTAGCCCACCTGCACCTCACTCGAGAGCAGATCAGCGACGAACCCGAGCTTCCCAATTCCTAGTCCGATTTCGATGACAGCAACAATTATTGCGAGCATCCCGGCCAGCGCGATTGCCCGATGGACGTCTCCACCAGCTGCGAGCAAGGGCAAGAGGGCGGCGAAGATCAACGGCGAAATCGACGAATCCGGACCTAAGACGAGGATCCTCGACGGACCGAAGACCGCATAGCCGACGAGGCACCCGATGGACGTGTACAAGCCGGTCACAGGTGGGAGCCCAGCCAGCTCCGCATAGGCCAATCCCTGGGGTACCAAGATGGCAGCCAGCACGACGCCGGCGACGACATCGGACCGTGTCCATCTCCGGTCGTAGGTCCGAACCACCCTGACACCCGGTATCCATCTGGCTAACCCCGAAGACCCTTCACCGAGGGCGCCTCCCTTCGCACCGTGATCTTGTGCCGTCACGCCGTTCGTCCCGAACCTACAATGCGGTCAATTCGAGGACCAGGGACTCGTGCACGAGGATGGCAACGCCCCAGCGGTATCGGAGACGTCGTCGCCCCGGTGGCACGAGCACGACTGGACCTGGGGATACGCAACTGGAGCAGAGGAGGGTGGGGCCACGTGGCTGAATCGAGTCGTCCCTCTTCCGCTCGAGCCCGAGTTCTCGCCATCCTCTCGCTTGTCGCGGTCCTGCTCCTCGCAGTTGCGGTACTCGACTTCCTCATCCGCAATGGTGTGTACGTGGCGCTCGGTGTGGCGGGGTTCGCGCTCGGCATCGCCGGAGGTTGGTGGGTCATCTCAAAACGGCCTCCCGGCCGCTGGTACGGGATCGTCGGGGCACTCCTGGGTGCAGCTCTCCTGATCGCCGCCTTACTGGGGGCAGGGGCCGAAGACTGGGAGTCCTTCGTCCGCGCGCTCATCTGCCTTGTGCTCCTCGCGACTGCCGTTCTGGCAGCTCGAGCGGCGATGGCTGCCCGCCTCCGGGCCACCGCAGCCAATCGGGTACACCGCGTGAGGCGGCCTCAATATCCGGTACTCCTCTGCAATCCGTGGTCGGGCGGCGGAAAGGTCGAGAAGTTCGGATTGGTGGAGGTGGCGACGTCGCTCGGAGTCCAGACTGTGATGGGGCTCGACCACGGGCTCGACCTAGCCGAGCTGGCTCGAGACGCCATCGCCAGGGGCGCGGACTGCCTGGGAATGGCCGGTGGTGATGGCTCACAGGCATTGGTGGCCTCTATCGCCGTGGAGCACGATCTTCCCTTTGTATGCGTGGCCGCAGGTACGCGAAATCACTTCGCGCTCGACCTCGGGCTGGACCGCCGCGATCCGCGACAGAGCGTGTACGCCTTCCGCGATGCCATCGAACGCCGAGTGGACTACGCAACGGTGAACGGTCGATTCTTCGTCAACAACGTCTCCCTCGGCGTCTACGCCACCATCGTGCAGCGAGAGGGCTACCGAGAAGCCAAGGCGGCCACGACACGGCAGCTGCTTCCCGAGCTGCTGGGCGAGACCACAGAGCCCTTCGACCTGTCGTTCGTCACGCCCGACGGCACCGAGGTAGACGGTTCCTTTCTCGTCATGGTGTCGAACGACCCTTATGTCCTCGCCGCCTCGCCCAGCACGTCTCAGCGCCTCCGACTCGACACCGGTCGGCTCGGCGTGTTCGCAGTAACCGCAGCGACGGGCGCACAGGCGGCCGAGGTCGTCACTCTTGCCCTGGCCGGCCAAGGAGGCCGTAGCGGCCACGCCTTCGAGTTCAGCTGTCCGAAATTCGAAATCTGGTCTCGCTCGGGTAGGGCGTTCGCCGGTGTCGATGGCGAGGCGCTCGAACTTGAGACGCCAATGACCTTTCGCAGCCACCCTCACGGCCTGCGCATGCTCGTTCCCGAGGGGAACATCGAAATCGCGCTGAAACGTCAGTCCCGCGGCGTCCATGTGCGCGACCTGGTCCACCTGGCGAGTGGCGGGCTGCCGGGCTAGTTGCCGTCTCCGAGACCGGGTCAGAATCGCGACGGCACCTCGCGTGGGCGTGTACGCGGCTCTCGGTAGCCGCCTTTCCTTTGGCGAGCCGGCAGGACGACCTGCGCCGCTTTCTCGTTCTTGTAGGGGACCAGGTCGAGGATGTGGCTGATCACATTGAGGCGGGCCCGGCGCTTGTCGTTCGAGTCAGCCACGTACCAAGGGGCCGCCTCGGTGTCAGTGGTGGCGAACATAGCGTCGCGTGCCCTTGAGTAGTCGTACCAGCGGCCGTAGGAGTCGAGGTCCATCTGCGAGAGCTTCCAGATCTTGCGGCCGTCGTCGATACGAGCAGTCAGGCGACGCGTCTGCTCGTCTTGGTCGACCTCGAGCCAGTACTTGAGCAGGATCACGCCGGAGTCGACTATCGCCTGCTCAACGAAGGGAACGAGTTCCAGAAACCGAGCTGACTCCTCGGGGGTACAGAACCCCATGACGGGCTCGACTCCGGCACGGTTGTACCAGCTTCGATCGAAGATCACGACCTCACGACTGGCGGGGAGATGAGGAATGTAGCGCTGGAAGTACATCTGCGAGCGTTCACGCTCGTTCGGAGCGGGCAGTGCCACGACCCTAAAGACGCGGGGACTGACGCGCTCGGTCAGCCGCTTGATGACGCCCCCCTTGCCAGCGGTGTCCCGGCCCTCGAACACAATGCACACCTTGGCGTGCTCCTCGACAACCCAGCGCTGCATCTGCACGAGTTCGACCTGCAGGCGTCGGAGCTCCTCCTCGTATTCCTTGCGTCGCATCTTCTTCAATGGCTTTCTAGGCTCTCCCGCATTACGACCGTCGCCTGATGAACGCGCGACCTGTGTCATGACCCGAGCGCAACCATTCGGGGTGGTGGGGCCTAGGACTTCTGCGCTTCGGCGGCGTCGGCTTCGATCTCCTCCTGGTCCGCCTTGAGCTGCTTCTCCTCAACTTTGCGTGCCCGTTTCATGGCCGAGCGGACCTTGGCCTGCAGGTCCGAGACGGCGACCACAACCAGACCGGCCTCACCTTCGTCGAGCGATTCGCCCAGGTCCTTGAGATCTCCACGGCTCATTCCTGCCGCTGCGTGACCGGCCAGCGCACCGAGCAAGGCGCCAGCGCCCGTCGTGCCCAACAGGAGGCCTCCGCCGATGGCGGCGGCCGGGAAGAGGACAATCACCAGACCTGTCGCGAGGCCGACCCCGCCACCAAGCACACCCCCGACCCGCGTTGGGGTCTCATGCTTCTTGACGATCTTGACCCTGCCCTTGTGGTCACGCTCGATGACGGCCGCGTCATAGGCGTCTATGAGATTGACCTCGGTGTGGAGCTCCCGGAGGAGCTCGTAGTCAGCCAGTGCGTCGGCAGCATTGCCGTAGACACCGCAGTACACCAAGAGAGTGTCGATCGCCATATCAGCGCTCCTATCAGGTCGCGTGCACCTCAGAATAGTTGCGCTTCAACGTTAGAGGCGGCTCAGCTCTTGTGGGCTGAGAGGCGTCTCTGAAGGGGCGCCGTAGGCGGCGAGCGCGTAGATTACGAATACGCCCAGAGCGATGTAGGTCAAGGACCAGATCGGGTAATAAGGCATCCACCAGATGGCGCTGATGGCGCCAATTGCTCCTGCCGCGATACCGACCCAACGACCCAACTGAGAGCGCCCCAAGACCGCCAAGCTGCACAGGATCAAGATGATCCCGACGATCAGGTAGACCCAGCCATACGTCTTGAGGCTGGTGCCAAACAAAGCATCTTCGAGATTCTGGGGAACAGCCCCGTGATAGCGGAACGCCCAGATCGCATCGAAGATGCGCATGATGCCGGCCACCCCCAACACGATGGAAGCGAAGATGACCCATCCGTGGCCCCGGTCGTTCATGACGAACCCCCACTCAACGTGCTCGTCGCGGGGCGAGCTGCCGAGCGACTGCTGCTGCCCATCCAGGTATATACCCGCATTGCTCTCAATGGAAGAGCCTGAAGCAGGCGCGGAACAAGTCATCTTTTGATGGGTGCCTGCACGGGCAATCGCTGGGTTGAACCTGCGTAGATCTCCCACTGGCAATTCTGCAACGGGGAGACTAAAACCTGCTGGAGAAGTCACATTTTGGGTGCAGGAGAGAGCATGCTTGCGTACGACTACCCGCTGGGCGGGGTGTTGTTGACGATGCTCTACTTCTTCTTGTTCTTCATCTGGATCTGGATCCTCATCACTGTCTTCATGGACATCTTCCGCAGTCCTGATCTCAGCGGGTGGGCCAAAGCACTCTGGTGCATCTTCGTCATCATCATCCCGTTCCTCGGTGTCTTCATCTACCTGATTGCCCGGAGCGGAAAGATGCAAGAGCGCCAAGCGCTCGACGCCGCCCGGCAGAAGCAGGCGTTCGGCTCGTACGTCCGTGAGGCTGTCGGGACCTCAGGCGAGGATGTCACGTCCCAACTCACGCACCTCGCCGATCTGAAGGCACAAGGCGGCCTCAGTGATTCCGAGTTCGAGGCACAAAAGGCCAAAGTTCTGGCGATAGGCTGAAACCAAGCACGGACGACCGCGTCCGAGGGGAGGAGGAGCAGCAGATGGCAGAGGGCAACGGATCTCTGGGCCCGATCAGCTACTTGGTCGTGGAGTTCCCGGGGAGCAAGATGACCGGCGAGGGGTTGCCCATCCTGGTCGATCTCGTCGATCGGGGCGTGATCAGGATCTTGGATCTGGTCTTCGTCACCAAAGGTCAGGACGGCTCCCTGGGGATCATCGCGCTCGCGGATCTGGACCACGACGGGACGATCGACCTCGCCGTCTTCGACGGCGTGTCGTCAGGTCTGGTGAGTCAAGAAGATCTCGACGACGCGGCACCGGTGATCTCGCCTGGGTCGTCTGCCGCTATCTTGATCTTCGAGAACCGCTGGGCGACGCCATTCATTCAGGCTCTGCGACGCGGTGCGGCTCAACTCGTTGCCGCCGGCTACATACCCCAGGACGACCTCGCGGCCGCGCTCGACGCGGCTGCGGGCTGAAAGGAGACCGACTTGCCGCTACTCCGAGGTATCGCTCGCACAGCCGCCATCGCTGGCACGGCCACCGCTGTGTCCAACCGCGTCTCGCGCCGGCAGCAGAACCGCTGGGCGCAACAGGAAGACCAGCAGTACGCCCAGCAACAACCGCAATATGCGCCGCCGCCCCAGCCCGCCGCGCCGGCGAGGGACCCGGTCGCCCAGCTCAAGGACCTCGCAGAGCTCAAATCGCAGGGCATACTCAGCGACGCCGAGTTCGACGCTCAGAAGGCGAAGATCCTGGCGTCCTGAACACAGGGCCAGAGACGGCTCAGCCTTCAATGCCGACTCTGTCGTCATCGTGCATGCCGGCTTAGCGGTGCCGCGTGCGTATACCGTCCGGCGATTGAGGACAGAGGAAAGAGTGAACACACTTCCCTCGGGCGTTCGCCCATTTGGCGGTCAGCGCCCCTGCGTTGAACGTCGATCGTCCGATCGACAGTCGATCAAGGGTTCTGACGCATTCAGCATCCGTATCCGGCCAGCCAGAGCCCACGGGTGAGACACGCAGCCCGCCGCCACGCGGAGGCGGCATGAGTACCGGATCTGAGGAGACTATGCCTTCGGGAGGCGAGGCGAACCCGCGACTGGCGATCCTGCTGGCGGCCGCCATGTTCGTCCTCGTCGTCGATACCTCGTTCATGAACGTGTCGATCTCGGCCGTCGTCCGAGACCTGCACACCACAGCAAGCGGAGTCCAGACCGCGATAGCGCTGGAGGCCTTGGTCTCCGCCGCATTCATCCTCATCAACTCGAAACTTGGCGATCTCATGGGCCGCAAACGGGCCTACGTGATCGGACTTCTCGCCTACGCCGTTGGTGCCCTGGCTATGACGGTCACCCAGAACTTGACCACGGTCGTCGTCTTCTGGGCGATCATCGGCGGGCTCGGAGCATCTCTTCTCTTGCCCGCCATGCAGTCGCTCATCCACGGCAACTTCACCGGGGCGGCCCAAAAGAAGGCCTATGCCTTGGTGGGTGCCTCAGCAGCGATCGCCGCAGCCGTCGGACCGCTCCTCGGTGGATTCGTCACCACGTACTTGTCATGGCGCGTGGGGTTCGGCCTTGAGGTCGTCATCATCCTCGTGGTGTTGTCCCAGATCCGTCTCGTCAAGGACGTCCCCTACACCGGACCACGCAAGATCGATGCCATTGGGGCAATCCTCTCCGTCGTGGGGATGGGGGGTGTCGTCCTCGGCATTCTTGTCTGGCAAGAGGGCGGCGGCTACGTCGGCCTGATCATCGGCATCGGTGCCGTGACGTTGGCCCTGTTCGCCTACTGGCTCGTGCAACGCAAACGCCAGGGCAAACCCATGCTTTTGGACCCCGATCTGTTCAAACACTTGAACTTTCGCATCGGCATCTCGCAACAGATGCTGCAGCAGATCACCCTGGGTGGTGCCATGATCGCCCTCCCCCTCTTCCTACAGATGACCTTGGAATACAACGCCATGCAGGCAGGTCTTTCCCTCGCGCCGCTGTCGCTCTCCATGTTCGGAATGGCATTGCTTGCCGGTCGCAAAGCCGGCAAGCGTCGCCCAGCCGATATCGTGCTGGTCGGTTTCGCTCTGAGCACCATCGGAATTGCCGCCATCATCCCCCTCGTCCCGAGAGTGGATTCAGGCTTGTACCTCGTGATCCCGCTCCTGATCGCAGGCTCGGGACTCGGCCTGCTGGTGTCGCAGCTCAACAACTTCACCCTGGCGCCTATCACCGAGGAGCGTGTCAGTGAAGCCGCCGGGGTGAATTCGGCAGCGGGCTCGTTCGGACTGTCTTTCGGACTGGCAGTGGCCGGCGGCCTGCTCCTCTGGGTCTTGGCGATGAGCTTCACGAATCTGACGTACTCGAGCAGCGTCATTCCCCCGACCCAGCAGCAGCAGATCGCCGCCAAGATGGAGACAGACGCGGAGGTAATGAGCAATACGCAGCTTCAGAAACAGATTTCAAGCGAGCCCCAGGACGTCCAAAATGCGATCCTCGCCATCAACACCGAGGCTCGGAACCGTTCACTCCAATTCGCCCTGCTCGTCCCCGCCATCGCCGGACTGCTTGGCTTCGCCAACGCGTTTCGGATGCGACGACTTCCAGACATCAAACCGGCAACACCTCTCGACGGCGTCGATTTCGGCTAGCCCGGCAGGTCCCGACCGGCTGCCCGGGGTAGTCGGCATGAAGGAGTCGGGTTTCGATTGTGTCGGAGGGGGGACTTGAACACAGACAGCGCTCGTGTTGAACGCCCTGACCGTGCCTGTTGGTTTGTTCTTATCCCACACTAGTTCCATGTCGTGTGGGCCGTTCCGTGGGGTGCGGTAGAAAACTCGGGTAGAAGAGAGCGCCCCAGAGCGATGCTTGGCGTGACAACCTTGGCGCCAGTCCCCTGGCTGCTTGACAGCTCGATGGGTCATCGTGTCCCCCCCCTCACTCCATGGCTTCCGATGGATCGACTGTTCAAAGGCCGCCAGTGAAGCCATTTGGGCCCAGATCAAGGGGCCACACGTGTCGCTACGTAACGTGAGCGACCCGCCCTTTCCTCATGACGTCCAGCTACGCATCCCATCGGTCGAGAAGGCTGAGCGACTTCTGGGGTTCCGGGCGGAAACAAGTCTCGAGGAGATCTTGCGGGAAGTCATACCGTGGATCAGAGAAGCCCTCGCCGACGGCTATATCTGAACGTCGCTTCGGCAGCTGTCTCCGGGGCAGACAGCTGCCGAAGCGCGTCTGGTCACGCCTTGATGACGCCGAGGCGCTGTTAGAAATTGGGGGCAGTCCTCAGCACCGCAGTTGAAAGCCCCAGTCCTCACTCGAAGCGCCTGGCAGTACAACTACAGTCGGCTTTGTTTTGCAGTCCGAAGCACCGGCCAGAGTTGCTCCGGTGCTTCGGACTGCCTCTGATTATGGGTTGACCAGACTCAGTGTCCCGCCGAAGGCACTCACGCCCTGGCCATTGCCCGTCGTGCCGTTCGTCATGATCGGGGGCGAGCCGGCGGGCGCCGCCGGGTTCGGAAGCGGGGCTTCCTGGTTGTAGAGATAGAGCGGGTGGCCGTTGTAGGTAACCTGCTCTGTCCCATCGAAGCGATGGATGACCCCGACTGCACCCGCGTTCACTCCGGTGCCGGATGTTGGTGTCCCCACGGTGTAGAGAGGGATGAACTCCCTCGCACACGCGCCGTAACAACGGCTAAACCCAGGCCCGTCCCCGCTAAAGGTGTACACCGAGACCGGTAGGCCGTTGGGGGGAGGATTCGGGGGGGGATTAATGGCGTTCGGGAGCATTGCCGCTGCAAGCACGTCAGAGCTGTAGGTCGTCCCCGCCTGTGTCGCCTCGGTCCCAAGTGAGGCTGGACCCGTGGCCGGTGTCCCCCAGGGCGAGAGCAAGTACCACGCCGTGTGCCAAGGCGGGATCGGCAGCACCGTTTCGTAGAAATTGGCGCCGAAGAACGAGTTGGGGCCGGGGTCGAAGAGGTAGAGCGGGTGTCCGGCGTACGTCACCTGGAACGCGTCGAGGTCAGTGCGCCACACCGCGCCGAGCAGCCGCTGGTTCACGCCGGGTCCCGCGACCGGATAGCCCGCCGTGGTGAAGGCCGGCCAATCCGCTTCGGGGTCGGTCTCAGAACCCGTGCAAGACAGGGGTCCCTCGAAGGTGTCGCTCACGACCGTCGTCGTGCAGCCGGCGTGGTACTCGTTAAAGAACGACGCGCCGTAAGTCGGCGGGTCGATGCTTGCAATGTAGAGCGAGGACCCAGCCGGGTAGGCGTAGCTAGCCGGTGTGGTCGAGGTGGCCGGGACGTACCCCGCCCCCGCCCCACCGACGACAAGAACCGGGCCGTAGGGACCGTTCTCCAGATCTACGACCGCGGACCCCGGTGTCTGAAACCCGTAGCGCCCGTGGTGGCCGAAGAATCCACCGTTGAATCCGCCATTGGCCGATGCGGCGGTCATCGGAAGTAATAGCAAGGCGAGGAAGACGGCCCCCGCGCCAACCAAGACCTTCTTGATGAACATACGTGCTCCTCTCGCCAAGGGCTCCGTAGGAATGCCCCCCCAGTCCCGAGCCGCCCGATGCCGGCAACGGCCTCACAGCATCCGCTAGAGAGACCAACGGCGTCGCAGAGCTTGGCAGCTTCGGCTTGCTCCGGCAAGCGTGATGGCGTCGAGTTCCGCGGAACGCCCGAGACCGACAGGCGGTCACCGAAGAGGGCTTGCCCCTTGGATGAGAGGCGTTGGTGCGCGCAAGCGGCGTCAGGGGCTAGTTCGCCATCGCGGCGTCACATATTTGTCATAGACGGTTAGCTTGGACAGTTCGGGCGGTGTCCCCGTTTCGCCGGTCGGCGGGCAATACCCTGCCAGGGCCACCACGCTCACGGCAATAGGCTCGGAGAGTGGGAAGACATTTGGCCATCGGGATCTACGTCATCGCTCTTGTGGCCACCGTGGTCGGATTCGACATCCTGATCTTTAGGCACAACGTCTGGGCCCGGCTGCTGGCGAACATAGGCATCGTCCTCGTGTTCGCAGCGTTCTACTTGCGATTTCAGGCTGCATTTCGGGGGTAGCCCCGTAGGCTGCCGGGTCGGCGCCACGACTAGAGGCCCCACCCCGTTGGATTCCGATGGTCCGTATGTGGTGGACCAAGAGTCTCAAGGGTGCCCCCGTCCGCCGGGAACGCGGGGATTGATCTGCCGCGCTAGTGCGTGGAAAGCACTTCTCGGAACTCATCGGCAAGGCGAGCTGCAGTCTCTCGTAGCCGACTGACCGCTGGGCCGTCAACGAGCAGCGACCGAGATGCGCTGGGCATGACGCGTTCGGGGCACTCGGCGAAGACCTGGGCGACGTCGTTCGCAGTGGCCCCCTGCATGCCGACGCCTGGAGCGAGGAGGAGACCCCGCAGGCCCACCAAGTCGAGCGCCGGAACCATGGTCGTGGGTCCGACAACCGCTCCTATTGGTCCTATCTCTCCAGGCGCCAGTTGGGCATTGAGGTCCCCGATTGCCACCAGGAGCACTTCTTCGACGGCACGTCCATCGTCATCCCTGGCGGACTGGACCCCGCGGCCCTCGGGATTTGAGGAGCGCGTCACCACGAGTAAGCAGCTCCCCGCCCCGTGGGCCCGGGAAATGAAGGCGTCCATGGCTCCGAGACCGAGGTAAGGGTGGACGGTAAGGGCGTCGGCTCCGAGCGGAGCGTCGGTTCCGAGATACGCCTCGGCGTAGGCCACGTTGGTGCTCCCGACGTCGCCGCGTTTGGCGTCCATGATGACCAGCAGTCCGGCGCTTCGTGCTTCGGCAATGAGGCGCTGCAGCGTTCGGAAACCTCTCCAGCCGTGCCGTTCGTAGAAGGCCGCTTGGAGCTTCACCAGACCCACCGTTCCGGCAGCCGCCTCGAGCACGATGTCGGCAAAACGGTCCAGTCCCTCTGGAGTGCCTCCGAGTTCCCAGGTATCCAGTAGTAACCCAGCAGGATCGGGACCCCAGACGAGTGGCCCGAATCGAGACCGCACTGCCGCGAACCGGGTGACGAACGCGTCGGCCATGTCCACATTCTTGCCGATCAGATCGGCCTGAGGAGAGATCCCAGTGGGAACCATCGGGGTTCAGAGGGTTGCCCCGGTACACGCCGTTCGGAGGCAGGCTCTAGGGAACTACGGACCCCTCGAGGACTCGACCCGGCGCACTGAGTCGACTGGGCGCCGGATATGCCCTACCGCCGAGGCGACGAGACACTCCTACCCGAAGGGAACAGACACCGGACCGGGCACGGGTCGGTAGACGGCAAAGAAGTCACGATCATCGGGCACGAGGTAACGGTTAACGGACTGATTCGGATTGGGCCCGATCATCGTCGGGTTGAGACCGGGGGGGTTGTAGGTGTTGAGTGAGTGCCATTCCGGGTTGATGTCGAACTCCATCGCCCGTACTGCCCCGACGTGCTGAAGGATCTGCGCGATGCTGACCACTGTCTGATCGTCAGCGGCGACATAGATGAGGTTCCCCCGAGCGTCGATGCCCACACCGGTACGCCAGACCTGAGTCACTCCGCCGAGCGTGTATCCCCATTGCGGGCTGTCCGGATTCGTGTTCAACGTCGGATTGAGCTGGCCATTCCAGACGATCGGAGCGAGGCTCTGCCGGGCCCACGCAACGCCCGGGCCAGGGTTCGGGCCCCCGGTCCAATCCACGATGTCGACACGGCCGTCCGTATAGCCGATGAGGGTCGCGTTGCCGTCCTTGAGCGGCTCGTTCGTTTGACCGTTGTCGGCTGACCCGTTGTCGCCGTCGACATACGTAAAACCGCCATTGAAGGTCGCGAGCAGCCGAGAGCGCTGGCTGTAGGGAACCATCGCCGGTCCGCGTACGGCCGCGTTCGGCGGCTCGTAACGGCCTGGGTAATACGCCAGCTCCGTCCGTGTGTGGTCGAACCAGGCAACGTATGCCACGACCTGCGGGTATTCGGGGTCAGGACGATAAGTGGTCACAAGCACAGGGGCACTACCATCGATCGGTGGGCCGGTCGGGTTCCAGACCCCTTCGCCTGGGAGCGGCATCGAATAGACCGGCGTGACCGGCGGCGGCCATGCCGTCGCTCCCGCGACCGCGGGGTGTTTTACTCCGACCTTCGGCAGGCTCTTCAGCTGCGGCCCGCCTTTTTTGGGCGCTTGGCCGCTGTAGTAGATCTGCTCGACGTGGTCGGCGACCCAGTTGCCGATGCCAAACGGGACGTTGTACCTCACCCATTCAACGCTGTTCACGCTCCATGAGAGGCTCGTGGGCCGCAGCACCCAGAACGTGTACGAGACGGTCGTCCAGACGAGTACGACGACGAGCGGTGCCACGATCAACGTCCGCACGAGTCTGCCCCGGCGACTGAGCCTCCGGCTCCGGCCTTGAGCAGGGTCGCGGAGTTGCTCTTGGATCTCCGGATCCTCAGGACGCGTTATCGCATCGGGGGAAGTAGCGGATGGGCGAGGCGCCGTGGCCTTAGCCATCGACCACCAGCTCACCACTGCCATCGACGGCGATCGGAATCGAGCTGAGCCCGTGGGGAGCGGGTGGGCTCACGACCGCTCCGGTCGTCGGGTCGAACTCGGATCCGTGACACGGACATACGATCAGGTTGGCCGCTGGTGAGTATCCGACAGTGCAGCCGGCGTGTGGACAGATGGCGTCGTAGGCGACGAAGTGATCCCGAGATGGCTGGAGTACCAGGCCTGGGTCCCCGGTCTTGGGATCGGTGAAACGAGCGAACCCGCCGACGGGTACTTTACTGGCCGCCCCGATGGGGGTCCCCGACGGGACCGTCGTGCTCGCTCCAGCCGCGTCGGGCTCGGTAGAGGTGGGGGACGGAGCCGACCCGGCGCCCTGGCGGCCTGGGGCGAGCGTCACCGTCTGGATGCTCGGGGTTCTGACCCCACCAACGGCCCGACCCAATCCGGCAGTGGTGGCGGCAACCACGCCCCCTACCACGGTCGCTGCGGCGACTGCGGCTCCACCGAGCACAACGGTACGCCGGTCCACCTTGTCAGGACCGCTTTCGATGAGAGTTTCCCTTCGCCCAATCGGATCGGTCGAGAGAAACGGGCAGCCGAGCACGTCGCACGGACGACCATGCTGTGCGGCACACGTGTCGTTCTGGTACTGCCCGCACACCTCCTGTACGAGCGAGAATCGAACGGGCACGAGAGCAGGAGGTCCCAGGTCGTATTCACCAGAAACGCGCGCAGCAATGACTCCGTCGAGCGACAAGACGCCGCCCGAGCCAGCCAGGACCAGGGGGATCCACGCAAAGACAAACACGATGTCGGCGCCGGTGTAGTACGGCGACGAGTGGAAGCTCACCGTCAGAAAGAGGGTGAATGCGATCACCGTGCCACCTGCTGCGGCGACCCTGCTCCACAACCCGAGCAGCGTGCCCAGGCCGACGGCCAACTCGGCCACTGCGATCACGATCCCGATCGGTACGGCAAACCGAAGGAGATGCCCGAGCAACTCGTGGAGCGGGCTGATACGGATAGACGCGATCAGCTGCGCCTGGATACTTGAGGGGCTATTGGCGTTGAGAAAGTTGGGATTCGCCAGCTTTTGCAGTCCCGCAAAGCTGAAGGTGAGACCGAGGAAAGCGCGCAACGGAAGAAGCGCCCACCCCGACAGGCCGAGAGCCCGCGGTGGTGGGGCGTCGAAGCGGAGACGCCTTCTGTGTCTGCGAGCCCGCGACCTGGCTTGTCGATCGAGCATCGGGCCCGTTCGCTGCGACACGACGGCTCTCCTCGTCCTTCAGCGATGCCCCGACATCGGAGAACCTACTGCAGGTTGTCTGCATCTTGGCCCACCCTGATCTCATACCTCCGAATGAACTTCGCGTGGCCGTCGCCTTCTTTCGGCCTATGACCCCGAAAACGCCGGTTGGGGACGATGCCGATAGCTACTACGAAACCCCGTTAGTTATGTGTGGACGAATACGCTCATTGCCTGCGTGCCTTGAGTTCCTCAGTGACCCGACGCGCAGAATCCAGAAGGGGCGGATGAATCTCGCAAAGCACCTCGAACAGCTCGGTGTCCACGATGTCGTCGGCGACCATCAGCATCGTGTCGGGGTCAAGGGTCACCCACTGGGCCGCCCCACTGCTCGTCGCGCTCTCAGTTCAGCTCCTATCTGCCCGAGCTGATTTGGGTTGCGATTGGACGCCTCTTTGCGAATGTTCGCCGCGAGGCCGAGGTCCCGTGCAATCCGCGCGTGGCCGGTGGCGTCCAATCCGCAGTCCTGGCCGAACTTCGCCACGTTCGCCTCGGCGCGGCTCGCCTCGCTCCATAGGTACGGTTTCACACTCTCGGGGCCCTCTGACTCTGCCTTGGTCATGATGTACTCGTGGAGCAGCTGAGCTCTCGCCTCGGCACGCGTGTAATAGCGGAGGCGCTGACCCGCGACCGTGTCCCCTCCCCCAGCGCGCACGACCCCAGTCGCAACCGCCACCGCGATACGCGGGCATGGTCGAAATCGGCGGCTCGGGCAATCCTCAACAACCCTCGGTATGTCGGGCGCCAGGTCTGGAACCGGCAGCGTCGCGACGAGGAACTGATCAGTGTGGAAGATGTCGCAGCCGGCTATCGGTCGCGGCTCAAGTGGAATGACAGCTCCGCCTGGATCTGGTCGACGGAGCAGACCCACGAACCCCTGATGTCCTCGGAGGACCTCGCCGCGGCGCAACACCAGATGGCCATCGGGATGCACCGACCCACGCCGTTGAAGGGAAAGCGCACCGCAAGGTCCTATGCACTCTCCGGCCGGATTTTCTGCACCTGCCACGATGATCCGAGGCGCATGCAGGGCACGCACGCCCACGAGACGGCGCGGTGGGAACGACCATCAACGTGACCAGGGTCAGACTAAGAACCCCGAACGCACACCGGACCATCACAACCCCTCAAATCGAAGCTCCTCGATCAATCCTCCACCTTCGGCCCCGTCCGGTCAATCATCATCCAGGATCTCGATTTCGCCGACGATTCGGCGTATCTCTTCACGACAGGCGTCAGCTCTCCGCCGACTGGCGCGACGGTTGGTTTCCTAGGTCGTGGTGGTCTATGAGATGGGCCGCAGAGTGCCCCCAGTGTTCGCCGGGTTGGGGGCCACCCTCCGGCACCTTCGGGCTAGGTCTCCAACCATGACAGGATCGAGCACGGTGGAATTAGTGCCCTTCGTTGAAGAACACCTCGATGGCGTGATTCGTCTGTGCGTTGCGGAAGGTTGGCCTTCCTTTGCCGAGGACCCAGAGCGGGCTATCCGCGTGCTGACCGCACCAGGGGTAACCACCGTCATCGCCATGGACAACGGACAGGTGGTCGGGTTCGCCGAGCTCCTCAGCGATGGTGAGCTCCAAGGCTTCTTGGCGAACTTGGCCGTTGACGAACGATTCCGCGGTCGAGGGACGGGACGAGCTTTGGTCATGGAGGCTCTACGTTTGGCCGGTGGCGAGCGGATTGATCTGCTCAGCGAAGACGAGGCCCTGGGGTTCTATGCGAGCTTCCCCAACTTCCAAAAGCCGGGGTTTCGCCTGTACCCATTCCACGATGCGAATGAGGCTCAGGGCAATGGGCCGCAGTGCTGAAGGCGGTGCCCCCGTTCGATGCTCCTATGGGCTGTCAAGCCCCAGTTTGTCTTGAGGTAGAAGACTGAAGACCTCACGGGCGACGTAGCGCTTGAGGCATCGCACCGCCTCCTTCTTGGTCAGGCCTTCGGTCCTGCGTCGATGGATGTACTCGGTGGTTCGAGGGTCGTAGACCATGCGGGTGAGCACGATGTGCCACAGGGCCGAGTTGGCTTGACGATCACCGCTCCGGTTGAGGCGGTGCCGCTCGTTCTTGCCACTGCTGGCGTCGAGTGGTGAAGCTCCGCAGAGGTGGGCGAAGGCGGCCTCGTTGCGCAGCCGCCCCGGATTGTCGCCGGCCGCGACGAGGAGCGCCGAGGCAGCGTCGGTCCCGATGCCGAGAGTGGCGACGAGCTCGGGTGCGGTCTCTTTGACCAAGGGTTTGAGGACGGCGTCGAGCTCGGAGATCTCCTCTTCGAGGGTGATGGCCCGGCGGGCCAGCATCCGCAGCGTGAACTTGGTGAGCGAGACGATGTCACGCTTGGCGCCGGGTCGATAGGCCGAGGCCCGCTCGAGCAGATTGAAGACGCTGAGGCCTCGGAGCTCGGTGCGGATGGGATCGGGGGCGGTCGAGACCAGGTTGCGCATCTGGTTGAGGGCCTGGGTCCGACCTTTGCGCGCTGATGACCTGGCCACCCGTAAAACCCGCATGGCTTCGACGTTTCCGTCCCTCGTCTTGGCCTCACCGCAGGCGTCACCCGAGAGGGCCGCCCGAGCAGCCGAGATGGCGTCTTGGGGATCGGACTTCCCCTTGCGTCGGCGACGCTGGCGATTGGGGCGGTCGACTTCGACGACCCTCACGTGCTCGGCCTGGAGGTGGCGGGTGAGCCCGGCGCCATAGGACCCCGTGCCTTCGACGCCGACCAGCTCGACGGGACCGAAGTCACTCAGCCAGCCAAGCAGCAACTTGTAGCCGCGCTCGGTGGTGGCGAAGCTCTCGACGCCGAGCAGGGTGCCCCGCTCGTCTAAAGCTGCAGCTACATGGACGTCGAGGTGTGTATCGACGCCGCCGATGATGCTCCGTGCCAAAGTAGTCACTGTCATCCCTTCGTTGGATTGGTTTGGGGATGACACCGCACCGAGCGGAACGACGGACAAGACAGCGACGGGCCTGTGTGAGGCAAGCTCCTATGAGGTCACTCCGTCCGACCGGCAGGTGTCGAGTGGGTGACCGGGCCAGGCCGACGAATCGAACGAAAGACAGTCCCAAGGGACGTCAGCCGGGTTGCTGGAGTCAGACCTGGCCTGGGCACCCACCCACACGCTGATCGATCCGTTCACGAAATGGTGGATCACTCGAGCGGCCGACTTCAATCCTCGCTGCCGGGAAGGTGGGACAGTCCGGCAGCTATGGGGTAGGGGCGGCGACGTTGCAAGCTGAATCAGGCCGGACCAAGCTGGGGTGTGCCCGAAAACCGATTCGTCGGCGAGATCGCCAGAACCTATGACCAACCTGGGACGGGGATGTTCGCCGACGGCGTGCTCGAAGCGACCGTCGACTGTCTGGTCGAATTGACCGACGGCGGGGCGGCGATGGAGTTCGCCATTGGGACTGGCCGGGTCGCCGTCCCTTTGGCTGCCCGGGGTGTTTCGGTCTCCGGGATCGAGTTGTCCGCAGACATGCTCGACGTGCTGCGGTCGAAGCCCGAAGCGAGCGATATTTTGGCTGTCGAAGGCGACATGGCCGTGACATTCGTGGAGGGCGAGTTCTCCCTTGTGTACCTGGTCTTCAACACGATCCAGAACCTGACAACGCAGGACGAACAGGTGGCGTGTTTCGAAAACGCTGCCCGGCACCTCCGCCCCGGTGGCCGCTTTGTAATCGAGACCAGCGTGCCCGGTCTTCGCCAGTTGCCACTAGGCAATTCCGGTGTCGCGTTTGCCTTGACAGAGGACTACATCGGCATCGACGACTTCAAGGACCGCACGCACAAGCAGATCTCCCGTTCTCGGCACTTCAACCGACTTCCTGACGGCAGCTTCATCGAATTCACGGCACCGTTCCGATATGTGTGGCCGGCTGAGTTGGACCTGATGGCTCGGATCGCGGGAATGACGCTGGAACATCGATGGGAATGGTGGGATCGTTCGCCGTTCACAGGTGAGAGCCCTTGGCATGTCAGCGTGTGGCGTCTCCCGGTGGCTTAGATGCATGCAGACTGGATCGCGCCGGGCTCCTGCAAGTCGTGAGGGCCAGCCTGCCCTGTACGCCGGATAGGAGGCAAACGGGAACTCAAGCTGTCGACTTACTGAGGTTTCAGCAAACGGTGTTCGGCTTGAGAGCGTTCATCGTCACCGAAGAGATCGGCCCACCTCACCTGTCACCGAGGCGTTCCTAGCCACTTCAGCTGCCAGAAGGCCCCATACGTCGGCCCGGTACGACACTTGGGCAGTCCAGTACGCCGGTCGTGTCACACTGACCGGACCGGAGGTACCAATGTGCGGAGACCTAGACGGAGATCATGGTGACCAAGAGGTCGCCGTGGACGCCACCCTCGAGTCACTTCTGGTTGGGGTGGAAACATCGATCGACGAGTACTTGAACAATCCTTCCGTCGAATTACGGAAGGTGCTCTTGGCCACACTCGAGCGACTTGATCAACAGATTGACGCAGGCGACCAGTACAAAGACAGCATCTCTTGGTCGGGGGCCTGGGGCTACTCCGATAAAGGATCGGTACTCGGAGAGACCAGCGACGCACCGATCGTCGAGGAGATCAGGGCATCAGAGTTGAGGGCCCAGACAGAGTTGGTCAAGGCTGCCAAACAGGAGGTCTCATTACCCACTGCTGACTCCATGACGGAGCTTCGCGCCGCCAAGGAAGCTCTTGTCGCACTGCGCGGCCAGATTCCCCCGGCTCAGTAGAGGTCCCAACGCCAACAAATCTCGACAGATTCCTACCACGATTGACCGGGTAGGGGTGGGCCTGTTCTGGCCAATATTGACGAACAAACAAGTGAGATCGGAATTATCCGTAGCTCACCGTGCCCGTGCCGGTCACCTGTCCGATTGTAGCGCTCGGGTTGGCATTCATATTGCACTTGCCGTTCTTGAACGGCAGCGTGGCCGCGTAGCTGATCGTCACGTTCAAGCTGCCGGTGATTCCGGCGTACGCCTTGGTCCCGCTGATGACCGTGGCTGGATCAGTCGTCACGAACGTGAACGAACAGGTCGTGGCGTTCTCTGTAGTCGGCGGCGTGCTGTTGTTGCTCTGTGCCGCGTCGATCTTCTGCGTGTTGAAAAAGATCGTGCCCTTTTTCAAATAGAACAGCCGGTAGCCCGGATTCTGCTTCGACGTCTTCTTGCCGTTCGCCGTCGCACCGTACGACACACCGCTGTCACCAATCGCTCCGGTGAACACCACCCTGAAGCCGTTGCCGCCGCCAGCTCCGAGCGACGCCCACAGCTGTGTTGGGCCGCTCAGGGGCGTCGCTGCACCGGCTGTAGCCCCGATGAGCACCCCTCCAGCCAGTACCAGTCCCGCCACTGCCGCTTTGATCAATCGATTCATCTCCACCTCCCATTGGTGGTTGGTGATTACATCTCGTTGTGAGTTGACCGAACGTACAGGAGAGCCGGAGCGGACGCAATAGGCGTTTCATCCCGCCCATGACGAGCGGCCCGAGGAACAGTCGGCGGTGCCCCCATCCGCCGGGATGGGGGTGATTCGCGTCCGGCTCCACAAGCTGGAAGACCCTTGGGACCGCAGAGCCTTCTCGATCACGCCAGATGCGCCTTCGCCGGGTGCTCGATCACGTGTCCCCAGTCGGTACCCGCCTCTTCCAGTGCCATCCTTCCGCCCCGGAGGCCAAAGAGACGTTTGGCTACAACGAGATAGACGACCACCGCCACGTTGATCACCAGAGCCCCGAGCCGCAACCAGGTAACACGCTGAGAGATCTCGTAGACCTCGATAGGGATGAACGTCCCCGTGGCCATCACTGTCAGGTACTCGGCCCATCGCCGCTCCAACCACAGACCCACCGCCTCGATCCCTTCGAGCACCGCGTATCCGATTGCGGCGACGAGCACCACTTCGAGGGTTCCGACCTTGAGGTGCGAGAGCTTGGAGAGGTTCGAGCTCAACAGGGGGTGTCCTGCCGGCGACAGATTGCGCACCAGCCCCGCGGCCCAGCGGTGCACAGCTCCGTAGTCTGCCCACAGCACCACGGTGACCGCCGCCACGATCAGATACGCCAATACATGAAACACACGCTCGACGGCGATCAGGCGCACCACGATGGCCTGGTCGAGCTCAACGCCGCGGCGCGGCCGCGGCAACGTGTCGTCGTTGCCCAGCATCTCTGGTGCCCCAGGCCCAGGAACGTCGACTTCCAGCCACGCGTCACAGCGCAGGCAACGCCCCAGGCGCCCCTGGGGCCCGTTAATGCCAAGACGATCGTCAGGGTGGCCCGAGCGCAGTCGTTGGACATGGGCCGCAGGTATGACGTGACCGCGCATCGAGCACACCCATGTCTCGGTGCTCCATCTTTTGGGACGTAGTCGCGCCAAGGCACTCTGGGGCACGCTTAGATCGTGCCACCGTTTTGAACACACTGCGGACGAATGGCGCAGAGTTGAAGTCAGGCTGACGGTCCGTCAAAATCGGCCGAGACTAGCGACCGTTGCAGTAGCTCAACCGCTTTCGTCCCACCTGTCCCCGTTCGCCGGACTTGCGACACCGCCAAAATCGTTTCACAGCGGTACCCTCTCGTTTCGTGAAGGTCCCTAGGGCTACGGCATTTCGGACAAGCTGGTGAAAGCCGTAGTGCACGACCCAGTTGAAGAGAATCTCTTGAGATTCCTTAGGTCGTACCTCGGCGACAAGACGCTCGACTATCGGGTGCGACCTCGACGCTTCGCACAAGGGATGTTCTCTGACGTGCGCTGCTTCACCCTGAACGGCGGACCCAAGGGATGGGCAACTCCGTTGGTGCTTCGCATGCTGCCCTTCGACGCAGATCCGGAACAGCCTTCTCTTGAGACAGTCGTACACAATGGGTTGGCGCGGGTCGGAATGCCAACCCCAGTCGTGCTGCTCAGCCATAATGGGGTTGAAGTACTCGGTCGCATGTTCATGGTGATGGAACTGCGGCCCGGTCGGCCGAGTCTCAAGGGTGTTCGTCCCGACGTCTTCGCGAGAGAACTTCCGAGACTATTGGTCAGGTGGCCAGCCGCCGTTGCCCAAATTGCCAGAGACCTCCATGCGTGCCCAGCAGGATCGGTACTCGACGAAGCGGAGGCCTTCGGGATCAACCCGAGCAGACTCGCCGTAGAGCGCCATGTGCTCTTCGTGGAGGATCGTCTCTCGCGCTTGGGTGGTCTGGATATGACCCCTGCCCTCAAGTGGCTTCGTGATCACCTGCCTGCAGCCCCGGAGCGCCCCTCAGTCCTCCACGGTGACTTATGGCCAGCCAATGTTTTGCAACATCGTGGGCGTCTGACGGGACTCGTCGACTGGGAGCGTGCAGCGATCGGTGATCCAGCACTCGACATTGGCTTTGCCAAGGTCGGACTGTCGCTACTTCCGGCACCCGTTCAGGTGCCAGCTCCGATCCGCCAAGGCATCACTGCCGCGGGACGTTCAATGGCCGCTCGACTCGAGGATCAATACAACAGGCAATGTCCGCTGTCACCAGAACGAGTTCGGTACTATGAGGCCCTGCGTTGCGCCGTGGAGTTGGCGATCGTCGCCAGCCGACGCGCCTCCGACGAGCCAGGTTTCACCAGATCGGGGTGGTATCACGGACAAGACGCTCTGACGCGGCACTTCGGTGGAATCACCGGAACCCCGATACCACGGTTTGGATCCACCCCTTGAAATGATCTACCTAGGTCGAATCGGACAACGGGCTCGATCGCGGGGCGTGGCTATTAGCGACAACTCTATTCTGCTTTGGGCCAACCAGCCTTCCCACCTGCCCCCGTAAGCCGGGACGGTGGGACGCCTCGCACTTCATCGATCGGCCTGAGTCCTTCGTTCGTATAGCGCGGCGTGCCAGATCTCGGCTTCGCCATCTATACCGCTAAGCACCACGTCGATCTCACCCTGAAGCAGGAACCCCAAAGACTCGTAATAGGCCCGCAGTCGCACATTCGAGGCCGGAGTATCGAGTCGTAACCAGTCTCGACCTTTATTGGTGACCGTTCTGTCCGCCCAGGTCAGCATCTCGACCCCGAATCCTGGTGCGACCTCTAGATTGGTACAAAGCCGATGCACGTAGCCAGCATCAGGTGGTTGCTCCCCCCAGAACAATGGGTCCTCCCAAGACAGAGCAATCGTTCCAAGCACTGAGCCGTTTTCGACCGCGACGTACGTCTCGCCACGAAGGACCGAGCGTTCGATCACGTCGATTGGGAAGGGATCCCACCATTGCCTGTAGCCAAGCGCAGCTGCTCGATGAACGGCAGCCGAGAGCATTCGTTGCACCTCGGGAAGGTCGTCCTGTCGAGCAATGACGATGTCGATGCCGCTGGAGGTTGATCCGACAACCTCGTGGTTTCGGTCCACGACCACATCCTCGCACTCGCCGAGCTGGCCGTAACCTCCCGTACCTCGCCTACCCCAGCACGCCGGATCAGAGGCCACAAACTATCGCCACTGGTACACAAATCGTCAGTAGCCTTGGCGTGTGTCGAGCAACCCTCCCACCGTGATGGCATTTACGCCTTACTGGCCATGGCCGCCCAACCGAATTCGTTCGTCTTGACCTCGACGCCTCGGAACCCCACTGACACCAGGCGGTCCGGCAACTGATCCGGGTCGATCGGGTTGTAGGTATCGCCCTCGTGGCCCGCGGCAAGCTGGGGACTGGCCAAGCTGTCTCCGGCCACCAGGACGCCGCCTGGTCGGAGAACACGAAGCACCTCTGAGAGCAATCGATCCTGCAACTCTTGGGTCGCCACGTGGTGGAGCATGGTGAAGCAGGCTGCGCCGCTAAAGCGGCTGTCGGGGAAGTCGAGGGCCGTGGCGTCACCAACGACGATCGTCACGGCAGCACTGCCAGCGAACCTTTCCTTCAGCATGGCCGCGAGCTCCTCGTCGATTTCGACTGCCGTCAGACTCGGGAGCCGTTCACCCAAGAGATCGGTGGTGGCCCCGTAGCCGGGTCCGACCTCCAGAACGTCGTCGCCCAGGTCAACGTCGCCTAATGCCCACGGGAGGATGGCGTCGCGCACCACCGCCCTCCACTCATCACTCCCGCACTTCCTGTGGTTTTCGTTCACAGGGTAAGTCTGCCCGACCCCACTCGGTACGTGCCGATGCGGTCTGTCCATGTGAAGGGATGTCACCTGCCACCGGATCTGGGCACGTTCCGGCTTTCATGGGCGAGACTGCCTGAGTGCGAAGAGATCCGATCCGAATGTGCCCCTATGACCCAGATTGGGTGTCCAGCTTCGAACGAGAACGCCTTCGCCTGACACCGATTCTGCAGCCATACCTGATTGAGCCACTAGAACACATCGGCAGCACATCAGTTCCCGGTTTGGTTGCCAAACCGATCATCGACATGCTGGCCGTGGTCGAAGATATTTCGCCGGTCAATGCGGACGAGTACTCACTGCGGCAGATCGGATGGCTGCTTGCACCCGAGCCGACCGACGGCATCGAAAGAAGGTTGTCCTTCTGCACGCCTTCGAGAGAGTTGCGAACGCACCACCTCCACGTCGTAGAGCGGGAGTTCTCCGGGTGGCGTGGTTGGCTCGCGTTCCGTGATTACCTGCGTAGACGCCCTGATGTCGCTCAGGAATACGGTGAACTAAAGAGTCGGCTCGCCATCGAATACGGATCTGATCCAAACGAACGGGACGAGTATCGGGCTGGGAAGGCAGATTGGGTCAGTACCGTTACAGCGCGGGCACTGGAGCGTGAGCCGTAGGTCAGGAGGGGTGTCCCCGTTTGCCGGGAGGGGGTGCCACCCTGCGGCACAGACGGGATCCCGCCGCTAACAAGCCTTCTTCCCGAACGGGATGGTCTTCGATCCCAGCAGGTGACCCTCGTCGTCGAACACTTGAATCGTTGCGCATGTCGAGTGCTGCCAAGTGAATCCACCGTTGTACTGAACGAATCCTGTCTCGGCGTCTCCACATCCCACAGCTGTTTGCAATGCCGCAACATCAGCACTTGGAGTTGTGTGCTTTCGTGAGCCAATGCCGAACGGGTCGTAGTTGATCATGACCTGGCCTTTGTCACCTGAAACACGCACGGCTATCCAGCGACTCGATGTACCTGAAACCGTGACAGGGCCTTTGAAGTGAGACAAGAGTCGGCCGGAAGAACGGAACGTGTCGTTTCCCTCGCCAGTTGCTTCTCTCAACGTCCCGAAGCGAGCGGGACCGACGACTATGTCGTCAGGGGTAGTGACAACTGCGGAATCGTTCGAACCTGAGTAGATGCTGCTGGTACAGAATCGGGCTGGCAGCGTGCCCGGCACCGCTCCGATGGCGCTCCCCACTTCATCCGCAGTGGACTTGGGTGGCTTGAGCGCACCAGCCGTCTGTGGTCCGAGGAGGCTGACGATGGAGATCGCCAATCCGAAAGCTCCTGTTAAGCGAACGGTCAACCTCATCAAGCAACTATGGCGCAGCTCGTGGAGGGTTCGAAGGGCACGAGGCTGAGCGGGTGCCCCAGTTCGCCGAGAAGGTGGGATTGGCACTCAGGTTCGCTACCCTTGACCGTAGTAACGACCTTTCCAATCAAAGTCCACTCGCAACCGGCCATCAAGCGAACGTTGCACCGTCCGTACGAACGTAACGATGCTGCTGGCCGTCAGTCATGACAACGCACAGTTCATCCGTCTCCCTCTCGATGGGGTGTTCTCGTCCGTCCATGGGGCCGAGTTTGAACACGGCGGCCCCCGCTCCATCGGTTTCGAGAGCTTGGGACATCCCCTACAGAATCTCGAGGACAGCTCCCGTCGCAATGGAAGTACCCCCGTCCGCGAGGAGCGGGACTACCTAGAGTGCGGCTGACTCAGAGCCGGAGAAGGGTTGAGGCCTTCGAGGTTCTGGAGCAGCCGGCTCATGCCTCCGGCATGTCGGGGGCCTGCCCCAGTCCGCCGAGTCGGGGTGACACCCCGCTTATGACCGGACTGACGAGAGCTTGATGGACGCGGTTACGGCTACTGCGCAGATGGCGAGGGTCTCGAGCGCAATCAGGAGAATCGGTACCCCGAGAGCGAATTGGCCCGTCTTGTTGAACAGGACGAGCAGCTGGCGAGATGGGACGCCGTCCGGAATCAGTACGGATCCGAGGCCAACCAATACTCCCATTGAGACAGACCATGCGTGACGTCGCACGATAGGCCGGCTGCATACCGACCCCAGAGCTACTGCAGCGAGAGCGGCAATGGCCTGTGCACAGACGCCAGCCAGCAGAACGCTGACCCGTACCCCGTTGCTCGAGAGGAATATGGGGGGAACCATCGCCAGGAGGCCGAGGGTCGTGCAGAACACAAAGCTGAAGAGCAGCTTGGTGAGGCGCACCTTCGCCCTACTCCCGGCACAGGCCTCGGTGATGTTCTGCTGCACTGGGTCCTCGTTGTTGACCACGACAACCGTGAGCCATGTACCGATGAACAGCATGGCCGTCGCCAAGATGGCGTAGGTCGGAAGAAGAGAGCCGGTCTGCGCACTCACAATGGAGACGATCACGCCCAAACTCACGACGGGAGCCACCCACCGTTGCGTGTCAAATGTGTCGCTGAGTGTGTAGCGCAATAAAGCGAACATCGATCACTCCTCGCCGCTTGCTTGGATGGGAACGATGGATACCACAGACCATCCGAGGTCAAGTGCCGCCCTGATCAGCTCGTCGCAACCCGCCGGGAGGACCTCGAGGACAAGGCCCAGTCCTTTTGGATCGATCTCGCACCTGAGGACCTCAGTCCGTCCAGTCAGTACTTCAGGTGATGCCCATCCTCTGTTTCGGAGCAATTCGACCCGTCGCAAATGGGTCTTCCTGGTTGGGGGAGATGCCGAGTCCGCTGGCTCGACGCGACCTTCGACGATCCGATAGGTCTGCCTGAAACCAGGGGGGACGTCATGGCTGCTCAATATGACCGACGTCCCTAGGGCCCGGACCTCGGAAATGAGGTCGTTGAGCGCAAGTCGGGCGTCGTCGTCAAGCCCGCTGTAGGGCTCGTCGAGGATGATGGCATCGAGTGGTCCAAAAAAGGCCTGCGCAAGGACGACCTTCTGTCGGTTTCCCTTGGAGAGCTGGTCCCATGGGACCCCTGGCCCCGGTCTCACTCCAAGGCGGAGGAGCAGTTCGGCTCCCCCTGCCGTTGCCTCTTGAGAGTCGAGTCCGCGAATGCGTCCCATGTGCGCCAGATACTCAGCTCCGGTGAACTTGCCACGCCCCGCCTGGCGCTCTGGCACAAATCCCACCTGGCTGGGCACGTCAGCAACGCCACCCGATGGAGCGCTCACGCCGGCGGCGATACGGAGCAGGGTGGATTTGCCAGAGCCATTCGACCCCACGATCGATGTCAGCGAGCCCGGTTCAAGCGAAAGGTCGGCCCCGGAAAGCACCCAGGGTCCTCGCCATTGGTACTTCTTTGTGACGCCACGCAGCGCCAGAACGGCACTCATTGCGTCATTGTCCCATAACGCCGCCGCACGCCGGGACCGTGGAGCATCGTCGGCCTGGCAACATAAACCCAAGCGAGGTGGACTCAGGGTGAACGAGCCGGCTGGAGTCGCCGAGAGCGACGCGAGATTCGGCTCGCTCCTCGAAGCACACGGCGACGACCGGGAATCGCCGAGGACTACGGCATGGGCTCTGCTCTCGTAGCACCAATCTCGGATGACGCATCCTGCGCTGGGTCGAGAAGTAGGACCACGCAAGGGTGCCCCGTACGCCGGGAAGGCGGCGCACGGCTGAGTGTCTGGTAGAGAATCGGGTCCTATGGATGAGCGTGAGCGGAGCGAGTTCGGGTTGCTGGCGCAACAATGCGCGATTGATCCGCCTGCTCACCCTGCGCCCATACGCCGGGACTGCGTGCCACCCTGCGGCACGTTGAGGACAGGACTTCGATCGGCCTCAGTGCACAACCCACACCTAAAATCCGCGCCGTGACCGATGAGGTCTCGAACCGCAGTTCGAGCACAGCAAGCGGAACTCACCCCGTGGTCCTGGTCGAATACGATCGGGGCTGGCCCATTGCTTTCCATCGGGAATCGATCCGACTCCTCGAAGCAGCCGGCAGCCTCCTGATTGGCATCGAGCACATCGGCAGTACGTCGATTCCGGGCCTCGCCGCAAAGCCCATCATTGACATGTTGGGCGAAGTTGACCAGGTGGAACTGAACTCGGCGCCGCTGGCGCCGTTACTCAGCCCCGTAGGATATCTGGACCGGTCGGCCGAGTTCACCGACCGCCTCTTGTTCTCCAGGGGGTCCTCCGCGATCACCCACAACTTGCACATCGTGGCCAAGGGGACGGCGTCATCGCGGAACGAGATTCTCTTCCGAGATCGCATGCGACGTGATCCAAAGGCCGCATCGCAGTACGAGGCTCTCAAACGCAACTTGGCTAGCCGACGTTATAGCGACGCGCACGGCTACAGCCGAGCCAAGAGCGATTTCGTCGTCGCCATTATCGACGAGGAACGCGATGCACGCGGACTACCCCCTGTGGACATCTGGGCCACGCTCGGTCCGGCGCGTCGGAAGGGCTGGCTGGAGATCGAAAAGACAGCACCACCAGGTGGGCCGCTCTAAACAGCGCAGTTGCACTTGCTCGGTCTCGGTGCACGGTGTCTCCGAATCAGTATGGAACGGCCGGCTCCTCCGGCTTCCGCATTTACGTGGATCATTCACCTGTCGGTGAACGGAGCCGACATACGGAGGAAGGAGCCAGCCGTGTCCAGTATTGCCCACCGAGGTTTCGTCCACCTGGGGATGGACGTGTCGAAGGACTCGATCGCCGTGGCGGTGCTGTCTCCCGATCGTGACGTCGCCGAGGTCGACAAGATCTTCGACGACACCGACTCGGTCAGACGCCTGGTCAAGCGGCTGGGCAGGCCCAAGGAGATCTGGGCCTGCTAGGAAGCGGGCCCGACCGGTTATGACCTCCAACGCCTGCTCACTTCGATGGGCGTGCGCTGCGATGTGGTGGCCCCCTCCTTGATCCCGAAAGGCTCGGGCGATCGAGTCAAGACCGACCGCAGGGACGCCAGACGACTGGCGGGATTGCACCGGGCCGGTGAGCTCACTTTGATCGCCATCCCGACGCCCGCCGAAGAGGGAGGGCGCGACCTGTGTCGCACCCGCGGTGACATGGTCCAAGATCTCACCCGGGCCCGCAACCGGCTGAGCGGATTTCTCCTTCGTCACAGTGTCGTGTGGCGAGGAGGGTCACCGTGGACCGAACGCCATCGACGCTGGCTCGCCACGTTGACCTTCGACGACCCGGCCATCGCAACGACCTACGCCCATTACCTGGCCACGGTGAAACTGCGAGACACCGCGCTCGAGTCCGTCGAGGCCGATCTCGTCCCGTGGTGCACGAGAGATCCCTTCGGTGACCAAGTGCCACGCCTGGCCGCCTATCGGGGCGTGACCAGAATCGGTGGACTGTGTCTGGCCGCCGAGGTGTTCGATTGGCGTCGCTTTCCCAAGGCTCGACCCTTCATGAGCTTCACCGGGCTGGTGCCCGGGGAGAACTCGACGGGTCTCACCCAGCGTCGGGGTTCGATCACCCGGGCCGGCAATGCCCACCTGCGGGGCCAGCTCTGCGAAGCTGCCTGGGCCTATCAGCACAGCCCCAACGTCGGGGTCGGCATCAGAGAGCGCCAAGTGGGTGTGCCGCCCGAGACCGTGGCCCGCTCGTGGGCCGCGCCGATCCGCCTTTCCCGCCGCTTCGGACAACTCGCTGCCCACAAGAACGTGCGCTCGGTCGTGGCTGCCGCCATCGCCCGGGAGCTCGCCGGGTTCCTCTGGGCCGAGATGGTGGCCGAGGTCTGACACCGTGATCTTCCCGTCGCTCAACGCGCGATCGGCGCCGCGTCTGTGCGAGCCCTCCACGACGCGCCGGAGCACCGCCGCAGCAGATCCGATCCTCGCCGGCGTTGCGCCCACCATCGCTCGATGTGACGATGTCAAGGGCGCTCCGATTCTGAGGCAACCACCTGCGAATGGCTTTTCTGCGATTACGACTCGCGTACATCAACGTGGCGGTTCTCCGATCCACTGCGCTCCGGCGCGTCGTCGATGGCTCGCTCGACCACCGCCACTCGCGGCACGGGGACACGAGTAGCAGCCTCCACCCCGGTGTCAACACCGTTCGTCCTCACCCTTCGGGCTCCGGGCGCTCCGTATTGACACCGGGGCCCCACCGACTGCTCAAGAACGATCAGGCGCCGCACCTCTGGTGCGACGCGTCCAAAAGGCAGTGATAAGGACCTTCGCGTGGGAGGTTGACAGGCCGTTCCACATCAACGCCGGGTCGGGAACACAATCAGAGATGCCCACCAACTCTCGACCTCCGGGTCAAAAGTTGCGAGGGCTCTACGGTTTCCTCGGTTTCACCCACGGTTCAGGCGAGCACGGAATGCTCCGCATCGACTCGGTGATGGCGAACTTCGTGCAGCGCGAACCGCGCGAGCAGGCCAATGTCGAAGAACTCATCCTCTTGGCGGGTCCCTCCACGCACCCAAGCATCCGACGGCACCGTGTCCAGGATCTGGGCAAAGCGTTCGGCATTGGCACCGATTGCTGTAGCGACCTCCCATGGATCCGCAGCGTTGTATCGACGGTCGATGGCAGCAGCCTCTTGGTCTTGGTACTCGAAGCGCGGGTTTTCGATTTCGATCGCGAGCTGTATCCGATCGGCGAAGAGTGTCAGCGTGTCACGGACGTGACCTGCGTACTCGAGCGCCGACCACACGCCGGGTTCAGGACGAGCCGAGAGCAACGGCGCTTCGCTGAGTCGGGTGAGCAGCTCGTCCCATTGTTGTGCTTCCTCCACGATGGCAGCGCCGAGATCTTCTTCTGCTACCGAAGAAGCAATCAGTCCGCATTCAGGGCAGGATCCATTTCTGACGATGAGAAACCAGCGGCTCGCCATGGATCTATCGTGACTCGCGGCAACGTTCCAGGGAAAGGGTTGCCCTCATCGCTGACGGTGGTCTGGCATTGGCGTTGCCATCCTTTCGAGACTTACGCGGCGGCCAAGCCTTCGAGCTGTTCGAGGGTTGTGACGTGGTGGTAGTCGCGTCCTGACGCATATCGATCCAAAAGGTCTAGGAGCTGCGGCTTCAGGTTCTGATCAACATGCCAGATCGTCTCGAAGAGGCGCCTCGTTATGGCTAGGTCGTCGCAACCTTCGACACAGTCAATTCGTGATTGACCCCGAGCAACAGAAATCTGACGCTCCGCGGCAAGCCAGAAATGCATCCAAAGAGGCAGGTCCACGAATATGAGTGTGTCCGACAGTTCCATGCGCTCTTCGATGGATAGCCAAGGTCCCCAACCGTCGATGATCCATCGATCCGTTGCCATTACTGCACGAATGCGTTCCTCAACGAGATCCTCGGGCGCAGGCTGCCAACCGGGAGCCCATTGAATCTGATCGACCGAACACCACACCAGATCATGACGCTCAGCGAGGGTTCGCGCGAGGGTTGATTTGCCGCCACCACCGTTCCCAATCACAACAGCCCGAGTCATGCCGTGACCGTAATCCATGGGTGTCGTCGGGGTGCCCCACTTCGCCTGTGTCCTCAAGCGGTCATTGCAACATCAGCCTGATTGGCGAACAGTGATGTCACCGATCAGGAGGTGTGCGGATGTGGAGACGCTTTAGCGAGGATGAGCGCCAGACGATCTGGGACATGCGGGACGCCGGGGTTCCGGTCAAGCGCATTGCCAGGCATCTGGGCGGGCAGAACGTGTCGCTGCGCAAGTTCATCGCCGATGCCGGCGGGAAGCGTCCCACCCCACGGCAGCGCTCCGAGCTGCGACTTTCCCTCGAAGAGCGAGAAGAGATCTCTCGAGGGTTGGCCGCGGGTGCCTCCATCCGAGCCATCGCTGAGTCCTTGGGTCGGTCACCTTCGACGGTGTGTCGGGAGGTGAACGCCAACGGTGGGCGGAGGAAGTATCGGGCCTTGGTGGCCGATCGGGCAGCCTGTCGGCGAGCGCTGCGACCCAAGCGGGCCAAGCTGGCCCAGTGTCGCCGGCTCCGCCGGGTGGTCGAGCGCAAGCTTGAGGCCAGATGGTCGCCCCAGCAGATCTCGGCGTGGTTGGCTTCGCAGTACCCCGATCGCCCGGAGTTGCAGGTGTCCCACGAAACCATTTACCAGTCGCTCTTCGTCCAGAGCCGTGGAGCGCTGCGCAAAGAGCTCCATACCTGCTTGCGCACTGGCCGGGCCATGCGCCGCCCCAAGACCTACGTCAAGGGCAATCGCATCCGAGCAGGCAAGATCAAGGACATGGTGATGATCTCGGAGCGTCCCGCCGAGGTGAAGGACCGGGCCATCCCGGGACACTGGGAGGGAGATCTGATCTTCGGCAAGAAGATGACCTCGATCGGGACTCTGGTCGAGCGCCACAGCCGCTACGTCATCTTGCTCAAGCTCCCCAACGGTCACAACGCCGAAGCGGTCCGCAAAGCCATGACCAGACGCGTCTTGACCCTGCCCGCCCAACTGCGCCGCTCGATCACCTGGGATCAAGGGTGCGAAATGGCCCAGCACGTCCAGTTCACGATCGACACGGGAGTGCAGGTCTACTTCTGCGATCCCAAGAGCCCTTGGCAGCGCGGGAGCAACGAAAACACAAACGGTCTACTCCGTCAGTACTTGCCAAAGACTTCAGACCTCTCCCAAGCCACACAGCGAGAACTCGATGCCATCGCCCGCTCCCTCAATACGAGGCCTCGACAGACGCTCGGCTGGATGACACCATCACAGGCGTTCGCCGAGTCCGTTGCGTTGACCGCCTGAGGACACACCGACTGAGGGTCACACATCGATCAGTTGTTGGCGATCCACACCTGGAGTGCTCCTTCGGTTTGGAACCCACTGCTCTGAGCGTGGGACAACTCCACCCCCCGTTCGTAGCCGATCAGCGCCAGACCGGGAAAGGATGCCCGCGCGCACTGCGCCAGTGCGGACCATGTCTCCGATTCATGTTCAACCTCGGTAAAGACGTTGGAGACCCCGGCCACACGTGCGCCGCCGCTCACGATCCCGCCGGCAATGACTCGGTCGTTCTTGATTCGACCGAAGACGACGGCCCCCTCAGAGAGCAGTTCCGGCACGAAGATGCCTCTCGGTCCGTCGTTGTGGCACCAGGCCTCCTCCCATAGGACCAAGCCGTCGGGGTCCGTAATTTGGACCCAGTCCGGGGGGACACTCCATTCCTTGTCCGGGTGAGCTGGTGATGTGATCCATTGGGCATCGAAGAGAACGCTGAAGCCTTCAGCGGTCAGGTCGAGGGAGGCGAAGCTGTCCTTGATGGTGCAGCCAGACGAAACGTCTATGCGGGAAAGCAGGTCGGGAACACGCAGCGATGGGACCAGCGTGACAGCGTCGGGGAACAGCGGTGGAGTCCGAGTGGAACTCGTCCACGCATCGGGAGCGAAGCTACTTTGGCCGCCGTGAGATCGTACGACGACATCGCACCATCTGGCGTTGTTCTCAGCCCCGATTCCTCGCCACCGATCCATCATTCCGAGTGTTGCACGCTCGAGGGTGATGGGACCCAGGACGCAAGGCCACGGCTGCGCCAGAATGCCGGGACGATGGCACACTGATTGGGTTGATCGCCCTGCCAGTAAGGCGAGAATCCGGAGCCGCAAGTTCGCAAGGGTCGCAGGCTGAAGGCAGATAGTAGACACGGTCTCGCACCAACGCACTCCGCCGAGGGTGCGCACTTCCGCCGGTTGCGAGACGAACCACTCTTAGCGACAATCTCCGCCGTGGAGCGTCTGCCTCACGGATACACGAACCGAACCCGACGTGTCGGTAGAGGCATTGAGAAACGGTACGAGGGCACCGAGGCGTTAGTTCGGGCCGAACGAGAGTTCACGAGCCTGACCCGACTACACGGGCACTACGCCGTGCCCGAAGTCGTTCGGTTCGATCCTTCCGTACCTGTGCTCCTCCTCAGCGAAGTCGTCGGTCGACATGGCCAAGAACTCATCAACCAGGGACTCGGAGCCATCGTCCTCCGACTGACGGGCACCCAGTTGGCCGAGCTTCAGTCGCTTGATCCCGCCATCGTTTCTGGTCTCAAAGGCGGAGGCGACGTGATCGTCCACGGAGACTTCGGACCACAGAACATCTTGTACAGCTTTGACATGACACACGTTGCGGGAGTTCTCGACTGGGAAATGGCACGCCTTGGTTCTCCCATAGAGGACCTCGCATGGGTGGAGTGGATCATCCGAATGCACCACCCCGAAGCTCAGGACGACCTACCCGAACTCTTTGCAGCATCTGGTCTCTCTTTCAACTGGTCGGACCGTCAGGCTTCGATGGTTCGCCAGTGCCGCCATTATCTCGATTACTGCGAGGCGTCCGAGTTACTGGCGGGGGTCGCTGGGTGGAAGCGACGACTCGATACGACTGAAGGGTGGCACGAATAGATCAACCACGTTTAGGCAGTCATCGAGCGCATACCCGCGGAGCGAAGCGGAACCACCTGTCGCCGCCAGGCGACAAATCGTTTCCCCTGCCTCAATCCGGCACCATGAGGATACCCACCGGGGTGTCTCTGTACGATGCCCGGACGGTGGGGCAGTTGGCAGCATCGGGCGGGGTCTTGGCCTGGCAGTCTGTCTCTCGGCATAGGGTTTCGACGTGAGCATTGAGGACGGGTTTAAGCGCATCGGCTCTGACCCGTTCGAGCTTCCCCAAGAAGAGAGAGATCACATACGGCGTTTCCGTGGCCGGATCCCGATGCCGGTCACGATCTGGACCGCCAACGGAGACGAGGGTAGGCCCGAAGGAATTACCGTGTCGTCCATCCTCATTGGGGAGGGTGACCCGCCATCGGTTCTTGGTCTCATTGCTCCGGATTCGTCGTTCTGGGACGCGGTGCGTGCGTCGAAGCGGTTCGTCGTACACGTGCTGGACAAGGCACAAGCCCGAATCGCCGATCAGTTCGCGTTGCGATACCCGGGAGATCCGTTTGAGGGCCTTTCCGTAGTCGGGTCGGACTATGGCCCTGTGCTCAGTGATGTCACGACCCGCTCAGCGATCACTCTCATGGGGTTCATGGAGGGTGGTTACTCGCTATTGATCCGTGGCTCGATCGACGAAGTGGAACTCGGCCCCAATCCGATGCAGCCTCTGATCCACTACCGGGGTCGCTACTTCACGACGACCGCCAGGACATAGAGACTGCCCCCAACGCCGGATCGGATACCTCCGTGCGCCAGTCGGCGTGCCCCCGCTCGCCGATTCGGCTCTCAACACCGCCTTCATGTGACCAGATCGGCATGGATCTAGGTGCCCCCTACGCCGGGGTGTCGGGCAGTTCGGCACGACGTGGCTGAGCTGGACAGGATTGTCACGGGCTCACCCAGTTGCGAAAGGAGATCGAGTCCGGCTGGCGCTCTCCTCTGCCACCAGCTGACACCCGCTGCTCCCACCGTTCGGCGCCTATAGAACGACGGCTGCAATCCACATTGCCAACGACCGCAACTGGACGCGGTCTGCCGGGTCTTCACAACGGACGAACAAAAGGTTGTGCAACCCCGTTGGACTCCGGACCTTGCGGCGTTTCCTCTAGGACAGATCGGTCCTTGATCAGGCCGGACCAGGGCCGAGGGAGCCTCCATGAACGACCACAGCCGTCTCTTGGTCCTCGGTGGTTTGGTGGTCGTGCTCGCGCCGTTCGTGCTGATCGGCATCGGAATCGCGAGTGACTACCGCGCCGCTCACCCGAAAAAGCCGTACCAGTCGCACCGAGCGCGGAAGATGACCTTCGGCTTCGCCGTGGTCACAGTTGCCATCGTGCTTTTCACTCTGGTCTCACATCATTCGCAGGCACCAACGCTGGCTCCTGTGCACGCCGATCGCGCCACCCCGCTCGGGCCAACGCCCACGTCCGTAGCGGCCTCGGCTCCACACGCGGCACCACCTGGCGCATCTGCGGCAACTTCGCCTGGGTCGACCGGGACCGCATTGGCGACACCTGGTTCTGGCCCTGTGACGGCGTCTGTGAGTACGGTCGGGAAGCCCATGACGGTCTCGACCACTCCGACCGTTCCGCCGGCCTCCGTTCCCACAACCACCAAACTACCGACGACGATGCCGTCGACGCAGAGCACGGTTGCCACGACCACCACAGGCGGCGTTTCGACGACAAACACAACGCCTCCCCCGTCAACGACGACGACCACCAGGCCACCGACGAGGCCACCGATGACAATCACTATCGCGACACCGATAATCACTCTTGCCACACCGACAATCACTCTTGCAACACCGACGACCGGTTCTCTGCCTGACCCTGCCCCCTAGCAACCGGGATGGAGTGCCACCTTCTGGCACCTTGGGGATGCCGCTGACGAGTTTCAACACCGACCCCTTCTAGACGGATCTGACGTCCGTTCCGCCGCTCAACGGGCCAGGGTCATCTGGACCTGAGCCAGAGTACGGAGGTTCCCACAGGCGACCGTCCAAGTAGGCCGGGTCAGTGGCACTCATAGAAGCGCCCGACTCGTGACATAGAATTGTGGGCTAGAAATCTCTGCGCAATGTCTCGGCTCGGGACAATGGACGAAGGGAGAATCGGCATGAGCGTGGACATGCGCACGCGGCCGATTAACGCAGAGGGACCGGCGGATCCCCAGTCCTTCTTCGAGGTCGAGTGGCGAGACGCCGTTGCGCGAAACGGTGGCCGTGCCGCGACCGACGCAGCGCGGCTCGCCCTCGGCCCACTCACCATCCGGGTGGACAGTGACGCCTGGACGATTGAGCCGCGAGACAAGACCATCGAGGTCCTCCCCGCACTCGTCGAAACCGAGCCGTGTGTCACGCTCGATCGTGCTGCGTTCGCTGACCTCTTCTGCGAACGACGCACTGCGCTCGGACTGGTCATCGGGGCCCGGGTCACCGGCGACCCCGCTTCCTGCGAGGCCTTCTGCGCGTGGGATCCGGTGCTCCGCTCTCTTCTCGACGGACGGCCCGTGTATCAGCCCGGTGCGGTGCCGCTCCGGGCGTCCGACGGGTCCCCGCTCGAGCTCGACCAGCGGTTCCGGCTTGGCGAGCAGACCGCGGAGGCCGCCCACTTTCTGGGCGAGACCGGGTTCCTGCTCCTGCAAGACGTCTATACGGAAGCCGAGATGGGCGAGGTCGACGCCGATCTCGCCCGCGCCGTTGGCGCAGCCCGAGTCGAGGACGGATCGTCCTGGTGGGCGACGACCCGCACCGGCGAGCGCTATCCCTGCCGGATCCTCGACTTCGCGCCCAAGTCACCAGCACTTCAAGCGCTGATCGCGGATGACCGGTATCTCGCCATCGGCGAACTGCTCGGCGATGGTCACCGTCCGGGCGATCCGTTCGGCGAGCATTTCGCCGACGTGACCGCAGAGGGGCTCCTCAAGCGGGTCGATTCCGTCGATGGACTCGTCTGCCTGCCGTGGCACAAAGACTGCGATCGTGGCGGGCACTCGATGTTCTGTGCCGGTCTTACGATCGGCATATGCCTCACGCCCGTCGACGAGGCCCACGGCGGCCTTGACGTCATGGCCGGATCGCATCGGGCGAACATCGCCCGGGCACAGATCGACGACTCGCTCGACCTGCCCGCCGTGACGCTGCGCGCCAAGCGCGGCGACGTCACCGTGCACATGTCCTGCACGCTGCACCGCTCGACACACCCGACCACCCTGGAGCGCCGTGTCGCGTATACCGGCTTCGCACTGCCGCCGCAGCCCGGCGATTCGCACGCCGAGGACGCCCAGCCCCGATTGCGCCAGGAACGGGCCGCCATCGGGGGTTCGAACAGTCGACCGAGTCTTGCCTCAAAGATCGAGGCATGATGGCTGCAACCAGGACGTCGGTGCTTACCGGCGCCGAGTGAATCGATGTGGGCCTCGTCGCGGCGATGAGCCACCAGTCAAGCCATGGGAGAGCGAGTGAGCGAGCAGGACGACGAACACATGCGGCGTGAGCTCGACGAGTCGCGCACAGCCGCGGGACGGCGCCGCTACCGCGAGGTCATGGTGTCGGACGCACCCCCGCCGATGACGCCGTACCTGTCACATGGCGTCGTCGACTCGGTCTTCGGCGAGCTCTGGAACCGTCCCGGGCTGTCTCGACGGGACCGGCGGTGGATCACTCTCGCCTGCGCGGGTGCTGCCGCAGTCGACACCCCGATCGAACAACACGTGTACGCCGCGCTGGCGAGCGGCGACATCACTCGCGAGGAGATGCAGGAGTTCGTCCTGCACTTCGCGTACTACGCCGGTTGGCCCCGAGCGTCTGCTCTCGAGCGTGCGTACATTCAATCGATCGGACGCATCGACGCTGAGGCCCAGGCCTGAGCGGTCCCGCCATACACAGGCCCGCGGGCGGTGCTCTCTACCGCAAGTGCGACAGAGTACGAATGGTTGTGCTCTTGGAACAGCTCGACCGATCTCAAGGGCTCCTATGTCCTGGAGGCTGAAGCCTTCAATTCGGCCACCTGCACCTATAGTTCGGATGTCGGCGTGACCGTTAAGAACTAGCCGGCGGCTCGGGCACTCTCGATGGCTTCCAACGTCGCCGGTGCGGACCCGCACGGTCGATCGCGAGATTTCCCGCCGCGGAAGAAAATCTTGGAGAGAGACCGAACCAAATGGGCCTCTCGGGGCTACAAAGGGGATAGTGGAGTCCAAATCGCAGCTGGGACGTGGAACCGCGGACGTCGCGCGGTCTGAGCTCGATGGATATACCGACGAAGACCTGCTGATTCAGATACAGCGAGGCCAGCGCGACTCGATTGAGCGACTGTACCGACGTCACGGCCCTTCGATTCTGGCGCTGCTCACTCGGATTGTCGATGACTACCAGCTGGCCGAAGAGGCGATGCAGGACACGTTTCTCGCCGTATGGAACGGTGCTCGGTTCGAGGGGCGTTCCCGAGTTCGAACCTGGTTGGTGGGCATCGCACTCCGCCAGGCCGGATCGAAACGGCGCAAAAACAAGCCCTCTCTCGCGACAGACATACCCGATCTGGTCTCTCCCGAACCGGGACCCGAAGAGGAAGCGGTCGTCTCGCTCGAGGTCTCTCGGCTGGTCAAAGAGCTCTCCCATCTGTCGGAACGACAACGCGAAGTGCTGCTCCTCACGTTTGTGGAGCAGCTCACGCAGATGGAAATCGCTGAACTTCTTGGGGTGCGACTCGGCACGGTCAAGAGTCGCATACACAGTGCGAAGCGGGCGCTGGAACGCCGATGGCAGGAGGACAGTTCCAAATGACTACCACGCAACACGTCGACGAGCAGACACTGATCGCGATTGCCTTGAATCCGCGTGAATCGACCCCACACATCGACCAATGTGAGGTTTGTAGACACGATGTTGCGCTGTGGCGCGGGATCGCTGATGCCGCCCAAGTCTCGGTGGCATCAGCACCGCCGCCGAGTGACGATCTCGGCGAACGCATCCTTGCCTCCGTTCAGGGAGCACCCCTGCATTCTCACACTGCAGTTCGGCTGCGGCGCTACGAACGATCTCGGCGCCCGGTTCGCCGGACGCGCTGGCTGGCGGTGGCGACAGTGCTCGTAATTGTCGTCGCCGTGGTCGCGATCACACTCTTCGTGGGCTCCGCGGGTCCCTCTACGGCCGCGGTGCTGCGCAAGATCAGAAGCGCTCCGAGCCTCATTGCTTCAACAACCAAGGCCGTCTACGTCAACGAATACAGCACCGTTCGCGAGCGGAACGGTTACGTCGTGATCAACTATCGCATCAAGGGCGTCTTCAATCCTCGCACCAATGCCTTCAGGGTCACTTTCACCCCGCAGTATTCAGGGGAACACCTGGCCAGCTTCACCTATTCTTCGGACGGATCGCTCGTCTACCTTCCCTGCAATCCCAGCTTTCGGCTGATCGGCAAGCCCCCGTGTCTCGCGTATCCAGCGCAGGGTGGCGGCAGATCAGATTGGCTCGCGTTGACGTATCTCCAGGAGGCCCAAAGACCGGTGACCAGGCTCGGAGAGCGCACGATCGGCTCGAGCCAGACGACCGGCTACGAATTGACCGTCCCGATCAGTGCCGACAGTGTGGGCGTGTTGCCGTTCGGAACGCTTTCTGGGCCGTCTGGGATTAACTCATCCAAGACTTTTCGAGTCGATGTGTGGTCTGACACTAGAGGGCTCATTCAACAACTCGACCTCACGTACCCATACGAGGAGACATCGGCAGCGCCACCCAAGCTGTTGACGATCACCGACCATGAGCGTCTTAGCTATGGCGAATCGGCTCCGCGACTGAACGCGCCAAATAGGGCGACAGTCTTGGTTGCTCCCAACGAGACCACGGCGTACCAGCTTCTGAAGAGTTACGGCGACTATGTGGGCAAATGCTTCCAAAGTGGGACACCGCTTTGTGGATCATCCAGCGACGGCGGCTGAAGTCCGCGGCTGGATTGGATCTTGAGACACGGCCCCGATGCAGATGCTCCGGAATCCACCGGCATCTACATGGCCATGCCCCAGTTGTGCCGTTCGGGGCTAGGCAGGCACTAGCCCAGAGTGATGCAAGCGCGATTGTCGCGACAGACGCGGAGGTCACGGTTCGGTCTCACTATGCAACGCGGGACAACGGACGCCACGGGCCATCGCAACGCCTGCTCAGATCCCGCGCATTGTCCTATAAGAGCCGGGCGGCGGAAGACCGTTTACCGCGGCATGTATACCTGCCCTCCTCACCGTCGTGAGCAGAACCTTCCACCAGACGTCGTCCAGACAGTCCAAAAGGTGGCAGACCATGACCGGACCGTTGTGGCACAAACCCCCGATCGCCGGGGACGGTGCGCCACCCTGAAGTGGCCCCGTTAGCGGGCCGGATGGTTAGATCCGGCCGGGCGCCTCGACCTCGTTGTATATCGCAATGGCGGGAGGGCCGGTGACGCCAACAAGTTCCGCGATCTTCGCGACCTTGGCGTTGCCCTCGAAGACTCTGGAATTTGTTCAGCCGTCTCCCACTCGTCAATGACGACGAGTTCGCCCTCGCCCGCCACGAAGGTGTGGTGGATGATCCCACCGCCCTTCGTGTCCTCGGTGATCTCCTCGAGGAGCGCTGCGTTCGCCTGCAAGCCCGCTATGCCCTCCTCGACGTCGGCAACTGGGAAACGGGCAATGATGGTGACACTCATGAGGGAGACCTCTCCTCGTATGGCCGGACCACCCCAGCCGAGGCGGTCCGGCCAACCTACGACATTCTGTTGCGCCCGCTCTGAGGTCGTTCCACCTCTGGACACAAGGAGGCTTTCGGAGAGTGCAAGGCTCTCGTCCTTTAGGTCGTCGGTTGATCAGGCACTCAGTAAACGGTCTTGAGTTGGTTCTTTTCGTCTCGTCGTCGAACTCTCGGACTACTCCGAAGGCGGACTGGTCGCCAAGAAGCGGCCAAAATCCACGGACCTGACCGCCTGGAATGTGCCCCCGTAAACCAGGCGAACTGGGGCACCCTCTTCGGGCTGGCCGTCCGACTCCGTGACGCGATCCTCCACCGATTACGCAAGAGCTCTGATGGAGGACATGATTCTGAGCGGATCGCCGGATTACCAGAAGGGAGACGCAATGGAGATCATCAACTTGGGTGCGACGGATGGGCTGCCCCCGGTGAACTGGGGGAACGTTCTCGAAAAGCTCGATGCCGGATCGCCGCCGGCTCCAGACGCCCACAACGCTCGCACGACGTGGCTTTCGACGGTGAACCGGGACGGGAGCCCCCACGTGACTGCGGTCGGTGCGCTCTGGCTCGACGGAAACTTCTGGTTCCAGACCGGATCGCGTACTCGCAAGGGCCGCAACGTCGCCCGCGACTCGCGCTGCTCGATCGCGGTGTCGATCCTCGATGCTGACGTCGTCGCCGAAGGTGAGGCAGAGCGGGAGACTGACCCGGCCACGCTCACGCGCCTTGCCAGGGCTTGGGCGGACCAGGGGTGGCCCGCCGAAGTCGATGAGACCCGGACAGGAATCACCGCCCCGTTCAACGCGCCGTCGCAGGGACCACCCCCGTGGAACGTCTATCGCATCAGGCCACATTCGGTGACCGTGACACTGGGCACCGAGCCGGGCGGGCTGACTCGCTTCAGGTTCTAACCTCAGCCTGGCGAGATGGCTGTCCCGGCCTCGCCAATCGGCACTCCGATTGTCCTGCGGATCCGGCCCAGACGAGAGCGCGCCAGATAGCCTCCCGCCTCCCGGCGTATGGGGTCACCCGGAGACGAAGGAAAGCGGAACGTCGTAGCGATCACACCACTGGTCCGTGTTGAGCGTTTTGAAGTCCTTCTCAATGGCGGCGACCCGATCTCGAGCTTCCTTGACGGTCTTGGTTACTTCAAGGACCCGCTTCTCTCCGTTTGCGTTGTGGACGACAACTGACGGCCCCGGATCCGAGGTGGGGTCGTAGCGGCTACTCATCGTGGTCGAGGACATGGTCCTGCCGAGCCCCATGTTGTGTATGAAGGCTCCCCAGTTGACCTTCGCCTTTTCGACGCCAAACTGGAGTGTGCCCGCTTCCATGCCCACATCTTGACCCGGTCGGTGCTGCTTCGGCAATCGAGAAGTCATCCTCCCCAGCGACGCAGGGCTGAGGCGACCGCTTCCTAGAGCCTCATCACAGGAACGCCCTCTATCTGATAGGGATGCCCAGAATCCGTCCCGTATCGGCACTACCGGGATGCTCTGGCAGGCTGAGCAATCCAGCCTCGGTCACGGCTCGACGCCATGAGTCGAGGGTGCCAATAATTGGTTGTGTCTGTCATCAACCACGATGGTGCCAACCATCTTGTCCCATAGCTCTTGGTTTTTGCTGTCCCAGAGGAGCCAAAAGTAGGGAATATAGAACGTCACCCAGCTCAGCACCTCAACAATTGGTTTTGCTATGAACTCCCTGAGGAACATTGTTCCCCAGTTCGCCTTTCTTAAGGTACGTAGCTTGACGACTCTCATTTTCAGGACTTGTTTTCCAGGTGTTTGACCGTCCTTGAAAACAATCAACGTCCAGATGAGGTATCCGATGACAAGGGTAACGATGAGGAGGAGAAAATCCATCAGGTAGCCGCCGAACCGACGACCAGGCGACGAAAGCTGAACTCCGGACGGAAGCCGCTCCACTTGACCGCAGAATTGACATGCAATGCCCGCTCCCCAATCCCGTCCGCAAGTAGGACAAGGACGAACAATGGTCGACGCAGGGATGACCATGGCAGTCGAGGAGTTGCCTGGAGTTGGTGGTGTCAAGGATGCTGATGGCGCTGCGATGACCTGCGTGTGCTCAGTCCAGCTCGTACCGTTCCAGAAACGTTGAGCATTTGGATTGTGGGGATCGACGTACCAGCCTTGGGGCACCGTTGGCTGTGGAGGTTGAGTCGACTGTTCGGTCCTTGGAGTGTTGCCGGAGGCCACCGCCTGGGTAGGTGACCCGGCTGGTGTCACTGGCACCGCCTGGGAGGGTGGAGGATGGGGCGCCGCCGCTGGTGCAGTCTCGGGTGGATACCACTTGCCATCCGAGGCAAGCCACCAGCCTTGGCCTTGGGAAGTGTCGCTCATGTCCAGTCCTCCCTTTGCGGCGCTGCCGCCGTCACTTACTGCAAACATACGGGATGGTCCAAGGACATGCTCAGGAAAGCTGCCGGAGCGACGCTGGAACCAGCACATTGGTGGAGACACGCTGTTCCGCAGCCCGAACCACTTGCTCCTTGTCTGGGATCAGCCGTAAGAATCTGTCGTAACCGCCTGCCCCCTACGGCCGGGAACGTCCCGACTCAACCTCTGGACGTCTTGCCCCGCATCAGAGCGGAGTGTGCAATGTCCGGGAGCCATGATTGAGCGATGAGCCAATCGCTCGACCCCTTTCCCGATCTTCTTGGAGGACGTGGTGCAGTCCGGTTGGGCTGTCTGTACGAGGTTCCTCGGTGCCAATTGGTTTCGTTGGCTCCGCTCTCGATGAAAGCTTCGCCACGCCCCGATGCCCGAGCCCGGAAACCGTTACGCCCAAGCATTCGTCGTCGACCTCACGCGATGCTGGCGGATGGTGCATGACTCCAAGGGTCAGGCGACCCACTGCACCGAGACGCCCTCGTGGACGGGGCGCTGGTTCTCACCCACTGGCGAGCGATGGTGGAGAGTGTGGGCCTGTCCGGAGACCATCTGGACGGGCTGACGGGGCTCAGGGAGTTCGGGCGCGGTCCGCAACCCTGCCCCTAACACCGTCCTTACATTCTCATTACATCGGTCGGCCAGAGTCGGCAATACCGGCTGGAACTCGGCCGTGCGGGTACGGCACGGATAGCTCACCCCAAGGAGGACCAAATGTTGCGCAAGATCATCGTCGGCATTGCAGTAGCAGGATCATTGACACTCGGCACGGTAGGTCTGGCAGGGGCGGCGACCCCTGCGCCTTCGGGGACCGGCGAGGGCACTCAGTTGGCCACGCTGTGCGCCAAGCTGCCTCAAGTCCAGTCTCTGGTCACACAGTGGCAGTCCGACGTAAACGGGTTCCTGCCGCAGGTGCAGGCGCTCGAGTCCCAGGCGAAGACAGACGGCTTGACCAAGATTGGAACTGGGATCGCCAACGCGCTCTCGAGGATTCAGAATCGCGAGTCGAAGCTGAACGCCCGTCTGACGAAGCTCCAGGCTAAGTGTCAAGGCAACGGGTCCGCAGACAACAGCTGATCCCCTAGACCGCAGGTCGTCTACTGAGCTGGCCCCAACCGACCCGCCTGGGAGGCTAGTTGGAGGGTAGAGCTGGCCGATCCCCTATCCCCTACCGTCACGACTGGGGCACCCTGTCAATGGGGCATTCATGGCGTCGTCAGCTACGGGGATCCGAGTCGTTCTGCAGCACTTTTTTCGGCCGCCAAGCTTAAGCCCTCAACATTTCTGGGGGACACCCGGGCAACTAGGTATCGTCATCGTGCTGTCTCGGTTTGGGGGTTGGGTCATGGTTGGACGTCTTCTGTCTGTGACCGGCACGGCTCTGCTGATCGCCGTGGGACTGGTCACGCCGGTCTTGGCTACGGTGACCGCAACCCCGGCATTTGCTCAGACCGTCATCGACGGCTGCACCATTGTCTCCAATCCCACGCCGACCAACTTCACCAACTGCTCGCTTATGAACCTTTCTGATGCGAACTTCGGTGGGCTGAACCTCTCGTACGCCAACTTCGACCGCTCGATCTTTGCCAATTGCAGCCCCAATGCATCCAGCTGCAGTGCCGCCGATTCAGCGACGCCAACCTGACCGACGCCAACCTGGAAAGCATCGGGGCCGCCGCCGAGTTCTACGCGACCTCACCTCCAGAGGGAGCGGACGCGGAACTCAATTTCGCCGGCGCCAATCTGAGTGGGGCCAACATGAGCAACACCTTCCTGGTGGCCAACCTGGGCGACGCCAACCTGACCGGCGCCGACCTCACCGGCACCTCTATGGTGGCCACCCCCACCGACCTTGGTATAGGTGTCGGTGCGACTCTCACTGCAAACTTGGCCGGCGCCAACTTCACCGACACCGCCCTCGTACCCTCCGACCAGGACGTGCCGGCGACGAGCAAAACGGGCGCGATGGCGACGTGGACGACGCCGGCGGCCCGCCCCGGAGCGACGCCCCGGAGCTGCACCCCTCCGCAGGGATCCACCTTTCCGCTCTTCTCGAGCACCGTTACCTGCCAGGTTTTCGATGCCGACAACGACGTCGCCACAGGGACGTTCCAGGTGAACGTCGAACCCACCGCCCAGTACTTCACCCGGGTCCTCGTTCCTTCTGACGGTGCCGTCCTCAACGGTGCTCCCTACCTCGATACTGAGGCGTCCGACGGCCCCGGGTCACCAAGGTCGTCTTCGAGCTGACCGGGGGGACGCTGAGCAACCAGGGCATTGTCACGGGCACGCCCACCTACGTCGGCTGGCTGGCCAAGTGGAACTCGACCAGCGTGCCCAACGGGGCCTACAGCCTCCAAAGTGTGGCCACCGACGCCGACGGCAACACCGACACCAGCACCCCGATCTCAATAACGGTGAACAATCCGCCACCAACCACCAGCGTGCTCGTGCCTTCGAAGGGGGCGATGCTGTTGGGGTCGACCGCGCTTGACGCCTCGGCCTCGAACGCCACCAGCATCGCGTTTGTGCTCTTCGGTGGCAGCTACCGCTACAACGGCCAGTTGCTCTGCACGGCCACGCTGACCTACTACGGATGGCTGTGTAGCTGGAACACCACCACAGTTCCCGACGGTTCCTACGTCCTGGTGTCGGTGGCCTCAGGCGGGGGTGGCAGCACCTTCAATGCGGGCGTCAGTGTCACCGTTGACAATTGATGGCAGACGCACCCGGCCTAGCAAACCATCTTCGCCTGACCCAGTAGACTCTGCCCCAGTTCGGGATGATGTCGCCATGTCAGGTCAGCAAGAGTGGCGAGTCTCCCGTCAGGACGAGCCTGAGACGCCGTGACCGCGGTTTGTACCGCCAGAGCGATCAGCTCCTCAACGGCTGCGACGGCCGCTGACGCTTTCAACTCCCGAAGCCTTGTGCTCCGGGGACCGGCAGTCGGGGTCGGTGACTCGATCCTATAGCGCCTTGAATCGAGCCAGAAGCTCGGTGGTGAGACAGGGTTTCTCCCAAACATGCTGCACCGATTCGCCCCAGGCGGGTCTGCAACCTGGTCTGTAGGGGACTCTCGGAGCCTGCAACCGACCGAACGGCGTCGAGTAGGTGATCGGCGGCGTAATCGAGACTCACGACCGGCACGGTTCGCACAACGGATTGGTCGTGGGTAATACCGTGCGCCGGGTGTGCGGCACAGGTTCTCGGGCGTTGGGTTTTAGGCTGGCACCGGGGACGATAAGGAGGGCACGAATGGGTACATCGAAGCTTAAGGTGACGGGCATCAATCATGTGGTGCTCCACGTCGCAGACCTTGATCGTTCCCGGACGTTTTACATGGAAGCTCTGGGCTTCGATGACCGCGGCATCTCCGTTCTAGGTATGAAGGCATGCTTCTTGCGCTGTGGCATGCAGGGCCTCGACCTCTTCGAAATGGCTGACTGCAACGTCCACGGCGGCGAGGAGATGAACCACATGGCCCTGAACGTGGACGCAGCTGATGTTGAACTGCTCGTAGCTGGTCTTTCTGAGGCTGGGATCGACGCCTTCGAAATGACACCGCGTAATTCGGTGTTCATCTCGGACCCGGACGGCCACCGGATTGAGATGCTGCCCATCAGTGCCAGCGAGCGGGATCACGAGCGCCAAAGCGCACGCGCTTCAGGACGGTAGCAAAAACAAGGATCTTCCCGCTCCCCTTCGGCGTGGGGATTCGTGGCCATCCTGCATCCGCTGGCTGGATCTCCACCGACGCTGTTTGAGGGAGGCGCCGACCCGGCGCCGGGGTGCCCAGTTCGATGCTCCTATGGGCTGTCAAGCCCTAGTTTGTCGTGAGGTAAGAGGCTGAACACCTCTCGGGCGACGTAGCGCTTGAGGCATCGGACCGCCTCCTTCTTTGTCAGTCCCTCTTTCTTGCGTCGGTCGATGTACTCGGCGGTTCGAGGGTCGTAGACCATCCGAGTGAGCACGATGTGCCAGAGGGCCGAGTTGGCCTGGCGATCACCGCTGCGGTTGAGGCGGTGCCGCTCGTTCTTGCCGCTGCTGGCATCGAGTGGTGATGCGCCACAGAGGTGGGCGAAGGCGGCCTCGTTGCGCAGTCTGCCGGGATTGTCGCCGGCCGCGACGAGAAGAGCCGACGCGGCGTCGGTTCCGATGCCGAGCGTGGCCACCAGCTCGGGCGCGGTCTCTTTGACCAAGGGTTTGAGGATGGCGTCGATCTCGGTGATCTCCTCCTCGAGGGTGATGGCCCGGCGGGCCAACATGCGGAGGCTGAACTTGGTCAGCGAGACGATGTCGCGTTTGGTCCCGGGCCGATAGGAAGAAGCGCGCTCGAGGAGTTTGAACACGCTCAGGCCCCGGAGCTCGGCCCGGATGGAATCGGGGGCGGTCGAGACCAGGTTGCGCATCTGGTTGAGCGCTTGGGTTCGACCCTTGCGTGCCGAGGACCGAGCCACCCGCAAAACCCGCATGGATTCGACGTTTCCGTCCCTGGTCTTGGCCTCACCCGAGGCGTCACCCGAGAGGGCGGCACGAGCAGCCGAGATGGCGTCTTGGGGATCAGACTTGCCCTTGAGCCGCCGGCGCTGTCGGTTGGGGCGGTCGACTTCCACGACGCGGACCCGCTCGGCTTGGAGGTGGCGGGTGAGCCCGGCTCCATAGGAACCGGTCCCTTCGATGCCGACCAGCTCGACGGGGCCGAAGTCGCTCAGCCAGCCCAACAGCTTCTTGTAGCCGCGCTCGGTGGTGGCGAAGCTCTCGACGCCGAGCAGGGTGCCCCGCTCGTCCAAAGCCGCAGCTACATGGACGTCGAGGTGTGTATCTACCCCGCCGGTGATTCTCCGTGCCAAAGTGGTCACTGTCATCCCTTCGTTGGTTTGGGTTGGGGTGACACCGCACCGAGCGGAACGACGGACAGGACAGCGACGGGCCCGTTTCAGGCAGGCTCCTATGAGGTCACTCCGTCCGACCGGTTGGTGTCGAGTGGGTGACCGGGCCAGGCCGACGGATCGAACTAAAGACAGTCCCAAAGGACGTCAGCCGGTTTTCTAGAGTCAGACCTGGCCTGGGCACCCACCCACACGCTGACCAATCCATTCGCCGAAGTGGTGGATCACTCAGCGGCCACCTCAATCCTCGCTGCCGGTTCGGTGGGGCAGCTTGACACGAGTGGGGCGGGGTCTGAAGCAGATGGCATGAGTGGGCGATGATGTAGGTGTGCCGACTGAGGGAGTTCTCTTTGACTGGCGCGGAACCCTTGTAAGAGACCCAGAAGACGCGTGGTAGTAAGTAGCCCAGTACGGCACGAGCGGGGCAGAGTCCAGGGAGTACTGTAAAGCCAGTACCTGCTGGCGAGTACGAGGCGTGTCTCTCCATTTTCGCTGGCAGAACCGCGGGGCCGATCGTAAAATCGGGCGTCGCGAGATCGGGGGTTGCCGTAATGGTTGGACGACTTCTACGGGCGAGCGGCTCGGCTCTGGTGATAGCCGTCGCATTTGTCACACCATTCTTGGCCACGGCGTCTGCGACGCCGGCCTCGGCCGACACGGTCATCGACGGCTGCACCGTCGTCTCGAACCCCTCGCCAACGCACTTCACCAGCTGTGCGGGTTCGGACCTCGCAGGTGCAGACTTCAGTGGGCTCAATCTGTCGTACTCCGACTTCGCCGGCTCGACTTTTGCCGATTGTGGTTACAGCGACTGCGCTGCCGTCGTCCTCACCGACGCCAATCTGACCGACGCCAACCTGTCCGGCATCGTCGTCTGGGCCGGGGTCACTTTCGCAGACCCGTCCATTCCACCTCCTGCTCCCCCTGTTGGGAGTGCCTTCGCGGAAGTCGACTTCACCGGCGCGAATCTCAGCGGGGCCAATCTGACCGGGACCGGCTTCGGCGGTGCCAACCTGACCGATGCCAACTTGACCGACGCGAATCTCAGCGGCGCAGCCATGGAAGACCAAGTCACCTCCACTGGATTCGTCCAAGTAACCGTGGACGAAAGCGCAACCTTGACCGGCGCCAACTTCACCGGCACCATCGTCATGCCCTCGAACCAGAGCGTGACGGCGACGAGCCAGGCCGGGGCGGTCGCGACGTGGTCGATGCCGCCGGCCATCGCCGGAACGACACCGGGCGCCTGCACCCCCGCGTCGGGGTCGACTTTCCCGTTGTTCTCGAGCACTGTCACTTGCCAGGTCCTCGACGACAACGGCGATGTCGCGACCGGGACCTTCCAGGTGATCGTTGAACCAACCACCCAGTACTTCACTCGTGTCCTCGTCCCCGCCAGCGGGTCGACCCTCAGCGGTCGCCCCTATCTCGATGCCGAGGCCGGCAACGGCCCCGGGGTCAACAAGGTCCTCTTCGAGCTCAGCGGCGGGCCATCTGATCTGAGCGACCAGGTGATCGCCACGGGCACGCCCACCATCGTCGGCTGGCTGGCCCAATGGAATAGCGCCAGCGTGCCCAACGGCGCCTACACGCTCGAGAGCGTGGCCGCCGACGCCGATGCCGGCAGCGACACCAGCACCGCCGTCAGCCTCACGGTGGACAACCCGACGCCGACGACCACGGTCGTCCTGCCGGCCGCCGGCGCCACGCTCAAGGGCTCCCAGTACCTCGACGCCACCGCCAGCTCCGACGTCTCCACCGTCACCTACGAGCTGAGCGGTGGGCCCTCGGACCTGAGCGACCAGGTCATCGCCAGCGCCACCTTGACCTACGTCGGATGGGCCGCGGCATGGAACACCGCAGGCGTGCTCGACGGGAGCTACACCCTGCAGAGCGTGGCGTCCTATGCCGGCGGGGTGAGCGGGACCAGCGCGCCAATCTCGATCACGGTGAACAACTGACCTCCTGAGCCCTCTGCCCCCGTACGGCTGCGTCCTCAAGGGAACGCCGACCTGTCGTTGTACTCACAGCAACAGCTCAACGCCATCGCACGCTCCCTGAACCGACGCCCTCGACAGACACTGGGCTGGATGCCACCATCTCAGGCATTCGCCGAAGCGTTGCGTTGACCCCTTGAGGACGCACCGGTTCGAGGATGATCGCATTCCGTCAGAACCACTCCTTCCCGGCCGCGCAATCGGGTCGGGGTCGTTTCGCGTCGCGGCGCCGGCCGTCTTACCGCGATTCGACCCCCGGCAAGCGAGGCGAGGGTCAAATCACGCCCGATCGTGACGACGGGCTTACCTGGCGCGGATGGCGAGACCCGCACCAGCGTTTGATTGGTCCCGTGCCGCGCTGATACGGAGTCCACCCGCAATTGACGGTCCGTTGACACGGGGAGCGAGACGCGGAGCGGCCCCGCCAAGCGAATGGACTCACACTGACGGGGCCGGCTCCTGGGTGCACAGTGCCCAACTGGCTGGTTGGCCGAGGTCGAGCACGGGCAATGTGTCCGGGGCCGCCAAAGCACTCCGGACACAATCGTTTCCGAGTGCCAACCGGGCGTTCCGATACCAAAAATGCTCAACCGGCAGACAACTGTTGCCGATGTGTTGTGCACGCTTCTGAAGCCTGCGCCTTGGGTCCACCCTGGCGATCGGCGGTAGTCATTCCCGATTCTCTACCTGGGCGAGGCTCGGGGGCGTGCGACGGCCCTCCCATTTGGGAGGGCCGCTCTCGCGGTCGCACGATTTCGCGAACGGCCGGGTCACGTGCCTTTGCGGCCGCTCAACCGGCCCATCGTGGGTCTCGCGGCACCTTGAACTGGGACAGTTCGTTTCCCCCGACCTCTGAAAGAACATCCCGGGGGCGAGGTAGGAAGCGCGAGCAGGTGCTCGCAATCGCAGACCCCATCGAGGGCCAGTACCGCGCTCTCGTCATCCTCGGCGCCTGGTGCTCGCTGCGATTCGGTGAGCTGGCCGGCCTGCGACGGGCCCGGGTCGATCTTCTCCACCGCAAGATCCACGTCGAAGAGCAGCTCGTGGAGCTGGCTGGCGGCAAAACCCTGTTCAAGTCTCCCAAGACGGACAGTGGGCGGGTGGTCGACATCCCGACCGAGCTCGTTCCGATCATCGAGGACCACCTAGCGCAATACGCCGGCGACGAACCTGACGCCCTGCTGTTCACCAGCCCGGAAGGTCACCCGCTGCGGAGAACAAAGTTCCGGCCGCGGTAGGCGGAAGCCTGCCGCTCGGCCAGGTGACGGGCTGCACTCCCACGACCTGCGCGGCTCGGGGGCGACGTGGGCAGCCGTAGCCGGCGCCACACTTCCCGAACTGATGCACCAACTCGGACACCGCACCCACACGGCTGCGCTGCGGTACCAGCACGCCACAGACGAGCGATACCGCGAGGTCGCAGACCGCCTCGGCGCGCTACTGAACCCCGCGCCGGGTGCGTCGGACTCGGGCGCCGACATCGTCGACATCGCGCCGCGTTAAATCTCGCTAGGCAACGCGGAGGCAACGGGCGTCCAGCAATGCGAAACGCCCGACCATGCGGCCATGCGTTTTTGCTGGTCAGCTCGGGTGTCGGAGCGGGTGTGCAACTGACGGGGACCGCTTACACGCGGGCCTTGGTCTTCTGCTGTAGCCGTTCGTAGGGGGTTTGGCCGCCCAGGCCGCCGTGGGGGCGATGGTAGTTGTAGTAGTCCTCCCACTCCCGGAGCTTGTTGTTGAAGATCTTGGCGTCGTCGATGACGGCCCCCTCAAGGAGCCGGTAGAACTCCTCGGCGTCGATCCGGTGGGATCTCTCCACCTTGCCGTTGAGTCTCGGCGTCCGAGGCTTGATGTAGCGGTGTCCGACCCCTTTGTCGAGCACGTGGTAATGGAACGATGAGCCGAATTCGGGGCCGTTGTCCGTCTGGATCTGTTGGACGACGAAAGGCAATCGCTCGAGGACGTAGTCGGCGAACTGGATCGCCGTCTTCTGATTCAGGGCCGGATAGATGCGCAGCACCCGCAGCCTGGTGCAGTCGTCGATGGCCGTGAACTGGTAGTACTTCTTCTTTTGTGCGCCCTTGATCGGGGCGATGAACTTGACGTCGATCTGGACCTGGTGACCTGGGAGCTGCTTCTCGTAGCGCTGCCACCGTTTGTCGAGGCGCTTGTAGCGCTGTGAGGTCGGCAGGCGGTTCATGTCCAGGCGCTTCAGAATCCGCCAGACCCCCGAGTGAGAGATCTCCACGTCGTGATAGCGCTTGAGATACATGGCGATCTTGGCCGGCCCGAAGTGATCGTTCTGCCGCAGGTAGATGATCTTGCCGACCACGTCGACCTGGGTGGCCCGGGGGCTGAACTTGGGGCGCTTTGGGCGGGGTCTGAGCCCATCCTCGCCGAGTTCCTCGTAGCGCCTCCTCCAGCAGTAGAAGGTCTGGCGTGTGATCCCGTAGTAGCGGCAGGTCATCGCCACATTGCCGGTCACTTCTTCGGCGTGGTTGAAGATCGCCAGGCGGCGCTTCACCTCGCGATCCATCTGTGCCTCTGTCATCTCCGTCTCCTAGGAGTCAGAGGCCCGGAGTGTCAAGCATCTCCGTCAGTTTTAGAGAGTGTCGGAGGGGGGACTTGAACCCCCACGCCCTTGCGGGCACCAGCCCCTCAAGCTGGCGCGTCTGCCTATTCCGCCACTCCGACGAGGTTCCAACTGGAATGCAGCGTCCGGAGATCGTAGCGCGTGGTCATCGCCCCCTTTCCCCGATCAGGGGGCCGGCTCGCGGCCTCCGGCCCGGGCGAAGCGGCCGCTTCCTCGCCTACTGACCGGGCAGCGACGGGGTCGTGTTGTTGGTCGACTCCGGCTGTCTTACCGCCCACAGCTGGGCGAACCACAGGAGGCTGGTGCTGCGGGGCGTCGGGGTCACGCCCCCGATGGTCCTGCTCCACGCGAACGCCGCCGGCTCCGCGAAGAGCGGCAGCGACACCATCTCGTCCCACAGTTGCGTGTCGGCCTGGTTGTAGTACCCGGCCGCCGTGTTGGGGTTGAGCTGCTCCGACGCCGTCTGCACGGTCTGGTCGAACTGGTTGTTCTGGTAGTTCGTCCAGTCCTCGCTGCCGTTCTTCCCCGGCGGCCCCAGCAGTGTCGTGTACCACGACAGGGTCTGGCTCATGTACGGGGTGAACGTCACCGGCAGCACCGCCAGGTCGGCGAACCCGTCTGCCAGCACCTGGCCCGTCTTCGCCGCGCCGTCGGCCGCGTAGAGCGTCGTGTCCAGCCCCGCCGCCTGCAGCTCGGAGCGGATGATCGGCGCCGTCGCCGCCGCCCACGGGTCGCTGGCGTCGTAGGTCAGGTGCAGCTGGAAGGGCGTCCCGAAGTCCGAGTGGTAGTACGGCGTGCCCCCCGAGCGGCTCAGCCCGGCCGCCTGAATGAAGGTCGCTCGCCTGGTCCGGCACCGGCGTCACCGGGAAGTTCACACTGCCGCCGGCGCCGACGACCGTCGTCGACGTCGACGAAGACGACGGCGGGATGGTCGACGTCGGGGCCGAACCCGACGTGGGCTTGTAGTTCTGCTGCCCCTGCACGTAGACGTGGCTGTCCGCCACCTCGATGCCCGGCACGGCCCAGCTCACCTCCTGGTTGACCAGGTCCTGGCGGTTGATCGTCAGCGCGATCGCCGCGCGCAGGTCCGGCGAGAGGTTGGACTGGAGCGAGCTCGCCATGTCGAGCTGGAGCAGCGTCGCCGACGTGTCCACGTCGCTCTGCGCCCCCGGCAGACCCGTCATCTGGGTGAGGAAGCCCCGGGTCACCGTGGTGGGCTGCGCCACCTGCACGTAGCCCGAGCCCATCCACTGGCCCAGCTGCTGGGTCGAAGCGGCCACGTGCACCGTGATGGAGCGGGCGTTGGCCGGCGTCCCCCACCACCTTGGATTCTGCACCAGCGTGATGGTCTGGCCCGAGACCGAGGCGATCTTGAACGGGCCTCCCGAGAGGTCGATGGCCGGGTTCACGGTCGGACAGGCCGGGTTCCATCCCGACTTTCTCCATCACGTGGGCGGGCACGAGGTTGTTGAAGAGCGACTCCCAGTCGCCGAAGCTCTTCTTGAACTTCACCGTCACGGTGCGGCCGCCGTTGGACCCGGTCACCGAGGCGATGTCCCGGTAGCCGGCGATGCTCGTCACGTCGGGCGAGGACACGACGGGATCACCGCGCTGTTGCTCCCAGGCGTACTTGAAGTCTGCCGCGGAGATGGGCACGCCGTCGGACCACACGGCCTTGGGGTTCAAGGTGTACACGACGGTCTGGGGGTTGAGGCTGACCGGCTCGGCAGACTCGGTCAGCTCCGAGTTCGGCGTGGGCATCCCGTCGGCACCGACCACGAAAGGGCTCGGCAGGACGGCGCCGAGGACGGTGAGGGTTCCGGGCGTGTCCCCTTCGATCGTGTTGGGGTTGCAGCCCGTCACGCTCTGGGTCATGCCGAAGGAGATGGCGCCGCCCGCCACCCCGACGTAGGTGACCGTCGTGCCGCCACCGCCGCTGCTCCCGCAGGCCGACGCGAGGAGGGCGAAGGCCCCGATCGTTCCGACAAGCCATCGCCACCGGGGGCGTCGGCCCCGGCCCGTCACTGCAGCCGGAGATCCAGCGTGATCGTCGCGAAGGCAAAGATGATGGCGACGGTGACCGTGATGCGGTCAAGGTTCCGCTCGACGACCGTCGACCCCTGGGCCGCCGCCCCCACGCTGCCCCCGAACATGTCGGACAGCCCGCCACCCTTCCCGCTGTGCATGAGGATCAGGAAGATGAGCCCGAGCGCGGCCAGCACCTCGAGAACGATGTACACCCAGGTCAACGTGGAAATGGTTGCCAGCAACGGAGGAGCCTCCAACTCGCCGCTTCGCCTGATTCGGCTTAGGAACGGTAGCAGGCGGCGGTGGCGCGAATGATGTCGGTGAAGGCCGCCGCCTCCAGGCTGGCCCCGCCCACCAGGAGGCCGTCCACGTCGGGCTCCGTCATCAGGTCTGCGGCGTTCTCGGCGTTCACCGACCCGCCGTACTGGATGCGCACCGCCCCCGCCGCCTCGTCCCCGCCCACCTTGGCCACCAAGGAGCGGATGAACACCGCGGCGTCCTCGGCGTCCACCGCCGTCGCCGGCGTCCCCGTCCCGATGGCCCAGAGAGGCTCGTAGGCCACCACCAGACCGGCCACCACCTCGGTCGCCAACCCCGAGAGCGCCGCCATCACCTGCTCCTCCAGGACGCCCTCGGTCAGCGACCGGCTGCGTTGCTCCTCGGTCTCCCCCACGCACACGATGGGCGTCATGCCGTGACGCAGGACGGCGCGCAGCGTGGCGGCGACGGTGGCGTCGTCCATGCCGAAGAGCGTGCGCCGCTCCGAGTGCCCGACGATGACATAGGTCGTCGCGAGCCGGGCCAGGAAGCGCGGGCTCACCTCGCCCGTACGCGCGCCGGCGTCCTCGTCGGAGCAGTGTTGCGCGCCGAGCGCCACGGGAATGTGCTCCTTCTCGACCAGCGTCTGCACCGTGCGCAGATCGGTGAAGGGCGGGTGGACCGACACGTCGACGCGCGCCACGTCCTCGGGCTTCAGCCGCAGGCCGAGGTCCCGCACGGTGTGCAGCGCCTCGATGTGGTCGTGGTGCATCTTCCAGTTCCCGCTCACGAGCGGGCGGCGCGTGCTCACCCCCGGGGTGCGTTGGGAGCCTGGCGCAGCGCGTCGATGCCAGGCAGGTGCCCGTCCCGCTCGATGTAGGCCAGGGACGCGCCGCCACCGGTCGAGAGGAAGTCCACCTTGTCCGAGAGGCCGAGGTCCTCCAGCGCGCTCGCACTGTCGCCGCCGCCGACCACGGTGAAGCCCGGGGAGAGGGCGACCGCCTCGGCCACGATGCGGGTGCCGGACGAGAAGCGCTGGTCCTCGAAGGCGCCGAGCGGGCCGTTCCACAGGACCGTTCCCGCCGTGGCCACGACCTCGGCGAAGGCCGCCGCCGAGTCCGGCCCGATGTCGAGGCCGGTCCACCCGTCGGGCAGGTCGCCCTCGATCACCTTGACGCTGCCGCGGGGCCCCTGGACCTGCCCCAGCGGCCCGCAGGTGCCGCCGGGCTCCAGGGCGCGCGTGTCGGTCGGCAGCACGATGCGCACGCCCGACTGGAGCAGCTCGCGGCAGTCCTCCAGGTGGTCCGGGTCGAACAGCGAGTTCCCGACGTGCTGGCCCCGGGCGGCCAGGAACGTGTAGGCCATCCCGCCCCCCACGAGGAGCGTGTCCACCTTGGACGCCAGCTTCCGCAGCACGGCCAACTTGTCGGCGACCTTGGCGCCCCCGACGACGGCCACGAACGGCCGCGCCGGCTTCTCGAGGATGCCGCCCAGCACCTCGATCTCGCGGGCGAAGCGGAGCCCGGCTGCGCTCGGCAGGAACGCGGGCGGCCCCACGATGGAGGCGTGGCTGCGATGCGCGGCGCCGAAGGCCTCGTCCACGTAGGCGTCGCAGCCGGCGATGAGCCGCTGCACGAGGGCGGGGTCGTTCGCCTTCTCACCGGGGTCGAAGCGCAGGTTCTCGGTCAGGCTCACGCCCGGGCAGAGGGCCTCGAGGCGCTCGCGCACCGGGTCCATCTCCCAGCGCGGGTCGGGCGCTCCCCCGGGGCGCCCGAGGTGTGACGCCGCCACGACCTCGGCCCCCTCGTCCTGGAGCAGCCGCAGCGTCGGCAGCGCCGCCGTGATGCGGAAGTCGTCGGCCACGGTGGCCTTCCCCCGCACACCGATGTGCAAGGGCACGTTGAAGTCGACCCGCACGAGCACGCGCTTCCCGTCGAGCTCGGGGAGATCCCCGATCAGCGGGATGCCGCGTAACGGATCCACGTGGCTCAGCCGCCTACCACGAGGGTCAGGTCGACGAGCCGGTTGGAGTAGCCCCACTCGTTGTCGTACCAGCCGAACGTCTTGACCAGTGCGAGCTCGTCCGTGATCGGCATGACCATGGTCAGGCCGCTGTCGAAGGTGCACGATGCCGGTGAGCCCACGATGTCGCTCGAGACGATCGGGTCCTCGGTGTACTCGAGCACGTGGTCGAGCGGCGGCTTGGCCGCGGCCTCGGCGAAGGCGCCGTTGACCTCGGCCACCGTCGGGTTCCCCTGCACCACGGCCGTGAAGTCCGTGATGGACCCGGCGGGGACCGGCACCCGCAGCGAGATGCCGTCGAGCCGGCCCTTCATCGCCTCGAGCACGAGGTTCGTGGCCCGCGCCGCCCCGGTCGAGGTCGGCACGACGTTCACGGCCGCCGCCCGCGCCCGGCGCATGTCCTTGTGGGTCAGGTCGAGCAGGTTCTGGTCGTTGGTGTACGCGTGCACCGTGGTCATGAGACCGCTCACGATGTCGAAGGCCTCGTCGACCACCTTGACCATCGGCACGAAGCAGTTCGTCGTGCACGACGCGTTCGAGACGACGACGTGCCGCTCGGGGTCGAAGTCCTCGTCGTTGACCCCCATCACGAAGGTGGCGTCGGCGTCACCCGACGGGCCCGAGATGACCACTCGTCTCACCGATCCCCCGAGGTGCGCCGCCGCCTCGGGCCGGCTGGTGAAACGCCCGGTGGACTCGATGACCAGGTCGACGCCCAGGTCGTCCCACGGCAGGTGCGCCGGCTCGCGCTCGGCCAGGACGCGGATGTGGCGCTCCCCCACCAAGAGGTCGCTGCCTTCCACGTCGACGGGGACGGGGAGCCGCCCGTGCGTGGAGTCGTAGCGCAGCAGATTGGCCAGCATGTCGGCCGAGGTCAGGTCGTTCACGGCGACGACGTCGATGTCGGCGCCCGTGGCCAGGACGGCGCGCAGGAAGTTGCGGCCGATTCGACCGAAGCCGTTGATGCCGACCCGCACCGTCATGTCGTCCCTTCCTCTCCGCCTCAGGCCGACTATGCCAGCAGACCGGACAGCACCTGCGCCAGTTTGGCCGGGCTGTGGACCAGGGTGTTCACACCCGTCAGGGGAACGTCGCGCACCGTCACATCCGTCGGGCCGATGCCCATACCCCCGATGCTGTCACACAGGACGACGTCCACGGCGACATCGTGCCTGGCCAGGGCCGCCACGTGGGCCGCCACGTCGTAGCCTTCCGTCTCCCGGGCCTCTTGGCGCAGGTTGCAGACGTAGACCACCTGGGCCTCCGAGGAGGCCACCGCGTCGGCGATGCCGTGCACCGCCACGGCGGCCAACACGCTGGTGAACAAGGACCCCGGACCGATCACGATCTGGTCGGCCCCGGCGATCCGCTCCAGGGCCAGCGGCGGCGGCGGCGCGTCGGCGGGCACGAGGGAGACCGTGCCGATGTCGGGCGTGCCCTTCACCGCCACCTGTCCGGCGACGGTGCCGCGTGCCGCCTCGGCCTTGAGCACCACCGGTTCGGTGGTGGCGGGCAGGACCTCGCCCCCGGCGCCGAGCAAGCGGGCGGCCTCGTCGATCCCGGCCAGCAGGTCGCCCGTGGCATCGATGAGGCCGGCCAGGATCAGGTTGCCCAGCGCGTGCCCGGCCAGCTCTCCCTCGTCGTACCGGCGCCCGAAGGCGACGGCCAGCGCGGAGTCCTCGTCGGCCAAGGCGACCAGGCACTTGCGGATGTCGCCGAGCGCCACCACGTTGAGCAATTCGCGCAGCCGCCCGCTGCTGCCGCCGTCGTCGGCCACCGAGACGACGCCCGTGAGCAGTCCGGCGTAGCGGCGAGCCGCCCGCAGCGTCACCGCCGTCCCGTGCCCACCGCCGATGGCCACGACCGCGGGGCCCGCGCTCACCGGTCGACGTCCCGGTGGAAGACCGACACGGCCACCCCGTGGGCGCCCAACCGTGCCGCCAGCGCCTCGGCCAGCGTCACGGACCGGTGCCGTCCGCCGGTGCAGCCCATGGCGACGGTCAGGTACGACTTCCCCTCGCGCACGAACGCCGGCAGGATGCTCGTCAACAGGTCGTCCACCTTCTCGAGGAAGGCCAGCGACTCGGGCTGGCCGAGCACGTAGTCGCGCACCGGCTGCTCCAGCCCGCTGAAGCTGCGCAGCTCCTCGACCCAGAACGGGTTCGGCAGGAAGCGGCAGTCGAAGACGATGTCGACGTCGAGCGGGATGCCGTGCTTGTAGCCGAAGGAGATCACCGAGGTCTGCATGTGCGGGGCCTCGACGTCCCCGAAGGCCTCCAGGACGCGCGAGCGCAGCTGGTTCGAGTTCAGCTCGCCCGTGTCGACCAGGAGGTCCGCCCGCTCGCGCACCGCCTCGAGCAGCTTGCGCTCGTCGGCGATGGACTCCTCCACGCCGCCGCGCCGCCAGCGGGTGCCGCCGCCGTGTGCCCTCGTAGCGGCGCACCAGCACCTCGTCCGGGGCGTCCAGAAAGACGACGCGCACGCGCCGGCGCGTGGCGCGCAGCTCGTCGAGCACGTCGGGCAGATCGTCGAAGTACTCCGGGCCCGTGTTGCTGCCGCCGCGGCCGATGACCAGCGCGATCCGCTCGATGCCGGACCCCGGCCGGTCCACCATCTCCGCCATCTTCATGATGAGCCCGGCCGGCAGGTTGTCGATCACGAACCAACCCATGTCCTCCAGGGCGGCCGCCGCGGTGGAGCGCCCGGCGCCCGACATCCCGGTGACCACGACGAACTCGCTCATCGTCCCCCAGCCTTGCGCACGCCGTCGTAGACGGCGAGACCGACGGCATCGGGGAGCCACGACAGCGACTGCAGCTGCTCCAGTGTCGCCGACCGCACGGCGTTGACCCCGCCGAGCTCCTTGACCAGGCGTGCCTTGCGCGTCGGCCCCAGGCCGGGGATGTCGTCGAGCAGGCTGCGGGTCATGCGCTTGCCCCGGCGCTCGCGGTGGAAGGTGATGGCGAAGCGGTGGGCCTCGTCGCGCAGGCGCTGGAGCAGGTACAGGGCGTCGGAGCCGCGGCGCAGGCGGACCGGCTCGGGCGACCCGGGCCGGTAGACCTCCTCGAATTGCTTGGCCAGCGCGGCGAGCTCGATCTCGTCGCCGAGGCCGAGGGCGGCGACGGCACGCTCCGCCACGTGGAGCTGGCCCTTGCCGCCGTCGACCACGATCAGGTTGGGCCGATAGGCGAACCGCCGCGGCCGGGCGTCCGGCCGCGCAGCCCGCTCGTCCCGCAACGCGGTGAGCCGGCGCGTCAGCACCTCTTCCATGGCTGCATAGTCGTCATTGCCGGGCACCGACTTGACCGTGAAGCGCCGGTAGTCCGCCCGCTTCGCCAGGCCGTCCTCGAACACGACCATGGAGCCCACGTAGTCGGTCCCCTGCAGGTGGCTCATGTCGTAGCACTCGATGCGCAACGGGGCCTCGCGCAGGGACAGCGCGTCCTGTAGCTCGGTGAGCGCCTTGGACCGCGCGTTGTGGTCCGCCGCCCGGCGCAGCCGGTGACGGGCCAGGTCCTCGCCGGCCGAGCGCGTCACCGTCTCCTGCAGCGCCCGCTTGGCGCCGCGCTGGGGGACGGCGATGTCCACCGGGCCGCCCCGGACACCGCGCAGCCAGCTCTGCAGCAGCTCGCGATCGTCCGGCACCTCGGGGACGAGGACGCGCCGCGGCACCTCGGCCCCTTCCGCGCCGTAGACCTGCGAGACGACGAGCGCCATGAGCTCGGCGCCGGAGAGGTCCTCGACCTTCTCGGCCACGAAGCCCCGGTGTCCGACGACGCGGCCGCGTCGCACCCGGAAGATCTGCACCGAGGCCTCGAGCGGGTCCTCCGCCAGGCCGACGACGTCGAAGTCCTCGGCGCGGTCCGACACCATCTGCTGGGTCTCCGCCGCCTTGTGCACCGCGGCGATGCGGTCGCGCAGGCGCGCCGCCCGCTCGAACTGCAGGTCCTCCGAGGCCGCCAGCATCTCGGCCTCGAGCCGCGCCAGGACCGGCTCGGTGTCGCCCGAGAGGAACCCCATCAGGTCGTTGACGTAGCCGTCGTAGGCGGCGTGGTCGACGGCACCCACACAGGGGCCCGAGCAGCGGTCGATGTCGTAGAGGAGGCAGGGGCGGCCCAGGCGTTCGTGGCGGGCGAACTTGGTGTCGGAGCACGTGCGCACCGGAAAGCTCCGCACCAACAGGTCGAGCGTGGCCCGGATGGCGCCCGCGTTGCCGTACGGGCCGAAGTAGCGCACGCCCTTGCGCTTGCGTCCGCGCACGACGGCCGGCCGCGGCCATTCCTCGTTGAGCGTGACGGCGAGCCAGGGATAGCTCTTGTCGTCCTTGAGCCGGACGTTGTAGCGCGGCAGGTGCGCCTGGATCAGCGAGTGCTCGAGGATCAGCGCGTCGACCTCGCTGTCCACCACGATCCACTCCACGTGGTCGGACTGGGCGACCATCTGCGACGTGCGGGGCATGAGCTTGGCCGAGTCCTGCCAATAGTTGGGCAGGCGGTGGCGCAGGGACTTGGCCTTCCCGACGTAGAGCACGCGCCCCTCGGCGTCGACGAACTGGTAGCACCCCGGGGCATCCGGGATTGAGCCGGTGGGCGGCCGATACTGCATCAGGCCCACTCTCGCGCAGCCGCCGGGCGGCGGCGGTACACTGGCGGCGCCGGCCTGGTTTCCGGCACACAACCTCGCATCGAGGCCGACATACCCGCGGATGGGCGACCAGGCTGTCCCCGCCGGCCAGATCGATGCTCTCCCTCAAAGGGGGCAGACAACATGCTCAGGCTTCAGGCGCCACTCCCGGAGCGCTACACGGCCGCGACCGACGACGAGCTGGCCGCCATGATCGGCCGGGCCAAGGCCGCGCTCGGGTCGCGGCTCTTCGTCCTCGGCCACCACTACCAGCGCGACGACGTGATGCGCTGGGCGGACGCACGGGGCGACTCCTTCGGCCTCTCCCGGCTGGCCGCCGGCCAGAGCGAGGCCGAGTTCATCGTCTTCTGCGGCGTGCACTTCATGGCCGAGTCGGCCGACGTGCTGACCGGCGCGCACCAGCAGGTGCTCCTCCCCGACCTCAACGCCGGCTGTTCCATGGCCGACATGGCCGACATCGACCAGGTCGAGGAGGCGTGGGACGACCTGGCCCAGGTGATCGACGTCGACACGCTGATCCCGGTGACCTACATGAATTCCGCCGCCGCGTTGAAGGCCTTCGTGGGCCGTCACGGCGGCGCGGTCTGCACCTCCTCCAACGCGCGGGCCGTGCTCACCTGGGCCCTCGAGCGGGGAGAGCGGGTGCTCTTCTTCCCCGACCAGCACCTCGGTCGCAACACCGGCTACGAGCTGGGCTACGGGGCCGACGACATGCGCGTGTGGAACCCGCGCCAACCACTGGGCGGGCTGAGCGACCGCGAGGTCAAGGAGTCCACGCTGCTGCTGTGGAAGGGGCACTGCTCCGTGCACCAGCGCTTCCGCCCCGAACACGTCGAGGCCTTCCGGGCCGAGCACCCGGACGGGATCGTGATGGTGCATCCCGAATGCGCGCACGAGGTGGTCGAGCGGGGCGACATCACCGGCTCGACCGACGCCATCATCCGCGCCGTGGGCGCCGCACCGGCGGGATCGGTCATCGGGGTGGCCACCGAGATCCATCTCGTGAAGCGGCTGGACGACGAGTCGCCGGACAAGACGATCGTCTGCCTCGACCCGCTGGTGTGCCCCTGCTCCACCATGTCGCGCATCGACCCCCAGCACCTGGCCTGGATCCTCGAGGGACTGGTCGACGGCGACGTGCGCAACCGGATCGTCGTCGACGCGGATACGACCGAATGGGCCAAGGTGGCGCTCGAGCGGATGCTCGCCATCACCTGAGCGCGTCACCGCCCGCCGATCGGGGCGGGCGCCGGGCCGGGTGGTGGCACCGGTAGGGTCGGCAGCGCTCGTGCCAGTGAGCCGTCTGGAGGTCAACCGGTGAGCGACTACCCCGCACCCCTCGTCGAGGCCAACCACGTCGAGCCCGTCCCCCGTCGGATCCGGGCCTACCTCGGCGCCCGGAAGGTGCTCGACACGACCGGGGCCCGCTACGTCTGGGAATGGCCGGCCTACCCGCAGTACTACATCCCGCTGGCCGACGTGGACGCCGACGCGCTGGTCGACGAGGGAACGACCGAAGGGACGCCGAGGGGGGACGTCCGGCACCACGGGCTCCGCGTCGGCGACGCCGACCGCCCGCACGCCGCGTTCGTCCTCGGCGCAGCCAAGGTGCAGGGCCTCGACGACACCGTCCGTTTCGCCTGGTCGGCCTTGGACGCCTGGTTCGAGGAGGACGAGCAGGTCTTCGTCCACCCGCGCAACCCCTACACCCGCGTCGACGCCATCCGCTCCAGCCGCCGGGTCCGCGTCGAGTCGCACGGCGTCGTGCTGGCCGAGTCCTCCTCTCCGGTGCTCGTCTTCGAGACCGGGCTGCCGACCCGCTACTACCTCAACCGGACCGACGTCGACTTCACCACGCTGGTGCCCAGCGACACGGTCACCGCCTGTCCCTACAAGGGCACGACGAGCGGCTACTGGTCCGCCCGGGTCGACGGGCGCACGCACCCCGACCTGGCGTGGGCCTACGACTTCCCGACCCGTGACCTGCTCCCCATCGCCGGCCTCGTCGCCTTCTACAACGAGAAGGTCGACACCTTCCTCGACGGGGCAAAGCTCGAGCGCCCGCGCACGCACTTCTCCTGAGCCGGAGGCCGGCTACTTGGCCCGGCCGAGCACCGGCTTGAGCACCTCGCCGGTGTAGCTGCCCGCCGTCTTGGCCACCTGCTCGGGCGTGCCCTCGGCGATGACGGTGCCACCCTTGTCGCCGCCCTCGGGGCCGAGGTCGATGATCCAGTCGGCCGTCTTGACCACGTCGAGGTTGTGCTCGATCACCACGACCGTGTTCCCCTGGTCCACCAGCCGGCCGAGCACCTCGAGCAGCCGGCGGGTGTCGTCGAAGTGGAGCCCGGTCGTCGGCTCGTCGAGGATGTAGAAGGTGTGCCCGGTCGGGCGGCGGCTCAGCTCGCTCGCCAGCTTGACCCGCTGGGCCTCGCCGCCCGAGAGCGTGGGGGCGGGCTGGCCCAGGCGGACGTAGCCGAGCCCGACGTCGACCAGGGTCTGCATGTGGCGCGCGATCGGGGGCTGGCGCGCGAAGAAGCCGAGCGCCTCCTCGCACGACATGTCGAGCACGTCGGCGATGGTCTTGCCCCGGAAGGTGATCTCGAGGGTGTCGCGGTTGTAGCGCGCCCCGTGACAGATCTCGCACGGCACGTACACGTCGGGCAGGAAGTGCATTTCGATCTTGATCGTCCCGTCCCCCGCGCAGGCCTCGCAGCGCCCGCCCCGCACGTTGAAGGAGAAGCGCCCCGGCTGGTAGCCGCGGACCTTCGCCTCGGCCGTCTGCGCGAACAGCTTGCGGATGTGGTCGAAGACCCCGGTGTAGGTCGCCGGGTTCGAGCGCGGCGTGCGGCCGATGGGCGCCTGGTCGACGTCGACCACCTTGTCGAGGAACTGCATCCCCTCCACCTTGCGGTGCCGCCCGGGCAGTGCCTTGGCCCGGTGCAGGTGCTGGGCCAGCGAGCGCAGCAGGATGTCGTTGACGAGTGTCGACTTGCCCGATCCCGACACCCCCGTCACGGCGATCAGGCAGCCCAGCGGGAACGACACGTCGATGTCGCGCAGGTTGTGCTCCTTCGCGCCGCGCACGGTGACGACGTCGCCGGTGCCCGGCCGGCGGCGCGCCGGCACCGGGATCGACTTCTTGCCCGAGAGGTACTGCCCGGTGATGGAGGCCTTGTTCGCCACCAGGCCGCCGCGCCCGGTGACCGGCCCGGCGTGCACGATGTTGCCGCCGTGCTCTCCCGCACCCGGGCCGATGTCGACGACGTAGTCCGCCGTGCGGATGGTCTCCTCGTCGTGCTCGACGACGATGACGGTGTTGCCGAGGTTGCGCAGGCGCTCGAGCGTCGCGATGAGACGCTGGTTGTCGCGCTGGTGCAGGCCGATGGAGGGCTCGTCGAGCACGTAGAGCACGCCGACCAGGCCGCTGCCGATCTGGCTGGCCAGGCGGATGCGCTGCGCCTCCCCACCCGAGAGCGTGCCGGCGGAGCGGGCCAGCGAGAGGTAGTCCAGCCCGACGTCGAGCAGGAACTGCATCCGCTCCCGCACCTCCTTGAACACGCGGTCGGCGATCAGGTGCTCGCGCTCGGTCAGCTCGAGGTCGGCCATGGCCGCCACCGCCGCCCCGATGGAGAGGCTGCACAGCTCGTAGATGTTGCGCCCGCCGACGGTCACCGCCAGCGACTCGGGCTTGAGACGCGCCCCCCGCACTCGGGGCAGTCGACCTCGCGCATGTAGCCCTCGATCTGCTCGCGCGACCAGTCGGACTCGGCCTCGCCGTGGCGCCGCTGCAACCACGGGATGATGCCTTCGAAGTGCGCGTCGTAGGACCGGGTGCGGTTGAAGCGGTTCTTGTAGGTGACCCGGATGGTGCGGCTGCCCGTCCCGTAGAGCACGAGCTTCTTGTCCTTGGCCTTGAGCGACTTCCACGGGGCGTCGAAGGAGAACCCGCCGAAGTCGGCCACCCCGGCCTGGAGCCCCGTGAAGTACTCGCTGCGCGCCCCGGCCCATGGCGCCAGCGCGCCTTCGGCCAGCGAGAGCGTGTCGTCCGGCACCACCAGGTCGGGGTCGACCTCGTACTTGGTCCCGAGGCCGAGGCAGACGGGGCAGGCGCCGTAGGGCGAGTTGAACGAGAAGCTGCGCGGCGCCGGCTCCTCGAAGCTGATCCCGCAATGGGTGCAGGCCAGGTGCTGGGAGAAGGTGATGGCCTCGTCGTCGCCTTCGTCCGAGCCGTTCATGACGAGCACCTCGGCCGTGCCGTCGGCGAGCTCGAGCGCCGTCTCGATCGACTCGGTCAGGCGTTGGCGCACGTTGGCGCGCCGGATGAGGCGGTCGACGACGACCTCGATGGTGTGCATCTCGTAGCGGGCCAGGTTGACCTCGGCCCGCTCCGCCAGCTCGAGGGGGACCCCGTCGACGCGGACCCGGGCGAAGCCCTGCTTGGCCAGGTCGTCGAGCAGGGAGCTGTACTCCCCCTTGCGCCCCCGCACCACCGGCGCCAGCACCTGGAAGCGGGTGCCCTCGGGCAGCTCGAGGACCCGGTCGACGATCTGCTGGGGCGTCTGGCGGGCCACGGGCCGGCCGCAGGTCGGGCAATGGGGATGGCCGATGCGGGCGTAGAGGAGCCGCAGGTAGTCGTAGACCTCGGTGATGGTGCCGACCGTCGAGCGGGGGTTGCGCGAGGCCGACTTCTGGTCGATGGAGATGGCCGGCGAGAGGCCCTCGATGAAGTCCACGTCGGGCTTGTCCATCTGGCCCAGGAACTGGCGGGCGTACGCCGAGAGCGACTCGACGTAGCGCCGCTGGCCCTCGGCGTAGATGGTGTCGAAGGCGAGCGAGGACTTCCCCGAACCCGACAGCCCGGTGAAGACGATGAGCTTGTCCCGCGGCAGGTCGAGCGAGACGTCGCGCGAAATTGTGTTCGCGAGCCCCGCGAACGACCAAACGGTCGGCCATCCGGGCAGGATACCGGCGCGGTGTCTCACCCCGGTCCGTCCGCCGCGTCGGTGCAGGCCGGACCGGGGCGGCGGCCTCAGCCCGCCATGCCGACCACTGGTTTGTTCAGCACGAGGCTCCCGGCGGAGCCGTAGAACTGGGCGTCGCCGTAGCTGAAGATGCCCCCGTCGCTCGCCACGAGCCAGTAGCCGAGGCCGCTCGGCGTGGAGGCCATGCCCACCACCGGCTTGTTCAGCACGATGCTGCCCGTCGAGCCGTAGAACTGGGCGTCGCCGTAGTTGAAGATGCCACCGTCGCTGGCCACGAGCCAGTAGCCGAGGCCGTCGGGTGTCTCGCCCATGCCAACGACGGGCTTGTTCAGGCGCAGGCTGCCCGTGGAGCCGTAGAACTGGGCGTCGCCGTAGCTGAAGATGCCGCCGTCGGAGGCGACGAGCCAGTAGCCCTTGCCGTCGGGGGTGGCCGCCATGCCCACGATGGGCTGGTTGAGCGGCTGGCCGCCCCTCGAGCCCAGGAACGGCGCGTCGCCGTAGGCGAAGATGCCGCCGTCGGAGGCGACCAACCAGTAGCCCCTGCCGTCGGGGGTGGCCGCCATGCCCACCACGGGCTTGTTGAGCACGAGGCTGCCCGTCGAGCCGTAGAACTGGGCGTCGCCGTAGCTGAAGATGCCGCCGTCGGCCGCCACGAACCAGTAGCCCTGGCCGTCGGGGGTGGCCGTCATGCCCACGATGGGCTTGTTGAGGGGCTGGCCGCCCCGCGACCCGTAGAAGCCGGCGTTACCGTAGGCGAAGATCCCGCCGTCGCTGGCCACCAGCCAGTAGCCCTGGACGCCGGTGTAGGTATCGAGGAAGCCCTGCGTGTTGCTGCTCGCATCGGTGTACGCGCCTCCGACCACACAGGCGACCGGTGAGTCGCACGCCACCGTCCGGGCGTAGGTGGCGGCGGTTCCGGGCGTGGCGCCGTTCGGCAGCGGCGCGGCCAGTGCGCTCCAGGTGCCCGCCGAGAGCGTGTCGACCAGCGGCGCCTCGCCGGCGGTCGCCTGGTACTCGCCGACCGTGAGACACGAGCCCTGAGTCGGGCACGCAACCTCGTAGAGGAACGATTGCTGGCTGGCGTAGGCCGGCACGTTCGCCGGCTGGGGGGCCTCGGTCCCGGTCCAGGTGCCACCGGACAGCGTGTCGATGAGGCCCAGGTCCTTCCCGCTCGTGGCGTAGAAGTTACCCACCGCCGTGCACGCGGTCGACGAGCCGCACGAGACCGCGACGAGCACGTTGCCGGGCGATCCGGACACCATGTTCGCAGGGAGCGGGCCCGCCTGGCCCGTCCACGTCGTCCCGTTCCAGGTGTCGATCAGCGGCTGTTCGCTGTCGCCGGCGGTCTCGTACGTGCCGACGCCGACGCACGTGCTGGCCGAGGGGCACACCACCTGGATCACGTTCGCGAACTGGTGGCCGTCGCCGTCGGTACCCGGGTTCGGCCCTTCGGGTGCCCGGGAGACCGCCCAGGACCCGTTCGCCAGGACGAGGAGCAGGCCGTTGGTGCTGTGGTCCGTGTCCTCGTAGAAGCCGGAGGCCGCGCAGGACGTGGCGCTGGCGCACGAGATCCCGGTGAGGCCGGCGAAGGTCCCCAGAGCCCCCGAGGGCAGCGCCGTCACGGGCAGGGTGCTCCACGTGGTGCCCGACAACGTGTCGATCATGGCCACCTGGGCGTCGCTGGTGTTGACATAGCTCCCCACGGCAACGCACGAGCTCGCCGACACGCACGACACGGAGTAGAGCGCGTTGCGCGGCGTGGCCGTCGTGGTGTCCGTCGCCGCGTCCGAAGGGAGCGGTGGCTCCTGCGACGTCCACGTCCCGCCGGAGAGGGTGTCGACCACCGGCTCCTGGAACCCGTCGGTGTCGTTGTAGGACCCCACGGCGACGCAGGAGGACGCGGTCGGACACGAGACGGGGCGGCAGGGCGAGAGGAACCCGCAGTCGGCTGAGCCGAACCAGAAGCCCTGCTCGGACCCCGTGCCCGAGTTCGACGACGGCTGAGGCGCCTCGGTCTCGGTCCACGACGTCCCGTTCTGCTGCTCGATAAGCCCCCAGGTGTGGCCGCCCGTGTCGTCGTACCAGCCGACGGTCACGCACGCGTTGGCCGCGCCGCAGCTCGAGCCGGACGTGTAGACGTGGGGGTTGGTCGAGCCGTTGCCGGCATCGCTCGGCAGCGGCGCCTCCATCGTCGTCCAGCCCTGCGCCGGCGGGGCGGCCGCTGCGGGGCCGGAGCCGACCGCCAGCACGCCGAGCCCGCTCAGGAGGGAGATCGCCGCGACGAATGGGAGCACGAGTCGTCGCACCCCCCTGTGGGCCGACGGAAAGGGGCGAGGGGCGGTGCGCATGGGGAGCCTCCTACTGCGGCGGGGAGTGCCACACAAGGTACCAACGTTGTCGGCCCGTGACGAGTGGGTGCGCCTCAGGCGAAGGTGAGGTCCTCCTCGCCCCAGTACGCGTCGACCGCCGAGATGAGGCCGTCGTCGGTCAGCGTGAACACCTCCACCCCGCGGATGTGCATGGTCGCCCCGCCGTCCAGACCGAGCGTGATATGGAACCGGACGGCCGCCTTGTCGGCGACGGGATGGACCTCCTCGACCTCGAAGGTCATCGTGTCGCAGCCGGCGAACGACTGCTCGATGAAGGTCTTGATGGCGTCGCGTCCCTCGTGCAACCCGCTCGGGTACGGATCCATCTGGACGGCGTCGGGCGTGAAGAGCGCGGCGTAGGCGTCGGCGTCCTTCGCGCTCACGACGGCGGCGTAGCGCGCCATCGCCTCGCGGAGCTGGGCCGTGGTGGGCATGGGCCGACCCTACGTCAACCGGGGATGGTGGCGCGCAGTTCGGCGATCTCGTCGCGCAGCAGCGCGGCCTCCTCGTAGCGGAGCTCGGCCGCCGCCGCGCGCATCTCGGACTCGAGCTGCGTGATCAGCTCCATCGCCTCGGCCGGCGTCGACGCGTCCCCCTCGGCCAGCAGCTCCTGCGGCCGACGGTTGCCGCGCACCGCGGCGTTCTTGCGCACCTCGGCGCGGCTGCGCCCCGCCTTGGCCACCCCGCCGCTCGTGCCGCGCAGGCGCTCGAGGATGTCGGTCACCGACTTGCGGATGGTCTGCGGGTCGATCCCGTGCTCGCGGTTGAAGGCCATCTGCACCTCGCGCCGGCGCTGGGTCACCGAGACGGCTTCCCGCATGGAGTCGGTCACCGTGTCCGCGTAGAGCACCACCACGCCGTCGACGTTGCGCGCCGCCCGGCCCATGGTCTGGATGAGCGAGGAGGCCGAGCGCAGGAAGCCCTCCTTGTCCGCATCGAGGATGGCGACCAGCGCCACCTCCGGCAGGTCGAGACCCTCGCGGAGGAGGTTGATCCCCACCAGGACGTCGACGGTCCCGAGGCGCAGCTCGCGCAGGATCTCGATGCGCGTGATCGTGTCGATGTCGGAGTGCAGGTACTGCACCCTGACCCCGGCGTCGGCCAGGTAGTCGGTGAGGTCCTCGGCCATCTTCTTCGTCAACGTCGTCACCAGCACGCGCCCGCCCGCCGCCACCGTGCGGGCGATCCGGGCCTGGAGGTCGTCGACCTGCCCCTTGGTCGGCATGATGGTGACCTCGGGGTCGACCAGGCCGGTCGGCCGGATGACCTGCTCCACCACCTGCGCCGAGTGCTCGAGCTCGAAGGGGCCGGGCGTGGCGGACACGAAGACGCACTGGGGCACCCGCTCGACGAACTCGTCGAAGCGCAGCGGCCGGTTGTCCTTGGCCGAGGGCAGGCGGAAGCCGTGCTCCACGAGCACGTCCTTGCGGGAGCGGTCCCCGGCGTACTGCCCGTGCAGCTGCGGCACCGCGACGTGGCTCTCGTCGATCACGCACAGGTAGTCCTTGGGGAAGAAGTCCAGGAGCGTGAAGGGGGTCTCCCCCGGCGCCCGTCCGTCGAGGTGCCGGCTGTAGTTCTCCACGCCCGAGCAGACGCCGGTCTCCGCGAGCATCTCGAGGTCGTGCTCGGTGCGCACGCGCAGGCGCTGTGCCTCGAGCAGCTTGCCCTCCCGCTCGAACTCCTGGAGCCGCTCCCGCAGCTCGACCTCGATCGTCCCGACGGCGCGCTGGATGATCTCGTCGCCCGTCACGTAGTGGGTGGCGGCGTACACCGCCACGTCGTCCATCTCCTCCCCCATCTCGCCGGTCAGCACGTCGAAGGGGACGATGCGCTCGATGGTGTCGCCGAACATCTCGACGCGGAGCGCGGCCTCCTCGTAGGCCGGGTGGATCTCGACGGTGTCGCCGCGAGCCCGGAAGGTGCCGCGCACGAGGTTCACGTCGTTGCGGGCGTACTGGAGGTCCACCAGCCGACGGAGCACGTCCCGCTGGTCGAGTTGCTCCCCGACGGCCAGGCCGAGGATGCGGTCGCGGTACTCGTCGGGCGAGCCCAGGCCGTAGATGCACGACACCGAGGCCACGACGATGACGTCCCTGCGCATGAGGAGCGACGACGTGGTCGCGTGCCGGAGGCGGTCGATCTCGTCGTTGATGGACGAGTCCTTCTCGATGTAGGTGTCCGTCGTCGGGAGGTAGGCCTCGGGCTGGTAGTAGTCGTAGTAGGAGACGAAGAACTCGACCCGGTTCTTCGGGAACAGCTCGCGCAACTCGGAGGAGAGCTGCGCCGCCAGGGACTTGTTGGGCTCGATGATGAGGGTCGGCCGCTGCACCTGTTCGATCATCCAGGCGATCGTCGCGGTCTTCCCCGAGCCGGTGATCCCCTGGAGCGTCTGGTAGGGATCGCCCCGCGTGACGCCGGCGGCCAGCGCGGTGATGGCCTGCGGCTGGTCACCCGAGGGCTGGAAGGGCGAGACGACCTCGAATTCGGGCATGACCCTCCGAGGCTATCCGGGGGGTGTGCCGGTTCATGCGTGGGTCCGGCGCTCGGCGGCGCGCGCCAGCAGCCAGTCCCACAGCGCGTCGACCGCGCGCTCGAGGGCGACCCGATCACCGGAGTTGTCCAGCACGTAGTCGGCCTCCCGTACCCGCTCCTCCCGCGAGACCTGGGCGCGGATGCGGGCCTCGGCGTCGGCCCGGTCGAAGCCGCGCTGGGTCAGGAGGCGCTCGAGCGCGACGTCGACGGGCGTGTCGACGACGACCACCTCGTGCAGCTTGACGGTGTCGCGGTGCACCGCGGTCAGCAACGGGATGGCCAGGATCACGATGGCGTCGGTGTCCGCCAGCGCGTCCCGCGCCTCGATCATGGCGACGCCGATGGCGGGGTGGGTGATGCCGTTCAGCGCCAGCCGGGTCTCGTCGTCGGCGAAGGCGACCGCCGCCAGCGCCTTGCGGTCGATCGTCCCGTCGGGCGCGACGATCCCGGCGCCGAAGCGGTCGATGAGCGGCTGGTAGGCCGGCCCGCCGGGGGCCACGACCTCGCGGGCCACCTGGTCGGCGTCGATGAGCACGGCGCCCTTGGCGACCAGCAGGTCGGCCACGGCGGACTTGCCCGACCCGATGCCGCCCGTCAGGCCCACGGCGAGCATCAGCGGCACCGCGCCGCGCCGGGGGCGCGGGCGACGGCGAAGAGCACCAGCGTCGTGTCGTCGGGCTCACCCGTCACGAACCAGTCGTCGGCCGAGATGCCGGTCACTCCGCCCGTGTCGCCGCGGGCGACCAGCTTGTAGGCGAGCGGGAGCAGCCGCGTGTACGCCCAGACGTACCACGTCGTACGGAATGCGGTGGCGCACGTCGAAGGCGTCGAGGCGGAGCAGCCTGTTCGCCTTGGCGCGCCGCGCCTCGAAGTCGGCCTTCACGTGGGGCGCCGCGTCCACGCCGCCCAGCCACACGTCGTCGAAGTGGCGCTCGAGCATCCCCCGTAACTCGGTGCGGTCGAAGAGATGGAGGTGGAAGGGGTTCTCGAAGTCGGCCGGTTTGTTCGGCGTGAGCACACAGGCCACCCCGTCGTCGCGGAGCACGCGTGCGAGCTCGGCGACGTGCGGCTCGGGCGTCGGTGAAGTGCTCGATGAGATGCGACGAGCACACGCCGTCGAAGCTGGCCGCCCGCAGGCCGAGGTCCAGCGCGTTGGTGCGGGCGACCCGCAGCCCCCGGGCCCCGTAGCGCGCCGCGGCCGTCCCCACGGCGTCGGCGGAGTAGTCGACGCCCACCACCTGGCGGTCGTCCGCCAGGAAGCGGGCCGACTCGAACCCCTGGCCGCACCCCACGTCGAGCACCCGGCCGGCTCCGATGCGGTCGAGGACGGCGCGATAGCCCGCCTCGTGCAGCGCGAGCAGGGAGTCCGGCGTGACACCCTGCTGGGGACGCTCCCCCGTCAGCCGGGACCTGGTGCTCGTCGCCACGGCCGCTCCCTTCGTGTGACACGCCGTGGTGGCGCCGCCTGCTTACACTACCCGGCGACCTTTTGGTCCCCAGTTCATGACCACCTCCCCCACCGCCACCGCCCCCCGGGCCCGGCACGCCGCCACGCGCCGGGCGCGGCGGGAAAGCTCGGGAGAGCAGGACGGGGAAGGGAAAGAGGGCCGGCGGGAACGGCGGGGACGACGACGGGAGCAACGGGCGCGCGGCGGGAGCCGCTGGTGGATCGGCTCGGCGGTCGTCCTCGCCGGCTTCGCCTACGTCCCCTTCCTCGCCGTGCGTCCCGGCGTGGTCACCCCGGACACCAAGACCTACCTCTATCTCGACCCGCTCCGTTTCCTCAGCCAGGTCGCGTTCATGTGGAACCCGACAGTGGGCCTCGGCACGGTCACGCACGAGTACATCGGCTACCTGCTCCCGATGGGGCCCTTCTTCGCCGTCTTCCATCTCCTCGGCGTCCCGGTCTGGGTGGCCCAGCGCCTGTGGCTCGGCTCCATCCTCTTCGCCGCTGGACTGGGCGTCCTCTACGTGTCGCGCATCCTCGGGCTGCGCGGGCCCGGGCCGGGCGCGGCCGCCCTGATGTACATGCTGTCGCCGTACTTCCTGCAGTACGCGGGGCGCATCTCGGTCATCCTGTTGCCCTGGGCCGGCCTCCCCTTCATGCTGGGCCTGACCATCGTCGCCCTGCGCCGGGGCGGCTGGCGCGAGCCGGCCCTCTTCGCCTTCGTCGTGGCACTGGTCAGCGGCATCAACGCGAGCTCCATCATCTACGTCGGCGTCGGCCCCCTGCTCTGGATCCTCTATGCCGTCGTCATCCTGCGGGAGTCCACCTGGCGGCACGCGCTCGCCACCGTGGCGCGCATCGGCGTCCTCACCCTCGGGGCGTGCCTGTGGTGGATCGCCGGCCTCGAGGTGGAGGCCGCCTACGGCGTCAACGTCCTCAAGTTCACCGAGACCGTCCCCTCCACCTCGGCGACGTCCAACCCGGCCGACATCATCCGCGGGCTGGGCTACTGGTACTTCTACGGGAGCGACCACCTCGGCCCGTGGACCAACGCGGCGATACGCTTCACCCAGAACATCAGCCAGCTCGCCACCTCCTACGCGGTGCCGGTCGCGGCCGTCGTGGCGGCCGCCTTCGTCCGCTGGCGCGAGCGCGCCTACTTCCTCGTCCTCCTCTTCGTCGGCCTGGTGCTCTCCGTCGGGCCCTTCCCCTTCTCCGACCCCACCCGGGTCGGAGGCTGGCTGAAGGCGTTCATGACCGACTCGACGGCGGGGTTGGCGCTGCGTTCGACCGACCGGGCGACGCCGCTGGTGTTGTTGGCCCTGTGCATGCTGCTCGGCAGCGGCCTGACCGCGCTCTGGCTCCGCGTCTCCGTCGCCGGGCTGGCGACGGCGCTCGTCGTGGCGGGCCTGGTCGTCGCCAACATGCCGGCGATCCTCGACGGCGACTTCATCGCCAACAACTTCACGCAGCCGGCCGCCCTGCCCTCCTACCAGCAGGCGGCCATCGACCATCTCAACGCGACCCATCCCGGGACCCGGGTCTTCGCCATCCCCGGCAACGACTTCGCGGCCTACCGGTGGGGCGACACCGTCGACACGCCCCAGCCGGCGCTGCTCAACCGTGACTTCGTCACGCGCGAGCAGCAGATCATGGGGTCCATCGCCACCGCGGACACGCTCTACGCCGTCGACGGGCCGATCCAGGACGGCACGGCCGACATGAACGCGCTCGCACCGATGGCGCGCCTGATGGGTGCGGGCGACGTCATGGTCGAGTACGACCAGCAGTACGAGCGCTACGGCGTGCCGCAACCGCAGCTCCTCGCCGCCCAGCTGCAGCAGACGCCGCTCGGGCTCACCGATCCCGTGTCCTTCGGCTCGCCCCGCCCCAACGCCTCCGTCGTCTCGACCCTGAACGAGCAGGACCTCTCCGTCCCCGGCAACGTCGGGTGGCCCTCCCCCATCGTCACCTACACGGTGCCCGACCCGCGGGCACTCGTGCGCGGCGAGTCCGACACCGGTGCCGTCGTGCTGGAGGGCGACGCCACGGGCCTCAACAACCTCGCGGGGCTCGGGCTGGCCAACACCGACAGCGCCATCTACTACGCGGGCACCCTGGCGGGGCAGCCGGCGCGGCTGCAGAGCCTCGCCGCCCAGGGGGCGCAGCTGGTCCTGACCGACACCAACCGCAAGCAGGCCTTCCGCTGGGACACCCTGACCGCCAACGCCGGCTACACCGAGGCGCCGGGCGACGACCCCGCCAAGACGGACCTGAGCGACAGCCCGATCGAGCTCTTCCCCGGGACCAGCACCACCTCGCAGTCCTACGCCACGTACGTCGGTGCCGTGAACGTCACGGCCAGCAGCTACGGCAACTCGGTGTCCTACACGCCCGAGGACCAGGCCTACAGCGCGATCGACGGCAACCTCGACACCGCCTGGATCACGGGGACCTTCGTCCCCGACCCGGCCGGCCAGTGGTGGCAGGCGCAGTTCACCAACCCCGTCACCACCGACCAGATCACCCTGGTGCAGCCCCAGCGGGGCGACCGCTCGCGCTGGGTCTCCGGGGTCACGCTGACCTTCGACGGCAAGGACCCGATCCGCTACGACCTGACGGCCGCGTCCCACCTGCCGTCGGGCCAGACCCTCACCTTCCCGACGCGCGCCTTCCACACGCTGCGCGTCACGCTCGACGGCACCACCGACGACAGCGCGCCGCCGCTCACGGCTGCCGCGGTCGGCTTCGCCGAGGTGGAGATCCCCGGGCAGCAGGTGCACCAGGTCGTCCAGATGCCCACGCAGATGCTCTCGAGCCTGGGCTCCGCCTCCGCCGCGGACCGGCTGACCGTCGTCATGTCCCGGGAGCGCACGTCGCAGTTCCCGCCGCGTAGCGACCCCGAGACCACCATCTCGCGCGCGTTCACCCTGCCGACGGCGCGCACGTTCACCCTCTCGGGCAGCGCCTCCCTCTCGGCGCTCGTCCCCGACGACGAGATCGACCGCCTGGTCGGCCGCACCCCGACCGCCTCGACGGGGGTGCGCGACGCCTACTCCTCCGGGCGGCTGCCCGGGAGCCTGCAGTCCACCGCCTCGGCCACGGTCGACGGGAACCCGGCCACGGCCTGGCAGCCCGGCCTCGGCACCAGCTCGCAGACCGGGACGACGCTCAGCTACGACCTCAGCAAGCCGCGGGTGCTGGACCACCTCGACCTCCAGGTGATCGCCGACGGCCGCCATTCGGTGCCGACCGCGCTCACCGTCGCCTCCGGCACGCAGGTGCGCCAGGTGGCGCTCCCGCCCATCGCCGACGGCAGCGTGCCCGGCGCGGTGACCACCGTGCCGATCTCCTTCCCGGCCCTGACCGGGTCACACTTCGTCGTCACCTTCACCGCCATCCGGCCGGAGTACGCGGCCAACTACTACTCGGCCGGCCCGCTCGCCCTGCCGCTGGGCATCGCCGAGATCGGGTTCCCCCCGGGCGTGACCGCGGCCCCGACCCCGGCCACGCTCCCCGGCACGTGCGTCTCGAACCTGCTCAGCATCGACGGCCAGCCCATCAGCGTCGCCGTCGTGGGCTCCACGCAGCACGCGCTGGCCAACGGCGAGGAGCAGATCGTCCCCTGCGGCCCCGACGCCAAGGGCATCACCCTCGGGGCGGGGCCACACGTGGTGGCGACCGCCCTCGGGCACAACCCGCCGTGCGCGAGCACGCCGACCACGTGCACCGGCTGGAACATCGACCAGCTCGTCCTGGACTCGGCGCCGGGCGGCGGCGGCGGCCCCGCGCCGTCCCCGACCACCGCCGGCACGCCGCAGCTCCCGGGGACGCAACCCGGCCCCGCGCCGGCCGTCACCGCCACCGCGTCGCACATCGACGGGCACGGCGCCGAGGTCACGGGAGCCACGCAACCCTTCGAGCTCGTGCTGGGCGAGAGCGTGAACAAGGGATGGCACGCCGAGGCCGAGCCCGCACCGGGGGCCCCGCCGGGCGCGCACGCCGTCGATCTCGGGCCGCCGCAGCTCGTCGACGGCTTCGCCAACGGGTGGGCGGTGACGGCGGCGGACCTGCACCAGGTCGGCGGGTCCACCTTCACGGTCGAGCTCACGTGGACCCCCCAGCGCGAGGTCTGGGCGGCCCTGGCCGTGTCGGGCGCCACCCTGCTGCTCTGCCTCGTGGTGGGGTTCCTGCCGACGCGCGCCCGCCGGCGATTGCGGGCGCGGCTGCCGCGCCGGCTCCGCGGGCCGGCCGGGCCGGACGCCCCGGAACGTCCGGGTTCCCCCTTCGACGCCCCGATCCTGGCCATGCCGTACACCCCGCCGCCCCGGGCCGAGCGCCAGCGGGGTTGGCTGCGCTTCCCGCGGGCGCTGGTCATCGGCGCGGCCACCGGCGCGGTCGCCGCGCTCGTCGTGCAGCCGAGGGCCGCGCTGGTCGTGGGCGCGGTCGTCGTGCTCGGTCTGCTCGTGCCCTGGGCGCGCGCCGTCGCGGGGGTCGGCGCGGTCGCGTGCATCGTCGCCGGGAGCATCAACGTGGTGCAGGGCCAGAACGTGCACCATTACCTGCCCGGGTCCAACTGGGCCGGCTCGTTCGTCACCGCGGGCAACCTGGTCTGGCTCGGCGTGGTGCTGCTGCTGGCGGACGCGGTGATCTCGGGACTCGGCCTGCGCGTCAGGAGGCCGCTCGCCGGCCGGAAGCTCCGGGCGACGGTCCCGGTTCAGGGCAACGACACCCGGCCGGTCCCGCCGATCATCGGCATCGACGGCTGAACGCGCTCAACCCGGCGGTCGGCGGGTCGCCTCGTCCGCCAGCGCCTCGAGCGCACGGCGCGCGGTGGCGTCCCAGGTGAACCAGCGGGCGCGCACCAGGGCACCCTTGGCGAGCCGGCTGCGCAGCACGTCGTCGTCGAGCACGCGCGCGAGCGCGCTGCCCAGGTCGCCGACGTCATCGACCAGGAGCCCCGACTCGCCGTGGAGCACGGCGTCGGCGTGGCCCGCGATGGCGGTCGCCACCGCGGGGGTGCCACACGCGGCCGCCTCGGACAGGGTCATGCCCCAGCCCTCGCGCTGCGAGCTGCTCGCCACGACCCAGGCCCGCCGGTACCACGAGACCTGCTCCTCGTCGGTCACGTGCCCGGGCATCTCGAGCCAGTCCGTCGCGCCGAGCCGGGCCCGCAGCGCGTCCAGCGCCGGCCGCTCGTAGCCCTCGCCGATGATCACGGCGCGCAGGTCGGGGTGGTCGGCCTTGACCTCGGCCAGCGCCCGGATGAGCGCGTCGAAGCGCTTCACCGGGACCAGCCGCCCCACCGCCACCACGAGCGGCACCGGCGAGCGCTGCCCCCCGGGGCCGTAGCGGTCGTCGACACCGGGCGGCGCCACCGTCACCCGTTCGGGCGGCAGGCCGAGCCGGTCGACGATCTCGGTGCGGGAGGACTCCGACAGCGTCACGACGCGGCTGGAGCGGTAGAACCGGGGCGCGATGCGGCGTTCCATCGTGTCGCCCAGGCGGGCCAGGGTCGGCGGCAGCACCATGCCCCACATCTCGGCGTGGACGTGGTGCAGGAAGACCAGCCGCGGCCCGCGGTACCAGAGCGGCGAGAAGAACGGCATCCCGTTCCAGATCTCCACCAGCGCATCGCCGGGACGGTGCCCCATGCGGATGCCCTCCCACGCCGCGCCCGGGAAGACGGCGTAGCGGCCGGACCGGCGCAGGACCCGGTAGCCGTCGCGGCTCAGCGCGGCCGGCCCGCCGGCCACGGCCGAGGTCCGGAACGTCACGTCGAGCCCAGCCGAGGCCCACAGCGAGGCGACCCGGTGCGCGTGCAGCTCGGAGCCGCCCGCCTCGGGGTCATCGAGGTCGCGCCAGGCCACGAAGTGGATCCTCCGGAGGCCGGCGTCGGCGGCGATGGCGGCCAGGCCGCCGGGATCGGTCGCCGGTGCGCGCGCCGCGTCGCGTCCCGCTTCGGACGCGGCGATCCCGCGCCCCGAATCGTCACCCATCGGGGTCAGGTTAGCCCTGGAGCCTTCCGTGAAAGACGGACCCTGTGCACCACCGTGAAGCCCACCACGATCACGAGGAGGACCGCGGACTGCACCGCCAGGTCCACGAACGCGGTCGCCTGCGGTGCCCCGTGCACGGCGAGCACGCCGAGCGTGAGGGCGAGGGCGCCGCCCAAGAGGATGACGGTCACCCAGCGGCGACCCACCGCCAAGAGGTACATGGTCAGCACGACCGAGACGCTCAGCAAGATCATGGCCAACACGAGGGGTGCCAGCGCGTCCGCGGCGGACGTGTAGGCGTGATGGAAGACGACCTCGAGGAGCGCCTGGGGCGCCAGCACCGCGAGGCCGAGCAGGAGCGCCGACGGGACGGCGAGCAACACGAGCACGACGGCCAGCTGGCGCAGCGCGTGACCACCCTGGCGCCATCGGATGGCCGCCTCGGGGAGCAAATACCCGCCGAGGACGATGGCGCCGAAGACGATGGCCTTGCTCGTGACGGACACGGCCGCGTAGGCGCCGCTGTGCGTCGGGTTGTCGCGCCCGACGACGAGCACGTCGATGTTCTGCAGCACCGCGACCATCGAGAGCGAGATGGACGCCACCACCAGGTCGACCACCACGTCGCGCCGCGCCGAGCCGCCCGAGTGCAGAACGGGGTCGGGGCGGACGGCGGCGATCCAGCTCCCGGCCGCCCAGTGCAACCGCCCCTGACCGCCGGACCACGCCCGCACGGCGGCCCAGCGCGCGTGCGCCGCCGCCACCACCTCGCCGATGAGGATGCCCACCGCGGCCCCCGAGGGCCCGAAGCCCGCCAGCACCAGGACCAGCACGGCCATCAGGCGCACGCCCATCTCGACGAGGAGGTTCACCGCCAGCGGCCGGTAGGCGCGGTGCGCCTGCAACAGCCCACGGTCGAGCGAGAGGAGCACGAAGAAGCCGGCGGCGGCGAGGATCGCCGCGATGCCGACGCCGCTCTGCTGGTTGAGGAGGACGGCCACCCCGTGGCGGCTCGTGAAGACGAGGATCGCCCACGCCAGCACCAGCAAGCTGACCTGACGGTGCAGTCGCCCGGCCCACCGCCGCACCAGGTGCCCGCTGCCGTCGTCGTGCCACAGGGTCACCCTGCGCACCACGGCGATCACGACCGCCGAACCGGGCATGGAGAGGATCAGGTACAGGCCGGTCAGCTGGTTGAGGACCCCGTAGCTGTGCGGCGTGAGCACGCGGGCCAGCGCGATGGTGAGGAGGACGCTGGCCCCGTTCGCCAGCACGCCCGCCGCGGCCAGGGGCCCGGCTTGGAGCAGACCGGCCCGCATCGACTGGACGCCGGGCCGCGCCTCCCCGTCGAGGAGGAGCTCCGCGCCCAGGGTGGGGCCGACCGCGTTCGGCGCGAGCGCCATCGCCGCGGGGACCGACTCGACGACGACCTCCGCCGCCGGCGCGTCCGCGACGCCGGGGTCGAGGTCGGTCACACGTTGGCCCTTGCCGTGGCCTCGCTCTCCATGCCGATACGGTCGATGACGGGCAGGATCTGACGCTGCAACAGCTCGCCGCCCGCGGTGCTGACGTGGATCCCGTCCGCCCAGCGCACGTCGACGCCGTCCACCGCGGCGCGGTACCGCCCGTTGGGGCTGAGCATCCGGTTGAGGTCGATCACGCTGACGACGCCCGGATGCGCCCGCGCCACCTGCCGCACGAGGGCGTTGTAGGCCCGCGCGCGCGCCGGCGTGTTCTCCGGCCAGGGCAGCCCGTCGGCCTGACGGTCACTGGGGTCGATGTAGGGCATGGTGAACAGCACCACTTTGGCACCAAACGTGTGCAGGATGGCGATTGCCGACCCGAGGTCGGCCCCGACATGCGCATCCCAGGCGGCCTCGCCGATGTGGACCCACCGCCCGTGGAGGAGGTGGTCCGTGACCTCCCAGCGGCCCAGTCCGAGCGCCACCACCTGGGGGTGCCGCGCCGCCACCACGAAGGGCCAGAGGCCACGCCAGTCGTCGCAGCCCGGCGTGGCGGGCCCGGGGGACCCTTGAATGCGCACCTTGAGTTGCGGGTCGAGGTCGCACCCGTCGGTCGCCTGGTCCACCACCGTGACGCCGTAGCGCGTCTGCGCCTGGACGGACAGGCCCATGCCGAGCGTCAGGGCGATCGAGTCGCCGACGATCAGCAGCCGCAAAGGGTGCGCGCCGTAGGCGCCGGCGCGCTCGAGCGCGGCGTGCTCGGGGACGGACAGCCCGGGCGCGAGGCGCGTGGCCACCCGGGCGCCCCCGGCCCCGCCACCGCCCCCGCCGCTGGCCGCGCCCGCCTCGCCGGCCTGGGTGCTCGCCGCCACGCCGCCGAGAAATGCCGCCAGGACGCACGCGGCACCGAACAGGTGTCGCACCGCCGAACCCGTCACCTCGCCACCGTCCTCCTCGCCAAGAGGGGCCTACCCGCCGGACCGGGGCGCGAAACGGGGCCGCCGCCGGAGCCGGACCGCGGGCGCGGTCCCTCAACCACTCCGCGTCGGCCGTCGCGGCCCGAATCTTGAGGAAGGCGGGCCCCATCAGGGCCCCGGTCGGACGTGGCCCGGTCGCGGCCGGGGCGCGGTCAGGGTGCCGTCCGGACGCCCGCGATGACGCAGTTCGCCACCTGCATGGTGGCGACGGACACGCCGCCCGACGTCCGCTCCGCCGCCCCGCTGCACGCGGCCAGGGAGCCGGCCTTCAGGACCAGCGGGTGGGTGAGCCCGAGTTGCACGTGGTTCCAGACCCACGCTCCGGCCTGGAGGGTGGGCGGCCGCCCGAGGGCGGCGGTCATGAACGCCGCCGCATAGACGGGGTCGCGTCCCAGCTGCTGCGGCGGGATGGCGGGATCCGGCGCGACCACCACGGTGTTCACCTCCCAGACCGAGAGGGCGTGCCGGACCGCGGCGAGTTGCGTCGGGCTCCCGGCGGGCGGGGGCTGCGGCTCGGCGAGGCTGAGCGAGGACAGCAATTCGAAACCCGCCGCGGCGGTGCCGGCGCGAGACGCCACCCCTTGTGGGCCCCCTCCGCCGGCCTGGCTGTAGGGCATGCCGAGGACGGCCTGCCAGGTCAGGGCGGACTGGACGCCCGAGAACGGCGCGGGATAGGAGAGGAGCACCCTCCCGGGCGGGAGCCTCGGGGCCACCTGCGCGTACCAGCGGGGCAGGACGACCTGTTCCATCACGAACGGCAGGCGCCCGCCGAAGGTGACCCCCATCGGGACGAGCGCCACGGCGCCGACCGCCAGCGCGCCGAGCGCGCCGCGCCAGTCGGGCAACAGCGCGTGGACGCGCTGGAGGAGGACGGCGAGGAAGACGGCCGCGGCCAGGAAGCCGATCGCCATGAAGCGCTGCTGGATCACGTTGTCCAACACGGGGAGGCGGTCGAAGAGGCGGGCCGGCTCCCACTGGCCGCGGCGGATGCCCAACGAGCAGACGCCGCACAGGACCAGCAGGAAGCCGAAGAACCACAGCCGGCAGTCCCGCCGGAAGGCGACGAGGCCGGCGACGAAGACGGCCAGGAGGCTCCAGCCCAGGTAGGCCTCGGATGCCAGCGGCGCCCCCTCGTACCCGCTGAGCGGAAAGAAGGAGTGGAGGCGCGGCGGGTAGCCGGGCGCCACGAAGCTCGACGGGATGAAGCCGCCGATCACCCCGACGTTGGGCCAGACCAGGCCGGAGAGGTGCGCGGGGCCGTCCAGCGCGAACCACACCGGCCAGACGAGAAGCACCGCGCCGACGCCCACCCCGACGCCGAGGCCGGTGGCGGCGTGGGGGGCCAGCCGCCGCAGCGCGGTCCGGTCGGCGACCAGGGCGGCGGCCACCAGGACGAGTACCCCCAGGACGGCGACGAGGGCCGACAGGGCGAGGAGCTCGGAGGACAGGAAGAACTGCACGGCGAAGAGGAGCCCCAGCAGGACGCCGGACCACACCGCACTGTGGCGCTGGCGCAGGAGGATCTCGTCGAGCGCGATGAGGATCAGCGGGAGCAGCATCAGGGCGGCGGTCATCAGGTGCGCGAACTCGAGGCTCGTCAAGACGAAGGGCGAGAACCCGTAGAGGAGCCCGCCGACGAACGCGGCCGGCGTCCAGGGGGCCCAGCGCCGCACGGCGACGAACGCGGTGAAGGCGGTCACGGCCGGAGTCAGCGTGCAGGCGACGTTGAGCGAGGCGACCGGACCCCAGATCCAGGTCACCGGGACGAGGGGGATGCTCAACCCGGTGACCGACGTCTGCGCCAGCAGGTTGATGCCGCCCGGGTGGAACAGCGCGGTGGAGAAGAACGGGTTCTCCCCGTGGGCCAATGCCGTCGCCGGCCATTGGAAGAACCACGTGAAGAGGGCCGGGTCGCCACAGCCGCACAGCGTGTGGGTGGTGGCGCCCGCGGACCACGCGTGCACCCAGAGCACGAAGCCGAGGGCGACATAGACGAGCCCGACCGCGGCGAGCGTCATCCACCGCCGCCACCACCGGCACGCCCGCGCGGGCGCTTGCTCAGCCAGCGCGGGGCGTGCCGGCCGAGACGGTCGCCCGCCGCGGCAGCACGGGAGCTTCCCGCCCGGTCGAGCCGGCCTCGTGGTACTCCTCCTCGACGTTGACCGTCCACACGTCGTGGTCGGCGCCGAAGATGTTCTCGACCGTCAGCAGGGCGGTGTACATCGAGTGGTCCTGGTTGTTGTACTTGTGCATCCCGTTGCGCCCCACCGGGTGGATGTTGGGCGCCTCGGCGTCCAGCCACTTCCGGATCGTCTCGACGTTGGCCTTGTAGTTGAAGTCGTAGTACGGGTAGGCCTTGGGCACGCGCACCACGTAACCGCGCTCGACGTCGCCGTCGGCGGCCAGCCCGAGCGAGATGAGCTCCTTCGTGCCCAACGCGATGAGCTCGTCATCGGGCCGGTTCCACATGTCGTCGCCCTCGAACACGAAGTACTCCATGCCGAGACAGGTGTACCCGTCCTTGACGAGATAGGGGGACCACGAGCCGTAGTTCTGGATGCGACCGACGTCGACGTCCGTGGCGTGGATGTAGATCCAGTTGTCCGGGAAGCTGCGCGCCTCGGGCACCACGAGCGCCACGGTGAGGTAGTCCCGGTAGTGCAGATCGTCGGCCGCGGCGACCACCTCGGGCGGCGGCGCCGGGTCGATGGCGTTCACGAGCTCGCGCATCGGCATGGTCGAGATCACGTGCGAGGCCGCCACGGTGTGCTCGACCCGCCCCTGGGTGTACCGCGCGCTGACGGCCCTGCCGCCGACGACGTCGATGCGGGTGAGCCGCGCGCCCATCTCCAGCGTCCCCCCGGCGGCCTGCACCTTGTCCGCACAGATCTCCCACATCATGCCCGGGCCGTACTTGGGGTACTGGAACTCCTCGATGAGGGTCGTGATGTCCGTCTGCCCGCGCTTGGGCAGGATGGCGTTGACGACCGCCTTGCGCAGGTCGAGGTTCTTCACGCGCTGGGCGGCCCAGTCGGCGGGCATGTCCGAGACCGGCACGCCCCAGACCTTTTCCGTGTACGTCTTGAAGAACGTCCGGTAGAGCCGCCAGCCGAAGCGCTTCACGAGCCAGTTCTCGTAGTTCGACTCGTCCTTGGGCGGGTGGACGCGCGCCCACAGGTAGGAGAGGCCGATCATGATCCCCTCCCAGATGGAGAGGTTGCGCAACACGTTCAGGGCGCGCAGCGGGTAGTCGAGGAACTTGCCCTTGTAGTAGATGCGGCTCATGCGGGGCCGGAGCATGAAGTCGCCTTCGGGCAGGATCTCGTGCCACAGCTCCTCGACCTCGTCGACCTTGGTGAAGAAGCGGTGGCCGCCGAGGTCGAAACGCCAGCCGTCACGCACGACGGTGCGGCTGATGCCGCCCACGACGTCGTCGGCCTCGAGGACGACCGGGTGCTGCCCCCGTTTGGTCAGGAGGTAGGCGGCCGTGAGGCCGCCGGGCCCGGCGCCGACGATGACGACGGGTGGCTCGTCCGGTACTGCCATCGTGGAGGGGAGGTTAGTGGACCCCCCGTGCCTGCCTGGGGAGGGGGCGTGGTCCGGATGGTCAGGGTACGGAGATGTTGAGGAAGGCCAGGAGCGCGTAGCCGGCCAGGCCGGCCGACAGCAGCGCCAGGACGGCCCGTTCGACCTGCGTGTCGGTGATGACGAGGGCGGCGGCGATCGAGAGTGGGAAGGCGCTGAGCGCGTAGCGCTCGAACGAATCGAGGTTCGACCCGGCCAGGGCCGTCACCAGGACCGCCAACGCGAACAGCGTGTAGGGGGCGGGCAGGCGGCGCCAGCAGACGAGGAGCATGGCCACGGCCAGGAGCACCCAGGGCACGTGCAGGGCGGTCCCCACGTGGTGGTGGAGCAGGCCGCGGGCATCGTCGTACAGGGTCGCGAAGGGGTCGGCGAGGCCCCCGTGGTGCGAGCTCTCCAACTGCACCCGCACCGGGGCCCACCAGTCGCCGACGGTGTGCTTGGACCAGGCCAGGAATGCGGCCACCGCGACGAAGGGCGCGGCGACGGCGCCGATCCCGGCCACCCGCTCGGACCGCCCGAGCCGCGGCCACCAGCGCACCACCTCGGCCAGCACGGCGAGGAACAGGAGGACGCCGATGGGGCGGGTCAGCGCAGCGGCGAAGGCAAGCGTGCCGGCGAGGACGAAGCGGGGCCGGGCGCCGTCGGTCCGCGGCGGCCGCAGCGACAGGAAGCAGCCGAGCGCGAAGACGAGGAAGACCGACTCCGCGTAGCCCATGACGAGGACGAACGCGGCCGGCAGCAGGCTCAGGATCCACACGGAGCGGCGGGCCACCGCTCCCGAGCCGGTCTCTCGACGGACCAGGAGGTAGAGCATGGCCGTGGCGGCCAGAGCCGCCGCATTGGCAAGGAGGACGAGGGCGGGGCCGTCGCCGAGGCCGGGCACCCAGGCCAGGGCGTGGGTCAGCGCCGGGACGACCGGGAAGAAGCGCAGGGAGTCCCGACCCAGGGGTGCGTAGCCGGTGCGGGCGATCGTCTCGTACCATCCGGCGTCCCACCCCAGCAGCCCGGCGTGGACGCGCGCCGCCACCCCCGCGGTGGCCGGATGCGTGCGGTCCACGACGAAGTGGGCCAGGCCGAGGGTCGCGAGGACCACGACGCGCGCCACCACATAGGGCAGTGCGGCTTCCCGGAGCGACTCGGGCAACCGGGCCCAGGCGTGGCGGACGCCCGACCAGCCCCCCGCCCGGGACCGGCTGCCGGCGGAGGGGAGACCGGCCGCGGCGTGCGCGGCCCCCCCGGCGTGTTCGGCCTGCTCGGCCTGCCCGGTCTCGGTCACCCCGACCACCCCTCAGGGCCCCGAGGTCGCGTACTCGGTCAGGTTCATGGGCTCGTAGAAGAGCGCTGGATGGTTGGTCACGATGTTGAGGCCGCCGCCGCCGTTCTTGGTCGCGGCGTTGATGAGGTCCGAGGCGATCGTCTCACACTTGACGCCGTAGGTCTCGTACATCGGCTGCCAGACCAGCCAGATGTGGTGGTCGGACCCGGCCCGCTGCAGCACGAAAGCGGAGAAGGCGTTCGGGTCCGCCGCGTGCACGGTGTCCGCATAGTCCACCCAGTCCACGATCTGTGGGCCCGTCCGCCGGGGAAAGGTGATCATGTCGTACTGCGATGGGTCGCGGATCTGGCGGTAGACCGACGGGCCGAGCTGATCGGGGCAGAAGGCGATCACGTCACCCGGCTTCGCCTGCGCGTTGATGGCAGCAGCGACGGCGTTGGCCTGCGTCCGCTGCGTCGTCACGTTCTGCGCGGACGAGATCAGTCCCGCCACGACCGCCAGCCCGACGACGATCACCCGCGCCGTCGGATTGAGCAGCGTCGTGGTGCCCAGCGCCACCAGGAGCACGAAGGGCAGGAAGACCACCGCGGCATAGCGGGACGAGAAGGCACTGGCCGTGATGATGCCGCCGGCGATGGCCGCGAAGAGCGTCCCGAGGACGACGAAGCCGATGCCGCGCGCACGGGGGCGGGTGCGCAGGTCGAGCTCGATGATGCGGCCGCTCAGGCCGACGCCGAAGACCGCCAGCGCCAGCATGCAGAAGTAGATGACGGCGAGCAGCCGCCCCTGGTTCGTCGCCGTCTGCAACGTAGAACCCTGGTTGTCGGTGAAGCCGGTGAGGGCGTTGATGACGGCCGAGAAGTTCGGCGGCGCCGCCCACGGCGTCCCGGTGTGCTTCGTCTGATACAAGAACGTCGGGACCCACGGCACGAACAAGAGCGCGCCGACGGCGAGCGCGATGAGCGCCGCCCACGGCGCGTCCTCGGGGTGCCCGCGCCGCCGGGTGCGCACGATCGATGCGATGAGCCAGATGCCCACCATGGCCACGAGGTAGAGCGACCAATACTGCGCGTAGAGGAGCGCCGCCGCCACCACGGCCACGGCGATCAGATTGCCCGGACGAGGCGCTCTCACCGCCCGTTGCAGGGCGAGAAAGCCACAGCCGGTCAAGAGGATGACGAGCGCGTACATGCGCGACTCCGTCGCGTAGTACACGGCGAACGGCGCGCTGGCCAGCAGGACGAGCATGGTCCAGGCCACCGCCCGGCCGCCCAGCTGCTTGCCGCACAGCCAGCCGACCGGGAGCGTGATGACCGCGAAGATGCCCGAGAGCGAGCGGACGGCGTCGTTCGACTGCCCGAACAAGACGATCCAGAAGTGGAGGAGGTAGTAATAGAGGGGTGGCGCCCCGTCGTGCTTGAGGGCGTTCGGGATCTCGTGCAGCGGGAGGCGGGCGATGTCGACCGTGAGCGCCTCGTCCAGCCAGAGCCCGGAACGAGTCCAGAAACGCAGGAACAGACCCGCCGCGACGACCAGCCCCACCCCCACCCCGACCGCCGTGCGCGTGCGACCGGTGAGTGTGGGAACCTCCTCGGGCATGGGCCGCATGGTAGGACAATGGGGTCGCGGTCTAGGATCATCCGCCGCCGGGGAGGGCATCAGGAGATCGGGAGACCGAAGGGAACCGAGATAGACCGAAAGGGGGGAAGAAGGGGACGTGGCTCGTTACATCATCAAGCGAGTGGTGCTGCTCATCATCATCATCATCTTCGTTTCGATCGCCACCTTCTTCCTGGTCCACCTCCTGCCGGGCAATCCGGCCACGACGATCCTCGGGCCCAATGCCACTCCGCAGAACGTCGCCACCATCAACCGCCAGCTCGGTCTCAACAAACCACTGTGGCAGCAGTACTTCATCTGGATCGGGCATGTGTTCCAGGGCAACCTGGGCCAGTCCTTCACCACGCACCAGTCGACGACGACGATCATCGCCCAGTCGTTCCCGATCGATCTCGAACTGATCATCCTCTCGCAGATCTTGGCCTTCGCCGTCGCCTTCCCCATGGCGATGCACGCGGCGCGGCGGCCGAACCGGCTCTTCGACCAGGCGTCGAACAGCACCACGTTCGGGATGCTCGCACTGCCGCCCTTCGTCATCGCGCCCGTGCTCGTCCTGATCTTCGCGGTGCACTGGCACGTCTTCCCCGGACCGGCCTCCTACGTGCCACTGACGCAGAACTTCTGGTCCAACATCCATACGATGCTGTTACCGTCGATCGTCCTGGCCCTCGGCTCCATCGTGGTGTACTTCCGGCTACTGCGGAACGACCTGATCTCCACGTTGCAGGAGGACTTCATCACGATGGCCCGCTCGAAGGGACTGAGCGACCGCCGCATCATGTGGCGCCACGCGCTGCGCCCGTCGTCCATCTCCCTCCTGGCGTCGGCCGGTGTCACGATCGGGAGCCTCATTGCGGGCACCTTCATCGTGGAGCTCCTCCTCCAGATGCCCGGACTCGGCTATCAGTTGATCTCGAGCGTCAACCAGGACGACTACACGGTGGTCCAGGGCATCACCCTGTTCGTGGCCGTGGCGATCGTGCTCATCAACTTCATCTTCGACTTCCTGTTCACCATCGTCGATCCGAGGATTGCCCGTGAGTAGCGTCATCACCGACGACCTGGCCGAGATCAAAGAGGAGATCGCCGCCGAGGCGGCGGCCGACCCGAGCAAGAAGAAGCTCGGCGTGTTCTTCTGGATCTGCGCCGGCTTCATCGTCCTCGTCGCCGTGCTCGCCACCTTCGCCAGCGTGCTCCCGCTCCCCAACCCCGACCTCGGCAACTACAACAGCGTGCAGAACGGGGGGCCGAGCTGGAGCCACCTGCTCGGCACGGACGACCTCTACCGCGACATCCTGAGCCGCCTGATCTACGGCGCCCGGGTCTCCCTCGTCGTCGGCTTCGGCGGCGCGCTCCTCGGCCTCGTCCTGGGCGGCATCCCGGCCATGATCTCGGCCTACCGGCGGGGGCGGGTGGACACCGTCCTGAACACCGGCTCCTATGTCTTCCTGGCCTTCCCCGCCATCGTGGCCGTCATTGCGATCGTGTCGTTCTGGGGCCACTCGCTGTGGAAGATCACCCTGATCATCGGGCTCTTCGCTGCGCCCCTCATCTTCCGGGTCGTCCGGGCCTCGACGCTCTCGTACGCGACGCGTGACTTCGTGCAGGCGGCCAAGGCGCTCGGGGCCAGCGACACCCGCATCCTGACCCGCGAGATCCTGCCCAACATCATGCCGACGGTCGTGTCCTTCAGCCTCATCGCGGTGGCCACCATCATCGTGCTGGAAGGATCGCTGGCCTTCCTCGGCCTCTCGGTGCAGCCGCCGACGCCCAGCTGGGGCAACATGCTCAACGAAGGGTCCAGTCTCCTGACCGGGGCCAAGGGCCAGACGAACCCGTGGCTGGTCATCTTCCCGGCCACGGCCATGTTCCTGCTCCTCTTCAGCCTCAACGTCGTCGCCGACAAGCTGCGCGCCTACTTCGACGTGTCAGAGATCAAGCTGTGAGCGGGCGCCGGCTCCTCGACGTCGAAGATCTCTCCGTCTCGTTCGCCACGAGCCGCGGCAGCCTGCAGGCGGTCCAGAGCGTCTCCCTCAGCCTGGACCAGGGCAAGACGCTGGGCATCGTGGGTGAGTCGGGCTCGGGCAAGACCGTCCTCTCCCGGGCGATCATGGGCCTGCTGCCGCGGGCGACCACCACGCAGACGGGGTCGGTGCGCTACGACGGCACCGAGATCCTCAACGCGCCGAACGACCAGCTGCGCAAGCTCTGGAGCACCCACATCGCGATGGTCTTCCAGGACCCGATGACCTCGCTGAACCCGGTGCAGCGCATCGGCCACCAGATCACCGAGCCACTCAAGATCCACCTGAAGCTCTCCAAGAGTGAGGCCAAGGAGACCGCGCTCTCGCTGCTCATGCAGGTCGGCATCCCCTCGCCCGTCGAGCGCTACGAGGCCTACCCGGCCCAGCTCTCCGGTGGCATGCGCCAGCGCGTGATGATCGCCATCGCGCTCGCCTGCGCACCCCGCCTGCTCCTGGCCGACGAGCCCACGACCGGACTCGACGTCACGGTGCAGGCGCAGATCCTCGACCTGCTCAGCCAGCTCCAGCACGACCGCGACATGGCCATGATCCTCGTCACCCACGACCTGGGCGTGGTCGCCACGCGCACCGACGAGATCATCGTGATGTACGCCGGCACCGTGGTCGAACGAGCACCGACCAACGTCCTGTTCAAGAGCATGGCCATGCCGTACACGGAGGCACTGCTCAAGTCGACGCCACGCATCGCCGACCCGAGCCACACGCGGCTGATCGCCATCGAGGGGCGGCCACCCGACCTGCTCCACCCGCCCGCCGGCTGCCCGTTCGCGCCGCGTTGTCCCTACGCGCAGGACAGGTGCCACCAGGAGAAGCCGCCGCTCGTCGAGGCCGCACCAGGGCACAGCTACGCCTGCTGGTACCCCCTCACCGCGGCCGATCCCGCCGGCCGGCCGGAGCCCTCAGCGGCGGTGACGGCGTGACCGACACCGCGGTCGAAGCCCCCGGCAGGGAGACGACCGAGCCCCTGCTCTCGGTCGAGGACCTGCACGTGTCCTTCCACCGCGGCCGTACGACGGTCCAGGCCGTCGCCGGCATCACCTTCACCATGCAGCAGGGCGAGACGCTCGGCCTGGTCGGTGAGTCCGGCTGCGGCAAGTCCACGACGGGGCGCGCCATCGTGCAGGTCGAGAAGGCGACGTCGGGCCGGATCCGATTCGGGGACACCGAGTTGACGCACCTCAGCCGGGGCGACCTGCGGACGCTGCGGACCCACGTGCAGATGATCTTCCAGGACCCGATCTCGTCGCTCAACCCGCGACGGCGAGTGGTCGACATCGTGGCCGAGCCGCTGACCATCTGGAGGATCGGGTCCAAGGACGAGCGGCGGGAGCAGGCCAACGCCATGCTCGACCTGGTCGGCATCGATCCCTACCTCAACGGCAACCGCCACCCGCGGGAGTTCTCCGGGGGCCAGTGCCAACGCATCAGCATCGCCCGCGCCCTGATGCTCAAGCCCAGGCTGCTCGTCTGCGACGAGATCGTCTCGGCCCTCGACGTTTCCGTACAGGCACAGATCCTCAACCTCCTACAAGACGTCAAGCGCGAGTACGACTTGACGATCCTCTTCATCGCGCACGACCTGGCCGTGGTCAAGAACGTGAGCGATCGCGTCGCGGTGATGTACCTCGGTCGTCTCTGCGAGATCGCGCCGTCCGACCTGCTCTACGAGTCACCGGCGCACCACTACACCGCGGCGCTCCTGGCCTCGGCGGTCGAGCCCGACCCCGAGGCGACGCGCACGTCGATCGCGCTGTCGGGCGAGCCGCCCAGCCCGATCGACCCGCCCTCGGGGTGCCGTTTCCGCACCCGCTGCCCCCGGGCGGAGGCCCGATGCGCCGAAGAGGTTCCCGAGATGCGCGCGCTGGCCCCCGGCCACATCGTGGCCTGCCACTTCCCCATCGGGAGTTGACCGCCGCCGCATCGCGACCGGGCCGTCCCAGGCCCCGGTCCCGTCCCCAGCCTCGCATTGCCTTCACGGCCCCACCACAGTTCCCCGACCTACACGACGACTGGCCCCTCCAACGCGCGGCCATGGAAGACCTCGGGTTGGCGGCACGGCCGGTGGTCTGGAGTGACCCGAACGTGGTCTGGTCCGACTTCGACCTGGTCGTGGCGAGCGGCGCCTGGGACAACATCCACCACCAGGCGGCGTTCCTGGCCTGGGTCGACCGGGTGGGCACAGAGCTCGGTGTGCCGATGGTGAACTCTCCGGCCACGCTGCGCTGGAACCTCGACAAGCACTATCTGCGTGCGCTGGCCGCCGCCGGCGTCCCCATCGTCCCGACCACGTTCGTCGAATCCCACACCGGGGCCGGTCTCCCCGATCTCTCGGACGTCACCCTGCCCGACCACGAGATCGTCGTGAAACCGGCGATCTCGGGCGGCGGGTTCCAGACGGCGCGCTACACGGCCGGCGAGCACGACCACGCGCGGGCGCACCTCGCCGCGCTGTTGGGTGCGGGCAGGTCGGCCATGGTGCAGCCGTACCAGCATGCGGTCGACGCGGAGGGCGAGGCGGGCCTGGTCTTCCTCGGAGGCGCGTTCAGCCACGCCATCCGGAAGGAGCCGATGATCCGTCCCGGCGCGGGCCCACGCGACAGCCTGATGGCGAACCAGGTCGTCACCCCCTGCGCCGCCGTGGCCGACCAGGTCGACATGGCCGAGGCGGCACTCGGCGCGGCCGAGGCTCTCGTCGGCCCCTCCACCTACGCCCGAGTCGACATGGTCCGCGGCGCCGACGGTCGGCCGGCGCTGCTCGAACTCGAGCTGCTCGATCCCGTGCTGTTCATGACGACGGCACCGGCGTCAGCCGAGTGCTTCGCCCGCGTGCTGGCCGACACAGTCCGCGCCGACTGACGTCCTGGTGCGACGCGGACGAGCGTCATTCCCCCGACAATGCTTCTTCGTCTGCTTCTTCTTCTGCCACAACGTTCTCCGCGATGGTCTCGTCCGCGGTGATGTCCGCCGCTGCCTGCTCCTCCACCGTGAGCTCGGCCGCGGGGTCTGCTTCGAGCCGCTCGTCGGGGATGGGGACCCCGCTGCGGACGGAGCGGCCGTACGTCCCGTCCGCCAGTCTCGCCTCCGCGCGCTCGATCGCGCCCAGCCGTTCCCGCAGGCCCACGGCCACCGCGTCGTCACCCTGCTCGTCGGTCAACGGCTCCGCCGGGTCGGCGATATCGCCTCTCACGGAGGCCTCGTCTTCGTCCCCCTGGCGCGCATCGGTCAGGTCGCGCAGCAATCCTTCGACGCGTCGGCGCTCCGCGGCCAGCAGGTCGCGAGCTCGTGCTTCGTCCATGTCGTGTCTCCCCGGTCGGTGTCCCCGGGAGCATACGGCGCGGGCACTGGGCTGCCCCGATGCCGATGCCGATGCCGATGCCGACCTCAGTCTGCCGTGGGTGTCGCCTCGGCCTCGGCCGCCGGGGTCGGAGGGGTCTCGGGAGCGGGAGCGCCTGCACCCCCGGCTGTGGCACTCTCGGCTGTGGCACTCTCGGCTGGGGCACCCTCGGCTGGGGCACCCTCGGCTGTGGCACCCTCGGCTGTGGCACCCTCGACTGCGGCACCTTCGATAGCGGCACCCTCGCCATCTTCGCCATCGGGCGGATGCACCTGGGTGCCGACCTCGGTGGCGAAGTCCGCCCAGGCCGCCTGCGCCTCGGTCTCGGGGGTGAATTCGCCCTCGGCGTAGTCGAAGCCGATGTAGTTCCCCTCGTCGTCGTAGGCGTGCTCGCCGAACGCCTCGCGGTACTCCTCGGAGACCTCGCCGCCCTCGGCCGCCTGCTTGATCGAGAGCGAGATCCGGCGGCGCTGCAGGTCGATGTCGATGATCTTGACCCAGAGCTCCTCCCCCGGGGTGACGACCTGCTCGGGGAGATCCACGTGGTGCGCGGCCATCTCCGAGATGTGCACCAGGCCCTCGATGCCGTCGCCCACCTGGACGAAGGCGCCGAAGGGTACCAGCTTGGTGATGCGGCCGTAGACCAGCTGGCCCACGGAGTGGCTGTCGGCGAACTCCTGCCAGGGGTCGGACTGGGTGGCCTTCAGCGAGAGCGAGATGCGCTCCTTGTCCAGGTCCACGTCCAGCACCTCGACCTCGATCTCGTCGCCCACCGAGACAACGGACGAGGGGTGGTCGACGTGCTTCCAGCTGAGCTCGGACACGTGCACGAGGCCGTCCATGCCGCCCAGGTCGACGAACGCACCGAAGTTGACCACCGAGGAGACGATGCCCTTGCGGCGCTCTCCCGGCTTGAGGTTCTGCAGGAAGTCGCCCCGTTGCTCCTTCTGCGCCTCTTCGAGCCAGGCCCGGCGCGAGAGCACCACGTTGTTGCGGTTCCGGTCGAGCTCGATGATCTTCGCCTCGATCACCTTGCCCACGTACGGCTGCAGCTCGCGCACGCGCCGCAGCTCGACGAGTGACGCCGGCAGGAAGCCGCGCAACCCGATGTCGACGATCAGTCCGCCCTTCACCACCTCGATGACGGGGCCCGAGACCATCTCCCCGTTGTTCTTCTTCTCCTCGATCGTCGTCCAGGCCCGCTCGTACTGCGCGCGCTTCTTGGACAGGACCAGGCGCCCCTCCTTGTCCTCCTTCTGGAGCACGAGCGCCTCGACGTGGTCGCCGAGCGAGACGATCTCTTCGGGATCGACGTCGTTGCGGATGGAGAGCTCTCGGGCGGGAATGACCCCCTCGGACTTGAAGCCGATGTCGAGGAGGACCTCGTCACGGTCGATCTTGACGACCGTGCCCTCGATCACATCGCCGTCGTCGAACTCGATGATGGAGTCGCCCATCGCCTTCTCGAGGTCGGCGTCGCCCAGGTCGTCGTCGACGATGGGTCGCGGGTGGTAGTTGCCCTCGGCGTCGAAGGTCCCCATCTGCTCGGGGGAGAGGAGGGTGCTGCGGACGTCAGCCATGGTGAATCTCCTAGCTGGGTTGCGACCTGCAACCACAGGACCGCGCCGGGGCCGTCTCGTCGGACATGGACTGCACCGCCTCCGGGCCGGCGGGCAAGGGGTTCTACGTTACCACCTGCTCAGCGGGCCTCTTTCGCGCCGAGCGTGGTCGATCCCGGCGCGGCAGCCCTCGTCGTCAGCCCTTGGCGGCCGCCCAGCTCGGGCCCGTCGCCATGGAAATGGTCAGGGGGACGCGGAGGTCCGCCGCCCCGGTGAGGGCCGACTCGGTGAGGCGGCGCACGTCCCCTTCCTCGCCCGCAGCCACCTCGACGATCACCTCGTCGTGCACCTGGAGCACGAGGCGGCTGGCCAGCCGCTCGGCCTCGAGGTCGCGGTCGAGCCGGACCAGCGCAAGCTTGAAGATGTCCGCCGCCAGGCCCTGGATACCAGCGTTCATGGCCTGGCGTTCGGCCGCCTGGCGGATGCGGTAGTTCGCGGCGTGGAGATCGGGCAGCGGCCGCACGCGGCCGAACATCGTGCGGGTGGCGCCGCGGATCTTTGCGTCGGCCACCGTGTTGTCCATGTACTGCTTCACGAGCGGGAACGCGCCGAAGTAGCTCTCCATGATGGCGGCGGCCTCCTCGACGGGAACGCCGAGCCGCTGGCTCAGCCCGTAGGCCTCCATGCCGTACGCGAGCCCGTACGAAACCATCTTGCAGAACTCGCGCTGGGTGTGGGTGACCTCCTCGGGCGGGATGCCGTAGACGGCGGCGGCCACCTGGCGATGCACGTCGGCCCCGCTGGTCAGCGCGTCGATCAGCCCCGGGTCCTGCGACAGGTCGGCAATGCAGCGCAACTCGACCTGGTCGTAATCGGCCACGAGGAAAGTCATGCCGGCCGCCGGCACGAAGGCGCGCCGGAACTGCTTGCCGAGCTCGGTGCGTACCGGGATGTTGTGCAAGTTGGGCCGGTCCGAGGAGATGCGCCCGGTACGGGCCACCGTCTGTCCGAACGAGGCGTGGATGCGGCCGTCCGCCTGCACTTCGGCCAGGAGGCTCTCCCCGTAGGTCGAGCGCAGCTTCTCGACCTCGCGGTAGTTGAGCAGCGCGGCGACGATGGGATGCGCGTCGCGCAAGCTCTCGAGGGTCTGCGCGTCCGTGGAGAAGCCGGTCTTGGTCTTCCTGCCCGGGGTGAGGCCGAGCTCGTCGTAGAGGACCATGCGCAGCTGTGGCGTGGAGTTCACGTTGAACTCGTGGCCGGCGTGCCGTTGCACCTCACCCTGGAGCGACACCACCGACTCCTTCAGTGAGTCGGCGATGGTCTGGAGCTCCACGCGGTCGATGCCGATCCCGGCCACCTCCATCTTGGCCAGGACGCGCACGAGCGGCGTCTCGATGTCGTCGTGGAGCATCACCATGTCCTCGCGGCGGAGGCGCTGACGGAAGCTGGCCGCCATGCCGGCCACGTCGGCGGCCTCACCCGACGCCTCCCGCGCCAGCTCCGCGGCCGTCTCGCCGGCCTCGACGATCTCGAGGGAGAGTTGGCCACTCTGCTCGCGAAGCTGTTCGAGCTCGTACTCGCCCGTGGAGGCATCGAGAAGATACGCGGCCACGGCGGTATCCATCTCGAGACCGGTGAGGTCGATCCCGAGCGGCAGGAGCGAACGCATGGCCTCCTTGACGCCGTGGCCGAGCACCGGGCGCGCGAGCAGGAAGTTGAGTTTCTTGACCACCGACGACGCCGTCAGCTGGGCACCGGGCACCATCACGCCCAGTCCCGCCTCGTCGCCCTCGGTGGCCAGCAGTAGGAGACCGACCAGATCGCTGCGGCCCGGCATGCCGTCCCAGCGCGCGGCGACGGCGATCTTTCCGGTGCCCAGCTCGCTCAGCTGCTTCGTGACCTCGGCCGCACTCGTCGGCAGGGCCACGTCGCGTAGCTCGAAGGAGGGCGGCACCGCCTCGGGAGGGGGCGGGTGGGCGGCGGCCGCGTCGGCGACCACACCCTCGGCCGACCGCGAAGAGGGCGGGCCGGCCGGTGCGCTGCCCGGCGCGGCGTTCCCGAGCGCGCCGGCGTCGAGGAGCTCGACCAGGCGCTGCCACACCGTCTTCATCTCGTAGCGTTCGAAGGTCGCCTCCGCCGTGGCCCGGTCCCAGCCGCCCAGCTGGAGCTGGCTCGGGTCGACGTCGAGCGGCACGTCGCGCACGAGCGGGATGACCCGCGCGTTGGAGCGCGCCAGTGCCTCGCTGGCGGCCAGGTTCTCACGCAGCTTGGGGGTCTGCTCGTCGACGTGGGCGAAGATCCCGTCGAGGTCCCCGTACTTGGTCAGCAGCTTGGCGGCGGTCTTCTCCCCCACTCCCGGGACGCCGGGAAGGTTGTCCGAGGGGTCCCCGCGCAGCGCGGCCAGCAAGACATACAGCGACGGTTCGACGCCACAGCGCTCCATGATCCCGGCCTCGTCGTAGAGCGCATAGTCGCTGACGCCGCGCTTGTTGTAGAGCACTCGGATGTAGGGATCCCGCACCAGCTGGAAGCTGTCGCGGTCGCCGGTGACGATGAGGACCTCGGAGTCGCGCGCCGCCGCCTCGGTCGCCAGCGTGGCGATGACGTCGTCGGCCTCGAACCCCGGGGCCTCGATGACGGGAATGGCCAGTGACCCCATGACCTCACGGATCATGTCGAACTGCGGCGGGAGCAACCACGGCGTCTGCGCCCGGCCCGCCTTGTAGTCATCGAGCATCTCGTCGCGGAAGGTGTCCCCGGGGGCGTCGAAGGCCACCGCCACGCCCGAGGGATGCTGCTCACGGATGAGGTACACGAGCATGGAGGCGAACCCGTGCACGGCATTGGTGACGACGCCTTCGGACGTGGCGAGGGTGTCCGGCAGCGCGAAGTAGGCCCGGAAGGCAAGGGACATGCCGTCGAGCAGCAGCAGCGGTCCCGGTCGCTCCTGCTCTGTCGCCATTACCGCGACACTACGGGGTCAGTCTGCCGTCCACGACCTGCTGGGCCACGTCCCGCATCCGCGCCCGGGTCTGCATGGCCGTCCGCTGGATGAAGCTGAAGGCCTCCGTCTCGGGCAGGTCTTCGCGGTCCATCAGGATCTGTTTGGCCTCGTCGACCAGCCGGCGGGTGGCGATCTTGTCCTCGGCGCCGTCGGCCGACTGCTCCGCCTCGATCGCCCAGTCCTGCCGCGCCTTGGCCAGCACGTCGGCGATGGCGGGCAACAGCTCGCGGGGCTGGAACGGCTTGATCAGATACGCCGAGACCCCGGAGTCCCGCGCCTCCTCGATCAGGTCGCGCTGGCTGAATGCGGTCAGGAGCAGCACGGCGACCTGGTGACGCGACGTGATCTCACGCGCCGCGCGCAGGCCGTCCATCCCGGGCATCTTGACGTCCAGGATGGCCAGGTCCGGCCGCTGTGCTTCGACGAGCTGGACCGCTTCGTCGCCGCGGCCCGTTTCCCCCACCACCTCGTAGCCGGCGGTGAGCAGGATCTCCTTGAGGTCGAGCCGGACGATGGCCTCGTCCTCCGCAATGACGACGCGGGCCAAGGGCAACCCCTGGGCGTCTGCCACGGCGCGCTCTCCCTGCGTGCCCTGGTTTTGGGTCATTGCTTCCCCGTCACCACCGCGGCGAGAAGCTCGTCCTGTCGGCGCTCGAGCTCGGCCACCGTCTTTCCCAGGGCGTCACGGGCCCGCGCCATGGCGTCGGCATGGCGCGCCGCGTCGCTGTGCTCCTGCGTCGCGAGTGGCGTCTCCGACACGAGGGCGCGCACGCGCGCCTCGTCGGCCGACTCCTGGACCACCGCAAGTTGCTCGTTCAACACGGCAAGCTCCTCCCGGGCCCGGACGAGACGGGCGTGGACGTCTCTGATGCGTCGTTCCAGCAGGACGCGATACATGGAGCGTCAAGTGTACGTGGCGGGGAACCAGCGACGCTGCGTGTCGAGGCCGGCCAGGACCCTTGCATCGGGTGCGTTCCCGACGCCGGGAGCGCTCGGGACCCGCACCCAGCCATCGACGACCGCGGGGTAGCCACACGGGTCGACCTCGAGGTAGTCCGACGGTGCGTTCAGGTCGCTGACCAGGCCGGTTGCGTCCTCGCTGAGCCGAGCGGCCAGCGCGAGATTGGCGGTGCGTGCCAGTCCCGCCTCGAAGAAGCCCCCGACGAAGGCCGGGACGCCGGCCGCCGCACAGGCGGCATGGGCCGCCCGCGTGGCCCGCACGCCACCCAGCCGCGCCGGCTTCAGGCAGGCCATCGCACACGACCCGTTCCGGAGCGCGTCGCCGACGCGCCGCGGCGAGGAGAGCGACTCGTCGAGACAGATCGGCAACGGCAGGACACGGGCGAGCTGGGCGTGTGCCACCAGGTCCGCCGGCGGCAGCGGCTGCTCGACGCAGAGCACGTCGAAGGCCGACAGCCGGCTGAGTGCGGCGACGTGGTCCTCGGTCGCTCGAAAGGAGCCGTTGGCGTCGACTTGGATCGTCAGGTCGGGGTGCGCCGCCCTGAGGGCGCGCACCGGCTCGACCTCCCATCCCGGTTCGATCTTCACCCGGAGTCGGGCGACTCCCGCGCGCACCGCGGTGGCCGCGACGCGGCGCAGTGCGTCCAGGTCGCGTCCGGCCGGGATCCCGACGACGGCCCCGACGGGCATCGTCTCGAAGCCCCCGGCCGTGCCGAGCGCGGCGGCCATCGACTGGCCGGCCATCCGCAGCTCGGCGTCCGACACCGCCATCTCGAAGGTCGCCGCGACCATGCGGTCGACAGCGGAGCCTCCGAAGAGCTGCGGGGTCTCCGCACCGGTCGGAAGCTCGCCTCCCCTGGCCGCGCTGGCGCGGACGAGGCGCGACACCCCGCGCTTGGCGGCGGCGGCCTCGACCTCGCGCAGTGGCGGGTCCACGGCGGTGCCCTCCGCCAGCGCACCGCATTCGCCCCATCCCTCTCCCTCGGCGGCGACGACACGGACGAAGAGGAGCGGCCGCAGGCGGTGCACCCCGGCCCCGGTGCCGATGTCCTCGCGGAAGGGCACATCGACGCGGACCAATTCGACCCCTTCGAGCCTCACGACGACAGCTCTCCCACCGCGGCAACCGTAGAGGCAGCTTGTACGCTCTGGCGTTCCTGCCCGGATGGCGGAATGGCAGACGCGGCGGCCTCAAAAGCCGCTGTCCGAAAGGGCGTGCGGGTTCGAGTCCCGCTCCGGGCACGTGTCTCAGGGTCCACCCTCGGGTCCCCACACTCCCGTAGGCGAAGCAGCCCCCGGGGTGCGCCAAGTGAGAAACCCCGGGGGCCGTCGCCCATCTCGGGTTCGATGGAGGGGCCTCGAACCCGAGCCTTCACTACCCAAAGGGGACGATGCGAAACAACGGACGCTCAATCGGCGGGAGCGACCTGCCGAGAAGGACGAAGCGACCCCGGCCCGATTGTGCGGACCGGGGTCGTCTCGTCGACGGGCACGCACCCGCGGGGCCTTGGCGAAACCCCTACGTGCCGTGTAACAGTCTGGCAGACGGCAGACCGACCCGCCACGGCGACTGGTGCGTTCTCTCTACTGGGACGCTATTTGACCTTGGCCTGCAACCGGCATAGAAAACGTCGTCGACCGCACAGGGACGGGGGATGGCAGTTGGATGGATGAGGGACACCGGATAGTGCAGGTGGCGTCTCACGTCACCAGTTTGGTCGGGCGCGTCGGCGTTGTCGGGCTGTGCTCGTGTGGATGGATGGCCGGCGAAGAGGGCGAGGACACGAGGATGGCCGTCAACAAGGTCTACGAGGCCTGGGAAGTGCACGAAGGGAACACGCCCGAGAGGTCGGCGCGCCGACCCCTCCCGCCCATGACGACCAGATAAGGCGTCCAGATAACTGTTTATTGGCTCATTTAATCGGTCATTGGGCGAAGCCGGCGGGCCGGAGGGTCAGGAGCAGCGCCGAACTCGTGAGCCAGTCAATCGTCCAAGGATCAGTCGGGCCACCACTCCAGCGGCGCAACGAGGCCGGCGGGGCCCGACATCCAGAGCTCGGTCCGATGGTCCTTGCACGTCCAGAGGGGACCCACCCTGCCCTCGGGGTCGATGCCGGTGGCGTCGTGGACGCGCGTCAGCTCCCGTTCGCACCCATCCCTTGAACACGTCCCGATCTGGTCGGTCATGTGATTGAGGTGTCTAGTCCGGCCGTCAAACCTTCACCACTCCCTCGTCCGGCGCCTCGGTGTCGTGCGTGGCCCCGCGCCGGGTGCGCACCGACTCCGGATACCCCCGTTGCGGCAGGACTGTCCGGCCATGGAACCGGACGAAATTGGTGGTGCAGCGGAAAGTTCTTGTCTACCTGGGCCCTCTCAGCGCAACCTCCCAACCTGAGTTCCACGAGTACGCGGATCGCCGCAAGGTGGTTGGACGAAAAGTAGGACATATCTCCGGGTCAGGCCGATATCCCTACCCAAACACCCCGTGCGGCCCAATATGACCTAAAAACCACCTTTGCGCGATGTGCAGGTGAACCCGCGTTACCAATCGCGGAGGAGCACTGGGGATCCACTAAAACGGTGCGTGGCACTCCCCAAGAGGTATTCCCCTTATCCCATGACGTCCAGTCGTAAGTCTCCCATCTTCCGTTGCCTTGTCCCCGCGCTCGCGGCCGGTCTGGCCTTGGCGCTGGCCCCCGTCGTCTGGGGCTCGTTGCCTGCGGCGTCCGCGTCGCAGTCCGATTCGAGCACCAGCCTCTCTGCGGTGACACTGGTTGATTCCACGACGCCAACGCTTCGAGCAAAAGTGGTCGCCGGCGACGCTTCGAGCACCGCGACGCCGACCGGGTACGTGACGTTCACCATCGAGGGCGTCGGGCCGGTCCAGTGCGACGACCTCGACACGGACACCGTCGCCATGTCGGGCGGCGTCGCGACGTGCAAGATCACCTCGGCGCTGCCGGGGTCGGGCTTGCCCGCGACCGCCGACGCAACGTACTGGGGTGACGCCAACTTCGCCTCGAGCGAGGGCGCCGCAACATCGAGTGATGGCAGCTTCAGCAGCGCGTCGACAACGTCATCTTCTCCCGGCTCGACAACGACAACGACCTCGACCGGGCCGACGACAACGACGACGACCACGACGCAGCCGACCGCGCAGTCCGGCGGCATGGCCCCTCCGCCCGGCTACACGAGCCAGCAGATCATCTTCGACGACCAATTCACCGGCACGAGCCTGAACTCATCCATCTGGTCGACCGCCCTCGGGGCGCAAGGGACGGTCTGGAACGACCTGGGCAACCTCCCTGCCCCGTTCTCGGGCCCGAACGCACCGAGCGACGGAGGCGACGGAGACGAAGCGGCCATGTTCGGGCCGTCCCAGGTGTCGGTGGACAAAGGGCTCACCCTGACGGCGCAGCGCAACGACAACCAGTACGCCAGCACGTACCCGTGGATAAGTGGTGTGGTCACGACCGAGGGCAAGGTCTCCCTCCCTTCGGGTGGCTGGTATGTCCAGGTCCTGGCCCAGATGCCGGACCAGTCACAGGGCATGTGGCCTGCCATCTGGTTCTTCCCCGGAGTCGCCGGGAGTCCCGTCAACGAGTTCGACGGGTACGAGGGTGGCTGGCTCTCGGTCGATCCGAACGAGACCATGCACTCCGACTACTTCGCCAATCAGGGGCAACAGCAGAACGCCTACAGCGTGCCCTCCGACGTCACCGCGGGGTACCACGTCTACGGGTTCCAGTTCATCCCGGGCCAGTCGATCACTGCGTACTTCGACGGGAACCCTGTCTGGCAGGTGAACGCGTCGAGCGGCATCACCATCACCGGAGAGCCATACGAGATCCTGCTCGAGCTCCAGGTTGCCTCCCAAGGGACAGCGGGCTGGCACACCGTGACGAACGCGAGCACCCCCTCGGCGAGCATGAACGTCGCCGAGGTGCAGGCATACTCGTACTCGTAGTGCCACTGCGTCACGGGGCTGTCGGCCGAGCACGCACAACCACCACACAACTCGTCCCGTGACATCCCTGCTCGAGACAGCCTGTGGCGTCTCCCGACCTGGCGTGGCCTTCCCCCGTTTTACGGCCCTGACGTGCGGATTTATCGACTCCCCCGCCCTCCCGCGGCCCAATCCGCCCAATCACGTGAATAGTCTCAATGGCTCTGTCAGGGTGTCGATAGCTCCCGTAGGGTGCACGAAAGGCAAACCGTGCCACTCTTGATCTCGCACCACCGCCTCAACTAGGGGAGGACTCAGGTCGTCTTGCGGCTGGAGCAGCCGACCTCGTGCGCTCATGATTCATCTCGTCTTCCGCCTCCGACTCGTACTGGCCGCCACGGCGGTCGGGCTCTGTGCGCTCGTCTGCGTGCCGTCCGGGGGTCCGGCATTGGCGGTGCCGGCCTCCGGCGGCACCGCGCTCCCGGCGGGGTGGGAGCTGTGCATCCTGCAGGGTCTGCAGGCACCGGTCACCGCCGTGAACGTGGCCGACCTCGACCAGTGGCAGGCCGCAGAAGGCGGCTCGACCAACAACAGTGCGGCCTACAACCCGTTCAACACGATGCGGACGACTGACATCACGGGGGCCGCTCTCCCGGCCACCATCAGCTCCAACGGCTTTCCCGCGTTCTCGACCTGGTTGGCGGGCTGCGCCGCGACGGTGGCCACGATCCTCCAGCCCAACATGTTGACCATCACGGCAGCGCTCCGGGCCGGGAACGTGTCCCCGCCGGGTGCGTTCCTCGCCTCCGTCGACCAGAGCCAATGGTGTGCGCCGTCCGCCAACGGCACACCGTGTTACCTCAACACCATTCTGAGCAGTGGCGGCGGGAACCTCGCCAACAGCGCGCTCCTCACGTCGTCCGCACTCGACGTCTTCGGGAACGTGCAGAGCGACGTGAGCTCCTACGAGCTTGCGACCGCCGCCGTCGCCGCGGATCAGAGCACGCTCGCCACGAAGGTCCAGGAACTCTCTGTCGCCGAGACAGGGGTGTCGGCGGCGGAGACCGTGTCCGCCGGAGCCAGCCGGACCCTGGAGAAATTCGCCGTCGACGAGTACGTGTCGAGCGGCCTCTACCAGAGCACTTCGTACACGAACGTCACGGGTCGACCCCATCCGTTCGGCCCGCAGGACGCCGACGGCGTCGTGACTCGGGAGTACGAGGACGTGGAAACGGCCGACCTCGTCGGCCACTTCCAGGCGGCCGAATCGCTTCTCTCCGCGGCACGCGCCAAGCGCGGCGACGCCGCCAAGGCGATGGCACGGTCGGCGGTGATCCTCGCCCAGGACGACAATGCCGAGAACCGCAGCGTCGCCAAGCTCCTGGGCGACCTGGCAACCATGCAGGAGGCCGGCGCCTGCACCGCCGTGGCGCTCACCGTCTCGACCACCCCGCCCGGGACGCCTGTGCCGGCGGCTCAGCTGACCACCCCGCCGCCGCCGCCGCCCACCACCACCGTCCCGACGACGACGACCACGACCACGACACCCACCACGTCGTCGGCCCCGACGTCGACGACGACCACCACCACGACCACGACGACAACGACCACGGTCCCGGTTGTCGGCTCGGCGTCGCGTCCCACGACGGGCGTGACCGCCCCCACGACCACCACCACGACCGTCACGCCCACCACCAGCACGCCGACGACGGTCCCGAGCGAACCGACGACGTCGACCACGACCACCACCACGACCCTCCCCACGACGACCGTGCCGTCGGCGCCGAGCGGCAGCGTCCAGACCGCCGACCCGGCGGGGTTGGGCCAGTTGACGGGGTGCGTCGCGTCCCTGGCATCCCCGACTGCGTAGGGCAAGGCTCGACGCGTTGGGCACCGGGCGCCACCGGCGTCGGCAGTCACACCGTGTGTCCCACCGGGTTTCCGCCCGGTAACCAGCGCCGACCTCCGCACGAGACGCGGGCGTCGCACCGGCGGTGCCACGGGCTGCCGCCGCAGCACCGGGTTGCCGCGCCGGCATGCCACACTGTGGTCTCGTCCGCCCGCCGTCGATGGGAGCCGTCGAGCACGTGTTGGTTTTCACCTTTCCGGGACAGGGTTCACAGCGCGCCGGCATGGGAGAACCGTGGGTGGACCACCCTTCGTGGGAAGTGGTCGAGGAGGCCTCTGCGGCGGCCGAGCGCGATCTCACCCACCTCCTCCTCCGCGCGCCCATCGAGGAGCTGACGCAGACACAGAACGCGCAGCTCGCGACGACGGTGCTGAGCCTTTTGGTCCTCGACGCCGTCGAGCGCATCGGTCTGACCCCGGCGGCCTGCGCCGGCCACAGTCTGGGCGAGTACACGGCCCTCATGGCGAGTGGCGCCCTCGCCTTCGACGACGGGATCCATCTGGTCGTGGCCCGCGGCGAGGCGATGGCCCGCGCCGGCGAGGAGGCACCGGGGACGATGGCCGCACTGCTCGGCATCGCCGACGACGATGCCGAGGCCGCGTGCATGCGTGCGGAGGGCGACGTCTGGGTGGCCAACTACAACGCGCCGGGCCAGGTCGTGATCGCGGGCACCCCCGAGGCGGTCGCGGTCGCCGGAGACCTGGCCAAGGGCCTCGGCGCCAGGCGCGTCATGCCCATCCAGGTTTCGGGCGCGTTCCATACGCCCCTCATGCAGGGCGCGCGGGCTGAGCTGCGCAAGGCGCTGGCGGCGGTGACCTTCCTCTCGCCAGAGGTCCGCGTCGTCGCCAACGTGGACGCACACGTGCACGACGACCCCGCCGAATGGCCCGGCCTCCTCTCGGCGCAGCTGTGCAGCCCCGTGCGCTGGCGCCAGACGATGGAGACCTTTGCCGGGTTGGGACTGACATCGCTGGTCGAACTGGGTCCCGGCGGCGTGCTCAGCGGGCTGGCCAAACGCAGCCTGCCCGAGATCCAGTCCCTGGCGGTCTCCAAGCCCGAGGACCTCGACACGCTCATGGACCAGATCGGCGCGGCGGGCACGTGGCGGGCGGAGCCGGCCCTGCATCAAGGCGAGCACCTCTATATGTCGGAGCGGGTCGTCGTCAGCCCCTCGAGCGGCATCTTCAGCCCCGAGTCCTCCCTGCTCGCTCCCGGCACCGGGCTCCTGCCCGGAACGGCCGAGGACCCCGAGCAATCCTCGCCCGTCGAGGTCGGCGAGCTGGTCGGCCGCGTCGGCGTCTCCGAGGTGCGCACGCCGTTCGAGGGTCAGGTCATCCGATGGTTGGCCGCCGACGGCGAGCGGGTGCAGGAGGGCCAACCCCTCGTGTGGCTCCGGGTGCGCGACGCGCGCTGATGGCCGTCGTCCTCGTCACGGGCGGCACCCGCGGCATCGGGGCGGCCTGCGTCGACTGGTTCCTGGCCAACGGCGACCGGGTCGCGACCACGTTCCGCGGGGTCGAGCCGCCACCCGCGCCGCCGGATGCCGACGCGGACGCCTTTCTCGCCGTCCGCTGCGACGTGCGCGACACCGCCCAGGTTGACGCAGCCTTCGCCGCCGTCGAGGAACACTGGGGTCCCGTCACCGTCGCCGTCGCCAACGCCGGCATCACGATGGACTCGTTACTGCTCCGGATGAGCGAGCAGGCGTTCTTCGACGTGATCGACGCCAACCTCACCGGTGCGTACCGCGTGGCCAAACGTGCCGTGACCAAGATGCTCCGCCAGCACACGGGACGCATCATCTTCGTGTCGTCCGTCGGCGCCTTCGTCGGGCTCCCCGGGCAGGCCAACTACGCCGCCTCGAAGGCCGGCCTCGTGGGGATGGCCCGTGCCATTGCGCGTGAGGTGGGGAGCCGGCAGATCACCGTCAACGTCGTTGCACCTGGCCTGATCGACACCGACATGACGACCGCCCTCGGGGCCGAACGCGTCGAGCTGATGACCGGCCAGGTGCCCCTGGGCCACGCCGGGAGCCCCGCCGACGTGGCGGCCGTGGTCGGTTTCCTGGCCTCGGACGGAGCGGCCTACGTCACCGGGGCCGTCGTACCGGTCGACGGTGGTCTGGGCATGGGGCTGTAGCGTGCAGGGGAACCGACAGACAAGGAGCAGCTAGTGGACAGCGACGCAGCCTTCGAGAAGTTTCGTGAGTGCGCCGTGGAGGTACTGCAGGTGCCGGCCGACAAGATCACGAAGGAAGCCAAGTTCGCGGACGATCTCGACGCCGACAGTCTCGACCTCGTCGAGCTGGTGATGGCACTCGAGGAGGCGTTCGACATCACGGTCGAGGAGACCGAGCTCGAGGACATCAGCACGATCGGGCAGGCCTTCGACCTGATCTCCTCGAAGCTCTGATGCAGGTCGGCATCGACACCGAAGGCCCGATTCGCGGGCGGCGGGTCGCCGTCACGGGCATGGGAGCGGTGACCTGCTGCGGGGTGGGGGTCGACGCCCTCTGGGACGGGCTGCTCCACCCCTCCGTCGTCGGTGGCGCGGTGCGGGACTTCGAGCCCAGGGACTGGTTCGGTCCCAAAGAGGTGCGCCAGCTCGACCGCTTTGCCCAGCTGTCCATCGCGTCCGCCGACATGGCCGCCGCGGACGCGGGCGACCTCACGGTCGACCCGGCGAAGGCGGGCGTCGTCTTCGCGACCGGCGTGGGTGGGTTCGAGACGCTGGCCGACCAGGTCGGGGTCTACAACGAGAAGGGCGCCGACCGCGTCTCCCCGCGTCTCGTGCCCATGATGATGGCCAACGCCGGCGCGGCCGGCATCTCCATGCGGCTCGGCTGGCGCGGGCCGTCCGAGGTGATCTGCACGGCATGCGCGGCCGGCACGCATGCGATCGCCGCTGCGGCTCGCCTCATCGCGACAGGTCGCTGCGAGGTGGCGATCGGCGGCGGTGCCGAGGCGAGCCTGCACCCGGTGGCCCTCGCCGCCTTCTCGAACATGACCGCGCTGTCGACCTCGGGGCATTCGCGACCATTCGACATCCGGCGCGACGGCTTCGTCATGACCGAGGGTGCCGCCGCACTGGTGCTCGAGGAGTGGGACCGTGCCGTGGCGCGGGGAGCCACGATCTACGCGGAGCTGGCCGGCGCAGCCAGTACGGCCGACGCCCACCACATCACCGCGCCATCGCCCGACGGCGCCGGTGCGGTCGCCTGCATGGAGCTTGCGCTGGCCGATGCCGGGATCACCACGACCGAGGTCGGGCACATCAACGCCCACGGGACGTCGACACCCCTCAACGACCTGGCCGAAGCACGAGCCATCACGAAGGTGTTCGGTGAACCGGGCCCGCTCGTCACCTCGACCAAGGGCGTGACCGGCCACGGGCTCGCGGCGGCGGGCGCCATCGAGGCCGTGGCCGGCGTGCTCACCATCCACCACGCGACGATCCCGCCGACGGCCGGGTACGAGGAGCCCGATCCCGAGGTGACGATCCAGGTCGTGCACGGCGCATCCCGGTCGTGGGAACCGTCGGCGGTGCTCTCGAATTCGTTCGGCTTCGGCGGCCACAACGGCTGCCTGGTCGTGCTGCCACCCGGCTGAGACGACCCGATAAGGTCGCACCTCCGCCGCCGACCGGCGGCGCTGGGTGAGGGTGGTGGATGGGAAGGCTGCACGATTGGGGTGCTGCGGCGCGGCGCTCGCCGGTGTTCTGGGTTGCCGCGGCCGTGGTCGTCGTGGGCCTGGTCGCGGGTGGCGTCGCACTGGCCACGTCGGGCACGGCCCCCCCACCGCCCGCGCCGGCCACATCGAACCGGGCCGTCGCCTTCGGGGACTCGGTCCCCTACGGCCACGGCTTGGCCAATCCGTATCTGACGCCACAGGTTGGGCTGCCTCCGAGGGCCATTTCGCAGGGGCCGTCGTCCCTCGCCTATCCGAGCCTGGTGGCGCAGGACCTCGGGCTGACCATGACGGTTCGCCCCACCAACTGCCGCCTGCAGGGTGACCAGCTCGCCATCAGCGGGGCCGTGGCCGACCCGGCGGACAACACGGCACCCGATGGACAGTGTCCCCTGCCCCGCCAGCCGGCTCGCAACCTGGAGGACGAGCTCGCCGCGGCGCGGCTGGCCGAGCACCCGGCACATCTGGTCCTGCTCCAGGACGGCGCCGACGACATCGACTTCAGCGCCTGTCTCGTCTACGAGCTGGCGCGCATCCTCGGCGCCGGTGTCGGCCTGGGGACTCCGTGCCTCGGGGCGAACGGGACGCCGACGCCCCAGCTCACCCGTCAACTCGCCAACGTGCGCACCAGCCTCGCCCGCGCCATCGAGGACATCGCGCCACACACCGTCAGGCTGGCGTTGCTCGACTACTACCAACCCCTGCCCGCCCCCTCGCAGATCGCCTCCGGCACGGCCGCCTCGGGGATGCACACGAACCTCGTCTGCACGGGCCTCAAGGCCAACGCGAACGGCGCCTACGCCGCGGCGCAGGTTGTGCTGGCCGACCTCAACCGGGCCATCACGGGCGCGGTGGCCGACGCCCGGGCGCACGACGTGCGCAACGTGCGTCTCGTCGACCTCTCGACGGTGATGGCCGGCCACGGCCTGTGCACGACCGACCCGTGGGTGTTCTCCGGAGAGTCCCTGCCCGACGCCACGCTGGCAGCCGATGCGGGGCACATCCTGGCGGCGAAGGCCTGCGCCGAGACGGACGTGCTGCACCGGGCGACGTCCTGTGACGCGCTCACGACCGCCGCCACGCGGGTGGAACGATCTCTCGAGGACTACGTGTGGCGGACGGCCCACCCGACGGCGGCCGGGCAGCGGGCCATCGCTGTGGTCGTGGAGAACCGGTTGCGCGGGTCCGGGTAGCCGGAGCTAGTCGATCGCCCGCCGCAGCGCGGCGACGAAGGCGCCCGCCCCCTCCGGACCCTCCGCCTCGAGCAGGCGGCGTACCAGTGCCGAACCCACGACGACGCCGTCGGCGACGGCGCAGACCTCGGCTGCCTGCTCCGGCGTCGACACCCCCACGCCGACGCACACCGGCATGTCGGTGCAGGCACGGACCCGCTCGACCACTCGGGCGGCATCGTCGCCGAGGCTCACCCGCTCCCCGGTCACGCCCATGCGCGCGACGGCGTACACGAACCCACGGGCGCGCTCGCAGATGCGTGCCACCCGGTCCGGGGGGCTGGACGGCGCCACCAGGAGGACCGTGGCGATGCCGGCGGTGTCGGCCTCGGCGGCCCAGGGACCGATCTCCTCGATGGGCAGGTCCGGCAGGATCGTCCCGCTCACGCCGCACGCCGCCAGCGAACGCGCCATGCGCCGGTGCCCGGCGCGGAACACGAGGTTGTAGTACGTCATCACGGCCACCGGCACGCCGACCTCGGCGCGGGCGATGCCGTCGAGCACGGCCGCGGGAACGGTCCCGCGGCGCAGGGCGCGGAGCGCCGCCTCCTGGATCACGGGCCCGTCCATCATCGGGTCGGAGAACGGGACACCCACCTCCACCGCGTCGGCGCCGGCGGCGGCCACGGCCGCGAGCGTCTGCACCCAGTCGTCCGTCATACCCCCCATCAGGTAGGGGATCACGAGCTTGCGACCGCGCTCTCGGCTCTCGCGGAGCCGCTTCTCGAGATCAGGCATCGCCGCGCCGGAAGATCTCACGGACCTGTGCCACGTCCTTGTCGCCCCGGCCGGACAGGGTCACCAGGACGGTGGAACCCGCCGGCAATGTGTCCGTCCGGGCGTTCCGCGCCACCCATGCCACCGCGTGCGCGGACTCCAGCGCAGGGATGATCCCCTCCGTATGGCTCAACAGCCGGAAGGCGTCGAGCACCTCGGCGTCGTTCGCCGTCGAGTACTCGGCCCGGCCGATCGCAGCCAGGTGCGCATGCTCGGGACCCAGGCCCGGGTAGTCGAGACCCGCCGAGATCGAGACCGCCTCCTCAATTTGGCCGGCCTCGTCCTGGAGGAGGCGCGAGGACATGCCGTGCAGGACGCCTGGGATCCCGTTGGTGATGGCGGCTCCACCCGCAGCCTCCACGCCAACGAGGCGAGCCGGCGTGTCGACGAACCCGGCGAACGTGCCCGCTGCGTTGGACCCTCCGCCGATGCAGGCGACGACAACGTCGGGCTCGGCGCCGTCGAGGAGCGCGCGGCACTGCGCCAGCGCCTCGTCCCCCACGACGCGCTGCAACTGTCGCACCATGTACGGGAAGGGATGCGGCCCCATGACCGATCCCAGGCAGTAGTGCGTGGTGTCCACCGTGGCCACCCATTCGCGCATCGCCTCGTTGACGGCGTCCTTCAGCGTCCGGCTACCGGAGGTCACCGTCCGCACCTCTGCGCCCAGCAGCTCCATCCTGAACACGTTGAGCTCCTGGCGCTTGGTGTCGACCTCCCCCATGAAGACGGTGCACTCGAGGCCGAAGAGCGCGGCGGCCGTCGCGGCGGCGACGCCGTGCTGCCCCGCTCCGGTCTCGGCGATCATCCGCGCCTTGCCCATCCGCCGGGTCAAGAGCGCCTGACCCACCACGTTGTTGAGCTTGTGCGAGCCCGTGTGCGCCAGGTCCTCGCGCTTGAGCAACACCCGGACGCCCAGGTGCTCCGACAGCCGAGCGCACTCGGTCACCGGCGTCGGCCGGCCACCGTAGTCGCGCAGCAGGCCGTCGAGCTCGGCCCGGAAGGCCGGGTCCGCCCAGGCCTCGTCGAACCACTTCTCGAGCTCGAGACATGCGGGCATCAGTGCCTCGGGGACGAAGCGCCCACCGAACGAACCGAACCGCCCGTCGGGGCCGGGGTGGGCCATCAGGCCCTCGTCGCTCACCCGTCCCTCCAGTCGTAGGGCTCCTCGGGTACGGGATCCTCCGGCGTGTCGCGCGCGACCGCCTCGGCGTGCGCGACGCGCGCGTTGCTGATGAAGGCGCGCAGCAGTAAGGGGTCCTTGCGTCCCGGTGCGGCCTCGACGCCACTCGAGACGTCGACGCCGTAGGGACGGAGATGCGCCACGGCCTGGGCGACGTTGTCGGGCCGGAGGCCGCCCGCGACGATGAGGCGGTGATGGTCTGCCACCCCCTCGGCGAGCCGCCAGTCGAACACCTTGCCCGTTCCCGGGTTGTCGCCGTCGACGAGCAGGTAGTCGGCGCCGAACTCCTCGAAGCGCCCGATGGTCCGCTCCCCGGCGCGGAACGCCTTGATCACCGTGGGGACCCTGGCCCGCACCCACTGCGTCTCCTCGGAGGTCTCGTGCCCGTGCAGCTGCACCGCTCCGAGCGCGGCCATGCGTGCTGCCTCGACGACGCGCTGGGGTGCCTCGTCTCGGAAGACGCCGACGGTCAGGACGTGCTCCGGCAGGCGCTTCGCGATGTCGCCCGCCAGGTGCACCGAGACCTGACGCGGCGACGGGGCGAAGACGAACCCGATCGCCGACGCCCCGAGGCTCACCGACAACAGCGCGTCCGCTTCGGACGTGATCCCGTCGATCTTGACGAAGAGGTCGTCCGTCATCGCGCTCCGACGGGATGGCCCACCAGCGCCCGCAGCTGGGACACCCGGTCCTCCGCCCGCACCAGGGTCTCGCCCGCCAGAATGGCGTCGTATCCCGCATCGGCCAGACGGCGAGCGTCTTCCGCGTCCCGGATGCCCGACTCGGCGACGGCGACCGTACCGCCCGGGATGTGCCCGGCCAGCGCACAGGCCCGCTCGTGGTCGACCGTGAACGTACGGAGGTCGCGTTGATTCACCCCGATGAGCCGGGCCCCCACGCCGACGGCGCGCTGGAGCTCCGCACGGTCGTGCACTTCGACGAGCGCGGCCAGTCCCAACTCGTCGGCCAGGGCTGCGCACCGAGGCAACTCCTCGTCGTCCAACGCGGCCGCGATCAGGAGCACGGCGTCGGCCCCCATCAGGCGCGCGTCTGCGACGTCCGCTTCCTGGACGGTGAAGTCCTTGCGCAACACCGGCAGGCCCGACGCCTGACGAGCCACCACCAGGTCGGCGGGCGAGCCCCCGAAGAAGTCCTTGTCGGTCAGAACGGAGAGGCACGCCGCGCCACCCGCCAGGTATTCCTTGGCGACGAGCTCCGGTTGCAGACCGGGGTCCAGGTCACCCTTCGACGGCGAGCGGCGCTTGATCTCCGCGATGCACCCCAGCCCCGCACCACGGAGCGCGCCCGCGAAGTCCCGGGGCGGGGACGCCGACTTCGCCTCTTCGACCAGCCCACCCAACGGGCGTCCGTCGGCGACGGCGCGGGCCCGATGAGCAGCGAGAATGTCTGCCAGGTAGCTGGGCATGACGCCTCAGCGTAGTAGCGTCCCCTTTCGCCGCAGGTCACCGCACCTGTCGTACCGGCGCGGGGAGCGCGGACGAGTCAGTCGCGGATGCGCTCGAGGATCTTGTTCCGACGTCGGCGCGCCTCGAGCGGCAGGGCGAGGCTCGGGGGTACGTCCTGCGCACGCGACGCTGCGGCCGCCTCCCGCAACAGGTCGGCGAGGCCCGAGTAGATCACCTCGATGGTGAAGTCGTCGACCTCGATCGAGGCGACCTCTTCCCCGTCGTCCGCGAGATGGATGACCTTGACCATCAGTCGTCGCTGCCGTGCATGGCGAGAGCGTGCGCCCCCGGCGTCTCAGGTTCGGTGACTTCCGGTTGCAGTCGCGGTGCGTGCCTGCGCCGCTTCCTCGCCCTCTCGTTGGTTCAACGGGCGAAGAGGTGCCACCCGACCCACATCCAGCCCAGGCCGAGCAGCACGCGCAGCACCGGACCGGTGGCCAGCCGCTGGACGACCGCAGACGGACGCGCCAGCGGCGATCCCGATGCCCTCGACCACGCCCACAGGAAGACTGCTGCGGTGCCCAGCACGGCCCACACGGCGTACGCCCACGACGCAGTCACCGCACCTCGACCTCCGGCTGTGTGCGCGCCCCCCCGGCCGCCCCCAAATTGACGATAGCGGCGCCGAGGCAGAGCCAACCGAAGAAGACCAGGGCCTTCAACAGGTAGTAGTGGTCCACTGCGTCCGCCATGGAGCTCAGCGTCGGATGGGCCGCGCGGCTGCCGCGGGCGAGGTACTCGGCCAATTCGAATGCGACGACCACGGCGAGGAAGGTGGCCCACGCGAGGAACGGACGCACGCCGCTCGATGCGGGACGGAGCGGTCGGGGACGCGCTGGCCAGCGGAAGACGGCGGCGACGGACAGGGTGACGATGGCCACCGCCGTCACCACGTCGGCCCACGGGCTGAAGGGCGTGGTTGCCGCCGCGGCCAGCGCGTAGCCGGCGCCGATGATCGCCAGGACGACGCGGCGCCCGCGTCGCCCCGGGTTGTCGCGCGTCGGCACCGATCCGCACAGCGGGGTCAGGGGCCGCCCACCAGCGGCAACGGCTCGGCGCGGGCCGGGCGTGAGCCCCCCACACCGTCACCGGAGCGGAGACGGAGCGGTCCCGGCGCCGCCACGGTGCGGTGCAGATAGCCCAGGCCCACCCACGCCCCCAGCTCCGCGCTCCAGGCCGCCGAGGTCACCGTCCCCCTGACCTTGTCGTCGGCGGCGGCGTCCCCGGGCGGAGCCGCGCCGCCGTGCAGGGTCATCCCCACGACGAGGGGCTCCGAATCGGGTCCACCCGACGGCGCGACCACGCCGACGAGGCGGTGGGCCACGTTCGACCCGCGGGAGTCGATGCGCGCCACGAGCTCCTGGCCCGTGTAGCAGCCCTTGTCGAAGTCGACGGCGCGCCCCACCAGCCCCGCCTCCGCCGCGATCGTCTTGTCGGTCAGCTCGCTCCCCATCGCCGGGATCCCCGAAGCGATCCGGCACGCCTCCACGGCGTCGCGGCCACACGCCAGCACGCCCTCGGGCAGATCGTTGCCATCCGTCCCCAACACGACGTCCTCGGGTCCCAACAGGTCGATCCCGCTCCATCCGTTCCACGCGAACGGCACCGCGAGCACGCCGCGCTCCGTCAACACCGCCAGCAGTCCCGCGGCGAGCTCGGGCACGGCCGCCCCGCGCAACGAGAGGCACCGCCAGGGCAGCATCTCGAGCTCGACCGCCAGACGAAGGAGGAACCGCCGCAGCCGCGCCACGACCGCGTCGCCGAAACCGCCGTCGACATCGAGCACGAAGCCCTGCGCGTCGGTGCGGGTCACCCGCAGCAGGGCCGAGAGCTTCCCGTCCGGCTCCAGGAGCAAGGCGTCGGTCGTCGCGCCCACGGCGAGCGAGACCACGTCCTGGCTGAGCTGGCCCTGCAGGTACGCCTCGGCGTCCGGTCCCCTGACGGCCACCACGTCCCTCGGCCAGCGGAACGCACCCGCACCGCGGCGGAGCGCTGCCGTCTCGGCCTCGAGGCCGCTCATCGGGCCCGGCGCGCCGCGCTCATGCCCCGCGCCGCGGTGATGGCCACCAGCAGAGCGCCGGCCTTGTGCGCGCACTCCTCGTCCTCGCTCTGCGGATCGCTGTCGGCGACGATGCCCGCGCCCGCCTGCACGCTGGCCCGGCCGTCCGGGGTCACGACCATGGTCCGGATGGCGATGGCGGTGTCGAGGTTCCCCGAGAAGTCGATGTAGCCGACCACCCCGCCGTACACGCCCCGCTTGCTCGGTTCCAGCTCGTCGATGATCTCCATGGCCCGGACCTTCGGCGCGCCCGAGAGGGTCCCCGCGGGGAGCGTCGCCCGGAGGACGTCGATCGGCCCCTTGTCCTCGGCCAGCTCGCCGGACACCTGGGACGTGATGTGCATGATGTGGCTGTAGCGCTCGATCGTCATCAGCTCGTCCACCTTCTCGGTGCCGAACCGCACGACGCGCCCGACGTCGTTGCGGGCGAGGTCCACCAGCATGATGTGCTCGGCCAGCTCCTTCGGGTCCTCGGCCAGCTCCCCCTCGAGCAACCGGTCGTGCTGCTCGCTCTCCCCGCGCGGCCGGGACCCGGCGATGGGACGGGAGATCACCGTGCCCTCGCGGAGGCGCACCATCGGTTCGGGGGACGCGCCCACCACGGTGACCTCCGGGAAGCGCAGGAAGTAGAGGTAGGGGCTGGGGTTGAGCAGCCGCAGCGACCGGTAGACGTCGAAGGGATGGGCGCCGAGCGTGAGGTCGAAGCGCTGCGACAGCACGACCTGGAAGATGTCGCCGGCGGAGATGTACTCCTTGGCGGCGGCGATGGTGTCCTTGTACTCCGCCGAGGTCATCGTGCGCGTCGCGTCCGCCCGCTCGAGCCCGGGTGGCGGTGCCGCCACCAGCTCACCCTGGCCCGGCCGCACGCAGTCGGCCGCCAGCGCGGCCAGCCGCGCACACGCCGCCTCGTAGGCGTCCCGCACCGCCACCTCGTCCACGACGCCGTCCGGCGCTTCGGGCACGACCACGTTGTCGACGAGGACGATGCGCTGGCGCCAGTGGTCGAACGCGCAGAACTGGCCGATCACCACGAGCGCCGCGTCGGGATGGCCGAGGTCGTCCGGCGGCGGGTCGGGCAGCCACTCCACCTCGCGCACGACGTCGTAGCCGAGGTAGCCCACCAGCCCCCCGTGCAACGGCGGCAGGCCGGACAGCGACGGCGACCGGAACCGCGACACCAGGGCCTCCACCGCGGCCAGGATCCCCGCCTCCGATCGCTCGAGCCCGAGGCGCCCCGTCGCCTCGACGGTCCGCCCGCGCGCGGTCAGCGTGGCGAGCGGGCGCCGTCCGACGAAGGAGTAGCGCCCCCAGCGCTCACCGCCCTCCACCGACTCGAAGAGAAACCCGTCGTCGTCCCCGACCACGTTGGCGAAGCAGGCGACGGGCGTGAGGGTGTCGGCCACCACCTCGCACCACACCGGGACGATGGCGTGCTCCTTGGCCAACGCGGCGAACTCCGCCGGGTCCGGGGCAAAGTCGAGCGGCCCCGTGCCCGCGACGGGGCTCGGGGCGCCGCCGGGCGTCACGGGACGGGCACTCCGGGGCCCGTCCCGATGGTGCGGAAGAAGCAGGTGCGCGCGCCCGTGTGGCAGGCGCCGCGGCCGTGCTGGTCCACCAGCACGACCAGTGCGTCGCCGTCGCAGTCCAGTCGCACCTCGCGCACGTACTGGCGATCGCCCGACGTCTCGCCCTTCTGCCAGTACTCCCGACGGCTGCGGCTGTAGAACCACGATCGGCCCGTCGCCAGGGTCCGACGGAGCGCCTCGGCGTCCATGTAGGCCATGGTCAGGACGGTGCCGTCGCTGGCGTCCTGCACGATCGCCGGCACCAGGCCGTTGGGGTCCTTGGCGAAGTCGACGGCTTCCAGCACGTCGTCGTCGACCGCAAGGGGCACCCCGTCGGGAACGGTGGTGGTGTCGGGCGCGCTCAAAGGTAGAGCCCCGTGCCGGTGTCGTTGCGCCTCGAGGCGATGGCGTGGATGTCGCGCTCGCGGAGGATCACGTACTCCTCGCCGTGCACCTCGACCTCGAACCGGTCCTCGGGGTTGAACAGGACGGTGTCGCCGACCTTCACCGTGCGGACGTGCGGGCCGACGGCCACCGCGTCGGCCCAGGTGAGGCGCCGGCTGATCTGGGCCGTGGCCGGGATGAGGATGCCGGCGCGCGAGCGCCGTTCTCCGTCCGTGGGCGAGATCTGCACCATCACCCGGTCGAAGAGCACCGAGATCGGCTGCTTGTCCTCGCCCGGGTCCTCCTTGGGGCTCGTGGCCTGGCTGCTCCCGTTCTTCGCTGTCGACGTGGGCACCTTGGCACGGTACCGCACGGGGAGCCCCACCCAGTCCCGCGGACCTGGGGCTTTGTCGCCTCAGCCGGGCCGGACCGAGACCCCGCGCTCGGCCATGTAGGCCTTGGCCTCCCCGATCGTGAACTCGCGGCGATGGAAGATCGAGGCGGCCAGCACGGCGTCGGCGCCCCCGTCGAGAGCGCCGTCCACCAGGTCCTGCAGACGCCCCACCCCGCCCGACGCCACGACGGGGACGTCCACCGCGTCCACGACCGCTCGCGTCAGCTCCAGGTCGAAGCCGTCCCGCGTGCCGTCCCGGTCCATCGACGTCAGGAGGATCTCCCCCGCCCCGTTGGCGGCACACGCGGACGCCCAGGCCACCGCGTCCCGGCCCGTGGGGGTGCGGCCGCCGTGCGTGTACACCTCCCAGCCGGCGCCCTCGCCGTGTGCACGGGCGTCGATCGCCACCACGGCGCACTGGCCCCCGAATTCCTCCGCGATGTCCCGCACCAGTGACGGCCGCTCGACGGCCGCGGTGTTCACCGCCACCTTGTCGGCCCCGGCGCGCAGGAGACGTCGTGCGTCGTCGGCGACCCGCACCCCTCCCCCGACGGTGAGCGGGATGAACACCTGCTCCGCCGTGCGCGCCACCACGTCGACCATCGTGTCGCGGCCGTCCGAGGATGCCGTGATGTCGAGGAAGGTGACCTCGTCCGCTCCCTCGGCGTCGTAGCGCGCGGCGAGCTCGACCGGGTCCCCCTCGTCGGTCAGGTCGACGAAGCGCACGCCTTTGACGACGCGGCCCTCGGTCACGTCGAGGCACGGGATCAGCCGGACGTTGCGCATGCCGCCAGACCCTCCTCCACGCTGAAACGGCGCTCGGCCAGCGCCTTGCCCACGATCGCACCCGCCAGCCGGCGTCCCTTCGCCTGCAGCCGGGCCAGCCGCCCGAGGTCCTGGACGGTCCCCACACCGCCCGACGCGACGAGCGGCAGCGCGGTGTGCGCCAGTAGCGCGGCCAGCCCGTCGATATTGGGGCCTTCGAGCGTCCCGTCCCGCGCCACCTCGGTCACGACGACCGCCCCCAGCGGCTCGGCGGCCCAGAGCTCGAGGAGCTCGCTCACCGAGCGACCCGATCCGGCCAGCCACCCCTGCGCCTGTGCCTCTGCGACCCCGTCCTCTCGGGCCCGGTAGTCCAGGCCGACGGCGACGCGGCCCGGCCAGCGGCGCGCGCTCCGGCCGGCCAGCGCAGGGTCCTCCAGCGCGGCGGTACCCAGGACCACGCGCGCCACGCCCGACGACAACAGTTCCGCCGCGTCGTCTTCGGACCTGACGCCGCCGCCGAATTGGACGTCGACCGCGCGCGGGCGGGCGAGGCGCACGATCTCCGCGAGCACGGCACGCTCGTGCGGGACGCCGGTGCGGGCGGCGTCGAGGTCGACGACGTGGATCCAGCGCGCACCGCCCTCGATGTAGTCGGTGGCGAGGGCGATCGGGTCCCCGTAACCCTGCTCCCGCTCGAAGTCGCCCTGGGTCAGCCGGACCGCCGCGCCCCGGCGGAGGTCGATGGCGGGCAGAAGGATCACGCGGCGGCCAGAGCCACGAAGTTGCCGAGCAGCGCCAGACCCGTCGCACCCGACTTCTCGGGGTGGAATTGCGCGCCCCACAGCCGGTTCCGTGCCGCCAGTGCCGCCACGGCCCCGCCGTAGTCACAGACGGCCACCGTCTCGTCCCCGATGGGTGGGACGAAGGAGTGCACGAAGTAGACCCACGGATGCGCCCCGAGGCCTCGCAGTGGTGCGGGGACGCCGTCACCGCATGCCTCGAGGGTGTTCCACTGCATCTGTGGGTGCTTGACCCCGTCGGGCAAGCGACGCACCGTGCCCGCGAAGATGCCGAGTCCAGGCTCGCCGGGGCTCTCCACCGATCCCTCGTAGAGGAGCTGGAACCCGACGCACACGCCGAAGAAGGGCACCTCCGCCGCCAGCGCGGCGCGGGCCGGTTCCTCGAGCCCGCTGGCCCGCAGGGCCCGCGCGCAGGCTCCGAATGCACCCACCCCGGGCAGGACGACGGCGTCCGCCGCCTCGACCGCCGAGGCAGCGCGTACCAGGCGTGCGTCCGCGCCGAGGTGCTGGAGGGCCTTCTCGGCCGAGCGCAGGTTGCCGATGCCGTAGTCCAGGACGGCGATGCGCGGCGCGGCCGTCACAAGGCTCCCTTGGTGGATGGGATCCCACCTCCCTCGATCCGCACGGCGTCGCGCAGACAGCGCGCCACGCCCTTGAAGCTCGCTTCCACGATGTGGTGCGTGTTCTTGCCCTCGAGCAGGCGGACGTGGAGCGTGAGGTTGGCCGCCGTCACGAAGGCACGCCAGAACTCCTCCGCCAGCTGGGGATTGAACGGCGGCGTGCCCAAGCCGGGCGTGTCTGGGGCGAAGTCGATCCCGTAGGCGAGGTACGGGCGTCCCGACAGGTCGAGCGCCACCTCGACGAGCGCCTCGTCGAGGGGCAGCAGCATGGACGCGAACCGGCGCACGCCGGCCTTGTCGCCGAGGGCCTCGTCCAGGCAGCCCCCGAGGACGATGCCGACGTCCTCCACCGTGTGGTGCGCGTCGATGTGCAGGTCGCCCGTCGCCTGCACCGAGAGGTCGAAGGAGGCGTGGCGGCCCAACTGCTCCACCATATGGTCGAAGAAGGGCAGCCCGGTCGAGACCTCGGTGCGGCCCGTGCCGTCGACGTCCAGCGCGATCGCGACGGTCGTCTCCTTGGTGGCGCGGTCCTTGCTGGCGGCGCGGGCGGGGTGGGTCACAGGCTCTCCTTCAGGGCACGCAGGAAGCGGTCGTTCTCTTCTGCCGTCCCGATGGTGACACGGAGACAGCCACGCAGGCCTTCCCAGCTGGTGCAATTGCGGATCAACACCGACCGGGCCAACAGGTCGCGCCACACGTCGTCCGCGTCCCGTTCGCGCGGCCGGAAGAGGATGAAGTTGGCGTCGGAAGGCCAGGTGTCCACCGGAAGGTCGGCCAGCCCGACGGCCACCCGGCCCCGCTCCTCGGCGATGCGGGCCACGCGGGACTCCATCTCGGCGACGTGACGCAGCGCCAGGAGCCCGGCTGCCTGCGTCTGGGCCGAGAGGTGGTACGGCAGCACCACCGCCTCGCACGCGGCCACGACCGCCGGGTCGGCCACCAGGTAGCCCAATCGTGCGCCGGCCATGGCCCACGTCTTCGAGAAGGTCCGGGTGACGACCAGCCCGGTCCGGTCCGGTCCGCGGAGCTCCAGCGCTGACCACGGCGAGAACTGCCCGTACGCCTCGTCGACGATCACCAGGCCGGGGGCGGCGTCGGCGACGGTGGCCACCGTCTCGGGGGGCTCGGCGCGGCCGGTGGGGTTGTTCGGTGAGCACAGGAACGCGATGTCGGGCCGCCAGCGCTCGAGCAGCGCGCGGGCGTCGACGCGGTCGATTTGGAAGTCGTCGTCGCGCGATCCCTCCACCACTGCGGTGCCGGTGATGCGGGCGATGTGCGAATGCAGCGCATAGGTGGGCTCGAACACGAGGGCGCTGCGCCCGGGACCACCGAACGCGAGCAGGAGGCACTGCAGCACCTCGTTCGACCCGTTGGCGCAGAAGACCTCGTCTGCATCCACGCCGTGCAGGCCGCCGAGCGCCAGGCGGAGTTCCGTGGCCGGACGGTCGGGATAACGGTGGAACGACACCTCCTCGAGCGCGGCGAGCAACTCCTCGCGCCAGGCGTCGGGCGGGCCGAAGGGCGACTCGTTCGTGTTGAGCCGCACCTCGGCCTCGACCTGGGGCGAGTGGTAGCCCTCCCCCAGCCGGAGATCGGGCCGGACCGGCGGGACCGTGCTCACGCGTCGCCCGCCCGGTCGAGGGCGCGGAGGCGCCAGCGCACCGATTCGGCGTGGGCCGGCAGGCCCTCGGTCTCGGCCAGCGTGACCACCGCCGGCCCGAGCGCGCGCAGCGCCGCGGGCGCCACCTGGACGGCGTGCAGGTGCTTGCGGAAGTCGTCGGCCCGGAGGGCCGACGCGAAGCGGGCCGTGCGGTTCGTCGGCAGGACGTGGTTGGGGCCGGCGATGTAGTCCCCCATGCTGGCTGGGGACCATTCGCCGATGAAGACCGCTCCCGCGTTCTGCACGCCCTCGAGCATCGCCGGCCCGAGCGCCTGCGGCACCAGCAGCTCGAGGTGCTCCGGCGCGATCGTGTTGGCGACCTCGAGGGCCGCCTCCGGCCCGTCGACCAGGCACGCCAGGCCGGAAGACCCCAGCGCCGACTCCAGATCGGCCCGGCGGCTGGACGTCTCGACGATGCGCCCGACCTCGGCGACGATCCGCTCGAGGAGCACCGCGTCCCAGGTCACCAACCAGGCCAGACCGTCGGGTCCGTGCTCGGCCTGGACCACCAGGTCGATGGCGGCGAACGCCGGGTTGGCTCCGGGCCCGGCCACGACGACGATCTCGGAGGGCCCCGCGAAGGCGGAGGCCACCCCGACGACGCCCGACACCTGGCGCTTCGCCTCCGCCACGTAGGCGTTGCCGGGACCGGCGATGACGTCCACGGCAGGGATCGAGTCGGTGCCATAGGCGAGGGCGGCGACGGCCTGCGCGCCGCCCACGCGGTAGACCTCGTCGACGCCGGCCACCAGCGCGGCGCACAGCGTGGCATCGTCGACCGTGCCATCGCCCGCCGGGGGGACGCAGAGCGCAAGGCTCGCGACGCCCGCGACGCGTGCGGGCGCGGCGCACATGAGCACCGTCGAGGGGTAGCGGGCGCGCCCGCCCGGCGCGTACAGGCCGGCCCGGCCCACCGGGCGTGTCAGGTGCCGCACCGTGATGCCGCCGTCACTGTGGTCGCCCGGAGGCGTGCCCTCCTCCGCGTGATAGGACACGATCCGCCCGAATGCCGTCTCCAACGCGCGGCGCACCGCAGGGTCGACCCTCCGTGCGGCCTCCGCGATGCGCTGTGGGGGGACGCGGAGGCCCTCGGTGACATCGACCCCGTCGAAGGCCGCCGTGTAGCGGACCAGGGCGGCGTCGCCCTCGGTGCGCACCTCGGCCAGGATCCCCGCCACCGCGTCGTGGACGTCGGCGCCCGGGGCATCGGGGCGCGGCAGGACGGCGTCGAAGGGCGGCGGCATGCCGCGGAGGTCCAGGACGCGGAGGGACATGAGGCCACAAGGCTACCGGCGGCCTGCCCGGTGCCTCGCCCCGCGCGCGGTGCGGGTGCCGACCACGAGTGCCTCGATCGCTGGGCTCCGACGTCGCAGCGAGCCCGCGCCGCCCGGCGTCCCCGTATCGGCCATCATCGGGACATGTCCACTGCCGCCGAGATCTCCTCGCTCTCCTCCTCGCTGGCCGAGCTGCACCAGCGCGTGACCGAACTGGCCGAGAGCGCGTTGGCGAGCGGCGACGAGGACACGGCACACGAGCTGATCGCCGTCGAACGGGCACTCGGGGGGGCCTTGCGCCGATTGCGGCGCTTCTCGCAGCCGGCAGGCGGCTGAGCGCGTCCCGCGCCCTCTCTCAGACGGTGTAGAGCACGAGCTCGTGCCCGAGCAGCGCCGCCGCGGTGCGCAGGACGGTCTGGCGCTGCGCGACCACGGCGCAATTGCGGCGCTCGGCCAGCTCGACGACCGCCACCACACTCAGGTCGGACGTGTCGCAGCGGGCTGCGATCTCGCCCGATCGGCGCGCCGCCTCACCGGTGAACGGCTCCACCTCCGTGCCGGCCAGCAGCTCCACGATGCGATCGCTGCGCGCCTCGCTGCGGTATCCCTCGGCCACGGCGACGGCCGGGATCACCGGCACGATCCCGTTCGACAGCGCGGCGCGGTGCAGTGCCCACATCATGCGGTCGCCGCGGGCGGCCGCGTGCAGGGCACCGAGTCCGTAGGCCAATCCCTCGCGCCGAGTGGTGCTCACCGCCGCCTGACGCGCGAGGCCACACCCGAGACCCCGGAGCGCAAGCGGGCGAGGAGCGCCTCGCCCGCCGCCAGCTCCTCCGGGCTGAGCGACCCGGTCTCACCCTCCCAGGCGGCCACGCCCCGGAGGCCCTGGCGCACGCGGAGCTGCTTTTCCGCAGCCGACGACAGCCACGCGCTGAAGGAGACACCGTCTTGTCGCGCCGCCTCTTCGACCGCCGCCGATACCCCGTCGTCGAGCGAGACCGAGCGCTTGGTCACCATGCCCGCCAGGGTAGCACCTCAAGTAGTACCGGCGCGCCGCGACCTGCCCCACCAGGGATGGAAACACCAATGCCGGCCCGAAGGCCGGCATTGGGCGAGTCGGCCAGGAGGCGGATCCCAGCATCGACTCTTTGGAACCAGGTGGCGGGAACCGGTTCCGGCACCAACTGTAGTGCGTGGTGTGATTGATTTCACCAAGGGAAACACGAATTGCCTAAAAAGGGGCCAAATGGCACGTCACACGCCGTTTACCGGACCGACGGACAGAAGTCGGCCAAGGGGCATGCAGCGCAGCGTGGCTTTCTGGCCACACACGTTTCGCGGCCGTGGAGAATCACCCGCAGGCTGAACGCGCCCCGTTCCGTGGCCGGGATCAGCGCGTTCAACACGTGTTCCACCTTGACCGCGTCGCGCTGTTCCGCCGGCGTCAACACGTCCAACAGCCCCAGCCGCTGGGTCACGCGGAGCACGTGCGTGTCCACCGGGAGACCGGGCAGGCCGAACGCGACGCTGCGCACGACGTTGCCCGTCTTGCGCCCGACCCCGGGGAGCGTCACCAGGTCGGCGAGGTCGGAGGGGACCGCGCCGTCGAAGCGATCGGCCACCGCGGCGGCCATGCCGATGAGGCTCTTGGTCTTTGAGCGGAAGAACCCCGTCGAGCGGATGATCTCCTCGACGTCCTCGGGGTTCGCCGCCGCCAGCGCGGCCGGATCCGGATAGGCCGCGAACAACGTGGGCGTGACCATGTTCACGCGGGCGTCGGTGCACTGGGCCGAGAGGATCGTCGCTTCGAGGAGCTGGAACGGTCCCGTGTGGTCGAGCGCACACAGCTCCCTCGCCGTGCCCGGATAGGTCTCGGCGAGTCGTTCCATCGTGAGCCGCGCCCGGCCCTTGGCTGTCCGAGGCTTCGCCACCGGTTCACGGTACCGGGTTACGTTGGCCCGAGTGCATCCCACGGAGCTGACCGTCGCCGACCTCACCGGCCTGGACGAGCGGGCGCGCGACGAGGTCGCGCGCCTGTTGGCGCGCGCCGCTGCGGCCGACGACGCCCCACCCCTTCCCGAGCCGCAGCTCCGCGCCGTCAGCGCTCCCGCTTCCGCCGGGACGGGCTGGCGGCTCGTCATGGCCCGCCGCGCCGGGACGGTGGTCGGCATCGCCCTCCTCTCCGGCGGCCTGGACGGTTCCACCGTGGTCCACTACGTGGTCGACCCCGGCGCGCGCGGCGAAGACGGCGAGTCCCTCGTCGCCGCGCTCGTCCGGCGCGCCGTGGCGGAGGCGCCTCCGGCCTGGCCGGTGCACCTCTGGGCCATGCGGGCCGGGCCCGCAGACGACGAGCTGGCACACGACAACGGCTTCTCCCCCGAGCGCGACCTGCTCCAGCTCCGGGTGGCCCTGCCGCTTCCCCCCGAGGTGGTGGCCGCCACCCGCCCGCTGGTCACCCGTCCCTTCGAGCCCGGACGCGACGAGGCGGCCTGGCTCGAGACCAACAACCGCGCCTTCGCCGGCCACCCCGAACAGGGCGGGTGGACGCTCGGACAGCTGCGCGACCGCCTGGCGGCGGACTGGGTCGAGCTGGACGGCTTCCTGGTGGCCGACGACCCGGACGGCCAGGGGCTCATCGGGTCGTGCTGGACCAAGATCCACCGCGGCCACCGGCCGGTCCTCGGTGAGATCTACGTGATCGCCGTCGACCCCCGCCACCACGGACAGGGCTGGGGGCGCTCCCTCACGGTGGCCGGCCTGGAGTCGATCGCCCGGCGCGGCATCACGGTGGGCATGCTCTACACCGACGCCACCAACCACGCCGCGGTCGCCCTCTACCGCTCGCTCGGGTTCACCGTCGACCATGCGGACCGCTCCTACCGGCACGACCCGCCGGGCGACGCCTGAGCAACACGGGCGGGCAAGCGCTGCACGCCGCCGCGCGTCAGCTCACGCCGGTGCCGATCGCCTTGCCCACCCCGAACGTCACCGCGGCCGCCACGGCGGTGACCGCGAGCTGCCGGAGCGCGGAGGCGACGACGGGGCGTTCCGTGAACCGGGCCAGGACCACGCCGACGACCAGTGAGGCCACCGCGCCCAGGACCACGGAGAGGACGATCGCCACCGTCCCCGAGGTGAAGAGCCAGGGCGCCAGTGGGATGAACGCGCCCAGGGCGAAGGTGACGAACGAGGCGGCGGCGGCCTGCCACGGCGAGCCGAGGGACTGGACCGAGATTCCCAGCTCCTCGCGGGCATGCGTCTCCAGGGCCAGGTCCGGGTCCTGATGGACCTCGTTGACCATCTCGGTGGCGACGGTGGGGTCGATCCCCCGCCGCACGTACACGCCCTTGAGCTCGGCCGCCTCGCCCTCCGGGCTCCGGTGCAACGAGCGGCGCTCCACCTCCAGCTCGCGCTCCATCAGCTCGCGCTGGGCCGTCATGGAGAGGTACTCGCCGGCGGCCATGGAGAAGGAGCCGGCCACCAGCCCCGCCACGCCCGCCAGGCGGACGATCGCGCCGCCCGCGTTCGCCCCCGCGATCCCCAACACGAGGGAGACGTTGGTCACCAGCCCGTCGCTGATGCCGAAGACCGCCGCCCGGGCGCCGCCGCCCCGCACGTCGCGGTGATGGTGCACAGGCATGGCATCGTGCTCGTGCGCGTAGCTCACTGCCGTCAGCGTAGTGAGGTGCCCTCACGCGGGTAGCGTCCCTCAGCGGAATGAAAGTCTGACCAGCGAGGAGCACCCCATGACCACCATCGTCGACGGCGTCGACGCCTTCCACGAGCTCGCCGGCAAGGAGCTCGGCCACTCGCAGTGGCAGACGATCACCCAGGAACGGGTGAACCTGTTCGCCGAGGCGACCGGCGACCACCAGTGGATCCACGTCGACCCCGAGCGGGCCAAGGACGGCCCCTTCGGCGGGCCCATCGCCCACGGCTACCTGACGCTCTCCCTCGCTCCCGTCCTGCTCAACCAGGTGATCCGCGTCGACAACATGAAATTCGGCGTGAACTACGGCTGCAACAAGGTCCGCTTCCCCTCGCCGGTGCCGGTGGGGTCCGACCTGCGCATGGGCGTCACGGTGGCCGGCGTCGAGGACACCGACGGCGGCGTCCAGGTGGTCTATGACCTCGTGATGGAGATCAAGGACGCTCCGAAGCCGGCGTGCGTGGCCCAAGTGGTCTACCGCTACTACCGCTGACACCGGTCATGGCGCGCCACCGCGCCGCGGGGTCACCGCTCCCGGCCGGCGAGGAGAAGACGGCGCGGGTCCGCGCCATGTTCGACACCATCGCGCCGCGCTACGACCTGATGAACCGTCTGATGACCTTCGGGCTGGACCGGGGGTGGCGGCACGGCACGGTCAGCGCGTTGGGCCTGCCGCCTGGCGCCCGGGTCCTCGATCTCGCGTGCGGGACCGGCGACCTGTCCCGGCTCGGTCTGCGCCGCGGCTACGAGGTGGTCGGTGCCGACCTGAGCGCGGGGATGCTGGCGGCCAACGGCGCGCCCTGCCCGCTGGTCGAGGCCGACGGCAGCCGGCTCCCCTTCGCCACCGGGGCCTTCGACGGCCTCCTGTGCGGTTACGCGCTGCGCAACTTCACCGATCTGGCCGCGACCCTGGGCGAGTGCGCGCGGGTGCTGCGCCCCGGGGGGCGCCTCGCCGTGCTCGAGGTCGACGCCCCCACGGCGCGGCTGTGGCGGGCCGGCTACGACCTGTGGTTCACCAAGGCGGTGCCGGCGCTGGGCGCCGCCCTCTCGGACGGTGAGGCCTACCGGTACCTCCCCCGCTCGGTGGCGTACCTGCCCCCGGCGCCGGCGCTCCGCCACCTGCTGCTCGACGCCGGCTTCTCCGGCGTGGGGATCCGACCCCTCGCCGGCGGCCTCAGCCAGCTGATCGTCGCCACGCGGCGGGTCTGCCGTGACCGAGGCCCTGCACGCGCGTTCGGTGCCGCTCGAGTACGGCCCCGACGCGCTCCAGTTCGACGGCAGCCCGACCGTCTTGTTCGACCGCCCCGGACTGACCTTGGTCGGCTGGGGCACGGCGCAGTTGGTCGAGGCGGCCGAAGCCGAGGCCGCGCTGGCCGCCATCCCCTGCGACGACGCCGTCGGTTGCCTCGGGTCGGGCGCCGTCGCGCTCGGCGCGTTGCCCTTCGACGATGCGATGGCCGGGAAGCTGGTCATCCCGCGCTTCACTCTGGGGATCGCGCGTGGCGCCGACGCCGTGGTCCGGCGCTGGGCCACCGCGGTGGGACCGGCCGACACACCGTTGCCCACCACCGAAGAGCTTTTCGACGCGGTCATCTGGCAGTACGGGACCACGCCCGACCTCGCCGCGGACCCCGGCGTGCGCGGTCTGACCACCGGCATGGACTCGCAGGCCTACGGCGCCATGGTGCGCGAGGCCGTGGCCATTCTCGCGGCGCCCGGGTCCGCGCTGCGCAAGGTCGTGCTGTCCCGCCCCGTCACCGTTGTGCTCGACGGCCCCCTGCACCTCTCGGCCGTGCTGCGCCGCCTGCGCGCCGGCGAGCCCAACTGCACCGTCTTCTCCATGCCCGTCCCCGACGGCGTCTTCTTCGGCGCCACGCCCGAGCTCCTCGTCGCCCGCCACGGGGACCGGGTGGCCTGCCATCCCCTCGCCGGGACCGTGCCACGCGGCGACACCGCCCGTCTCGACGCCGACGCCCAGCGCGACCTGGCCCGGTCTTCGAAGAACCGCGCCGAGCACCGCTACGTCGTCGAGGAGATCGTCGCCACCCTGGGGCCGTACTGCGACCCCCTCGTCCTGCCCGACGAGCCCTCGCTCGTCACCTTCCGCTCGGTGGCGCACCTCGGGACGCGCATCGACGGCGTGCTGGCCCGCCCCACCGGCGTGCTCGAGCTCCTGGGCCGCCTGCACCCGACGCCGGCGGTGGGCGGCACCCCGCGCGCCGACGCCCTCGCCTTCATCGAACGGCACGAGGCCGGCAGCCGGGGGTACTGGGCCGGTCCCGTCGGGTGGGTGGGAGCCGGCGGCGACGGCGAGTGGGTGATCGGGATCCGCAGCGCCCAGCTGCACCACGACGGCACCACGGTCACGCTGCGCGCCGGCGGGGGCGTCGTCGCCGGGTCGGAGCCCGGCCCCGAGGCGGCGGAGGCCAACGTCAAGCTGGCCACGGTGCTCGATGCCGTCGTGCCCGGCGCCTCAGTGCAGCTGCGGTGACGGTGAGGCGACAGGCGGCGCGTCCGCGGCGGCCGCGACGTAGGTGGCGGCCAGCGGGAGCTTGACCACGAGGCTCGCCCCGTTCCCGGGGGTCGACAACACCTCGGCGCTGCCGTGGAGGGCCTCGGCGATGGCGCGGACGATGGCCAGCCCCAGCCCGGTCCCCGTGGCCGAGCGCGACGGGTCGCCCTGGTAGAAGCGATCGAAGACGCGTGCCCGCTCGGCTGCGGAGATGCCCGGTCCGTTGTCGGACACCTTGATGAAGCCCATCCGCTGATCCACCCCCGTCGCCACGTTCACCTCCGTACCCGGCGGCGTGTGGGCCAGCGCGTTGCGCACCAGGTTGTGGGCCACCTGGGCCAGTCGCTCGCTGTCGCCCAGCGCGATCACCGGCGGGCCGGGCTCGAGCGTGAGGTGGTGCCCGTGCTCGACGGCGTTGGAGTCGCCCACCGCGTCGGCGCAGATGCGCTGCAGGTCGACCGGGTCGGCCCGCAGGGGTCGGCCCCGGTCCAGCTCGGCGAGCAGGAGCAGGTCCTCGACGAGGCCGCCCATCCGGGTCGCCTCCTCTTCGATCCGCTTGAGCGCCTTCTGCCGCCCGGCCTCGTCGGAAAAGCCGCCCTTGCCGAGCAGCTCCGCGTAGCCCCGGATGGAGGTGAGGGGCGTTCGCAGCTCGTGCGACGCGTCGGCCACGAACTGGCGCAGCCGCTCCTCCGAGGAGGACTTCTCGGTGAAGGCCTGCTCGATCTGCGTCAGCATCTCGTTCAACGCGGAGCCGAGGCGGCCGACCTCCGTGCCCGGACGTCCCTCGTCCACGCGCCGGGTCAGGTCGCCCGACGCGATGGCGTCCGCCGTGCCCGCCATCAAGCGCAACGGCCGCAGGCCTCGGCGCACGACCGCGAACACCAGGACGCCCATGGCCAGCAGCACGGCGAGGCTGGCGAGGAGCTCGACCCGACGCAGCGAACTGAGCGTGTCGTTGGTCGGGTTCAACGAGAGGGAGGTGACCAGCGTCCCCTGCGGCACGGTGACGGCGACGGTGCGGTACTGGCCGTCGGGGTCACCCGAACTGCCCAGCACCACAGCGCTCGAGTCGGGGTGGAACGCGCCGGCGTAGCGGCCGACGCGCACGCGGCTGTAGATGTCGGGCACCTGCTGCACGGGGATGTCCTTGGTCAGGATCGGCGCCGGGTCCGGCTGCGTCGGCGGTCCCGAGGGCCGGCGCAGGATCACCTTTCCGTCGCGGTCGACCACCGTGAGGTAGACGTCGGAGGAGACACGGCGCGACAGGGCGGTCTGGGAGAGCGGCAGATGGTGCTCCGCGCTGAACGTGAGGTAGTTGAAGCCGAGCGCCTCGTTCTGCGCCAGCGTGTTGTCGGCCTGGCCGAAGAGGAAGGAGCGGACGGACGCGTAGGTCACCACGTCGGCGACCAGGAGCCCGATCACAAGCAGCAACGCCATGACGGCGACGAGCCGCTTTTGGAGGCTCATCCTTCCCGGGGCAGTCGCAGGGTGTAGCCGACACGACGGATCGTGTGGATCAGGGCCGGGTCCCGCTCGTCGACCTTCTTGCGCAGGTAGCTGATGTAGGTCTCGACGATGTTGGGGTCGCCGTGGAAGTCGAAACCCCACACGTTGTCGAGCAGCTCGGACTTCGAGATCACCCGCCGGGCGTTCTCGAGCAGGTAGCGCAAGAGGTTGAACTCGGTCGCCGTCAGGTCGATGGACAGTTCGTCGCGCCACACCTCGTGGGTGTCGACGTTCATGGTGAGGTCGGCGAACTGGAGGATCGACGTGTCCGCCGCCGCCATCTCGCCTGCGCGGCGCAGGATGGCGCCGACCCGCGCCGTCAGCTCCTCGATGCTGAAGGGCTTCGTCACGTAGTCGTCGCCCATGCTGAGGCCCTCGACCTTGTCCTGGGTGGTGTCGCGAGCGGTCAAGAAGACCACGGGCACGTGCTCGCCCTGGTTGCGCAGCCGGCGGCAGACCTCGTTGCCGTCGAAGTCGGGCAGCATGACGTCGAGCATCACCAGGTTGGGGCGGAAGCTGCGCACCTGCTCCAGCGCCTCCGCGCCCGTCGAGGCCACGCCGACCTGGTAGCCCTCGAAGGACAAGGCGTCCGAGAGCAGCTCGGCGATGTTCGGCTCGTCGTCGACGACGAGGATCCGGGCCGGAGGCGTGTCCAGCGTCATGTCACCGCGCCACGCGCACGGACTCACCCGTGTCGACACCGCCGGAGCCGTTGGTGGGGCCGTCCCCCGGCATGCCCTTGCCCCGCCGACCGCCCACCGCCGCCCGCAGGCCCCGGACCAGCCGGCCGAGGGCCCACCAGGTGACCAGGCCGAACGCCTCGACCACGATGACGGTCGACATCTTCGACTCGCCCGCCGCCCGGTCGATGAAGCTGATCGGCACCTCGGTGATGCCACCGCCGTGTTCCTTGGCCCGATAGGTCATCTCGATCTGGAACCCGTAGCCCTCGGCCCGGATCCGCTCGAGGTCGAGCTGGCGCAGGATGCGCGCCGAGTAACAGCGGTAGCCCGCGGTGGAGTCGGCCACGCCGAGGCCCAGCATCAGGTTGGCGTAGATGTTGCCGCCCTTCGACACGAGATGGCGGTACCACGCCCACTTGGGGATGGACCCGCCCTGCACGTAGCGCGACCCGATCGCGACGTCGAAGCCGTCCCCCACCGGAGCGACCAGAGTGGGCAGGGCGGCCGGGTCGTGCGAGAAGTCCGCGTCGATCTCGACGAAGGCGTCGTAGCCCCGCTCGAGCCCCCAGGCGAAGCCGGCCCTGTAGGCGCTCCCCAGCCCGGACTTCGTGCTGCGCGCCAGCAGGTGCACGTCGGGCAGGTCGGCGGCGGCGGCCTTGACCAGGTCGGCCGTGCCGTCGGGGCTCCCGTCGTCGACGACGAGCACACCCGCCTGGGGCAGGCTCTCGTGGATGCGCTGGAGCATCCGCTCGATGTTCTCCGACTCGTTGTAGGTCGGAATGACCACCAGGGGCCTCATGGAGGGCAGTCTAGGAGGTGGTGCCGCCCCGGCTTCGGCACACTCGGCGCGGCGGGCGGCACGTCCCCGCCCTGGTCCGGGCCGATCCGGGCCCTAGAAGTCCACCGGTTCCGCCGCGTCCGCCCGGCCCGGCCCCGGCTCCACCACCCCGTCGGGGCCCCGGCGCAGCTCGCGGACGATCACCTGGAGCGCACCGCCGATCGGGATGCCGATGAGCGCGCCGACGAAGGTGCCGAGGCCGCCCGCCACCTTCCCGCCCAGGGTGGCGCCCACCAGGACCGCGATCAACACCCAGAAGGGGTTGAGCTGGACGGTCCTGCTCATGATGACCGGGTTGAGCACGTGGTTCTCGATCTGCTGGTACACCAGGAACACGATCAGCATCACGATCCCAGCCGGCACCGAATGGATGGCCGCGATGACGACGACCGGGAGGCCGGCCAGCAGGCCACCCACGAGGGGGAGGAGGTCCACCAGGGCCACGAAGACCCCGAGCAGGAGGGCGAACGGCACGCCGAGGATCGCCAGGGTCACCCCGGAGATGACCCCGGCGATGATGGAGGTCAGGCCGTTCCCGATCATGTAGCCGGTGACCGAGCGAATCGACTCGTCGATCACGCGGTTCAGCCGGTTCGCCGTGTGGGGGCGGAACAGACCGAGGAAGCCGCGCCACATCCGCGGCGCCTCGAGCATCGTGAAGAAGGTGAGGACGGCAATGGTGACGATGGAGACGACGGTCGAGACCGCCGCCTCGCCGACGGAGAACGCAGTGGCGGGCTTGAGCACCTTGGTGAGCTGCGAGGTCAGCTTGGCCGATCCCTCCGAGAGGTACTTCTGCAGGTGCAGGCGGAAGACGAGCCGCCCGAGCGGCCCGTGGCCCTTCTTGGCCTCGGCCACCAGGTGCGGCACCTGTTGGCCGAAGTGCACGGCGGCGGTCACCAGCGGCTCGGTGAACAGGTACACCAGCCCGCCCAGCGCGACCGCACCGAGCAGGAAGACGAGGACGGTCGCGCCGCCGTGGGACAAGCCGTGCCGGTGCATGAACCGCGTGGCCGGCGTCGTGAGCAGCGTGAAGAAGAAGGCGATGATCACGTACACGACGATCGTGCGCAGGACCCAGAGCCCGAGGATGACCGCCGCGTTGAGGTCCAACAGCAAAATGACCACGACGACCGCCACGACGATCGTGCCCAACGGGATGCCGCGCCGATCGGCGCTGCCCGTGAGCCGGGACCGCCAGGTGTCGTGAGCCTCAGCGGCCATGGCCCAAGCTTGGCAGCTCCCACCTCCGAAGATGCGGTTCTTCGGGCGCCCGGCGTGCAAGCATGAGTCCGATGGACCAGGGCGCGCCGGGAGAGACCGGAACACCACCCCACGCGGAGGAAAACCCGCCGGACCAACCTGCGGCGGTGCAACCTCCGGCGGTGCAACCTCCGGCAACCGAGCGGGTGCACCGGCAGTGGCTGCCCTTCCTCCCGCGCAACGTCAAGATCACCCTCGGCATCCTGCTGGTGTTCTTCCTCGGCGAGTACGTCCTGCTGCCCGAGCTGGCGAGCGCGCGCCGGGAGTTCCACCAACTGAGCCATCTCAATTTCCTCTGGCTCATCCTCGGGGCGTTGCTCGAGATCGCCGCGCTCGTGGCCTACGCGGAGTTGACGCACACGGTGCTCTCCCCCGGTGCGCCCGACCGCTTCCGCCTCTTCCGCATCAACATGTGGGCGCTGGCCATCAGCCACACGCTGCCGGGCGGCACGGTGCCCGGCACGGCCGCCAGCTACCGCCTCCTGACCGAATCCGACGTGTCGGGGAGCACCGCCGCCTTCGGCTTGGCGACCCAGGGCATCGGCTCGGCCGTGGTGCTCAACATCATTTTCTGGCTGGCGCTGCTCATCTCCATCCCCCTGCAGGGCTACAACCCTCTGTACGGCTTCGCCGCCATCCTCGGCGTGCTGCTGCTCGCCATCTTCGGCGGCGTCGTCTTCTTCCTCATCCGCGGCGAGCGGCCGGCTGCGCTGTTGGTGAAGAAGGTGGCGGACCGCCTCCCCTTCGTGCGGGCCGAGACGGTCACCGCGCTCGTGCAGAAGGTGGCGGACCGAATGAAGATCCTGGTCACGAGCTCGGACCTCCTGCTCAAGGCGGGCATCTGGGCCGCCGCCAACTGGCTGCTCGATTGCGCCTCGCTCTACGTGTTCTGCCTGGCCTTCGGTGCCCGCGTCTCCCCCATCGACGTGCTGGTGGCGTACGGGCTGGCCAACATCCTCGCCGTCATCCCGCTCACGCCGAGCGGCCTCGGCGTGGTCGAGTTGACCATCGTGGCGGTGCTCAAGGGCTTCGGTGTGCCGGGCGGCATCGCCGCGGCCGGCGTCCTCAGCTGGCGCCTCGTGAACTTCTGGCTCCCGATCCCCTTCGGCGGCGCGAGCTACGTGTCGTTGCGCGTCAAGCGCACACGCGCGTCGGCGGGAGCCAGGGCAGTCACGCCCTGACGGCCCGGTGACGCCCTCCGGACGTCCCTCGGTCGCTGCGCGCTGGGAGGCGGCCCAACGCGGCCGGCTCGCGCCGACCCGTCCCTCGACGCCCGGCGGCGACGTCGAAGCGGAGACGCGTCTCTACCGCGACGTCGCCGGGACGTTGGCGCCGGCCCTCGGCCATCCCGCCGGGCTCGCGCTGCGCACCCGCGTCGTCGACGCGCAGGTGGCGCACGCCCTGGGTCGTGGCGTCGAGCAGGTGGTCCTCGTCGGCGCCGGCTACGACGGGCGTGCGCTGCGCTTCGGCAACGGCGGCACGCGCTGGTTCGAGGTCGACCGGCCCTCCGTGCTGACCGACAAGGAGGCGCGCCTACGGGCCCTGGGCATCGCGGCGGCCAACCGGCGCGCCGTTGCGGCCGACCTCGGGGAGGCCCACGGGGAGGTTGGGGTGCTCGGGGACCTCGGGGACGCCCTCGAGGCGGCGGGCCACCGGACCGACCGTCGGTCGCTCTTCGTCTGCGAGGGGGTGCTCGCCGCGCTCGCGCTCGCGGCCGCGGCCACGCTGTGCGAGACCCTCCGCGCCCGCGCGGCAGCCGGCAGCACCTTGGTGGCGGCGTTCCCGGTGTTCCCCGATGCCGCCGCACCGGCGCGCGCCGTGCGGGACGCGACGGGTCTCTTGTGGCGGGCGGCGGGCGAGTCGCGGCGCGACGAGTACCGGCCCGGCGACCCCGAGAAGCTGTTGGTCGTCACCGGGTGGCGTGCGATACATACCGAGGCGACGGCCGAGCAACGGCTCGACCGCGGGGCGCGTCTGTTGCTCACCGTCTCGGAGCCCGCTGCCACGCCAGGACGCTGAGCGGCCGGCCCCGAGGGATACCGGGGGTCAGGAACCGGCCCCCGACGGCGCCATGCTCCGGCGGCGGGCGCGCACGGACCCACGGGCCATGGAGCACAGGACCCGGTACACCGCGCCCCCCACCACGAGGGCGAAGAGCAGCACGTCGCAGTCCGACACCGGGACGAGCCAGCCCCGCCCGGCGAAGGTGACGGCGGGGCCGTGGGGTACCCACCAGTACGGGGCGGCCCACAAGAGCGACGCGACGGCGGCGGCGTACCACTCGCCGTAGCGGGGCCGGTCCGGTGCGAGGGCCAACCATGCCACCAGGAGGACGAGCCACACGAAGTGGTGCGACCACGACACGGGGCTGGCGAGGGACTCGGTGGCCTCGGCGACGAGGAGCCCGAGGACCGGGGACGAGCGGCGGTAGGCCCCCGCCGCCACGGCCAGCCCGATGCCGGCGGCGACCACCACCAAGACGAAGGTCGTCGGCGTGCTCACGGTGTGGCCCAGCCCCCGCTCGAAGGCGCCGAGCCCGCCCTGGTTGCCGATCCACGAAAGCATCCCGGCGCGCTGGGGGTCCCGGATGTAATGCGTCCAGTAGGACCACGAGGTCGACGCGTTGACGGCGGCGGCCAGGAGACCGGCGCCGCAGAAGGACGCGACGGCGTACCCCGCGGCCCGCCCCTGCCGGGTCAACAGCAGGTAGGGGATGAGGATGGCCGGCGTCACCTTCACGGCCGCCGCCAGCCCGACCAGAACGCCCCGCGGCAGCGGCAGGTCGAGCGTCATGTCCGCCACCACCATGAGGGCGAGGATGATGTTGACCTGCCCGAGCAGGAAATTCTGCCGGAGCGGGTCGAACAGCACGACCGGCAGCACCAGCGCCAACGCCCACCACAGGACGGTGCGCCGGTCCAATGCGGCACACACCGCCCGCAGGCTGACCGCGACGAGCCCGAAGAGCGCAGCCAGGTTCAGCCAGGAGAACGCCACGTCGCAGACCCGCGCGGAGAGGTGCGCGAAGGGAGCGAAGAGCAGGGCGGAGAAGGGTGGGTAGGTGAACCCCAGGTGGTCGGCCGGGTAGGTCACGGTGAAGAGGTCGTTCGCCCCGGCGTGCGCGCCGCCGAGCAGGTAGGTGCCGAGATCGAGCTGGGCGTGCGCCAGGGCGAGAACGGTGACACCCACGACGGCGACCGCGCCGGAGACCGCGGGCCACGCCCACCCGCGCGGGACGCGATCGCGCGCAAGCGCAGGGCCAAGGTGTCGCCCGTCATGGTGACGGAGCGTCCCGGGGCCCGCCCGACACCGTGCCGCTTGGCGCCCCGATCGCGCCCGGACGGGACCCGGACCCGGCTACGACGATGCTCTGGACTCGTCACCCTCTCCGACGCGGAGGTCCGTGTCGAGCCAGCGACGCGCCCGCTCCCGCGCCAGCTCCTTGAGTCGCTCCTGCGAGCTCACGCCGTGGCGGTTGGGCACGCGGCGCCACCGACGGTCCGAGCCGAGCTCCCAGGCGTTGGTCTCGTCGGCGAAGACGAGGTCGAGGATCTCGAAGAGGCGCGCCTGCAGCTCGGGGTCGTGTACCGGCACCACGACCTCGACCCGGCGGTCGAGGTTGCGGCCCATCAGGTCCGCGGAGCCGATGAAGATCTTCAGGGGCAGACCGGGTCCGGCCGCCGGATCGGCGGGGGGTCCACCGAAGCGGTAGATCCGCGAATGCTCGAGAAAGCTGCCGACGATGGAACGGACACGGATGCGCTCGGACAGCTCGGGGATGCCCGGGCGCAGGCGACACAGGCCGCGTATCGCGAGGTCGATCTCCACGCCCGCACCCGAGGCGCGGTAGAGCGCGTCGATCATGGCGGCGTCCGTCAAGCCGTTGAGCTTCAGCACGATGCGCCCGGACGGGCCGGCGTCCGCCTGCTCCTCGATCATCGCCATGATCCGCTTGCGCACGGTGACCGGTGACACGAGGATCTGGCGGTAGTCGGCGTGCTTGGAGAACCCGGTGAGGTAGTTGAAGAGCTCACCGACGTCCGCACCGATCTCGGGGTCCGAGGTCAGGAGGCCGAGGTCCTCGTAGATGCGGGCCGTCTTGGAGTTGTAGTTGCCCGTGCCGACGTGGCAGTAGGGACGGACGCCGTCCTCCTCGCGCCGCAGCACGAGCGCGGTCTTCGAGTGCGTCTTCAACCCCACGATGCCGTACACGACGTGGACGCCCACCTCTTCGAGCGCGCGGGCCCAACCGATGTTGGCCTCCTCGTCGAAACGCGCCTTGAGCTCGACGATGGCGGCCACCTGCTTCCCGTTCTCGGCGGCCCGGATCAGCGACTGCACGATCGGGCTGTCGATGCCCGTCCGGTACAGCGTCTGCTTGATCCCGAGGACGGCCGGGTCCTCGGCGGCCTGCCCGACAAACGCCTCGACCGAGGTGGCGAAGGAGTCGTAGGGGTGATGCACGAGCACATCGCGCTCGCGCAGCAGGGCGAAGAGCTCCGCCGGGTCGTGCACCACCTGAGCGAGGCGCGGCGACGTCGTCGGTGTCCACGACTCGCCGTGCAGGTCTGGCCGGTCGAGCGCATAGACGCCCCACAGCCCGCTCAGGTCCAGGGGTGCGCCCACCCGGAAGACGCCGTCCTCCCCCACCTCGAGCTCGGTGGCCAGCAGGTCGACGAGGTCCTGCCCGGTGTCGGCCTCGACCTCCAGCCGGAGCGCCTTGCCGAAGCGTCGGCGGCGCAGCTCCATCTCGATGGCGACGAGCAGGTCGTCGGCCTCGTCCTCCTCGAGGACGAGGTCGGCGTTCCGGGTGACCCGGAAGGCGTGATGGTGCCCGATCGTCATGCCGGGAAAGAGCGAGTCCAGGTGGGCCGAGATCACCTGCTCGAGCGGCACGAAGCGCTCGCCGTCGGGCATCACGATGAAGCGCGGCAGGGCCGGGGGCACCTTCACGCGGGCGATCCGCCGCTCCCCCGAGACCGGGTCCTGCACCTCGACCACCAGGTTGAGGGACAGGTTCGAGATGTAGGGGAACGGGTGCCCCGGATCGACGGCGAGCGGCGTGAGCACCGGGAAGATCTGGCGCTGGAAGACGTCGACGAGGTGCGCACGGTCGTCGTCGTCGAGCGCGGACCAGTCCGAGAAGCGGATCCCGGCCTCGGCCAGCGCGGGGACGATGAGGTCGAGGAAGATGTGGTCCTCGCGCCGCACCAGCTCCACGACGCGGGAACGGATCATCGTCAGCTGCTCACCGGGGCGCAGGCCATCGACGCTGCGGGTGCGCACCCCCGCGGCGACCTGGTCCTCGAGGGCCGCCACCCGGATTTGGTAGAACTCGTCGAGCAGCTCGGAGAAGATGGCGAGGAACTTGGCCCGCTCCAGCAGCGGCTGCCCGTCGTCCTCGGCCAGATCGAGGAGCCGGGACCCGAAGTCGAGGCGTGACTGCTCCCGGTTCGTGAAGCGCTGGTAGCCGAAGAGCTCGATCTGCTGGTAGGTCGGCGGGACCGGGCGCTCGACGGTCAGCTCCTCGACCGAGCCGGCTCCGGCCCCGGCGTCGGGCTCGGCCGGCGGTCCCGGTTCAGGCCCTGGTCCACCACCTGCCGCGGGCTGCGCCGGGGGTTGGTGCTGGGGCTGGGTCTGGGTCATGGACGAAGGTTCGCGGGCGTGCCGGCCGGGGCGGGGATGCCGCAGCGATCCTACCTCCCACCACTACGATTCGCCCCGGTGCCGCCCCCAGCCCACCGCAGCGTGCTGCCCCGCTACACCTTCGGTCCCAAGCCCAAGCGGCGCACCGAATTGGGCCTGCTCGTCTTCGGTTCCCTGCTGATCGTGGCCCTCTACGTCATCGCCGTCCTCGGCGAGAAGTCGAAGATCCCCGACAACATCGGGCCGTTCCTCGGCGTCGTGCTCGGTCTCGCCGTCGTCGCGCACATGGCGAACCGCTGGCTCGTCCCCAACGCCAACGCGGTGATCCTGCCCCTGGCGGCGCTGCTGAACGGGATCGGGTACGTCATCATCGCCCGCTGGAACCCCACGTACGCGCGCCAACAGGCCGGGTGGATCGCGCTGGGCGTGGTCCTCTACGTGCTCACGCTCCTCGTGGTCCGCTATTCACGCGACCTCGAGCGCTACCGGTATCTGCTGCTGCTGCTGGCCGGCATCCTGCTCGTGCTGCCCCTGTTCTTCTCCCCCATCTACGGCGCGCGCCTGTGGGTCCACTTCGGCGGGCTCTCGTTCCAGCCGATCGAGTTCTCCAAGATCCTGCTCTGCATCTTCTTCGCGTCCTACTTCGCCGAGAACAAGGAGTTGCTGTCGATCCCGACGGCGCAGATCGGCAACCGGCTCTTCCTCGATCCACGTCCCCTGCTGCCCATCCTGGTGGCGTGGGGGGCCGCCATGGCCGTCATCGGGCTCGAGGACGACATCGGCTTCGCCGCCCTCCTCTTCGTCCTCTTCATCGGGCTGCTCTGGGTCGCCACCGGCCGCGTCGGCTACCTGATGCTCGGCCTGGTGCTCTTCGGCGTCGGGGCCTTCATCTCGGCCCACTACTTCGGCCAGGTGAACATGCGGGTCGAGCAGTGGCTGAACCCGTGGCCCGCCCCCGGCGCCGGGGACAGCCAGTTGGCCCAGGCCCAGTTCTCCTTGGGCAGCGGCGGCGTCGGGGGCACCGGCCTGGGCGTCGACCACCTCGCCGGGCAGATCGCCGAGCTCACGAGCGACTTCGTGTTCGCGGCCATCGGGACGGAGATGGGGCTGGTCGGCTGTACCGCGGTGGTGATGGCCTTCATTCTGCTGGTGGGGGCGGGCTTCCGGGTGGCGCAGACGGCCCGCTCGGACTTCTCGCGGCTCATGGCCACGGGCCTCACGCTGATCGTCGGCTTTCAGGCCTTCTTCATCATGGCCGGCGTGGTCCGCCTGCTCCCCTTCACCGGGATCACGCTGCCGTTCGTCGCGTACGGGGGATCGTCGCTGCTGGCCAACTACATCCTTATCGCGTTGGTGCTGCGGATCTCCGACGAGGGCGCGCAAGCGCAGGCGGAGATGCTGGCCGCCGGCGCCGCCGCGGCACCGGGCGACCGACCGATGGTCCCGGCCCGTTGACTCGCCCTCCTGCGCGCGCCACGGGCGGGCTCGCTCACGCCGTGCCGGACCCGCCCGCCACCTCGTAGGACCAGAGCTCGGAGGACACCGAGACGGGGCCGCCGTGCGGCGAGGGCCGGTCGGCCCCGGCGTGGCCGTGCGCGAAGGCGGGCGAGGAGACCCACTCCTGGAAGGACGCCTCGTCGCGCCAGCGGGTCACCACCAGCCACTGCCGGCGGTCGTCGGTGGGCCGCAGGAGCTCGAAGCCCTCGAAGCCGTCCTGGTCGTCCACGGCGTGTGCCGCGCGCCGCGAAGCGGCGCGCCAGCTCGTCGCCCGCGTCCGCGGGCACGGTGATGGCGTTGATCTTGATCACAGTCGGACTGGCGGCAGCAGACATGGCACCTCACCGGGGAGTAGGGATCTCGCACCGATCTTCGCAGGTTCACGGCTCGACGTGCCTCTTCGCACCGTCGGCCCGGTCGACCGGTCGTCCCGGCGAACACGAACGTCTGGCACGGGTGACCTCACCAATGCGCCCAGTGACGCGCCGTCGACGGCGCCAGATCTACGTCACCGTGACGGAGCCGGTGAAGGGAATGTCCGTCGGCGGCGAGCTCGCGCTCGAAGAGAGCAAGACCTGCAGCGACCCAGTCGTTCCCGCGAACGCTCCGGTGCCCCCCGTCACCGTGAGGGTCAACGTGAAATTCACTTCGCTCGGGGGGTTGTTGTCCGATTCCGAGCCGGAGACCGTGCCGGTGAGCGTTCCGGCGTTGGTCGTCGAGAGGGTGAAGCTTCCCGTGAAGGGAGCCGGGGTGTACTCCCCGATGCAGCCGGTGATCTGAAGGTCGGCCGGTGGGGCAATGGGGGGGCCAGGAAAGTAGCCGTTCATGTCGACCGCGACGTATTCGATGTTGCACCCGTTCACCTCGACGGCGGCGGTCCCTGTTCCGGTGATGTCCGGTTCGGCGAGGTCGGCCAGCGGGACTGGATTGTCCACCGTGACGGAGACGGGCGCGCTCGTCCCGCTCACCGCGTCGGCGTACGAGGCGACGCTCTGGAGGGTGTAGCTCCCGTCGGGCACGCTTGCGGTGTTCCAGGCCGCGGCCCAGCCGATGTAGGTCGAGGTGGCGGTGGCGATGGGCTGGTCGGTGAGATCCGAGGGCCCGCCGCTCAGTTCGTACGTGACGGTGGCGACGTCGGAGCTGGCGGTGGCGTCGAGGTACTGCGAGCCCTTGAGCGTGGCCCCGCCCGCGGGCAGGACGACCGTGGTCGTCGGGGTGGGGTTGTCGACAGTGAGGCTGACCGCGGTGCTGATGTCGGTGTTGGAATCGGCGTCGGTGGCCACGCTCTGGAGCGTGTAGGACCCGTTGGCCACGCTGGCGCTGTCCCACTGCGCCAACCATCCGAAGAGCGTGGGTGTGGCGGTGGCGATCACCTGGTCGCTCAGATCCGTGGGCCCGCCGCTCAGCTCGAAGAGGACCTTGGTCACCCCGGGGCCGTCACCGGCCGCCGCGTCGAGATAGGTGCGACCGGCGAGCGTCGCCCCGCTGGCGGGGACCAGGACCGAGGTGAAGTACTGGGTCGTCGGCTCCACCGTGACCGTGAACGTGCCGGTGGCCACGTCACCGTCGAAGTCGAGGACCTGACAGGTCACGGTGCTGGTGAAGAGCGGGAAGGTCGATCCCGAGGCGGGCGTACAGCTGCCCGGTGTCGCCCCGGGGAGGCCCGCCGGGGTCGACCACGTCGCCACCGCGCCGGCCTGGCTGGTCGCCGTCACGCTCTGGTTCGGCGGGACGAGGATGGTGCCGGTGACGTCGGCGCCGGTCAGGTTGGCGGGGAGATTGTAGGAGTCGTAGCTGTATCCCATGCTGGCGCCCGTGAGATTGGCGCCGGTGAAATTGGCATCGACGAACGTGTCGCCGAGTGTGTCACCCGTCAGAACGGCCCCACTGAGATTGGCGTCGGAGAAATCGACGTCGGTATCGAGGTCGGCCTCGTACAGATCGGCCCGGGAGAAATTGGCGCCGGACGCCTCGACCCCCACGGACGTCAGGAACTCACCCACGGTAAAGAAGTCCGTCCCGACCAGATCGGCGTCCGTCAGATCGGCGTCCGTGAGATTCGTGGCAGAGCAGTGGTTCGCCATGCCTTCGACGTAGCAAGACACGAAGGTTGCCCCCGCCAGGTCCGCATAGGCGAGATCGACGCCGTCGAGGTCGGCGCCGGAGAGGTCGGCGTCAGGACAATCCGTGGAGTGGAAGGGGGTGGGGTTCGAGACGATGGTGCAGCCGTCCACGACCGTGTCGGCGGACGCCGGCGCCGGCGCCACGGTCGCCAGCGCGGGAGTCACGAGGCCGAGGGCGACGGCCAGAACCGTCCCGCCTGTGCGCACCAGACGTGCGACCATGGCTGCCCCCGATCCTCGGTGCTCTCGGCCGCATCGTACCGCTCTGCCCGGGCGAGACGCGAAGGTCCCGCGGGCGGCCTTCGTGCATCAATCCTGGCGAGCCGGCTCTCCGTGATCGGCGTTGGGAAGGCCGCGTCGCCAGTAGGCCTTCGCCGAGATCTGCTCCTGGTGCAGACCTCGCTCCGTCACCTCTCGCTGGAGGCTCCGGACCACGCCTGCCTCCGCTGCGATGTAGACGTGCCCGTTACCGGCGGGCAGCGCGATGTCGGCCAGCGCATCCTGGAGCAGCGGGACGTCGCCGGGCGCCGAGCGGCCCAAACGGTGGGCCCAGCGAAGCTCCGCCCGTTGCCCGGCACGTGGAGCCGGTTCCTGTTCGTCTGCCGGCGTGTCGACCTCGAGCAGCACCTGGACCGTTGCATCGGGCGGGAGCGCTTCGATCATCGCCAGCGCCCCTGGCAGGCCCGTCTCGTCTCCGATGAAGAAATGCCACTCGGCCTCCATCCGCGGCGTGATCTTGCCCCGCGGGCCGATCGCGTCGATCCGGTCACCGATTCCGGCGGCGCGGATCCAATCGGTCCCCGGCCCTGCGCCGTGCAGGGACACGTCGACGGTCACCGCCCCGAGGGTCGCGTCGAACGCGCGGATCGTGTAGCGGCGATTCGTCACCTTCCCGTCCGCCCGTGGCATCCGGAACATCAGGTCCTGACCCGCCACGTACCGGAGCCCCTCGAGACCAGGAGCAGTCAGGACCATTCTCTGCATGGTGGGACCAAGTGCTCCGGTCTCGAGAACCTCGAGGTGCCAGAGGCTGGCGTCAGCCAACGGCCCGCCAGCTTGGCCGACCAGCTCGAGCATGCGATCGGTTGCCATGCGGAGCGTTCTACCAGGAGACGGTCCCCCACACGGTTCTCACGGCAAGGGCCGTCGGAAGGCGGGCCGCGACCGGAGATCGCCGGGCGGTGATCCGTCGCGGGATCCACCGCCCTCGTGTGGATTTCCCTGGTGTCGAAGCCACCGATCCGGAGGGAAGGTCGCGCGGATTCAGCGCCCGCGTTGCGCCTTTATCAGGGGAATACCAAAGGGCAGAAACGCCACGATTGCGGCGGCCAGGGCGACGAAGGCCCCCCACGACCAGCTGAGGCCGGTCGGCTTGAGGAGGAAACCCAGAACCACGAGGGCCAGATTGACCCCGGTCATGAGAGTGAGGAGCTGATCCTTGGACAAGCGGCCCTGCGCCGCGAGGTCACCCACGCCGAACGCGGTGATGAGGACGTAGAGCACCAGCACGATCGAGTCCAGCACCGCGATGAATAGCCAGCCGTGGGCACTCAGTCCATCAGCGGACAAGGGCCCGATGCGGTACCAAGGCAGCCAGAACGAGATCAGGAGGACGAAGGTGGCGGGGCCGACGATCCGGTCCCGGCGGTCCAGGGCGTGCAGCCGCTGTCGCGACTTCGTCGGGCGCTTGGGCGCCGGTCGCTGGAGGACAGGCGGCCTGATGGCGGCGCCGCACTTGGGGCAGAGTGCCGTCCCAGGTGGCACCTCCACCAGGCAGCGGGAACACGCGGGCAATCGGTCAGCCTCCTTCGCGCGGTTGGGGACGCGGCGCCTCAGGCTACAGGCGACGGGAGTGCAACTTGTCCCATGATGAAGGGGTGGCTTTCGTCTGGAGCGCCCACCACGAAGACACGTACCGACGCGGGGAGGGTTGACGTGGAGACACGTGACGCAGAACGCGACGAGATGCTGGATCTCGCTGAGCGACTCGCTCTACTCGATGACGAGCAGTGGGACTCTGCTTCGCTGTGTGCCAAATGGCGAATCCGGGACGTGCTCGCGCATCTGACGGCTGGCGCGGAGGGTGCATTCGGAGTTGTCGCCGTCGTCCGGGGAATGCTTCGCCACGGCTTCAGCTACAACCGCTGGGTGGCAGCTGATGGGCGAATCCGCGGTGAACAGGACCCGGCGGTCCTTCTCGACGCCCTCCGAAACGCCGCGGCCAAACACGAAGCCGCGCCGGGAGCTCGGCCGGTCAGAGGCCTGATGCATGTCCTGATCCATGGTCAGGACATGTGCCGACCTCTCGGCATCACACGCGATCTGCCCGAGTCCCACCTTGTTCCAGTGGCAGACTTCGTCAAGAACGACGTCCACATCTTCGGTGCCAAGAAGCGCATCGCCGGGTTGAGGCTCACGGCCACCGACATGGAATGGTCCCATGGAAGCGGACCCGAAGTGACGGGGCCAGCGGAAGCACTGGTGATGATGATGGCCGGGCGCTCGGTTGCGCTCGACGAGCTCTCGGGCGAAGGAAAGGCCGCGTTGATCACCGGGCAGTAGCACTCGCCGATGTCTCCGTGTTCAGCGCCGTCTCGACCTGGCACCTGAATCCCCGGGACAAGGACCGGTCGCGCGTCCAGTGAACCCCCCACGTCGTTTTTTTCACCTCGCTCGCTCGATCAGATGCCCGTCGGGGTCTCGAAGAAAGCACCGAACCTGTTCTGGGCTAGCCCGACAACCTAGGAAACGCTCCATGTCGGCACTGGTTCGTTCACGCGTCCCTTCGTTCATCGTCTGGCATGTCCGGGTGTCGATGCAGCCAACACAAACCAGAGTGGTGGGTCGTCCGGTTTCTGCACCGTCGTCGCCCGCTACGAGCCTCGGTGAAGGGCACGAGGACGTAGGCGTGACACTGTTCGCTCATCCCTCCACCTCACTCTGACACTCGTCACACAACCAAGCCGACCGTCTTCACCTCGACCGTAGCCTCAGCCCGACTCTAGAAGTGGCGTCGATCCCGGAAATCTGGGGCGTTGGCATCCGCCGCGAATGAGGTTCCGTCATGGCTGTTCCTCAAGCCTTCCCTGCCCGGCCTCGGGAGGGGGGAAGAACCGGGCCCTTCCGGTGCGTTCAGAGGGACGATCTCCTCGGCCCCTGGCGGCTTTCCTACTGAGGAGCCATAGTTCGGGAGTGGCGAAACCGGTCGATTGGGAAGCTCTCCTGGTCAAGGGTCACGAACCTCTGAAGGTGGCGCAACGGATCTTTCGTTGGCTTCCTCACGATCCCCGCTGCAAGCTTTGCCTGAACCCCTTTGGCGGCGTCGGCGGCAAAATGGTCGGCCTCCTGGGTCACAAGCCCTCCCGTAAGAACCCGAACGTCTGTCAGTACTGCTTCGACCGGCTGCCGACCGGAGGCATCGAGATCGACATCGGAGTTGTGTTCGCCGACGTGCGGGCGTCGACAGCCCTCGGTGAGCTGTCGGACGCCACGACGTTCGCCGAGCGGCTGAACGAGTTCTATCGCACAGCAACGAAGGTGCTCATTCACAATGAGGGCATAGTGGACAAGCTCATTGGCGACGAAGTGATGGGTCTCTTCATCCAGGGAATCGCTGGCCCCGAATATCGACGCAAGGCGGCGATGGCCGCTCTCGAACTCGCCTCGGAGGTCACCGAACTACCTCTCGGTGTCGCCGCCAACGCCGGTATCGCCTTCGTCGGCAATGTGGGATCGGGGAGCGTCTTGGACTTCACTGCGCTAGGTGATGCCGTCAATGTAGGTGCTCGCCTTCAGGCGCACGCGTCGCCGGGCGAGGTCGTGCTTGCGGCTTCGCTGTACCCGCTGATCGAGGCGGAGTACCCAGGCGGCCGCCGCGATCGGATCGTTCTACGTGGTCGGGATCAGCAGGTTGACGTTGTTGTCCTGACCTCGCCCGCCTGATCCACGACGATCGCTCGAGTTGCCGGACAGGCCGCTCGGCGGAGGTTTGGAATGGGGATGCAGGCACGATGTGGGGAACTCAGCCGGCGATCACGATCCGGTGCCCAAAGTCCGCCTTTTCCAAGGCCAACAACTCTCCATAGGCCTCGTGCCATCTTCCGGTCTGGAGATCCGATCTGAGCCGCTCGATTCCGGGAAGGACGAGTGCAGTCGGCAGCGATGCAAAGGTGGAACTGGCCGCTCGGACTTCTGGATCGAGGTACATCTCGGGACGCCGCCAGAAGGCGGCCTGAAATCCATCCGTGAAGTCGTGGGGGATCTCGAATGGCTCCACAGTGTGGGCACCCAGCGCATCGACGATGGACGTGAGGGGGACGAAGCGCCTGGTCTCGAGATCGTCGATTGCCGGTACGTAGTCCGTCGTCACCCAGAGCTTGCGCTGGTGATCGGGATCCCACGTGAACAGGACCTGTCTCGTCGCGACTCGACGCAACTCCGCCAGTCCTGTGTCGAGGTCTTCCCAGTGATGCACGGTGAGAATGGCGAGGGCGACATCGAAGGATCCGTCGGCAAAGGGGAGGTGCTCGGCCACGCCTCGAACGCGCCGGCGGCCTGGGTGTTGCGCGAGCATGACGCCCGAGGGCTCGACGGCGACGACGGGGCGACCTGACGGTTCGTACGATCCCGCTCCCGCGCCGACGTTCAGGATCGTCCCCGCGGGCCCGATCGCCTCGTGGATGGCCGCACTCAGCCGTGGATCGGGTCGCCGCACGGAGTGGTAACCGACTCCGATGACGTCGTATTCGGGGAGGTTTCCTCGACGGTCGGCCGTCACGGACGCCAGTTTCCCGCATCCGCTCGCACGTGGACAGCACCACGTCCCGACAACTGGGTCGCCCCGATTCCTGCTGCTCTCCGACGCGCCGCGACGGCCGGGTAGTGGGTCAGTTCGAATCGATGGGTTCGGCCAACGGAAAGATCGGTTTCATCTTTCCGGCTTGTTACCTTTATTCCATGAGCGTCCAAAGGATCCTCTCTGTCGCAATTATCTTGGTTCTTTTGGACACGTTTCTCAGCCGTCAGAGCTTTGCGCCTCCGGTGTATGTCGAGCCGTTCCTGTATGTCCTTGCCCTCTACTTCGTGCTCGTCCTGCTGGGTCCACTCCTTCGCCGCCTGGTGCGGAAGCTCAATCCCCCAGCGGTGCGAGGTGGCTCCACCGTGCTCGTCTCAGCCGTCAACAGCGGCGTTGGCGCAATGGTGTCAAGAGGGTTCCTGCGTTCGATTTCCGTCGGGGCGGTTCGGCAGAGCGACACAGGGCCATCGTCAGACGCGCTTGCGCTGGGGCCTCCTCACGAGCTCGGTCCGCGCTCCGTCCTTGAAGCCGGATCCATCACGAAGGGAATTACCTCCCTCCTGCTCGCCGATCTGGTCATCTCCGGAACCGTTGCGCTCGAGGATCCTGTGAGCGACTACCTGCCGCTGCCTCAGCTTCAAGATGTGACCCTCGAGCATCTGGCCACCCACCGTAGTGGGCAGCCGAGGATGCCTCGATCGTGGCACACGTTGCTCGGCGGATCGTACAAGAGCTGGACGACAGAGAGATTGTTGCGATCGGTCAAGCCGTCGACGCCCACTGAGCAACCGCAGTACTCGAACCTCGGGTTTGCACTTCTCGGACACGCACTGGCCGCCGCATGTGGTCTTCGCTACGAAGAGCTCGCACGAAACCGGATCCTGCGGCCACTCGGTATGGAGGCGAGTGACTTCGACTTGGCGACCTCGGTCTCGGGCCGCGACTGGATGGGACTGCCGGCCCCCTCCTGGAGCAATTGGGCGTTCTCCCCCGCTGGTGGACTGAAGACGACGGTCTTCGATCTCACTCGGCTCGCCGCATCCTTGCTGGAAGCGCCAGAGGGACCCTTGGGCAACGCATGGTTACTGGCCACGGAACCCCGAGCCAACTTTTCCCGGCGCAAAAAGGGGACGTTCCACGAGCAGCAGATCGGTCTTGGTTGGCTGATAAACCCGTACGGGACGGTCTGGCACAACGGCGGAACGTACGGATTTCACTCCTGGGTCGGAGCAAACCGGGAACTACACGCGGGATTGGCAATCCTCGCACCTTCGAGGTGCCTTACTGGTGGAATGATCTACTCGGCGTCCTTGGGAACAATGACGGCCTGGGCCACCACAAAGTCGTCACCATCGTCGCTGGATGCAAACTGACCCACTGCCCGCCGCTGGGGTTGCGCCAGATCGTGAGCGTCAGCCCGCTGGCGTGCGAGTCCTCGATGACCTGCTCTTGCAAAACGACCTCAGAAGGGTTCGTCACTAACTCCTTACCCAATCGGGGCTGATCCGATCAAACTGACCACTACCGAGATCGCCGGCCTGCTTGACTGATCGGGTGCCCAAACGCAGAGCCGTAATGACCCACCGACAAATTGTCGGGTTTGGCTGGGGAGCGGCCGTGGCGGTGCTTGTCTTAGCGTTCTTACAGATCCTCGGCGGCACGGCCCAGGCGGTCGGGTTGGCGGTCGGGTTGCCGGTAATCCTGGTGCTGCTCGTGATTGCGCTTCGGGTGGCCCTGTCCAGGGGCCCGCGTTCAAACTGACCCACTGCCGACGGCCGTCGCTCGCACGGGCGAGGCTAGGCTTGAGACACGTTTTTCTACGGCCATGGTTCTTGGATCGCTCTGGTGGTCTTTTTCGGCCTCGTTCTGATGCGGTCGCTTTCCTCTCAGGGACGGCGCCGGGGTCGACGAGGGAGCCCCTCCGCGAGCTCGTTCACCGGCCACACCACGTCGGCCCATGGACCTGATCCCGTCGACGACGTACGGCCCGGTGCAGTCCCCTTCACCGGGATCGCTCCGTGTTGGCTGACCGACCCCTCCGGCCGGCACGAGGAGCGGTACTGGTCGGGGTCTGCCTGGACAGAGCACGTGCGAGACGATGGTGTCCCCGGGACCGACGCACCTCCCGGCGACACGGGACGCGCGGCTTCATAGTCAGAGGTCAAGCGGCTCAGCTCAAGGTTCGACGAACGTGATCTGGGCAGTCCCGTCCTCAGCGAACGCGCACACGACGGGTGCCAATCTTCGCCTGGTCGCCAACCCTGCCCGCCAGATCTGGCAACGGAGTATCGAACTCGATGCCCAGGCGGACGCTCGTCCGGAGGGTCAGCCTGGCGTTCGTGACCGTGCCCTCGAGTCGGATGCCGGCTGAGTCCCCCACCGCAGGGAGATCGACCGAGATGTGACGGCCCACGAGGGCGTACGGCGAGGGGTGATCGAGTGTGATGCCCACGCCGAGCATCGAGATGTCAATGACCCGGCACCTGGCGGCGAACTCCCCCTCGATCTGGCAGACCCCATCCCAGCCAGCTCGCTCACGTGGTACTCGGCGACGAAATTGCATGTGTTGGACCCTCCTTCTCCCAAAAGTGTCTTTGGAAGAGCACAACGCGCCCTGCCCACGCCATATCGGCCAGAAGTCGAGAGTCTTGAGGCATCGGGGTCCGCCCGACGCACCCGCCGTTGCAGCACGGCGGTGGACAGAGCGACAGCCGGGTGACCCATGGGCCGTGTACTCGAAGACGTCCGCGGCCGCGATCCGATCGGATCAGGGGCCAACGCGGCGCTCGTTCTCAGCCGGGTCCTCGGGCCCGGACTCGGGCCGTGGCCGCGGTGGCGCGCCGGGCGTGCCCGGCGAGGCGTCCTCTTCGATCGGCGCGACGTCGGCGCCCGTCTCGAGCAGGCGCTCGTCCACCAGGATCGGCGCGGGTACCGGCATGCGCAGTGCCAGCACCATGCCGTCGGAAGGGCGGCAGTCGACCCGCTCCCGGCCGGTCGGCGTCATCAGGTCGAGCTCGGCCAGCAGGTTGCCGTCCTCGCGCCCGACCAGTCGCACGGCGATGACGTCGATGCGGGCGCGCCGGAGCACCTGTGCGAAGAGCTCGTGGGTCATCGGCCGGCGGCCCTCCATGCGACGCAGGGCCAGGGACATGGCGGTGCCCTCGGGCAGGCCCACCGGGAAGACGAGCTCACGCCCGGGCGGCTCGGACTCCGCCAGCGTGACGGCCGGATACTGCGAGGGCAGGTCCAGCGAGACGTCGTCGACGTCCATGACCCGGAAGACCGCCGTCCGGGCGCCCGCGCCCGGCGCCATACCGGGCTGGACGTCGGTCACCGCGCCCTCCGACGTGCCCCCACGCTGAGGGTCAGGCCCACGGCACCGAAGAACACCAGGACCGCCGTGCCGCCGTAACTGACGAAGGGCAACGGGATACCCGTGATGGGCATGATGCCCATGGTCATGCCGGCGTTCTGGAAGACGCTGAAGGCGATGAAGGCGAACAGCCCGGCGCAGATGAGCCGCCCGAAGATGTCACGGGCCACGACCGCTGCATGCAGGACGCGCCAGGCGATCACGCCCAGGAGGGCGAGGAGGCCGACCGAGCCGACGAAACCCAGCTGCTCGGCGACCGCGGTGAAGATGAAGTCGGTCTGCTGCTCGGGTACGTATCCGAGGTTGGTCTGCGTGCCGTGGCCGATCCCGGAGCCGAACAGGCCGCCCGACCCGATGGCGTTCTTGGCCTGTTGCTCGTTGTAGATCGACTCCTGGACGTAGGGGTTGGTGCTGTGGCTGTTGGGGTCGAGGAAGGTGGTCAGGCGGGCGATCTGGTAGTGGTGCAGCAGACCGCTCTCGACGGCGGCGAAGGCGACGAACACCGCACCGAGGAGCAGCAGGATCAGGATCCTGAGCGGGAGCCCGGCGACGGCGAGCATGACCAGGAGCACGATCACCATGATGATGGCCGTCCCCAGGTCGGGTTGGAGCAGCACGAGAAAGATCGGGATGGCCGCCATGATCAGCAGCCGGAACACGTCGCGCCACGCGAGACCTTCTTCGTCGCGGCGCGCGCAGTATGTGGCGATGGCCAGGATGAGCGCCAGGACGGCGAACTCCGACGGCTGCAATTGGAGCGGTCCGAGGCTGAACCACCGCGCCGCCCCCTGGGCGCTGCTCCCGACGACGAAGACACCGACGAGTGCGAGCACGATCAGCCAATACAGGAGCGTGGCGAGCGGCTCCAGCCGGCGATAGTCGATCAGCGCCACCACGACCATGGTGATGATCCCGAGCACGACGAAGAGGCCCTGCTTCTTCAGGAACGTCTTGGGGTCGTCGCCCGCCGCCAACAGCGGCCCGCGGGTCGCCGTGTAGACCATGACGACGCCCACGGCCGAGACCAGCAACGTGGCGATGACCAGGATGTAATCGATGGGGGGCACACTGCGCCGGGCGGCAACGTGTGTTCGGGCGAGTGTGGTCATATCGCGGATTCGGGGACAGAATACCGGCCGTGACCTCTCCCCCCCTGGCGCCGGCCCACGCCCTGGTGGGCGACGTGGGCCTGCTGGCCGCCGCGACCGCGAACACCGCGAGCCAGGTCGACCAGGGCGGCGGGTGGCTCTACCACCTGCTGGTCAAGGTCGGCGTCAGCCCCGACACCGCGTCGACGGTGACCGACCTGATCATCCGTCCCCTCAGCATCGTCGTCGTGGTGGTGGTGGCGCTCATCGTGGCGCGCCTGGGCGCCAAGGTGATCCGGCGCTTCCTCGAGCGGTTGGCCGACCAGACGGCGGCACGCTCGGGCAACCAGCGTGCCGGGGCACGCGTCACCACCATGTCGGGCCTCGTGGCCAATGTCTGGCGCTTCTTCGTCTTCGTCGTGGCCGGCGCCATCGTGCTCGGCCTGCTCGGGATCAACCTCACGCCGCTCCTCGCCAGCGCGACCATCATCGGCGCGACGCTGGGCTTCGGCGCCCAGCAGATCGTGCGCGACTACTTCTCGGGCGTCCTCATGACCATGGAGGACCAGTACAACGTCGGGGACTCCGTCATGGTCGGCAGCGTCACCGGCGTGGTCGAGGAGGTCACGATGCGCGTGACCCGTCTCCGCGGTGTGGACGGCACCATCTACATCATCCCGAACGGGGAGATCCGCCTGCTCGGGAACCTCTCGCGGGGCTGGGCGCGCGCCGTCGTCGACCTGACCCTCGCGGGTGCGTCCGCGGCCGACCTCGACTCGGTGCGGCGGATCATCGAGGAGGCGGCGCGCGCGGTCGCGGCCCGGCCCGAATTCGCCGCCCACAGCACCGAGCCCCCGAACGTCGTCGGCCTCCTCGACGCGGACGCCGCGACGATCACGCTCCGCGTCATGCTGCACACCGTCCCCTCGCAACGCGACGCGCTGACCCGCGCCCTGCGCGAGGAGGCGATCACCTCGTTGGCCAAGGCGGACCTGTGGCCGGCCGACGCGACGCCCCCGGCCGCATCGGCTCGCTGAGCCGTCAGCCTCCGGCCGGGCTGGCCGCCTCCGCGGCCGCCCACATGGCCTCGACCGGAGGCTCGGCCCCCGTCCACAGGGCGAGCTGCGCGGCCGCCTGGTGGACGAGCATGCCGAGGCCGTCCAGTACGGTTGCCCCGGCATTCGCCGCTTCGACCAGCCAGGGTGTCGGCCGGGGCGCGTAGACCAGGTCCGCCGCCACCTGGCCCGGCCGCAGGTGGCGCGGGGGCAGCACCCAGGCGGCCGCCGCGCCAGGCGTCCCGGCCATCCCCACCGGCGTGGCGTTGACCACGAGGTCGGCGGCGGCGAGGGCGTCGGCCACCGGCTGTGGCGCCAGCGTCACCACCCGGCCGGCGCGCCCGGCCAGGCCTGCGGCCGCGGCTGCGTGCGCGGGGGTCCGGTTCACGACCGCCACCTCCGCCGCCCCCGCCCGTGCCAGGGCGAGCACGACCGCCCGCGCCGCGCCGCCGGCGCCCGCGACGACGCAGCGGCGTCCGGCCGGGTCGAAGGATGCCCCCCGGGCCAGCGAGGCCACGAACCCCGCGCCGTCGGTGTTCGCCCCGTAGAGGACGCCGTCACGGCGCGCCACGCAATTCACCGCGTCGAGCTGGCTGGCCTCCTCGCTGCACTCCTCGACCAGTGCCGCCACCGCCGCCTTGTGCGGCATCGTGACCGACACGCCTGCGACATCCGATCGCCGCATGGCCTCCAGCGCCTCTGCCGCCTCGCCCGCAGCGACCTCGAACGCGAAGGAGTGCCACGCCGCACCGAGTCCGAGCGCAGCGAAGGCCGTGTTGTGCAGGAGCGGCGAGAGCGAGTGCGCCACCGGGCTGCCGATGACCCCCACGATCGCAACGTCGGGGCCGGCAGCTCGGCGCGCCTCGCCCATGGTCAGGATCGGCGACCCTCCGGATGCGACCATGCGCCGCTCAGGGGAGCCCACGCGACTGGGCCAACTGCTCGTTGGCCAACTGTTGCGCGTAGGTGTCGGAGAACGCCATGACGCCGTTCTTCTGGACGAGGACGAAGTACAGCCACGCCCCCGCCGGCGGGTGCAGCGCAGCCGCCAGCGCGTCCTGTGACGGCATGCAGATGGGCGTCGGCGGCAACCCCGTGTTGAGGTAGGTGTTGTAGGGCGACTGGATCTGCAGGTCCTTCGACGTCACCGGCCCACCGTCCTGGCCGAGTGCGTAGAGGACGGTCGAGTCCATCTGGAGCGGCATGCCCTGGGCCAACCGGTTGTAGATGACCCGGGCCACATCGGGCATGTTGACCGGGATGTACCCCTCCTTCTCCACCACCGATGCGGCGTCGATCAGCTCGTACGGGGTCAGGCCCAGTGCCTGCGCGGTCGCGGGGCTCAGCCCGGCGGCGGTGGCGTCGTGGTCGAAGCGCTGCACCATGTCCTGCACGATGCTCTGGTCGCTCTCCCCCGGCAGGATCAGATACTGGCCGGTGCCGAGCATCCCCTCGAGGTCGTTCGAGCCCGCCGGGGAGAAGGCGGAGTGCACGGCGCCGCTCGCCGCCGCCTTGGCGAACCCGCCAGGGGCATGGCCGGGCAGGCTGTCCACCTGCGAAGCGACCTCGGAGAGGGTGAAGCCGTCGCGCACGTCGACCGGGTAGACGTTCGGTCCCGCGGCCAGCGCGCTGCGCAGCTGGGCGAAGGTGATGTTCTGGTGCACGGCGTAGCTCCCCGGGAGGATGGTCGGCGTCCCGTGCACCACCTCGGAGACCTGGAAGGCGAGCGAGCTCCCGATCACGCCGCGCTGGCTCAGCGCGTCGATGATGGCATCGGTCGACTCGCCCTGTTTCACGGTCACCACCACCTGCGGCCCCTCGGGCCCGAGGGCGTGCGACTCCAGCTCGTACCAGAAGAGGAAGGCGAGCACGACCACCAGGAACGCACCGGCGATCGCCGCGAGGACCCGCCGGCGCCTGCGGACGCGGGCGGCCCGGGCGGCCCGCCGGTCGGCGCGGGTCTCCTCGTCCGGCGGTTCCTCGGCCGCGCCGTCGCCATCGCCGTCGCCGGACCCGCTCATGCGTTGTCCAGCCACGCCTGGAGCAGCACCATCGCCGCCGCGCTGTCGACCACCTGGCGCGCCGCCTTGCCCGTGCGTCCCGCCGCCCGCAGCGAGCGCTCCGCCTCGACCGTCGTGAACCGCTCGTCCGCCGTTTCGACCGCCACGCCCAGGGGCTCGAGGAGGGCGCGCAGCGCCTGCGCCTCGTCGAGCGCGGCCCGCGCCGCCGGCCCGAGGTCGCCCGAGAGGCTCAGCGGCAGCCCGACCACGACCGTCGACGCCTCGACCTCGCGCACGGCGTCGAGCACCGCTCCCCGGTCCCGCGCCGGATCGCCGCTCCGTTCGATCGTCCCCCACGGGCTGGCCAGGGTGCGGGCGCTGTCGCTGAACGCGACACCGATGCGCTTGCCGCCCAGGTCGAGCGCGGCGACGCGACCGTGCCCGGTCCCCCTCCCGCTCACGCGGAGAGGAGCCGCTGCGCCTCGGCCAACGCCGCCTCGATCCGCGCGGGATCCTTGCCGCCGGCCCGGGCCACCTCGGGCGAGCCGCCGCCACCGCCGCCGACGATCGCACCGAGCGCGCGTACCAGCTGGGTGGCGTCCGGGTCTCCGCCCGTCGCCGCCGCGATGGCCACCTTGCTCCCGTCGGGCGAGCCGCCGAGCACCACCGCGCGCACGCCGTCGTGGCGCAGCACGGCCTGGGCCAGCATCTCGAGCGCCTTGGGGTCGACGTTGTCCCGGCGGGCCACCACCACGCCACCGTCGGCCGCCGCCGATGCCGCCAGCGTCTTGGCCTCCGCATCGCTCGACTGCTGGCGCAGACGGCCGAGTTCCTTCTCGGCTTCGCGCTGGCGCTCCAGCACGCGGCCGATGGCCCCCAGCAGCTCGTCCGGTTCGCTGCGCAACAGCTCCGCCGCCGCCTGCACGAGCCGCTCCCGGGACAGGGCGCGGTCCAGAGAGGCGTGCCCCGTGACGGCGAAGATGCGCCGCGTGTTCGAGCCGATGGAGCCCTCGGAGAGCAGCGTGATGGGGCCGATCTGGCCCAGCGAGTCGACGTGGGTACCCCCACAGAACTCGAGCGACGCCGCCCCGGCACGCACGACGCGCACCGAGGACCCGTACTTGTCGCCGAAGAAGGCGATGGCGCCCATCCGCTCGGCCTCCTCGCGGGAGGTCTCGGTCGTCTCGACGACCACGTCGGTCAGCACGGCGTCGTTCGCCAGGGCGAACACCTCGTCGAGCTGGTCGCGGGTGGGCTGCTCGTGGTGGGAGAAGTCGAAACGCAGGTAGTCCGGCGCCACGTGCGAGCCCTGCTGGCGCACGTGCTCCCCCAGGACGCTGCGCAGCGCCGAGTGCAGCAGGTGGGTCGCCGTGTGGTTGCGCCGGGTGGCCTCGCGGCGTTCTCCGTCGATCGTGGCCAGGGCGTCCTGCCCGGCTCGGAGCTCCCCGTCCACCCGCGCCCGGTGTGCGATGAGCCCGGGCACGGCGAAGACGGTGTCGGAGACCACGGCGATGCCGGACTCGGTCACGATGGTGCCGGTGTCTCCGACCTGGCCTCCGCCGTCTGCGTAGAAGGGCGTGCGGTCGAGGAAGACCTCGTCCTCGTCGCCGTCGCCCTCGAGCACCGCCACCACCTGGGCGGGCACCTCGTAGTTCTCGCGCCCCCTCCCGACGAAGGCCGTGGGACCCTCGGCCTCGAGCAGCGCACGGTAGGCCGCCTCGTCGCCTGCCCGCGTCGAGCGTGCGGCGGCGCGGGCGCGCGCACGCTGCTCGGCCATCGCGGCGTCGAACCCGGCGCGGTCGACCTCCACACCGGCGTCGCGCGCCAGCTCCTCGGTCAGCTCGACCGGGAAGCCATGGGTGTCGTGCAGGGTGAAGGCCACGTCGCCGGGGAGGACCGTGTCTCCCGTGGCGAACGCCTCCTCCAGCCGGACCAGTCCCGCCCGCAGCGTCCGGTCGAAGCCGGCCTCCTCGCGGGCGACGACGTTGAGGATGAGGTCCTGCTGTTGCACCAGCGCCGGCCAGGCCTCGCCGAGGACGTCGGTGGCGGCCCGCACCAGGGCGGGTCCGATCGGCTCGTCGACCCCGAGGCGCCGGGCGGCCATGACGGCGCGCCGCACCACGCGGCGCAGGACGTAGCCGCGACCCTCGTTGGCCGGCAGCACGCCGTCGGCCACGAGCATCGAGAAGGCCCGCCCGTGGTCGGCCAGCACGCGCAGGGCGACGTCCGTCTTGGGATCGGCGCCGTAGGCGGCGCCCACGACGGAGCTCGCCGCCTCGATGATGGGCAGGAACAGGTCGGTGTCGAAGATGGAGTCCTTGCCCTGCAGAACTGGCAGGATGCGCTCGAAGCCGGCGCCCGTGTCGATGTTCTTGCGCGGCAGCTCGGACAGGCTCCCGTCCTCGTCACGGTTGTACTGCATGAACACGAGGTTCCACATCTCGACGAACCGGTCGCTGCCGCCGTGCTTGGGGCCGCCGTCGTGGCCGTACTCGGGTCCCTTGTCGAGGAAGATCTCCGAGTCGGGGCCGCAGGGGCCCGTCTCGCCCATGGCCCAGAAGTTGTCCTCGTCGCCCATCCGCTGGATCCGCTCCGCCCGCAGGCCGACCTTGTCGATCCAGATCTGCTCGGCCTCGTCGTCACCCTCGTGCACCGTGACCCAGAGTCGGTCGCCGTCGAGGCCGAAGACCTCGGTGAGCAGCTCCCAGGCGAGCGGGATGGCGTCCGCCTTGAAGTAGTCGCCGAAGCTGAAGTTGCCCAGCATCTCGAAGAAGGTGCAGTGGTAGCTGTCGGTCCCGATGATGTCGATGTCGGGGGTCCGGAAGCACTTCTGGATGGAGGTCGCCCACGGCCACGGCGCCGCTTCGTCACCGACGAAGTACGGCTTGAAGGGCACCATGCCCACGATGGTGAAGAGGACCGTCGGGTCGTGCGGGATCAGGCTGGCTGACGGGACGACGGCATGGTCACGATCGGCGAAGAAGCGCGTGAAGGCCGCCCGCAGTCCGTTGGCGTCCATCGTTCCAGCTTACCGGGGCCAAAATCCGGTTCGGGGCCCGCCCGGGCCCGGAACGGGGCCCACCCACCAGGGCCGACGCTCGTCGGTCAGGTGGACGACATGCCGACGATGGGCTTGTTGAGATGCAGGCTGCCCGTGGACCCGTAGAACCGCGCGTCGCCGTAGGCGAAGATGCCCCCGTCGGCCGCCACCAGCCAGTAGCCGCCGGCGTCGGGCGTCCCCGCCATGCCGACGACAGGCTGGTTCAGCTGGATGCCGCCGGCCGAGCCGAAGAAGCCGGCGTCGCCGTAGTCGAAGATGCCCCCGTCGGCCGCCACCAGCCAGTAGCCGCCGCCGTCGGGCGCGGCCGCCATGCCCGACGATGGGCTTGTTGAGGTGCAGGCTGCCCGTGGAGCCGAAGAACCGTGCGTCGCCGTAGGAGAAGATGCCGCCGTCCGCCGCCACGAGCCAGTAGCCGCCGCCGTCGGGCGTCGCCGCCATGCCCACGACCGGCTGGTTGAGGCGCATGCCGCCCGCCGAGCCGAAGAAGCCGGCGTCCCCGAAGCTGAAGATGCCGCCGTCGGAGGCGACGAGCCAGTAGCCGCCGCCGTCCGGCGTGGCCGCCATGCCGACGATGGGCTTGTTGAGGTGCCGCCCGCCCATGGAGCCCAAGAACGACGCGTCGCCGAAGCTGAAGATGCCCCCGTCGGCCGCCACGAGCCAATAGCCGTTGGTGCTCAGCGTGTCGGCCATGCCCACCACCGGCGCGTTGAGGGTCAGGCTGCCGGTGGAGCCGAAGAATCCGGCGTCGCCGTAGTCGAAGACACCCCCGTCGGAGGCCACGAAGCGGTAGCCCAGGCCACAGTTCAGGTCGCCGCCGAAGCCGAACTCGTCGGCCGACGACACGGCCGAGACACCCCGTGGGTTGCTGACGGTGACGTCGACGCACCTCGGCCCCGGCGCGTTGGGCGGGACCACCGTGATGCTCGTCTCGGACTGCGCGAGGATCCGGCCCGCCCCGACCGCGCCGAAGTTCACCGAGCTGGCGTCGGCGAACCCGCCGCCGTAGACGGTGATGGGCCCGCTTCCGACGACCGGCCCGGTGTTGGGGCCGACCGCCGCCACCGACGGGCAGCCGTCCCCGCCCTGCAGGGCGATGGCCAGGTCCTGGTCCACCGGGGTGCCCAGCCCGCTGGCCTGGTCGTAGCCCGACCGGGCGGGGTAGTCCCCGCCGTTGGTGTCCGTGAAGTCGTTGTTCCCCGACGTGATGTCCGTGTAGTTCGCGCCGCCGGCGACGGCGTAGAGCGCGGGGTTGGCCATACCGAGTTGGGCGAAGCAGCCCTGGTTGGTGTCGGCGAAGAGTCCCGCGTTGGACGGCGCGCCGACGCTGGTGCCGCCGAACCCGGTCCATCCCCCGTCGAAGTACGCGACGACCGAACCGGCCGTGGGATCGCTCGGATAGGCGATGTCGGGCACGGCGCGCGCCCCCGACCCCGTATCGGCTCCGTCCTGGTACGACGGTGTCGACCAGACCACCGAGTCCCCGCCGCCGCCCGCGCCCGGGTTCGGGACCGGGCTGTCGACGCCCTCGGCGCAGAGGATCGTCTGCCCCTGGCAGTCGTTCCAGACCACCTGCGAGCCGGCCGACGCGCTGCTCAGCGTCGTGCCCCCGGCGCTGACCACGTTCGGTTGCGAGCCGGGGTCGTCGACCGCCAGCGCCCGGCTCGCTCCCTGGTTCGGGAAGCAGTCCTCCGAACCGGCGTCACCCGAGGCCGCGATCATCGTCTGCCCCTGCAGCGCCATGCGCGAGAAGATCTGGTTCTCCACGCCGAGGAAGCTGGGATCGCTCGCCTGGATGAACTGCTCGCAGTTGCCCCAGCTCGTCGTCACCACTTGGGCGGTGTCGCTGCTCGCGATCTGGTTGAACAGGTCGAGGGACGCGGCGTCGTTGTCGTTGGGCGCCTCGTAGACGACGAGCGACGACGAGGGCGCGTTGTACGAGGCGAGCTCGACGTCGAGCGCGGCCTCCCCGGATCCGGTGGGCGGGCCCGGGCGGCCCGCCGTCGACCAGCACGTTGCGTGATCGGCGTCGAGAGGCCGTAGCAGGACTCGAAGGCGTCGTAGTCGCTGGCCGCGTACTGCTCGAACTCGACGACGGCGATCGTCTGCCCGACCCCCGAGCGTCCCTGCCCGAACAGCTGGTCGAGGCCGAAGATCGACGAGAGCTGCGTCGACGTGTAGGTGCCGGGGTGCTGGGCGGCGTAGGTGGCCGCACCGCCGCACGCCTGCGGCGTCGCCAGGTTCGCCACGGCGTGCCCCTGACTCGCCTGTGGCGCGGCGGCGCCGGCGCCCGAGGGTGCGTTCGCGGGGCGCGGCTCGAGCATCGAGCGCTGCCGGAACAGGCCGTCGAGGCCGGCCACGCCCGTCACCAGGCCGGCGAGGTCGGCGGGGATCTGTGGCGAAGCCGTGTTGACCACCGCCCGCGGCGCGTTCGGTGTCTGGACCGTCTCCATCGGCGTCGCGAACGCGGCCGACACCGTGGCCGCCGTGCCGTGCACGGGGAGGAGGTCGCTGCCGGCGAGCGGGGTGCCGACCGTCAGCCCCTCACCGCGCAGCGCCGACGTGACCCGCGCCACCTCGTCGGCGGACGGGCCGTAGGCCGCCGCGTACTGAGCCGGCGTGAGGTAGTGGCGGTACTGCGGCGATCCGGGGGTGGAGACGGCCGCGGCCGCCTGCGCCAGGCCGGCCGGGTCCTGCCCGGCCAGTGCGACGTCGAGGTCGAGGACCTGCCCGGCCGGCGCCGCGCCCAGGCGCGCCGCGTTCGACGGCAGCTGCGGCGCGCCTTGCGGCAGGACGACGCGGTCCGGTGGTGCCGGTGCGGCCGGTTCGGCCAGCGGCCCGGCGCCGAGGGTGACGACGCCCAACACGGCCAACGCGGCCCCCAGCGTCGCGACCCGTCGGTGACCCCGATTCACGTATCAGCCTCCCTGCTCCGGTTGGACCCGCCCCGTGCCCTCAGCACCATGGGGCGTCGGCTCGTAGTACACGTGACCCTCGAGTGCGTCTGGACGATACTGCTGCGCCACCACTCCCGAGGGGTCATCGTGGGGGTAGACGTACCCCTCCCCGTGCCCGATGGTGGCCGCCCGCTGGTAGTGGGCGTCCCGCAGGTGTGCCGGCACCTCCTGGCTCACGCCCGAGCGCACGTCGGCCTGGGCCCGGCCGAGCGCCACCACCACGGCGTTCGATTTCGGGGCCCTGGCCAGGTAGATCACCGCTTCGGCCAGGTTCAGGGCCGCCTCGGGCAGCCCCACGTACTCCACCGCCCGGGCCGCCGCCTCGGCCACCAGCAGGGCCTGGGGGTCGGCCAGCCCGATGTCCTCGCTGGCCAGGATCACCATGCGGCGGGCCAAGAAGCGCGGGTCCTCCCCCGCCTCGATCATGCGGGCCATCCAGTACAGGCCGGCGTCGGGGTCCGAGCCGCGCACGCTCTTGATGAGCGCACTGATCTGGTCGTAGTGCTCGTCCGCGCCCTGGTGGAACAGGCGCCCGTCCCGGGCCTTGGCCATGTCGTCCATCGTCAGGACGATCGCGTCGTTCTCGGCGCGGCGAGCGCGCCAGCGCCACCGCCACCTCCACCGTGGTCAGCGCCGCCCGCGCGTCCCCCTCGCTCGCGGCCACGACGGCGTCGACGGCGTCCTTCTCGGCGTCGGCCCCCTCCAGTGCGAGCCCACGCTCGATCACGGTGCGCAGGTCGTCCGGCGACAGCGGATGCAGCCGCCACAGCGACGCCCGGCTCAAGAGGGGCGGGTTCACCTCGAAGAAGGGGTTCTCCGTCGTCGCCCCGATGAAGACCACGAGACCGTCCTCGACGGCGGGGAGCAAGACGTCCTGCTGCGACTTGGAGAATCGGTGCACCTCGTCGATGAAGAGCATCGTGCCCTGGCCGTGCTCACCGAGCCGCCGGGCGGCGTCGGCCAGCGCCTCCCGCACGTCCTTCACCCCGGCCCCCGTCGCGCTCAGCGTCGTGAAGTGCTTCGCACTGGTGTCGGCCAGCAGACGCGCCAACGTCGTCTTGCCGGTGCCGGCCGGTCCCCACAGGATCGCCGAACCGACGCGGTCCGTCTCGGCCAAGGAACGCAGGGGCGCGCCGGGGCCGACGAGATGCGCCTGGCCCACCATCTCGTCCAGCGTGCGCGGGCGGAGCCGCGCCGCCAGCGGCGCCTGGCGCTCGAGGCGGCGGTCGGCGGCGTCGGCGAAGAGGCTCACGAACCGGCCACGGGCTCAGCTCGCCGGCGCGGACGCGTCGCCCGGCGGCCCGACGACGCGGATGCCGAGCTCGGCGAGGCTCGCCGCTGGCAGCGGCGTCGGTGCACCGGTAAGGGGGTCGATGCCGGACTGCGTCTTCGGATAGGCGATGACCTCGCGGATGTTCTCCTCCCCGGCGAGTACCGCCGCCAGGCGGTCGACCCCGAAGGCGAACCCCGCGTGCGGCGGCGCGCCGTAGCGGAACGCACCGAGCAGGAAGCCGAAGCGCGCCTCGGCCTCCGCCGGCTCGATCCCCAGGGCCCCGAACACCTGCTCCTGGATTTCGCGGCGATGGATACGCACACTGCCCGAGCCGAGCTCCCAGCCGTTGAGCACGAGGTCGTACGCCTGCGAGCGCACGGTGAACGGATCGGTCGTCAGCCGCGCCATGTCCTCGGGGTACGGCATGGTGAAGGGGTGGTGCGCCGGTTGCGGTGTGCCGTCCGCGCCCGGCTCGAACATGGGGAAGTCGACGACCCAGACGTAGCGGTGCGGCCCCTCGGCGACCGGCGGCCCGGCGATGGCCGTGCGGAGCGTCCCGAGCACCGTGCACACGGTCGTGTACGCGTCCGAGACGACCAGGACGAGGTCGCCCGGTTCCGCCATCGTCCGTTCCCGCAGACGGACCGTCTCCTCCTCCGACAGGTGGCGCGCCAATGGTCCCTCGAGTCCCGGGCCCGGTCCCGCCGCGCCGCTCTCGACCACGCGGAACCAGGCCAGCCCGGCCGCGCCCGCCTTCTTGGCCTGCGCGGTCAGCTCGTCGAGCCTCGAGCGCGGGAGGGCGGCGCCGTCCTGCACCACGATCGCCTTCGTGGCCGGCGACGAGAAGGCTTTGACCTCGGTCTGCTCGAAGACCGGCGTCAGGTCGACCAGCTCCATGCCGAAGCGGAGGTCCGGCTTGTCGGTGCCGAAACGGTCGCGCGCGTCGGCCCACGTCATGCGCTCGATCGGTGGGGGCCGCGCACCGGTGGCGGCCTCGGCCGCATCGAGCACGACCTCGGCGACGAACCCCATCACGTCGTCCTGGCTGGCGAAGGAACACTCCATGTCGAGTTGCGTGAACTCGAACTGCCGGTCCGCCCGCAGGTCCTCGTCGCGCAGGCAGCGGGCGATCTGGTAGTAGCGGTCGAAGCCGCCGACCATGAGCAGCTGCTTGGCCAGCTGGGGGCTCTGCGGCAGCGCGTAGAACTTGCCGTGGTGCAGGCGCGCGGGGACCGAGAACTCGCGCGAGCCCTCCGGCGTGGGCGCCCACAAGAGCGGCGTCTCGATCTCCGCGAAGCCCTGCCGATCCATGGCGGCCCGGATGGCCGCGTTGACCCGCGCCCGCAGGCGCAGGTTGCGCTGCATGCGCGGCCGGCGCAGGTCGACGTAGCGGTAGCGCAGGCGCACGGGCTCGTCCACCTCGGCGCGGTCGTCCACGAGGAACGGCGGTGGCTCCGCCTCGTTGAGCACCTCGACGATGCAGTCGCCGATCTCCACCTCGCCCGTCCCGAGGCCGGGGTTCACGGTCCCCTCGGGCCGTGCCCGCACGGTGCCGGTCACGGCGAGCACCCATTCGGAGCGCACGTCGATCGACCCGTCGACGACGCACTGGATCAGGCCGGAGTGGTCACGCAGATCGACGAAGGCCAGGTGCTCACCGTGCTCGCGCCGGTGCGCCACCCAGCCGCAGAGTCGGACGGTCGTCCCGACGTCGCCGGCCCGCAAGACGCCACACAGGTGCGTGCGCATGGCCGTCGGCTGGTTCTCGTCGGTCACGGCGTGCCCCTGTCGTCGATGTCCTCGTCGGCTGTCCGCGGCGGACGGAGGTGAGGGTGCAGGTGCCGGTCGAAGTCGTTGTCGGCGTCCTCGGCGAACGCGGCGTTGGCCAGGAAGCTCTTGAGCTCGTCCACGATGTCGGCCCGCGGCACGGTGCGCTGCTCGTCGTCGCTGCGCAGGGGTCGCAGGCCGATCGTGCCCTCCGCCACCTCCTGTGGCCCCACCACCAGTGCGACGAGGGCACCAGAACGGTCGGCCGATTTGATCTGCGACTTCATCGAGCGCCCGTCGAAGGCCCGGTCCGCGCGCAGACCGGCGCGGCGGAGCTCCGCCGTCAGGACGACCGCGGTCTCCCCGCCGGCGGTGTCGATGACGTAGGCGTGCAGCGGACACGCGTCCCGTGCGTCGGCCGTGCTGAAGACGCCTTCGGCGTCGCAGGCCAACAGGACCCGCTCGATGCCGATGCCGAACCCGATTCCCGGCGTCGGCTCACCGCCCAGGACCTCGACCAGCCCGTCGTAGCGACCCCCGCCCCCGATGCCGTTCTGGGCTGCGTCCAGGGACTCGGCGGCGAACTCGAAGGTGGTGCGCGTGTAGTAGTCGAAGCCTCGGACCAGCCGGTGGTCGATCGTGTAGGCGACGCCGAGCACGTCGAGACCCGCTCGCACGCGCGCGAAGTGCGCCGCACAGGGGTCGCAGAGGTGGTCGAGGAAGCGGGGGGCGTCCTCGGTGGCCGCACGGCACTCGTCGGACTTGCAGTCGAGGACCCGCAACGGGTTCTCCAGATGACGGACCCGGTGGGCGGGGCACAGCTGGTCGGCCCGCTCGGCCAGGAAGGCGGCGAGCAGCGCGACATAGCCGGGCCTGCAGACGCCGTCGCCCATGGAATGGAGCTTGAGCGTGACGGCGCGCAACCCGAGGCGGGCGAAGAAGTCGTGGGCCAAGGAGATCACCTCGACGTCGAGGTCGGCGTCGGCCGGGCCCAGCGCCTCGACCCCCAGCTGGTGGTGCTGGCGGTAGCGGCCCTGCTGGGGGTTCTCGTGACGGAAGGAGGGTGCCCCGTACCACGCCTTCCACGGCGGCACCGGGTGGTGCTGGACGTAGGCGCGTGCGATCGGCGCGGTGCCTTCGGGCCGCAACGCCATCAGCTGGCCGTCGCGGTCCTCGAAGACGTACATCTCCTTGCCGACCACCTCGCTCGCCTCGCCGATGCCGCGCAGGAAGACGCCGGCGTGCTCGAGGACGGGGGTGATGGTCAGGCCATAGCCGGCCGCCTCCACCAGCGCGGCGAAGCTGGCTGCGGTCTCCTCCCAGCGGCGCGACTCGGGCCAGAGCACGTCGTGCATCCCCTTCGGGGTCCGCAGCGGCGCGGACGACCCCGCCGTCATGCGGGCACCCTCATGGTCGGGCGGTCAGACTTTCTTGCCGGGGAGCTGACGGTAGGCGTCGAACACCCCGTCGAGGTGCTTGAGGGCGCTGATCAGTGAGTGCAGATGCGTCGGGTCGGCCAGCTCGACGTCGAAGGCCATCCGGCTGACCCGGTCCCGGGTCGTGGCCGTGCGGGCGGCGACGATGTTGAGGTGGTGCTCCGACACGACGCGGGACACGTCGGCCAGCAAGCGGGCGCGATCGAAGGCCTGCACCTCGATCGTGGCCACGAAGACGCCGTCGTTGCCCCGGTCCCACTCGACGTCGATCAGGCGCTCACGAGAACGGTCGGCCAGCGCCGTCGCGTTGGCGCAGTCGGCCCGGTGCACCGACACGCCGCGGCCCTGGGTCACGAAGCCGACGATCTGGTCGCCCGGCACGGGGGTGCAGCAGCGGGCGAGGTGGATCATGACGTCGTCGAGGCCCTCGACGTAGACGCCCGTGCCGGTGCGCCGATCCTGCCTCGGGCGGCTCGTGCCCGGGAGCACCGTGGTGGGCAGCTGTTCGTCGGCGTCGCCGCCCCCGCGCAGCGCCTTGGTCAGCCGCTGGACGATGGACTGTGCAGAGACCTGGTTCTCGCCGATGGTGGCGTAGAGCGCGTCGAGGTCGGCCAGGTTCATCTGCTCGGCCACCTGCTGCAGGGCCGACGAGCCCAGGAGCTTGTGCAGGGGCAACCCGTCACGCCGGAGGGCCCGCGCCAGCTCTTCGCGGCCGTTCTCGATGGCGTCCTCGCGGCGCTCCCGCGAGAACCACTGGCGGATCTTGTTGCGCGCCCGGGTCGAGGCGACGATCTGGAGCCAGTCCCGTGACGGCCCCGCGGTCGGCGACTTCGAGGTGAAGATCTCGACGGTGTCGGCCGAGCTCAAGGCCGTCTCGAGGGGGACGAGCCGACCGTTGACCCTCGCCCCGATGCAGCGGTGGCCCACCTCGGTGTGGATGGCGTAGGCGAAGTCGACCGGCGTGGAGCGGGCCGGCAGGGCGATGACCTTCCCCTTGGGCGTGAAGACGTAGACCTCGTCCTGCTCGAGGTCCAGCTTCAGCGCTTCGAGGAACTCGATGGGGTCGTCGGTCTGGCGGTCCACGTCCGCGATGCGCTGGAGCCAGGCCATTTCCGAGGAGTGGTCCTCCTTGGACTTGTAGCCCCAGTGCGCCGCGATGCCGTACTCGGCTCGGTGGTGCATCTCCGAGGTGCGGATCTGTACCTCCACCGGCTTGCCCTCGAGACCGATGACCGTGGTGTGCAGCGACTGGTACATGTTGAACTTGGGCGTGTTGATGTAGTCCTTGAAGCGCCCGTGCACCGGGGCCCAGATTGCGTGGATGGCCCCGAGCGCGGCCCAGCAGTCCTTCTCGGACTCCACCACGACGCGGATGGCCACGAGGTCGTTGATGTCGTCGAACTCCTTGCCCCGGACGACCATTTTCTCGTAGATGGACCAGAGATGCTTGGGTCGCCCCGTCACGTCGGCCTCGACGCCCATCTCCTCCAACCGTTGGCGGACGTGCACGAGGACCTTCTCGAGATATTCCTCGCGCTGGGGCGCGCGCGCCGCCACCATCTGCTCGATCTCCGCGTAGCGCTTGGGGTGCAGCGTGGCGAAGGCGAGGTCCTCGAGCTGCCAGCGCACCTGCTGTACGCCCAGGCGGTGGGCGAGCGGGGCGTAGACGTCGAACGTCTCCTGCGCGGTGCGCCGTTGCTTCCACTCCGGCATCACCGCCAGCGTGCGCATGTTGTGCAGCCGGTCGGCGAGCTTGATCAGGAGCACCCGCCAGTCGTCCGCCATGGCCACGAGCATCTTGCGGATGGTGGCCGCCTGTTGCGCCTCCTTGGAGTTGAACTGCAGGCGGTCGAGCTTGGTGACGCCGTCGACCACCCGCGCCACGCCGTCACCGAAGGTGTCGCTGATCCCCTCGAGCGTGAGCCCCGTGTCCTCCACGGCGTCGTGCAGCAGCGCGGCCGCCACCGTCTGCTCGTCCAGGCCCAGCTCGGCGACGATCGTTGCCACCGCCACGGGGTGGGTGATGTACGGCTCGCCGGAGCGCCGGAATTGCCCTTCGTGGGCCTTCTGCGCCATCCGCCCCGCCGCCACGATCATCGTGGTGTCGTCCTCGGGCCGGTGCGCCGAGAACTCGACCAGCAGCGGGGCCAAGAGGTCGCGCAGGGCCAGCTCCTGTGCCTGCTCGGACTCGACGTCGAGCGGCCGAGCTTCCGTGTCTGCGGGCGTCACCCGGGCCAGGGCCACCATCCATCCAGCGTACCCGCCTGGGGAAACGCTCCATCGCCATGCGTGCCTGCCGAAGGGCGTGACGACTGGTCAGCGGCCGCGGTTCAGCGGCGCCGCTTCCCCTTGCTCTTGCGCGGACGCGGTCCCTGTCCCGCCGGCCGGGACTGCGGCTGCCCGTCACCGCCGGACGCCGACTTGGCGGATCCCGTGGATCCGGCGTCGCCCGTGGGGCGGTCCATCACCGCCGTCCCGGCGCCGCTCGCCGAGCCCGGTCGGATGATCCCGGTGCGCTTGCTCGAGCCGCCGGACCGCTGCGACGCGGGCGCGCTCCCCGACGTGCGGCCGACCTGCCCGGCGGCCGCCACGCTCATCTGTGTGCTCATCGTCGCCGCGTCGACGGCCGAGTACCAGCCTCCGGTGTCACCGCGCTTGGCCAGCCGCTCGGCGATGGCCACCCAGCGGTCCTCGCGCTGCTTCATCATGCAGAGGACGGGTGAGGCGATGAAGATCGACGAGTAGGCCCCCGACAGCAGTCCGACGAACAACGCGAGGCCGTAGGACTGCAGGGTGGTGGCCCCGAGGATCTGCGCGCCGATGACCAGCACGGCCAGCACCGGGAGGATGGCGACGGCCGACGTGTTGATGGAGCGGGCCAGGGTCTGGTTCATGGAGAGGTTGATGAGCTGGGGGTAGGTCATGCGGCCGCTGCTCCCGATCCCCCGCGTGTTGTCGCGCACTCGGTCGAACACCACGACCGTGTCGTAGAGGGAGTACCCGAGGATGGTCAGGATGGCCACCACGGTGTCCGGCGTCACCTGGAAGTTGAAGATCGAGTAGATGCCGATTGCCACGAGGACGTCGTGGACCATGGCGATGAAGGCGGCCAGGGCCATCTTGGGCTCGAAGCGGAAGCTGATGTAGACGGCCACCACGATGAAGAAGATGATCAGCGCCTCGATGGCCTTGTTGGTAATGGACGAGCCCCACGTCGGTCCGACCGTCGTGATGCTGATCTTGTCCGCCGTCGGTGTCGGAACGGGGTTCGCCGGCGAGGTCGTGCTGGTGGTCGAGGACGCGGTCGAGCCGGCGGCCGCCTTGGTCGTCGTGGTCGCCGCCTTGGTCGTGCTGGTCGTCGTGACGGCCGCGGACTTCGGTGCGTGCGCGGCCGTGACCTCGAGCAGGGCCTTCTGGACGTTCGCGCTGACCGCGTTCTGCTGGGACTGCGACAGCCGGTTCATGTCCGACTGGATCGTGAGGGTCTGCTTGCTCCCCGAGCCCAGGAGCTGCACCGTCGGGTCGATGACCCCGGTTCCGTTCATGGCGTTCGCCGCCTGGCTCTGGGTGACACCCGGGGCGGCGATCGTCCATTCGGTGCCGCCCTTGAACTCGATGCCGAGGTTCAGACCGCCCCGCAGGATGATCGAGATGATGCCCACCACGATGATGAGGGCAGAGAGGCTGAACCAGATCCTCCGCTTGCCCACGAAGTCGAACCGGGTCTCGCCCCGGTAGAGCCGGGCGATCGGGCCGTGACCCCGCCGCGGCCGGGCCAGGAGCGCGCGCGCGGCGTCGTCCAAACTGACGAGCTCGTCCTCGTCGAGGTCACCCGTGTCGACGTCCTCTTCGAGGAGCTCGACGTCCTCCTCACTGACGTCGTCGAGCCCGCTGCCGTCCTCGTCGCGAGGCGAGTCGTCGCTCATGACCCACCGCCGGCGACGACGCCGACCCCGGCCGGCAAGCCGTCGTGCGGTTGCGACCCGGCACCGAGGCCCGTCGCGATGCTGAAGGCTCCGGTCCCCTGCAGCCGCTGGCTCTGGCCGAGCAGGATGACCAGCGGTCGCGTGTAGAACCAGGTGAAGGCCATGTCCATGATGGTGGAGAGACCGAGGAAGAAGGCGAAGCCCTTCACGTCGCCCACGGCGACGAGGTACAGGACGATGGCCGCGAGGAGCGACACGAAGTCGGCCGCCCACACGGTGCGCCACGCGCTCTTGAAGCCGCGGTCGACCGAGGTCCGGATGGAACGGCCCGATCTCGTCTCGTCCTTGAGGCGTTCGAAGTAGACGATGTACGAGTCGACGGTGATCCCGATCGACACGATCAGTCCGGTGATGCCGGCCAGGTCGAAGCTCGGGGCCACCGACGTATGCCCGAGCGCGGAGATGATGGCCCAGAGCATCATGGCCGTGAGCAGGAGGCCGGAGATCACCACCAGGCCGAGCGCGCGGTAGTAGAGCAGCACGTAGAGCAGCACGAGGATCAGACCGGCGATCCCGGCGCCCAGCCCCGCCACGAGCGCCGAGTGGCCGAGGGTGGCGGAGACGGTTTCGGACGTCGCCGCCTTGAGCACCACGGGCAGCGCACCGAAGTTCATGGCCTGGGCCAGGTTCTGCGCATCCTGCTGGGTCAGGCTCCCCGAGATCTCGCCCTTGCCGTCGAAGGAGGTGAAGGTGCCCTGCGTCGGCTGGATGATCGGGGCTGAATACACCTCACCGTCGAGCTCGATGCCCAGGGGCAGGTGGAAGTTCGCCGCGGCCACCTTGTCCCACAGCGTGGAGCCGGTACCCGTGAGGGTGTAGTCGACCACCCACTGACCGGTCTGGTCCTGTGTGGCCTGGGCGCTCGCGATGGAGCGCCCCGTCATCTGCGCCGGCCCGAGCACGCAGCGGAGCTCCGCGTTGTTGTCGCAGGCGCCGCCGATCCCCGGGAGCAGCACCGTGCTGGTCGCGTAATTCGGCTTGTCCACGCTGGTCGAGGGGTACGCCGCGTATTGCTCGTCGGGCGGCACCGAATTGGAAGTGAAGCCCGCTGCCGACGCCGAGTCCGGCGAGACCTGCAGCGAGGACGCGTTGATCTGTGACGAGGCGGTGCACGCGGGGATCGTCTCGATGCCGGGTGGCAGCGGCGTCTTCGCGTGTTTGGGCACCGACTGGGGATAGGCCCAGCACTCCACCGGACGGAAGTACATGCGCGCCGTCTGCCCGATTTGGTGGAGGACCTCCTGCGCGTCGGTGACGCCGGGGATGGAGACCGAGATCTGGTTCTTCCCCGTGCTCTGCACCTGGGCCCCCGAGACACCGAGCCCGTTGACCCGCAGGTTCAGGATGTTGACCGTCTCGTCGAGGTCCGACTGCGAGATATGTTGGCCCTGCGCGGTATAGACGACCGAGACGCCTCCGGCGAGATCGAGGCCGAGACGCGGCGACCACTTGGCGGCGAAGACGGCCCCGAACGCGCCGAGCGTGATCGCCACGACGATGATCACGCTGAGGAGCAGGTTCCGCCGCTGGCGCCGCTGGGCCCGACCCCCGGGCTTCGGGCTCACCCCTCCTCGGCCTCCCCGCCGTGCTCCCCGCCACTGGTCGTGCTGTCGCCTCCGACATCGTCGATGTCGCTCGCCGCATCGCTTGCCGCGCTCGTGCCGTTGGTGCTCGGCTTCACGTCGTCGACCGGCTCGTCGTCGATGCGCACGTCCTCGATCCGGTCGATCTTGCGGGCGATGGCCTGGCGCACGAAGACGATCCTGGTCGGCTGCGGCCCGTCCAGGTTGCCGTCGTCGCCGAGCGCGCCCGTCAACAGGGTGTAGCGGTCACCGTGGACCTCGAGCACCGTGCCGATGACGCCGCCGACCGTCTGCACCTCGTCGCCGACCTCGATCCCCGAACCCTGCGACTTCCGCGCCGCCTGCGCCTTGCGCTGCTGGGGACGGATGAAGAAGAAGTAGCCGAGGACCCCGATGGCGAGGAGCGGGAGCAGGGTGAGCAGCGGGCTCGAGGACGACTTGGTGGTGGCCACCATGAGGTGGATCAACGCGGGGGGTGGTGTCATGGAGAATCCTTGGACCGCAATCGGTTGCGAAAGGCCACCCTAGTGCGCGGATTCACGGCCTCCCGGGCAGGCCGGACCGCTCGGCCCTCGCCTCCCGCGGCTGCCACGCCCGGACCGTACGCAACCGAACTGCAACGCAAATCGGCCTCGGTTTGCGACAGCGCCTCTACAGAGTGACCCCCATCACTACAGCAGCCTCACGGTGATGGTCGGTCAGAGGGGGGCGACCAGGTGAGAGTCCGACGGAGGGGAACGGACTCTCGCATGGGGGACACCGTGAGGAAGGTGCAGCGACGAGGTGCGCCGGCCCGCTGAGGCCGTCGGTCGGAGAGATCCGGGGGAGCCGACGACCCGGGCCGGCGCACCTTTCGCTCCCTGCGCTGCTCGCCGGCACGCAACCGAGCCGCTCGCCGCGCCTCGGGCGCCGCGACCCCCCAATTTGGGCGTCCCGGGGGGAATTGGGTACTTGATCAGGACCTTTTCCCGACGAGCCTGAAACCCTTATTCACTCCGATTGCCCATTTGCCCAGTACAGTTGCCTCCTAATGCGCGATGGGCAGATCTCCGTGCTGGTCATCGAGGACGAGGCCGACATCCGCCAGCTGCTGCGGACGATGCTCGAACGCGAGCGCTACGCCGTCTCCGAGGCCATCGAGGGCCGAGACGGGGTGCGCCAATTCCACAACAGCCACCCCGACATCGTCATTCTCGACGTGGGCCTCCCCGACCTGGACGGATGGCAGGTCCTCGAGCGCATCAGGGACATGAGCGACGTCCCGGTCCTGATGCTGACCGCCCTGGGCACCGAGCGGGACAAGGTGCGAGGCCTCAACGCCGGTGCCGACGACTATCTGACCAAGCCGTTCAGCCGGAGCGAGCTCGTCGCCCGCCTCACGGCGATCAGCCGCCGCCAGGTCTCCCGGAGCGACCCCGTGACGGCCTTCGACGACGGCACCCTGCACATCGACTTCGCCCACCAGGAGGTCACGATCGACGGCACGGCCGTCGTGCTCACCCCGACGGAGTACCGCCTGCTGGCGACCCTGGCACGCCACCAGGGACAGGTGCTCTCGCCGGACCAGTTGATCGAGCTGGCCTGGGACGACCCCAGCGGGCTGGCCACCTCCCGGGTGAAGTACGCCGTGCTCCGCCTGCGGCGGAAGCTGGGCTGGGACGACGACAGCTCGCCCATTGAGACGGTGCGCGGCTTCGGCTACCGGTACCGCGCCCGGAGCCGGTGAGCGGACTCCCCGAAACCCCAACCGACCCCCAGGGGCGTCGCGATCCGCAGATGCCCGGAACCGTCCTACCCATCGGCTTCTCGGGCTCGATGCGGGTGCGCCTGCCGGTGTTCGCGTTGGTGGCCGTCGGCACCGTCCTGATCGCGGTCATCCCGTCCCCCCACGACGCCCGGCGGGAGATCTCGGTCGCGGGCGTCATCTTCTTCGTCCTGGTCGCCGCAGCCTTCCTCGTGCCGTGGGAGAAGCTGCCCGACTGGGCCTGGCTGATCGTGCCCATCGGCTACATCGCCGTCATCGCGGTCATCCGCGACGCCCAGGGCGGATCCGCCAGCGGTCTCGTCGTCGTCTACCTGTTACCCATCGTGTGGCTGTCGCTCTACGGGCGCCGCCTGCACCTGCTGGTCGGGCTCTTCTGCATGGACCTGGCCCTGCTGGTCCCGGTCGTGATCGTCGGCGCCCCCAAGTACCCGCCCATCGAATGGCGGGAGGTCGCCGTCATGGCCACGGTGACCACCCTCGTTGCCTCCACCGTCTACACGATGGTCTCGCGCGACCGGGCCTACCTGGGTGATCTGGCCCAGCAGTCCCGCATCGCCCGGCGCAACGCACGTGAGGCGGACTACGCACGCGACCGTCTCGAGACCCTGCTGCGCGCCGCCACGGGCAGTGCAATCATGGGCGTCGACCCCGCGGGCACGGTGTCCTTCTTCTCCGCCGGCGCGGAGCAGATGCTCGGCTACCGGGCGGCGGAGGTCGTCGGCGTCCGTTCCATCGCCGACTTCATCGACCCGGCCCAGATCGACGAGCGGCGCCAGACCATCGACGCCATGCGGACCGCGCTGGAGCCGATCGACGCCGAGGCCGCGGCGGAGGTGCCCTGGACGGCCACGCGAAAGGACGGGCAGCAGCGGCGCTGCGTGGTGCGGGTCCGCGCGCTGCCGGCCCCGAGCCCCGAGGCCGGCCTCGACGAGACCTGGAACGACGAAGGGCCCGACGGGCGCGAGGGCGGCGAGGCCGCTGCGGGAGAACCCCGTCCCGCCCCGGACGAATTCGCGACGGGCAACGGCGGCTACGTGGTCGTGGCGATCGACGTGACCGAGCGGGAAGAGCTGGCCGCCGACCGCGAGCGTCTCTTCGCGATCCAGAAAGAGGTGACCCAGTCCCTCATCGAGCAGAACAACCGTCTGCGCGAGCTCACCCAGATGAAGGACGACGTCGTGGCCACGGTCTCGCACGAGCTGCGAACTCCGATCACCTCCATACGCGGCTTCGTGGAGTTGCTGCTGGACGCGTCGAGCGAACTCACCGAGAGCCAGATGCGGATGCTGCAAACCATCGAGCGCAACGCCGAGCAGCTCCAGCGCGTCGCCGAGGACCTGCTGGCCGACCCGGGCGCCGGCCGTGGCCTGAAGGTGGCCTTCACCGAGCTGGACCTGAACCGCCTGGCCGGGGAGGCGGTGCACGCCATGGAGACGTCGGCCACCGTCGCCGGCATCCATCTCACCATCGATCCCGGCGAGCAGGTGCCGATCTTCGGCGACCCCACCCGCCTCCACCAGCTGCTGGGCAACCTGTTGTCCAACGCGATCAAGTTCTCCCCTCGTGGGGGCCGCGTCCACGTCGTCGTGGACAGCGTGGACTCCTACGCCCGGGTGCAGGTGCTCGACGAGGGCCCCGGCATCCCCGAGGGCGAGCGCGACCAGCTCTTCGAGCGCTTCTACCGGCTCGCCTCCTCCACCGAGATGGGCGTGCCGGGCACCGGGTTGGGCCTGGCCATCGCCAAGTCCGTCGCCGAGGCGCACGAGGGTTTCGTCGACATCGTCGACACACCCGGCTGGTCGACCACGTTCCGGGTCTTCATCCCGCTGCGCACCGCCGCCGCCTCGACGGAGCCCGCCGCTGCGGCGCGGCCCGTCGGCCCCTGACCGCCCCGCTCACGCGGCCAGGAAGCCTCCGGACTGATGGGCCCACAGCCGGCCATAGACGCCGGCCCCGCCGGCCGAGAGCAACTCGGCGTGGGTTCCCTGTTCGACGACGCCGACCGCGGTCCATCACCACGATCCGGTCCAACCGGGCGATCGTGGCCAACCGGTGCGCGACGACGAGCGCCGTCGTGCCCTGCATGAGGCGCCACAGCGCCTCCTGCACGAGCGCCTCCGACTCGGAGTCGAGCGCCGACGTGGCCTCGTCCAGGACGAGCACCTTGGCCCCCTTGGCCATGGCCTGGGCGATCGCCACGCGTTGGCGTTGCCCGCCCGAGAGCTTGAGCCCCCGTTCCCCCACGATGGTGTCGTACCCGTCGGGTAGGCGCTCGACGAACTCGTCCACGTAGGCGGCGCAGCCGACGGACCGCACCAGGTCCATGTCGACGCCGCCCTCGAGCTCGCGCCCGTAGCAGATGTTCTCCGCGATGGTGCGGTGGAGCATCTGCGGATCCTGGGGGACGTACGCAATGTGCCGGCGCAACGAGTGCTGGGTCACGCGCGCGATGTCCTGCCCGTCGATCCCGATGACGCCGTCGTCGCGATCGGCAAAGCGCAGCAGCAGCTTGGTCAGCGTGGTCTTGCCGGATCCCGAGGGCCCGACCAGCCCGATGTGCTCCCCGGGCGCGATCGACAAGTCCAGCCCCTCGAACAACGGTGCACCGGCCCGGTACGAGAACCGAAGGTCGCGGAACTCGACGAGCCCGTGCGGCACCAGCAGGTCCGGTGCGCCCGGGACGTCGACGATGTCCGCCGTGGTGGCGGCGATGCCCGCGAACTTGGCACAGCGCCCGATGGCGCGCGACATGAGCCGGATGAACTCGAAGGACTCCTCGAGACTGGTGCCCACGAAGGTGGCGTAGAACAGGATGAGGTAGACCACCCCCGCCGCGGCGACGTGGTGCAAGGCCAGCAGCACGCCCACGGCGACCGCGGCCCAGTTGAAGACCGCCATGGCCGACTCCATCTGCAGCCTCGTCGCGGTGAAGATGCTCCGGGCCCGCAGGTCGGCGTGGAGCGAACGGCCGACGAGCGTGTCGACGTGGGCCATCTCGCGTCCCTCGGCGGCCTGCGAACGGACGGTCGTGAGGTTGGCGATCGTGTCGGCGATGACGCCGGTGGCGTGCGAGTGCGCGTCGGAGAACGCCTTCTCGGCCGCGACGACCCGGCCCATGCGGTGGTGGAGCACACCCACGAACACGGCGATCAGGCCGGCCATGACCAGCGCGACGGGCCAGGCCACGATGCCCAGGACCACGATGGCGCCGAGGCTCGTCACCGAGATGCGCAGGATGCCCCAGACCATGGCGTCGATCAGTTCCACGAAGGCCCAGGTCGAGGTCTCCAGCGTCGCGATGACCTCGCCCGAGGGCCGGTCGGTGTGCCAGGCGTGGCTCAGCCCGATGAGGTGGTCGTAGCCGTTGGTGATGGCGCGCCCGAACGAGCGCAGGGTGGCGCCCCAGTTGAGCCAGCCACCGATCCGGCCGAAGGCGACGGCTGCCACCAGCACGAAGGCGTACGCGACGACCAGCGGGCCGAAGTTCCGCCAGTCGCCGGAGTGCGCGCCACTGCCCGCGAGGCGTCCGAGCAGGGCCGCGAAGATGAGCGGTGCCGCCACGGCGTTCGCCAGCGTGCCGAGCACGATGGCGGCGCAGCTTCCTGCGAACGCGCGGCGGTCGGGGCGCATCTGGCTCCAGCAGTAGGCCAGGGTCGCCTTGTTGGATGCATTTGGGAAGAGGGTGCGTTCACCCATGGTGTGGTCTCCAGCTGGGAGGCCCGGGTCCGGACGGAGCCCCGGGGTTTCGAGTGGATCGGAGCGGCGCTCCGGGACCGCCAATGCGGTCAGCGCGGGCGCAATGCCGCGCGGTGGTGTGGTGTCGTGTCGTGGCTGGCGCGGCGGTCCGCGTGGCAGAGGCGGGCGATCAGCCCCTGGGATGACTGGCCGGCGTCAGTGACCAGTGAGGCAGAGAGCGGGCCCCGTCATCGGGAGCCTCCCTCCACCGGCACCGAGGGTGAAGGCCGGGAGCAGGATGACGCGCACGATCGACTCGGGTAGCGACGTCTTTCCTGCCATGGGTCACCTCGATTCCCTCGTCGGTGCAGTGCCACCAACCGTAGTCCATGACCGGGACGACGCGCCGCCAAATCGCTGGATTGCCGCGTCCCGGAGGCGGGACGAGGCGGTCGCTCAGAAGAGTGGCCGCGAGTTCGTTGCGCCGGGCGGCGCGTCATGGCCGAGATGGGCCCAGGCGCGCGGCGTCGCCACCCGACCCCGTGCCGTGCGCTGGATCAGGCCACTCTGCAACAGGTACGGCTCGTAGGCGTCCTCGATCGTGTCGGGCTCCTCGCCCACGCACTGCGCCAGCGTGGTCAGACCGACCGGATGCCCGCCGAAGCGGGTGCACAACGTGGCCAGGATGGCCCGGTCGACCTTGTCCAGACCCAGCTCGTCCACCCCGAAGAGCTCGAGACCCTCGCTGGCCGTGGCGCCGTCGATGCTGCCGTCACTGCGGACCTCGGCGAAGTCGCGGACGCGGCGCAGAAGCCGGTTGGCCACCCGGGGCGTGCCGCGCGAGCGCTCCGAGATCCGGACGGCGCCCTCGGCGTCGATGCGCACCTTGAGGATCCGGGCCGAGCGCTCGACGATGGCGCGCAGGTCCGCCGGCGCGTAGAGGTCGAGCCGCCCCACGAAGCCGAACCGGTCTCGCAGCGGGCCCGAGACGAGGCCCGTGCGCGTGGTGGCCCCGATCAGCGTGAAGTGCGGGAGCTCCAGGCGGATGGACCGGGCGGTGGGGCCCTTGCCGATCAGGATGTCCAGCCGTCCGTCCTCCATCGCCGAATAGAGCATCTCCTCCACCGAGCGGTGCAGGCGGTGGATCTCGTCGATGAACAGGACGTCACCGTCCTGCAGGTCGGTCAGCAGCGCGGCCAGGTCTCCGGCCCGCGTCAGGACGGGTCCGGCCGTGATCCGCAGCCCGGCCGCCATCTCCACCGCGACGATCCCGGCCAGGGACGTCTTGCCGAGACCAGGGGGACCCGCGAAGAGGATGTGGTCGACGGGCTGGCCGCGCTGGCGCGCCGCCTGGAGGACGATGCCGAGATGCTCGACCAGCTCGGGCTGCCCGACGAACTCGGCCAGCGTCCGGGGTCGGAGGCCGACCTCTTCGAGCGCCTCCACGTGGTCCGACGCCGCCGGGTCGATGACCCGAGGCGGGCCGTCGGGGGCAACCTCCTCGCCCTCGACGGCCAGGACCTCCCGGCGCGCACGGGGGCTCACCGGCTGGCCAGCTCACGCAGGGCAAGACGCAGCATCTCCTCCACGCCGACATCGTCGCGTAGGCCGTCGAGCGCGCCGCGGATCTCGTCGGGGGCATAGCCGAGCTCGCCGAGCGCCGCGCGTGCCTCTGCCCGCGACGTGCGCGTCGCCCGATCAGGGCCCTGGAACGCCGCGCCGACCGGGTCCAACGACAGATCGGGCAGGTCGAGCCGGCTCTTGAGCTCGATCAACAACCGGGCCGCCGTCTTGCGTCCCACGCCGGGAACCGCGCAGAGGGTCTCGAGGTCGTCCTCCAGCACCGCCGTCGAGAGGGCGGCGGGCGACAGCATCGCCATGATGGCGAGCGCCAGGGCCGGGCCGACGCCGTGTGAACCCAGCAGCACCTCGAAGCAGCGGCGCTCGTCGTCGTGCACGAACCCGTACAGGACGATGGCGTCCTCGCGCACGTGCGTATGGACGAACAGCGTCGCCTCCCCGCCCGACGCGACGAGCGCGGCCGCGGTGGACGGGGTCACCGTGACCCGGTAGCCGACACCCCCCACGTCGACGATCACCTCGCACTCGCCGGTCCGCACCACGACGGGCCCTCGCAGCAGTCCGATCATCTCGCTCCTCCTTCCGTCACCAACGCCGCATCGACGGCACGGCGGAGCGGCACCGTCGTCAGGTGGCACACCGCCAACGCCAGCGCGTCCGCGACGTCCGGCGGCCCGTCGACGGCGCGCAGTCCGAGCACCTGCGCCACCATGCGCTGCACCTGGTCCTTCGTCGCGGCCCCGTAGCCCACGAGCCCCTGCTTCACCTCGTTGGCGGTGTACTGGGCGACCTCGCAGCCGGCGGCGGCGGCGGCCACCAACGCCAGCCCGCTCGCCTGCCCGACGGACATGGCGGTCCGGGCATTGACCTGAAAGAAGACGCGTTCGACGACCACCGCCTGGGGCCGCAACTCGTCGAGCAGGCTGAAGAGCTCGGTGTGCAGGATCAGGAGCCGTTCCGCCAGGGGCGCCGCCGGGTCGGTCTCGAGCACGCCGGCCGCATGGGCCCGCAACTTCCCGTCGCTCTCGCCCCGGGCCACCAGGCCGTAGCCACAGCGCGACAGTCCCGGGTCGATGCCCAATACGAACATGCGTTCGTAGGTTAGTGGGGGGACCCGCGCCGGGCGCGGATCTCGGGTCAGCCCTCGAAGGCGGCGAGCACCTCGTCGGGAATGTCCGCGTTGGAGTGGACCGCCTGGACGTCGTCGTGGTCGTCGATCGCCTCGAGGAGGCGCAGGACCTTCTTGGCCTCGCCCTCGTCGGGGACGGGGACGAGCGAGGTGGGCTCGAGCGAGAGGTCGACGGACTCGGGGGTGATGCCGGCGCCATCGAGGGCCTGGCGGACGGCCTCGAGGTCGGCCGGCGCCGACGTGACGACCCAGGCGCTCCCGTTGCTGCTCATGTCCTCGGCACCGCCCTCCATGGCGATCTCCATGACCTTGTCCTCGTCCTGGTCCAGCGGGACGGTGATGACGCCCTTGCGCTCGAACTGCCAGGACACGGCGCCGGGCTCCGCCATGTTGCCGCCGTTGCGGCTGAACACGTTGCGCATCTCGGCGCCCGTGCGGTTGCGATTGTCGCTGAGCGTCTCGACCATGATGGCCACGCCGCCCGGACCGTAGCCCTCGTAGTTGATGGCCTCGTAGCGCACGCCCTCGAGGTCGCCGCTGCCGCGCTTGACCGCCTTCTCGATGGTGTCGAGTGGCACCGACGCGGCGCGGGCCTTCTGGAAGGCGGTGCGCAGGGTGGCGTTGGCCTCGGGGTCACTCCCGCCGTCGCGGGCCGCCACCTCGATGGCGCGGATGCACTTGGCGAAGACCTTCGCCCGCGCCTTGTCCTGGGCGCCCTTGCGGTACTTGGTCGTCGCCCACTTCGAGTGACCCGACATGCTCTGCTCTCGATCTCTTCGTGGCGGGGTCTCCGGTCGTCCGGACCCTCACTGCCTGGGGGTTCTCGATTGTATCGAGCCTCGTCGGGGCGCAGCCCGACCGACGTCGCACATCTCCGCGAACAGCCGGTGCACCCGCCGGTCCGGCGTCAACTCCGGATGGAAGGCCGACGCCAGCACCGGTCCCTGACGCACCAGCACGGGCACGCCGTCGTGGCGGGCGAGCACGTCGACCTCCCCGCCGACCGAGACCACGAGGGGAGCCCGGATGAAGACCGTCGGGAGCGCCGGGCCTTCCCCGGAGCCGAGCACGACATCCGCCTCGAAGGAGCGCACCTGGCGTCCGTAGCCGTTGCGCCGGACCACGGCGTCGAGCACGCCGAAGGTGCGCTGGTCGGCTCGGCCGTCGAGCACCTCGCGAGCGACGAGGACGAGCCCGGCGCAGGTACCCAGGACCGGCAGGGTCTCCTCCGCCAGGCGCGTCGCCACGGTGTCGTAGAGATCGCTGGACTCCAACAGCATGGAGAGGGTGGTCGACTCGCCGCCGGGCAGGACCAGTCCCGCCACGCCCTCCAGGTCGGCGGGACGCTCGACGCGGCGCGGCCTGGCGCCCACGTCGCGCAGCGCGCCAATGTGCTCGCGCACGTCGCCCTGGAGATCGAGGACACCGATCACGGGCGCGGCGTCGGGCTCCGCTACCACCCCCGGTCGGCGAGGTGCTCGCCGTACTGCGACGCCTCGAGGCCGCGCATGGCCTCACCGAGGCCGCGCGACACCTTGGCCACATGGTCGGCGTCCTCGAAGTGCGCCGTGGCCTCGACGACGGCCGACGCCATCCGGGCCGGGTCCGACGACTTGAAGATGCCGGAGCCGACGAACACCGCCTCGGCGCCGAGCTGCATGACCAGCGCGGCGTCGGCCGGCGTGGCGATGCCGCCCGCGCAGAACAGCGGGACCGGAAGGCGTCCGGTGTCGTGGATCTCCTGCACGAGTCCGACGGGCGCGGCGAGCTCCTTGGCCCAGCCGTAGACCTCGGCCGGGTCCGCCTGCGTCACGGCGCGGATGGTGCCCAGGATCGAGCGCAGGTGGCGCACCGCCTCCACGATGTTGCCGGTGCCGGCCTCTCCCTTGGAGCGGATCATGGCCGCGCCCTCCGAGATCCGGCGCAGCGCCTCCCCAAGGTTGGTCGCACCGCAGACGAACGGCACCGTGAACGGCCACTTGTCGATGTGATGCGCCTCGTCGGCCGGCGTGAGCACCTCGGACTCGTCGATGAAGTCGACGCCGAGCGACTGCAGGACCTGCGCCTCGGCGAAATGGCCGATGCGCGCCTTGGCCATCACGGGGACGGTCACGGCCTCGATGATCCCCTCGATCAGCACCGGGTCGCTCATCCGCGCCACGCCGCCATCGCGGCGGATGTCGGCCGGCACCCGCTCGAGCGCCATGACCGAGACGGCGCCGGCGTCCTCGGCGATCTTGGCCTGTTCGGCGTTGACCACGTCCATGATGACGCCGCCCCGCAGCATGTCCGCCAGCCCCCGCTTCACGGTGAAGGTCCCGGTGGTCATGGGTGCAGTCTACGAGGCGTGGCCGCCGCCTCTTTTCACCACTCTCGTAGTGCGGCGGCCCGCACCGAGGTGGCGTCGAGGTCGCCCGGCGCCACCTCGTCGTCCCGGTGGCCCACGGACGGGTCGATCCAGACCCAGCGCGTGGAGCCGAAGCGTGAGGGCGAGGCGAAGAGGGACCGCTCGGCCGGCGGTGGCGCCCCCATCATCACGGTCAGCGCGTTGAGCAGCCCGCGGGGGTAGCGGACGGCCGACGCGCCCACGACGTCGGCCCGGTACTCGCGGCTCTCCCCCACACAGCGCCGCAGCGTCTTCTCGCCTCCGAAGAGTGTGCCGAGGGTGATGCCGACGCAGGACACGCCGTTGTCACCGCGCTTCACGTGGGCCAGCTCGTGCGCGATGACCCCCTCCAGCTCGATCGGGTCGAGGCGGCGCAGCAGCCCGCTCGTGACGACGAGGTCGGCGCGGCGGGCGTCCCGGCCCAGCGCGCAGGCGTTGGGGACGTCGTCGTCGACGACGTTGAGGCTGGGCATCGAGAGACCGAACGTCGCGCAGAGGCCCTCGGTCACGTTGTACAGACGCGGGTCGTGGTGCTCCTCCACCGGCGCCGCGCCGATCCGGCGCAGCGCGATCGACGGCGCGAGCCGCCACACCCCGTACATCGCGGCGGCTCCGGCGACCACGAACCCCACGACGCCGGCGAGCACCGACACCGCCACCCAGAGCAGCACGCCCAGCAGGACGGCGGGGATGACGGCCGTCCAGGCGCACAACCGGATGGCCCGCCGGCGGTTCGCCGCCACCTCGGCGGGGAAGATCTGCGGCGCGCCGAGGCTCGGGTGCACGTCGAGCGACACCGGCGCCGGTAGGGATGCCACAGCCACCGCGGCGCGCGGTTGTGCGCGCGGGGTCCGGGACCGGTCGCCGCCCCCTTGGCGTCCGCCCCCGCCCCCGCCGCCACCTCGGCCCTGGGACTGGCGCTGGCCGGCGCCCCTCCCCTGCCCCTCTCTGGGCGGTGGCGTTCCCAGCGCCGCGGCCGCCGCCGCCCGTCGCGCCCGAGCGGTTGCGGTTCCTGTTCCTGTTCCGATTGCGGTTCCGGCTGCGGTTGCCGCCGCCGCCAGCGCCACTCCCGGCAGAACCGCCACTCCCGCCAGAAGCGCCGCCCCCGTTCCCGGCAGAGCCGCCGCCCCGGCCACCCCCCGCGCCTCGGGGCGTCGCGCCGGGACCGTCCTGCTGCTGCGCCATGGGAACCTCAGCCTACGACACCGCCCGGTACCGCTCGATGGCCTGGGCGTAGACGTCCAGGTAGCGCTCGGCCAGGGCCTCCATCGACCAGGCGCGGGCGTGCTCGACGGCCGCCTTGCGCGCCTCGGGCGACGACTGGCCGGTGCCCTCCCGCGCGTCGGCCAGGGCGACGCCCAGCGCCCGTGCCAACGCGCCCACGTCGCCCGCCGGCACGAGGGTGGCGTGCCCGGCGGCCGCGGCCCGATACCCGTCGAGGTCCGACGCCACCACGGCACACCCCGCCGCTAACCCCTCGAGGACGACCATGCCGAACGACTCGCCTGACAGCGAGGGCGCGCACAACACGTCCGCCCCGACCAGCCGTGCGGCGGCGGCCCGGTCGTCGAGCGCACCGAGCCAGTGCACGGTGGGCGACTCGGGGTGGCGACGCCGCTGCATCTCGCTGGCCGGCCCGTCGCCCACGACCCACAACACGGCGGGCCGCTCGACGCGTGCGAAGGCATCGAGCACGACGTTGAGGCCCTTGCGCTCTTCGTGGCGCCCGATGAACACGACGGCCGGGCGGCCCTCCTCGTCGCGCACGGGGTCGGCCGTCTCGAAGCGCGTCATGTCCACGCCGTTGAAGAGGACCTCGAAGGCGCCACCACCGGCGCGTGCACCCGTCGCGCGGGCGGCCTCGGACACGGCGACCCGGACCTGCATGCGTCGCCCGACGAGCCCGGCCAGCGGCTTGAGCACCGGCACCCAGCGGCTCACCCCGGCGCGGTGGTACGTCCCGACCATGGGGAGCGGCGCGGTGAGCACCAGCCCGTACGCCGCCATCGGCGCCAGCGGCTCGTGCACATGCAGCACGTCGAAACCGCCCCGGCGCACGCTGCGTTCGGCCCGCGCCGCCGCCGTGGGCCACAAGGCCACCGGGGCCACCGAGCCGTTCGAGCGGAGCGGGGTGGGGCGGCCGATGAGGATGTGCTCGCCGAGCGCTTCGGGCAGGTCCTCGCCCGGGTCGGCCGGGCACAGCACGGTCACGTCGTGCCCGAGCGCGCGCAGCGCGCGTGTGAGGCCGAGCACCTGTCCCTGCACGCCGCCGTGGCGGGTCAGCGCGTACGGGGACAGCATGGCGATCCTCATCGCGGATCGCTCGGCCAATTGGGCTGGTAGAGGTGCCACTGCTCGGGATGGCGGCGGATGTCGTGCTCGAAGGTGGTGGCCAGCTCCTGGGTCACCCGCGTGACGTCCTCGCGCAGCGTGCCGCGCCGGGTCGTGTCGATCGGGGCGTGCACGACGCCAGTGTGCCAATTTCCCGGGCCCGTGTAGACGACGACCGGCAGGAGCGGCGCGCCCGTCCGCAGCGCCAGCGTGGCCGCGCCGCCGGGCAGCGTGGTCCGCTCGCCGAAGAACTCGACCTCCACGCCGTTGCCCACGAGGTCGCGGTCGCTCACCAAACCGGCCACGTGGTTCTCCTTGAGCGCCCGCAGCATCGCCGCGCTCGACCCCGTGCCGAGCGGCACGGCGGTCAGGCCCATCGCCGCCCGCTGGGCCACGAACCACTCGAAGAGCTGCGGCGGCTCCAGCCGCTCGACCACGGCGGCCATCGGCATCCCCTCGAGGGCGAGCCAGTAGCCGCCCCACTCCCAGCTGCCCACGTGCGGGAGCGCCAGGACGGCACCCTGTCCCTTCGCCGCCGCGGCGCGCAGATGCTCTTCCCCCTCTTCGAAGCGCCACGTGGCGCGCACCTGCGCCTCGTCCAGATACGGCAGGCGGGCGCCGTCGGCCCAATAGCGCGCGTACGAGCGGAACGTGCGGCGGCTCCAGCGCCGTACCAGCGCCGGGTCGGGCTCGACACCCTCGCTGGCGAGGACGCGCCGCATGTGCCGCTCGTTCATCGCCAGCGCCGGCCCGCGCGCCATGACCCGCGACACCGTGTCGGCCACCCCGTAGGCCATCGCCTCGGGGACGTGCCCCATGGCGAAGCCCAGACTGCGATAGGTGAGGTAGCGCGCCGTCTCGCGCCAGCCTTCGGATGTCGGCACGGGATCAGCGGGTGCGGGGTGTCAGGAAGGAGACCCGGGCGCTGGCGGCGTGCGCCGGCGGCGCCCGTTGGCGCCGGCCGTGTGCTGCCCCCGCGCGGCGCGGCGGCGCTCACGCAACGTGCGCCCCGAACGGCTGCTCAGCGCCTCCTGGCGACGGGCGCGCCAGCGCCCGACCGGAGCACCGCCGGTGCGTCGCGTGACGTCGCGTCGCGGCCGGCCCGAGGACGCGCGGCCCTCGCGCCAGCTGCGCCAGCGCGAGTCGACACGGCCTTCCCGCCAGGCCTCGATGCGCCGCCGGATCACCTCGTCGCGACCCGACGCCGCGTTCCAGACCTTGACGAAGCGGGCGACGGCGGTGATGGAGACGAGCACGAAGAGGATCCACAAGACGGGCACGAAGATGGCGGTGCTCAGGAAGGCGACGCCGAGAAGGAACATGCGCTCGGCCCGCTCCATGAGGCCGCCCTTGGCCGAGAGGCCGAGCGACTCCGCCTTCGCCCGCTCGTAGGAGATCAGCGCGGTGACCGCCAGGATGCCCATGGGCAGCAGCGCGAGGTGGCCCCTCCCCTGGTCCAGCAAGTACCAGGCACACCCCAACATGAGGACGGCGTCGGCGACGCGGTCGGTCACCGAGTCGAAGAAGGCGCCCCGGACCGAGGCGGTGCCGGCGGCCTTGGCGACGGGGCCGTCGAGCAGGTCGTGCATCCCCGTGACGATCAGCATGAGCACGGCCCAGTGGAGATGGCCGGTCGCCACCAGGAACGCCGTGGCGGTGGCCGAGACCAGACCGGTGGCCGTCAGCACGTCAGCGGTGATGCCATGGCGGTGCAGTGCCTCGCCGACCGGACCGGTCGTCCGGTCGACGGCCGTTCGCCAATGACCGTCGAACATGAAGCTCCTCGTCGTGCGCGCCCCGGGGAGCGGATGGCGCAAGACCTCCACTTTACCATCCGGTCCCCCGATTCCCGGTGTCCGGGCCCCGGTACCGCTCCCGGCCGCAACGCCAAGTGCCTGGTCAGCCCCTTGGTGACCGTCGCCGCGCCAATCCCAGCCCTACCCTGAGCCGTACCCCACTTTGACCAGACCGCAACACGAACGACAGAGGACCGCCATGAAGACCTTCCGATTCACCGTAGGGCGCGTCGCCCTCCTTCCGCTGGCCGCGCTGGCCGCCGCCGGCGCTGCGCTCGGGGCCACCGCCGTACCGGCCGACGCGACGGGCGCACAGCCGACCACGGTCAAGGCCACGGAGACCGACTTCCACATCGCCCTGTCCAAGAGCACCTTCGCGGCGGGCAAGTACACCTTCCTCGCCGTGAACAAGGGCCAGGTGACGCACGCCCTCGAGATCACCGGGCCGGGGCTCAAGAACGCGACCACCAAGGACATCACGCCCGGCCAGAGCGCGAAGCTCACGGTGACGTTCAAGAAGGGCGCCTACGACGTCTTCTGCCCGATCCCGGGTCACAAGGCCTTGGGGATGAACGTCGACATCACCGTCGGGGGCGGGGCCGCGACCAGGTCGAAGAGCAGTGGCGGATCGAGCGGCGGCTACGGCTACTGAGGCGCGAGGCGTCCGGTAGCCTCACCCGCGAGGACAGGCGCGGGGACCGGGCTCCCCGCGCGGCGGGTGACGTGAGGTGATGGTGCCGCAGCCGCAGCCGGAGGCCGAGCCGAACAGCGCGGGGCGACCGCGGCCCGACGTCACGGTCCTGCCGGACGCCACGCTCGACGTCTCGATCGTCGTCCCCTACTACAACCCGGGCGACCGCCTGCGCGCCACCGTGGCCCACATGGTGCGCGTGCTCGACGCGTCGGGAATGACCTTCGAGATCATCACCGTGTCGGACGGCTCGACCGACGGCAGCCCCTTCACGCTCGACGGCTTCCCCGAGAGCGTCGTGCGCCGGCTGTCCTTCGCCACCAACGTCGGCAAGGGGCATGCGCTGCGGGCGGGCCTGGGGATGGGGCGGGGGCGCTACCTCGGGTTCATCGACGCCGACGGGGACATCTCGCCGGAGTTCCTCTCCCCCTTCGTCGCCATCATGCAGTCGGACGAGCCGGACATCATCATCGGATCCAAGCGCCACCCCGACTCCTCGGTGCACTATCCCCCGCTGCGCCGCCTCTATTCCTGGGGCTACCAGCGCCTCATCCACCTCCTGTTCCGCCTGAACGTCAAGGACACCCAGGTCGGCATCAAGCTGGTCGACCGCAGGGTGATCGCGGACGTCCTGCCCCTGCTGCGGGAGAGCCGCTTCGCCCTCGATCTCGAGCTGCTCGTGCTGGCGCGGCGGCTCGGGTACACGCGGATCGTGGAGGCGCCGGTCCGCATCGACGAGCGCTTCGGCAGCACGATCTCGCTCAAGGCCGTCTGGCTGCTCCTCGTCGACACCCTCGCCCTCTTCCTCCGATACGCCGTCCGGCGCGACTACGACGCCGCGCTGGCGGCGCGTCGAGAGAACCCCGCAGGTCAGGGCCCCGGCTGAACCGGGCGGCCGGCTTCCCGCTGCGGCGCAGGTGAGCAGCAGGGAACGCGCGGTCGTACACTCGGCGTGCACAGAGCGTCACGGACGGACGGAGGACCAGGTGCCACACGACCCGACCGCAATTCGCAACGTCGCCCTCGTCGGGCATCACGGTGCGGGCAAGACCACCCTGGCCGAGGCCTTGCTGGCGGCCACCGGCGCCATCGCCCGGAGGGGATCGGTCGAGAAGGGCTCGACCGTCATGGACTTCGAGCCGGAGGAAGTGGCCCGCCAGCTCTCCATCTCGACCAGCCTGGCCCCCTTCACCGTCAACGGCGTGAAGGTCAACCTCCTGGACACGCCCGGCTACGCCGACTTCGCCGGCGAGATGATCACCGCCCTCGCCAACGTCGACCTCGCCGTCGTGATCGTGAGCGCGACCGACGGCGTGCAGGCCCAGACCGAGGACGCGTGGCGCGCCGCGGCCCGCCTCGGGGTGCCCCGGGTCATCGTCATCAACAAGCTGGACCGCGAGCGCGCCGACTTCGACCGCACGCTGGCCGAGATCGGCAGCGCGTTCGGCGCCGGCGTCGCCCCCGTCGAGCTGCCCATCGGCCACGAGGCCGCCTTCCACGGCGTCATCGACCTCCTCGACGACACGGCCACGCACTACGACGTGCCGGCCGCCGGCGCCGCGGTGGACGGCACGGTCCCGCCCGCGGGGCACGAGGGTCCCATCCCCCCGGACCTGGTCGACCAGGAGCACACCGTGCACGAGCAGCTGGTGGAAGGCATCGTGGTCGGCGACGACGACCTGATGGAGCGCTACCTCAACGGCGAGACCCTCGACTACACCGAGCTGGAGAAGAGCCTCGCCGGCGGCGTGGCGTCGGCCTCGGTGTTCCCCGTCCTGTGCTGCTCGGCCACGAGCGGCGTCGGCGTCGACCGGCTGGCCCGGCTGATCGAGGAGCTGTGCCCGACGCCCGCCTCGCGGCCGCCGCTCCTGGCGACCGCGGGGACCGAGACCGTCGAGATCCCGTCGGACCCCGGCGGCCAGGCGGTGCTCACCGTGACCAAGACCTACAACGACGGCCACACCGGCAAGATGTCCCTCTGCAAGGTCGTCTCGGGCACGCTCCAGCCCGACGCGGTGCTCATCAACTCGCGCAGCAGGGACGAGGAGCGCCTGCACGCGCTCCAGAGCATCGCCGGGCACGCCACCGCACCGGCGACCAGCGTCGCCGCGGGCGACTTCGTCGCCGTGCCCCGGCTGAACGGCACGCGGACGGGCGACACGCTGGCCCCCAAGGGACAGCCGATCGTGCTGCCGCCGCCCGCACTGCCTCCGCCCGCGCTCTCGGTGGCGGTCAAGCCGGCGACGCGGGCCGACGACGACAAGCTGATGTCGGCCCTGCAGCGTCTCTGCGACGAGGACCCGTCCCTCACGGTGACGAGGGACGACGAGACGCATCAGACCATCCTCGGCGTGAGCGGCGAGGTGCATCTCGCCGTGACGCTCGAGCGGCTCGAGCGCAAGTGCAACGTGCACGTCGAGCGCGAGGAGCTGCGCATCCCCTACCGCGAGACCATCACCAAGCCGGCGGCGGCCGAGGGCAAGCACAAGAAGCAGTCGGGTGGGCACGGGCAGTTCGGCGTGGCCCACCTGCGGCTCGAGCCGCTGCCCCGGGGCGAGGGCTTCGCCTTCCGCGACGAGGTGGTGGGCGGCGCGATCCCCCGCCAGTACATCCCGGCCGTCGAGAAGGGCGTGCTCGAGACGTTCGCCAGCGGCGGCGTGCTCGGCTACCCGATCGTCGACGTGGCGGTGACGGTCGACGACGGCAAGGCGCACTCGGTCGACTCCAACGAGGTCAGCTTCAAGATGGCGGCGGCGATGGCCATCCGGGCCGCCATGGCCGAGGCCGGTCCGATCGTGCTGGAGCCGATCTCGCGGCTCTCGATCACCATCCCCTCCGAGTGCCAGGGCGACGTCATGGGCGACCTCCACTCGCGCCGCGCCCGCATCATCGGGACCGACCCGGCGGAGGACGGCTACCAGACGGTGACCGCGACGGCGCCGACGGCGGAGGTGACGCGCTACGCCGTCGACCTGCGGGCGCTGACGGGCGGCCGGGGCTCGTTCACCATCGAGTACGACCACTACGGCACCGTGCCCGACCACCTGGTGGCGTCGATCCCGAGGTTGGAGGGGTGACGGCCGGCGACGGGATCGCGATCGCGATCGCCTGAGCGTCGCTCGGATCCGATCAGAAGACGTGCTGGAAGCGCACGGGGGTCTTGGTCAGGATCAGCGTGCCGAGCAGGTCGCTGCCCGGGATCGTGACCACGGCCACGGCGAGCGTGCCGGCGGCGCGCCCGAGCGGCTTGGAGACCGACGAGCGGGTGAAGTGCCCGGTGTAGGCGGCCAGGCAGACGTCGCGGTTCTTCGCGACGTGGTCGGCCATGCGCCCGTAGAGCCGCGGGGCGACGCTGTGCAGGCCGGCGAGCGTGTACTTGCGCACGCCGGCCAGATGCGCGTGCTCCCCTACGGCCTTGGCCGCCGTCGGCAGGGTCAGGTAGCACGACTCGTCCGTAGTGCCGAGGCCGATGCGCGCCGCCGAGCACGCGGTCAGCAGCGAGGCCGCCACGAGGAGGACGGCGAGTGCGGCACCGAGGCGCCGCGCCGGCGCGCGCATCCTCCCGTCCATGAGCTGTGCCCTCATGGAGTCCCCCCGTCCGTACCGCCCACCACGCCCAACGTGGGGCCCGTCGCGCCCAAGACGCCCGCCGCGTCGTAGGCCACCGGTCCCGCCTCGACGCCGCTCGCCATGGCCTGGCGCGGCCAGCGGCCCCGGCGCACCTGGAGCGCGAGCTGGCCGATGAAGAGCCAACCGACGAGGAGGATGAACCAGAAGCTGATGAGGCGGTAGAGGAGGACGGCGTAGGTCGTGCTGGTCTCCGCGCCGCCGAACGCGACGAGCGCGACCGTGATGCTGCCCTCGACCACCCCGAGCCCCCCGGGCGTGACGGGCAACGTGGCGGCCAGCTGCCCGGCGCCGTAGGCCAGGAGCAGGCCCTTCCAGGGAATGGGCGCGTGGATGGCCGGGAACATCATGGCGAAGCACGCGCAGTCGAGCAGCCAGTTGAGGGTCCCCCACCAGATGATGCGGCCGATCTGCGTCCAACTGAGGCGGACGGCCGTCATCCAGGCCATGATCGACGCGATCTGCTCGGTGGTGTCGCCGTGGGGGCGGCCGGTCAGCGCGACCGAGGCCCGCAGCGACGTCGACAGCACGAAGTGGAGCGGGCGCTCGTAGACGAAGAGCGACCCCAGGGCCAGCGCGAACGCGAAGACCCCGATCAGCACGGGCACCAGGTCGAGCGACGCGCCCTCGTTCGTGGCGAGCCCGAGGCCGATGACGGCGACCAGCGACAGGCTGACCATCGACGCGATGAGCGTGCCCGCCAGGGCCCACACCGCCAGCGTGTTGTCGGCGCCGAAGCGGCGGTACCAGCGGAACCCGTACACCGTGGCCACCGCGTTGCCGACCGGCAACGAATTGGTCAGCGCCTGCGACGCGAAGGACAGCTTGACGAGCGGCGTCCACGGCGGGACGAGATGGCCCGCCTTGAACAGCTCGTACTGCATGGCGGCGAAGCAGAAATAGGAGGCGATCTCGGCGGCGAAGGCCGGCGGCACCCACCACCAGACGAAGGTCTTGAAGACGTCGGCGAACCCCGACAGCTCGGACCCCTTCGAGGAGAGCACCCACAGCGCGACCGCGACCAGGGCGAAACCGACGACGACGCGGGCGACGGGCCAGGCCCTCCGCAGCAAGCTCCGGCCGGGCGGGGTCGTCGGGGTCGTCGATGACGGGGTCGTCGATGGCGGGGTCGAAGGCGAAGGCGCGTCCGCACCCGCCCGCGTGCCGACGACGCCGGGCCCGCCCCCGTCGGACGACGACGTGCTATCCGGGCCAGGCGTCGGCGAGCCTCTTCCAGGACAGCTGCAGCGTCTCGGGCATGACACGCGTCTCGGCCACGGCGGTCATGAAGTTGGTGTCACCCGACCACCGCGGCAGCGCGTGCAGGTGGACGTGCGTTGGCAGCCCCGCCCCGGCGGCGCGGCCGAGGTTGGCGCCCATGTTCAGCCCATCAGGCTCGTAGGCCGCCTCGATGGTGGCCACCGCCCGCCGCGTCGCCACCCACAGCTCGGCGGACTCCGGCTCGGTGAGCCCGGCCAGGGAGTCGACGTGGCGCAGCGGCAGCACGAGCACGTGCCCGCTCGCGTAGGGGTAGGCGTTCAGCACCACGAAGGTCAGCTCGCCTCGCCACACCACCAAGTTCTCCTCCGAGGGCGGGCCGCTGGCGGCCAGCCGACAGAAGACGCATTCCCCGTCGGCGGTGCCGGCACGCTCGCGCGCGGTGGCCTCCACGATGTACTCGCGGCGCCATCCCGCCCACAGGTGCTCGAGGCTCACGAGGCGGCCGCGGGTGCGCGGTCCTCGGGCAGGCCCTTGCGCTCGACCTCGGCCGTGACCTCGGACAGCAGGTCGGTGAGCGCGACGCCGTGCTCGGGCCTGGCGCTCCAGCCGCGCCGGTTCACCCCGACCGAGCCGCCGGCGAAGTCCTCGTCACCCACCACGAGCACGTAGGGGACCTTGGCCAGCCGGGCCCGGCGGACGAGCGCGCCCACGTTCTCGCCGCTGGCGTCGACGGACGCGCGCAGCCCGGCCGCGGCGGCGGCGTCCACCACGGACTGCGCGTAGCCGAGGTGGGCGTCGGCGACCGGGATGACGCGCACCTGCTCGGGGCACAGCCAGGTCGGCAGCGCGCCGGCGTAGTGCTCGATCAGCACGGCCATGAACCGCTCCACCGAACCGAACAGCGCGCGGTGGATCATGATCGGCCGGTGCCGGGCGTTGTCGGCGCCCACGTACTCGAGGCCGAAGCGCCGGGGCAGCTGGAAGTCGAGCTGGACCGTCGACATCTGCCAGGTCCTGCCGATGGCGTCACGGGTCTGCACGGAGATCTTGGGCCCGTAGAAGGCACCGCCGCCCTCGTCCATGACGAGCTCGAGGCCCATCTCGAGCGCGGTCCGACGCAGCGCCTCGGTGGCCACCTCCCACTCCTCGTCGGACCCGACGGCCTTGCCCGGCGGCTTGGTCGAGAGCTCGAGATAGAAGTCGTTGAGGCCGTAGTCCCGCAGCAGGTCCAGGACGAACGTCAGGGTGCGGACGAGCTCGGCGTCCATCTGCTCGCCGGTGCAGAAGATGTGCGCGTCGTCCTGGGTCATGCCGCGGACGCGGGTCAGGCCCAGGAGCACGCCCGACAGTTCGTAGCGGTAGACCGCGCCGAATTCGAAGAGCCGCATCGGCAACTCGCGGTAGGAGCGCTGCCGGCTGCGGTACACGAGAATGTGGAACGGACAGTTCATCGGCTTGAGGTAGTACTGCGCCCCGCCGTCGAGCTCCATCGGCGGGAACATGCCCTCGGCGAACCACTCGAGGTGGCCGGACTCCTCGAAGAGCGCGCCCTTGGTGATGTGGGGTGAGTTGACGAAGTCGTAGCCCGACTCGACGTGGCGCTGCCGCGAGTGCTCCTCCATCAGGCGCCGGATGGTGCCGCCCTTGGGGTGGAAGATGGCGAGGCCGGAGCCGATCTCGTCCGGGAAGCTGTAGAGGTCGAGCTCGGCGCCGATCCTGCGGTGGTCGCGGCGCTCGGCCTCCTCCAACTGGTGCAGGTAGGCCGCCAGCGCCTTCTCCGACTCCCAGGCCGTGCCGTAGATCCGCTGCAGCTGCTCGCGCTTCTCGTCGCCCCGCCAGTACGCACCGGCGACCCGCATCAGCTTGAAGTGGCCGAGACGGCCGGTCGAGGGCACGTGCGGGCCGCGACAGAGGTCGATGAACGCGTCGGTGTTGCGGTACGTGGTCACGACCGCACCGCTCGCGTCGACCTCGTCGGCCCCCGACTCGACGGCCCTGATGATCTCCTCCTTGAAGGGTTGGTCGCCGAAGATCGCCAGACCCTCCTCGGGGGAGTGCTCGTGACGGACGAAGGGCTGGTCCTCCTTGATGATCGCCCGCATCTCGGCGTCGATCTGCTCCAGGTCGTCCTCGCTGAAGCGGGCGCCGTCGGGCAGCTCGAAGTCGTAGTAGAAGCCGTTGTCGATGACCGGGCCGATGGCGTACTTGGCGCCGGGCCACAGGCGACGCACCGCCTGCGCCATGACGTGCGCCGTCGAGTGGCGCAGGACGGACCGGCCGACGTCGCTGTCCGCGGTCACGATCGCCACCTTGGCCCCGTCGGGCAGCACGGTGGTCAGGTCGACCTCCTCGCCGTCGACGGTGGCGACGACCGCCGCCTTGGCGAGGCGGGAGCCGATGGCCTGGGCGAGCTCGGACGCCGTCGTGCCCTCGGCCAGCTCCCGTGTCGAGCCGTCGGGAAGACCAACCGAGATGACGCCTGGCATCGTGCACCCTTTCCTTGCTCGGCCGGACCATTGTTCCTGGTCCGGACACACCCCTGCGGTGTTCCAAGGGTACTGGACCGACCCCGCGTCCCCCCGCCCGCCGGCGGACGGGGCTACAGCTCGATGCCGAGCAGGCGCGCCCCGTCCGCGACCGGCCTCCCCGCCGTCGCCTCCTCGTCGACCGCGCGGCAGGGCGCGCGGCGTGTCGAGGTCGTCGTCGAGCGCGGCACGGACCGCGTCCAGCGCCGCCGAGCCGTCGCCGGCGGGCGCGCTCCGCCACAGCGCCAACCGTGCCGCCGCCGCCGGCATGTCACGGTCGGTGCGCCAGTCCCAGTCCGCCCGGTAGTGGTGCGCCAGCAGGGCCAGCCGCACCGCGGGCGGGTCCCACTCCTTGCACAGGTCGCCGACGAAGACCAGGTTGCCCAACGACTTCGACATCTTCGTCCCGCCGAGGCCGACGAGCCCGACGTGGAACCACAGGCGCACGAACTGTTCCCCCGTCACCGACTCGGACTGCGCCGTCTCGCACTCGTGGTGCGGGAAGACGAGGTCGCGCCCGCCGCCGTGGATGTCGATGGTCTCCCCGAGCTCCCGCAGCACGAGGGCCGAGCACTCGATGTGCCAGCCGGGGCGCCCGGGTCCCCAGCGCGACTCCCACGCCGGCTCGTCGGGCAGCGACGGCTGCCACAACACGAAGTCGAGCGGGTCCCTCTTGTTGGGGTCGTCGGGCCGCCCGCCGTGTTCGGCCGCCAGTTCGAGCATCCGGGCGCGGTCGAATCCGCTGACGGAGCCGAACTCGGGGAAGCTCGCCACGCTGAAGTACACCGAACCGCCGGACTCGTACGCGTGACCGCGCTCGAGGGCCTCGCCGATCAGCGACAGGATCTCGGAGATGGCCGACGTCGCCCGCGGCTCGGAGTACACGGGCAGCAGGTTCAACAGCCCCATCTCGGCGTCGAAACGGGCCATCTCCTCGGCGGCCAGGTCGAGGTAATGCACACCGAGCTCACGTGCCTTGCGCAGGATGTCGTCGTCGACGTCGGTCACGTTGCGCACGCACCGCGTCTCGTGCCCGGCGTCCTGGAGCCGGCGCTGCAGCATGTCGAAATACAGGTAGACGGCGGCATGCCCGAGGTGGGCGGCGTCGTACGGCGTGATGCCACAGGAGTACATGGTCACGAGGGGACCGGGCTCGAAGGGCACCACGGCGCGCCGCGCCGTGTCGTGGAGACGCATCGTCAGATCCCCGCGATCCGCATGGTCGAGTGCACCTTGTGACGGATGTTGAGCGTGATGCACACTGCGGTGAACGCCTCGATGGGGGCGGCCTGGTTGAGGCTGCCCGCGTCGAGGGGCCGCAGTCCCTGCATCCGCTCGACGAGCGCGACGGTCGACGCGGTCGCCTCGACGTGATCCGAACACACCAGCACGTCCGCTTCCAACCCCGATTCGAGGTCTTCCATTTCCGAGGCGGGCAGGTGGTGGAAGGCCGCCGCGACCAGGCTGTCCGGGACGGCGGCCTGGACCGCCGCCGCCACCGAGCCCCGCGGTGGCACCAGGGCCAGCATCTCGCGGCCCTCCTTGACCAGGGCGTTGGCCATGGAGATCACGACCTTGCCGACGAGGAGCTCCCGGAGTCCGCGCACGGTGATGACGGCACTGTCCCACGGCGTCGCCACGACGACGAGCTCGGCGCCAGCGGCGCCGGCGTTGTCGGACCCTTCGAGCGGCAGGTCCAGCGCGGGCCAGCGCGCCGCCACGTCCGCCGCCACGGAGGCCGCCCGCTCGGCGTCGCGCGAACCGATCGTGACGCGGACACCGGCCCGGGCGAGGCGCACGGCCAACCCGCGCCCGGCCGGTCCCGTACCACCCAGGATTCCGACGTGCACGCCCCTACCTTCGCATAACCTCCTGGCGCAGTGGGACTCCTCGACGGCAAGCGGCTCCTGATCACCGGCGTGCTCACCGACGCGTCGCTGGCCTTCGCGGTCGCGCGCACGGCCCAGGAGGAGGGCGCCGAGATCGTGCTCTCCGGCGCGGGGCGAGCGCTGTCGCTCACCCGGCGCACGGCCCGCAAGCTCCCCACCGAGGCCGAAGTGCTCGAGATCGACGTCACGTCACCCGAGCAGCTGGCCGCAGCCGGCCGCGCGCTGGCCGCCCGCTGGGACCGGCTGGACGGGGTGCTGCACGCGATCGGGTTCGCCCCGCCCGACTGCCTCGGCAGCGGGATGTTCACCGCGGGGTGGGACGACGTCTCGGTCGCGCTCAACATCTCGGCCTACTCGCTCAAGGCGTTGGTCGACGCGTTCCTGCCGCTGCTCGAAGTGGCGGGCGGCGATGGCGGCGCCTCCGTGGTCGGGCTGGACTTCGATGCCACGGTGGCCTGGCCCGTCTACGACTGGATGGGCGTCGCCAAGGCGGCGCTCGAGTCGCTGGCGCGCTACCTGGCCAAGGAGCTCGGCCCCCGCGGCATCCGCGTCAACCTGGTCGCCGCCGGGCCGGTGCGGACCATGGCGGCGAAGTCGATCCCCGGCTTCGGCGCCTTCGAGGACACCTGGGCCGAACGGGCGCCGCTGGGCTGGGACGTCCACGACGGCAGCGCCGTGGCCAAGGCCTGCCTCGCGCTCTTCAGCGACCTCTTCCCGATGACGACGGGCGAGATCGTCCACGTCGACGGCGGCGTGCACGCCGTCGGTGGCTCCGCCTGACGCGTCGCGCCACGCCTGACCAGGGCGCAGCGAGGGGCCCGGCCCAATAGAGGCCGACGGTAGGTTGCAGGCATGGCTATGCGAGGACACGGCGGGGGTGGCCGCGGCGGCGGCTGGAGCGGCATGCGCTCCATGCGGCAGGACCGGGCGGTCCTCCAGCACCGGGTCAAGAAGGGCACGGCGCGGCGGATGCTCACCTTCGCCGTCCCCTACCGCAAGATCCTGTCCATCTTCATCCCGGTGGTGATCCTCGACGCGGTCATCGCCGCGGTGAACCCGCTCATCCTGCGATCCCTCATCGACAACGGGATCCTCAAGAAGGACGCCCATCTCGTGGTGGTGCTCGCCGTCCTCGTCGCCGTTCTCGCCCTGTTCGACGGCGCCCTGGCGCTGACGGAACGGCGCATCTCGGCGTACATCGGCGAGTACCTCATCTATGACATGCGGACCAAGGTGTTCCGCCACATCCAGCGCATGCCGCTCGCCTTCTTCACCCGCACCCAGACCGGCGCGCTGGTCAGCCGGCTCAACAACGACGTCATCGGGGCCCAGCAGGCCTTCACCGACCTGCTGTCCAACGTCATCGGCAACTTCGTCACCGTCGTCATCGTCATCGCCGCCATGTTCTTCCTCAGCTGGCAGATCACCCTCGCCGCGCTGCTGCTCGTCCCCCTCTTCCTGATCCCCTCGCGCTTCGTGGGGCGGCGCATCGGCTCGCTGACCAAGGAGGGCTACGACCTCAACAGCGAGATGAACATGGTCATGCAGGAGCGCTTCCAGGTGGGCGGCGCCATGCTGGTCAAGCTCATGGGCCGGCCCGACGCCGAGACCGCGTCCTTCGAGGCCAAGGCCGGCCGGGTACGCGACATCGGGATCGCCCAGGCCACCTACGCACGGATCTTCTTCGTCTCCCTCACGCTCACGGCGTCGCTGGCCACGGCGATCGTCTACGGCGTCGGCGGCGTGGCCGCGGTGCACGGCGCGCTGGCGGTCGGCACCGTGGTCGCCCTGACCAGCTACCTCACCCGGCTGTACCAGCCGCTGACGCAGCTCTCCAACCTCAACCTCGACGTGATGACGGCACTGGTGTCGTTCGAGCGGCTCTTCGAGGTGCTCGACGTCGTCCCCATGATCGAGGAGGATCCCGACGCCGTGGCCATCCCCCGTGGGCCCGCGTCGATCGCGTTCGACGACGTGCAGCTTCACCTACCCCAGCGCGGACGAGGTGTCGCTGGCCTCGCTGGAATCGGTGGCGGTGCTCGAGTCGGGGCTGCGCAGCGAGGTGCTGCACGACGTCTCGTTCCGGGTCGAACCCGGGACGATGGTGGCGTTGGTGGGGCCATCGGGCGCGGGGAAGACGACGATCTCGAACCTCGTGCCACGCCTCTACGACGTCACGTCGGGATCGGTGCGGCTGAGCGGCATCGACGTGCGCCACGCCACGATGGCGTCGGTGCGCGGCGTGGTCGGTGTGGTGACCCAGGACCCGCACCTCTTCCACGACACGCTGCGGTCGAACCTGCTCTACGCCCGGCCCGAGGCGACCGAGGGCGACGTCCTCGGCGCCCTGGAACTGGCGCAGATCGGGCACCTGGTGGGCGACCTGCCCGACGGGCTCGACACGGTGATCGGCGAGCGGGGCTACCGCCTGTCCGGCGGCGAGAAGCAGCGGGTGGCGCTGGCCCGCCTGCTGCTGCAGGCGCCCGACATCGTGGTGCTCGACGAGGCCACCGCGCACCTCGACTCGGAGTCCGAGGCGGCGGTCCAGCGGGCCCTGCGCGAGACGCTGTCGGGACGCACGTCGCTGGTGATCGCCCACCGGCTCTCGACCGTGCGCGAGGCGGACGAGCTGCTGGTGGTCGACGGCGGGCGCATCGTCGAACGGGGCACCCACGCCAGCCTGCTGGCCGAGAACGGGCTCTACGCCGAGCTGTACCGGACCCAGTTCGCCGACCAGGAGGAAGAGGCCGCGGACAGGGCGGAGGTGGTCTGACGGCCGCGGAACCCCAGCGAGCTGCCCGTTGACGGAAGCCGTCGACCAAAAGTGCCGGGCCCGCGGGACGGTCCCGGCAAAAGTAGAATCTGTTCTAGTTGCCGGGGCAGCCCCGGCGGCGGTGATGAGGAGGACCCTCCCGTGCACAACGATCTCTGCGAACGCCTCGGCATCGAGTTCCCGATCTTCGCCTTCACCCACTGCCGAGACGTGGCGGCCGCCGTGTCGAACGCCGGCGGGATGGGCGTGCTCGGTGCCGTCGGCTTCAGTGCGGACGAGCTCGAGGTCGAACTGTCCTGGCTCGACGAGCACGTCGGCGACAACCCCTACGGCGTCGACATCGTGATACCCGGCAAGTACGAGGGCATGGACGAGATCGACCCGGTCAAGCTCGAAGCCGAGCTGCGGGCGATGATCCCCGAGGAGCACCGGACCTTCGCCAAGAAGATCCTCGCCGACCACGGCGTGCCCGAGCTCGACAGCGGGCCTCGGCGCGAGCTGCTCGGCTGGACGGCCGCCACCGCGGCCCCGCTGGTCGAGGTCATCCTGCGCCACCCCAAGGTCAAGCTCGTGGCCAACGCGCTCGGCACGCCCCCCGACGACGTCATCGCCCAGGTGCACGACCACGGGATGCTCATGGCGGCGCTGGCCGGCTCGGTCAAGCACGCGCTGAACCACAAGCGCGGCGGGCGTCGACATCGTGATCTGCCAGGGCTCAGAAGGCGGGGGCCACACCGGCGACGTCGGGTCGATCGTGCTGTGGCCCGAGGTCATCGACGCGGTGGCGCCGCTGCCCGTGCTGGCGGCGGGCGGCATCGGGTCGGGCCGCCAGATGGCCGCCGCCATGGTGATGGGCGCGTCCGGCGTCTGGACCGGGTCGCTCTGGCTGACCGTCGAGGAGGCCGACGTGCCGCCCAAGCAGATGGAGTCGTACCTGAAGGCGACGTCGCGGGACACGGTGCGGTCGCGCTCGTTCACCGGCAAGCCCTGCCGCCTGCTCAAGAACGACTGGACCGACGCCTGGGAGGCGCCGGGCAACCCGAAGCCGCTCGGCATGCCGCTCCAGATGATGGTCGCCATCGAGTGTGTGTCGCGGGGCCACGCCTATCCCGAGGAGGCACGGGACGTGAACTTCAACCCGTGCGGCCAGATCATCGGGCGAGCGACGCAGGTGCGCCGCACGAAGGACGTGGTGCTGGGGATGGTCGAGGAGTACATCGAGGCGACCGAACGGCTGCAGCTGGTGAACGAGGGCGCGACGACCTGACCGACGGGGTTCCACGCGGAAAGCCTCCGGCGACGCCACGCGGGGTGGCAGGATCGACTCCGTGCTGCGCCAAGACCTCGGACCTCAGGCCGTGTTCGGAAGGAGCGACGTGGCGCTGCCCCGGCGTGTCGTCGGGGTGCCCGCTACGGCCTCGCTCTCGGCACGATCACCCTCTTGTTGACCGTGCCAGCCTGCAGCTCCCCGACGTCCACAACTCGGGTGACGTCCACGTCCACGTCCACGTCCGCACCGACGTCCACGTCCGCACCCTCCTCGGTCACCTTTGCGCAAGGCTCCGGCGCCGAGGTCGCCGCCTGCGAATCCGATGCCAAGACCCTCGAGACGGCACTCGACGCCTACATGGCCGAGAAGGGCGCCTATCCGTCACCGCCGGCACCCTGGAGCGCCGCGACGTACGCCACCAATTTCGCGCCGTTGACGGCCGGTGGTGGTGGAGGCCCCTTCCTCCCCGGCCCCCCGTCAACGAAGTTCTACGTGATCGAGTATGACGCGTCAGGCCACGTCTGGATCGCCCCACCGGGTGCCTACGGCGCGACGTACAACCCCGCCCAGAGCTTCGATGCGAACGAGGACGTCTGCTTGCCCGCGGTCGGATAACCACGGCGGATGGACCTGCTCCATCGTGGACCCGTTCGGGACGCCGACAATGTGGTTCTGGCAGTGCGTGCTCGTCACGTGGGGCCTGGTGCTGGCGGGGGCCCCGCTGGCCGGCGCCCTGACGCGCCCCGTCGCAGCGCCGAACGCGCCCCCCTCCGTCCGGCCGGGGATACCCCGCTTCGCCAGGCCGGATCCCGTACCAAACCACTGAGATTCATCGGACACGCGGGCGTCGGCGCCGGCGGGTGACGACCTAAGGTCGGCCGCATGGAACTGCACGAGGCTCTGTATACGACGCCGCGCCATGCGCAGGGTCCGTCCGGATCCGATCCCCCTCGACGTCCAGGCCCGCATCCTCGATGCGGCCGTGCATGCCCCGTCCGGCGGCAACCAGCAGAACTGGCGCTTCCTCCTGCTCGACGACCCGGCGAAGAAGGCGGCCCTGGCCCCGCTGTACCAGCACGCCATGGGCGAGCTGTGGAAGACCATCTACAAGGCCCAGATCGACGCCGCCCACGCCGACCCCGACGCCCCGGAATCCGTCCAGGTCCTGAAGGTCCAGCGCTCGGCCCAGTGGCTGGCCGACCACTTCGAGGACGTCCCGCTCTACCTGTTCCCGTTCAGCCAGCACGACCCGACGGGCGGCTCCATCTATCCGGCGGTGTGGAGCGCGATGCTGGCCGCCCGGGCCGAGGGCGTCGGCAGCTGCCTCACCGCGCTGCTGCAGTTCTTCCACCCGAACGAGACGTTCGAGATCCTCGGCGTGCCCGCCGACGAGGGCTGGATCCTCTCGGGCACCGTCAGCTTCGGCTACCCCACCGGCACCTGGGGCGTCGGCACCCGGCGCCCGGTGCAGGACGTCTCGCACCGCAACACGTGGGGCGACCCCGTCGGCTTCGAGGTGCACGAACCCCTGTGGCCCGGCCCCGGCTGATGCCGACGCCCGTCACGGCGTCCTTCGCCGGCACCGTGTTGCGCGTCGAGATCGCCCCGGGCGACCACGTCCCCGCCGGCGCCGTCCTCGTCGTGCTCGAGTCGATGAAGATGGAGCATCTGGTCGAGGCCGCCACGTCGGGCCGCATCGACTCGGTCGCGGTGGCACCCGGCGCCACCGTGCAGGACCGGCGACGTCCTCTTCTCGATGACCGAGACCGCAGACCGATCCCGTCCCCGTCCCCCGTCCCGGGTTCCGCCACGGCCCCGCGACGATCGTCCGTCCCGAGCTGGCCGAGCTCCGGGCGCGCGTCGCCGGCACGCTCGACGCCGGCCGGCCCGCGGCGACGGAGCGCCGCCACGCGTCGGGCCGGCGCACGGCGCGCGAGAACGTCGAGGACCTCTGCGACCCCGGCAGCTTCGAGGAGTACGGAGGGCTGGTCATCGCCGCCCAACGGGCGCGCCGGAGCACGGAGGACCTCGTGGCCAACACGCCGGCCGACGGCCTCGTCGCCGGGATCGGACGGGTCAACGGTGATCTCTTTACTCCAGAACGGTCGCGCTGCGCCGTGTTGTCGTACGACTACTCCGTCCTCGCCGGCACCCAGGGCCAGATGAACCACAAGAAGAAGGACCGTCTCTTCGGGCTCGTCGAGCGGCTGCGCCTGCCCGTCGTGCTCTTCGCCGAGGGCGGCGGCGGCCGGCCCGGCGACACCGACACCGCCGCGGTCACCGGCCTCGACACCGAGGCCTTCGCGCGCTTCGGCGCGCTGAGCGGCCGGGTGCCCCTCGTCGGCGTCGTCTCGGGACGTTGCTTCGCCGGCAACGCCGCGCTCCTCGGATGCTGCCACGTCATCATCGCCACCCCCGACGCCACCATCGGCATGGGTGGGCCCGCCATGATCGAGGGCGGCGGGCTCGGCGTCTTCGCCCCGGAGGACGTCGGCCCGGTCTCGGTGCAGGTGCCGAACGGGGTGGTCGATGTCCTCCGCACCGATGAGAAGGACGCCGTCGAGGCGGGCCGCCAGTGCCTGTCGTACTTCCAGGGCGACGTGACCGCTTGGACGGCGCCGAACCAGGAGCAGCTCCGGGACGTCGTGCCCCCGGACCGCCGGCGCGTCTACGACGTGCGCCGGGCCATCGAGGTGCTGGCGGACGAGGGGTCGGTGCTCGAGCTGCGGCCGTCGTTCGCCCCGGGCATGGTCACGGCGTTGGCCCGGGTCGAGGGGCGCCCGATCGGGGTCGTGGCGAACGACCCGCAGCACCTGGCCGGGGCGATCGACGCGGCGAACGCCGACAAGGCCGCCCGCTTCATGCAGCTGTGCGAGGCGTTCGCCCTGCCGCTCCTCTTCCTGTGCGACACGCCGGGGTTCATGGTCGGGCCGCAGGCGGAGGAGGCGGCGCTGGTCCGCCACGTCAGCCGGATGTTCGTCGTCGGCGCGTCGCTGACCGTGCCGTTCGCCACCGTCGTCCTGCGCAAGGGCTACGGCCTCGGCGCGCAGGCCATGGCGGGGGGAGGCTTCCACCAGCCGCTCTTCACGGTGGCCTGGCCCACCGGTGAGCTGGGCGGCATGGGGCTCGAGGGCGCGGTGCGGCTGGGCTTCCGGCGCGAGCTCGACGCGTATCGAGGACCCGGGCGAGCGAGAGGCCGCCTTCGCCGCCATGGTGTTCCGGGCCTACGAGCACGGCAAGGCGTTGCACGTGGCCGAGCACTTCGAGATCGACGACGTGATCGACCCGGCGGTCACCCGGGCGCGCTTCGTGCACGCCCTCGATGCGTCCGGCCCCCGCACGCACTGGTCGTCGGAACGACCGCGCCGTCCCTTCGTCGACACGTGGTGATGGCCGCGGACAGAGGAGGGACGTCATGACGGGATCGGGATCAGTCGGCGGGGACCGGACGGCGGAGCTCATCGACGCGATGACGCTCGATGAGAAGGCGTCCCTCACCGCCGGCGCCAACCTGTGGTACCTGCCGCCGGTCGAGCGCCTGGGCATCCCCGCGCTCAAGGTGTCCGACGGCCCCTCGGGCGTCCGGGGCGACAGCCTCGTCGGCCGCCGGTCCCTGTCGCTGCCGTGCGGCATGGCCGTCGGCTCGACGTGGAACCCCGACCTGGTCGGGCGCCTCGGCGCGGTCCTCGCCGCCGAGGCCCGCGCCAAGAACGTCAACGTCCTCCTCGGCCCGACGGTCTGCATCGTCCGCACGCCGCTGGCCGGCCGCACCTTCGAGTCGTTCTCCGAGGACCCGCTGCTCACCGCCCGCCTCGCCGTCGCCTACGTGCGGGGCGTGCAGGACGGCGGGGTCGCCTGCTGCATCAAGCACTACGCGTGCAACGACCAGGAGCACGAGCGGATGACGATCAGCGCGGAGGTCGAAGAGCGTGCCCTCCGGGAGATCCACCTCGTCGCCTTCGAACACGCCGTACAGGAGGCCGGCGTCTGGGCCGTGATGACCGCCTACAACAAGGTGAACGGCACCTACTGCTGCGAGCAGCCGGACCTGCTCGGCTCGATCCTGCGCGACGAGTGGGGCTTCGACGGGCTCGTCGTATCGGACTGGTTCGGCACGCACTCGACGGCGCCGGCCGCCCTGGCCGGCCTGGACCTCGAGATGCCCGGCCCCTCCGCCTGGTTCGGTCCCACCCTCGCCGCCGCCGTCCGTGACGGCCTCGTCGACGAGTCGGTCGTGGACGAGAAGGTGCGGCACGTCCTGCGGCTCATGGAACGCGTCGGGATCCTCGACGCCGACCGTGCCACGTCGCCCGACGAGCTCGAGGAGGACGACCCCGGCCGGCGGGCCGTGGCGCGCCAGGTCGCCGCCGAGGGGACGGTGCTCCTCGTGAACGACGGCATCCTGCCCCTCGACCCGGCGGCCGTCTCGAGCGTGGCCGTGATCGGCCCGAACGCCCGCCAGCTCGCCATGGGTGGCGGCAGCTCGGAGGTGACGCCGCACCGCCGGCGCAGCGTGGCCGACGCGCTGGCCGAGCGGCTGCCGGACACATCGGTGACGTGGGAGGTGGGCTGCCGCATCGAGCGCGGCTTGCCGCCGATCGACATGAGGCTCGTGGGCGCGGGGTTCATGCTCGAGTACTTCGACAGTCCGGAACAGCCGACGGACTCCTCCGCCCCCGTCGAGGCGGGGATGGCCAACGCGGCGCGGATCCTGTGGCTCGGGCCGCCCCGGCCCGGTCTGGCGGTCGGCCGGTGCGCGGTGCGGGTCAGGGGCAGCTTCACGCCGGACGTGTCGGGCGCCTGGCGGCTCGGGCTCGAGAGCGCGGGGCGCTCACTGCTGCGGCTCGACGGCGCCGTGGTCGTCGACAACAGCGACCCGACGCGTGGGCCGGGGTTCTACGGTGCGGGCAGCGAACCGGTCGAGGTGACCGTCGACCTGGCGGCCGGCCACACCTACGAGCTCGCCGTCGACCTGTGGCCGCGGTCGAGCACGACCCCCATCCTCGGGGTACGTATCGGCGCGTCGCCACCCGACCCCGGCGACGAGTTCGAACGGGCCGTCCGTGCCGCCGCCGAGGCCGACGTCGCCGTGATGGTCGTGGGCTCCAACGGCGAGTGGGAGTCGGAGGGGCACGACCGTCCCGACCTGTCACTGCCCGGGCGCCAGCGGGAGCTGGTCGAAGCCGTCCTCGACGCCAACCCGTCGACGATCGTCGTGATCAATGCGGGCTCACCCGTCGACATGGCGTGGGCCGAGCGGGCCGGCGCCGTCCTCGTGGTCTGGTATCCCGGTGAAGAGGGCGCCGACGCGCTGGCCGACATCCTCACCGGTGCCGCCGAACCGACGGGCCGGCTGCCCGTGACCTTCCCGGCCCGGGTGGAGGACGGACCGGCGGGCCTCGGCATGGAGGGCGAGCGCTATCCAGGCGTGGAGGGCCGGGTCGTCTACGGCGAGGGCGTGTTGGTCGGCTACCGCTTCTTCGAGACGGCGCGCCTTGCTCCGCTCTTCCCCTTCGGGCACGGCCTCTCCTACGGTGACTTCGTCTACGAGGACGTCGAAGCCGACGGCGACCACGTCACCGTGCGCCTGGTCAACAAGGGCCGCCGCCCGGGCACCGAGGTCGTCCAGGTCTATGTCCGCTCCATCGAGGCGCGGGTACGCCGGCCCGACCGCGAGCTGGCGGCGTTCGCCAAGGTGCACGTCGACGCGGGCGGGGAGGAGACGGTGCGGATCGATCTGGGCGCTCCCGCGTTTCGCTATTGGGACGTCGACACCCATCGATGGCGGTCCGATCCCGGCCGCTACGAACTGCTCGTCGGGGCGTCCTCCCGTGACATCCGGGCGAGCCGCGAGGTCACCTGGGAGGGCGAGCCGACGACATGACCGACGGCGACCAGTCCGGCGCGGGGACACGGACGCGCGAGACGGCGCGCCCATGGACGCTGACCTGGGACCGCCTGCTCGTCGAACCACGACGCCCCCAGGCCATACGCGAACGGCCGGACGCCCATTGGTTCGCCGTCGCCGCGGTCTGCGTCGGCGCGTTCATGGGCCAGCTCGATGCGTCCATCGTCACCGTCGCGCTGCCGACCCTGCAACGGACCTTCGACGTGTCGGTCGGCGCCGTGACCTGGGTCGGCCTCTCCTACCTGTTGGTCCTGGTCGCGACCGTGACCGCCGTCGGACGGTTCGCGGACATGTGGGGTCGCAAACTCCTCTACGTCTACGGCTTCGTCATCTTCACCTTCGCTTCCGTCTTGTGCGGGCTGGCACCCGGGCTGGGGGCGTTGTGCGGCTTCCGGGCGCTCCAGGCGGTGGGAGCTGCCATGCTGCAGGCCAACAGCCTGGCCATCATCGTGTTGGTCGTGCCGGGCCGAGCGCTCGGCCGAGCCATCGGGCTCCAGGGCGCGGCGCAGGCCCTCGGGCTCGCATTGGGCCCGTCCGTCGGCGGGCTGCTCCTGGCCGCAGGTGGGTGGCGTCTCATCTTCTTCGTCAATATTCCCTTCGGGGTGTTCGGCGCGGTGGCGGCCATCCTGCTGGTGCCCCGGAGCCGCGACCTCATGGCCCGCGTGCGCTTCGACTGGACGGGCCTCGGCATCTTCTTTCCCGCCGTGGCGGCCCTTCTCTCGGCCATCACGTTCGGCGCGGAGCAAGGGTGGAGCTCGGCGGTGATCGTCGGCCTCTTCGTCGCCGCGGCGGTCCTGGTCGTGCTGTTCGTCTGGCACGAACGCAGGGATCGCGACCCGATGCTCGACCTGCGGCTGTTCCGGAGCGCCCAGTTCTCCACGGGGATCATCAGCGGAGTCGGCTCGTACCTCGTCATGTTCGGCGTGCTGCTGTTGGTCCCCTTCTATCTCGAACGGGGCGAGGGCTTCGGGTCCGCCCGCTCGGGCCTCGAGCTCATGGCGATGCCGCTCGCCTTCGGCGCGATCGCCCCGTTCGCCGGCCGCCTGGCCGACCGGGTGGGCGCGCGTCCCCTGACGTCGGGCGGGATGGCGATCGTGGCCGCCGCGCTGCTGCTCCTCGGCGCCCTCGACCCGTCCACCAATGGGTTCCTGATCCTGTTGGCCGCGGTCGGGGTCGGCATGGGCTTGTTCACCTCGCCCAACAACGCATCGATCATGGGCGCCGCGCCCGGGCACCAGGCCGGCATGGCCTCGGGCGTCCTCAACATGACCCGGGGCACCGGCACGGCACTGGGGCTGGCGTTGACCGGCAGCATCTTCGTCGTGGCCGGCGGCGATTCCGGTGGCGCGGCCGCCGCGCAACAGGCCTTCAGCACGACCGCGTACGTGCTGGCCGCCATCGCGGCCGCCGCCGGTCTCGTCTCGGCGCTCCGGGCGAACGGCGCCCTCGCGCGACGCCAGCCTGGCCTCCGTCGAATAACGCGCGCTCGGCGGACGGGCCGCCGACCGTTCCTCTCCTGATGCCGTCCTCCTCGACCCTGCCGGGCACCGCATCCCCCGGGCCGGTCCACATGACCAACGAGTCGCTGCTGGCGCTGGTCGCCGAGAAATTCCGGGAGCGTGCCGCCCTGGAGGGAACGATCAGCGAACTGCTCGGGGAGCTCGGGCGCCGCGAGGCGTTCCGGGACGAGGGCGCGACGTCACTGGAGGCGTGGATCGTGGCGCGGTGCCATGCGTCGGTGCCGACAGCGCGGGCATTCGCCCAGGTCGCGACGCAGCTTTGGGACCTGCCGCACCTCTCCGCCGGACTGCGAGACGGTGCCATCTCGTTCGACCAGGTGCGAGCGGTCGTGGACACGGCGGCGCCGGAGACCGACGCCGAGTACCGCGCCCGCGCCGACGAATGCTCGGTGCGCGAGCTGGCCGAGCTCGCCCGGGTCAGTGGCCAAAGCCACTCCGAGACTTCGGCGCGGGCCGAGAAGGAGTTCGAGGACCGGTCGCTCCGCTTCAACGACACGTTCCGCACCGTCACGGCGCAACTCCCGGCGGAGGCCTACACGGAGGTCCGGACCTGCCTCGAGGGCCGGGCCAGGACGCTCCCTTCCGACGGCGAGACGCGGTGGGACCAGAGGTTGTGCGACGCCCTGCTCCTGACGATCCGCTCCACCGTGCGCAGCGTGCACACACCGTATTTCGTGGTGGCGCACGTGCCGATCGAGACGCTGCTCGAAGAGTCGTCCGAGCTGGCCGGCGAGCTCGAAAGTGGCGGGTTGTTGAGCACCGACGTGGTGCGGCGGATCGCCTGCGATGCCACGATCGCCGTCGCGGTCGACGACGACGTCGGGCACACGATGTACGAGGGCCGGGCCACCCGAGACCCGACCGACGTCCAGCGGCGCGAGGTGATGCGCCGAGACCGGCACTGCCGCTTCCCGGGTTGCGCCAACGTCACCTTCACCAATGTGCACCACCTCGATCCGTGGATCCCCGCGGCCGAACCGACATCGACAACCTCGTCCTCCTGTGCGTCCATCATCATCACCGCGTCCACAGCCGCCAATGGGCGCTCTCCGGCGACGCCAACGGCGAGCTGACCTTCGTCGGGCCAACCGGCCGGGCAATGGCGTCGCAGCCGTCGCCGATGTGGACCGCCGTGACGGGTCCGGCGGCGAGAAGGGCGGCGAGCCGCCCAGAGCCGGGGACCGGGTAGCGCAGGACCGTGTCGGGGCGGGGTCGTCCTCTGGTGTCTCCCGTACCATGTCCCGCATGCCCGAGAGCCGGCCCGAGGGCGATGACGGCGTCATCTCGATCGAGGAGATCGAGGATGCCGTCGTCGACGGGGACAGTCCCGTCGCCGCCCGAACCGGCACCGCACGGGCGGCCCTCGGGCACCGGACCTTCCGCATCGTCTTCCTGGGCGCCTTCGCGTCGAACATCGGCACCTGGATGCAGAACGTCGTCCTCGGCGCCTACGCCTACGACCTGACGCACTCGAGCACGTTCGTCGGCGTGATCATCTTCGCCCAGCTCGGGCCGACCCTGGTCTTGCCGATGGTGGGCGGCCTGCTGGCGGACAAGGTGAATCGCAAACGCTTCCTGATCCTGTTGTCGCTCGAGCAGCTCGTCTTCTCCGCTCGGGGTGGCGCTCGTCGTGCACTCGCCCCACCCTTCCCACGTCCTGCTCGTCGTCATGGTGCTGCTGGTCGGCTGCGGGAGTGCGATGTTCGGGCCGACCTATTCCGCCGATCTTGCCGGGCCTGGTCGGGAAGGAGGACCTGCCGGGGGCGATCTCGCTCAACTCGGCGCAGATGAACGCATCTCGGGTGATCGGGCCGGTCATCGGGGGCGTCCTCTACTCCGCCATCGGGCCGGCCTGGGTCTTCGCCGGCAACGCAGTGACGTACCTCTTCGTGGTGGCTGCGTTGATGATGGTGACGCTGCCCGCCGTCCCTCAGATGGCCAGACACGCCAGCCGCTGGCGCGAGCTGACCGCCGGCGTGACGGTGGCTCGTCACGACAAGGTGATCGGTCGCTGCCTGGTCACCGTCTTCGTCTTCTCCCTGCTCGCGCTCGCCTTCATCGGCCAGATGCCGGTGGTGGCGGCGCACAACCTCGGGATCGACCTGTCCAAGTCGGCGGACTACGGGATCCTGTACGCGTGCTTCGGAGCCGGCGCCCTGACTGGCGCCATCTCCATCGGCACGGTCTTCGCCCAGACTTCGAAGCCCCTTCTCGTGCGGGTCTGCCTCGTCGGCTACGCGGTTTCGCTGTGCGCCTTCGCACTGCAGCGCTCACCTGTCCCCGCCGACGTCAACGTCGCGGTGACGGGCGCCTTCTACTTCGCGTTCATCACCGCGCTGAACACGACCCTCCAGGCGCGCCTGCACGAGAACGTGCGCGGCCGCGTCATGGCCCTGTGGATGATGGGTTTCGGGGGCACCGTCGGCATCGGCAACCTGCTGATCGGCCCCATCGTGGAAGCGGTCGGGATCACCAATGTCCTGCTCTTCGGGTCCTTCGTGGCGCTCGCCCTGGCGTGGTACGCCGACGTGCGCAGCCCGCCCGAGGTTCAGGTCGTGCTGGGGGCCGAGCTGGCCCAGTAGGCCTCTCGCAGGGCCTTCTTGTACAGCTTCCCGTTCTCGCCACGGGGCATCGCCTCGGTGAAGTCCACCGAACGTGGGCACTTGTAATGCGACAGGTGGTCCCGGCAGAAGGCCAGGATCTCGGCCTCGAGCTCCGGGCCGGGGACGGCACCGGGAGCGGGCTGGACGACCGCCTTGACCTCTTCGCCCATCTCGGGCTCGGGGATGCCGAAGACGGCGACGTCGGCCACGGCGGGATGGAGCACCAGGACGTCCTCGATCTCCTGCGGATAGATGTTGACGCCGCCGGACACGATCATGAACAGCTTGCGGTCGGTCAGGTAGAGATAGCCCTCGTCGTCGAGGTGCCCGACGTCCCACAGGGTGGCCCAGCCCTTGTCGTTGAACGTCTGCTGCGTCTTCTCCGGGTCGTGGTTGTACTCGAAGGTGACGTTCCGGCTCCCGCTGCCGAAGTACACGACACCGTCCTGTCCGACCGGGACCTCGTCGCCATCGTCGTCGCAGACGTGGACCTCGCCCCAGATGGCCCGGCCGACGGAACCGGGATGGGTCAGGGCCTCCTCGGAGCTGATCCACGTCATCCCCAGCCCCTCGGTCCCCGAGTAGTACTCGTGAATGATGGGACCCCACCACTCGATCATCCGGCGCTTCACCTCGGGAGCACACGGAGCGGCCGCGTGCACGACGGAGCGGAGCGAGGAGACGTCGTAACGGGCCCGGACCTCGTCCGGCAGCTTGAGCATGCGGACGAACATGGTCGGGACGAACTGGGCGTGCGTGACGTGGTACCGCTCGATGAGCGCCAGGCACTCCTCGGGGTCGAAGTGCTCCATCAGCACCACCGTCCCGCCCATGCGCTGCACCGTCATGGACCACACCAGCGGCGCCGAGTGGTACAGCGGCGCCGGACTGAGGTAGACGTCCCCTTCGCCGAGCCCCATGATGCGCTCGAGCATCGGGACCAGGGTGGCGCTGGTCCCGAACGGGTCGCCGCTCAGCGGCCGGCGGATCCCCTTCGGGTGGCCGGTCGTGCCCGATGAGTAGAGCATGGCGAAGCCCTCGAGCTCCTCGGCCAGCGGCTCGCCGCTGAAGCCGGGGACACGAACTCGTCATACGAGGTATGCCCGGCCGCGACGTGGCCCCCCAGCATCAGCCGGAGCTCGACGAGCGGCGTCAGAGGGACCAGCTCGTCGGCCAGGGGCGCCAGGGCGTCGGAGGTGATGAGCGTGTGGGCGCCGCAGTCGTTGACGATGTACGCCGGCCTCTTCGGCCGTCAGATGCCAGTTGGCCAGCGTGTAGTACACGCCGCTGCGCTGGAGCCCGAACACCACCTCGTGGGTCCGCTCGTCGTTGGGCAGACAGCACCGCCACGTGGTCGCCGGGCCGGAGGCCATGGGCGTACAGCGCCTGCGCCAGACGGGCAGACCGCTCCTCCAACTCGGCGAACGTGACGACCTGTCCCGATGTGGTGATGACCGCCGGCCGACGACCGGCCGCGCCGGCGGCGTAGGTCGCGGGGCGGAGGTGCGCCGGACGGGTCTCGCTGTCCACCGCCCTCTTCTAGTCGACGCGCCCCACGTGGCGCCTCACCACGGGCGGCCCGGGCGAGCCACCGAGACGACGTGCCTCGGCTCGAGGCCCGGTCAGCCGCGCTTCGGCGACCACGTCCAGCGCCGCAGGCCAACGGCGATGCCGGCCGCACCCCAGATCAGCATCACGCCCAGGTCGCGCCAGGGCCAGACGGGGGTGCCCGGCTGCCCGGTGAACGACGCCACCAGCGCGTCGATGAGGTGCCGGATCGGGAAGTAGTCGGCGAAGGTGGCGAGGCCCGATCCGGGCGTGATCGGGAACCACAGTCCCGAGAGCGCGACGAGGATGAAGAAGGACAGGCTCACGATCGGCCCGGCGGAGTCCTGATTGGGCACGAGCGTGCTGATGCCGACGCCCATGGCGCTGTAGCAGACCATGGCCACGAGCAGCGTGACGACGAAGGGCGCCCAGTGGACGGGCCCGCTCACGCCGTAGCCGAGCCAGCCCACGACCAGGAGCAGCACCACCCCCATGAGCGCCACGATCATGGCGTTGACGATCAGCGCGTCCATGAGCATCCAGGTCGGCAGCGGGCTGAGGCGCAGGCGCTTGAGCAGGCCCGTCTCGCGACGGTTCACCAGCGTGATGGCCAGGATGGTGAAGCACGAGGCCATGACGCCGTAGCCGCAGAACCCGGCCACGTAGTAGTCGATCAGCTTGATCCCGCCGTAGGACCCGATGGTGCTCTTCCCCGCCGTCGCGCCGAGGAGGATGAGGAAGACCACGGAGAAGGCGATCGGTCATGAGCGCACCGACGGGGTTGAGCCAGAACGACAGCTGCTCGAAGCCGACCTGGCGCACCACGAGGCCTGCGTCGCTCCAGCCCCGGAGGCTGCCCCGCTACCGGCACCGACGAGGCCGGCACCGACGAAGCCGTCGTCGACGGCAGCCGTCACGCCGGAGTCGGAGACGGAGCTCACTCGCCCGACCTCGTGAGCCCGAGATAGATGTCCTCGAGCGAGACGCGCAGCACCGAGAGGCCCTGGAGCGAGTGACCACCCTCCAGCGCCCACCCCGTCAGGTCGTGCAGCACCCGCAGCTCGTCCTCGGTGTGGATCTCGACGAGTCCGTCAGGCGGTGGTCTCGACCGACGTCGGACGTCCACCGGCAGCCCTGCCGAGCGACACCCCGTCGGGCAGGCGGAAGCGGATGGTCACGGCACCGAGATCCCGGCCGCCGATGGACGACGGCGTCCCGTTGGCCACGATCTCCTGGCCGAACAGCACGGCCGACCTGGTCGGCCAGCGCCTCCACCTCGTCCATGTAATGGGTCGTCAGCAAGACGGTGGTGCCTGCGCCGGCCAGGCGGCGGATGAGGTCCCACGTCTCACGCCGCCCCGACGGGTCGAGCCCGGTCGTCGGCTCGTCGAGGAAGAGGAGCTCGGGGTTGCCGATGATCCCGAGCCCGACGTCGAGACGCCGTTGCTGCCCCCCGGAGAGCCGCTTGACTCGATCGTCGGCCTTCTCGTCCAACCCGATCAGCTCGATGACCTCGTCGACCGGCCGCGGATTCGGGTAGTACCCGGCGTTCCGCGTCAACACCTGACGGACCGAGTAGTAGGGCTCGATCGCCAGCTCCTGCAGGACGACACCGATCTGGGTACGCAGCCAACGCTGCGTGGCGCGGTCGGCCGGGTCGACCCCGAGCGTCTCGACCCGCCCGCCGCTGCGGTGGCGGAACCCCTCGAGGATCTCGACCGTCGTCGTCTTGCCGGCGCCGTTGGGCCCGAGCAGCGCGAACACCTCGCCCTTCTGCACCTCGAAGCTGACGTCGCGCACCGCCACCGTGTCGCCGTAGGACTTGGCGAGATGCTCGACGGTCACCGCAGGCATGGCGACCCCGTATTCCCCGAGCGGTGGCCCCCGAAACGCCGCATCTGGTCGGACGGCCCCGTCGGCATGGGACCGACGCTACTGGGGGCCGGACCCGGCTACGCCGAAGCCGCAGCTCCCACCGTGACAGGCGTCGGCGGCGAGGACCTTGTCGAACAGGTCGCGCAGCTGGCGCAGCTCGGCGTTGGACAGCGCGGCGAAGGCGGCGGGCGGGACCGACAGCAGGGCGTCGATCTCGGCCGCCAGCTTCCGTCCGCGCTCGGTCAGCACGATGATCTTGACCCGCCGGTCGTCGGGCGACGGCTCGCGGCGGGCCAGGCCCGCGGGCGTCGAGGTCGTCGACGAGCGCCGTGACGTACGAGGGGTCGACGCCGATGCCCCGGGCCATCTCGCCCATGGAGACGCCGTCCGCCTTGCCGAGGCGTGTCAGCGTCTTGATGACGCCGGGCGAGAGCTTCGTACGCTCACCCAGGGCGGCCATCCGCTCCACGTGCTCGCCCTCGAAGACGACACGGCGCAGGCGTTCGAAGGCCTCCTCGGCCATTCCCATGCGTGCGATTGTCGCACCGTCGAAAGTCTTTGACAACCTCATACATTTGAGTACTATGAAGTAATCCCCATGGCAACGACCGAAGCCGCCCCGTTCAAGCTCACGCCCGAACTGCGCCGCACCTCGACCGTCGTCGTGTTCTGGGCTCGATCATGTCGATCCTCGACACGACGATCGTGGCGGTGGCCCTGGCCACCCTGGGCCGGGACTTCCACGTCTCGGTCACCACGATCCAGTGGGTCGCCACCGGGTACCTCCTGGCGTTGGCCATCGTGACGCCCGTCTACCGGCTGGGCGGTCGACCGTTTCGGGGCCAAGCGGCTCTGGATGGGCTCGACCGCCCTCTTCGTCGTCGGCTCCAGCCTCTGTGGCCTGTCCTGGTCGGCCAATTCGCTCATCTTCTTCCGGGTGCTCCAGGGCATCGGCGGCGGCATGCTCCTCCCCGTCGGGCAGTCCATCCTCGCCCGCGCCGCCGGCCCCCAGCGCATGGGCCGCGTCATGAGCATCATCGGCGTGCCGATGGTGCTCGGACCGATCATGGGGCCGGTCATCGGCGGGCTGATCGTGTCCAACTACAGCTGGCGCTGGATCTTCTACATCAACGTCCCGATCGGCATCGTGACGCTCGTGCTCTCCAACCGCTGGCTGCCGAGGTTCGACAGCGACGAGCGCTTCCCCACCGCATTCGACACGCTCGGCTTCTGTCTCTTGTCACCCGGCCTCGCCGCCCTGCTCTACTCCGCTCTCCGAGGTCGGGACCACCGGCTCCTATACGAGCCCGTCGGTGCTCGTGAGCGCCGTGCTCGGGGTGCTCCTGATGGCGGGGTTCATCCTCCACGCGCTCCGCGTGAGGAATCCCCTGCTCGACCTGCACCCCTTCCGGCACCGGAACTTCGCCATCGCCAACGTCTGCATCTTCGTCATCGGCGCCACGCTGTTCGGCTCGATGTTCCTGCTGCCCATCTACTACCAGGTCGCCCGCGGCCAGGAGGCCTGGGTGGCGGGGCTGCTCCTGGCGCCCCAGGGCATCGGCGCGGCCTGCATCATGCGCTGGGCGGGCAGCGTCACGGACCGCTTCGGGCCTCGCCGCGTCGTGCCCTTCGGCATCCTCCTCATGGCGGCGGCGACCGTCCCCTTCGCCTTCGTCACCGCCAACACCAGCCTCGGGCTCCTGGCGGTGACCCTCTTCGTGCGCGGCCTCGGGCTCGGCCTCTCGATGATGCCGGTGACGGCCGCGGCCTACTTCGACCTCAACCACGCGGAGATCCCGAAGGCCTCGACCATCATGAACATCGTGCGGCTGGTCGGCGGGTCGGTGGCCACGGCGCTCTTCGCGGTGGTGCTCGAGCGGCAGATCGTGGCCAACCTCGGCTCCGCCGCCACGAAGTTCGGCGGGAGCGCCGGCGTGATCGGCGCCACGGCGAAGCTGCCGCCACCGGTGGCGGACTCGGTCGCCGCGGCCTTCGCCCACACGTTCTGGTGGTCCGTCGGCGCCATCATGATCGCTTTCGTCCCGACGCTCTTCCTGCCCAACCACGCGGCGGTTGCGCCGCGGACGACGAGCCCGCCACCGACTCCCCCGTCGCCGGGGCCATGCTCGAGTAGCCAGCGACGTCGGACCGGTCACCGCGCGCTGGCCGATCGCCTGGCCCGTGCCGGTTTCGTGGCCGCTTCCGACGAGGCGGGCGAGCTCATCGACGCGGCCGATGGCGACGCCGGCCGCCTGGAGGCACTGATCGATCGCCGCCTGGACGGCGAGCCGCTGGCCTGGATCACCGGCTGGGCCGCCTTCGGCGACGTCACCGTCGCGGTCCACCCGGGCGTCTACGTCCCCCGCTGGCAGAGCCTCGAGCTGGCCCGGCGGGCGGCAGCCAGACTCCCCGACCGCGGCACCGCGGTCGACGTGTGCACCGGGTCGGGCGCGATCGCCGGTGCGCACTCGGGCCCGCCCGCCCGCGGGCGCGCGTCGTCGCCACCGACGTCGACCCGCGGGCCGTCGCCTGCGCCGGGGCGAACGGCGTCGAGGTCTACGGCGGTGACCTGTTCGCCGCGCTCCCGCCCGTCCCTGCGGCACGCCGACCGACGTGGTCGTGGCCGTCGTCCCCTACGTCCCGCACCGCCGAGCTCGGGCACCTGCCGCGGCACACCCTCGAATTCGAGGAAACGTGCGCACTACGACGGCGGATCGGACGGCACCGAGGTCGTGGCACGCCTCCTCGACCGAGCGCCCCCGGCTACCTGCGGCCGGGCGGGACGGTGCTGCTCGAGCTCGGGGGCACCCAGGCCGGGCTCATCCTGCGGCCGCTCATCGACGAGCGGGGCTACGACGGTATCGAGACGTGGTGCGACGAGGACGGCGACCTGCGCGGCGTCGAGGCCCGGCTCGGCGCCTAGGTCCGGGCGAAGACCAGGGCGACGGGCGAGCGGTCGACCACGTGCCAGCGCGGGTCGTGCGCGAGGTAGCAGCGACAGTGCGGTGTCGGGCGCCCAGACGACGTACGGCGACGTCGAAGTCGGACAGGATGGGGTCCGGGTTGGTCGTGAGGTCGTTGATGGCGAAGAACTGCGTCAGCACCGTGCCCTCGAAGAGGTCGGTGCGGCCGTCGACGAAGGTGGCCCGGTGCCGGGCGATGGAGTAGTCGCCCCAGGCGTACTCGGTGAAGATGCGGCCGGGGTGACGCACGGAGATAGTCGAACGCCTGCACGGGTTCAGCGTCGATGACACACTCCCGACCGGCACGGAGGGGGCGCCGAGGATGAAGATGCCCAGCACCGACGAAGCCCGCTCCGGCCCAGCGCCGTGCCGTCGTCCCCCAGGGTCGGCGGGCCGGCAGGACGGCGGCCAGCCCGACGGCGACCAGCATCAGGTAGATGACGAGGCGCTGCGTGCGCAGGGCCTCCACGAACAGGGCAGGGCGCCCAGCGTGCCTTCCAACAGCGGGATGCGGCGGGAGCGGATGCACGCGACCAGCAGCGCGACCGGGACGAGGTAGACGAGCGAGCACCATCAGCGAGTGGAAATCGGGCGAGTTCCACTCGTTGATGTACTGCCCGATCTGACCGTTGCGCGAGACGTCGACGTCGTAGCCCAGCAGCCCCGGCCCGTACGGCGTGATGCACGACGGCGAGCACGCTGCCGAGCAGCGCCAGCCCGAGCGCACCGGTGTGCGACGACTGCGCCACGCCGTCGATCCGCCCGACGACGCGGGCCGGCGCCAGGGACCAGCCCAGCTCGATCCCGAGCACGAGCGAGCCCGATCAGGACCGACCCGTGCGTGTTGACCCAGACGAGGCACAGCGGTGGGAGGCAGAGCAGCCAGCGCGGGTTCCCCCGCGCCTTCGTCAGCACGAGCAACTCGAGGGGGAACCAGACCAGCGAGAAGTCGAGGCCGCGGTCCTCGACGACGGTGCCGGCGATGCCATACGACAGCAGGAGCACGATCGCGACGACCCGGCCCGCCGCGCGCACCGAGCGCGCGCGCGTAGGCGGCGCTCACCGCGAGGGACGCGCCGCCGAGGACGACGGCGTAGAGCGGGTAGGCCGCGTTGCCGACGGCACGGAACATCGCGGCCAGCACCACCTCCGAGCCCCATTCGTCGACCACCCAGCGGCGGTGCGCCTCTGTGTACGAGAACGGGTCCAGGCCGATGATGCGGTGGTGATCGAGCATCCACTGTCCGGCGGCCAGCGACCAGAAGCTCGTCGTTGGAGAGCGAGTGGTCGAGCGCGACGGCGGCGATGAAGCCGATGGCGAGAGCGAGACCGGCCAGCTCGATCGCCCGCTGCGGCAGACGGCGCGGCGCATCGGAGGCGGGGGGCGGTCGGCAGGGGCGGCGCCGGCCGTCGGCAGATCGTGTCGCTCGACGGCCCGGACGCTCGCCTGCACTGCTCTCCCCTCGTGCCGATCCCCCACCGGCACCCCTGCGGGCACCGTACAACGGGCTCCGTCAGAACGGCGTCGCAGGACGGTTGCGATCCCGTCGCTTTCGCCTCCTCACCGGACCTACCTGATCAGGGGGTCCCGGGGCAGTCCGAGCATGCGCTCGGCGATCTGGTTACGCGTGATCTCAGAGGTGCCGCCGGCGATGGACATGGCCCGCGTCGACAGTTGCGCAAAAGCGGCCTGCCCCTCCTCGCCGTCGAGGAAGGCGGTCGCGTCACCGACGAGGTCGGCCTGCAACCGGGCCCGCTCGTGCCCGTGCTCGGCCAGCACCAGCTTCGTCACGTTGCCTTCCGGGCCGGGACCGGCACCGCTCACCGCCCGTTGGGCCCGGCGGAGGTTGAGCAGCCGCAGCGCGTGGTCCGTGGCCAAGGTGGCGCCGACGCGCGCCGCGGCGCCCGGCACCCGCTCGCCCCCGCTCTTCAGGAGGGCCAGCAGATCCATCGGCGGAAAGATGGTGCCGACCCCGCCGCCGATGGAGACCCGCTCGTTGCCGAGGGTCGACCGCGCCACTGTCCAGCCGTCGTTCGGGGTCCCCACCACGTCGTCGTCGGGGACGAAGACGTCGTCGAAGAAGACCTCGTTGAAGTCGGCGTTGCCGGTTATCTGGCGGAGCGGCCGCACCTCGATACCGGGCCCGCGCATGTCGATGACCATCGTGGTGATGCCAGCATGTTTGGCGGCCTCCGGGTCCGTCCGCACCGTCGCCAGGCCGAGGTCGGAGTACTGGGCGCCGCTGGTCCAGACCTTCTGGCCGGTGACCCTCCACCCACCCTCGACCCGCGTACCCCGGGTCTTCACCGCCGCGGCGTCCGAGCCGGCGTCGGGCTCGCTGAACAGCTGGCACCAGACGTACTCGCCCATGAGGGACTTGAAGACCCAGCGCTCCACCTGGTCGGGGGTGGCGTACTGGTTGACCGTCAGGATGTTCCACCCGGTGATCCCGAGGCCGGGCACCCGGACACCGGCGGCCCGCAACTCCTCGTCGATCACGATCTGCTCGACCGCTCCGGCCCCGCGCCCCCACGGCTTCGGCCAGTGCGGGACGAGCAGGCCGCTCTCGACGAGCGCGCGACGCTGCGCGGTGCCCTGGAGCGTCGCGATGCGCTCCGCCTCCACCCGGATGTCGGCCCGGATGACCTCGGCTTCGGGAGGCAGGTCGACCGCCACGTCGCGGATCGTGCCCCGGGCCGCCTGCGCCGCCACGTCCTCGCCGTCTCCGGGGGAGCCGAGGGTGGCTTTCAGCACCAGCGCCCTCCGGAGGAACAGATGGGCGTCGTGCTCCCAGGTGAAGCCGATCCCGCCGTGGACCTGGATGTTCAATTGCGCGTTGTGCACCGCCGGGCCGTACGCCAGCTGAGCCGCCATGGCCGCCGCCAGCTCGAACTCCTCGGCCGTGTCTGCCGCGGCGCGGGCGGCGTCCCACACCGCTGCGGTGGCGAGCTCGCCTGCGACGAGCATGTCCGCGCAGTGGTGCTTGACCGCCTCGAACGTGCCGATGGGCCGGCCGAACTGGATGCGCTCCTTGGCATACGCCGCTGCTGCGTCGGTGCACGCTGCCATCACACCCACCGCCTCTGCGGCGCCGAGCGTCCGCGCCAGGGCACGAGCCCGACGCGCCGCGCCGACCAATACGGCGTCCTCCCCCACCGAGAGTGACGAGACGTTCACCCGCGCCGAACGCCGCGCCGGATCGAGATCCTTGGCGCCGCTGAAGGTCACGCCGTCAGCCTCGCGTCGCACCACGACCATGTCGTCACCGGCGCGCAACACCGCGAGTCCCGCCGCCTCGCCCCCGAGGACGGCACCGGCGTCGCCGTCCAGCACGCCGTCGGCCAGCCTCAGCGACCCGCCCAGGCCGAGTGCCGCCACCGTGGAGCCGTCGACCAGCCCGGGTAGGAGCGCCGCTCGCTGCGTCTCGCTCCCGCAGTCCGCCACCACGGCGGAAGCGAGGACGGTGGGCAGGAAGGGGCCGGGCGCAGCCTGCCGACCGAGCTCGTCGAGGACGACCACCAGCTCACTCAGCCCCGCACCGGACCCGCCGTACTGCTCCGGGACGTGGATGCCGAGCCAGCCCAGCCCCGCCATCTCCGACCAAAAGGAGGGCAGTCGCTCGGTGTCCGCCTCCAGGAGGGCGCGCGTGGCCGCGAGGGCGCCGTGCGCCGTGAGCACGCCCCGGACCGTGGCCCCCAGTTCTTGGTGTTCGTCGGTGATGGCGATCGGCATTCGGTGCCCCCTTGTGCGGCATCGGGCGCGGGCGCGGGCCCGCCACGGCCGTCCGAGACTACTGAACACGGGTCCGACGACCCCAAGCCGGGGCGGTACGATGGCCGCCAGTGCGATAGAGCCCGAAAGTGCCGGCAGCCGCGCCACGTCGCGGCCAGCTGCAACGTCCCGTCACCTCGTCACCACACTCGGAGCTCTCTATGCCATCCCTCACCGCTGCACCACCCGCGACACTCGCCGCGCGTCATCTCCGCTACGAGCGCGGCGGCCGCATCGTCCTCGACGACGTGTCGCTCACCGTCGGGCCCGAGACGTGCCTCGGCGTCGTCGGCCCGAACGGCGTCGGCAAGTCCACGCTGCTCCAGCTGCTCGCCGGCCTGCTCGTGCCGGTCGCCGGGGCCGTACGCCTCGACCCGCCGACAGCCACCGTCGGCTACCTCAGCCAGGAGCACACGGCGGCCGGCGAGGAGACCGTGCGCGACGCGCTGCTGCGCCGCACCGGGGTGGCGGTCGCCGAGGACGCGCTCGCTGCTGCGGCGGCCGGTCTCGCCAGCGGCGGCCCCGGGGCCGACGACCGCTACGCCACCGCCCTGAGCCGCTACGAGTCGATCTCGGCGGGTGACTTCGAGGCGCGGCTCGTCACCACCCTCGAGCGGGTGGGGCTCCCGCCCGACGCCGGTGACCAACCGGTCGACACGCTCTCGGGCGGGCAGGAGGCCCGCATCGCGCTGGCTGCCGTCCTCCTCTCCCGCTTCGACATCACCCTGCTCGACGAGCCGACGAACGACCTCGACTTCGACGGCCTCGCCCGCCTCGAGGAGATGGTCGAAGCGGCGCCGCGGCGGCATGGTGATCGTCTCGCACGACCGGGCCTTCCTCGATCAGCGCCGTGACCGACGTGCTCGAGCTCGACGAGCACACCCGGGCCGGACGCACCTACGGCGGTGGCTGGGCAGGCGTACCAGGCCGAGCGCGCCGCCGACGCACGGACCACGCCGCCGAGGCGTATGCCGTCTACGAGACCCAGCGCGCCGACCTCCGCCGGCGGGCCCAGCGGGAGCGCCAATGGGCGACGAGCGGCGTGTCCCGGGAGAAGAAGCTGCCGCGCGACAACGACAAGGCCCAACGGGACTTCCGCATCAACCGGACCGAGCGACTGGCCGCTCGGGCGCGCCGGACCGAGCGTGCCCTCGAGTCACTCGAGGTGGTCGACAAGCCCTGGGAGGGCTGGGACCTGCGCTTCGACATCCGCGAGGCGGCACGGTCGGGCGATGTCGTCGTGCGCCTCGAGGACGCCGTGATCGAACGGGGCGCCTTCACCCTCGGCCCCTTCACGCTCGATATCGGCTGGGCCGAGCGCGTGGCCCTCGTCGGGCCGAACGGGTCCGGCAAGACGACGCTCGTCGACGCCCTGCTCGGCCGCCTGCCACTGGCCCGGGGCACCCGTCGCATGGGACCCAGCGTCGTCGTCGGTGAGCTCGCCCAGGATCGCCGGCTCCTCCGGGACGCCGCGCACCTCGCCGACTCCTTCGCGGCCGCCACCGGCCTCCCCCCTGAGCAGGCCCGCGCCCAATTGGCCAAGTTCGGGCTCGGCGCTGACGCCGTGCTCCGGCCGGCGTCGTCGCTGTCACCGGGCGAGCGCACCCGCGCCGAGCTCGCCGGGTTCGCGGCACTGGGCGTCAACTTCCTCGTCCTCGACGAGCCCACGAATCATCTCGACCTGCCCGCCATCGAACAGCTCGAGTCGGCGCTCGAGGACTACGGCGGCACCCTGCTGCTCGTCTCGCACGACCGCCGGCTGCTCGAGCGGTGTCCGTGACGCGCCGCGGCTCGAATTGCCCGACCGTGACGGGAGCTTTCGTGGACTGGCGAGACGGCCGTTGACAGCGCCCTGTCGCTGCGGATCCGCACCGCGATCGCAACCACGCTGCGCCGCCACGTCACCCCGGGCGCGCCAAGCTCTCGGACAAGAGCAATCCGGGGGGAGCAGTCATGACGAACAGCCTCGAATCCGCCGAGCAGATGGTCCTGGACCTGATCGACTCGGCCAACCGCACCCATGCCGGAGGCCACCTGGTCGTATGAGGTCACGAGCGACGTCGACAACATCGAGGTCGTCTCGGGCCGGTGCAACACCCACACCCTGCGGGTCCACCCCTGCTGGCTCCGCTACGTCGTGGCGCAGGACGAGTTCGGGTCCTGCGTGGCGGACGAGATCGAGGCCTGGTACCTGCTGGAGGACCTGATCGCGCCGGTGCCCGCCGTCGCCTGACCGCGGCGCGCCGACCACCTCGCCACAGCCCACAGCCCACAGCCCACAGCCCACAGCCCGCAGCGCCGACCCGCCGACCGCCGTCAGCCCAGGCGCTCCCCCATCGCCGCCCGGGCGGCCCAGACGCCGCACATCCCGTGCACCCCGCCACCGGGGGGCGTCGAGGCCGAACAGAGGTACACCCCCTCGAGCGGTGTCCGGTAGGGGTTCCAGCGCGCCACCGGTCGGAACGCGGTCTGCCGCAGGGTGGCCGCGCCGCCGTTGATGTCCCCTCCCAAGAGGTTCGGGTTCGTGGCCTCGGCCATCGAAGCCGTTCGGACCGCCCGCGCCAGGATCCGGTCCCGGAACCCCGGCGCGAAGCGTTCGATCTGCGCCTCGATGCGCTCGCGCATGTCGACGTCGGACCCGTTGGGAACGTGGCAGTAGGCCCACAGGGTGTGCCGCCCCGCCGGCGCCCGCGTCGGGTCGACGACGCTCGGCTGGGCGACGAGCACGAAGGGACGCTCCGGGTGGCGCCCGCTCCGCACGGCCGCCTCCGCCCGCGCCACCTCGTCGAAGGTGCCGCCGACGTGGACGGTGACGGTGCGCCGGCAGGGCTCGGCCGCCCACGGCACGGGCCCGTCGAGCGCCCAGTCCACCTTGCACGTCCCCGGGCCGGGCCGGAAGCGCGCCCAGGGCCGGGCGCCCCGCCGTGAGAGCTGGCTCCCGGCCAGGGCCACGAATTGCCGAGGCGAGACGTCGAGCAGCACGACCTGCGCCGAAGGCAGTTCCGCCAGCGAGGTGACCCAGTGACCGGTGTGGACCACCGCGCCCTGCCGGCGCAACTCCCCCGCCAGTCCGGTGGTGATGGCGGCACTGCCCCCTTCGACCACCGGCCAGCCCGACCCCGTGGCCGAGCGCGGTCAGGAGGAGCCCGAAGGCCGCGGTGAGCGGAGCGGTCAGCGGCTCCATGGAATGCGCCGCCGTCCCGCCGATCAGGGCCCGGGCCGCGTCGGTGGCGAAGCGGCGGGTGACATGGCTGGCCGACGGGGTGCCGACCAGCGCGAAGCGGGCCAGCGCCAGGGGGTCACGGGGCAGGCTGCGCATCGGCCCGAGGACGTAGGGGACGATGCGGTCGAGCCACTCCACCAGCGGCCCGACGAGGGCGCGGTAGGCAGAAGCGTCGCCCCCCAGGTGCACCGCCGTCTCGTTCACGTCGCGGTAGAGCGCAGCGGCCCGTGAGCCGTCGAGGGGATGCGCGAACGCCACCTCGGGTTGGCGCAGGACGATCCCGAGCGCCGCCAGGTCGAGCGAGCGGAAGAAGGGTGACGCGACCAGGGAGGGGTGCACGGCTGAACACACGTCGTGGCGGTAGCCCTCGAGCGTCAGCGCCTCGGTGCGCGTCCCGCCCCCGATCGTGGACGCCCCTTCGTAGACCTCCACGGCGCGGCCGGCCCGGGCCAGCGTCAGCGCGGCGGCCAGCCCGTTCGGTCCCGAACCCACCACCACCGCGTCCGGGCGCCGCACGCCCCGACGTTACCGACCGGCAAGGCGCCGGTACGTCCGCTGGACGCCACCGGCCAAAGGTCAATAGGTTGCGCTCGCCGGGGCGAGCCACGAACCGACGGACACCGGCGAAGGAGGCCGACATGGCCGACGTGCAAGGGTTCTGCGAGCCGCGTTTCGACGCCGTGCGCCAAACGCTGTCGGATCAGCTCGATACGGGAGCCGATCTCGGCGCCTCCGTCGCCGTCTTCCTGCACGGCGAGGCCGTCGTCGACATCTGGGGCGGCTGGGCGGACCCGGACAAGACCAGGCCCTGGGAGAGTCACACCCTCACCAACGTGTGGTCGACCACCAAGACCATGACCTTCCTCGTCGCGCTGATGCTGCACGACCGCGGCCAGCTCGACTTCCACGCGCCCGTGGCCACGTACTGGCCCGAGTTCGCCGCCAACGGCAAGGAGGGTGTCGAGGTGCGCCACGTCATGGGGCACACCGCCGGCCTGTGCGGCTGGGACGAGCCTTTGGTGGCTGAGGACCTGGCCGACTGGGAGAAGTGCACGTCGGCCCTCGCCGCCCAGGCGCCGTGGTGGGAGCCCGGCACCGCATCGGGCTACCACGCCCTCACGCAGGGCTACCTCATCGGCGAGATCGTCCGCCGCATCACGGGGGACACCATCGGCACCTTCTTCGCCCGCGAGGTGGCCAAGCCGCTCGAGGCGGAGTTCTTCATCGGGTTGCCCGCCGAGAAGGACTACCTCGTCTCCGACGTCGTGCCGCCGCCGCCGATCACCCCGGCCGACTACGAGGGTCAGGTGTCCGACCTCATGCTCAAGACGTTCCTCAACCCGCCGCTCGACGCCACGATGGCGCACCACGAGTGGTGGCGCCGCGCCGAGATCCCCGCCGCCAACGGTCAGGGCAACGCGCGCTCGGTCGCCGCCGTCCAGTCCGTCGTCGCCGGCCGGGGCCAGGCCCGCGGCGTGCGCCTGCTCTCGGCCGAGGGCACCGACCCCATCTTCGAGGTGCAGGCCGACGGCGTCGATCTCGTCCTCGGCGTCCCGGAGCGCATCGGCATGGGCTACGGCCTCAGCAACCCGCCCGAGATGCCGCTCGGGCCGCGCGCCTGCTACTGGGGCGGCTACGGCGGCTCGGTCATCATCGTGGACCAGGATGCCGACCTCGCCGTGAGCTACGTGATGAACCGGATGGAGGGGGGCGTCGTCGGCGACTTGCGCGGCGCCAACATCGTGGGTGCCACCGTGCTCGGTCTCGCCTCTTAGGCGGGGACCACCGCCTCGGCTTCGATCTCCACCTTCCAGGCGGGGTCCAGCAATCCCGCCACCACGACCATGGTGGCGGCGGGCCGCACGTGCCCGAGCAGCTCCCCGTGCACCGCGCCGACGGCGTCGCCGTGCTCGACCGACGTCACGTACATCCGGGTGCGCACGACGTCGTCGAGACGTGCGCCCGCCTCGCGCAGCGCCGCCTCGATGATCTCGAAGCATCGTCGTGCCTGTGCCCCCGCGCCCTCGGGGGCGGCGCCGCCGGGGACGACCGGTCCGGTCCCCGAGACGAGCACCCGGTCCCCGGCTCGCACCGCTCGGCTGAAACCGATGGTCGGTTCGAAGGGTGAGTCGGAGGAAACACGTCGACGATCTGCCATGGCGTGCATCCTCGCGCCCCGGGGCCGCCGGTCCGGGACGGGCCGGTACGATTGCCCGCCATCAGGCGTCGTTCGGGTCTCCATCGGGTTGTGCGCACGCTCGCTTTCGTCGGGCTGTCGGCGGTCGCGGTCGCCGTGGCCGTCGACTGCTGGCAGCTGTCCCGGTCGGCGTCGGTCGCCGCCCCGACGGCGACAGCGCATCGTGTGGCCGCACCCGCGTCGCGGCCCGCTCCCCCGCCCTCGCCGGCCGGCGACCCGGCCGCGGCCACACCGCCGCCGGGGACCACGTTCGTCGCCTCGACGCACGGCGCCATCCCCGGGTACGCGTCACCCGATGCGGTGTCGGACATGACGGTCCCCGCGTCCTTCTTCGGGTACCCCTCGGTGCTGCCGGTCATCGCCTCGCAGCCCGACTGGCTCGAGGTGCGCCTAGCACAGCGTCCGAACGGCTCGACGACCTGGGTGCAGCAGAGCGACGTCACGCTGAGCGACACCCCGTACGAGATCGTGGTCAACCTGGCCACGATGCACCTCGTCGTGTACCGGGACGGGAGGGCCGTCCTCGACTTCCCGGCGGGTATCGGTGCGCCCGACAGCCCGACTCCGACCGGGGAGTACTTCGTCTTTGCCACCGTGCCGCCCCCCAACGCCTCCTACGGGCCGTTCGTGCTGGCGACCTCGGACCACTCGGACACCTTCACCGATTGGGAGAACTCCGGTGACGCCATCATCGGGATCCACGGGCCCATCACCTCGTACGACGACTCCCTGATCGGGAACACCGGCGCCGCCATCTCGAACGGGTGCATCCGGCTGCACGACGCCGACCTGGCCCAGCTGGCCATGATCCCGCCGGGCACACCCATAGTCGTCGCCGCCTGACCTGTCACGTCTGCGGGCTCCGGCGGGTCGCAGAGGCATGACACGAGAAGACATGGAGACCCCGGCGCGACGTTTCGAAGACCACCGGGCCCACCTGCGGGCGGTCGCCTACCGGATGCTGGGCTCGCTGACCGAGGCCGACGACGCCGTCCAGGAGGCCTGGCTGCGGTTCAGGCGGACCGACACGAGCGACGTCGAGAACTTCCGCGCCTGGCTGACCACCGTCGTGGCGCGGGTGTCCCTGAACATGCTGCGAGCCCGGCGGGCCCGGCGCGAAGAGCCGTTGATGCCCGACCCCGTCGTCGATTCCCCTGACGGCACCGACCCCGAGCACGAGGCGCTGCTGGTCGACTCGGTCGGGCTCGCCCTGCTCGTCGTCCTCGAGACCCTCAACCCGGCGGAGCGGCTCGCCTTCGTGCTCCACGACATCTTCGCGGTGCCCTTCGACGAGATCGCCCCGATCGTCGACCGTTCACCGGAGGCCGCCCGGCAGCTCGCCAGCCGGGCTCGCCGCCGCGTCCAGGGCGAGCGCACGGTGCCCGACACGGACATCGAGGGTCAGCGCGAGGTGGTCGACGCCTTCCTCGCCGCCGCTCGGAACGGCGACTTCGACGCGCTCGTGGCGCTGCTCGACCCCGAGGTCGTGGTCCGCGCCGACGGCGGGGCCCTGCCGGCAGGCGTCCTGCGCGAGGTCAGGGGAGCCGCCGCGGTCGCCCACCAGGCGATGGGCTACGCCTCGCTCGAGCTCCTCCAGCAACCGGCGCTGATCAACGGTGTCGCCGGACTGGTGAGCACGCTGGACGACGAGCCCTACGCCGTCGGCGCCTTCACCGTGCGGGGTGGCAAGGTCGTGGCGCTCGACATCCTGGCCGACCGGGAACGGCTCCGCGCGCTCGACCTCAAGATCCTCGGCACCTGAGCTGTCAGGCCAGCTCGTAGTCGCCCAGGTCGGGCTCGCGCGTGCGGGACCAATAGGTGTGCAGGTCGAAGGGCCAGTTTTGGGTGACCCGCCCGCGGGCGTTGCGGTACCACGTCGGGACGTCGGCGACACCCCAGACCATCTTGGCGTTACCCTCCTCCATCTCGCGCCCGTAGCGCTCGTGCACGTCACGGCGGCAGACCATCGTCCGGTGACCGGACTGCAGCAGTCGGCCGATGGCCTCGACGGCGTAGCGCACCTGGCACTCGACCATGATGAGGATGCTGCCGTTGATGACCAGGTTGGTGTTCGGTCCGTAGAGCATGAAGAAGTTGGGGAACCCCGGCACGGTGATGCCCAGGTAGGCGCGGGCATCACCGTCCCATTCGTCGTTGAGCTCCACGCCACCCGCACCGAAGACCCGCATCGGTGCCACGAAGTGCGACGCAGTGAACCCGGTTCCGTAGACGAGCACGTCAGCCGGGTGCTCGGCGTCGTCGACGGTGACCACGCCCCGGGGCGTGATGCGCGCCACGGGGACGGTCACCAGATCGACGTCGGGTCGCTCCAAAGCCGCTGCCCAGCGGCCGTCGTCGCGCAGCGCGCGCTTCGCGAACGGGGGAAAGTGCGGCACCATCTTCTCGAAGAGCTCGTCGTCCTCGACCTGCGCCCGCAGGACGTCGAGCAGCATCGACCGGACGAAATCGTTGCCCTCGCTGACCGCCTCGGTGTGGGCATCCCACGCCGGGTCCACCCTCGCCGCCGCCAGGAGACCCTCGTGCATGATCCAGAACTGCCAAAGTCGGTCCCAGCGGCCGTAGTTGGGCAGGAGCCGCAGCAGGTCGTGGAACTCGGGCGGGAACGCGTCGCTGTAGTTGTCGGTCGGCAACAGCCAGGGCGGCGTGCGCTGGTACACGTCGAGGTGCGCGACCTCGCCGGCGATCGAGGGCACGAACTGTGCCGCGCTGGCCCCCGTTCCGATCACCGCGACCCGGCGGCCGGCCAGTTCCACCGACTCGTCCCACGCCGCCGAGTGGAAGGACGGGCCGGCGAACTCGTCGCGACCCGGGATGGCGGGGAACGAGGGCCGATTGAGCTGGCCCACTGCGCAGACCACGGCGTCGAAGCGCTCCGTGGCGGTGGCGCCGTCGCCTGTCCGGAGCTCGAGCTGCCACGCTCCCCGGTCGTCCTCGAAGCGCGCCTCGGTCACCTCGCAGGAGAAGCGGACGCACTCGCCCAACCCGAGTGCCTTGGCCATGTCCTGCAGGTAGGCCAGCAGGTCGGGCTGGGCCGAGAAGCGCGACGTCCAGTCGTTGCTCTGCGCGAACGAAAAGCTGTAGAGCTGGTTGGGCACGTCGACCCGGCACCCGGGGTAGACGTTCTCGAGCCAGGTGCCCCCGACCTCCGCGTTCTTCTCGAACACGGTGACCTCGATGCCGGCCTGGCGCAACCGGTGGGCGGCCGCCAGCCCCGAGGCGCCGGCCCCGATCACCGCGCAGCGGAACTCGCCTCCGACGTCCCGTACGTGCCAGCTCGGGAGGCGCGGATCGGTGCCGGCCAGCGCCAGCTCCTCGGTGAGGAAGGCCTCCCAGTGCTCGGTCGCCGCGACACCACCCACCAGGAAGCCGAGGGCTTGCCGCAGCGCATCGGGCCCCAGCACGTGCTCGGGTGCATCGTGCGCGAGCAACGAGTCGGCCGCCAGTCGACGGGCCTCCTCCTCCTGGTCGGACGTGAGCCCACGTCCGGGCACCAGCATCTGGTTCTGGTCGGGAGCGAACTCGGGGCGCAAGAGCGACAGGTCGCCGGTGCGGTGGGCCACCGCACACAGGAGGGGGTGCACGTCGGCCACGGCGAACGCGGCGGCCAACCGCTCGGGGTCGAGCGGGGCGCCGTGTCCGCCACCCGCGCCGGTGTCCATGTCACCCCCACGCATGACGAGCAGCCTACGGAGGCGTGATCAGCTGCGCCCCATGTGCTTGGCGAGCTCGGTCATCTGGCTGTTGACCTCGACCGTGCGGGGCAGCTTGTCCATGGCCAGGGCCAGCGTCTCCGCGGTCCACCGGTCGTCGGTGTCGACCGAGTCGGCGATCGACCAGCCGCCGTAGATCCCGACCGTTCCTCCGTAGACGCTGAAGACCTGCCCGTTGAAGGGACAGGTCTCCGAGGCGAGCACCGCCACCAGAGGCGAGACGTTCTCGGGGTCGAACACCTGGTTCTGCATGGGCTCGCCCATCCCGGGCGTCTGCAGCGTCAGACGGGTTCGTGCCACCGGCGCGATGCAATTGGCGCGCACGCCGTAACGGTGCAGCTCCATCGCGTTCACGACGGTCATGGCGGCGATGCCCGCCTTGGCCGCCGAGTAGTTGGTCTGGCCGATGTTGCCGTGTAGGCCGGCGCCCGAGCTCGTGTTCACGACGGCCCGGTCGGTGATCGTCCCGGCCTTCGCCTGCTCGCGCCAGTAGTCGGCCGCGTGGCGCGTCATGTTGAACGTGCCCTTGAGGTGGACGGCGATGACGGCATCGAACTCTTCTTCGCTCATGGAGACGAGCATGCGGTCCCGCAGGATGCCCGCGTTGTTCACCACGACGTGGAGGTCACCGAAGCTCGAGACAGCCTGGTCCACCATGGCCTTGGCGCCGGCGAACGAGCTCACGCTGTCGGTGTTGGCTACCGCCTGCCCGCCCGCCGCCGTGATCTCGTCGACCACCGACTGGGCGGCCGACACGTCGGTGCCGGATCCGTCGACGGCTCCCCCGAGATCGTTGACGACGACCTTTGCGCCGAGCGACGCGAACAGGAGGGCGTGCTCACGCCCGATGCCCCGCCCGCTCCCTGTGATGATCGCGACCCTGTCCTGCAGCAGCATCAGTACGTCCTCTCTCGTCGCGGACCCATCGAGCGCCACTGGCGGCGACCGGGTCCGGGCGAGACGATGGCAACGGGGTCGCGGCCTGTCAAACCGGCTGTTCGCCCAGCCGTCGCTCCAGGAAGCGCCGCTCGGCGTCGGTCCCGGCGAGCGCGAGCGAATCGCGGTAGGCGGCGGACGCCTCGGCGTGCCGGCCGAGCCGACGCAGCATGTCGGCCCGCGCCGCCGGCAGGAGGTGATAGCCGCGCAGCGCACCCGCGGCGTCGAGGCGGTCGACCAGGGCCAGGCCCGCCTCGGGTCCTTCGGCCAGCGAGACGGCCACGGCCCGGTTGAGCTCGATCACCGCGGAGGGCGCCATCGTGGCCAGGGTGCCATAGAGCGCGGCGATCTCTGCCCAGTCGGTGTCCGCGGCGGTCGCCGCCTCCGCGTGCAGGGCCGCGATGGCGGCCTGGACCTGGAAGGGCCCGGGGCGGCGCAACCGCAGGGCGGCGTGGAGCACCGCGGCACCCTCAGCGATCAGCGCCGCGTCCCAGGCATGACGGTCCTGCTCGTCCAGAAGGACGAGATCGCCGGCGTCGTCGACACGCGCGGCACGCCGGGCATCGTGGAACAGCAGCAGGGCCAGCAGCCCCAGCGCCTCGGGCTCGTCCGGCATGAGCAGACAGAGGGTGCGCGTCAGACGGATCGCCTCGTCGCACAGGGCGTCGCGGATGAGGTCCTCGCCGGCCGTGGCCGCGTACCCCTCGTTGAAAAGGAGGTAGAGCACGGCCAACACCGCGCCGGTGCGGTCCGGAAGCTGGTGCGCAGGCGGGACGCGGAACGGGATGCCGGCGTTTCGGATCTTCTTCTTGGCCCGCGTCAGGCGCTGCGCCATGGTGGGTTCCGGCACGAGGAAGGCCCGGGCGATCTCCTGCGTCGTCATTCCGGCCAGCGTCCGCAGTGTGAGGGCCACCTGCGCCTCGAACGACAGCGCCGGGTGGCAGCAGGTGAACATGAGGCCCAGGCGTTCGTCGGGCACGTCGTCGGTGTCACATCCCTTGGGATCGTCGGCCGCCGTCACCGATGCCACCTCCTGGAGCTTCGCCGCGCCCAGTTGGGTCCGCCGGATGCGATCAAGGGCACGGTGGCGCGCCACCGTCGTCAGCCACGCGCCGGGACGGCGCGGGACGCCGTCGCTGGGCCACCGTTCGGCCGCCCGCGCGAAGGCGTCCTGCGCGCACTCCTCGGCGACATCCCAGTCACCGGTGAGGCGGATCAGGGTGCCGATCACCCTGCCCCACTCCTCGTGGAACGCCTCGGTGAGGGCGGCGTCGACCTCGGCGGTCACCGCTCCCAGATCGGGCGCACCTCGATGCTGCCGGTGCGTGCACCGGGGATCTTCGCCGCCACCTCGAGCGCATCGTCGAGGTCCTTGCAGTCGACGAGGAAGTATCCGGCCAATTGCTCCTTGGTCTCGGCGAACGGGCCATCGGTGGCCAGCACCTCGCCGTTGCGCAACCGCACCGTCGTGGCGTCCGCGCTCGGGCGCAGACGCTCCCCGCCCTGCAGGATGCCCCGTTCGGCCATCGCCTTCATCCACTCGCCGTACTCGGCGAACATGGCGTCATCCTCGGCCTCCGAGAGGCTGTTCTGGGCGGCTTCGTCGCCGGCAATCAGCAGCAGGTATCGCATCTGTCCTCCAGTGTTCGGTGTGTGTTCTCGTCCCTACGACGATCGGGACGCCCCCAGATCGACACCTCCGCGCGTCTTTTCCGGTCGCCTCTAGTGTCGCAGGCCATGGCGGTACCCGGCGCCCCCGAACCGGCTCCCGGCAGCGGACCCGACCCCGACCTCTTGGAGCTCCGGACCGGTGCCGTCGCCGCCGGCGGCGGGTGCGTCGCCCGGGCGCCCGACGGCCGGGTCGTCTTCGTGCGCCATTCGCTCCCGGGAGAGCGCGTGCGGGCCCGGGTCACCGCCACGACCCGCTCGTACGCTGCGGGCCGATGCGGTCGAGGTGCTCGAACCGTCCCCGGACCGTGTCCCCACACCTTGCCCCCATGCGGGACCCGGGCGATGCGGGGGCTGCGACTTCCAGCACGTGGCCCTCCCGGCACAACGGCGCCTCAAGGCCTTCCGGGTCGCCGAGCAGCTGGAGCGTCTCGCCGGCCTGCAGCGGCACGTCGAGGTGGAACGGGTCGAGGGGGATCGTGACGGGTTGGGCTGGCGCAGCCGCGTGCGTGTGGCGGTGGACCGCGACGGGACCGTCGGCTTCCGACGCCATCGATCGCACCAGATCGAACACGTCGACGACTGCCCGTTGGCCAGCCCGGCGGTGACGTCCACGGGCGCGCTGACGGCGCGCTGGCCGGGCGCGTCCCAGCTCGAGATCGTCACCGGTACGGTCCCCGGCGAGGCCCGGGTGACCCTGACGCCGCGCGGGCGCCGCGCCGTGGGCCCGCTGCCCGACGTCGAGGCCGGGCTGGTCGTGCGCGGCACGGCGCGTCGGGCGCCTGCCGTCGTCCACGCGACCGTGCGCGAGCGGGTCTACCGCATCTCGGCGGGCGTCTTCTGGCAGGTGCACACCGGTGCCGCCGGCGCACTCCTCGACGCGGTCCTTGCGCTCGCCGGCGACTGCCGCGCCGAGACGGTCGCCGACCTCTACGCAGGGGCCGGACTGTTCGCCGTCCCGCTGGCGCACGCAGTGGGCCCCGAAGGCACCGTGCTCGCGGTCGAGCGTGACACCCGGGCCTGCGCCGACGCGCGGCACAACGGTGCCGGCATCGCCGCCCTCGACGTCCGCCACGCCGCGGTCACCCCGCAACTGGTCACCGACGAGGTGGGCCGGCCCGACGTCATCGTCCTGGACCCCGCCCGGGAGGGGGCCGGCACCGATGTCATGGCGGCGCTGGGCGGCCATGCCTCGACGGTGCGCCGAGTGATCTACGTCTCGTGCGACCCCGCGTCGTTCGGGCGCGACCTGCGGGTGCTCCTCGACGAAGGCTGGGACCTGACGGAGCTGCGCGCCTTCGACATCTTCCCGATGACCGAACATGTCGAGCTGGTGGCGGCCATCGACCCACCGACCTCGGCCTAGGGGTGACCCCCGAGCTCGTGCTCGATGTGGACGACCGACTCGAACTGCAGCGTGGAGTGCGCGACGTCGAAGTGCCCGGACAGGCACTCCTGGAGGTGGTCGAGGACACGCCCGGCCTCCCCCGTGTTCAGGCACTCGTCGGTCACCACGACATGGGCCGTGAGAATGGGGAGCGACGACGTGAGCGTCCACGCGTGCAGGTCGTGCACCGACTGCACCTCGGGCAGCTCCAGCAGGTGGCGGCGCACCTCGTCGAGGTCGATGTCCTCGGGCGTCGCCTCGAGCAGGATGTGCAGCGAGGGCCGCAACAGCTCGGCCGCCGCCTTCAGCATCAACAGGACGACGACGAGCGACGCCACCGCATCGGCCCGGTCGAAACCCCACACCACGATGACGATCCCGGCGATCAGGGTGCCGACGAAGCCGTACAGGTCCGTGAGGATGTGCCGGAAGGCCCCTTCGACGTTGAGCGAGCGCCGATCCGCCCGCGCCATCGTCAGCGAGGCGACCACGTTGACGACGACCCCCACCCCGGCCACGAAGATGAGGACGGCGCCGTCGACGGTCGACGGGTGCAGCAGACGGACCACCGCGTCCCACGTCACGAGGGCCGAGACGACGATGAGCGCGAGGGCGTTGGCTGCCGCAGCCAGGATCTCGGCTCGTTTCATCCCGTAGGTGTGCGACCGCGTCTCGGGGCGGGCCGCCAGATGGATGGCGACGAGCGACCCGGCGATGGCGCCGACGTCGACCAGCATGTGCCCGGCGTCGGCCAGCAGCACCAGGGAGTTCGACGCGACGGCGGCCCCGACCTCGAACACCATGAAGGCGACGAGGAGGACCAGTGACAGCATCAGGGCGCGCCGGTCGGTGTCGGCCGAGGGGTGTCCCGCCCCCCTTCCGACGTGGTCATGATCGTGGTCGTGCTCAGCCATCGGTCGCCACGTGGTCCGCGTGCGTCAGGACCTCCTCGACCAGCCGGCGGACGTGCGCGTCGTCGACCACGTAGAAGATCCGCGTCCCCTCGCGCCGGCTGCGCACCAGCCGGGCCAGGCGCAACTTGGCCAAGTGCTGCGAGACGGCGGCGGGCTGCGCCCCGACCAGCTCGGCCAGCTCGTTGACCGAGTGCTCGCCCTCGAGCAGGGCCCAGATGACCCGCAGGCGCGTCTCGTCGCCCAGGAGCTTCAGCATCCCGACGGCCGCACGGAACTCCTCCCGGGCCGGACTCTCAACTATCTGCGTAGGCACGCAGGTAGCGTAGCAGGCGGAAGCGGGGACGCTTCCGAGGTGGTCGGCCCGGGCGGCCGGGCCCGGCTCCGCTCTAGTGGGTGAAGGTGGACAGCGGGGGCGCCTGTACCGAGCACGGCTGCTGCACCGAACCGAGGGGCAGGGCCGCCTGCATGACCTTCTTCACGATCGGGCCGGCGATGCCGGCGCCGTCGGAATTGATGTTCTGCTTCGGCACGACGACGGCCACCGCGATCTGCGGGTTGTTGGCCGGGGCGAAGCCGATCATCCAGTCGTGGTTGACGCCCTGCTGCGGGCCAGTCTGTGCCGTCCCCGTCTTGACCGCGGCGCACAGGTAAGACGGAAAGCCGACCTTGTCGGCGGTGCCGCTGGCGACGACACCCTCCATCAGCGCGGTGACCGCCTGCGCGGTGGCAGGGGAGGTCGCCTGGTGGAAGGGGGTGGGCGTGTAGCGCTTGACGAGCGACCCGTCCGAGCCCTGGATGGACGACATCAGATGCGGCGTCATCACCACTCCCCCGTTGGCGATCCCGGCGGCCACCATGGCGTTCTGCAGCGGGGTGTCGTCGACGACGTCCTGGCCGATCGACGCGTAGCCCTGCAGCGCCTGGGCGTTCGGCGCCAGCGTCTGCAGCGTCGACTGGATCACACCGCCGACGGGCTGCTGGCCGAGCGCCGGCAGGTCGATCGGCGGCACGGAATTGATACCGAACAGTTCCGCCTGCTGGCGCAACGTGGTCGAGCCCTCTTGGACACCGAGCTCGGCGTACCCGGGGTCACACGACTCCGGCAGCATCGACGTCATGGTCCCGCCGCACGGCACCGAGTCGCTCGGCGTACTCCCGTCGTTGCAGAGGAGCTTGTCCGAGTCGGAGAAGTTCTGGCAGGGCTGGACCGGATAGTCGAACCCCGCCAGGGAAGGCTTGAGGTTGTAGGCCGCGGCGGACGTCACCACCTTCATGGTCGACCCGGGGAAGAACGACTCCGAGGTGGCGATCGAGCGCAGCGGGAAGTAGCCCTCGCCATCGGGCGCGGTGTAGCTGAGGTAGGCCAGGTGCTCGGCCTGGAGCGAGGTGGACGCCAGCGTGTTCGGGTCGTACGTCGGGTTCGACACCATGGCGAGCACCGCGCCGGTCTTCGGATTGAGGACGACGACGGCGCCGTCGTCGTTGCCCGGCGTCTCTGTCAGCGCCTGCCACGCGGCGTTCTGCAGACTCGGCTCGATGGTCAAGGTCACGTTGTCGGTCGTGGTCGGCAGCTTCTCGCGGAAGAGCAGCTGGGTCAGGGTCTGCGGGGCCTGCTGGTGGGCGCCGAGGTACGGGTCGTATTCGTTCTCGATGTCCGTCGAGCCGTAGTTCAGCGCCGAGTCGTACCCGGTGATGTCGGCGTACAGCGGACCCTGGGGGTACTCCCGCACGTAGGTCGTACGGGTAGTCGACCTTGTTGGTGCTTGCGGGGGTGGGGACGGACTGGGCGAGAACGGTGCCATCGGACGCGAGGATCTCGCCCCGGGCGTTGTCGAAGCGCTGGGCCGCGACGCGCGGGTTGTTCGGCGAGTCCTGCAGTTGTTTGCCCTTGACCAGCTGGATGTTGACGAGTTGCGCCACGACAAGGCCCAGGCAGACCACCATGACGATGCCCAGCCATCGGATACGCCGCCCCATCAGCGCGCCAGCCGGTTCGCGAACGACCGGATCACTGCGAGCATGGTAGGTGGCACGGTCCACGAAAGGGTGTCATCCCTGGTCGCCGGCGTTTCACGCCCGCTGCAACACCGTCGACGCCGCATCCCTCCTTGCGCATGAACAAACCGGAACGGGGTCAAGAACACCGACCGTGTTGCCGATGGTGTGCCTGTGGGCCACCCGTGAGGAGAGTGACGTGAGTCGACGCGCGCCGAGGTTCTACCTGCCGGCATCGATCATGGCTGCCGTCGCCGCACTGGCCGCGACCACCACCCTCTCGGCCGCCCCTGCCGCACAGGCGGGCCAGGTGGCTCATGCGGCGGGCTTCTACACCACCGAGGAGTGGAGCAACGGGTTGAACGACGCCAACGGCCCGATCGCCCTGTCCTCTCCCAACGTCGCCAACCTCGACGGGTCACCCGCCGTGGTCGTCGGGGACCGCTCGGGCCACGTCTACGCGTTCCATCTCAGCGGTGGGACTCCGGTCGCCGGTTGGCCGTACGACGCGGGCGCGCCGGTGGACGCGTCACCGTCCGTGGCGCCGATCGACGCCAACGGCACCGACACGGTCTACGTCGGCAGCGGCGACGCCGCCTCGCCGACGACGGGCGGGTATCAAGCGATCGGGCCGAACGGGGGCGATCAATGGTTCGTCCCGGCGACGAACCCCGGGACCGACCCCACGCCGAGCTCGGGCGTCGCGGCGTCCCTGACCGTCGGCAGCTACGCGGGCGGCTACGGGGTCGAGGCGGGGTCGCTCGGGCAGAACACCTACGCCTTGGGCGCAGGGAACGGTGCGCTCCTCGGGGGCTTCCCCTGGTTCCAGGGTGACTCGGTGTTCTCCACCGCGGCGGTGGCCGACCTCTACTCGGACGGCAACAACGAGATCATCAGCGGCGGCGACTCCAGCGCCGGCGTCGCCTACGGCGAGACGTATGCCAACGGCGGCCACATCCGGATCCTCTCGAGCGGGGGGAACGCCGGGACCGGCGACCCGGCCGGCGGCCTCATCTGCGAGTACAACACGAACCAGAACATCGATCGATCGTCGCCCGCGGTCGGGCAGTTCCTGGCCGGCGGCGGCGTCGGCATCGCCATCGGCGACGGGAGCTACTACGGCGGCGCGTCCGACTCCGACCGGGTGTTCGCCCTCAACACGAGCTGCGGTCTCGCCTGGAGCGACGTCCTCAACGGCGTGACCGCCGACTCCCCCGCCCTGGCCAACGTCCAGGGCAACGGCCAGCTCGACGTGGTCGAGGGGACGTCGTCGAACACGGTCTACGTGCTCAACGGGACGAACGGCGGCGTCATCTGGGCGTCGCCGACGACCGGAGAGGTCATCGGCTCGCCGGTCACCGCCGATCTCACCGGCAGCGGCTACCAGGACGTGATCGTCCCCACGACGGACGGCATCGACATCTTCGACGGCCAGTCGGGAGCCCAGGTGACCACACTCGGCACCAACTACGCGTTCCAGAGCTCCCCGCTGGTCACCGACGACCCCGATGGCCACATCGGCATCACCGGCGCCGGTTCCGCCGTCATCGGCGGCAACCTGATCGGCGTCGTCAGCCACTGGGAGGTCGACGGGACGAGCGGCTCGGGCGCGAGCGTCTACGAGCAGGGCGCCTGGCCGCAGTTCCATCACGACCCGCAGCTGACGGGTGACGCCGGAACGCCGCCCCCGACCATCCAGGTGCCGTGCAACGCACCCGCCGGTGGTCCCAACGGCTACCTCCTCTCGGCCTCCGACGGCGGCGTGTTCGACTACGGCAACATCCCCTTCTGCGGTTCGACCGGCAGCATCCACCTCAACAAGCCGGTCGTGGGCACCGCGCTGACCCACGACGGCGGCGGGTACTGGGAGGTGGCCTCCGACGGCGGCATGTTCGCCTTCGGCGACGCCGGCTTCTACGGGTCCATGGGCGGCAAGCCGCTCAACCAGCCCATCGTCGGCATGGCGGCGACACCCGACGGGCAAGGCTATTGGCTGGTCGCCTCCGACGGCGGCATCTTCAGCTACGGCGACGCCACCTTCTACGGCTCGACCGGTTCGATCCATCTCAACGCACCCATCGTGGGCATGGCGGCGACACCCGACGGGCACGGCTATTGGCTCGTGGCCTCCGACGGTGGCATCTTCAGCTACGGCGACGCCACCTTCTCCGGTTCCATGGGCGGGCACGCGCTCAACCAGCCGATCGTCGGGATGGCGGCCGACGCCCAGACCGGCGGGTACTGGGAGGTGGCGAGCGACGGCGGGATCTTCTCGTTCGACGCGCCCTTCTACGGCTCGACCGGCTCGATCCATCTCAACGCACCCATCGTGGGCATGGAGGCGAACCAGAACGGCTCGGGCTACCGCTTCGTGGCCTCCGACGGCGGGATCTTCAGCTACAACGCGCCCTTCTACGGCTCGATGGGCGGCAAACCGCTCAACAAACCCGTCGTGGGCATGGCCGGAACCTGACCCTTCGCGCGAGGCGCCCTCCCCGACCGCCCTCCGCCGGGCGGCGGAGCGCCTGGCGCGCCGCTCGGGACGGGGCGCACGGCCCAGCGGTTTGTCACCGCGGGGCGGTATCGTGACGCCGTCCCAAGGCTCGGTGATCGGGGGAACGCGTGACCGGAAGAGGCGAGGCCGCCGAGGCGCTGGTCGGACGAGAGCGCGACGAGCACGTGCTCGTGATCTCGATGCAACGGGCGGCGAAGCGCAACGCCATCGACCGCGCCATGGCCGACGAGCTCGACGATGCGCTCAACGAGCTCGACGACGACGACCAGCTGTGGGTGGGCATCCTCACCGGCACCCGGGAGGTGTTCAGCGCCGGCAGCGACCTGACCGCGGGCGGCGACTACGTCACGACCCGGGGCGGCGAGTACGGCCTCATACGGCGGCGACGCCGCAAGCCCCTGATCGCCGCCGTGGAGGGCCCCGCCCTCGGGGGCGGCCTCGAGATCGTGCTGGCCTGCGACCTCGTCGTCGCGTCGCGCCAGGCGCCGCTTCGGCCTGCCGGAGGTCTCGATCGGGGTGATCCCCACGTGCGCGGGGCTCTTTCGGGGCCCGCGTGCGCTGCCGCTGAACCTGGCGCGCCAGCTCATCCTGACCGGCCGCCCCATCGATGCCGCGCGGGCCTACGAGGCCGGGTTCGTCAACGTCGCTCACCGAGCCCGGCGGGGCCGTCGAGGAGGCGCGACGGCTGGCGGCGGAGATCTGCACGAACGCTCCCGTCTCGGTCCAGGCGTCCCTGTCGGCCGTGAACGACGTCATCGCCGACGGCGACGCGTTCGGCTGGGAGCAGACCGAGGCGGCACTGCGCACGGCGTCGGCGTCGGCGGACGCGCGCGAGGGGGTCGCGGCCTTCCTGGAGAAGCGCCCACCGGTGTGGACCGGGAACTGACCGCGGCCCACCCGCGACCGCTCGCTTTCCAGGGGGCATGCTGTTCGGGTGGCCCGTGATGACGCACTCCGGATCCGCCACCAACCGCAGGGAGCCGGGGAGACCTGCCGCAGGATCTTGCAGGCGCTGCCGACGTGGTTCGGGATCCCCGCCTCGGTCGAGGACTACGTCGCCACCGCGGAGCGGTCGCCCACGGTCATCGCAGCACTCGGCGACGACGACGTGGGGTTTCTCACGCTCGTGCGACACGGCCGGTACGCCGCCGAGGTCTCCGTGATGGCCGTGCTGCCGGAACGCCATCGCCAGGGCATCGGCGGGGCCTTGCTCGGGCACGCCGAAGGCATGTTGGCCGCCGACGGCGTGGAGTTCCTCCAGGTGAAGACGCTCGCCCCGAGCAAGCCCGACGCCGGGTACGCCAAGACGCGCGCCTTCTATCTCGCGCACGGCTTCCGGCCACTGGAGGAATTCCCAGCCCTTTGGGACGCCGAGAATCCGGCTCTCCAGATGATCAAGGTCGTTCCGAAGCAGGGTGAGGCGCCGTGAGGCAGACCGCATGACGAAGGGAGAAAGGAGAACCGTGTCCGGCTTCATTTCCGACAGTCCGTTGGCCCAGGATCTGATTCGCATCGGCGACGAGGCGATCGCCCGCGAGGACGATGCGAAGCTCAGGGACTACTTCGCCACGGGCTACGTGTTCCACGGGCCCGGCGGCGACCTCGGCTTCGAGGAGCTCCGCGCCTACTTCGCCTCGTTGCGCGCCGCCTTCGACGGCCTGCGCATCGTCCGTGAACAGATCATTGTCGAGGGGCACTTCCTCGCGGCCCGGACGACCTTCTCGGGCGATTTCACCCACGTGTTCACGTCTTCGCCCGTCGGCCCACTCGAACCCACCGGCAACCACGTCGAATGGGAACTGATCGCCACCTTCCGGTACGACCCTGATGGCCGATTGGCGGAAGAGTGGGTCCAATCCGACTCCCGCGGCTTCTTGACCAAACTCGGCGTGACCGCGACGGAATCTGTCACACGGCCGTAGCCGGGATCGCCGGTCGGAACCGCGCCGTCATCGAGCGGCAACGAAATCCCAAGGCCGTCGCCAGCCAATTTCGAGTCCGGACGCAGGGCGATCGGGCATGCTCGCCACATGAACCTCATTGTCCTGGAGTCGTGTCACAGCACATGGATCTTTGATTCGCGCCAGTTGCGCTTCTGTCGGATCTTGAAGGGGATCGAAGTGCGACATCGTCGCATCTCGACGGAGTGGCGTCCGTACTGGGATCTCGAGATCGAGCCAGACGGCGAGTCCTTCACCATCACCCTCGACGAAGCCCGAACCCGCCTCATCCGGTCGTCGGGCCACTCGCCGGACTGCCTTCGGTCTGAAGGGAACGAGACGATCGAGCTCTCGCTGGAGCACATCCGTCACGCGGCCGGTCCCCCCGCCTTGGGTCAGCTCGATCGGAGTCTTACGCTGCGGGGATGACCATCGCCCTCACCCAAGCCGAACGTGATTACCTGAAGAGCCAGCCCCTGGCGCGTCTCGCCACCGTGGATGTCAGCGGTGCGCCCCAGAACAACCCCGTCGGCGCGTTCCTCGACGAGGAAACCGGTGACATCCTCATCGGCGGGCACGCCATGGGTGCCACGCGCAAGTTCCGCAATGTCAAGGCCAACGACCAGGTCGCTGTCATCGTCGACGACCTCGTTTCACGGGACCCGTGGACGGTCCGCGGCCTCGAGATCCGCGGCGCTGCGGTCGCGCTGGAAGACGTCGATCCGCCCGTAGCGTCCATGAGCCGCGAAGTCATCCGCATCACGCCCAGGTGGCTCGCGAGCTGGGGCATCGACCCCGCAGCCCCCCGCATGCAGATCCGCCGGTCCTGACGGCTACTCACCGAGTGCGCACTCTGCCTGACGCCGAATCCTCTCCTCGAGCGCAGGGACCCAATGACCCGCGTAGGCGTGCTGAAGGTGCGGAAGGCTCCAGTCGTCGCTGGTGACGATCCCTCGGCAGAGCGGGGTCGCACAGGTGCACACCATGGAGAATCCCGGCGCACCGGACTGGGTCCCGTAGTCGACCGTCACCTCCTCTCCGACCGCGATGCAGCGACGGGCGGCGATCTCGTACGCCCCCGAGTGCCAGAGGTTGGGATCACAGCTGTGGTTCCCATAATGCACCTTGCTGCCCGGAGTGAGGACGAGGTGGACACCCTCGTCGATCGTCAACGTGTCCACGTAGACCGAAGAGGTGAGGAGGAGCTCTCCGAGCTCCGCGCTCGAGACCAGGCGTCCACCGAGGCGCACGACGACCCGCCCTCTCTCAATGGGGGCAGTGGCGAACAGGCCCCGGCCGGAGATGGGCGAGTTGCGCACGGCGAGGCTCTCGTCTACCCAGAGGCCTGTCTGCGGACCCACCCCGTTCACGCCGGACAGTGTCCCACCAACCCAGCGCTCGGGGGGAGGCTGTGAACCGCGTCCGGACGAACGTCCTGCATCACCCTTCTCGGGGAATCCAGGAGCCAAGCTGGTATCGGTGCTTCTCGCACCGGCCTCGCTTCGTCGTCGCGCCCGCATGCCGCGAAGCAGCCCGAGGAGCGACGCCAACGGAGTCCCCGAAGCCTGGAAGGTGTGACGCAGATGACAGCGATGCAACAGCCCCCGACGATCGGCCCCATTGCCCGCTACGAGCAGAGCATCATCGAACGAGTCAACGACTTCAACGATCCCCGCCAGGAATGGCGCCGCCTCTTCTCCGAGTTGCTCGGCACGTTCTTTCTGGTCCTGGCCGCGGCCGGTGGCGGCATGATGGGACACGCCTTTCCCGGCGTGATCAGCCACCAAGCTGCCGTGGTGGCCCCTGCTCTGACCGTGATGGCGATCATCCTGTTCATGGGCAAGGTGTCCGGCGCCCATCTGAATCCGGCGGTGTCGATTGCCTTCGCCTTGCGTCGTGACTTCCCGTGGAGCCGGGTACCCGGTTACATCGTCGTGCAACTCATCGGCGCCACGCTGGCCGCGCTCTTCCTTCACGCCGTGATCAACGTCTCTGCTATGTACGGGTCCAACTACCCCGCCCATGGCTACTCAGACTTGTCCGCCTTCTGGATGGAGCTGATCTTGACCATGGGTCTGGTGAGCGTGATCCTCGGGACGGCGTCGGGAGCACAGAACATCGGCCTCTTCGGTGCCTTCGGGGTCGGGGGCTACATTGCCCTGGCTGGTTTGTGGGGGAGCCCCATCTCGGGCGCCTCGATGAACCCGGCCCGCACGTTCGGACCCGACCTCGTCGGCCATACGTTCACCGGCTACTGGATCTACGTCGCAGGCCCCATCGCCGGGGCGGCGCTCGCGCTCATCGTCGCCTACGTCCTGCGGGGTCCTGGCGGCGGCCGTTCCGGCTCGGCGGCGGCCCAGGGCGACATCTTCACCCAGACCTACGAGGCCGGGAAGTCCTGAGTCCATCTCCTCACCACGCTGCGCCTCCAACCATGTCCTCCGGCGGCGCGATCGAGGTACTCCAGCACGGAGGTCGTGGGGTTTCGTTCGCCGCTCTCCCTGAGTAGGTCCGACCGCCCGACGACGCCCGGTGTCGGGCCGTTCCGGCGGCAGGATGCGAGGAGGTGAGCGATATCCCGCTTGAATGAGCGGATGGCCAGCATCGGTGTCACCATCTACGGAGTTTGCGCTGTTTCGTTCATGATGGCGATGTACGCCCTGGAGAAGAGAGGCAGACCCTTTATCGCCCTCTTCGCCCTCGGATGCCTTCTTTCCAGCGTCTACGGATTTCTCTCCGGAGCCTGGCCGTTCGGAGTGGTGGAGGTGATCTGGTCAGGGATCGCGTTTCGTCGCTGGTACGGCACCGCCCAGATCGCAGGCTGACTCGCCGATCGAGAGCACGCCGGCCCAGTGGGCAAGCCTCTCTCGCCTGACCCGCGTAAGCTCCCGGAGTGGTCAGACCGAGCAGCCAACCTGTCCCGCCCCGCCTTCCAGCGGACCGCCCTCTGCCACCCGTACGGAGACTCGCCGACGACACCGATCTCTATCGGCTGACGATCCAGGGTGACTTCTCTCACGCCCGCTTGACGGGCATGACGATTGAGGAATCACGCGTTCTGCATGCATCGTTCGTGGGTGCTGAGCTCAGCCATCTCCGACTTGTCGACGTCGTGGTGGAGGCAAGTGATTTCTCGGGTGCGGCGATGCAAGAGGCATCCTTCACGCGTGTCGCATTCAAGGATTGTCGAATGTCGGGCTCGCTGATGCCCCAGGCACGCTTGCGAGACGTCGGATTCTCTGCATGCAAGCTCGACCTGGTCAACTTCCGGATGTGCGAGGGTGATCGAGTGCTGTTCGACCACGTCAACCTCCGGAAGGGCGAGTTCTCCTCGGCACACTTGCAGTCTGCCTGCTTCTTCGACTGCGACCTGAGCGAAACCGACATGTCTCAGGCGGTCCTGCCCGGGGCGCGATTCCACGGCTCGCTGCTCAGCGATATCAGAGGAAGCGAATCCTTGAGGGACATCGTGATCGACAGGTCTCAGGTCCTCCCTCTCGCCACTCGCGTCTTCTCCGCATTGGACATCCGGGTCGATGATGACCGGGACGATGCAGGTCGCTGAAACCAAGCTCACCCAACCGCCTCGCCTACGATGACGCCATGGCGCCGGCTGGTGGGCCCCCGACACCGGATCCCGTCTGGCTTGAGGACATCCAAATTCGCATGCTCGCCGCCGCCGAATCGGCTCGCCTCACCGATGCCGTCCGGGCGGTCTACGGCGACAGCTATCCCGTTCTGTGGACCTACGACGCCGACGAAGTGGCCCGGCGCATCTCGGCCGGCATCCTGATCTCGGCCATCGCCGAAACGGCCGACGGCGAGCTGCTGTGTCACTCCGGCCTCTTGCTCGCTGCCCCAGAAGATCTCGTCGGTCACGCCGGCCAGGCGCTGACGCTGCCATCAGCCCGCGGGCAGCACATCTTCACGACAGTCAAGCGATATCTGATCGAGTGGGTGACGTCGCGCGGGCTGGTCGGCATGTACAGCGAGGCCACCGCTGCCCATCCTTACAGCCAGAAGGCCCTGCTCGATCTGGGCGGCCACGAGACGGGCTTCATGCTCGGCTTCATCCCCGAGTCGGTCGACAACAGCGTGTCGGAGCCCAACGTCGGTCGGCAATCGGCCGCGCTGTTCTTCCTCCGCCTCCGACCCGGCAAAGAGCGCATGGTGTACGCACCGAACCGTCATCGGGAGATCGTGCGCGACACGATCGCGATCTGTGACTTTCGGTCCCAACTCGTCGAAGCCCCGGCCCGCGTCGATCTCCCCCCGAGCTCGCAGCTCCACGTCGAGATCCGACCCGGTGACAACGTCGCCGTGCTGACGGTGAGCCGGGCGGGCGAGGACCTGAGTGCCCGGGTCGACGCAGAGCGCTCCCGGCTGTTCTCCGAATGCGTCGACGCCCTCTACGTGGACCTCCCCCTGGACCACCCCGAGTCCGCGCACGTGGGTGCATCACTCGAGGAGCTCAAGCTGTCCTATTCGGGGATCTTTCCCAACAGCAGGGCGGCGGGGGACGTCCTCCGGCTGCAAGGTCTCCGCAAGGCCACCGCGTTGAGCCACGACATCGCCGTGGCATCTGCTCACGGCAGCGCACTGCTCGAGTATGTGGTCGCGGACATGGAGGCAGTCGGCCAACCCGTATTGCGGACAGGGGGCCATCCGCGTGGATTGGCAGGCGGGGGCTCACCCCGGACGTCGAGGATCCCGCTGGTGACGGCGTCATAAGCACTGCTCTGCTCACCATCGCCAGCCCGCCGACGTGTCCGAGCCTGGAAGTGAAGAGCATCAAGCCCGCGTCAAACCGGATGTGTCCCGCCAGCGGAGAGGGCGCCCCGTGGGCCCGCTACCCGATGCGCTCGCGGTGCGAGCACCCCGGCCAACAGCAGGGCCGGCGCTGGCCTTCCTCCAGTTCCTCCTGGGTTCGCCGGATGCGGCGTCCTCGTGTCATCTCCTGCTTGGCATCCTCGACCCAGCAGATGAACTCGTTGCGGGCCAGGGGCGTGATGTCCTTCCACGCGCCGAGTGCCGTGGGGTTGTCGATCAGCGCCTCGCGCAGGTCTCTCGGAAGCTTGTGCACCACCCCACCGGGTACTCGCTGGCTACTCATATGCGGCAAGGCTAGCGAACGCTGTCCGGGGACGGACCCCGAGATCCCCAAGTCGTGCGTCAGGGGCAGGCAAGCGAACGAAGTGACGTTGCCGCTGGGTGCGAAGCCTTGCCGATCCGATGGCAATCGAAGTCTCTCCCCCATTGCAATCGGCGTACGGGAGGGAGTCTCCTCCATCACCGCAACCACAGGCGCGGACGGACCGTCGCCGGGCCAACTCTTGTGACTCGACCCGCGGAGGCAGACAGGACGAGGCGACGCGCAGGAGTGGGTCCCCGCACCGAGAACCGGTCTGGCCCGATGGGTGTCGCCGGAACAGGGAGCCCGGCCTGACGAAGCCAACCTCCTTGATAACGGGACGATCAACAATCGATGCGATTCTCCCCAGAGACAGGGATCGAGCCGATACCTGACCAGTCGGGGGAATTTTCCGCATTGGCGCCCGTAAGGTCGAAAGGTTCGCGTGAAAAGACGCGTCGCAACTTGGACGAAGTTCGTGCTCGTCGAATGCCTGGCCATCGTGGTGCTCGGCGCGATGAGCACGATGTCGACGTCCTTGCCCGCAGCTGCGGGGCCGCCGACCCTGATGCTCCCGTCCAGCATCTCGTCGAACTGCACCGGGGGCGACAGCGCAACCGCGCTCTCGAACTGGCTGGAGAAGCTCCCGGCGAACTCGACGGTGACGTTCCCGCTCGACGGCTGCTTCGTCATCAACAACACTCTCACGCTCAATGACACGAAAGGACTGACGCTGAACGGCAACGGCACAACCTTCCGCGAGACTGCCGCGCCGACGAACGCCCACCCCATCGTCTTCCTCACCCAGGACTCGAATCTCACGATCACGGATCTGACCATCGATGGCGCGTACAACGGGAGCAATGGCGGTGAGGGAGTCGAGGGCGACTACGGCATCGAGATGGAGGCCGACGACAACGTGATGATCGCGGGCGCCACGGTCGAGAACATCCAGGGCGACTGGGTCTACCTCTCGCCTCCTTACGATCTATCGGACACCGATGCGCTCTCTACCGGGATCGTCTTCTGGGAAGACCGCTTCGTGAACGCCGGCTACCACGGCTTCACCGTGGAGTCAGTCGGCTGCCCGACCCTCGCCCCCTGCAACGGGCTGACCATCGCCGACTCGACGATGACCAACATCGGCGTCGACGCGATGGATTTCGAATACGACCAGTACTCGACGCCGTTCAACGCCAACGGCACGCCCTTCTGGGCCGCACAGGACTACGTGACCATCGAGGACAATACGTGGTCGAACTGGGGCAATGATTGGTTCTCCTCGGTCCAGGGCCAGGTCCCGGGCGTCCAGGAGCAGCATCTGACGTTCAACGGCAACGATTTGGACAGCGACGGCCCGGTGTTCGAGGTCGTCGGCACCAATCCGTACAGTACGAAGGCGGCATACACGAACGCCGACTGGACGATCACCGGCAACAGGTTCCAACCGGGCGACTATGGGGAACCGTACCGCGGCGGAACATCGGTCGCCGCCCAGCTCTACTTCATCGTCGGCTTGACCATGACCGACAACACGTTCCCGCTCTGCGCTTGGACCTATGAGACGCCGCAGCCCGCCGCCGCCTGCGCAACTCCGGATGAGTACGTCATGGACCTCGACCTCATTACGGGCGGAACGATCACCGACAACGATTTCGCCGGCGCGTTGGGAGTAGTGCTCCCCCAGGCGTACAACACCTACGTGACCGGCGTCAGCCAGTGCGGAAACAAGTACGGCGTCAATGGACGTCAGCTGGATGCTGTTTGCACCGTGAACGTTCCTGCACCCACGACCACAGTGGTCCCACTCGCGAACGGAGCCGCGCTCTCAGGCTCCCAGTGGCTTGACGCCACGGCGTCGTCGGGGGTGGCCGGCATCGTCTATGAGTTGAGTGGCAACGGTTTGAGCGATGATGTCATCGCGACCGGTGCCTGGAGCTGTTGCGGCTGGCTGGCACAGTGGAACACCGAGGAGGTGCCCGACGGCACCTACACCCTCCAAAGCGTTGCCTCGTATGCCGGCGGAGTCAGCGGCACCAGTCTCCCTGTCACCATCACGGTGGACAACCTTCCGACGACCGCCATCGTGCTCCCTGGCACAAGCGCCACGCTCTCGGGCTCCGTATTTCTCGACGCCACCGCGTCGTCGAGGGTGACCGGCGTCAGCTACGAGCTGAGTGGCAACGGTTTGAGCGACCGCGTGTTCGCGACCGGCGCCACGACCATCTACGGGTGGCTGGCAGAGTGGAACACCAAGACTGTGCCCGATGGGACGTACACGCTAGAAAGCGTTGCCTCGTACGCAGGTGGTGAGAGCGGCACCAGTCCTCCTGTCACCGTGAGGATTCGCAATTGATGCCGAACGAGTTCCGGATGCTGTTCGAGCGGCGTGCAAAGGGCATTACGCCTCTGAGCGCTGTGGATGTGGGCCTCTTCACGACCTACGCTCTCAAAAACCCGGGATCGTTCCGTCTCATCGGTGAAGCGCTGTAGCCGTGTGCGCGACCCGCACGAGATCTACGAACCGAGCCGCGGCCCTGGAGAGCGGCCCAGTGCGCTGCATGAAGCCAACGGTGACCATTTGCGGTGGAATGAAGCGCCTGATCTCGACGTCTTCCTGGCCGGCTACGACACACCGATAGGAGAGGAAAGATCCCATTCCCGCCTGGGCGGCCGCGATCCAGGTTCCGCGATCTTCAGTGACGAGCGAGACATGGGGTGTGGTACCGGCCGTCCTGGTCGTCATGTCATTGATGAGCTGCCGTCTGTTCGAACCAGCCGGAGGCATGATCAGCGGTTGCGTCACCACGTCGTCCCATGACACCGACGCAGGGAGTTCCGTACCGTTCGGGGAAACCAAGACGACTTCGACCTCGGCGATCGGCGTCGACGTGAGCTGACCATCACGGACCCACGGGACGAGCTCGCTGAAACCGATTTCCGCCTCCCCGTCTTGCACCCTTCGGAGCACTTCATCAGCGCCGCCGGCCCGACACACTCTGAGTTCGAGACCGGGTTCGCAACGGCCAAGTTCGCTCAGCGCCCTCGTCAAGAGCAATCCGTTCGTGGGAGTCGTGACGATGGCCAGTTCGGCTTGGCCACCCGCCTCCCGTGCCTTCTGCTCCACGGTGTCGATGGCTGCGAGGGCCTCACCCGCTGATTCCACAACCGCCTGTCCCGCCTCCGTGGGGACGAGCCGCCTGCCGCGCCGAGCGAACACCGTGACGCCGTGTTCGACTTCGAAGGCGCGCACAGAACGAGAGATCACCGGCTGGGTGACACCCAGGGACCGAGCTGCGGCGCTCACCGAGCCGAAGTCGCTGACAGCGACGAGGTAGCGCAGCTGCTGGATGTTCATGCCCAGAGAGCATACGTGACATGCCCAAAAGGGGGATTGTGGTCGCCAAGCGTTGATGGTGTTCTGTACGAGTCCGGAGGTATGCGGGCGGACTCGACGTTCACGGAGGTCATCGATGACTGGGCTGAGACGGAGGATGACTGGAGGTGCCGTTGCGGTCCTTGCCGTGCTTGGGATCGCAACTCTCGGCCAGGTGTCGGGCGTCGCCAATGCGGGAGCCCAGGGCCCGGTGGTACGGGCCGCGCTCGCCCCAGGTCTGATCAACAACGTTCTCGTCATCGAGTTCGAGAACGAGGACGCCTCCACCACGTTCGGGCCCGGTTCCCCGGCGACATATCTCAATAACACGTTGGTACCAGAGGGTGAGCTGCTCCCGAACTACTACGCCATCGGACACGTGAGCCTCGACAACTACATAGCGGAGATCTCCGGACAGGCCCCCACGCCCTTGACCGACTCGGATTGCGACCTCGGTGAGTTCGTCAACGTGACCCCGGGCACCGCCGACCCGAACACCACCGCCTATCCCGGCCAGGTCGACGGCAACGGCTGCGTCTTCCCGGCGGGGGCACAGACGATCGCGAACCAGCTCGACACCGCCTACCCGCCGAACCCGACCACCAACGTGGCTTCCTGGCGGGAGTACGCCGAGGACATGGGCAACGATCCGGCGCGGGACGGAGGAACGGCCGACCCCTCGGTGGCACGGACTGCGCACATCCGACCGTGGGGGGGACAGACGACACCGTCACCGCCGAGTCGACCGACCAGTACACCACTCGGCACAACCCATTCATGTACTTTCACTCCATCATCGACAACACCGCCGAATGTGACGCCAACGTCGTCCCGCTCGGAACGGTGGCCGTGGGTACGCCCAGCACCTTCAACGGCACGCAGCTCCCCGACACGTTCACCGGCCATTTGGCCAATGACCTCTCCAGCGAGGCGTCGACTCCCAAGTTCGGATTCATCACCCCGAACCTCTGCGACGACGGCCACGACGCCACCTGCGCCGGCACCAACCTGGAGGGCGGCAAGACCGGTGGGCTCACGGCCGCCGATATCTGGCTGCAGCACTACATGCCGCTGATCATGGCCTCTCCGTCGTACCAGTCCGGTCAGATGCTGGTGGACATCACATTCGACGAAGGCGACACCTCGGACACCACCGCATGCTGCAACGAGCAGCCCGGTCCGAATTGGGCCTACCCCGGGTTCAGCCCCTTGTTCGGAACGGCGCCGACCACCCCGGGCGCCGACCCGGGAGGTGGGAAGATCGGGGCGCTCCTGCTGAACTCCAAGTACATCCAGCCGGGAACCGTCGACACGACCGGCTCCTACAACCACTACTCCGCGCTGCGGAGCTTACGAGGATCTCCTCGGGCTCACCACCGGAGGTACCGACGGGGATGGCCACCTTGGCTTCGCAGCCGCACCCGGGCTGACTCCCTTCGGCCAGGACATCTTCCAACCGGATGAGGCGCCAACCATCGCGACGATCCCACAGAGCCAATCGGTGGTCACCGGAGAAGATCTGACCTTTACTGCAGCGGCGAACATTACGACGCCAACGATCCAATGGCAGGCCTCGGTCAACGGTGGGAATACCTGGATCGATCTGGCTGGCCAGACAAATCCAAGCTTGACCACCGGGCCACTCACTCCATTCGAGAACGGCTGGGAGGTGAGGGCGGTCTTCACCAACTACGTCGGGTCGGCGGCGACCAGCCCTGCCACGATCACGGTGCTCCCTCCCACAACCAACGTCGTGCTGCCTTCCAACGACGCCACGTTGTCGACCAGCCAGTACCTCGACGCCGCCACTTCGCCGGGGGTAACTCGTGTCCAGTACGAGCTGACCGGAGGGAACCTGAGCGACGCCGTGATCGCCACCGGCACACCGACCCTCTATGGATGGCTGGCGAGCTGGAACACCACCACGGTGCCGAACGGCAGCTACACCCTCCAGAGCGTCGCCTCGTCAGACGGGCTGTCCGGCACGAGTCCAGGCATCACCATCACCGTGAACAACGTGCCTCCGACGACCACGGTCGTGCTGCCTTCCAACGACGCCACGTTGTCGAGCAGCCAGTACCTCGACGCCACCGCCTCGCCCGGGGTGACCAGAGTCCAGTATGAGCTGAGTGGAAACGGTCTGAGCGACGACGTCATCGCCACCGGAACGCCCACAGTCTACGGATGGTTGGCGGGCTGGAACACCTCGACCCTGTCCGATGGGACCTACACGCTCCAGAGTGTCGCTTCGTATTCCGGAGGGGTGAGCGGTACCAGTCCGGGTATCACGGTCAATGTGAGCGACTGACAAAAAGACGGGCACGAGCACGGCATCAGACGACATCGACTGCAATCTCCCTCAAAGAGTTTCGGGGCACGACTCGGGGCACGACTCGGGGCACGACTCGGGGCACGACTCGGGGCACGACTCGGGGCACGACTCGGAACACGACTGAACTGACCCACGTCAGCCTTCTGGGACTACAGTCCAAGGTCGCCTGCTGCCGGAGGTCTGTGAGGTGAGGAGCCGTGTCTGATGTCGACGCTCGATAGGTCCCACGCCCTCGACCACGTCGCGGTGGTGCTCTTCGAGAACCGCTCCCTCGACAATGTCCTCGGACACCTGTACGGCCCCGAGGACGGCAAGACCTTCGAGGGAGTGATCGGCAAGAACCTGAGCAACCCGATCCCCAACTGGGCCGAGCACGGTGCTGACCGAAAGGACGTTTCCTACACGGTCGCCACCGATATGGACTCGCCAAATCCGGACTCGGGCGAGGAGTACTTCCACACCAACACCCAGTTGTTCAACATCATCGACGACCAGAACCGATTCAAGATCGGCGAGGCAGCCTCGGCGCCGTGGAATGCTCCGCCTCCGGGAGCGACCCCGACCATGGACGGGTTCGTGACCGACTACATCTCGACGTTCACCGGAGAGATCGGCCGCCAGCCGACTTACGACGAGTACGCCCACATCATGACTGGTTACACATCGGAACAACTCCCGGTATTAAACGGTCTCGCCCGCGACTTTGGCGTCTTCGACCATTGGTTCAGCGAGGTCCCGTCGCAGACGTTCATGAACCGCTCGTTCTGGACTGCGGCCACCTCCTCGGGTGCGGTCGTGAACAGTCCGCTGAGGAAATGGTTCACGGAGAACGACGCCGAGACGATTTTTGAACGGCTGGAAGCCCACGGCAAGACCTGGAAGGTCTACGTCATGGAGCCAATGCCGCTGTCGTTCACGGGGCTGATCCACTTTCCCCGGCTGAAGGACCGTTTGGCCACCCACTTCGTACCCTTCGCCGAGTTCGAGAGGGATGCGGCAGCGGGCAGTCTCCCGGACTTCTCGCTGATCGAGCCGAACATGATGGCCGGACACGGTGACTATCACCCGGCGATGGGCCGTTCGTTCTCGGACAAAGTGGACATCGAGGTCGACAACCCATCCTCGACCCTCTCGGGCGAGGCATTCTTGGAGCGGGTGTTCAACGCCTACCGATCAGCCACCTCGCAGACCGGTGCCAACGTCTGGAACACCGCACTTTTGATCGGTTGGGACGAGCCCGGAGGCACCTACGATCACGTTCCTCCAGGACCGGTGCCGCCACCCGACCCCTCGACACCCCATGGCGAGTGCGGATTCACGTTCGAGCGCTCCGGCTACCGGGTACCCGCAGTCATCGTGTCGCCCTGGGTCGAGGCGGGATCGGTGTACAACGAGGAGTACCGACACACGTCCTTGATCGCCACACTGCGCAAGACTTGGGGGCTCGGTGAGGCCTTCACCGGACGGGATGCGTCAGCCCGCACGTTCGACCACGTCTTTTCACTCACCACGCCCCGTGACCCGAAGACCTGGGCAACCGTCAACTCACTTCCCGTGCCTGCGTGGACGATGGACCCCGAGGTGGTGGGCAAGGGACTCAGCACCCTGGGCAAGGGCATGGGCCCGGCTCTCATTGCCAAGGCCAGGGAGATGGAGGTGAAGCTCCCGGCTGAACTCAACGACCCTGGAACGGCATTGACACCGAGATTGGTCGTCGGCTTCCTCAGAGGCGTTGCCGCCCACTTCTTCCCGCTTCTAACGGGTGGCGATCACGCCGGTGCTGACAATCCAAACATCCAGGAGACGTGATCCACCACGGCAGGCCGGCAGGGTGTCCGCAGGCTCAGTGCACTCGCTCGCTTCGAACACAACGTCATCGAGCGGATCTGAATTTCAACGTCGCACGGCAGGACGGGCGCCCCGCTCGTCGGCACTGCTCCTAAGGAGGGATCACGAGTG